>NZ_JALDNB010000002.1 GCF_022699665.1 Chryseobacterium aahli | reverse complement strand
CCGAATCTCTCGGAAAGAGCTCAAACATGCCGTTCAATCGGGGCTGGGAGTTTTGTCATTATTTTCAAATTTTGTAATAACTATAACGTTTGTCATTTATTTCAAATATTCAGACTAATCAGCGTCAAGTTTGTCATTCCTGAGGAATCTAAGCAAAATTGGATTTTAAATATCTATATCGAGATTCCTCCGGAATGACAAACTTGTTTTGATTTGAAAAGTTGAGATTGATTTTGCTAAGTGAAACGCCTTATCAAACTAAAAATATTCTCAATACAATCAATAAAAACTTAGCGTGTTTTGCGTTTGAAAATTTAGCTTCACTAAAAAATTGCAATTCTGTTTAGAAACAATTAATTTTACATTTTAATTTTTCCCTTGCAGTACGCCCAGATAATTTTACCGCTCAATTTAAAAGGAACCTTTACATACAAAGTTCCGGCAGAACTCGCTTTCAAAATTGAAAACGGAATGCGTGTACTCGTACCGTTTGGTGGAAAAAAAATCTACACCGGAATTGTTTTTGAACTTCATGATCAGGCACCGGAAAATTTCGTCGCTAAAGAAGTCATCAGCATTTTAGATGAATATCCGATTGTTCCGTCTGAGCAAATCAGCTTCTGGAATTGGCTTTCAAATTATTATCTCTGCAATTTGGGCGAAATCTATCGCTTTGCTTTTCCATCTTCTTTGAAACTAGAAAGTGAAACGTATTTAAAGCTTAAACCCAATGCAGTCATTGAGTTTGAGAATCTCGATGTCAACGAAATGTACCTCATTCAGGCTTTGGAAATTCGTCAGCTCATCAATTTGACTGATATTGAAGCATTTATTCCGAAAAAAGAAATTATTAAAACCATCAATTCTCTGATTGATTTACAATACATTGAAATTGATGAAAAAGTTGCCGAAAAATACAAAGCCAAAGAAGTTGCGTACGTAAAAGTGAAAGATGAGGTTTTAAAAAATCAAAATCTGACTGAAATTCTTTTGCAGCTCAGCAGAGCCAAGAAGCAGAAAGAACTTTTCTTAAATATTATTGAAAAGCAAACTGAACATCCTGATTTACACATTAAAAAATCGGAATTGTTTGAGGACGGATATTTTGGGAGTTCACATTTCAAAGCTTTGGCAGATAAAAATCTGGTGGAAGAATATTATCTTCAAAAAGATAGAATCGAAAGTTACGAGGGTGAAATTGAAGAAATAGAAGAACTGTCTGAGGCACAAAAAGAAGCAAAAGCAGAAATTGATGAAGCTTTTGATGAAAAGAAAAATGTTCTGATTCACGGTGTCACTTCTTCAGGAAAAACGCATTTATATTTAGAAAAAATTGAAGAATGTGTCAACGAAGGAAAAAACGTTTTGTTTTTACTTCCAGAAATTTCTTTAACCAAACAAATCACTCAAAGATTAGAAAAAAAATACGGAAGACAACTTGGTTTCTATCATCAGAAACTCACTGATTTTGAAAAAGTTGAGGTTTGGCGAAGAATTAAAAATAATGATATTAAAATTCTCATTGCCACGAGAAATGCGCTATTTCTGCCTTATCAGAATTTAGGATTGATTATTGTTGATGAAGAGCACGATTCTGCGTACAGACCGAGAGAAGTTTCGCCTTTTTTCAATGCAAAAGATGCTGCTTTGGTTTTGGCAGGTTTTTATGATGCGAGAGTGATTTTGGGTTCGGCAACGCCTTCTGTGGAAAGTTATTATTTAGCCAGAAAAGAAAAATTACACTATATTTTTTTAAATGAAAGATTCGGGAATGTGAAATTGCCTGAATTTGAACTGATTAACTTCAAAGAAGCACAGGATTCCAAAAAAGTTTCCGGGAACTTTTCTTTGCAACTGATTGATGAAATTAAAAAAACTTTAGACGAAAAAAATCAGACCATCATTCTTCATAATCGCCGTGGTTATGCAAGTGTTATAGAGTGTGAGACCTGTGGTTATGTGAATTACTGCTCAAACTGTGACGTTGTTTTGACGTATCACAAAGCGGCAAACGAAATGAAATGCCATTATTGCGGTCAGCGAGCTTCAAAACCAAAAAACTGCCCGAAATGTCATTCTGAAAATCTGAACGAAAGAGGAGTGGGTGTAGAGCAGATTCACGAGGAAGTTTCAAAAATTTTCCCTGACAATGAAGTGGATAGAATGGATGTCGATTCGATGCGGAAAAAATTTGCCTACGAAAAATTATACGAGAAAATTGAAGATCGGGAAACTGATATTATTGTTGGTACTCAAATGATTTCCAAAGGTTTAGATTTTGATCATATCGAATTGGTCGCCATTCCGAAAGCTGATTCTATGTTATATGTTCAGGATTTCAGAGCTGAAGAACGTGCTTATCAATTGATTACTCAGGTTTCTGGTAGAGCGGGAAGGGTTTCAGGAAACGGGAAAATTTTAATTCAGACTTACAATCCGGATCATTCTGTTTTTCAGTTGATTAAAATGAATAATGTTTTAAAGATTTATAAATATTTTCTCACAGAAAGACAGAAGTTTCATTATCCACCTTTCACCAAATTAATCATGATTGAGCTGAAACACATTAAAGATGATAAAGTCAATCGTGCTTCTCAGTTTTTAGGTTCAATTTTAAGGAAATATCTGCCGGAAGATTGTATTCTCGGTCCGGAAAGAGCGCAGATTGCGAGACTGAATAATCTGTATCAATTTCAGATTTTATTGAAGCTTCCAAGAGGGAAAAACTATGAAAAATTTAAAAGTCTGGTTTTATTAAGTCTGAAAGAATTTGATGAAATCACTGCATATCAAAGCATTAAAAAAGATGTATTTGTGGATTTTTAACACTATTTAACAAACTTTATACGCTTTTATCATACTTTCATAGGTTGGTTTCTAACAATAATTTCTACATTTGAACGTTTATTATGTGTTTGGATTCTGAGAAAAGATTTAACTAATCGTTTTTTATGTCATCCAAAATATAACAAAAAGAAAAAATTGATGATAAATTACAGAAAGTATATTTCAGGTATTACGGTTTTGGCCACTGGTTTTTTCCTTGCTCAATCTACCGTATCTACAGTTCTTTATTCTCCAAATTTCGAAAGTCAAAAAAGCGGATTAAACTTACCTTCTCCCGCAGCAGCGATTGAAAAAGCTTTTTTGTCTCCTAAAGAACTTGTAGATGTTAACCTAAACACAATGATGACAGATCCTGTATTGAAAAATGCAACTTGGGGATTTGTAGTCTATGACCCGAAAACGAAGAAGGTAATCTCTTCGTACAACGAAAATACTCCGCTTGTTCCTGCTTCTACCACCAAATTATTAACCACAGAAACTGCTTTGCATCTGTTGGGAGAAAATTACCGTTGGATGACGCAGCTTGAATATTCAGGAGAAATCGACGAAAATGGAGTTTTGAACGGTAATCTTTACATTGTAGGAAGCGGCGACCCATCGTTGGGAACCAACAAAGCTGGAGCTTGGTCTTACAAAGAAATCGTTTCAGACTTCGTGAGTGGAATGTCTCGTGAGGGAATCAAAAAGGTAAATGGTGATATTATTATTCAGACAGCGCTTTTCAAAGGTAACATTTCGAGACTTCCGGAAAATGTTGTGTGGTTAGAAAACAATAATTACTATCTGCCGGTTGGTACAACCCGTGAGATCAATCCTGCAAACGAAAAACTGATCGTTAAAAAAGGAAACAATTCAGCTTCAGACAAAAAATATTTCTACGTTTCACCTTATGCCAATCAAATGGTATATGCTGAAAAATATGATGGCGATGGAATTTTAACAACTAAACTTCCTGATGCACCTGCATTTTTAGCCAATAGTTTCAGAGCAACTTTGGTGAAGAGCGGAGTAGGCGTTACCGGAAAAGTAACTCCAAAAACGACAGACGCAGCTCCTGAAGCCAGAAAGATGATTTCTGCTTACAAATCTCCAACTTTATCCGATATTATTTATTACACGAATCAGCGTAGTGATAATGGATTGGCAGAAGCTTTACTGAAAACAGTTGGTTTTCAGAAAATGGGTGATCAGACTTCAGAATCTGGTAGAATTGTAGTGAATGAGCATTTAAAAGATGTAGCTTTCGATCTAGAAGGTTTAAATTATATGGATGGAAGCGGATTGTCTAGAAGCAATCATGTAACTCCAATTTCTCAGGTGAAGTTTTTGACTTCTTTGATGAATCAGAAATACTATAAGACATATTTTGATTCTTTACCGATTGCAGGGCAAACTGGAACTTTAAAAGGCATGTTTAAAATCGAAGGAAATGGACAAATTTTTGCAAAAACAGGAACCTTAAATAAAGTGAAAGCTTTGACAGGTTATATGAAAACGAATACAGGTAGAACTTTAGTTTTTTCTATCTTGGTTAACAATTATGCTGGTTCTGTTGCTCAGGTAAAAAGCAAAATGGAAAAAATTCTTCAGCCGGCTTTGGATCTTTAGAAAAGTAATTCAATTGATATACAAACCTTTTAATCTCAGATTGAAAGGTTTTTTTTTATCTTTAACCTCTAATTTGTTGATAATGGTTTTGATTTATATTTCAATCAAAACCATTTCATGTAGACAATCGTATATTATAATAATATGAAAAAGTTTTATCTTCTAATTTTAGGTGTTTTAGTATGTCAAACCGTTTTAGCTCAGGAAAATATTGAAATGAAAGGCTTGATGGCAAAAGAAATGAAGTCTTTTACCGCAAAAATGAATACTGGAAATACCAATCCGAATACATTAAACTACGATTTGCAGTATCAGAGAATGGATGTTTCATTGAATCCGTCTGTTGCACAGATTTCAGGTTCTGTGACTTCTCATTTCAAGCCAACTCAAACAATGAGTAGTATTTATTTTGATTTAACGAACCAACTGACGGTTTCTCAAGTTACTTTTCATGGCCAGCCCTTAGCTTTTCAGCAGTTGGCAACCAAAGAAGTGAAAATTGATTTTACATCATCACTTCCTGCCAATGTTTTAGATTCATTGACGATACAATACAGCGGAACTCCTCCTACGAATAATAATGCATTCTTCATCAATACTCAAGGCGGAACCGGAAATCCTGTTCTCTCTACTTTGAATGAACCTTACGGTGCACAAGATTGGTTTCCGACAAAACAAAGTTTAAATGATAAAATTGAAAGATTTGATATTAAGATAACAACTCCTTCCCAATACAGTGTAGCATCAAACGGAAAATTAATGAGCGAAACAATTCTGGGAAGCGGACAAAAATTAACGTTTTGGAGAACACAATATCCTACAGCAGCTTATTTAGTTGCACTTTCCATTACCAATTTCGTTAAATTGAATGATACGATGGGGAATCCGCCATTTCCTTTTGTAAATTATATCTATCCTGGAACGTCTACTAATGCAGGCAGTATGGCAAATATTGAATGGACAAAGACTGTGATGAATACTTTTGAGACGTATTTTGGACCTTATCCTTTCAGAAATGAAAAATACGGTCACATGGAATTCACCGCTGGTGGTGGAATGGAGCACCAGACCATGTCATCAATGGGTGGATGGAGTACACAGTTAATTGCACATGAGCTTGCTCATCAATGGTTTGGTGACAAAGTAACGTGTGGTGCATGGAATGATATCTGGTTAAATGAAGGTTTTGCAACATTTGGTGAGCACGTTGCTAATGAAAAACTATTGTTGACAAATGCTCAGTTTTTAAGTTATCTGCTTGATCAGAAAAACTATATTACCAGTGCTACCGGTGGAAGTGTGTATGTTGCAGACGCTAACTTAGGAAGTGTGGGTACTATCTTTAATGGGAGATTGACTTACTCAAAAGGTGGATATGTCGTAAGAATGATCAAATGGATTCTTGGTGAAACCGTATTTTATCAAGCTTTAAAAGATTATCATGCAAGACCAAATTTAGCTTATAATTATGTGAAAACATCAGACTTAAATGCTTCGTTGCTGCAGTCTACAGGGAAAGATTTTACAGGTTTTTTCAATGACTGGATTTATGGTCAGGGTTACCCGACTTATGATATCAGATGGAAACAGACTGGAAATCAAGTAACTTTCAAAGCAGGACAAACTCAAAGTCATGCGTCAGTAAGCTTTTTTGACATACCATTGCCTATAAAAGTAAATGGAACGGGTGGGCAGGTTGCTTATTTTGCTTTAAATAATACTTCAAACAATCAATATTTTACAGAAACGGTTTCATTTCCGGTCGCAAGCGTACAATTTAATTATGAGTATCAGATTCTGGAAAAAAATTCTACTGTTGCACAAGATAATACTTTGAGTACTTCAGAGGCTACATTAGCTCAGTTGGCTATTTATCCAAATCCTGCAAAAGACGAATTGTTTATTTCAGGTTTAAAAAAGCAAACCGATTACAATATTGTTACGGCTGATGGCAGATTGGTGAAAAAAGGAAATACAGAAAAGAAAATTGATATTTCTGCATTAGAAAAAGGTGTTTACTTTATAACCATTCAACAGTTGAATCTAAAATTTATAAAGGAGTAACTGCATCGATTATTATAATTTTAAAGTCTAAAATTCATAAATCTGCTTAGAAACTTTCTGAAAAGGAAAGTTTTTTTTGTAAAAGATTTTACAGTTCAACTGAAAAATCAAAATTGTCGAAATTTCCAATGGCTCTTTCAGCGCGCTTATTGGCAACTCTCACTTTATAATTAAACCATTTATCTTTAAAAATTCTTCGCATCAGATTATCAAAATGTCTGATGATGACCAAATTTTTAAAACCTCTCCATTTTTCAAGCGCACTTGATGGAAGAGCTCTCACAGAAACAGAATAGCCTTCCGTTTCATATTGAATGTAATGCCACCAACCTGAAGGGATATATAAAGTCTCACCGGGATGAATGACCGCTTCGTAACCTCTTAAATGATTGAGTGCAGGGTATTTTTCATAATCTGGCTCCTGAAGGTTAACTAAACTATGAAAATTGTATGGCAATTTGTACATTAAATCAGATTGCTCCCACGGAAACAGCCACACTCTTTTGACGCCTTGAAATTGAGATAAAAAAACATGCGACATATCAATGTCAATATGATTTCTTGTAATAGAACCTTGTCCGCCAAAAAACATAAAAGGCAGCCATTTCAAAACCTTTCCTTTGGTAATATCTTTATAATGAATATCATTCTTAAGTTCAGGTTTTAAACTTAAAAGATTAAATAAAAATAAACGATGCTCGGTTATTTTAGTTGTAATTAAGTCTAAATACTCCGCAAATGTAGTTTCGCCAACAGGTTTACTGGCAACCCGATCAATAGATTCTATTTCGCTGCCGTATACATTGACTTTTGTTTCTCCTGCAATCTCTTTGAAATATTCGTAATTCCATTTTTGAAATGCGGGACTGTCTGGTTCTATAAAATCCTTTAAAATAATAGGTTTCCCCGCTTTCATATATTGTTTTAAAAAGTCATCAGCGTCTATATTTTTTGCTCGTATAATCTGAGATAATTTCATATAATCGATTTTCAAAGTTCAAATATAATTATTATCCTATTGAATTAGTAGACTATTTGATGGAAATCTCGTATTTAAATCAAAATTTATAATAATAAAGGATAAAAGTAAATAGTTTAAAGCCTTTTTATTAAATTAGCGAACCTAAATAATTATTATAATGATCTCTGAAAAGTATCTTGAAAATCTACAGAACGAACTTAAAAATATTGAAAACGACGGTCTTTTTAAAACAGAAAGAATCATCACGTCACAGCAAAGTGCTGAAATCGAAGCCAACGGAAAGAAATTGTTAAATTTCTGTGCCAACAATTATCTTGGACTTTCAAACCATCCGGAAGTGATGAAAGCTTCTCAGGACATGATAGAATCTCATGGTTACGGGATGTCTTCGGTACGTTTTATCTGCGGAACTCAGGATATTCACAAGCAATTGGAAGAGAAAATTGCTCAGTTTTTAGGTCTTGAAGACACGATTCTATACGCAGCTTGTTTTGATGCAAATGGCGGAGTTTTCGAACCTTTATTCACTGATGAAGACGCAATTATTTCAGATGAATTGAATCACGCTTCGATTATCGATGGAGTCCGTCTCTGTAAAGCGGCAAGATATCGTTATAAAAATAATAATATGGCAGATCTTGAAGCGCAGTTGATTGCCACTTCAGAGAAAAATCACAGATTCAAAATCATCGTTACCGACGGTGTTTTCTCAATGGATGGAATTGTTGCAGACTTAAAAGGAGTTTGCGATTTAGCCGACAAATACAATGCGTTGGTGATGGTTGATGATTCTCACGCAACGGGTTTCATTGGTAAAACAGGTCGTGGAACTCACGAAGCCAACGAAGTGATGGGTAGAGTAGATATTATTACTTCTACGCTTGGAAAGGCTTTGGGAGGTGCTTTAGGCGGATTTACTTCAGGTAAAAAAGAAATCATCGATATGCTGAGACAACGTTCTCGTCCGTATTTATTCTCAAATTCATTGGCTCCCGGAATTGTGGGTGCGGCTTTGAAAGTTTTGGATATGATTTCAGATGACACTTCGTTGAGAGATCAGGTGATGGAAAATGCTGAATATTTCAGAACGGAAATGAAAGCAAGAGGTTTTGATATTCCGGATGGTGATGCCGCGATTGTTCCGGTAATGCTGTACGATGCAAAATTGGCTCAGAAAATGGCTGAAAAGTTGATGGATGAAGGAATTTATGTGATCGGTTTCTTCTATCCGGTTGTACCGAAAGAAAAAGCAAGAATCAGAGTGCAGCTTTCTGCAGCTCATACAAGAGAACATTTGGATAAGGCAATTGTAGCTTTTGAAAAAGTGGGAAAAGAATTGGGAGTAATTTCTTAAGAAGTTATTTAATAAAATAAATCGTTCTACAATTGTAGAATAAAAACAGAATTTCTATATTTACGGAAATTCTGTTTTTTTTATGATTAAAAATTTTTTACTTCTCAGTCTTGCACTTTTTGTAAAACAAAGGAAATAAATCAATATGTAAAAGTTGAAAATAAATGGCAAAAGCGCAACGGAAAGTGGAAAGAAGAATATTCTGCTGACCAAGGCACATTGACAGCTGTTGGAAAGTATAAAATGGGTGAAAAGATTGGAGTCTGGAAAACCACTTTTGAAGATAATCTTTATCAGAAAGATAAAATCAGAAAAGATGTGACAAAAACGAAACTTTATCACTCTAACGGAAAAATAATGGAAAGAGGTCAGTCAAAATTAGATATTTCCGATGCACAAAGACATTGGTATTACTTTGGCGACTGGAAATATTATGATGAAAACGGTAAACTCCGCTACATTAAAAAATATGCTGACGGAAAAAAAATTGACAGTATTTCTTTTCAACATTAAATGTTTCTGGTTTTTCTTTACATTTTTCAAGTAATGTTTAAAATAAATTCAAATTTCGCATTTTCAGAAGGCTTTTAATTAAAAGATTCATTCACAAAATCATTATCTTTGCACACAAATTTTTACGATGCTGTATACCATCATCAAGGCGTTGCATATTATTTTTATGGTAAGTTATTTTGCGGGAATTTTTTATCTCGTGAGAATTTTTGTGTACTATAAAGATACGGATGCTTTTGAGGAAGATAAAAAGAGAATCCTCAGAGAACAATATATCTTTATGGCTCGCAGATTATGGAATATCATCACCGTTCCTGCTGGCATTATCATGGCTGTTTGTGGATTGTTTTTGATTTTTCTAAATACAGGATTGATGAAGACACCATGGTTTCATTTAAAACTAACCTTCCTCATCGGTTTAGCCATCTATCATTATTGGTGCTGGAAAAAAGTGAACCAATTAAAAAAACTTAACGGAAATACTTTAGAAACAGCCAATATAAAACTGAGGCAGGCAAACGAAATTGCTACTTTTATTTTATTCCTCGTTGTGTTTACAGTCATTTTAAAATCTTCGGTAATCGAATATTGGTGGCAATTAATTACCGGATTTTTCGTTCTGGTATTTTTGATCATGATGACGGTGAAATTGGTCAATAAGAGTAAGAAAAGTAAAAAGTAAAAAGAGAAAGGTATAAAGTAAAATTAGAATACAAGTTTTGTGAAGTGAAAACTTTGAGTTCTTTGCTGAGTGGAACGCCTTTGCGAAATTAAAAACAGCATAAAAGTTAAAAAAACTTAGCGGACTTTGCGTTAAAATTAATTAATTCAAAATATAATCTTACTACTTTTTGCTTAAAAAAGTAAGTTAAACTTCTAACTAAGAATATGATAGCAATTTTTAAAAAAGAACTTTGGAGTTATTTCGGGAACTGGAGTGCATGGGTGATCATTGCAGCTTTTAGTCTGATAATGACATTGTTTCTGTTTTTTTTCGAGAACGAGTCTAATATTTTTGACATCGGTTTGGCTTCTTTACAGAGCTATTTCGTTTTGGTGCCGTGGCTTTTGATGTTCATCATTCCGGCTTTGTCGATGAAAACTTTTGCCGAAGAACAGCAAACCGGAACTTTGAACTGGCTGTTTTCTCAACCTCTGAAAGTTTCAGAATTGGTTTTCGGGAAATTTTTATCAGTTTGGGTAGTTGGAATTTTATGTCTGATTCCTTCACTGATTTATCTATACACTGTTTACGTTTTAGGCGTTCCGGAAGGAAATATTGATTTAGGAATGACGTTCGGAAGTTATTTTGGATTGATTATTCTGATTGCAACATTTGCCGGAGTAGGAATTTTAGCTTCTTCGCTTTCACAAAATCAAATAATGGCGTATTTGCTTGGTGTTTTCATGTGTTTCATTATGTATTTTGGGATTGAGCAGCTGGCAAGTTATAAATTGCTGGGCGGAGCAGATTTCATTCTTCAGAATATTGGTTTTTATCAGCATTTCTTAGGCTTCACAAGAGGTCTGATTGATTTTAAAGACGTCGCTTATTTTGTATTTGTTATCGGCCTTACATTAGCATTGTCCAATCATTTTATCACTAAAAAGAAGTAAAAACATGAAGAAGATATCCTTAAAATCTCCGTTCGGAATTTTACTGTTTGTAATTTTACCTTTAAGCATCATCCTGATGTTTTCAGGAATTCGATTGGATTTAACCAAAGAAAAAAGATATACGCTTTCTGAAAGCACGGTGAAAATTTTAGAATCGATTAAAAAACCGGTGACTGTAGATGTTTATCTTGAAGGAGATTTCCCTGCAAGCTTTAAACAGTTGCAGAGCGAGACCAGATTTATGCTCGAGGAATTCAGAAAGATCAATCCGAAAATAGATTTTAAATTCATCGATCCTATCAAGACAAAAATGTCTCAAGATACCTTGATGGCAATGGGAATGCAGCCTTCTGTGCTTCCGGATAATAAAGATGGAAAGATTACACAGATTTACCTGTTTCCTTATGCTGTAGTAAAACAAGGTCAAAACGGAGCTTCTATTCCGTTGGTGGTTCAGCAGGCAAACATCAATGCGGATGAACAGATCAGAAAGTCAATTGAAAATTTAGAATATAATTTAGTTTCAAATATCAAATCGGTTTCCACCAATCAAAGAAAAAAGGTTGGGATTTTGGTGAATCAAGATGAGCTAAGACCCGAAGAATTTCAAGGTTTTATGAATTTGGCATTAGAAAGTTATGATGCAGGTCCTGTAATTCCAAAAAACAATGTGGAACTTACTTTTGCAGATTTACCTTTATTAAAGCAAATGAGTGCTTTGGTGATCGCAAAACCAAGGAAAGCATTTACAGATGGCGAGAAACTAATCTTGGATCAATATATCATGAATGGCGGAAAAACTCTTTGGATGATTGATGCCGTGAATGCTGAAATGGACACGCTGACGAAATCAAAAAAAGTAATGCCATTCCCGGTTGACATCAATATGACCGATTTTTTCTTCAATTATGGTTTGAGAATTAATCCGGCTTTGGTAAAAGATGTGAAGAAATTTGCTTTGCTGAAATTGGTAACCGGTGAAGTAGGAGGGAATCCTCAGTACACGAGTCTTCCTTGGCCATATTTTCCTTTGGGAATTGCTGAAAACAACAATCCGATTACTAAAAATATTAATCCTGTAAAGTTTGAATTTCCGACTTCTATCGATACCTTGGGTGGAAAGAAATTTAAAACCAATGTTCTTTTTGAATCAAGTGAGAGAACTTTATTAAAACAGGTTCCTAATTATGTTGAACTGAGCGAAATTGCCAGCGTCGACAGCCTCGGACAAATGGAGAAACCAAGCACGCCAAAGATTTTTGCCGTTGCTTTAGAAGGGAAATTCTCGTCTGCTTATGCATCAAGAATCGAAAGACAGTCGTATCCCGGCTTTAAAGCAACAAGTCCAGAAAATAAAATGATTGTCATTGCAGATGGTGATGTGGGAAGAAATAAAACCCATAAAGGCGAAGCTTTACCTCTTGGTGTTGACCGTTTGACCGACGAACAATTTGGTAACGAACAGTTCTTGAGAAATGCCTTAGATTACCTTCTCGACGACAGCAACCTGATGGAACTGAGAAATAGAAATATTGAAGAACGCCTTTTGGATCGTCACAGAATCAGCGAAGAAAAAGCTAATTGGCAGTGGTTTAATTTGCTTCTTCCTTTAGCAATTATTGGGCTTTTAGGAGGATTATTTTTCTGGTTAAGGAAAAAGAAATTTGGATAGAAATAGAAAGAGAAACTTCACAGTTTCTCTTTTTTTGTTTCTTTAAAAATCTACAGAAATTTTATTTTTACATTCTCAATTTCCTCTACAAAATCATTATAATTAGAATGACCTATATAACAAACAAAATAAGGTTTGGAAATATGTATTGTTTTTAAGTTTGATTCATTATTCTTCCAATCCATTAAATCTTTCAATTCAATAATTTCATTATTTTGAAGCATTAATGCTGAATTAAATATTTCTACAATGTCATCTAAACTTTTGTTGAATGGAAGTTCATAAAACTGTCCTTCACCACGCCGAAAATTTTCATAGCTTCCATCTTTAAACTTTGCAAGAAAATAGTGTGTGGGAACGCTGACTATTTTTTGTAGAACCCTTTCTGGCATTGCATACTTGCATTTTTCAACTTTTATAGTGTCAGAATCAAACTTTAGAATGTTTTCGGAAGTGAGATAGTGCTCAATTATTCCTTTTTGAAGAAATTCTGTATCGCAAGGTTTTTTATCTTTGATTCCGTAACGTTTTTCGTGCAATGCTTTGTATATAAGCTCAATTGTTTTCTGTTGATGTCTGAATGCAACACAGGGAAGAAGCGTTCCGTCAATTAACGTAACAGAAGTACAGTATTCGTCGCCATAAAATGGGTTAGAAGTAGGTTCAATATACTTATCTAACAGATAAATCAAATCTCTTTCATCCATTGGTGAACCGTATCGTTTGAAGTTTATTTCATTTCTTTCAATGATAATCATAATTACAGAATGATTAAGTTTACCAAAATTTCCACCAAGATTTGTTTTCCTGCTCGTTTGTCGAATCACTAGAAGTATTGGTTCTATTGTCAATAGATTTTAACTTTCCGTTGTCTGGAAATAATATATCTCCGTTGTCGCTACTGGTATCAAAGAAACCAACTTTGTGTTTTTCTGCAAGTTTTAACATTAAATCGTAAGCCTGTTCAGTTAAAGACCATGAAAATGCAGCATAGATAACATTATTTCCTATACTATAATCAGTCACGTACGGGCTATCATCATCGTCATCGCTTGCAAACGGTCCATTCATTGCAGGAAAAGTTTTAATCATTTCAGAGAACCAATTTTGTAATTCCGGCGAAGTGTTTGCAGGGTCATCATAACCATGATCTTCTGTCCATTCGGTTTGTTCATCATACCATTTCATAAATTCAGTCCTCGTCGTCGGAGCGGCTTCTTTTCTAAATACCATTAAATCGTAACTCATATTTTTTACTTTTTTGTTGTATTAAGATTTGGTGTAATTTTTAGGTAAACGTAATAAATCAATCTAAATTACTGTATTCAAATTTAAAAAAAAAGCATTAAGAAAATAACTCTGTAAATAAAGTTAAATTGATTATGGAGAATCTATTTTCGGTAAAATAATAACGGTGGCCATTTGATAAAACCCCAAATAAATTGAAATCAATCGACAATCGTTTTTCAAAAAAATATTTAAAATTTTTATTTGCTTAAATCATAAACAGGCTCAACCTTGTAACCGGTTTTTCTAAGTTGAGTAACCAACCCACATTTTCCGGTGAGGTGAGCATATCCTACAGCAATGAAGCTGTTTTTCTCAGCAATATTTTTTTCTATAATTGGCAACCAAACCGCATTTCTCGAGCTGATTATTACAGTTTCTGCGCATTCAGAATCCAACTGATAATCTAATTTTTGTTTTTTGTATGCTTCTGCCATGCTGCAAAGCGTTTTGGTTTCCCGCTTCAATTTGATGTTGTCTACCCAAGTGTAGATTTCTTTTTTCACATCTTTCCACTCTGTGCGGTCGGTTTGATTGATGTAGGAGGTCATCAAGTCATTACTTTCTAAACCCAAAACCTGAACAGAGTTATTTTGTGCAATTTTAATGAGATAGTTGTCAAAAACTGTAGAAGTATCGGTAGGTTTTATCGTACCACATTGCGTTTCATAGTAAACTTGTTCCAATTTTAATCGCAGTTCAGGAGGTGATAATTTAGAAACAGGAACTGCCCAGTTTTTTGCGATTTCTTCTAAATCTTTCAGATATTTTTTACTGAGTTTTTCTTTATAACTAAAATTTTCAGTTCTTGAATTAAGAAGTTTTATTAAATTTTCACCGGTATCAATATTTTCAAAGATCGCGAGTTGTGAAGATTGAAGCGCACGCGTTACGGATTTCAGAGAGTCTACATAAGAATTTCCCATCTGGTGATACGTTCCCAAAAGATATGATGTATGAGGGTTTCCTTCTTTTTTGATAGTCCATAAAATGGTATTTTGAGCAGATGCATAGAAGATTTGGAATAGAAGAGAAAGTAAAAATATTTTTTTCATAATGAGGTATTTTTGCTGGTATTCTTATGAATTGATATTGATTTTAAAAGCCAATATGATCAATGAATTTATCACTGCAGGCCATCAAGAATTACATCAATATCTTTTACATCATAAGTGACTTCACCAAAAACAAATTTCACAATACCGTTTTTATCTAAAATCAAAGTTGTGGGATAAGCCGAAATTTTTAAATCATCAATTTGTTTTTTAGCACTATGAATATGTTTAAAGTTAAAAGGCTGTTGTTTTACAAATTCATCGATTGTTTTCTTGTCATTGAATGAAATTGTAATGAAATTAACTTGATCTCCAAATTTGTCCTTCATCTCATTTAATAAAGGAATTTCATCAATGCAAGGCGGACATCTTGTAAACCAAAAATTGATCAACGTAGGTTTTCCTACAAGATAATTTTCTTTGAAGTTTTTCTGGTTCTCATCAACAAATTTTTCGATGTGGAATTTTGTTCCTATGTATTTTTTAGTTTCTCCGTACGGATCGAAGCCATCAGGTGTCGTCGAAATAATTCCGATTCTTACGGTGTTGATGATTGAATCTTTTTTAGTTTCGGTTTTTAATATTAATTCTTCTAGTTTTCCTCCTTTTGCAATCTTCTCTTTTACCTGATTATAATCGTTTTCATCAGTAAGTTTTGCGCCATTAATTTTGTAGTAAGTCTTTTGGGCAAAAGTAAAATTCCCAAAAATAAGGAGTCCGAAAAGAATAAATTTCATGATGTTTTTCATGCTTTGATTTGTTTGATAAAATTTATAGAATTCCAATTGTTACTTTTAAATTCTGTAAAATCAAATATAAAGAATACAAACAAAAATCACGTATAAATGAAAAACTATTTTAAAGTTAACCAGCAATTTAATTTTAACACCATCAAAAAATTACTCACAATCTATCCGACGTCTCATTCACCGTATTTTGCTTGTAATTTGATTTGAGCAGCTTTCCGAAATTATATTTTACAGCAAAAGATAGAGTAGGTGTGTTTCCGAAAAAAGTTCCTGTAGAAGACATTTGATTATAGCTCATTTTTTGGATGTAATTCATTTGATTAAAAACATCATTGTAACGAACTGTAAAATCAAAATTTGAAACGGAAGAAGTAAGTCCGAGATTAACCAAACACATATCATTTACTTCATACAATCCTGCTGTGCGTTGTGTGATGTAAGAGCCATCAAGCAGAAAAGATAAATGCTTCAACAAAGTAAACGTATTGTTGGTTGAGAAGTAAAGGTAAGGTGTAGATTTTTTGATGACGGCTAAAGAATCTTCGGTCTTATCATAATTTAAAGACAAACTGTTTTGTGAAGTCCATTTTTTCCATTCAATTGGGAAGTCAAGACCTACATTTGCACCAAATTCTTTATCAAAATTAACCATCGTAAACTTTGAAATATTTCTGCTTTCATCATAAACCAAAGTGTAACCAATCGGATTTTTACTGGTGTAAAAAGATGCATTCAAAGACCATTTCTTCAGATTACTTGTGAAAGAAACCGTGTTAGTATAAGTCGGAACCAAATCAGGATTTCCTACATATTCTACATATGGACTTCCGTATAATCCGCCGGCAGCAAGATTTCCATAGTTGGGTCTGGAGATGCTTTTTCTGAAATTTAATGTGTATGTATAATCTTCATTTTGCTTAAAATTTACTTCAGCATTGGGAAACCAGTCCACATAATCTCTTTCGATTTTAGTTTCATTAATAATCGGTTCAAAACCTTTAGTAGAAGTGGTTTCCATTCTTATTCCACCTTTTAGGTTCCATTTATTGATATCCAAACCAAGGTTGGCATAAGATGCTAAATTACTTTCTTTAAATTGATATTTATAATATTCAATTGCCTGATTATTCCGGTAATCGGTGGTGTTGTCTGTATTGGTTTCGGCACTTGTGTAGCTTCCTCCCAATTCTAAAATATGTTTTTCATCAAATTTCTTTTCAAAATCAATTCTTCCGGAATACACGTTCCCGGAGTACAATCGACTACGAAACTGGCTAAATTCATACCCTGAATTATTAATATCATTGTAAAAAATGTAGTCGACATTATTACTTTCTCTGTTGTATTGAAGTCCTGTAAAAATGTTTGCATCCCAATTCGTTAATTTTTTATTGTAATTAAATATGGAATTAATGGTTGACCGTTTACTGTCCTGTTGATTCAGTGTTTTGGTGTAAGAAGAATTTCCATTTTCAGAATACAACGTGTTGGTATTATTATCACCTTTATCTGGTCTGAAATTACTGTTGACGGTCAAAGTAATATAATCACCATCGTTCAATTCATGATATAAACTTCCTCCAAAAATGGTTTGTGGACGTTTGGTAATCGAGGTAATTACATAATCAGAATAAATATTTTTGCTAGGTACCGAATATTCGAAACCGTTACTTTCCCAATGATTGATTTGATTATATGCGGCATTGAGTTTCCACTCTGTTTTATTTTTTTTCTGCTGATAATTGACTGTGAAATGATTTCTGAATCGTTTTTGAAAAGTCGCCGTTTCAGAAATGCTGAGCTGAGTACCGTCTTTTCTACTTTTTTTAAGATTGATCTTAATGACAGCTTTCCCTTCCGACTCATATTTTACGGATGGATTTCTGATAATTTCTACAGATTTGATGTCGTCCACGGCAATTCCTGATAAGGTTGCAAAATCTACTCTTTGGCTATCAATATACAATAACGGAACGCCTTTTCCGACAAATAAAAGCCCTTCGCCATTGGCATCCATCATTACAAAAGGTAATTTTGATAATAATTCTGTAGAGGTTGGTAATTTATTGAGAGGAGAGTTGGCGACCTCCAAAGTGATGTTTCCGTTCTCAACTTTGAAATTATTTTTCTTTCCGACGAGATTAACTTCCTCAATCTGTTGAACTTTTGGTTCGTAAATAATTTTAAAATCTAAATTTTTCTCTAAATAAAATGGTTTTTCTTTCTGAACAGTGTCATCCGAAGAAATTTGAAGATAATAATTGTTTGACTGTAACTGATGAAATTCGAATTTTGCATCCTGAGTAATCGTAGATTTTATCAAATGATTTTCATGATCAAATAAATAAACTACAATGGGTGAAGTCAGTTTTTTCTGATTATGATTGATAATTGTCCCATTGATACTTAAATTTTTCTGAGCAAATGAGCTGATGAAAGAAAAGAAAAAGAGAAAAAAGAAGTTAAATTTCATGTAGGTTTTTAGATAGGACAATTGATGGAGGTTGGATATTACATTTTATTATCAACATACTGCTAATTTAGCATCAACGTATTCTCTTTTTTGAATGGTAACGTTATATTGTGTAAACCCGTTTTAGCGAAATTTTTCAGTGTCCATCTTTCATTAAGAGTATAATTCTATCAATTGTTTCTTTGTCAATAGTAATAATATTTTAAAGACTTTTTCTAAAATCTTCAAAAATTCATTCACTAAATTATAAAACTCTCTTTGTGTAAAACCGTTCTTTTAATTAATGAAATTAATGCTATGATTTTTATATAATGGCTACTTAAAATTTTAAGTTAACGATTTGGGAGCTTGGAGATGGTTGGCATTTCGAAGCCGAAACTTTCAACTAAAATACAAAATTGAATCGAAGTACAAAATTTGAATTGTAAAATTTACACCCGCTATTGCTGAACCCTTTTTACCTGCTGTTTTTTTGTTATATTTGCAACCTTAAGCAATTAAAACAATATGAACCGCAAAAGTTGTCTTCCTCCACCAATCGTTTAATATTTCTTTTCGTCAAAGAAGTGTAGCCTGGTTTCTAATCAGTGTCTTTGCTATACTTCATTCTCAATTAAATATTAACGTTTAAAAGGCTTGTTCTAACATGGAACAAGTAGGACAATTTTATGAAAAAAACATATTTTTTATTACATATTGCTGTAATATTGGCTGGGTTCACAGGAGTTTTTGGAAAACTTATTACTCTAAATGAAGGATTACTAACCTGGTATAGAGTGTTCTTCTCTTCAATTTTTCTTTTTTTAGTTTTAAAGTTGCTAAAAATTAACAATCGTATAAGCCCAAAAGAGAAACTAGGAATTGCAAAAATAGGATTGCTTATTACTGTCCATTGGGTGTTTTTCTATGCAAGTATAAAATATTCAAACATCTCTGTTGGTGTAGTTTGTTATAGTCTTACAAGTTTTTTTACGGCAATTTTCAAACCTCTTATTGATAGAAAACGGTTTGTTCTTTCCGAAATGGTGTTGAGTGGAATAACATTGTTGGGGATTAGTTTAATATTTCATTTTGATGATTCCTATCAGTTAGGGATTTTATTTGGAGTAGTTTCTTCAGCTTTTGCAGCACTTTATACGATTTTCAACAAACGACTTGCAAATAGTTACGATAGCAAAATCATTAATTATTATCAGATGATTGGAGGAACCGCCGGTCTTGGAGTTTTGCTTCCGGTTTACTTATATTTTTTTCCTGCGGAAAGCATAATTCCTAATTTGAAAGATACTTTTTATTTGGTATTATTATCTGTTTTCTGCACTGTTATTTTGTATGTGTCAGTTACCGAAGTATTAAAAAAAATATCAGCGTTTACAGTTAATTTATCATTTAATCTCGAGCCAATTTATGCGATTATTATTGCATTTTTGTTTTTTGATGAAGGCAAAGAAGTTAACTTTTCATTTTATATGGGCTTGTTTTTCGTAATGCTTTCTGTCATCTTACAGTCGATACTTTCAATTAGAAAAATGAAATAAATCTAGATTTCTCAAAAAAGGCATAAGTTTCTTTAATTTGTACCTTTTTTGTGTTTTGGTGATTGCTTTTATAAATCACTTTTCGACAGACAAAAAATCTTAAATCTCATATTTTTTCATTTTCTTATCCTATGTTAATGACACAAACCATAAATTTTTCCGAGGTTTGCACAGTTAAAAATAATAAAACGGTATTTTTGCTGTTTAGTAAAGCAATACTTAATCAATAACAATATTAAATTTTAAAAAAAATGAAAAAAATCAGTGTAATCGCTTTAGCAGGTATGGGTCTATTATTGGCTTCTTGTGGAGACAAAAAAACAGAAACTGCAACTGCAGGTCAAGAGCAAACTGTTGCTGAAAAGAAAGGTGATGTTTTAGCAGTTGATGTTGCGGCATCTAAAGTAAACTGGAAGGCTTTCCACAAAGGAGGTATGGCACCACGTTGGGGAACTCTTGCGATCACTTCAGGTGAATTATCTGTTGCTGATAACCAATTGGCTTCTGGAGAATTCGTAATTGATATGAAATCGATCAAAGTAGATCCTGCTTCTGTTACTGAGAAAGATAAAAAATCTACAGATCTTGAAGGTCACTTGAAGAATGAAGATTTCTTCAATGTTGAAAAATTCCCGACTGCTGATTTTAAAATCACTAAAGTTGAAGATTTGGCAACACCTGGAGCAGACGCTGTAGCCGGAGCTAACAAAACTGTAAGCGGAAACCTTACTTTATTGGGTAAAACAATGAATGTTACTTTCCCTGCTAAAGTAGATGTAGTAGACAAATCAGCTACTGTTGCTGCTAAATTTACAGTAAACCGTGCAGACTGGGGAATCAAATTCGGAACTTCTGAAGCAGATCCTGCAGAATGGATGATCAGCAAAGACATCGAAATTGCTATCGATGTGAAAGCTGCAAAAAAATAATTTTTTTCTCACAAATATTTGAAAAGACATCCGCATTTTGCGGATGTCTTTTTTATACAATCAAAATTTAATTATTTAAAACTTTGTGTTCCTATTTAAGTAGAACGCCTTGCCCTAACTTAAAAGCAGTCAGTAGTCAAAAAAAATTTGCAGACTTTGCGTTTAAATGAATTTTAGATATTAAAAACAACAATTAATGAGGATTAAAAAATTCCAGCATTGTATTTAATGCATTTTCCGAGTGCATTTTCTCACCATTTTCAAGCGAGTCCTTCGCTGCATCTGCTGCTCTCTTGCGCATTTTTATTTCATAACCTGAAATAGCTTCCTGCAGAGAACTGTACTCATCAGAAGTCAGACAATCACTTAGTTCAAGAGCATCAAGCATGGCCATATTTGCACCTTCTCCTGCAAATGGCGGCATCACATGAGCAGCATCACCAATGATGGTCAGATTCGGAAGAGTTTTCCATGTTTGATCTAAAGGCGCACAATAAATCGGACGCGGAATAAATGGAGTAGCTGCTTTCTCAAATAATTCATACCAGATATTGCTCCAGTCAGAATATTCTTTTTTAAACCAATTCAGAACCTCAGTTCGATCTGAGAAATCAATTCCGCTCTCTTTTGCCCAATTTTCATTGGTTTTAAAACTTACGTAGAATCCGAGATCACCACCGCCTTTTTGACCCATCAGAATATTTTTTTCGTTTCCGAAAGCCATGATTTTTCCGCCGTTAATCAGTGAATGCATTTGCGGAACCGCTTTTTTAGAATCATAAACATTACCTTCCAACATGGTCACTCCAGAATAAAAAGGTTTAATATTTGTCAGGTAAGGACGGATTTTTGAATTGGCGCCATCAGAACCGATGACGAGATCTGCATATACCGACAAACCATCTTTAAAATGTAGTATCCAGCCTTCGTTATGCGGTTCCATAGAAATAAAATGACTGTTCCAGACAATAGTTTCAGGCTCCAAAGACTCTAATAAAATCTTTCTTAAAACACCGCGGTCAATTTCAGGACGAAAATGTTCGTTGCCGAAATCTTCTTCGATATTGTTTTCATGATCGCTGAAAAAGATTTCTGCCTGATCGTTTAAGATCAATGTTTTGTCTGCACCCGGCATGAAATTATTTTTAAACTCGGTTAACAGATCAGCTTTGATTAAAGCTGCCATTCCCGATTCTTCATGCATATCGAGTGGTGAGCCTTGTACACGTGCATCCTTATTGATATCTCTTTCGTACACTTTCACATCAGCTCTTTTAAGCTGTAAAAGTTTGGCTAAAGTCAGTCCACCCGGACCGCCGCCGATAATTGCGATTTTTTTATTTTTGATTTGCATATTCTTTATCGTTTTGAATGATGCAAAATTATTCTGTCTTGAAGGAAGATAATAGTATAAATCGGTCGTTTTTATTTTTAAAAAGTTCTTTGGGAACTACCCCGGAAAACTTTTTTATTTCTTTGATAAAATGGGTTTGATCTGTAAAATTAAGCTCCGGAAAAAGTTTTCCCTGCGCAATATGTTCCAATGAAGCCCGAAAACGTAGGATGTTGCAAAATGATTTTAAAGAAATACCAAATTGGTGACTAAAATACCGGTTCATCTGTCGACTGCTCCAGCCAACTTTTTCGGAAAGATCTTTTACAGTAATAGAACCGTGCGTGTTGTAGATGAGGTCAAATAATTTCTTTTTGCGAAGGTCAATTTCTTTTGGGATGCGAGATCTTATTTTGTGTGATGCCTTTTCGCAAAAGCTTTCAAAATTGTTGAGATCTTGAAGATTAAAGTCCCAAAAATCATTTGATAATATTTTTCCCTTATCAACAATATCTGAAATGGTTTCATGAAAGACATATTCTACTGCAAGCAGTTTAAAACTCACTGCAAATCTCAGACTTTTCGCAGGTATTAAACCTTCATCATGATATTGTGTACCTAAACCAAGAAGCACGATTCTGAAAGGTTCTGTATCTGATTGTATAAGAAATAAGTCTATGCGTCCATCCGGTAATCCGACCGTTTCTTTATCATTTTCTGAATCATTGTGCAGCACCCAAAAACTTTCCACAAAGTCTGAAAGTGACTCATCTGGTTTGATTTGTTTATAATAGATGCCGTTGGTCATTGTATGTTTTTTGAAGCAAATCTTCAGATATGAGATGTAATTTTTAATTCTGAATAATGATCAAATCTAACAATATTGCTGAAAATAAAAAAGAGAAACCCAAAAGTCTCTCTTCATTATTACTAAAGTACATTATACTTTGATACATTGTACCAGAAAATCTACCACGGACTGATTCCCGTTTCATCCTCAATATCATTGCTGAAAAACTGTCCCGTAAGTGCATTATCGTCTGTCAATGTGTGTTTGATGATAAAATTTGCTGCGCTTTCTATAGAACCCGGACCGCTGTGGTGATTGAAATCTGTAGCAGTATACCCCGGATCGATCACATTTACTTTGAAAGGTAAATCTTTCAGTTCGTAAGCCAACACGATGGTGTAAGCGTTCAAAGCAGTTTTTGAAGGACCGTAAGCGGCCGTTTTTACTTGATAATATTTCCAATTTGGATCGCTGTGCAAGGTTGATGAACCCAATCCTGAAGTAATGTTACTGATTCTCGGACTATCAGATTTTTTTAACAAGTCTAAAAAAGCCTGAGTAACATTGATGACCCCAAAGAAATTGGTTTCAAACACTTTCTTAATATCATCCACAGCTGTTTCTGTCGCAGTTTGAGGATTTACACCCAGAATTCCTGCATTGTTGATAAGAATATCCAATTTTCCCTGCTCTTTTTCTACAATGTTTTTTGCTGCAGAAATTGATTCCGGATTGGTAACGTCAATTTCAATTGCTTTAATATTTTGAAATCCTTGCGCTGAAAGTTCCTGTACGGTAGCTTCACCTTTTGCAAGATCACGGCTTCCGAGATAAACAAATAATCCTTCTTTTGAAAGCTGTTTTGCGGTTTCAAGGCCGATACTTCTGTTGGCTCCTGTAATTAATACTGTATTCATTTTTTGATTTTTATAATTTGAACAGTACAAAGTTGCCAAGTTTTAGAATGATATCATTTGCCATTTGGCAAAAAGCGTTTTTTATGATTAAAAGATGAAGGTTTGATATTAAATTTAATGTTTAAAAACAAAAATTAAACAGTGAATCTATAAACTTCCGGCCTCGAGCATCCAACTTCCAGCTTCTACAAACTGATACTCTTCCTGATTCTGCTTAAAGAAGACTGAGTAATCCCCAAATAAGAAGCAATATAAGAAAGCGGAATGCGGTTGACGACATTCGGGTAAATTTCTAAAAACTTGAGATAACGTGTTTTCGCATCTTCAGAAACCAGCGGACTTCTTCTTTCCACTTTTTGCATCAATGCTCTTGAAATCATTTTACCAACAATTGCATCAAAACCCACAATCGTCTGTAAAAGTTCGAACCAGTCTTTCCTCTGAAAAACAATGAGTTTGCAATCTGTGATAGCTTGTACATAAGCAACTGATGGAAGTTCGTTATCAAAACTTTCAAGATCTACAACCAGATTATTTTCTTCGATAAAATATTTCGTGATTTCTTCTCCTTTGTTGTCGTAGTAGCAAACCCGAAGAATCCCTTCATGAATGAAACCAACCTGTTTAGCAATTTTCCCAGCTTCCGAGAAATACTCATCTTTTAAAATGGTAATTTCTGTTGCTTTACTGGTGATAAAATCAATTTGCTGCTGATTAAGGTTCCCGAATCTCAAAATAAAATCAAACAGTTCTTTCATGGGTGCAATTTAGGTAAATCAATTTTTGTTGGATTTGTCATTTGGTAAAAAACATTTGAAAATTGATTTTTCAGCAACAATCCCAATTAAACCAAGCTTTTTCAAAACGTTTATTTTTTAGATCTTCGGGATGAATAAAAAAGTTGGCAACCCCTGAATCTCCAAACATAATCTCTTCATCAGTATCAATTTGTAATAACAATAAATCTTGTTTAAGCTCTTTGTTGTAATCTCTAATATCAGCTTGAGTAAAGTATGCATAGCCGCCTACTTTATGATCAGTTCCGTCAATAATTTTTTCTATTTCGTTTTTTTGATCTTTTGTGAGAGTTTCGTGAAAATCCCAATAATCTTTACCATTAAAAGTCATGTCAAATCTAAAATCTTCAGAACTTCCGTATTCAATTTCTTTACTGAAACTTAATTTATGCTCACAATATATAGGAGACTCTTCATACATATCTTCTGTTAAAAATGAAAAGTCTGTTTGAAATTCTTCAGTAATATTTTCATGGAAGATAACCTTGTAATCATCCATATCAAACCATTCTGCAGATAAAAAAACTGCAAAATACCATGTTTTGGATAACCTTCAAGAATTGGAATGTCTGAAAAATTGATTTGTGCCCAAAGAACCATCGGTTTATTTTCTTTGTCTTTAGGATATTCCATCCCAATTGGTAAATAAGGTCTTCCTAAAAATTTACTGCTGTGTATTGGAAGTGATTCTTCATTTTTAAGAGGCGTTGCAACGATTTTAATTGTCTCAAGTTTGTATTTTTCAAGCTGAGCTTTAAACTCATTTAGAAATTCTGGTATCATTCCGTATTTTTAAAATATGATTAATTGTTTTCCAAAACCGGAATCAAATGCTCCCAATTCAGCTGCTTAGCATAATCTAAAGGCGTTTTCCCATGATTATTTTTGATGTTTTTTTCGCCTCCGGATTCCAAAATAACTTCTACTGAACTTAGGTTTCCAGCGATGGTTTCTCTGTGAAGAAGTGTAAATCCGTTATCATCAATATTGGTGAGTTCTGCAGGATATTCATTTAGAAATTTTACAAAATCTTCTTTCATATTTCTGCTCATCGGGTGTTCGATCAGATTTTCAGGCTTTTCTTTTTGTTCGTACACTACTTCTATTTCATTAAAATCTCCGAAATCGAGCTGCCAAGCATCATCATGTTCTTTTCTTTCAGAGGGTGACATATCTGCACGCATTTTCTGAATGGTAAATCCACCATAAGCTTTTGGAAGTGGAGTAGAAGATGACGAGAATAATTTAGAAAGTTTTGATTTTTTCTCTGGCTGTGTCATTGCAAAAAGCCAGTCGCTGATTTCGTTTAATGGAATTTCAAAATAATCGCCGGGTTGTATGTTGGTCAGCTCGTTCGGCTCATTGATGAGGTATCCTTTTACATGATCACCGTCAAAATCAATGTCATTGATCCACATGTGTTCAACTATATTTTCACCGGTCTCGGGATCATCTTGTGAGAATGCAGCTTTTACGCAAGCCAGATTCAGTCCCGGAATGATTCTTCTGTGTTCCCAAGATTGTTCTCTCCAGAAATATTTAAAAGTTTCCTGCGCTTTTTTATACGCTTCAATCATTTTGGGGTCGGTTCCGTCTGTGAAAATAAACGAATTGTCTTCCATTGTATTTAAAATTTTGTGATTTAATTTTGGTTTAAAAAATCAGTTTCTTTTGTGAAATTCACTGATAGCTGATATTTAATTTTAGACTAAAATACAAAAAACTTTAAAATAAATATTTAGAATAAGTTTTTTATATAGTTTAAATTACAAGTTATATTCCTGAAGAATTATTTCAATAATATTATCTTGGTTTACTCTAAACTTTATATTTTTTGTAGGGATTTCAAATTCTAATGTTCTATATTTTCCATCATTATTTCTTACTTTTTCAGTAATTCTAATTGGATAACTTTTTACCTGACTAAAAAATTCATCAATAATTTCTTGAGGTTCTCCACAAAAATGCGAACTCAGATTGGTGCTTGTTTTTAAAAAAAACTCATCAGAAGTTGGTTCAACTGTTCTAAATCCACCAAACTCATTAAACTTCACAATTCCACTTAGAAAAGCTGTTGAAGGAAGATATATTTTTCCGATCTCAAATTCTTTTATTTTAATTTTTCCTGAATAAATAAAAGGTGTCATACAATCTCCCTGGGCATAAAGAGATTGAAAAGAAATTAATGATAACATGAATAGCAGTAATATTTTCATATCTAAACATCTTTTATAAAATCTTCATACTCATAATAAAACCTTTCAAAACCATCCATTTTTTCCACGAAAAACTCGAAAATCTGCTGCCAGGTATTTTTATTAAGCACAGAAACTCCGTCTTTTTCTATCCAAATTCTGCTGATGACCTTACCGTTTTCCAAAGTATAGAATTCTTCTTTGTGAAAATCTCCTATGAAATCTTTCAGAATATCTTCAAGCGACCAAATCTTATTATAATAGGCATCTCGGTAGACTTCATCTTTCATTTCGATGTCTAAAGAAACTTCTGCTTTTTTGTTGTCAGCATTAAATTTGAATGAGAAATCTTTCACTTTTGTATCATACAAAATCCATTTTCTCGGAAACGACTTTCCGAATGCCGTCCAAAATTCTTTTTTTAATTGCTGTGCTTCTTGTTTACTGAACATAGAAACAAATTTAGGGAAATTTAGTCGAAAGAGGGAAGCGTCTTGCTTGGTACACTAAATGAGTTCCTACTTCCATCTCCTAACTTCGAACCTAGTAATTAGATATCAAACTATTTTCTTACTTTTGTTCTACAATGTTGTCAAAAAAATCTCAATATGCTTTTAAGGCACTTTCATATCTTGTAGAAAAAAGAAATGAAGGTCCGGTTCTGATTTCCGAAATTGCGGAGTACAAAAAAATTCCTTTAAAATTCCTTGAAAATATTTTATTAGAGCTGAAAAAATCTGAGATTCTCGACAGTAAAAAAGGCAAAGGCGGTGGCTATTTCCTCAAAGAAAGTCCGGAAAAAGTAAATTTAGCAAAGATTATCCGTCTTGTGAATGGCCCCATTGCGATGCTTCCGTGTGTGAGTCTCAATTTTTACGAAAAATGTGAGAACTGTAATGAAGATCATTGTAGTTTACACGATGTTTTGATTGAGGTAAGGGATGCTTCGTTAAAAATTTTGGAGGAAAAAACACTTTTAGATTTAATTGATTAAATCCGTTTAAATTTAAATTTTAAAAGTCTACTTATTTGGTAGGATAATATTTTTGTTAGATATTTGTGGGTATCAAACAGAAAATTATGTTTTCAAAAGAGGATATCGAAACTTTACAGCAACTTACTTTGGAAGATGGATTACAATTCATTTCATCAAAGATCTCCGAAGGAATTGTTTTCTCCACGTCGCTTGGTCAGGAAGATCAGGTAATTACAGACGCTATTTTCAAAAATAATTTACCGATAAAAATTTTTACTTTAGATACCGGAAGGCTCTTCTATGAGCATTACGATTTGCTTTCAAAAAATAATTCACGCTATCAAAAAAAAACCGAAGTTTACTTTCCCGAATCTTCTGATGTTGAAAAATATATGATGGAAAAAGGGGTAAATGCTTTTTATCATTCAGTAGAAAACAGAAAAGAATGCTGTTTTATCAGAAAAGTAAAACCTTTGAATCGCGCTTTGGAAAATGCCAAAGTCTGGATTACCGGACTTCGTGCAGAACAATCTGAAAACCGTGAAAATATGTCGGTTCTGGAGTGGGATGAGGAAAGAAATCTGTACAAATACAATCCATTAATCAATTGGGCTTATCAGGATGTTTTAAATTATTTAGAACAAAATAAAGTTCAGGAACTGTCTCTTCATAAAAAAGGTTTTATCAGTGTAGGTTGTCAACCTTGTACTAGAGCTATCGAAGATGGCGAAAACCCGCGAGCCGGACGTTGGTGGTGGGAAAGTTCACAAAAAGAATGCGGTCTGCATACATAGTAACAAAAAATCTCAATTAAGAATGAGTGCATATACATTAGATTATCTCGAACAGCTGGAAGCAGAAAGCATTTACATCATGCGTGAAATTGCAGCCCAGTTTGAAAAACCAGCGTTACTTTTCAGTGGCGGAAAAGATTCTATTACTTTAGTTCATCTGGCAAAAAAGGCTTTTGCTCCTATGAAAATTCCTTTTCCGTTGGTTCATATTGATACCGGACACAATTTTCCGGAAGCTCTGCAGTTCAGAGATTATTTAGCAGAAAATATTGATGCAGAATTGATTGTAAGAAAAGTGGAAGATACCATTAAAGCTAAAAATTTAACAGAACCAAAAGGAAAGTTTGCTTCAAGGAATTGGTTACAGACCCATACTTTATTAGATACCATAGAAGAGTTTCATTTTGATGCATGTATTGGCGGAGCAAGAAGGGATGAGGAAAAGGCGAGAGCGAAAGAACGCTTTTTCTCTGTTCGGGATGAATTCGGACAATGGGATCCTAAACTTCAGCGTCCCGAATTGTGGAATATCTATAACGGAAGAATCAATAAAGGTGAAAATGTAAGAGTTTTCCCTATATCCAATTGGACGGAGCTTGATGTCTGGAATTATATTAAAAAAGAAAACATTCAGCTTCCGCCGATTTATTTTGCTCATCAACGGGATGTCATTGAGTTTGACGGGCAGTTAATAGCTGTTTCAGATTTTATTCAGATTGATGAAAATGATACGATTGTTAATAAAAAAGTGCGTTACAGAACGGTTGGCGATATGACCTGTACCGCTGCAGTAGAAAGTTCTGCCGAAACTTTGGATGATGTGGTGAGAGAAATTACTGCTTCTAAAATTTCTGAACGTGGTGAAACCCGAATCGATGATAAGGTAACGGAAGCCGCCATGGAAGACCGAAAGAAAGGAGGATATTTTTAAGCAATAAGCTAAAGGCAGTAAGCAACAAGCTTTTAAAAAATTCATCATTTATCACTTATAACTAAATTACACGTGGACATATTAAGATTTATCACTGCAGGAAGTGTAGACGACGGAAAAAGCACGCTGATCGGAAGACTTCTTTATGACAGTAAAAATATACTAATTGATCAGCTTGAAGCTTTAGAAAAACAATCAAAAAACAAGAATGAGAACGGAATTGATCTGGCTATTCTCACCGACGGCCTGAGAGCTGAAAGAGAACAGGGGATTACCATTGATGTGGCCTACCGTTATTTTTCGACACCGAAAAGGAAATTCATTATAGCAGATGCACCAGGACATATTCAGTATACCAGAAATATGATTACCGGAGCATCAAATTCACAATTGATCATAATTTTGATTGATGCAAGGCAAGGTGTTATCGAGCAGACCAGACGACATTCAATCATTGCTTCATTATTAAAAATGAAAAATGTTGTAGTTGCCATCAATAAAATGGATTTGGTTGATTATTCTGAAGATATTTATAATAATATCAAAACACAATATGACTCGGTAGCTAAAAAATTAGGTTTGGAGAATGTCGAATATTTCCCGATTTCAGCTTTTTATGGAGATAATATTGTTGAAAAATCACAAAGAATGCAATGGTATCAAGGTGCTGCACTTTTAGATTTTCTTGAAAATGTGGAAATTAATGAAAATAAAGATTCAGAGAATCCGAGATTTCAGGTACAGTATGTCATTCGTCCGCAGACTGATGATCTGCATGACTACCGAGGGTATGCCGGAGAGGTAATTTCGGGAGTTTACACAAAAGGGGATGAAATAACTGTTCTTCCACAAAATATTCAGACCAGAATATCAAAAATTGAAACCGGCGGAAAAGAGGTCGATTTTGTATTTACCAATCAGCCTGCAGTTTTGCATATTGAGGATGATATCGACATCAGCCGTGGTGATTTTATAGTGAAAACTGATCGTCAGCCCAAAGTTGAAAATGAATTGGAAGCGATCGTTTGCTGGCTCGATAAAAAAGAATTGAATGAAGGAAATAAATATTTTATTCAGCATAAAAGCAAAACATTGAAAGCGATTATTAAAGAAATTGAATATAAAATTGATGTCAACACTTTAGAAAAGACAGAAATAATAGGAAGCATTAAACTGAATGAGGTGGTTAAATTGCGCTTGAAAACTTCTTCACCTCTAGTTTTTGACAGTTTTGAAGACAGCAAATCAACAGGAAATGCAATTTTGATTGACGAAACAAGTAATTCTACCGTTGGAGCGGTCATGATTTTGTAGAATGGTAATCTCACGAAAAATTCAGATCAGGCTGAATGTACTTTTTGCTACTGCTGCAGTTCTCCTAATTGTATCAGGAATTCTTTATAATTTGGGTTATCTGGATGAACTTCAGATGATTTTAGCCAAAGATAATTACATTTTTTACTGGATGCTTTTGGTAGGGGTTTTAGCAGAAATCGTCGCAGGATCAATGGGAATGGGGTATGGTGTAATCTGTACGACCACACTTCTTTTTCTGAATATTCCGCCACATATTGTGAGTGCAAGTATACATTCTGCAGAAAGTTTTACGACCGCAGCAGGAAGTATTAGTCATATTAGACTTAAAAATGTGAGCAAAAGTTTGGTGAAAAAACTCGCAATTCCTGCGGTGATCGGTGCAATTATCGGTGCATTATGTCTCACTTATGTAGGTGAATATTATTCTAAAATTACAAAAACGGTTATCGCCTTTTATACTTTGTATCTGGGTTTTCAGATTTTATCGAATGCTTTTAGACCCAAACAGAATAAAGCTTTGAAAAGAAAGACTAATCTTACAAGGCTCGGCGTTATTGGAGGGTTTATAGATTCTTTTGCCGGCGGTGGCTGGGGACCTTTAGTAACCGGAACTTTAATTAAAAATTCTTTTACTCCGAGATTTGCTGTAGGAAGTTCAACGGTTGCGAAATTTATTTTAACGATCACTGCAGCAATCACTTTTTTCTTTACATTAGGAATTCAGCACTGGAATATTATTCTCGGTCTCTTGTTTGGAGGAATCATCACTGCACCCTTTTCGGCAATGCTCACCGCAAAACTTCCCGTGAACAAAATGTTTATCATCATCGGAAGTTTGGTGATTATCATGAGTTCAGTTACTATTTACAAATCTATCTTTTAAACATTAAATTTTGTGATAAATTTAGGACATGAATGATGAAATCAATTTTAAAATTATTTTACATTTACAGCCTAAAATTAACACATGAATTTACATATAGTTGCACTTTTCAAGTTTAATGAAAATAATCTGATGGAAGCCGTTGAGCTTTTTCAGAAACTGGTGAGAGAAACAAGAAAAGAAGAAGGATGTCTGCAGTACGAATTGATTGAAGATAACGAACAAAAAGGAACTTTTTTCCTAATCGAATTATGGGAAAGTGCAGAACATCACAACCGTCACAACGGAACAGATCATCTTTTTGAATTCAGAAAAAATACTTCAAAAATTTTAACCGAAACAGCACAGGTTTATAAAGGTTTTAAAATATATTAATTTGGCTTATAATATAAAAATGTAAAGGCAGTTTCGTAAATAATGAAACTGCCTTTTATAGAAAAAATAGAAAGTATTATTTTTAAAAATGAATTTTAAAAAACCAATTGTCAGTTTTTAAATCTCATTTATTTTATGATTAATTTTTTGGTTTCTGTTTGTCCGCCAAAAGTGATTTTCACGATGTAATTTCCAGCTGGAAGATGAGATAAGTTCAGTTCTTGTTTGTAGAAACCTGCATGATTTGTCAATTCAGACTGATGAACTCTCTTTCCTGTAAGGTCATAAACTTCTACGTTGCCTTTATTACCAGCTTTTTCTTTCACATCATACAAAACGGTAACTCTTTTATCTGAAGTTGTAGGATTGGGATAAATTCCGAAAGATGCTTTTTTACCGACTTCTGTTACACCAAGAACTGAGGTAATATTTTTGTATTTAAAATACATATTACCTGTTCCTGTACCACCATTAGAAATGAAATACATTCTGTAATATTCTGATCCTTGTTTTATATAGTAAACAACATCTGTGTAAAATCCTGTTGTAGGTTTCCAAGAGTGGCCAATGGTTGCAATATTATTTGAAAATGAGGTAGATGCAGGTAATGTTGAAGTCGCAGTTTCCTGTGTTTCGGGTTGTACTTTTGCTACAGTTACGCTTGGGCTCTGCAGTACACCTGCCATTTTATACATCATCGTATTCATGTAGAATGTGTAGTATCTCGTAAACATCAAGTCCCAATTTGCTTTTGGTGGCTCCATATTTAAAACCTTTTCGCCAGTAGTAAAAGAGAAATAATTAAAGTAAGCATCATCAGTTCCATTAGGAAGAGCTTTAGTCTGGGTCGCACTCCATGAGCTTCCGTTCCAAACAGCATATTTGAAAGTATAGCCATTAGCGAAAGATGTGATGAAAAATTTAATGTAATTATTATTACCATAGTCCAATACAAAAGTCACATTTCCATTTACCGTGTGTGTGCCAATGTTGTAGGTTCCCCAACCATAATTTAAGGGTCCTGCCGGAGCTTTAGTAGCTGTATCAAATGCTCCGTCCTGTAAACGATTTGTCAGATCTGGATTGTATAAAGGCGTTCCCCAAGTTCCAATTTGAGAAGGATTCACCGAATCAAAGTCAGCAGCAACACCTGAAGCTTCGTAAACAGTAACGTTTTTAGCATCATTTATTTTTACTCCTTTGTCCATTGCGTTATTTCTGTAGAAAGCAATATCCCAATTGTCACCTACTTGAGAAACTGAATTGTTTGCAGAAAGATCAAAGAATACTCTATTGGCATATCCGCTACCCATTGTTACATTTGCTGTTGTATAACCGTTTGCATCTGTTTGAGCCAAGACAGTTTGCTGTACTGTTAATGCTAATAATGATGCAAAAAATAATTTTGTCTTCATAACTTAATCTCTTATTTAGAATTATTCTACAAAACTAAATAATTGTTTTTAATTATTCTAAATAAAAACATGATATTTATCGTGTTTCGTTATTATTTAAATTAATTTATTATTCATAATCTGCTGTATTATAAAGTTTTATAATGAAGAAAGGTTGATAATTTATTTTATCAACCTTTTTTATCCTTAAATTTATAAGCTTATTTTTTGATAAATTTAGATTTTATAGCTTTACCTTCTGTAGTCTCAATAAGGATATAATAAACTCCTGATTGAAAAGAAGTGATATCAAATTGACCATTGTTTACTTTACCGGCAGCAACCTGCTGTCCTGCTGCAGAGTAAATTTCTACAGTTTTAGGCTGTACTTTACCTACGAACTGAAGTGCTGTGTTTTGTGTGTTAGCAGCAAAACTTATTTGATCTGCAGATTTTACAGCATCTGAAGTACCCAAAACAGAAGTTGTATCATAAATGATGTCATCTACCAAAACAGCTGCATGTTCAACACCACCGACAAATTTGAAAGCAATATATTGTGCAGTTGATGCAGGAACCGTAACAGTCACAGTTTGTTCAGTAATAGAAGTGACATTATAAACCGGACTGATTGCAGTAAATGAAGGTGCTCCTGCTGTTGTATTGTCAGACACTAAACCAACTTGTAAAGTTCCTGCTCCAGCTGATCCTGTTGTAAGTGCGTAATTGAATTTAATTGATTTTGTACCATCTGGTGTCACAATTTGAGGTGTAACTAAATACGCTGGAACTCCTGGGAAGAAAAATGCATACATCTGTGCATATTTATCAGCGGTGCCATCTGCGTATACTCTTGGTGTTGTTGTACTTACAATTTTAGACCAACCACTTTGCGGCCAAGCAGCTGGTATTCCTGTTGTAAAGGATTCAAAAGTTTCGTTAAGAGTTGCAACTTGAGCATTTGCTGTAATAGCTGAAAAAACCAATCCTGCAAAAAGTAATTTTAATTTCATTTTTTCTATTATTTTAATTTATGATGCAAAAATAAACATTTGTTTTTAATTGTTCTAAATAAAACAATGACTTTTGTTTGTTTTTTCAGTCTCTTAAAAATTATTTATAATCGTTTAAAAGAATTAATTTAAAATCAGTTATCATTTTCGAATTAATGCTATCATACATCACTTGGGATAAATCATCTTTTTTAATTATTGTTTATTTTTATCTATTCTAAATAAAATATTATATTTGTCAAAAATTTGAATCTATGAAGAAGAAAGTGTTTTCTATTGTGTTATTATCTGGTTTCGTTATCATTAATGCACAGGAAAAAGATTCTCTCAATCAGAAAAAAATAGAAGAAGTTGTCATCACCGGACAATACATGCAGCAGTCTATCAATAAATCTATTTATAAAGTTGAGGTCATAGATGCGCAGCAGATTAAAAATATGGCAGTAACAAACGTTGCAGAAGTTCTTAATCAAAATCTAAATATCTTAATAGAGCCAAGCAGAGGTTCGGGAAATTCAAGTGCAAATATTATGGGATTAAGTGGGGAGTACACTAAAATCCTAATAGATAATATTCCCGTGGTAAGTGACGAGGGAATGGGGAATTTGGTAGATCTTACCAAAATTAATGTTAATAATATTGAAAGAATTGAGGTCGTAAAGGGATCTATGGGTGTAGAATATGGTAATAATGCGGTTGCAGGAGTGATCAATATCATTACCAAGAAAAATTACGGAAAGAAATTTACAGCCATTGCCTCTGTACAGGAAGAAACAGTTGGTAAAGATTACGACTGGTTCAAAAAAGGAAATGGCCGCCACATTCAGTCTTTGAACCTTGGATATAAAATTAATGATAACTGGTCTGTTACTGCAGATATCAATCATAATGATTTTCAGGGCTATAAAGGTAATTATAACGGGTACAAATATTTTAGCGAAAGCAATGACGGAAACCGTGGGTACGAATGGCAGCCAAAAGACATGCTGACAACCAACGGAACCATCAGATACGGAAAAGGTCACACAAGCTTTTTTTATAAATTAAATTACCTTACAGAAAAAATAAACTACTACAATCCTTTAGTGGTTGAAGATTATCTTGGTGGCGGAAACAGAACCTACAGTTCGAATGATATAGACTACAATACTGAGAGATGGATTCACCAGTTTAATATTCAGACCAAATTGGGAAGAATAAATTACAATGGTGATTTTTCTTATCAAACTCAGGAAAGAAAATCTCAGGATTACCTTTATGATGTTCCAAACAGAACGGAATTGTCAAGAGATTCTGAAAAAACTTTCTTCAAATCTGATGTCTTGTATTCAAGAGGAATGTTCAGTAATTTCTTAAACAGCGAAAAAATCAATTTCCAGCTTGGTTACGAACTAGACAGAACAAAAGGATTTGCTGACGCAAGCACTTTTGAAAGCAATAATAACGGAAGAAGCATCGAAAGATCGATTTTCAATTATGCAAATTTCCTATCAGCAGAATGGAATGTGGTTGATTGGTTTTCATTCCGTCCCGGTGTAAGATTGGCATTGAGTGATAAATTTGATTCTCAATATAATTATTCAACGACTTTCAGATTCAGAACGTCAGAAAATTCGGATATCCGTACCGTTTTCGGAACAGCAAACAGATTTCCTACGTATGATGAATTGTATACTTATGTAGTTGACAATAATCATGATATCAGAGGAAACGAAGCGTTAAAGCCTGAAAAAGGGTATTCTGCAAGTGTGTTTTGGGATTATACAACTACTTTATCAAACGATTGGAAGTTTAATTTCAGTGCATCGGGGATGTATCTTGATGTACAAAACAGAATCGAAGATGTGGTGGTCAACAACAGCCCATTACAGATCACTTATCTGAATGTTGATAATTATAGATCTGTATTATTCGGAGGTGGCATTAATGTAAGAAAAGGCGATTTGTCGCTTAACGCAGGAGTTTCGGTAATGGGAATCTCTCAATCTCTGAATTCAGGTAATATTTCTTCTCCTAATGATTTTAATTATTATGCTGAAGCAAATTTTGCAGCTAATTATACATTACAAAATACCAAAACATTGTTTGCTCTTTACTACAAATATACTGGCGAGCAGAGAAAATATACTTTAAGAACAAATGCTCAGGATGCAAAAGATCCTGGACAATATGTATTAGGTGAAATAGGTGATTTTAATATGCTGAACTTTACATTAAGTCAACCGTTTTTCAAGAACCATTTGGAACTGAGCTTAGGAATAAAAAACATTTTTGATGTTACAAGCGTCAGAAATACCGTACAGGCTGGAAATTCTCATAATGGACCTAGAGATCAGCAGAATCTGTTCTATGGTAGAAGTTACTTCGCCAGATTAAATTATAATTTTTAAATACATTAAAATGAAAAAAATACTATTTTGCTTATTAGTAGGCGCTTCATTCATTTCTCAGTCGTGTATTAATGATAACGAAGATCCTGTAGTGGTGGCACCCTCAGACGGAGCTAGAGTAGACCCTAATGTTGGAGGTGCCACGCAACCTAACCAGGTTTGGTTTGATTTCGGAACAGATACTGAAATTCTTACCAAAAGAACAGATTGGGATCTTGCATTATATTCAGGAAACGAATTTAAAGTAGTGTTGAATTCATCAATTATGATGGCAGCAGGTAAAATTCCCAATGCTACCAATATTGATTTAGTGACAGAAGCAAGTGTTTCTGTATTGCAAACACAGGTGCAGGTTGCTAATTTTAATCCTTCAAATGTTGCTTTCATTGATGATGTGAAAGGTGATTTTCCTACAGGAAGCACAGCAATAGAAGAGATTAAAGCCAGCGAATCTGAAAACGCAGTCTATCTGGTGAATATGGGTAAAGAAATTTACACAGGAACCGTACCAACAGGTTCTGTAGCAACGGGTGGAGACGACAGAGGCTGGATGAAAGTACAAATAGTAAGAGCGGGAAATGGATATAAAGTAAAATATGCCAACCTGAATGATACTCAACATAAAGAATTAACAGTAACTAAAAACAGTTCATACAATTTTAATTTCGTAAGTCTAAAAAAGAATAGTGAAGTCACCATTCAACCCGAAAAAAAGAAATGGGACATCTGTTTCACCGTTTTCACAAATACAATTATAGGAGCAGGAAGTTATATTTACGCTGATTTTGTAACGACTAATAACGTTGGTGGAGCAGCAGTTTACGAAATTATTGTTCCTTCCACATCTTCGGGAGTTGAAGCTTTTACAAACTTTAAAACTTCAGATATTGACCAATCTAAATTTATTCGAAATGATCAGAGAATCATTGGAGCTAACTGGAGAAACCCTGTAGGAGCCAATGGACTTGAAGTGTATGGTGACCGTTTTTACATTGTAAAAGATGCTGAGGGCTTCTATTTTAAATTAAGATTTACAAGATTGACAAACACGGCAGGAGAGAGGGGAAGACCTCAATTCGAATACAAGCCTTTATAATAAATCAAATAATAAATAAAAATGAAAAAATTCATCCTTGCAGCATCTGTACTTATGGCAGTGTACTCTTGCAAAAAAGAGGCGCAAAAACCTACAGAAAATAAAACTGAAGTTTCTTCTGAAACTCCAAAATCAAATAATAAAATAGTTTCTATCAGCGGTGGTATTACAGAAATTGTAGCAGCTCTTGGTCACGAAAACGAAATTGTTGCAACAGACGTTACCAGTACCTATCCGGAATCTTTAAAAGCTACAGCTAAAAACTTAGGTCACGTAAGATCAATGACGATTGAGCCGATCATGGCCGTAAGTCCTACTTTAATTTTAGCTTCTGATAAAGACATCAATCCTGATCTGTTAGGGAAAATCAAAGCTTCAGGAATCAAAACTGAATTATTCAAGCAGGAATTTACCGTTGACGGAACTAAAAAATTAATCGCCGACGTTGCAAAAGCGATCGGAAATAAAGATTATCAGAAACTGACTGATAAAATTGATGCAGATCTAAAGCAGGTACAGCCTATCGCTAAAAAGCCAAAAGTATTGTTCATCTACGCAAGAGGAAATATGATGATGGTTTCAGGGAAAAATACACCAATGGCTGCATTAATTGGTCTTGCAGGTGGTGAAAACGCAATCAATGATTTTGAAGATTTCAAACCTTTAACTCCGGAAGCGGTGGTAAAAGCAAATCCTGATGTATTGTTCTTCTTCTCTACAGGTCTTGAAGGTTCTGGTGGTAACGAAGGTGCATTAAAAATGCCGGGTGTTTCTCAGACAAACGCTGGTAAAAACAAAAAGATTATTGCTATGGACGGAGGATTGGTTTCCGGTTTCGGTCCAAGATTAGGTGAGGCTGCAGTTGCATTAAATAAACTTTTAGTTGAAAGCACAAAATAAATTATATTTTTATATACTCATAAGTGTCCTTTTGCTGGTTATTCTGGCAATTGGGGCACTTTATATTGGGGTCTATGATTTTAATGGGGTTTCACCGTTTACTGTTTTAAGCCAATATATTTCAGGTGATCCAAATTTAGCATTAAGCGATAAATATGTCATTTGGGATGTTCGTGCAGCCCGGATTATCATGGCGATTCTCATCGGAAGTATGCTTGCTGTTTCGGGAACGAGTTTGCAGGGTTTGTTCAAAAATCCTTTGGCAACTGGTGAAGCAATAGGTTTAACTTCAGGAGCGACTTTACTTGCAGCAATTGCAATTGTTTTAGGAGGACATTTCAAAGAATATCTTCCTGAGATGGTTCAGTTTTCACTGACGGGTATCTCGGCTTTTATCGGAGCTTTACTAGCAATGATGCTGGTGTACAGAATCTCAACGAGCGCCGGAAAAACAAATGTTGTGATGATGTTGTTAAGCGGTGTAGCTATTACCTCTATCGGTTTTTCAATTACAGGTTTTCTGATTTATATATCTAAAGACGAGCAGTTGAGAGATCTTACCTTCTGGAATATGGGAAGTCTTGCCGCCGCAACCTGGACGAAAAACATCGTTCTTGCAGTGGTTATTGCAATTTCCTATGCAGTTTTACTTCCAAAAGGAAAAGCATTAAACGCCATGATGTTGGGCGAAAGAGATGCACAGCATTTAGGAATTAATGTAGAAAGATTAAAGAAACAGATTGTGATTATCACTTCATTAATGGTCGGAACCTGCGTTGCATTTTCCGGTACGATTGGTTTTGTAGGGCTTATTGTACCGTATATTTTGAGATTGTTATTTAAATCAAATTATACATTCATTTTGCCTCTGTCAGCAGTTTTGGGAAGCATTTTACTTTTAATTGCAGACACCATCAGCAGAAGCATTGTAGCACCGTCAGAATTACCGATTGGTATTTTAACATCATTAATTGGCGGACCAATTTTCATCGCTATTTTAATTAAATTTAAAAAATCACTCTAATGTTAAAAGCACGTCAGATTGATTACAAGCATAAAGAATTTTTCATTCTGAATGATGTAGATGTCACTTTAGATTACGGAGATTTCCTGGCAATTGTTGGTCCCAACGGAGCCGGAAAATCGAGTTTGCTGAGTGTTTTGGCGAACGAAGTGAAGCATGGTAAGCAGAAAATACTATTTAAAAACAAAGAAATTTCTGAGTGGGAAGTTCGGGAATTATCCATGCACAAAGCAAAGTTTTCTCAGCACAACTCCAACGAAATTCCTTTGCAGGTAAAAGATGTGGTGATGATGGGTCGATACCCATACTTCGATTCACAGCCGAGAAAAGAAGATTTCGAAGCAATGAATAAGCACATGTACGAAACCGATGTTTATCACTTGAAAGAAAGAGATTACAACACATTATCAGGTGGAGAAAAACAGCGTGTACACCTTTCAAGAGTAATGGCGCAGGTGGAAAATGAGATTGAAAAGAAATTGATTTTTCTGGATGAACCTCTGAATAATCTCGATGTCAAGCATCAGTACAAAGCTTTGGAGATCATCAAAACATTTACGCAAAAAGATAATGCTGCAATTGTCGTGTTGCATGATTTGAATTTGGCAGCACAGTTTGCAGATAAAATTTTATTGATGAAATCAGGAAAAGTGTCTGCTTACGGAACGCCGGAAGAAGTTTTTACAGCAGAGAATATTACGCAGGCATACAATTTCCCATGCACGATTTGTCCGCACCCTGTCAACGCAAACCCAATGATTATTTTTGGATAAATGGAAGAAAAAGATTTAAAAATATTAGCCCAGAATCTTGCCAATCCGCAAGGTAAAAAAGGCATAGAAATCGGCGAAATGATGAATGCCACCAACATCGGAATGACGCTGGAAAGTATTCATTCTTTATTGATTGAAGACAAGGAGCATATTCTTGAAATAGGTCATGGAAATGCAGGTCATGTGAAAAGCTTTTTAAAAATTGCTAAAGATTTAAAATACACAGGAATCGACATCTCCGAAACCATGCACAATGAAGCTAAAAATTTAAATTCTGAATTTAAAAATCAGGCTGAATTTGTGTTGTATGAAGGTGAAAAACTTCCGTTCCAAGATGAGGTTTTTGATAAGATATTTACAGTGAATACCGTTTATTTCTGGAAAAATCCTGTTGAATATTTAAATGAAATTTACAGAGTTTTGAAAGATAAAGGAACTTTCGTTCTCACTTTCGGGCAGAGAAATTTCATGGAAACATTACCTTTCACAGCATACGATTTTACGCTGTACAGCAATGATGAAATGCAAGAATTGATTTCCAAAAGTCATTTCAAAAGAATGAAAATCTCAGAAAAAGAAGAGCAGATTCAAAGTAAAACAGGCGAAGAAACCATCACAAGATTATATACAGTTTTAACCATAAAAAAATAAAATAATGAGCACATTAGTTAACGAACTGAAAGAAAAATGGGAAGCTCTAAAAGCAGAAAACCCACATTTGAGAATAAGAAATGCCGCAGAACAATTGGGTGTAAGCGAAGCAGAATTATTATTGACTAACGTAGGAGAAGGAGTTACCGTCCTAAAACCTGAATTTGCCAACATCTTAACTGAAGTTGAAAAATTAGGAAAAGTAATGGCCTTAACAAGAAACGACGAATGCGTACACGAGAGAAAAGGAACTTACTTAAACGGTGATTTCAGCAGTCCTCACGCACAGCTTTTTGTAGGCGAAGATATCGACTTGAGAATCTTCCAGAATCACTGGAAATTTGCTTTTGCAGTAGTGGAAGGTGACAGAAAAAGCCTTCAGTTCTTCGGGAAAGACGGTCTGGCACTTCATAAAATATATTTAACGAAAGACAGCAATGTTGAAGCTTTTGATGCGCTAGCTACTCAGTTTACAGCTGAAAACCAAACTGAAACTTTTGAATTCGAAGCAGTTGCTCCAAAAGCTCCTGAAAAAGAAGATTCAGAAATTGATGCTGAAGGGTTCAAAAAAGCATGGACAGAATTGAAAGACACTCACGATTTCTTCATGATGACCAGAAAATTCGGAGTTTCAAGAACTCAGGCTTTGAGATTGGCTCCTGAAGGATATGCTAAAAAAATAGACACTTCAAAAGTGGTTAATGTACTTGAAGATGCTTCTGAAAAGAACCTTCCGATCATGATTTTCGTTGGTAACAGAGGAATCATCCAGATTCATACTGGTGAAGTGAAGAAAACAATGTGGCATCAACAGTGGTTCAACGTGATGGATCCTGATTTCAACTTGCATTTAGACGTTACCAAAATCACTGAAGCTTGGATCGTGAAAAAACCAACGGAAGACGGTGAAGTAACAGCGATTGAAGTATTCAACAAAGAAGGTGATTTCATCGTTCAGTTCTTCGGGAAAAGAAAACCGGGAATCCCAGAATTGCAGGAGTGGAAAGATCTTGTAGCAGATTTAGAAAAGTAATAATTAGATAATTTGATTGAGGCCGTTTTGTGTTTTAAACTCAAAGCGGTCTTTTTTATTTTAACTTGAACACAAATCACACAAATATTTCTTCACCAATAACACAAATTTTAAAATTTAGATTTAATATTTATTTGTGATATTTATGAAAATCATTAGTGAAATTAGTGGTTAAAGAAATCAGTAAAAATTTATAAAATGAAAAATATTTTCATCGCCATATTACTAACTAGTTTTTGTTCAATTAATGCACAAAATCTGAAAGCTTTCCAGTTTTACACTCAAAAAGGAAAGGAAATTAAAACCGATAAGTTAGTCAATGAACTGGCTGAATATGACATCGTTTTCTTTGGTGAAAATCACAACAGTTCCATCAATCACTGGCTGCAGCTGAAAATCACGGAAGCTTTATTTGCAAAGAAAAGCGGAAAGTTAATTTTGGGAGCTGAAATGTTTGAAAGAGACAATCAATCTCAATTAGACAATTATCTCAGCGGAAAATTTGATGCAAAAACATTGAAAGATTCAGCCCGGTTGTGGAACAATTATGCGACAGATTATCAGCCTTTGGTAGATTTTGCTAAAGATAAAAAGCTAAAATTTATCGCTACAAACGTTCCGAGAAGATATGCTTCTCAGACTGCCAAAGAAGGTCTCGAATCTTTAAATAAATTGGGTCAAAAAGATAAGTCATACATTGCCCAACTTCCTATAAAAGTTACGTTAGATACGCCTGGTTATCCTGAAATGAAAAAAATGATGGGTGATCATGCCGAAGGAACCAAAGTGATGAACTTCATTTCTGCACAGGCCATCAAAGACGCAACAATGGCAGAATCTATCCTGAAAAATTTTGAAGCCGGAAAAACATTCATCCATTACAACGGAAATTTCCACAGCAAAGAATTCGGAGGAATTTACTGGTACATCAAACAGAAAAATCCCAACCTGAAAATGGCGGTCATCTCGGTCTTTGAATCTGAAAATTCTGACTTGAAAGTCCCTGAAAATGAGTATATCCCGACAGATTTTAATCTGATCATTCCTGCAGATATGACGAAGACCTATTAAAGTTATCTATCGCAGATTACTCATATTTTTTATCTAGTGAATTTGCTAAATCTGCATGAGATAAAAACTATACGCAATGTAGAAATCTGAAAAAAACATTCAATAGAAACGGCTTTAGCCTGTTTTTTACGCAAATTTTGTCATTCTGAACGAAATGAAATGTAGTAAAGAATCTCTAAAAATACAGCTTAGATCCTTCCTTCGTCAGAATGACAAACATTATGTTTAAAAAGCAATGGTTATATTTGTTTATATTTTGTAACAATGAAAAAAATCTCTTTACTTCTCATATTCTTCATCAGTTTTATCAACGCTCAAAAACTGACTTCAACCGAGATTTCCCTAATCAATCAAGGCGATATCAAAACCGCTTTGCCTATTTTTCAAACAACCGATTCTCATCAACACACCACTTTATTAGATCAATCAAAAGAAATCAACCCAACAGATCCAAATACAGCAACATTGGTCGCCAGAATGAAAGAATCCTTACTTTCGACTGACGGTGGAGTAGGAATCGCCGCACCACAAGTAGGAATCAATAGAAAAATAATCTGGGTGCAGCGTTTCGATAAAGCTGGAGAGCCATTAGAATACTTCATCAATCCTGTGATTACATGGAAATCTGAACTCCAAAACCTCGGTTCGGAAGGTGATTTGTCAATTCCCGAATTCCGCGGACAGTTTTACAGAAGCAAAGTCATTCAATTACAATATGTAGATTTAAAAGTTCAGAAATTTACAGAAATTGTAGAAGGTTTTACTGCTGTGATTTTCCAACACGAGATCGACCATCTTTTCGGAGTTTTAATTTCAGATAAAAAAGAAAAGGAACTGAATGATGAGTATATAAAAGTGGATGCTTATAAGAAAAGTGATTCTATAGCGAGGTAAAATACATTTATTCAATAAAATTAATTTTTATTCATTTCCCGTATCAATTCAAAACACAGCGGATCAATGTTTTCCATTTTAGGATTAAAAGCCGAAACATTGGATAAAATAATCACTGCTGTTTTGTTGTCAGTATTCACAGTCATTGAAGATGAATATCCGGCTGTTCCACCGTTATGCCAAAATAAATTTTGACCGTTTTCTGATTTTAAAATATGCCAGCCTAAACCAATTTTCATTTTTTCGCTGATGTCAAAAGTAGGCGTTCTTGTTAATGTAAGTTCTTTGTTTTTAGGATTAAACTGTGCTGCTGCAAATTTCGCTAAATCTTCTGTTGTTGATAAGATTCCGCCACCGCCAAACAGAACGTCAAAATCCCAATTTGGAATTGTTTCTCCATCTGCATTTAAACCTTTCACCAATTTTTCTCCCAAATTTTGAGAATTGGTAAAAGAATTCGTCATTTTATATTTGTCAAAAATTCTTTTCTTTAATAACTCCTGAAAACTTGTTTTTTGAGATAAACCTAAAGTATATCCTAATAAACCTGCTCCCAAATTTGAATAAGCGTAAGATTTTGAAGATTTATTCTCAAGCGTCAAAGTGTTTTTGAGGTAATCTTCAAGTTCTTTTTTGCCATAGTTTTTGTAAGGATTAGACTCATTGGATAAATCTAAATTCTCGGGTAAACGAGGCAGCCCGGAAGTATGATTGGCTAAGCTTTCAAAACTGATGTTGTCTTTGAATGTAAAAGGATAATAATTATTGACATGATCAGCCAAGTTGATTTTTTTATCTTCTACCAAAGAAGCTAAAACTGTGGATGTGAAAACTTTAGTAATCGAACCAATCTCAAACACTTTACTTTGATTTTCAATTGGTTTTATAGAGTCATTTTGTTTTATAATTCCGTAGTAATTTGTTTTTCCGTTTTTGATGACGGCAATAGATAATTGGGTATTGTTTGGGAAATCTTTCGATTTTGAATAAATAATCTGGGCAATTTCTTTTGGATATTTACTTAAAGTATTTACAGTATTTTTCGCTTCTGATGTAGCAGATTCTTCGAATGGTTTTACAAAAAGTCCATTGATTTGATTGTTCTCATTCAGTGAAATATTGACTGACAAAACTGCCTTTTCAAACTTGGTTTTATAGCTTGCATAAGTTTCCTTTTCGTATTTGATGAATTCTTTATTTTCAATATTACCAACTTGTGATTTTAAACTGGTTAAAAATTCTTTTGTACTCTCAAGGGGTAATGCCTGTTTCATTTCGATTGAGAAACTGTTGAAAATTTCATCATATTTGCCGGCATTATATTTCGTCTGAAATTGATCAATGGTAGTTTTGTAATTTTCAGTCTGAGCAAAGATTTGATTGGTCATAAGGATGGCGAAAAGTAAGGCGAATATTTTTTTCATAAGATTTTTGTTATAAAAACCGATTGTTTTTAAAGTTCGGCTATTGCTAAGGCTTTATATTTCCATAAAAATAAATAATTTCCGCCATAAAACTCTAAACCTACTGAAATAAAAAAATCCGCTTCCAAAAGAAGCAGATTCGTATAATTTAAAGAGGAAAATCTTAGTTATTCGTCACCGAAAGTTTCACCTCAATATTATTTCTAGTCGCATTAGAATACGGACAAATTTGATGAGCTTTTTCTGTCAATTCATGAGCTTCTTCCAAAGAAACTCCAGGAATATTTACATCTAATTCCGCAGCTAAACCAAAACCACCGTCTTCATTTTGTCCGATGCTTACTTTTGCAGCTACCGAAGTTTCTCCGGTTTGAATTTTAGATTTACTGATGATCAAGTTCAATGCGCTGTCAAAACAAGCGGCATATCCTGCTGCAAAGAGCATTTCAGGGTTTGTGAAATCGTCATTGGCTCCGCCTAATCCTTTTGGCATTCTTACTTCAAGATCCAAAACACCGTTATCGCTTTTTACCTGTCCGTTTCTTCCACCTTTTGCTGTAACGTTGGTTGTATATAATGTTTTCATTTATTTTTGAATTTTATTTAAAATTTTCTGAACGGTTTCTTTCAGTTCTACTAAATCTTCTGTTGTCAGATTGAGTTTTTTCTGCATTTTTGCAGGAATTTCACAGGCTTTTTGTTGTAAATTTCTTCCTGCATCATCCAAAAAAACTTCTACGACTCTCTCGTCTTCTTTTTTTCTTTTTCTGATGATAAAACCTTTAGCTTCCAGTCTTTTAAGAAGTGGGGTTAAGGTTCCGCTATCGAGATAGAGTTTTTCTCCAATCTGATTGACGGTCAATCCATCCTTTTCCCAAAGTACCATCATCACAAGATACTGCGAGTAGGTAATATCTAGCTCATCAAGAAACGGACGGTACAAACCGGTGATTTCTTTTGCGATGACATACAGCGGGAAACAAAGTTGGTTTCCTAATTGGGGTGGGTTGTGATTGTTCATAATTCAGTGGTTTTGTGAAAATACTATTTTACTGAGACTTTGCAGCCCGGCTTGAGCGGAACTCCTTTTTTGCTGAACCAGATTTTCTTTTTAAGACTGTCTCTGAAGCAAAAAAGAGTGGGAGCGGAAGACGGAAATAGCTGCCATCAAAAAATAAAAGCTAGCTATTCGACAAAGTCAAATAGCTGCCCAAATAAAAATACTATTTTCTGATGATAAATTCCTCCATCGGAATTCTTACTTTCTTCATGTTTGAAAGCCAGTCGTTTTCAGTATCTCTGTAACCAAGATATAAAAGGGTTACACTTTTTAAACCTAATTCTTTAAGCTCAAGAATTTCGTCAACAATTTGATTGTTGAAACCTTCAGCTGGCGTAGAATCGATTTTCAATTCTGCCGCCTGAGCCATTGCTAAACCTAATGCAATATACGTTTGTCTTGCGGTATGCGCAAAATGTTGTTCAGGAGTTTGAGCGTTGTAGATATCTTTGATCATATCGGTATAACTGCTGAAACGTCCTTGTGGCAAGTCTCTCACATCGGTATGATGATCGTATACTTTATCGATTTTCTCATTTGAATAGCTGTCCCAAGCTGCAAAAACCAAAACATGAGAAGAGTCTCTCATCACTTCTGGGTTTAGTGCGCCTTTTACCATTCTCTCTTTTAATTCTTGATTTTCTATCACAATCACACGGAATGGTTGTAACCCTGATGAAGTAGGAGCCAATCTTGCAGCTTCTAAAATTGTATTTAAATCTTCTTGTGATACTTTTTTTGTTGAGTCATACGCTTTTACGGCATGTCTCCAGTTTAGGTCTTCTATTAACGACATTGTTTATTATTTTTAAATTAAAAATTTGATTCTGTAAATTGTCTGAATCAAAATAACAATGCAAAGATATGGAACAATTAAATTGTGTGCAATTTAATTTTGTAAAATGAGTTTTAGATGAAATCTATAATGTTGGTATTTCTAATTTTAATCAAAAGAAAATCCATTGAAAACAAACAATGGATTAATTTATTCTAATAAGGAATTTATGCAGTTTAGTTTTTATTATTAACCAATTCCGCTCCAAAAACATCTGCAAAATGCTTTCTGATCTTCACTTTAATATCTTCAACTTCATCTGTCGTCAATTCTCTTTCCAATTCTCTTTTCAAAGAAGTCACCTGTTTATCTTTAATTCCACAAGGGACAATGTATTCAAAATAACGCATATCTGTGTTGACATTAAACGCAAAACCATGCAGGGTCACCCAACGTGAAGCTTTCACACCCATTGCGCAGATTTTTCTGGCGTAAGGTTTTCCTACATCGAGCCAAACTCCGGTTTCTCCCGGTGAACGTTCACCCTTTAAGCCAAATTCAGCCATCGTTCTGATGATCACTTCTTCAAGATTTCTCATGTATAAATGAATATCAGTAAAGAAATTTTCAAGATCTAAAATCGGGTAGCCAACAATCTGTCCAAAACCGTGATAAGTAATGTCTCCGCCACGATTTACCTTAACAAAAGTGGCTTCAATTTCCTTTAATTTATCAATTCCTGCCAACATATTTTCTTCATGACCGCTTTTCCCCAAAGTATAAACATGAGGATGCTCTACCAAAAGAAAATGATTTGAAGTGGTGTGACGTTCTTCGGCTGGTAAGTCGCGGTTTTTGACTTTGGTATCAATGATTTCTTTCATCAGCTTTTCCTGATAATCCCAGGAAGACTGATAATCTTTTACGCCTAAATCTTCAAATGCTACGACTTTATTTTGATATGTGTTCATGCCTTTTATTAACAGACAAATTTAGTGATTTTTAATTTTTTATTGAATGAATAAAATCTATGGCATTTATCTTCCAATCTTTATCGTTCAGCAGAATGTTGACGAAGGCAGTTCCTATGATTCCGCCGTCTGCTTTTTCGGTAACGTTTTCAAAATCTTCCTTAGATTTAATTCCAAAACCGATCATTAAAGGATTTTTTAGTGGAAGAGAAGCAATTCTTGAAAGATAGTCTTCGTTTTTCAAAACTGCATTCTCGCTTCCCGTTGTGGAAGATGAACTTACCGCATACAAAAAACCTGAACTTAAAGAATCCAAATACAAAATCCTTTCATCTGAGGTTTCAGGAGTGATCAAAAACGTAAAATTCAAATTATATTTTTCTAAAATTTTCTGATAATTTTTTTCGAATTCGATGGGCGGGAGATCAGGAATAATCAATCCCGAAACACCGCTTTCAGAACATTCTCTGCAGAAATTTTCAAATCCGAAACTTAAAACAGGATTGATATATCCCATCAAAATAATTGGAATTTTAATTTCGTTTTTAATTGATTTTAATTGAAAAAAGAGTTTTTCAATGGTCATTCCGTTATTCAAAGCCAATTCATGTGCTTTTTGAATAACCGGTCCATCGGCAACAGGATCGGAATAGGGCATCCCAATTTCCATCATATCCGCTCCGGAATCTTGGATGAGTTTTATAATATCGCCAGTATCTTCCAATTGTGGAATTCCTGCTGTGAAATATATGTTTAGTTTTTTCATTTTTTAGATGTTAGAGATTAGAAGTTAGAGGTTAGATTTTGATTCCATTAAATACTAATTTCTAGTATCTAACTTCTAATTTCTTTTAGGTAGGTTTCCATATCCTTGTCGCCACGGCCACTTAAGCAAATGACCACAATATCATTTTCGTTAAACTTTTTCTTATTTAAAACTGCCAAAGCATGAGCACTTTCCAAAGCAGGAATAATTCCTTCTAATTTGGTTAAATCAAAAGCAGACTGTAACGCTTCATCATCATTAATACTGAAAAATTCTGCACGGTTTTCTTTAAATAAATTTGCGTGAAACGGCCCGATTCCCGGATAATCCAAACCTGCTGAAATCGAGTGAGGCTCGATAACCTGTCCGTCATTGGTCTGCATGACTAAACTTTTACTTCCGTGCAAAACACCTAAAGTTCCTAAAAAAGTAGTCGCAGCAGATTTTCCTGATTCAACGCCAAAACCTCCTGCTTCTGCAGCAATGATTTTTACGTTCTCTTCCTCTACAAAATGATAGAAAGTTCCTGCAGCATTGCTTCCGCCACCCACACAGGCAATCACGTAATCCGGATTTTCTCTTCCGATTTGTTCGTGAAGCTGTTCTTTAATTTCTTTAGAAATCACCGATTGAAATCTCGCTACCAAATCAGGAAACGGATGTGGTCCAACCACACTTCCAATGACATAATGTGTTGTGGTTGAGTTATTAATCCAATCTCTTAGCGCTTCGTTAACAGCATCTTTCAACGTTTTCGAACCGGAAGTTGCAGGAATTACGGTTGCTCCCAACATTTTCATTCTTCCAACATTCGGAGCCTGTCTCGCAATGTCGATTTCGCCCATATAAACAATACATTCTAGTCCAAGTAAGGCACAAGCTGTTGCTGTTGCAACACCATGTTGTCCGGCTCCGGTTTCAGCAATAATTCTATGTTTACCCAAACGTTTTGCCAATAGAACCTGTCCCAAAGCGTTATTGATTTTGTGCGCACCGGTGTGGTTAAGATCTTCTCTTTTTAAATAAACTTTAGTTTTATATTTTTCACTTAAATTCTTCGCAAAATAGAGTGGAGTAGCACGTCCGACATAGTTTTTTAATAAATCCTGATATTCATTTTGAAATTCTTCGGATTCTATAATTTCAAGATAATTTTTCTGTAGTTCTTCCACATTTGGATATAGCATTTCGGGGATGAATGCGCCGCCGAATTCTCCGTAATATCCGTTTTCGTCTGGGTTTTTATAATTTGTTTTAATCATTTTTGTAGTTAATTTCTGGTTGATGTTTTATTTCAAAATTCAAAGAGTTGGCAATGAAGCAATATTCATTTGCTTTTTGATGCAGCTCGATTGCTTTTTCAATCATATTTTTTTCAGCAACTAAAATTTTAGGTTTAAGGATAATTTCAGTGAATTTGCCACTTCCATTTTCACTTTCTATCATTGTTCCTTCTGCAAAATCTATATATTCTAAGACCAAAATGTTATTGACCGAGCAAAAATGCAGATACCATAACAAATGACAGGATGAAACAGAAGCTAATAATAAGTCTTCAGGATTGTGAAGCTCGGGATTTCCTAAAAATGCAGGATCTGAAGAACCGTAAATCTCCGCTTTTCCATCAACTGAAATGGTGTAATTTCTTTCGTATGAGCGATAGTTTTTGGTTGATTCACCGGTATTTCCCGTCCATTCTATTTTTGATTTGTAGTTGTGGTTTTTCATTGATTAAGTTTTAGTTTTTTTATTTTTTCTAAATCTTTAATTCCGGGCTCAATTTCAAATTTTGAATTGATATCCAAAGCAAATGGTTTTTGACTTAAATTGTTAATATCTTTGGCATTTTCCAAAGATATTCCGCCGCTTAGAAAATACGGAAGTGATATTTTAATTTCGTTTAGAACATTCCAATCAAAGGTTTTTCCTGTTCCGCCAAAAGCTTTTGAATCGGTGTCGAAAAGAAGGTAGTTGATGGTTGACAGTTGTCTGTTGATGGTTTTTTGCAATTCTGTGGAAGATTGATTTCCGATTCTAATTACTTTAATAATCTTTATATTTTTGTTTAATCTCTGTCTTAATCTTAGAAAATGTTCTTCATTTTCATCGCCGTGAAGTTGAATGAAATTTAAATCTGCTTCTTCTGAAATGTTAACAATTTTTTCAACACTTTCATTCACGAAAACACCCACTTTCCCCTGATGATTTATTTTAGCAATTTCATCTAAACTCAAATGGTTCAAAACAAATCTTGGTGATTTTTCGTAAAAAATAAAACCTAAAAAATCAATTTTTAATGCCACTAATTCACGAATCTGGATTAGCTGGGTTAATCCGCAGACTTTTACTTTCGGCTGATGATTTTCGCTTGGTTGTTTATTGTTTTCAGTCATTGCTAGATTGATAAACTGTTACATTATTTAGATTGTTACATTGGAAACAAATTCAGAGAATTTATTTCCGGGATTTTGATTTTTCATAAAATATTCGCCCATTAAAAATCCGTCAAAACCTTTTTCTTTCAGGAATTTGAAATCTTCTTCGCTGTAAATACCGCTTTCTGCGATGGAAAAAGTATTTTCCGGAAGTTGATTTTTCAGATGAACGGAATGCTGTAAATCAACTTTAAAATCTTTTAAATTTCTGTTGTTGATGCCCACAAAATCAATGTTTTTATTGATGTGCTGAAGTTCATCTTCGGTGTGAATCTCCAATAAAACTTCCAAATTTAAACTGTGCGCCAATTTAGTAAACTCTGAAACCTGATTGGCCGATAGACTCGCTGCGATTAGCAAAATTACGTCTGCACCCATCGATTTTGCTTCATAAAACTGATACTCATCAATCATAAAATCCTTTCGCAGAATTGGAATGTTGATATGATTTCGCACATTCAAAATATCTTCAAAACTTCCACCAAAAAAATCTTTATCAGTCAAAATAGAAACGGCACTTGCTCCGAAGTTTTCATAAGCTGAAACAACTTCAAGAGGAGAAACTTTATCATTAATAATTCCTTTTGATGGAGATTGTCTTTTAAATTCTGCGATAATTCCCGATTTTGATTGTAATGTTTCTTTTAACGATAAATTTTTCCTGTTGAAAAATTCTGAATCTTTCAACTGTTGCAAAGAAATTCTGGATTTTGAATCTGAAATTTCCTCTTTTTTTCTTGCGATGATTTTATCTAAGATGTTCATTTTTTACTTTTTAACCACTAAGGACACAAGGTTTTTCACAAGGTAAACAAGGTTCTGTGAACATTGTGGTTTTGATTTATTAACTAAATTTTCTGATTATAATAACATTGCGACCCGGCTTGAGCGGAACTCCTTTTGCGAAGCAAAAGAGTGGGAGCGGAAGACGGAATTTGTCGCCATAAAAGAAAATTTGATTGACTTTCTATGAAATTAAATGGTAGCCCAAAACTAATGCGTAATCAAATTGTTTAAACTCATTAGTGCTTTTCCACTTTCTAAACTTTCCTGTGCGAGCAAACGACAATCCTGATATGAACTCCATTTTTTTGTATGATAAAGTGCAATGGCTGCATTCGCTATAACTACTGCGTTCTGATCTGCCGAACCATTTCCCTCCAAAATGTTTTTGAATAGTTCCGCAGATTCCTGAATGGTTGAACCTCCCGAAATATTCTGAGGATCAACAGGATTAAAACCTAAATCTTTTGAGGAATAAATTTCTTCGCCGGTCTTCGTGATGATTTTGCTGTCTCCGATGAGGCTGATTTCGTCGTAGCCGTCCAAACCATGCACCAGAATAAAATCCCGACTGTCTTTTTGCAGCAAATACTGATAAATTCTTGCAATCTCAAGATTGTAAACGCCAATTACTGAAAACTGAGGTTTCGCAGGATTGACCAAAGGACCAAGCAGGTTGAAAAACGTACGTAAACCTAAAGATTTCCTCAAAGCACCTACAGACTGCAATGCCGGATGAAAATAAGGAGCGTGCAGAAAACAGATGTTGGCTTTTTCCAAATCCTGATTTAATTCTTCAGAAGTTTTTTTGAACTGATAACCCAAAGCTTCCAACACATTTGATGAACCTGTAATGGTTGAAGCTCCGTAATTTCCATGCTTGGTCACCTTCTGTCCGGCTCCGGCAACGACAAAACTTGCTAAAGTGGAAATGTTGATGGTGTTTTTTCCGTCACCGCCAGTTCCTACGATGTCGATGGTGTTGTCGGCTTCGATGCTGACTTCAACAGCCATGGTGAGCAAAGCCTGTCTGAAGCCTTCCAATTCTTCTAATGTGATATTCCGCATCAGAAAAATACTGACGAAAGCTGTCACTTCGGTGGCATTAAATTTATTTTGAGCAATTTCAATCATAATCGCTTTTGCTTCCGATTTTGATAAGGTGTGATGATTGAAAAGGTATTCTAGTATTTCTTTCATGATTGTTGATTTTGTTTTGAAATTTCGCAGATAATCAGGTTGTGATCCGATATTTTTCTATCGATTCCAATCATTTTTGTAGTGTAAATTTTATCTTTTAAAAAATCTTTATTAAAGATGGTGTGAATAGCGCTGTCCTTATTATTTTCTGTAATTATTTCTAAATTCTGAGCACTGAAAAATTCTTTAGTTCCTTCAATTATTTTTATACTTGGATATTTCCATCCTGAAAACGAAATATTAAAATCTCCTGAAAAACAAATATTTCCTTTTAAATTTTTAATGTCTTTTTTCTGTTGTTCCAAATCATTTTCAAAATGAAGACCTTTTCCGCCGAAGATTCCGATAATGCTTCCATAAATCACTAATTCACCAAAATTTGTTTCTGCTAAACCGCAAACGGTTGTGAAAGAATCGTAAGTTGAAATTTGCTTTTTGAAAGGAAATTTAGAATAGATACTGACTCTGTTTTCGCCCTCAGAATAATTTTGATGATCATGAAATGAATGCAGGAAATCTGTATGAAGCTCAAAATATTCTTGTCCAAAATCAATACATCGATTACTTTCTGTCACAATAATAATGTCAGCATTTTCATTTTTTATCAAATTTTGAATTTGATTTATTTTCGCCAACTGATTTTTCTTCGGCCGTTCAAGATTCCAGCTTAAAATTTTCATTGTTTTTGAACTTAATTAAGAAGGAAATTTCTGATAATTTGTTCTCCATCGGGAGTTAAAATGCTCTCTGGGTGAAACTGAACGCCGTGAACATCATAATTTCTGTGTTGCAAAGCCATGATCATTCCATCGTTATCCGTTGCGGTAATTTCCAGTTCTGCAGGGAAATTCTCGGGATTGACTGCCCAGCTGTGGTATCTTCCAACTTCGATTTCTTTGGGTAAATCTTTGAATAATTTTACATTTTCTCTAATGGTTTTTGAAGACGTTGCTACTCCGTGAAAAATTTCTGTCAGATTGATTAAATTTCCGCCAAAAGCTTCTGCGATCGCCTGCTGGCCAAGACAAACTCCTAAAATGCTTTTTGTTGGCGCATATTTTTTAATTAAATCCAACAAGACTCCAGCTTCTTCAGGAATTCCTGGTCCTGGAGAAAGGATGATTTTTTCATATTTTTCGATTTCTTCCAATGAAATTTCATCGTTTCGGTAAACGTCAACTGTTTGATTCGTGATTTTTTCAATCATCTGAACGAGATTGTAGGTGAAGCTGTCGTAGTTATCGAAGACCAATATTTTGGTTGTTGATTGTTGGTTGTTGGTTGATGGTATATCTGTCATTTTATTTTATAATAATTAATTAACAACTAATTTTTCCGCCTTCTCTACCGCTCTTTTCAAAGCGTTCAGTTTATTGTTTACTTCTTCCAGTTCGTTTTGAGGAACTGATTTTGCGACCAATCCAGCTCCTGCCTGATAAAACAATGTGTTGTTTTTGCTCAGAAAAGTTCGGATCATAATTGCCTGATTGCAATCGCCATTCAAACCAACCATTCCGATGCAGCCACCGTAATATCCACGGGAGTCTTTTTCGTATTCGTTGATGAGCTGAAGGGCTTTGTATTTTGGAGCTCCACTTAAAGTTCCCTGTGGAAAGGTGTTAGAAACAATGTCAAACGGATTGGTGTTTTCTTCAAGTTCTGCAGTCACTTCACTGACCATGTGAATGACGTGAGAGAAAAGCTGAATTTCTTTCAGTTTGGTCACAGTTACGTTTTTTCCCATTTTGCCTAAGTCGTTTCTTGCCAAATCAACCAACATTGTGTGTTCGGCATTTTCTTTCGGATCTTTTTTTAAAGCTTTGGCAGACTGCAAATCGGTTTCAAAATCACCACTTCTCTTGAAAGTTCCTGCAATGGGATGAATGATGGCTTTGTTGTTTTTAATAATTAATTGACTTTCAGGACTTGAACCAAATAATTTGTAATTCCCATAGTCGAAGAAGAACAAATATGGAGATGGATTGATGTTTCTCAAAGCACGGTACACATTAAACTCATCGCCTTTAAATTTCTGCTCAAATCTTCTACTCAAAACCAATTGAAAAACATCGCCTCTCATGCAATGTTTCTGAGCTTTTTCTACTAATTCCAGATATTCTTCATCAGTAAGATTTGAGGTTTCATCACCATCTTTTTCAAAAGGATAAACGAGGGCATTTTTGTTTTTAATTAAATCCTGCAGCAATCGCATTTCAGACTTTACACCGTCAATTTGATTTTCGATAAAATGCATTTCATCATTAAAATGATTAATAGCAATCACGTATTGATAGAGTCTGTAACGCAAAATTGGGATTTCAACTTCTTCGCTTTGAGGTTTAAATTGAATGTTTTCAAAAAGCGGAACGGCTTCAAAACTCGTGTATCCAAAAAGACTTTGTGCTGTTTCTTCAATGGAATCATTGTTTTTTTCACAGACAAAAACTTTAGAAAAATCATTGAGTAAATCGGTAACTTTTATATTTTCTAAAGGCTTTTTCTCCGGATTTTCATTCGGGAATTTTACTTCAAACTCGTGGAGGTTTTTAATTTCAATTCCTGCAATAGCGTTTACCGCAATAAAAGAAAAATTGTTATCGATATTCTTTGTGTCTGAACTTTCAAGAAGAATGGTGTCACGGAATTTATCTCTGATCTGAAGATAAATATTCATCGGGGTTTGCAGATCTCCAAGTGATTTTCTTGAGGTGGTTTTTATATTAATTTTGTTATTAAACATTTTGATAATTTTAAATTTTTTGACAAAAAAAAGACTTCAACGCAATCGTCAAAGTCTCTGTATGTTTTTCTATAATATTCTTGCTGTAAATTAACAACACGACAATAGCATCAGACCCGACGAAGAGTTTGAGTGCCACCACCAATTTTTGTTAACTGAATTAATCACGGGACAAATGTAAAACTTTTTTTAATATCAGAAATAAAAAATTCAAAAAAATGAAAATTTATTTTTCCAGAACTTGTAATTCTTGTTTCAGTTCAGTGATTTTTGATTTAAATTGTTCATCATCATACACTTTTACATAATCTTCTAATGCAAGAATATAATCTTTTATAAATTTTATATTGGTTCTGTCGGCTTCATATTTTATTCTTGCAGAATTAACCGGGCGTTGTAATTCGTACATTCTCAAATTTTTACCTTCCTCAGATTGTTGAAAAAGAATAACAATGTTTTTCTCATATCCAGGAATGAATTTCACAGGAAATTCTTTATCAGGAACCGGAATTCTGATTGCATTCTCGAGAGGATAAATCGCCGCAGACATCGTTGAAAAAAAAGTTTCAACATATTTGCCATCCTGTTTTTTTACAATGGCTTCGTAATCATGAATGTATTGGTCGTTCAAAGTTGAATTGGTTTCAACATCTGAAGTGATCATTGCCGTGCTTTCGACGCCATGTTTATTAAGAAACCAAGCGTTAAGATACTGCCCAGCAAAGCCATTACCAATGGATAAAGGCAGGATAAATATGAGCACCCATGCTTTCCGAGTGACGATAGATAAAAGTCCGAAGAATAAAATAAATATCAATACGGAATAAAAACCATGATGACTAAAGAAAAACAGGATTTTTGATATAATGACCATTTTATTAGTTTTAAAATCACCCTTAAATATAATCATTATTAATTAAAATGATAATACAAAATATGATTTAAAAAAGGCAAGAACTCTCTTATTATAAAACTTTATTTTTATATTTTTGTGATCGAATTAGAAAATAAAGAAATCGTACTTGCGATTCTCTTAAATATAGAAAATAAATAGAAATTCACCTATGAAATCGCCACGATTGGTTTACATTAACCAAGATATATAAAAGTTTGGCGATAACATATGGCAATTAAAAATAAATATTATATACATATGAAAAAAGTATTAGCAATCGCATTTATCGGAAGTGTATTCGCAGTAAGCTGTTCAAAAAAAGCAGATAAATCATTACAAGACAGCAATATTATGTTGGAAGAACCTGCAGCAACTACAGTGCCAGCTGATTCTACTAAAAAAGATTCTACACCGGCTCCTGCGGTTGCAATTCCTGCGCCATCACCCTCTACAGATTCTACTGCATCAGCTAAATAATGAAAAAACTGTTTATAACAGGGATTTTAAGTTTATTTATTATTTCCTGTTCTAAAAAAGAAAATTCAGAAATACAACCATCATCAGATACTTCTATGCCTGTTGTGACTAATGTTTCAGGGCAGAGTTTAATAGAAGCTTCAGATTGTATGGCATGTCATAATGCTGATGAACGTTTGATAGGACCTTCGTACAAAGAGATTGCGGCAAAATATTCTGAAAAGGATATTGAGATTCTTGCCTCAAAAATTATCGAAGGCGGAAGTGGAGTTTGGGGAAGCGTTCCGATGCAGCCTCATCCGCAGATTTCAAAAGAAGATGCCAAAAAAATGGTGGAATATATTCTGTCACAGAAAAAATAATCCATGACCGCCGAAAAATCAGGACTGCACACAAGAAATTTTCACAAAAATCCTTACGATTTTGAACAACTGATTTCCTGTGTGCCGGAACTGAAACATTATGTATTTAAAAATGCTTACGGAAATTTAACCGTCAATTTCAGCATTCCGAAAGCCGTAAAATTGCTTAATAAAGCCTTATTGGAACATTTTTATGATGTTAAAAATTGGGATATTCCAGACGAAAATCTTTGTCCGCCCATTCCGGGACGTGCAGATTACGTTCATTACATCGCCGATTTATTGGGTGCAACTTTAAAGGAAATTCCGAAAGGTTCATCAGTGAAAGGTTTAGATATCGGAACTGGAGCAAATCTTGTGTATCCTTTGATTGCCCATCAATCTTATGGCTGGGAAATGTTGGGTACAGATATCAATAAAAAATCTTTAGAAAATGCTCAGAAGATTTTAGATGAAAATCCTGATATTTCTGAAAATATTCAATTAAAATTCCAATCAGATTCTCAATTTATCTTTAAAAATATTCTCAATTCCGAAGACAAATTTGCGTTTTCGATGTGCAATCCGCCTTTCCATGATTCGGAAGAATCTGCAATGAAAGGAAATCTCAGAAAAACAAAAAATCTTAAAAAATCAAAGGTTCAAAAGCCCAATCTCAATTTTGGAGGGCAAGAATCTGAACTATGGTGTGAAGGTGGTGAGTTGGCTTTTATCTCAAAAATGATTGAGGAAAGTGCTTTGTATTCCAAACAAATTCTTTGGTTTACCTGTTTGGTTTCTAAAAAAGATAATCTTTTTAAATTAAATTCACTTTTAAAGAAAGTTAAAGCTGTTGAAGTAAAAACGATTGATATGTCGCAGGGTCAGAAAGTGAGTAGAATTTTGGTTTGGACGTTTGTTCCTCAAAATGAAAGAAGTAATTTTTAAGATTAACTTTTCTATTTGGGCAGCTTAATCCGCCTTCCGTTCCCGCTTTTTTGCTCGTCGTTCCTCTTCACAAAAAGAGCTCCGTCGGGCTGCGAGTGATTCATTGTCAAAAATTTCCCTCCTTTGGAGGATTGCCGAAAATTCGAAAGAATTTTTGACTGGGGTGGTTTAAAAATACTTAAATCATCATAAAAATTTTAAAGGGGAAATCTTAATCAGTTTTAATAAAATAAAAAACTTTTGTGACCCTTGACTATGTCGAATTTAACGATTTGTGGTTTAAATAAAATTCCAGTTTCATAAACGCTTAAAATTCACTATTTTTGCAATTCGAAAAAATTGAATTATAATGCAATTATCAGAACAGGAAATCATTAGAAGAGAAAAGCTGACTAAGCTTGTTGAAATGGGAATCAACGCATTCCCGGCAGAAGAATACACGGTTACAGATACTACAGAATCTATAAAACAGAATTTTTCTGAAAGTAAACAGGTGAAGATTGCGGGCAGACTGATGTCTCGCCGTATTCAGGGGAAGGCTTCTTTTGCTGAATTGCAGGATTCTACAGGGAAAATTCAGGTCTATTTTAACCGTGACGAAATCTGTACCGGAGAAGATAAAACTTTATACAACGACGTTTACAAACACTTATTAGATATCGGTGATATCATCGGAATCGAAGGAGAATTGTTCACAACTCAGGTTGGTGAAATGACGGTTTTGGTGAAAAATTTTACGTTGCTTACCAAAGCATTGCGTCCGCTTCCACAAGCAAAAACTGACGAAAACGGAGTGGTGCATGATGCTTTCAATGATCCTGAAATGAGATATAGACAGCGTTATGTCGATTTAACGGTGAATCCGCAAGTGAAAGAAATTTTCGTGAAAAGAACAAAACTGTTCAATGCAATGAGAACTTTTTTCAATGACGCAGGTTATTTTGAAGTTGAAACTCCAATTTTGCAGTCAATTCCTGGTGGAGCTGCGGCTAGACCATTCATAACGCATCACAATGCTTTAGATATTCCTTTATATTTAAGAATCGCAAACGAATTGTATCTGAAAAGATTGATCGTTGGTGGATTTGACGGTGTTTACGAATTTTCGAAAAACTTCAGAAATGAAGGGATGGACAGAACCCATAATCCGGAATTTACTGCGATGGAAATTTATGTAGCCTACAAAGACTACAACTGGATGATGGATTTCACCGAGAAATTACTGGAATTCTGTGCAACTTCTGTGAACGGAAATTCAGAATCAACTTTTGGCGAACATACAATTAGCTGGAAAGCTCCTTATCCTAGAGTTTCGATGACCGATGCCATTATCAAATATACAGGTTTCGACATTACAGGAAAATCTGAGCAGGAATTGTTCGATTTTGCAAAGTCTATCGGAATCGAAGTGAATGAAACTATGGGGAAAGGAAAATTAATTGATGAAATTTTTGGTGAAAAATGTGAAGGAAACTTCATTCAGCCGACTTTTATTACAGATTATCCGATTGAAATGTCACCTTTAACCAAGAAACATAGAAGCAAAGATGGTTTAACTGAGCGTTTTGAATTAATGGTTTGTGGTAAAGAAATTGCCAATGCTTATTCAGAGTTAAATGACCCTATCGACCAAAGAGAACGTTTTGAAGAGCAATTGAAATTAGCTGAAAAAGGTGATGATGAAGCAACAGGATTTATTGATGAAGACTTCCTGAGAGCTTTAGAATATGGAATGCCACCAACTTCTGGTTTAGGAATCGGAATGGACAGATTGATTATGTTCTTAACAAACAATCCATCAATTCAGGAAGTATTATTCTTCCCTCAAATGCGACCAGAAAAAACCGTTGCTCAAATTGAATTAGGAGAAGATGAAAAGATCATTCTTGATATCCTAAAATCTGACGAACAAATCGCTTTAGCTGAAGTAAAAACTTTAAGCAAATTATCTGGTAAAAAATGGGATAAAGCTTCTAAAACTTTGACTAAACATAATTTGGTGAAAGTGGAGAAGATTGATGAGAATGTATTGATGAAGCTGGTTTAAAATCAAATAGAAATAAAAATGAAAAAAAGCGAACTTTAAGTTCGCTTTTTTTCATTTTTATGTGATTAATTTTTATTAACTTTGCTTTTAGGAAAAAAAACACACCTAAGATGAAAAAAATAATTACTGCAGTTCTTGCATGTGGGTTTGCATATTCTTATGCACAGATTACTCTTACTAAAGATTTAAGTTTCGGGAATAATGGGGTTGTACAAATTACAACGCCTAATCAATTTCTGATGGTAGAAGATCGTGATATTGATAAAAAGTCAATGTTTCAGGGAGATAAAATTTTTCTAAGTTATCCTTATGGAGATCAATTGAACGGAATTCCTACTTCTACAAGATATATTCGATTGAATCATAACGGAACTATTGACAATACTTTTGGTAATAACGGTGAAGTATCTGTTCCGGAGTTAGAATCTTACTATTTCCATTCACAGAATGATTTTTTTTATTTGCTTTCAGGAAATAAGTTCCTTTCAAATGGTCAGATAGATTCTTCTTTTGGAAATAACGGAATGTTGACAACAGGAAATTGGTCTTATAAGTTTGTACTTCCTGACGCAAAAATCATTTCAAGAAATGATACAAATATTCAGAAATTTCTCTCAAACGGTACTGCAGATGCTTCTTATGGTACTGGTGGTACTTTAACTTTAAACTCTTCAGTTAATAATTCTTTGTACGATTATGGATACTTACTTTTTTGTAAAGATAATGCTGTGTACGAAAATGTAACCGCTATTGGGCAATTCTCAACTATAAGAAAAATAAATTTGAATACAGGAAGTTTAGACTTATCGTATGGTCAAAACGGATATGCACAAATTAGGCATTCCACTGCTAGTTTAAATTATGATTTTTACAGTGGCAGTGTTTTGATAAATGACCAAGACAATTCATTTATTAATAAAGTTGATGGTTTAGATGGTTACTCTCAATTAACAAAAACAAACTCCCAAGGTAACTTAGATTTAGGGTTTGGTACAAATGGAGTTATTGAGTTTGATAATTCTTTTACATATAACGGGGATGATTATCTTGGTGGAGAACGAAGACCTCTTCTTTACGGAAATATGATATTGGTTTCCTCAGAATTTGAGACAGCGGGAGTAGGTAAAATCGGAATCAGAGGATTTTCTCCCTCAGGAAATACCGTAACGATTAATAATAATTTTTTCTACCCGTTATCTGATGTGACTTATACTCATCCTGAATATATGCGAATGATTGTGAAAGACAATTACTTGTATGTTTTTTTTGATAATAAAATTGCGAGGTATATTTTTGGACAGTCTACATTGGCTACGAATACTATTTCACAAAACGAAAATTCATTAAATTTTAATAATCCTTTCAAAGATGAATTAAATTTAAACACCAATGAAAAAATAAAATCGGTGGAAATTTATGACGAAGCAGGACGTTCAGTGTTAAAAGCAAACGCAACAAAAAACATCGAGACTTCTATGCTGGAAAAAGGAGTTTATTTTATTAAAATCATTACAGAGCAAAATCAAATAATTTCCAAGAAAGGAATTAAAAATTAGTTTTAAATAAATTATAAAATCCTGAAATTTTTCAGGATTTTTGCTTTGACATAAACTATAAATAAATATTTCTCGTTTTTAAGAAAAACTAATGAAAGCCTTCATATTCTTTTTTCTGTTTTTTATTTCTATAACATTTGATGCACAAATGCTCACTTCCGTTTATTTTAAAAACAACAGTTATGAGCTTAATCTGGCATCTAAAAACAAGTTGGATAGTTTAGCCCAATTAAAGAGTAATCTCACGTTCAGAATTTTTGGAAATTGTGATCCTCCCGGAAATCTTGTACTCAATAAAAAATTATCAGAAAACCGTGCAAATGCAGTCAGTGAATATTTAAAAGGAAAAATTTCGAACAATATTAAATTGCAAACTACAATTGGTTTAGGAATAGAAAAACAAATCAACGACAACAGTACAGAAGATCTTCGAGAAAAAAACAGAAGAGTAGATGTTTTTATTGAAAAATCATTCGCTCTTGGAGAAAAAATTTCGAGAAAAGCCTATCCTAGTTTTCTCAATACGAAAATTGCAATGATGAAAGTGAAAGATACTTTTTCACTTCCTGATGTGAATTTCATTGGTGGGCGTCACTTCTGGCTTCCGAACGGAAATGCTAATCTGCTGAAACTTTCAAAAATATTAAAAGAAAATCAAAGTCTTGAGGTTGAATTACAAGGTCATATTTGCTGCGATTACGAGAATTTCGATGGTGAAGATATTGATTTAAAAACATTCAATCTTTCATGGACGAGAGCTATTGCAATCAAAGACTATTTGCTGAAACAAGGTATTGAGCAGAATAGAATTATGGTAAAAGGTCTCGGTCATCTAAATCCGGTCGTTTACCCTGAAATTACAGAGGTCGACCGAATCAAGAACCGTAGAGTAGAATTGGTTTTAACTAAAAAATAGCTTTAAGATTTTCCTTTTGCTTTTGTAAACGAAAACATCAGATAAAATAAGAACGGTAAAATAAATAGTGATCCTAAAACCAAAGCCCAACCCAAAGCAGAAATTGTTTTTTCGGGTGCGATATGTTTTAATAGAGAAAGGTGTTGTCCGTTTCCTAATAAAATAATATCCGGATTGTGCTGATACGTTGCCGCTACAAGAATCATAATAATCTGAAATCCTGCCAAAGCTCTTACAGGAAGCAATTTTCTGTTATGCATCGCTCTTAAAATTAAACCTAAAGCAACGGTTGCAAAGGAAATCGACATCACACCCAATGGTTTAGAAAAAATCCATTTTGTCAAAGGAATATCAGAAAAGTAAGCAGCAGAAAAGACGAATAATCCCGTTACAACTACAAAAATCATTGTTTGATGCGATTTTTTAATCATTAAGCCTAATTCTAATCTGTCACTGGTTTCCCGTAAAGAAAAAATGGAAGCTAAATAAGCGCAAAGAGAAACTGTGAATAATCCTACTGCAACACCGAACCAATTGAGCCAGCTGAAGACATACAAATCTAAAAAGTTATTTGCGTCAGGGTTGATCGATTGTGAAACCGTCGCAGCGGCTATTAAACCTAAGAAAAAGGGTGTTAAAAGACTCGCATAGTAGAAAATCTGTGTATAAATTATCTGCCATCGGTCTTCCACTGCATCATAATGTCTGAATGTGAATGCAGTTCCTCTCGCAATAATTCCCACCAGCATCAAAACCAAAGGAATGTGAAGGTAAGTAGACATTGTCGTATAGATTTCAGGGAAGCCTACGAATAAAATAACAATCGCAATGATTAGCCACATGTGATTTGCTTCCCAAACGGGCGCAATCGACTCATACATGATTTTTTCGGTGTACTTTCTGTTTTTCTTTTTGGTCATTAACTCTACAATTCCCGCTCCGAAATCAGCACCGCCTAAAATCACGTAAAGACATACGGAAAGCCATAGAAAACCAATTACAACGTAAATCATGATTTTTTGTTTTTAGAGTTAAATTGTGGGTCTCTAGGGTCGTAGAGTTTCGGAACCATTTGTATTTGTCTTCTTAAAAGAAAGATGATTATTAATGATAATGAAATAAAAATAGCCGTAAAAAAGTAAAACGAATACTGAATGCCGGGCATTGGAGTCACAGCATCTACGGTTTTCATAATTCCGTAAATAATCCAGGGTTGTCTTCCGACTTCAGTGACTGTCCAACCTGCTTCTAAAGCAATATATCCAAATGGTGTTGCAAAAAGAAATGTTTTCAGTAACCAGTTTTTATTCAGCCATTGTTTTTTGAAAAAGAAAGCGTAGAGATAAAGACTTCCGATACAAATCATCACCACGCCAAAGAAAATCATAATCTGGAAAGCGTAATGTACAATCGCAACAGGTGGCCATTCATCTTTTGGAAAATCATTTAAACCTTTTATTTCTGCGTTAAAATCATTAGTGGCTAAAAAACTTAAAACTTTTGGAATTTTTAAAGCATAATTAATTTCACCTTTTTCTTCATCAGGAATTCCACCAATCACAAAAGCTGCACCTTTTTCAGTTTCAAAATGTGCTTCCATCGCAGCTAATTTTATAGGTTGTCTTTCCGCAACAGATTTCGCTGCTACGTCACCGCTTAAAGGAGCACCAAACGCACCAATCATCGCAAAAGCAGCCGCAATTCTGAACGCCTTTGTATGAAATTCAACGTTCTTTTTTCTCATAATTAAAAATGCATGAACTCCCGCAACTGCAAATCCGGTCGCACAAAAAGCAGCCACTGTCATGTGTAAAGCCTGCGGAAACCACGCTTCATTAAACATTGCTTTAATAGGATCAATATTGACGTATTCTCCATTAATATAATCAAATCCGGTAGGTGAATTCATCCACGCATTTGCCGCAACAACTAATATTCCTGATGCCAAACCACTTAAGCCGACCAAAAATCCACAAAACCAATGAAACCATTTATTGAATTTATCCCAACCGTAAAGAAAAAATCCGATAGCGATGGCTTCGATAAAAAAGGCTGTTCCTTCGAGAGAAAACGGCATTCCGAAAATGGAACCTGCGTGCTTCATAAATCCAGGCCAAAGAAGTCCCAATTCAAAAGAAAGCATTGTTCCTGAAACGGCTCCGGTGGCAAAAAGAATCGCAACACCTTTGCTCCAAGCTTTGGTAAGACCTTTGTAAATTTCATTTCCAGTTTTCAGATATTTCCAGTGGGCAAATGCCATGAGAAAAGGCATTACCATTCCGACACAGGCGAAGATAATATGAAACCCTAAAGAAAGTGCCATCTGGGCTCGTGCAGCGATGAAATCATCCATAATATTAATTTTTCAGCTGAAAGTTACGGATAAAATTAGGGTAACTTTATATGATTTAAAACATTGCAATCAATTCAAATCTGCATTGTAACTTTATTGTTTTTTTTGATGAATGAATCATTCAAATTTTAGGATAAATTCTGATATTTTAAGAGGTAAATTACTTTCATAAGTCGAAAAAAATCACGATATTTGTAGGTCTTTGCATTAAGCAAATATTTCAATTTTAATATGAGTCAAAAACAATATACAGCTAGTAGTATCCAGGCATTAGAAGGCATGGAGCACGTTCGTCTAAGACCATCTATGTACATTGGAGATGTAGGAGTAAGAGGTCTTCATCATTTGGTTTATGAAGTAGTAGATAACTCTATCGATGAGGCACTTGCAGGTCATTGCGATACGATATTAGTAACAATTCATAAGGGAGAAGGTATCTCTGTAAAAGATAACGGTAGAGGAATTCCTGTAGATTTGCACGAGAAAGAGCAAAAATCGGCTTTGGAGGTTGTAATGACCAAAATTGGAGCGGGGGGAAAGTTCGATAAAGATTCTTACAAAGTTTCCGGTGGTTTACATGGTGTAGGTGTTTCTTGTGTGAATGCACTTTCTACTTTATTGGTGGCTACGGTTAGTCGTGATGGTAAATTATATCAACAAAAATATTCTGAAGGAAAAGCTTTAGCAGATGTTGCTGAAATTGGTACAACTGACGAAAGAGGAACTGAAGTTTTCTTCCAGCCGGATGGTACTATTTTTCAGGAATTGGTTTATAATTATGATACCCTTGCAGCGAGAATGCGTGAGCTTTCTTTCTTAAATAAAGGAATCACAATTACTTTGGTTGACGAAAGAGAACCAAACGAAGACGGATCTTTCGCTTTTGAAGTTTTCCATTCTGAAGGTGGTTTGAGAGAATTCGTAGAATTCATCGATGGAAGTCGTGAAGCAATCATGGAAAACGTAATTTTCATGGAAGGTGAAAGAGACGATATTCCTGTAGAAGTTGCAATGCGTTACAATACTTCTTTCAGCGAAAATCTTCACTCTTACGTTAATAATATTAATACTCATGAGGGTGGAACTCACTTGGCAGGTTTCAGACGTGCTTTGACGAGAACATTGAAGAAATATGCAGATGATTTAGGAATTCCTGCAAAAGAAAAGGTAGAAATTACCGGAGACGACTTCCGTGAAGGTTTAACGGCTGTGATTTCTGTAAAAGTAATGGAACCTCAGTTTGAAGGACAGACTAAAACTAAACTTGGAAACTCTGAAGTTTCTGGTGCGGTAGATAAGATCGTTGGTGAAATGTTGACCAACTTCTTGGAAGAAAATCCAAATGAGGCAAAAATTATCGTTCAGAAAGTTGTTTTGGCTGCAAAAGCAAGACAGGCTGCGAAAAAAGCCCGTGAAATGGTTCAGAGAAAATCTCCGATGGGAGGTTCTGGTTTACCGGGGAAATTATCTGACTGTTCATCAAAAGATCCTGCAGAATCTGAATTGTTCTTAGTCGAGGGAGACTCGGCAGGTGGAACTGCAAAGCAGGGTAGAGACAGACATTTTCAGGCGATTCTTCCGTTAAGAGGTAAGATTTTGAATGTTGAGAAATCAATGCTTCACAAAGTGTACGATAACGAAGAGATTAAAAATATTTATACAGCTCTAGGAGTTTCTGTGGGTACGGAAGAAGACAGCAAAGCCCTAAACATGGCTAAGTTAAGATACCATAAAGTAGTAATAATGACCGATGCGGATATTGACGGTTCTCACATTTCTACTTTGATTCTTACGTTCTTCTTTAGATTCATGAAAGAAATGATCGAAAACGGATATATTTATATTGCACAACCTCCTTTATATTTATTAAAGAAAGGAAACAAGAAAGTATATGCGTACAATGAAAAAGAGCGTGAAGAGATAACTTTAGAGATGTCTCCGGACGGGAAAGGCGTTGAAGTTCAACGTTATAAAGGTCTTGGGGAAATGAATCCTGAGCAACTTTGGGAAACTACATTGAATCCTGACCACAGAATTCTGAAGCAGGTAACAATCGATAATGCAGTAGAAGCAGATTCTGTTTTCTCAATGTTAATGGGTGATGAAGTTCCACCAAGAAGAGAATTTATCGAGAAAAATGCAAAATATGCGAAGATTGATGTTTAATTATCTTCTAAAATAATATTTCAAGGACTCCATACAAATGGAGTCTTTTTTTTTGTGTTAAAAAACTAATAATTCTCATATTCATGATAATATTTTAACATTTTATTAAGATTTTTTATATTTTCGTGGAAAATTAAATACCATGATGAAATTTCTTTGTTTAGGTGCTTTTTCCTTGGCGTCTATTTATTATGCACAAAGCTATCCTGTCTCAGAAATCAGTGATAAATTAAAGAAAAATGCCAGTGCCGTTATCCGAAATGAAAATACCATTGTTGAAATCAATAAAATTGACGAAATTTTTTATAGAAATTTATCTGTAATCACTATTTTAAATAAAGATGCTATCAGTTTTTCTGTTCCAAAGATCTTCTACGAAAAAGGTGATGTCATTTCTAATGTGAAAGTAACTGTCTATGATGAAAAAGGAGCGAAGCTGAAAAGTTATTCTAAGAGTGACTTTACAGATATGGCAGCCAATTCTCAAGGGACATTTTACTCAGACAGCAGAGCAATGGTTCTTCCTTACACGCCTTCTACATTTCCTTATACAATAGAATTTAGCTATGATCAGAAAGATCAGAACACTGTTTTTATTCCTGATTTTATTCCGTTTAATTCGTATAATATTTCTTTGGAAAAAAGCAGTTTTAAAATCATCAACAAATCAGGAATTAATCTACGTTCAAAAACCTATGAATCTCCATACAAATATACAATAGCAGAAGTAAGTGACAACGGAAACGAAAAAACGTATTCTTATCGGAATGTTCCGGCAATTGACAATGTAGAATTGGTTCCTAATCCACAGAAAATTTTACCAAAAGTAAGTTTTTCCCTAGATCAATTCAGTTTGGTTGGTAAGAAAGGCAATATCACTTCATGGAAAGATTTCGGCCTTTGGTATTATAGTAATCTTTTAACTCCTGTATCAGTTTCTACACCACAAATCAAATCTGAAATTGCTGCGCTCAATCTCTCAGGAAGTACAGATGATAAGGTGAAAAAGATCTACCAATACATGCAGAGTAAAACAAGATACATTTTTGTTGCTTTGGGAATTGGCGGTTGGCAGCCAATGATGCCGGATGAGGTTCAGAAGAAAGGTTACGGTGATTGTAAAGGCCTTACGAATTACATGAAAACGCTTTTGGATGAGGCTGGAATTCCTTCTTATTACGCAATTATCAATTCAAATTCTTCACCTGTGAGTTTTGATGTTGATTTTCCTAAAATGGCTGGAAATCACGTGATTTTGGTAATTCCCACAGAGAAAGGAAATATTTGGCTAGAGAATACTTCACAGGATATTGCCTACAACCATTTGGGCTATAGTACAACCGACAGAAATGTTTTAGCGGTAAAGTCTACGGGAATTGAAATCATGGAAACTCCTTCTTACACAGCTCAGCAAAGTAAGGAAAAGCAGGTTTTGAATATTCAGATTAATCCGGATAAAACTATTTCAGGGAAAGGGAAATTCTCTTACACAGGAAATCAGTATGACTTTAATTTATCTTACGTTTCACTTTCTCAGAAAGATAAAAATGAGGCGATGAGATCTAAATTTTCAAGTCTGAATTTCGAAAATGTGGAGATGAATAATTTCGTTAACAATAAAGATTTAGCTTCAATTGATTTTGATTTAAATTTTAAAGCGACCAATTATTCTAAAATGATGGGTGAAAGTTTTATTTTCAGAGCGGTACCAATTTATTCTATAGGATTTTATCATACCGATGAAAACCGTCAGCTGCCTTTTGAAAACAGATTTTCTTATGAAGATGAGTATGAAATTATCTACCAAATTCCTGCAAACTATGTTGTTGAAGAGATGCCGGAAAATGGTCTTTTAGCTTCGGACTTTGGAATCTACACCATCACTTTTGAGAAGAAAGACGATAAAATTATTGTAAAAAGAAATGTAAATATTAAAAAAGGGATTTATTCTAAAGAAAAGTACAACGATTACGTAAGTTTCAGAAAAAAAATAATGAACGCAGATAACTCAAAAATTCTAATTTCAAAAAAATCATAAGATGAAAAAACTTGTTCTAATTTTTTGTGTAAGCGCTATGAACATAACGTTTATCGCACAAAAGCATGAATTCCTTAAAATGCCAAAATTCACGATTGAAGATTTAAAAAAAACAAAATCTAGCATTGATGAAAAAGCTCCAACAGAAATTCTTTACCGCTCAATCCACTATCGTGTAGATCCTTACAATGGACAATTAATTAAAAAATATGCATACAGAGTAAAGGTTTACGACAAAGATAAATCTGAAGATTGGTTGAATCTTGATATCCCTTTGCAAGAGAACAGTGGGGGAAGTCGCGAGACTTTGAATTCTTTAAAAGCGTATGTCTACAATCTTGAAAATGATAAAATTGCAGAAACTAAAGTTGATAAAAGCTCAAAATTTAAGTCAAAAGAAAACAAATATGTTACGGTAAATAAATTTGCTTTTCCAAACATCAAAAATGGTTCTGTGATTGAGTATCAATATGAGGTTTTATCACCTTTTATATATGAAATTCCGTTGATTTATATTGAATTAGATACACCATCTTTGTATACAGAGTATGTATTAGATTCACCAACAAATATGTCTTACAACGTAGATTTTACAGGAAGTCTTGCTCCAAAACACCAAAGAATAGGAGATGAGTTTTTATATGGCATAGATACTAAAACATACAGATTTGCTTATGAAAACGTGAAAGCATTTAAAACGGAAAAGTTTGTGAAAAACAATGATAATTACAGAACGAAATTAAGAGCAGAGCTTCATTCTACGTTTTTTAACAATGGTCTAAAAACTTATACGTCAACTTGGGAAGATATCAGGAAAACGCTTTGGGATCATGAAGATTTCGGTGTTCAATACAAAAAAGACAGATTGGTAAAAGATATACTTCCGAAAACTATTTCCGAGGAAAAAGATGAAATGAAGAAAGCAAATGCTATTTTTGATTTTGTTAAAAATTCTTATACTTGGAACGAGACCAATGGTTTTTATGCAGAAACAGGAATAAAAGAACTTGCAAAAACAAAAACAGGAAATACTGGTGATCTTAATTTGATGTTAATCAACTTAATGAGAAGTGCAGGTTTAAAAACGTATCCTATTTTAATATCAACGATCAGAAATGGTCATGTAAATCTTACCTTTCCTAATGTTGGAAACTTCAATTATGTGATTGTCGCTGCAGAAATCAACAAAAATATTTATCTTTTTGATGCCACTTCAAAACAGTCTAAAGAAGGAATTCTTCCTGGCAGAGTTTGGAATAGCAATGGACTTTTGTTAAGAGATGAAAAAGCAGAAATTATTTCATTGAATAATATTAAAGAAAGTTATAATAGTCATACAACTAAGGCGAAAATAAATCCTGACGGTACTGTAACAGGTCAATATCAGGATCAAGATGAAGGTTTGTTGGCTCTTAATGCAAAAGAAAGTTTTGATGAAAACCCTGATAAATATAAAAAACAGTACAAGGAAAATTTTTCGGTTGATTTTGATAATATCAATTCAAGAGTTTTAGAAGGCGGAGAGTTCAGATCGACCATGAGTTTTACCTCAAATAATATGATTGATAATTTAGGCAAAAGAAAAATCATCAACCCGCTTTTATTTTTGCACCAGACAACTAATGATTTTGATCAGCAGGAAGAAAGAAAATACATGATTGATTTTATCTCACCAATTAGTAAGACAAAAATTGTTGAAATTGAAATCCCGGAAGGGTATGAGGTTGCTGATTTACCAAAGAGCAAAAAAATTGTGACTGAAGATAAAGAAATCAGCTATTCTTACACTATAGAAAAGAAAGAAAACAAAATTGTCACAATTTCAGAATATAAAATTGCAAGCGCAGATTATCCTAAAGAATATTATCCCGCTTTCAAGCAGATCTGGAAAGTAATTTCAGACAGTGAAAACCAAGTGATGAGCCTGATTAAAAAATAAAATTGAGCAAATATCAAATAAAAACGAAAACCATTCATCTTTTGAATGGTTTTTGCATTGCTACACGAAATAATAATTTATGAAAAACACCATTGCTATTTTTACTATTTCTGCGGTATTTGCTCTAGCATCTTGTAAAAAGAATGATTCTCAAACAGCAAAAACAAATATTACAGAAGTCAAGACACCCGAAAAATTCACTGTAGATTCTATTAAAGTAAATGATTCTATGAAAATTAATGATAAGCTTTCTGTGAATTATGCTTCAAAAATGTTGGTATTTCCTACACTGAAAGACAAAGCGCTTCTAGACAGCATTTATTATCATAAAAAAGGGATTACAGATTTTTCCAAAAACGGATTGCAGAGTTTTTTAGATAAAGATAAAACTGAATTTTTCTCATCGACAAAAGAAAAAAGCAGCGAATGGATTGCTGATATTCAATACAAGCAGACTTGGGAAGCGGGGTCTTTTATGAAACTTCTTTCTCAGACTGACGATTTTCTTCAAATCGAGTATCTGTTTACATCTTACGAAGGCGGCGCGCACGGAAATTATTCTTTTGCTGCACGAGTTTTTGATTTGAAAAATAATAAAAAACTAGATTTAAAAGATGTTACGACAATGCCGCAGGCCAGATTATCAGAGCTTTTAATGAAAAATATTGATAAACTTCCTAGCGGAACAACAGATTCTAATGGGGCAGTTAATAATTCTGAGATGCTTTTGGTTGATGTCATCCCTGCCAACAAAGATTTTTATTTTGATGACAAAAATCTTTATTTTCATTACAGTCCTTACGAAATTGCCGCTTTTGCAGCCGGTGATATTGTGATTCCTGTATCTTGGGAAGAGCTGAAAGGAACAATAAATCCTGAATTTAAAAAGAGAATAAAAATTAACTAACATTAATGCTTCCAAATCAGGAAGCATTTTTTACTTTTGTGGCAATGGAAAAAGTAGCTTTTATCATCAATCCTTTTTCGGCGAAAAAGAATTATCAGCCATTTCTCAATGAGCTGAAGAGGAAAGTCGAAAATCCTTTATATTACATTTCAGAATCTATTCCGGGAACGGAAGAATTTATTCAGAAACATTTTTCGGATACGGATATTTTCGTGGCGATTGGAGGTGACGGTACAATTTCTACGGTTGCCAAAAATTTGATTAATACCGATAAAATTTTAGCAATTTTTCCGGCAGGATCGGGAAATGGTTTTTCTAATGAAACGCAGTTCAGCAAAAATTTAGATGAACTGTTGGAAAAATTAAAACAAAAAAAATCCAGAAAGATTGACACGTTTACTGTTAATGATCGGCTTTCCATCAATGTTTCAGGAACCGGATTTGACGGGAAAGTGGTCAAAGAATTTGAAAAAACCGACCGTGGTTTCAAAAATTACATCAAAGTTTCGCTTAAAACATTTTTCAATTACAAGCCTATCAAACTGAAATTTCTTGATGAAAAATACCATCAATATAACGGGAAGTATTTGATGGTCAACATTGCAAACACACGTCAGTTCGGGAATAATGCTTACATCGCTCCGATGGCGAGTAAAAGTGACGGTTTGGTTGATATGGTGTTGGTGAAAAAATTTCCGCTGACGTATTCTGCGCTTTTTGCATTCAGAATGTTTACCAAAAAGCTGAAAGAAGATGATTACATCACGTATCTGCCGGTTTCAGAAGTCGAATTTAAAGTCAATACCAAAAATTGGCATCTCGATGGTGAATTCAATAAAATAAAATCTCCCATCCATATCAAGGTACAGCCTTCCAGTCTTACTATTTTAGTTTAAACTTATCATAAACGCGATTGTTTTTAGGAGCTTAATCTCGCTTTTCACTGTATCTTTTCTTTCGCCTTCGCTTTTACCAGCAGCAAAAGAAAAGGATGCCGTTGCAATCGAGGCTAGGGATTTTCTGGGTAAATGAATGATTTCTTTAAGTTTACATCTTAAATTAATTATACTGTAATAATTTAAGATGATGAAAGATAATAAGAGAGAACAAAAAAAGCCTTCAATGAAGAAGGCTTAAAAACACAAATGATGAAAAAAAAATTACCATTATTCAATGATAATGTACTGCAAATTTAAGAAAACTTATTTTAAAATCCTAAGTTTTGAATCACAGGTTTTAAAAAAAATATTTAAAATTTAGAAAAATAACTGTTTTCGGTGATTCAAATGAGGAATTAAACTTCCAACTTTTCCTCTATTTTATTAGGATTATTGAGGCAGTATTGCAATTGTTCTTTGTCGAGCTGTTTTTCCCAATTGGCCACTACCACGGTTGCTACAGAATTTCCAACGACGTTTGTCAACGCACGGCATTCACTCATAAATTTATCAATTCCCAAAATCAAAGTCATTCCTGCAATCGGAATTTCGGGAACTACTGCTAAGGTCGCTGCTAAAGTTACAAATCCGGCTCCGGTAACGCCAGCAGCACCTTTAGAACTGAGCATTGCGACTAATAGAAGCATTAATTGCTTTTCCAGTGAAAGATCTATATTCAAAGCTTGGGCAATAAATAAGGATGCTAAAGTCATATAAATATTGGTTCCGTCAAGATTGAAAGAATATCCTGTGGGAACCACTAAGCCTACAATTGCTTTAGAACAACCTGCTTTCTGAAGTTTGTCCATGATTCCCGGCAGTGCAGATTCTGAAGAACTTGTACCCAAAACCAAAAGAAGTTCTTCTTTCAGGTAATACATCAATTTAAAAATGCTAAAACCGTTATACCAAGCAACAGAACCTAAAACCAAAACCACAAATAAAATAGAGGTAATGTAAAAAGTGCCGACAAGGAAAATTAAATTTAAAACTGATGCCAGACCGTACTTTCCTATTGTAAATGCCATCGCCCCAAAAGCCCCAATGGGAGCCAGTTTCATCAACATGTGTACAATTTTAAAAACCGGTGTTGCCAAATCTTGAAGAAAATCTGTCACTTTTTGGCTTTTTTCTTTGGTTAAAACCAACGCAACTCCCATCAGAATGGCAACCAACAAAACCTGAAGGATATTGTCACCAACCAGCGGACTGAAAAGCGTTTCCGGAATGATATTCATCATAAATCCTATCAGCGTGGTATCATGAGCTTTCTGCTGATATTGTGAAACGTCACCGGACAGACTTGCAGGATCAATATTCAATCCAGAACCTGGCTGTAAAAGGTTTCCGACAATTAATCCGATAATTAAAGCCAAAGTGGAGAATGTGAAAAAGTAAATCATTGCTTTCACTGCAATTCTTCCCACTTTTTTCAAATCGGTCATGTGAGCAATTCCCAAAGTCAATGTGATGAAAATCACGGGAGCAATAATCATTTTGACAAGTTTGATAAATCCGTCACCCAAAGGTTTCATTTTTTCACCCAATTCTGGATAAAATTTACCTAAAAGAATTCCTGCAATAATAGCAACAATCACCTGAAAGTAAAGTTGCTGATAGATTTTTTTTGCTCTCACAAGAAATATGTTTAATTCTGGTTGAAAAGTAAGAAAATAACTATTAAGATTTATGCTTTTGAGAAAAGTTTGTTGTTAGCTAATGTTGAGGGTTAAATATTATTCGAAATTATTCCACCGCAACAGAATCATCTCCACGTCCGTCAGCCACGGCATTGATTGTTCCGTTATCATCAATCAAAATTATTTCTGTTCTTCCTAATTGATTGACTCTTTCTGCTTTGTAGCCTAGTTTTTCTAAATCCATAATCGTAGTTTCAGGAAAGTTTTTCTCAAAAGCAACAGTTTCCGGAAGCCATTGATGATGAAACTTAGGAGAATTGACAGACATATTTACATTCAATTTAAAATCAATTACATTTACAATCGATTGGTAAACAGAAGTAGGAATCGTTGTTCCGCCGGGAGTTCCAACAACCATGTACGGTTTTCCGTTTTTCAATACAATTGTCGGAGTCATTGATGACAGCATCCTTTTATTTGGTTGAATAGAATTGGCTTCACCGCCAACGGCTCCAAACATATTCGGAACTCCGGGTTTTACTGAGAAATCATCCATTTCGTTGTTTAGAAAAAATCCGGCTCCCGAAACGACTACTTTACTTCCGTACAAACCGTTTAAAGTGGTGGTAACTGCTGCTGCATTACCATCTTTATCAATCACTGAAATATGAGTGGTTTCTGTAGATTCTTTTGGCTGTTTGATGATTTTTCCGACCTCCGAACTTGGTGTTGCCTTGTTAAAACTGAAACTTTTCCAGCGATTCGTCAAATATTCATCTGAAATTAAATATGAAGTTTGATCCTTAATGAAATCCGGATCGCCCATATATTCTGCGCGGTCTGCAAAAGCTCTTCTTTCGGCTTCAGCCATAACTTGAACTGCTTCTTTAGAGTTGTGCTGGTATTTTTCTAAATTTTCATAACCTGACATTTTCAGCATTTGGGCTAACAAAATTCCACCGCTTGAGGGTAATGGCATCGATATAATCTGATTTCCTTTATAATCAAATTCCAATGCTTTTCTTTCTGCTACTTTGTAGTTTTTTAAATCTTCCAAGGTGATAATTCCGTTTCCTTTTTTCATTTCGGCAACCAAAAGTTCAGCAGTTTTTCCTTCGTAAAAACCCTTTAAGCCTAATTTCTGAATCAATTTTAAAGTCTCTGACAATTCTTTTTGAATGAGTAAATCTCCTGATTTCCAGAGATTATTTTTAAAAAAAACTGTGGTTGACGGATTATTTTTTTGAAAATATTCTCTATTTGAATTTAATAAATTGGCTTCCCTATCAGTAATGGCAAATCCTCTATCCGCTAAATCAATTGCAGGCTGAATCAGTTTTTCCATCGGAAGTTTGCAGTGTTTTAAAGTAGCAAAAAATCCGGCAACACTTCCGGGAACACCTACTGCCAATCTGCCATTTTGGGATAAATCTGTATTGGCATTTCCTTTTTTATCTAAATACATATTATGAGAAGCCTTTTTGGGAGCTGTTTCACGATAATCGAGAGTGAATTTTTCTCCGTTATTTTTTACTCCAACCAAAAATCCACCACCGCCGATGTTTCCAGCCTGTGGATAAACAACAGCCAAAGCATATTGTGTCGCTACAATCGCATCGTAGGCATTTCCGCCCATTCTCATGATTTTTGCACCGGCTTCACTCGCCAGAGGATGCGCAGAGACCACAACACCTTTGTTTTTGACTTTTACTTCTTTTACTATGCTAATGTCTGTAAACTGCGCCGAAACTGATTGAGAGACAATGAATAAGATTAATAAAATTTTTTTCATGATAAATATTATAACCGAATTTACAATTTTGTTTTCTTATAGTACTCAAAATCTTTATTTTTGCTTTTACTCATCTAATAATAAATAAAAATGGAGTCCTTCACGGAAAAAATATTGATTACAGGAGCTTTGGGCCAAATCGGGACCGAGCTTACCAACAGACTTGTAGAAATTCACGGAGCAGATAATGTGGTGGCTTCAGGCCTAGACAGATATCAAAAAGGGCTTACTTCTGCCGGTCATTACGAAAGAATGGATGTGACCAACACGCAATTGGTAAAACAAGTAATTAAAGATTATGAAATTACAACCGTTTATCACTTGGCGTCACTTCTATCTGGAACGTCTGAAAAACAGCCTATTTTTGCATGGAAACTGAATCTTGAGCCGCTTCTTCATTTTTGTGAAATGGCAAAAGAAGGTTTGCTTCAAAAGATTTTCTGGCCTAGCTCAATCGCTGTTTTCGGAAAAGGAATTCCTAAAAATGATGTTGCTCAGGATGTTGTTTTGAATCCGACTACAGTGTATGGAATTTCAAAAATGGCAGGTGAAAAATGGTGTGAATATTATTTTGATAAATATGGAGTAGACGTAAGAAGTATCAGATATCCTGGATTGATTTCTTGGAAAACTCCCGCAGGTGGTGGGACTACTGATTACGCTGTTGAGATTTTTTACGAAGCAGTAGAAGAGGGGAAATATACAAGTTTTATTTCCGAAGATACAGCAATGCCAATGTTGTATATGGATGATGCAATCAACGCAACTTTGAAATTAATGGAAGCTCCGAAAGAAAGTTTAACTGTTCGTTCATCATATAATTTGGGCGGAATGTCTTTCACTCCAAAAGAACTGGCTGCTGAAATTAAGAAGGAAATTCCTGAATTTGAAATTGATTATAAACCGGATTTCAGACAAGCAATTGCAGATTCTTGGCCATCGTCGATTGATGATTCTATCGCCAAAAAAGATTGGAATCTTTCTTACGATTTCGGAATTTCTGAAATGTCTAAAGACATGATTAAAAATCTAAAGGTCAAATTGTCTAAATAAATTTAATTAAAGTTTTACTTTAATTAAATTGTATTTTAACTATTGATTGATAGTGTTTTATAAATTTTATGTAAATTTAAGTTTAAATGATTTTACTGACCTTTAATTTGATAAATATTGAATCTGAAACTAAAAAAGAAGTTCAGATTTCCAATGATGAAAGGTTGGCAATCACTGAAGCGAATACTAAATCGGTTCTTAGAATTTTAGATATCCATGAAATAAAAGCAAGCTTTTTTATAGAGATTTCTCTTGTTGAAAAACTTAAAAATTTAATAAAAGCAATTTCTGCTCAAGGGCACGAAATTGCTTTTTACAATAAAAACTCTTCTACTTCGCAAATAGAAGAAGCTAAAAAGTTCGCTGAATATTTTTTAGAAAAACAAATCAAAGGTATTCGGCAAAAAGAATTTAAAATTGCAGAATCTGATTTGAAATTAATGGGATTCAGCTATATTTCAAATATTGATAACGCCGATATTCTGTTTCCTTTTAAGCGTCTGAAGAGAGACTCTGAGATTACTGAAGAGAACGGAATCAGTATCGTTCCGGAAAGTATTTCTCCTTACAGTCAGCTTCCATATAATGATTTTGTATTTCAGACTTTACCGATGAAATATTATCAGAATATGGTTTTTGAAACGCTGAAAAATGACGAGTTTGTATTGGTTTACCTTGACTCTTGGCAATTCACAGATGTGAAAAGATATCAGTTTAAAGTTCCGTTTTACAGAAGCTACAACTGCGGAAAAAAAATGGAAGACAAGCTGGAAGATTTCCTGACCTGGATTAATGAAAAAGAATTGGCGACGTCGAGAATGAAGGATTATATTTTTTAATTGCCTACAATATTATTTGTAGCTTTCTTCTAAGAATTTAATAATAGCTTCATTCGCTAATCTTTCAACATCTCCTTTTATATTTCTGTCATTATAATTGGAAAGCGCGTATTGTTGAATGTTTTTCACCAAAGAATTTAAATAATCTCTCCCAAGATTTTGATACTCATTCAATTCCGAAGTGTTTAATTGAATTAGCATATTGAAGCCAACAAATGAAAAACTGCAGTTTACATCAATATAATAATCTTTGTCATTACTTAGAAAAAACCAGGATTTAGATTCAAAATCAATTACTTCCATGTAGCGGTATGATTTAAAGATTTTAAGCTAAGAAAGTTCCAATAATGTAATTTCAGGCAATACTCCGACTCTCCCAGGATATCCTAAAACTCCGAAACCACGGTTGACATAAAGCATTTTTCCTTCACTTTCATATAAGTCTGCCCATTTCGGATAACGGTATTGTACAGGCGACCATTTGATGTTTTTTAAATCCAATCCAAACTGCATTCCGTGAGTATGACCTGAAAGTGTTAAACTGATATCTGCAGGATGTTTTTTAACCACATAATCAAAATGAGTAGGGTCATGGCTCATTAATATTTTTGCAGCATTTTGCGGAACGTTTTCTAATGCTTTGTCGATTTTTCCGAATTGCGGAAATGGTTTCAATCCCCAGTTTTCAACGCCTAAAATATAAAGTTTTTCTCCGTTTCTGTCGATTGCACGGTTTTCATTCATTAGCATTTCAAAACCTGCCTGTCTTTCATATTCAATCAATTGATCAAGATTCACTTTTTTTGCATTAGGAGAATCCCAAGTTACATAATCACCGTAATCATGATTTCCTAACACTGCAAACTTGCCGTCTTTCGCTTTAATTTTAGAAAAAAGAGGAATAAAAGGTTTGAATTCTTCAGAAACATTGTTGACCATATCTCCGGTAAATAAAACCAAATCTGCGTTTTGTTTGTTGATCAATTCAATAGCGTGCTCCAGTTTGCTCGGGTCTGAAAAACTTCCGCTGTGAACGTCTGAAATCTGAATAATTTTATATCCTTTAAAACTTAGAGGAAGGTTTTTAATTTTAACTTTTACTTTTCTTACGGTATGTCTGTATTTACCGAAAGTAATTCCGTCGATAAATAAAGCCGAAAGTACTCCTCCTAAACCAAGTCCCATAATGCTTAGAAATTTCCTTCTTTCTGGGAAGAAATTTTCTGTTGGTCTTGTTAAGCCAACTAAATATCCACCAGTTCTGAAAATATCATCAATCAATAAAAATAATACGATGAATATTTTAGGTAAAATAAAGATCAAAAACAATGAAATCATGATTTGTGCTCTCATTGTACTTCTGTCTGACCTTTGAAAATGCGAAACCTCGTAAGCAAAGAATCCGTAGATAGCCAAAGACAAGACGCAGTAGCCTATTTTGATCCATGAATTATCTGTTAAAGTTCTTATTGCTTGATAGATATAGACTTCAAGAAACAAGAAGATGGCAGCTATAAATAAAAAATTTCTTTGCATAACTAAGTTTTAAAAAAGCACAAAAGAAAATTCCTTTGTGCTTTTTTTATATTTTTAAAAATTTATTAAGTCTTAAGGAAATTTATAAACGATCGCATTGATATTCATTCCGGCACCTACCGAAGTCATTACAATGTTCCCTTTTTCTTTAAACGTATGACCATCCATTTTTCCTTTAATTATTAAATCAAACATGGTAGGAATGGTTGCTACAGAAGAATTTCCAAACTCCTGAATCGTCATTGGCGAAATTGCGTGGTCGTAATCTTTTACTTCGTACAATTTGTGAAGTCTGTCGATCATTGCATAATCCATCTTAGCATTGGCCTGGTGGATTAGAATTTTGTCGATATCATCAATAGATAATCCTGCATTGTCGATGGTTTCTTTGATAGCAACAGGGACGTTTTTAAGCGCATATTCGTAGATTTTTCTACCCATCATTCTGATATACAGTTTTTGGTCGTCAAAATCTTTGTTGATGGATGCTCCGTTTCTTAAATATTCAAGCTCAGGACCGTTGTCACAAATGGTATTATGAGAAATAATACCTACATTTTCTTCGTCAGTTGCTTTTACAACAACTGCACCTGCACCGTCAGCAAAAATCATTTTATTTCTGTCGTAAGGATCAGTTACTCTGCTTAAGGTTTCAGAACCTACCACAAGTATCGTTTTGGCAACTCCGGCTTTGATAAAGTGGTCTGCTAAAATCATTGCTTCAACCCAACCCGGACATCCAAAAATCATATCATAAGTGATACATTTTCTGTTTTTGATGCCTAAATGATTCTTCACTCGTCCTGCCATATTCGGCATAAAGTTCGCAGCGCCATTGGTTCCTACTTCACCAAAATTACTTGCGTAGATGATGTAATCTAAATCTTCACCATCAACTTTTGCGTCTTCAAGAGCGATTTTTGCAGCTTCGTAACCAATTTTTGAGTTTGACGTGTCTTCGCCTATATATCTTCTGTTTTCAATTTCTGTAATTTCTACAAATTTTGAGATAATTTCTTCTGTCGGCTTGTCTATTTTTTCGCCTTCATCGGTATAGAACTCAGAATTTAGAAAATAATCTCTACCAATAACTCTGTTAGGAATGTAAGATCCAGAACCAATAATGATCGTATTCGGCATTCGTTTTAATGATTTTATAAAGATGCAAAGTTAATAATTAATATTAATAAGAAAGAATTAAAATTATTATTAAATTTGCAAAAATTGTGCTTTACAATCTATGAAAAACAATCCGTCGTTAAAAGGGTTACTTATAGCATCAGTGGTATTTATACTTGCTTTTGGAGTGTACTTCTTTTTCTTAGCCAAAAAAAATTATTACCTTGTAGATAACCCTACGCCAGATACCTATTACTATAAAATTAATAATGGTTCTGAAGGAGTGATTTCTGGAGGTCAGTTTGTAAAAGTTGACCTTAAAAAGGGAAAAAATTCTATTAAAGTTTTTAATCAAAATAAGAAGTTGCTTTACGATTCTGCATTTGAAGTGAATAAAGTAAGGGGCTTAATCAACATTGCGCATAAGGATTATTATGTTAATGATCAATATTATGGGTACAATCTTAAAAAAGATTCATTACTTTTGGCGTTGGATAAAACCATCATTGATGGAAAACCATATTTTGGAGGTGCAAAACACTTCAACAAGCTTTATACGGATGACTTCTACTACAATGTAGACGAAGAATATGATCAGCTTATAAAGAATATTGATAAAGTAGAATCACGTTCAAAGATCTTCAGAAAACAAGATTACCTTAATTATTATAAAGAATATTACAAGTTTTGACAAACGATATCAACAAAGTAACTCCCTACAACTCTGAGGCAACGAAAAAAAGCCAGGTAGAGGATATGTTCGACAATATAGCGCCGAAATACGACTTACTGAACCATGCATTATCTATGAAAATAGATGTTTTGTGGAGAAATAAGCTGGTAAAAATGATGAAAGAAGATGCTCCTCAAGAAGTTCTTGATGTGGCTACAGGAACAGGAGATTTAGCAATTGCTGTGGAAAAAGGAACTGACGCAAAAGTAGTTGGTTTAGATTTATCGCAACAAATGTTAAATGTTGGCGTTATTAAAATAAAAAAACTTAAATTAGACGGCAAAATTTCTATGCAAAAAGGCGATGCAGAAAATTTACCTTTCGAGGACAATAGATTTGATGCTGCTTCCGTTGCATTTGGAGTAAGGAACTTTGAAAACCTTACAAAAGGTTTGGCAGAGCTGAGAAGAGTAGTGAAAGAAAACAAGAGCGTGTACATTCTTGAGTTTTCAAAAGTAGAGGGTTTTTTAGGACCATTTTATATGTTTTATTTCAAAAATATATTACCGGCGATCGGGAGATTGGTTTCTAAAGACAATAGGGCGTATACTTATCTGCCGGATTCTGTAAATGCTTTCCCGTTTGGGGAGAAAATGAGACAAATACTTTTAGATACAGGATTTAAAAAAGTAGAATATAAAAAATTAAGTTTAGGTATAGCCACAATTTATAAAGCAACAAAATAACCTATGAATAAATTTCTATTAAAAGCTCTGGTTTTAGCCTCAGTTAGTATTGCAACATTTGCAGACGCTCAATTTAGAACTCGTAACAGGATGGACAAGCTGGAAGATTTTGACCAGCAAAAGTTCAGTTGGGGGTTTTATCTGAATGGCAATATTCTTGATTACCGTATCGTGCATAACCCTAGATATGGTATGGCTGATAACCAGAACCTTGTAAGTTCTAAATCTAGTACTAGCTTTGGAGCAGGTTTGATTGCGAAATTTAGAGTGCATGATTACTTAGATGTAAGATTAGAGCCGGGTTTACAGTTTGCTCAGAGACAATTGACTTTCAATACGCAGGGAAATGACATTTATCAAAATGGAAGTTTAACGAATCCTGCATTTACTCCGATTTTATTAACTGAAAAAGATAAAGTAAGAGAGGTTAAGTCTACTTTGGTAGATATTCCTGTTATGCTTGAATTTCATGGTGAAAGATGGTACAACTCAAGACCTTACGTTGCGGCGGGTGTGAATTATATCGTTAATTTACAGTCGAATTCTGATTCAGAAGACGATAACCAGCAGCAGGTGTTCAGATCTACAACGCATAATTTTGCATGGTCTGCAGAGATGGGAATTCAGTTTTATTTCAATAAATTTAAATTGACTCCAGCTGTAAGAGGAACGTTCTTTATGAACAACGAAATGGTTGCTGATAACGCTACAACTCCACCTTATTGGTCTGCAGCAGTATCTACTTTACAGACAAGAGCGATTATGTTTGTATTGAAATTTGAATAATATAATAAAAAATTAATATAGAAAGGAGGTGCTTTGGCATCTCCTTTTTGTTTTTAGTCAAAATATAGAGACATTTATTTTTGTTAGTCTTTTTATTTTCATATTTTTGCTTTTAGTTAGAATATTTAGAAACCTGAAATGCTTCAAGAATTAGAAAACAATTTTTCAGAATTGGAAAAAAAGATTTTGAATCTTCATAAAAGTCATCAAAATCTTTCTGAAAAGTTATCAGAGTTGAATAAAGAGCATGAAGACTTGAAGAAGAAATATGATGAGGAAAGAAAGAAAAATCAGGTATTAGCAGAAGAACAGAAAAATATAAAATTGTATTCAGCAATATCAGGAAATCCTGAACACAACAGACTCATGAAAAACCATATCAACAGGTTGGTAAAAGAAGTAGACTTTTGTATTGCGCAGCTTCAAAACAGTGGACTATAATGGAGGTAAGGAGAATAACCATCAACATTGCAGGAAGAGTATATCCGCTGAATGTACCCGCGGCAGAGGAAGAAACTTTGCGCAAAGTGGGGAAGCAGATTGAAAATATGATTAAAGATTTTGAACAGAATTTCGATGTGAGAGATAAACAAGATGCTTTGGCAATGTGTGCCCTAAAATTAGGAACCAATGCAGAAGTTGTAAATCTGAACTACGAAAAAAATATAAATTCAATCAACGAAAGATTAGCAAAAATTAATCAGACGTTGAATGAAGTCGGAAAGTAAATTTCCGAAAAAACTGCCTACAGTAATTCTAACACATTAAGGTAAACTCAACACTAAACAATTAATGTTCGAAAGTCTTTTCAATGGCGTGCTGCATTACGCAGATTACAGAGAGAAGGAATCAGATCAAATCGTGGAGATCAGGAGTTTACTCTAAATCACTGGATTATTGTAGGTTTTTTTATTTTTAAATTTAGACAATTAAAACTCAATATATATATGACAACAACCGCTATTATTATAGGCGTTATTTGTTTGGTAATAGGTGCTGTTTTAGGAATGGTATTTTCTAAAAGCTCTCTTAATGCTAAAGGCAAATTTATTATAGACGATGCAACAAAAAATGCCGAAAACCTTATAGAAAAAGCTAACGTACAAGCCGAATCCATAAAGAAAGAAAAAAATCTTCAGGCAAAAGAAAAGTTTCTTGAACTGAAATCTCAGCACGATGCAGACATTCAGTCTCGTGAAAGAAAAATGCAGGAGGGCGAAAAAAGAGTTAAAGACAAAGAAAACAAACTGAACGACGAACTTAGCAAAGCAGGTAAACTTGAAAAAGATTTAGATAGACAAATTGCTGACTACGCTAAGAAAACCGAAGTTTTAGAGAGAAAACAACAAGAATTAGACTCAGCAACTTCTAAGAAAGTTGAAATGCTTGAGAAAATTTCAAACTATACCGCAGAAGAAGCTAAATCTGAATTGGTAGAAACCATGAAAGCTGAAGCGAAAACTAGAGCTCAGGCGCATGTTCAGAGCATCATGGAAGAAGCTCAGTTGAATGCGAAAAGTGAAGCGAGAAAAATCGTTATCCAAACCATTCAGAGAATCGGAACAGAACAGGCGATTGAAAACTCAGTATCTGTTTTTAACATCGAATCTGACGAAGTAAAAGGTAGAATTATCGGTAGAGAAGGTAGAAATATCCGTGCTTTAGAGGCGATGACAGGTGTAGAAATCATCGTTGATGATACTCCGGAAGCTATTCTTCTTTCATGTTTTGATCCGGTAAGAAGAGAGATCGCAAGATTATCCCTTCACAGATTGGTAACAGACGGTAGAATTCACCCTGCAAGAATTGAAGAGGTGGTAGAGAAAACCAAAAAAATGATCGAAGAAGAGATTATTGAAGTGGGGAAAAGAACCATCATCGATCTTGGAATCCACGGTTTACACCCGGAATTGGTAAAAATCGTTGGTAGAATGAAATACCGTTCGTCTTACGGACAAAACCTTCTTCAGCACTCAAGAGAAGTAGCAAACATTGCTGCGACAATGGCTGCAGAATTAGGGTTAAATGTAAAAATGGCTAAAAGAGCAGGTCTTTTACACGATATAGGTAAAGTTCCTGAGCAGGAATCTGAACTTCCTCACGCCTTATTAGGAATGCAATGGGCAGAGAAATACGGTGAAAATCCTGAAGTAATCAATGCAATTGGTGCTCACCACGACGAAGTGGAAATGACTTCATTATTATCTCCGATTATTCAGGTTGCCGATGCAATTTCAGGAGCAAGACCGGGAGCAAGACGTCAGGTTTTAGAATCTTATATCCAAAGATTGAAAGATCTTGAAGCTGCGGCTTTAAGCTTTGAAGGAGTTTCAAGTGCTTACGCAATTCAGGCGGGTAGAGAACTAAGAGTAATGGTAGAAAGCGGAAAAGTAAATGACGAAATCGCTTCACAACTTTCTTACGACATCTCAGAGAAAATTCAGAACGAATTGACGTATCCAGGACAAGTAAGAGTTACGGTAATCAGAGAAACAAGAGCTGTTAATATCGCAAGATAATTCAGGTTTAAAATAAAATAAAGAATCCTTTCAAAGAAATTTGAAGGGATTTTTTTGAAATCAGGTTTAAAATATCGAGTTGTATTTATTAAAAGCAGATTAAATATTAGTTTTTTAGACTTAAATACTAAGAGTTTATATTAAATGTTATAAATAATATAAAATAATTTACAAAGTAGTTGTTTTAATTATTAAATTTGAACTTCAACTTAAAACCAAATTATTATGTTAAATGAAATTCTAAAAAACGCTAAGAAATTAAAAAGTGCTGACCTGAAAGACATCGTTGGAGGTGTAAGTGTAGATAATGCGACTCCAGATTTATCGCTTTGCGGATGCAGTTGTTCAGGTGCTGTCACGGGACCTAAGTACTGCCCAACTTATATTGGCTGTCTACAAGTATATACTTGTGATGATTTTGCCGTATAAATTAAAGATTTTTATATTTTTTAACTTAAAACCCAAATCATTATGTTAAACGAAATTTTAAAAAACGCTAAGAAATTAAAAAGTGCTGATCTAAAAGATATCGTAGGTGGTGTCGGTAAAATTGGTAAACCAGATTTGTCTCTTTGTGGATGTAGCTGTTCTGGTGCTGTAACGGGGCCTTTCTATTGTTCATCTTATATAGCTTGTCCACAAGTGTATACTTGTGATGATGCTGTTGCTATATAATTTAAACTTTCTCCAAAAAAGTAAAATCACAGAATTATGTCAAAGAAATTTTTGAATAACGCTAAGAAATTGAAAAGTGCTGATCTGAAAGATATCGTAGGAGGTGTCGGTAAAATCGGAACTCCAGATTTATCACTTTGTGGTTGCAGCTGCACCGGAGCAGTGACCGGACCTAAATATTGCAGTCAATATATAGGATGCCCGCAAGTAATTACTTGTTAATATTAAAAAATATTTAAAAATAGAAAGTCTTCCATTATTTGGAAGACTTTTGCATTTATTTATTGAAGAAGAAAGAATGGCTTTCAATGTATTTTTTACTCATCGAAATACTCTCAAAAATATCTCTCTCACTCGAATCCTGCTCAACAAACCAATATTCTAAACCAGCTTTTTCTCTGGCTTCAAAAATTCTTTTAAAATCAATAGTCCCATTTCCGATTTCTGCGAAATTTTCTGTTTCTTTCTGCATATCTTTCACATGCCACAATGGAAATCTTCCAGGATATTTTTCAAAATAAGTTAGCGGATCAAATCCTGCTTTTGCAATCCAATATAAATCAAGTTCCATTTTAACCAAATCCGGCGAAGTATTTTCTAAAATGAAGTCATAGAAATTCTTTTGATCATCCATTTTTAAAAATTCAAAATCGTGATTGTGATACGCAAGTTGGATTCCGTTTTGCTTTGAAATTTTACCAGCATTTTCCAAAACTTCCAGAAGTTTTCGGTAATTTTCAAGACTTCTTTCGGCTTCGGGAAGATAAGAGCAAACGGCGTATTTTGCGCCGATATAATTTAGATCATCTAGCGTATTTTCCCAGTTTTTTAAAAGTGTCCCTTCATCTTTATCGGTGATTCCGGTACGATGATGCGAACTGATGACTTTTAAACCTGTGCTATTTAAAATAGATTGAAATTCATTTCTGTTTTTGCCAAAAAAAGTTCCATCATATCCATAGATTTCTACATCTTTATAACCTAAAGAAGCGATTTTCTCGAAGGCTTTTTCCAGATTTTGAGAGACAGCGTCCCGAATGGTATAAATTTGTAAAGCTAAACGTTGGTTTGTGTTCATAGATTTTGAGATTCCGCAAGAATATAATCCCAAAAAACCTAAAGATGACAGTTTCAAAAAATCAATTCTCTGCATAATTTTCTGTTAAAGAAAAGGTTTCATTTCATCTTCAATTTGCGTTCTGAGCTCCATCAGACGTTTGGCATACATTTCCTGCTGTTTTTCTTCATTGGTTTCCGGAATCCATTTAGGAACGGGTAATTTTTTACCGTTTTCATCAACGGCTACAAAAACGATAATGCAGTGTGTTTTTTTATCAAAAATCGGTTGTTTAAGGTTTCTTGAGAAGACATTGATCGAAATATGCATACTCGATGAGCCGGTATAGATGACTTGAGCCTCAACTTTTACGATTTCTCCGATTTTTATTGGCTCATAAAAACGAATTCCGCCTACATAGACTGTTACAGAATAATTTCCGCTCCAAGTTGTTGCGCAGGCGTATCCTGCCTGGTCAATCCATTTCATAACGCTTCCACCATGTACATTTCCCCCATAATTGACATCTGAAGGCTCCGAAATAAACTGAAAAGTCACAGGCTTATTATCCATTTTTATTTAAATTTTAATAAAGATATTCATTAATTATCACAAAGTGAAATTAAATAGCTGTTTTTCCATATTAAAGTGGTATCTTGTAATAATATCCAATTTGGAGAGAAATTTTAAAAAATAATTAATTAATATATAGATGAAGAAAGTATTTTATCTTAATAGTTGCGACACATGCAGAAAAATTTTAGCAAAATTTGATCTGAGAGACTGGGAGATGCGCGAAATAAAGAAAGAGCCTATCACACAAGAAGAAGTGGAAGCCATGCATAAAATCACAAATTCTTACGAGGATTTGTTCAGTAAAAAATCAACCCAGATCAAATTGAGAGAACTTGATTTGAAAACAATGGGTGAAGACGATTTCAAAGAGTTGTTGTTAGATCATTACACGTTCTTGAAACGTCCGGTTTTCCTTACTGATACGGAGATTTTCATAGGAAACGACAAGAAGAATATTGAGAATTTAAGAGCTCATTTCAACGGAAATAATTAAAAATTTTTCTGTCAAAAAAAGTAAAAAAACCACAGAGCAATCTGTGGTTTTTTGTATGTAAAAGCAGACTAGCCAAAAACCAGCTGCAAATAGTAATATGCTAAACGAAAGGCATTTTAACAACTTTCGCAGGAATATTTTTATTTCTAACCTGGATAAAAATTTCAGCTCCCAATTTGAAATGAGGCTTATCAACATAAGCGATTCCCAAACCGATTTTCTTCATTGGAGATTGCGTTCCGGAAGTTACTCTTCCAATCACGTTTCCTTCTGCGTCTACCACAGGATAATCATGTCTTGGAACACCTTTATCAGTTAATTCAAAACCTACTAATTTTTTGGTAACTCCTTCTTCTTTTTGTTTTGCAAAAATATCTTTAGACACAAAATCTTTATCAAATTTTGTGATCCAGCCTAACCCAGCTTCGATAGGAGAAGTTGTATCATCAATGTCCATTCCGTACAAACAGAAACCTTTTTCTAATCTTAAAGTATCTCTGGCAGCCAATCCGCAAGGAATAATTCCTTCGTTTTCTCCAGCTTCAATGATTGCATCCCAAAGTTGTACTGCATTGTCATTTTTAAAATAAATTTCAAAACCACCGCTTCCTGTGTAACCAGTATTTGAAATAATTACATCACTTACTCCGGCTATTGAACCGATTGTAAAATGGTAATAAGGAATTTCTGATAAATTAGTTTCAGTTATCTTCTGAAGAATTTCAGTCGCTTTCGGTCCCTGAACTGCCAAAAGAGACATTTCATCTGAAGCATTCGTCATTTTTGCACCGAAAGTATTGTATTTTGAAATGTGATTCCAGTCTTTTTCAATGTTTGAAGCGTTGACAACTACAAAATATTTGTCGTCTTCCATTTTGTAAACGATAAGGTCATCTACAATTCCGCCATCTTCGTTCGGAAGACAAGAGTATTGAGCTTTTCCGTTCTCAAGAGCATCAACGTTATTGGTTGTTACAAACTGCAAAAGATCTTTCGAGCCTGCACCTTCAATGAAAAACTGTCCCATGTGAGATACGTCAAATAATCCCGCTTTTTCTCTTACTGCAAAGTGCTCTTCCGTCACTCCGGAATATTGTACAGGCATATCAAATCCTGCAAAAGGTACTATTTTCGCTCCCAAAGAAACGTGTTTATCGTACAAGGCTGTTTTCTTCATGTTTATTTTTATTTATAAATATTCTTAATTTGAAAAGTGAAAATCTTACAATAAGATTCTATTTTTTTATTTTAAAACTGTCAAAAGTCTCGTTAAAAACTTTCATATAATTTCCATTCCAGTATTTTTTTTGGCAGTTGATGCTGACAATATAGATTTCTTTGCTTTTTTGAAACACTTTAGTGATCCAGAAAAGATTTTCTTTTTCGTCAAAATATTCGTAAAAATACTCTGTGTAACCTCTTTTACCACTGCCGGTCTTAATTTTTTTCTCGTCATCCGAAGAATTGTAAAGAGCAAGAATGAATTTCTTGGTTTCGGCTTTGGGAAGTTCTAAATCATGATATTCAGAAATGGTTATTGCACCAATCTGGTTGGTCGGAAAAATGTTAACAATGCCTTCATCGTTGGTTGCTTTCCATGTATCTGGCATGGTCAATGAGTAATTTTCGCTTTCAAAAACTTTAGTATCTGATTTCTGACCAAACAGACCTAAAGAAATAACGAGAGCAAAAAGAAATACTATTCTTTTCATTATAGGTGCTTAAAAATTGTGTTTGTATTCTTCTAAAATAATTTTAAACCATTCTGTAAATTGTTCAGGATATTCTGAAATTTCTTGATCCAGATCTTTCATGGAAATGTATCGAACTTCCTCAACTTCATTTTTATTTAAATTAAAGTCTGCATTGTAAGTTCCTGTAAAAACATAATCGAGCTCATGCTCCCAAAGTCCGCTGCCAACGTCTGCTTTATAGATGAAGTTAAATTTTTCTGAAAGTTCAGTTTCTATTCCCAATTCTTCTTTTAGTCTGCGTTTGGCTCCTTCAAGATAAGATTCGCCATCTCGGGGATGAGAACAAACAGCATTCGTCCATTGGTTAGGAGAATGATATTTCTCTGCCGCACGCTTCTGCAAGAGCATTTCACCTTGATCATTAAATAAAAAAACAGAAAATGCACGGTGTAGCAAACCATTGATATGAGCCTGCTGTTTTTCCATCAAACCTAACACTGTATCTTCAGGATTTACTAAAACTACGTATTCTTCCATTCCTACAAATTTAAGTTTTAATCATGATTACGTAAAATATTTGAGTGAAATTTTTAATATTTATGAAATATTGGCTTTTTTTAAAATAAAAATAACACGCTAATTTTGTGAAAAATGCAATAGAATACTTGTTTTTACTTATTTATAAAGATTTTTATTGTTAAAATTTTAACATAAACTAAGATTAATGTAAGTCTTTGATCAATAATGTGTAACTTTGCGCTTTAAAAATTTGAACGATGGAGCTAGATTATATTGAGCATATCAGTCCGATTCTGAAGGACGGAGTTAAGAATTATTTAATTGATATTGACGGAACAGTTACAGATGACGTTCCTAATGAAGAACCGGAAAGAATGGTTACTTGTCTTCCTTATCCTGATGCATTGGAAACGGTAAACAAATGGTACGACGAAGGTCACCAAATCTGTTTTTTCACATCAAGAACTGAAAATTTAAAGCAGATTACCATTGATTGGTTAGACAAACACGGATTCAAATATCACAGTGTATTGTGCGGAAAACCAAGAGGTGGAAACTACCACTGGATCGACAATCACTTGGTAAGAGCTACAAGATATAAAGGTAAATTCACTGATTTGGTTGAGAAACAAGTAACCATTGAAGTTTTTAAAGATTAAAATCTAATTGAAGATTTAAAAATTGAATAAATAAAGTTTTAAACGACTTCCATTTTTTAATTTTTAAATCTTTCATTTTTAATATATAAAGGAATATGAAAGTTTTAGCAAACGATGGCTTAGATCAATCGGGGATTGATGCATTAACGGAAAAAGGTTTTGAAGTAATCACTACAAAAGTTCCGCAGGAGCTTTTGATGGATTATATTAATGAGCACAAAATCCGTACAATTTTGGTAAGAAGCGCAACGCAGGTAAGAAAAGAATTGATTGACAATTGCCCATCGATCGAGATCATCGGTAGAGGTGGAGTGGGAATGGATAATATTGATGTAGATTATGCAAGAGGAAAAGGAATTCACGTCATCAATACTCCTTCGGCTTCTTCAGAATCTGTTGCTGAATTAGTGTTTGCACATTTGTTTTCAGGAGCAAGATTTTTGCAGGATTCAAACAGAAAAATGCCTCTGGTAGGTGATACAGAATTTGCTTCACTTAAAAAAGCGTATGCTGCAGGGATCGAATTGAAAGGAAAAACCATCGGAATCGTTGGGATGGGAAGAATCGGTCAGGAAGTGGCAAAAATCGCTTTAGGTCTTGGTATGCGTGTGATTGCTGCTGATAACATGATCGGTAAAGCGAGTATAAAAGTAACTTTCTATAACAATCAGTTTATTAACGTTGATATAGAAACTGAACCTTTACAGGAAGTTTTAAAGCATTCAGATTTTATTACGCTTCATGTTCCGGCTCAGAAAGAAGGTTTCATGATTGGTAAGAATGAATTTGACATCATGAAAGACGGCGTGGCAATCGTAAACTGCTCAAGAGGCGGTGTGATCGATGAAGTTGCTTTAATAGAAGCTTTAGATTCAGGAAAAGTGAAGTTTGCAGGTCTTGATGTTTTCATCAACGAGCCTACTCCTTCAAAAGCGATTTTAAATCATTCAAAAATCTCTTTAACTCCTCATACAGGTGCTTCAACTTTGGAAGCTCAGGATAGAATTAGTCTTTCTTTAGCAGAGCAGATTTCAAGCATTTTACAGATTCATTAATTTTGAATTTTTAAGAATAAATAAGAAACGCCGCAAATTTTTGCGGCGTTCTTATTTTATATATTGTTCTTAGTTTTCAACAAATCTCTGATTTCCATTAGTAATTTTTGATCTTCAGTTGGTCCTGCAGGAGCTTCCACAACGGTGTCTTCTTTCTTGCTTAAACTCGCAATTCCTTTGATGAGCATAAATAAAACAAATGCTACAATGATGAAACTGATTACCGAAGACAAGAAATTTCCGTATTTCACTCCGTTCCATGAAAGTTCTGCAATATTTTTTACATTTGCTTTTTCCAATGCCGGATTCAACAATAGAGGTGTAATAATATCATCAACAAATGATTTTACAATTGCACTGAAAGCTGCACCGATGATGACACCGACAGCAAGATCGACAACATTGCCTTTAAAAGCAAAATCTTTAAAATCCTTAACAAATCCCATAATTTATATTTTTTTAAATGTTTAACACAAAATTATCATTTAAAAACTTTAATCATGCAAATTTCGGTTAGTTTTTACGATGATAATTGGATTATTTTTAATTTATAATCATTAATTTTAATAAAAATAGGCTTCAATGAAAATTTTAACAGCAGAAAACATCAGATTAGCGGATGAGTTTACCATAAAAAACGAACCTATTTCTTCAATTTTATTAATGGAAAGAGCTTCTTCCGCTTGCGTAAATTGGATTGTTGAAAATTGTAAAAAGCATACGAAATTTGCGGTTTTTTGTGGAAATGGGAATAACGGCGGAGACGGTTTTGCTATTGCCAGATTATTGTATCTGAAAGGTTTTGATGTACATGTTTTTATTGATCAGTCAAATGAAAAATTCTCAGGGAATGCTGAAATTAATTATAAAAGATTAAAAGAATTTTCTGGAATTTCAATTGATAATTTTAAAGAAATCAACACCATTCAGTTTAGTCAGACTGTGATTATTGATGCACTTTTCGGAACAGGATTATCGAGAAAATTAGATGGAATCTATGTTAAATTAATCGATACACTGAATAAACTTAATCAAATTAAAATTTCTGTTGATGTTCCTTCAGGATTGTTTTCTGATAAAATTTTAGAAGAAAATCAAACTGTTTTTAAAGCTGATTATACTTTAAGTTTTCAGTTTTGGAAACGCAGTTTTTTACATCCTGAAACCGGAAAGTTTGCGGGTAAAGTTTTGATTTTAGATATTGATTTAAGTGAAGAATTTATAGAAAAAGCTGCAACAGATTATTTTGTGATTGATGAAACAATTGTTTACAAAATTTTTCAACCAAGAAATGATTTTGCACACAAAGGAACTTATGGCAAATCGGTTATCGTTGCAGGAAGTTACGGTAAAATAGGTGCTGCAATTTTAGCTACGAAATCAGCTTTGAAAACAGGATCTGGATTAACTTTTGTGCTGGCTCCCAATTGTGGATACGAAATACTTCAGATGACTTGCCCGGAAGCAATGTTTATTTCTGGTGGCGAAAAATTGATAGAAGAAATTGAAATTCAGGATAATACTGTCTATGGAATAGGTCCGGGTTTAGGAACAGATTCTTTAACGGAAAAAGCATTGTTGAAATTTTTAGAACAAAGTTCAACACCATTGCTACTAGATGCGGATGCTTTAAATAGTATTGCTAAAAATAAAGACAGTATCAATTTAATTCAAAAAAACTCGATTATTACTCCGCATCCTAAAGAATTTGAGCGATTGTTTGGTTCAACTAAAAATTCATTTGAGCGACTGGAATTGGGAAGAACTAAAGCACAAGAATTACAGATTTATATTGTGTTGAAAGATCATCACACTCAGATTATCACTCCGGAAGGAAAGGTTTATTATAATATCACCGGAAACTCAGGTTTGGCAAAAGGCGGCAGCGGAGATGTTTTGACGGGGATTATCACTTCACTTTTAGCTCAAAATTACTCTCCCAAAAATGTGTGTATTTTAGGAGTTTGGCTTCACGGAAAGGCTGCAGATTTTGCTTCTCAGAAATTCTCAAAAGAAGCCATGCTACCGACTGATGTTATTGATGAACTTGGAAATGTATTTTTGGAACTCAACAAAAAAGCCACAACAGTGTTGTGACTTTTTAATGATATTTTTAATTTTTCTTAAACCGTTTTTTCTGTTTCGGGAAGAGTTTTATTGTATTTAGAATAAAACATAATTACTAACCCAGCAATCATAAAAGGGATTGAAAGAATCTGTCCGGTATTCAAACCTGCAAAAGAAATTACTTCATCTCCCTGAGGCATTTTCAGGAATTCTACAAAGAATCTGATGGCCCAAAGAAGGAAAAAGAACAATCCGAATAACCATCCCTGCTGATATTTTTTGTCTGTTTTTCTGTATAAAACCCAAAGAATCACAAATAAAGTTACATAACCCACCGCTTCAAATAATTGAGTAGGATAACGTGTTACCGTTAATCCGTACTCGCTGCTTTGTTGTGGAAATAATAATGCAAATGGTGAGTTCGGGTCAACAGGTTTACCAATGATTTCAGAATTAAAAAAGTTACCCATTCTTACAAATGCACCTCCGATGGCCACTACAATTCCTAATCTGTCAAAAACCCAAAGCGGATTTTTTTTCACGATTTTATAAGAATAATATAATGTTGTTGCAATCACAGCAAGTGTTGCTCCGTGACTTGCTAATCCAGCAAATCCGGTGAATTTTAAACCATTTTTTGTGCTGATTGGTAAAAATACACTCCAAAAATCTTCTTTGAATAATTCAGGTTGGTAAAAAATAACGTGACCTAATCTTGCTCCCAAGATCGTTCCTATTAATGTCCATGTAAAAAATGGTTCTACATATTTTGTATCAACTCCGTCAATAGAATACATTTTTGTCATCAGGAAATACCCGATTCCAAAAGCGAAGATGAACATCAAACTGTAAAAGTGTAAAGTAACCGGACCTAAATGAATTCCTGTAGAAGGATCCCAGATTTTAAAAGGAGTTTCAAGCTCTACTGTATCAGAAGATTTGATTTGATTTGGAATTTTTGCAGCATATTTAAGAGCTTCAATATTATCTTCAGTTATTTTAATGTTCTCAACCAATCTAAAATCTTTGTCAAAAAACTGATAATTGTTTGCTTTAAATTTCCCTAAAATAATAGAGCTGTTGACGTAATGTGAAACTTCTACATTTGATTTATTTAAAATAACCAAAGTATTCTGTATGTTATTTAAATTGGCAAAAGAATCAAGTTCTACAAGTTCTGAAGTTGCGAAAATTTTCACCGGAACGTCAGTAGAATTTACTTTTAAAGTTCCCTCAGACAAGGAATTATTTTGTGCAAAAAAACACTGGGTAATCAATGCAAATGCAAAAAGGTAAATTCTGAAAAAAATATTACTCATTTTTATTTTTTTAATAGGTCGTTTATTCAAAAATATTATTTTTTTGGAGGTACGGGATCATAGCCGCTTCCACCCCAGGGATGACACTTAGCAATTCTTTTTAATCCTAACCAAAACCCTTTAAATATACCATGTACTTGCAGCGATTTAACCATGTAGTGCGAACAGGTTGGCTCGTATCGGCAGTTTTTGGGAAGCAAAGGCGAGATAAACCATTGGTAAAATCTGATTAAAATTACCAAAGGCGATGTAATGATTTTATTGAATGTAAGTTTCAAAACAATGCAAAAATAGGCTAAAAAATTGAAAATTAGTTTAAATTTGTTAGAAGTTTCGGAGTGATGAATGGTTGTTTGTCGGATAAATCAATGTGTTTATCGATTTTAAAATTTCTTGATGGAAGCCAGTCTTATTATTGAAAATCTGTAACTTTTAATTAAAATTTCACTTTAAATCAAACTATACATTTTGAGTCAAAATACTCCATTAGCCGAAAGAATGAGACCGAAAACTTTAGATGAAGTTTTGGGGCAGGAACATCTTACCGGCGAAAAAGGTACACTTAGGAAAATGCTGCAGAATGACACCTTAAATTCACTTATTTTGTGGGGTCCGCCAGGAACGGGTAAAACTACTCTGGCAGAAATTATTTCAGAAAAATCCGGAAGAAAATTTTATAAACTTTCTGCAGTATCATCGGGTGTGAAGGATGTGCGCGATGTAATTGATGAAGCCAAAAAACAAAATTTGTTTTCCGGGAAATCGCCGATTCTTTTTATTGATGAAATTCATCGTTTTAATAAATCACAACAAGATTCACTGCTTCATGCGGTAGAAAAAGGTTGGGTAGTTTTGATTGGTGCAACCACAGAAAACCCCAGTTTTGAAGTGGTTTCGGCATTGCTTTCCAGAAGTCAGGTGTATATTTTAAAAGCTTTGACACATGAGAAACTGGAAGAACTGATTGATATTGCTCTTGAAAGATTTAATAAAGATGAAAAAACTGATTTCACTATTAAAGAAAATCAGGCTTTCATTCAATATTCGGGTGGTGACGGGAGGAAATTGATTAATTCGGTGGAATTGGTTTTGAGTCAGTTCATCAATTCAAATACGAAAGAAATTTCGAATGATAATGTGATGGAAGTGCTTCAGGAAACGATGGCGCTTTATGATAAAAATGGAGAACAGCATTATGATATCATTTCAGCATTTATCAAATCGATGCGAGGAGGTGACCCGAATGGCGCAGTGTATTGGTTGGCGAGAATGATTGCCGGTGGCGAAGATATTAAATTTATTGCCCGAAGAATGCTTATTTTGGCGTCTGAAGATATTGGTCTGGCCAATCCAAATGCTTTGGTGATTGCAAACAATTGTTTTCAGGCGATAAATGTAATCGGAAATCCTGAAGCTAGAATTTTGTTGAGCGAAACTGCAATTTATCTGGCGGTTTCGCCGAAAAGTAACTCAGCATATGCAGCGATTAATGATGCTTTGGCTTTTGTGAAAAAGACTGGAAATTTGCCGGTTCCGCTGCATTTGAGAAATGCACCGACTAAACTGATGAAAGATCTAGATTATGGTAAAGAATATAAATATGCTCATTCTTTCGAAGGCAATTTTGTCGATCAGGATTTTTTACCGGAAGAAATAAAAGACGTTAAGTTCTACGAACCCGGAAATAATGCCACAGAAAAGAAAATCTACGACGAGCTCCAAAAAAAATGGACAAATAAGTACTAAAAAAAACGGATATTCAAAGTTGAATATCCGTTTTTAAATATAATAATTCTAAATATTATTTCTTATTTGTAGTAATAACCAGCGCTTTTTTACCATCTACAGTTTCTACTTTGTAGTCAGCAATCATGTCAGCGAAGATGTGTACATCGGTATTTTTGAATTCATATCCTTCAATAAAAACGGGTGTATCTTTTGGAAGCCCATTTTGAGCATTAAAATCAGCTAAAGCCATACGATCTAAAGTTCCGAAATCTTTTTTGAATTTTACTTCAGCCAAACCGTTGTCAGCTAAATAATCAAATTTCTTAAGGTTTTGAGGAAGATTTGCTTTCGTTTTAAAAACATTTACGCTCTGAACGACTTCTTTTCTTGAATCGAACATTGCCACAGTACCTACAGCGTCGTTACAGATTGCAAATTTTACAGTAGGATTTTTTTGAGCAAATAAAGTTGCTGAAGCAAATATTAATAAAGAGTAAAGGATTTTTTTCATATAACAGATATTTTATTATTTCAAATAATCTTGCATCGACTTATAGAAGCTTGTTTGCTGTGTTTTATCAACATTAATTCCTTAAATTAAAGTATTAGTATTAAAAACGTGATAAATATACTTATTTTTTACAGATTGTCAATAAAAAATTAAAATAATTTATAAAATAATGACAAATAATAGATTTTGTTGTTGTTTTTATTGATTTTCTTCAAGAGATTCATCTTTTTTATCTACCAAGTTTCTGATTATATTCTTAAGTCGTTGGAACATAAATGAACTCAAGAGCAAGATAATTCCAAGGATGATAAATGCGATAATTCTTGAGACATTATCCATTTGCCAGACGTCGTAAGCGTATAGTTTTAAAACCATAATTCCGAGTAAACTGAAACCGATTTTGTTGAATTCCTGAATTTCTTTTTTTAAACCAAAATAAATGAAAATACAAGCCAAAACTGCCCAGATAATAGGCAAATATAATATGCTGAAGTGATTCTGAAGGGTATAAATTTCCTCCAAATTATTTGCATTAATCAGTAAATATGTTCTAAATAATTCGAAACTGAAAGCAAGAACAATAATTAAAGAGGTCACCCAATAGGCTAAGTTATTTTTAATGAAATCTGATTTCGGAATTATTTTTAGAATTAAATAAATCAGTGGTAGAATGTACAATAAGTGAACAAAGTAAAACCCTACCTCAATTTGCTTACTGATGATTTCCGTTGCAACCTGTGAACTTGATATATGCGTGAAGAGCAATAAAAGAAAAAGATAAATCATTCCGGTCTGGAAATCTCTGCTGATGCTCAGTTTTTTGCCGAAAAGAATCAACGCAAATAAATAATACAAAGTAAAAAGGAGACCAATGGTAAGGATAAAAACCAAATTTTCATCCGAAATATGATAGATAATTTCAAATAAAACTGAAAAATAAATAACCGAAATGCATAAGAATTTAAATACATTCTCATAAAACTCCAATTCAGATTTTTCTTCTTCAGAATCTTTTTTCAGTAAAAATAAATTCATGAAACAGCTTCCAATTACAACCAAACTTGTAATAAAAACCGGATTTAAAATCACATTTAAAGAAGTTGAATCAAAATACCTCGCCCAAGTGATCATTTGAGACAAAATAACCATTGGAAAAAGGACGTAAAAGAAAACTTTGAAGATTTTGTGATTTGTTTTCTTCCAGATATAGAGTAGAAGGCTTGCTTCGATTGCCCAAACACTTGTAGTAAGATGAGTTCTTAGCTCAAGTGCAAATGCTAATGTGATAAGGCTGATGGTGATGCTTGCAAAAACTGAATAGTTAATGCCGAAATTTTTCTTTTGATATTCTCTGTATAAACCAAAAGCGTTGATGACGGCAAAAGCAACCGGAAATACAGATACAGGAAACATTTGCAACTCATTAAAAATATAAACTAAACCTGAGACTGCCGAAAAATTAATCAGCACAAGCATTAATATATCAAGCTGCAACAACAGATTCTTTTTAATATAATTCTGTAAAGCAAATGCATAAAATATAATATATGTAATGCTGTAAAAAGGAATACTTGTCAACGTTGGATGATCTGTAGTCCAGGCGAAAAGATAGATTGAGGTGAAAATAAAAGATATCCAGCCAATACTTTTCCAATGTTTGAGATAGGCGATAATCAGCATTCCAATATTTAAAACAGATAAATAAGTAAACAGGAAAATATAGTTGTTTTGCCCTGTGCTGATCATTAACGGCGCTAAAAATCCACCAAATATAGAAAATATGATTAAAATTTCACTTTTGTAATAGGAGGAAAGAGCGATTGAAATCACGGTAATCAAACATGTTATCAAAAACGCTGTATTTTGTGAAAAAATCTGGTACTCACGAAAGGCAATCGTTGTTGTAAAGTAGAGTACAGCCACGCCGCCGCCCGTAATTATGGAGGAGAATACCGTGTAGTTTTTCCTTAAAAAATGTCCTATTCCTATGATGCTGATACCAACGATGAAGCCGATTCCTGCTCTGGAGGTCTCGCCAATCCAGTTTTTGTCGATGGCATATTTTACAAAATATCCTATTCCTAAAACTAGTGTGAAAATACCAATAATAGTGAGTGCATTTTGTTTTAGAAAATCAAAAACAGGGGTCAGCCAATCTTTCTGTGGTTCGGGTTCTTCAAAATTGGTTGCAATGATATTGGGGCTTTCAACTTCTGTATTTTGACTGATAAATTGGATGGGTTCTGGGATGTTATCTTCATTTTCAGTCTTCTCAACTGAAGGAATTTCTTTTTTAGATAAATCAGAAATCTTTTTTTCTAAAATCTCTATGCGCCTATTAAGTCTATAATAAACCAATATGAGAATCACTATTAACATGACAATTAAAGAAGAAATAGAACTCATATACTTAGATTTGTCATCAAATATAAGAATTTGAGAAATAGAGGTCAATAAAAAATCCATTGTGTGAATTTTACAATGGATTGTTATTTATTTAATTTTCTTTCCAGTTTTCTTCGATGAGCTTCATCAAAAAGTCGGGACATTTGATGACTTTGTTGGTAGCGGCATCCAAAAAGAAAAGGGTAGTGCGGGCTTCAGTGATTTTTATTTTTTCTTCGTTGTAAATTTCATATTCAAATTCTATTCGCACACCCGGAATTTTTTTTACATAAGTATGAATTTCTAATTTTTGATCGTATAAAGCTGGTTTTAAATACTTAATATTGTAATCAGAAACCGGTAGCCAGATTCCAAGCTTTTCAATCTCGTCATAAGATATCCCTATGCTTCTGAAAAGTTCTACTCTTCCCAATTCAAAATATGCGGCGTAGTTGCCGTAATATACGTATTTCATAGGGTCGGTTTCTGCGTAACGTACTCGTATTGTGTGAGTTGTGTGTATCATCTTGAGGTTTGATTTATACATACAAATATATTTTTTAATAATCAATACTTGCAATATTTTTTTTTAAAGTTAAAATATGTGACCTTTGTCTTCCCAATAAAAACAAACAACCAAAGAATTAATCAGGGCATAAAAATGGATGAAAATTTAATGATGATATGGCAGAAGTGCCTTCAGTTTATGCGAGATAATTTAAACGCAGCTGAAGACAATTCTGATCTTAAAAAACTCGAAAAATCCTTCGACTTACTGTTTGATAAAGTACAGCCAATTTCATTGGTTGACAACAATCTTACGTTGATGGTTCCGAGTGATTTTTACAAAGAATATATTGAAGATAATTACTTATCGTTGCTTTCTGCTGCCCTGAAGAAAAACATCGGTAAAGGCGTTAAACTTTGGTATTCGGTAATGGAAAATAAGCCAAGCGGTTTAGAAAAACCCGTTACGATGAATATGAAAGGTAAAACCGTTCCTACACCAAAAATGCAGGAAACAATGCCTCAGGGTTTTTCATCTAATATTGTTAATCCTTTCGTTGTTCCGGGAATCAAAAAAGTAAATATTGATTCTAACCTGAAAGCTGATTTTTCTTTTGATAATTATGTGGAAGGTGAGAGCAACAAGTTTGCTTCTACGGTTGCTAGATCAATTGCAAAAAGACCTGGTTCTACGGCATTTAATCCACTATTTTTGTACGGAGGTTATGGTGTTGGTAAAACTCACCTTGGTCAGGCGGTTGGTTTAGAAGTGAAAAGCCAGTTTCCGGATAAAGTGGTTCTTTATCTTTCTTCAGAAAAATTTATCCAGCAGTTTATTTCAGCTGCGAAAGCACATAAACAGACAGAGTTTGCTAATTTTTACCAAATGGTAGATGTTCTGATTATCGATGATATTCAGTTCTTATCTGGTAAGTCTGCAACACAGGACAGCTTCTTCCATATTTTTGATTATTTACATCAAAACGGAAAGCAGATTATCCTGACTTCAGATAAAGCTCCTGTTGATATTATGGATATTCAGGACAGAATTGTTTCTCGTTTCAAATGGGGACTTTCTGCAGAAATCAAATCTCCGGATTTAGATACAAGAAGAAAAATTATCGTTGATAAACTAAGCAGAGACGGAATTGTTTTAACAGAAGATATGTTAGACTTCCTTGCTGCAGAAGCAAAAACTAACGTAAGAGAACTGATTGGGGTTATCAATTCAGTAATTGCCTATTCTACTATTTATAAATCTGAGCTAAGTCTTGAATTATTAAAGGAAACCATCAATAAGATTGCTGCCAATCAGAAAAAGGTCATCAATATTCCTTACATTCAGGAAGTTGTATGCGAATATTTCGGAATCAAAAGAGAGCAGCTTTTATCTAAAACAAGAAAAAGAGAAATCGCTTTACCAAGGCAGTTGGCGATGTATTTTGCTAAAGAATTTACCAATGCAACATTTACAAAAATTGGTGAAGAAATGGGAGGGAAAGACCATTCGACCGTAATGTACGCTTGCGATACGATAAAAGATGTTTCTAAAATCGATAAGGAAATTAAAAAATACGTAAAAGAATTGACAGAGAAAATCAAGCATTAATCTGTAATTTAAATAATAGGAAAGTGGAGAATAAATTTTGTTCTCCATTTTTTATTTAATTTTGTCAATAGAAAATATATAATTCTAAATTTTGTTCAATGAAAATACTAATGGTTTGTTTAGGAAATATCTGCAGAAGTCCGCTTGCTGAGGGAATTTTACGATCTAAACTTCGTGATAGTTTTTTTGTCGATTCTGCAGGAACAATTTCGATGCATGAAGGAGAAACACCTGACAAAAGAGCCGTGAAAACCGCGGCCAATCATGGCATTGATATTTCAAAACAAAAATCTAGGCCACTTCTTATATCAGATTTAGACAAATTTGATAAGATTTACTGTATGGATTTGAAAAATCTTGAAGATGTGATTTCAATGACTAAAAATGAAGAACAACGTCAGAAAGTTCATCTGTTTTTAGATGAAGCAGGTAACCATCAAAACTCAGAAGTTCCTGATCCGTATTGGGGTGACATGAATGATTTTGAAAATGTTTTCCAGTTATTGGATGATGCCTGCAATAAAATTTCACATCAATTACAACAACAGGTTATTACTAATAAAGTATAGAATAAACATCTTCTTTTAATTAAATTTCAACTTATAATTTACAACAATGCTTTTCTTAATTCCGGCTTATCTTTCAGAAAATACCCCAATCACTCATTTTTCTCCAGTGATCAAAGACTATATTATGCAGACCGACTTTTTCTTTGTTGAAAATGAAAAAACTGCAAGAAAAGTGATTAAGTTTTTTGCTCCTGAAAAAAAGCAGGCAGATTTGAGATTATTTCTTTTAGATAAATACACTGAGAATGCTGACATTAAAGAAGCTCAGGACAGAATGCTGAACGGTCAGGATTTCGGATTATTATCAGAAGCCGGACTTCCGTGCATCGCAGATCCGGGAAATCTTATTGTGAAATGGTGTCATGAGAAAAAAATCAGAGTGATTCCTATTTCTGGACCTTCATCGATTATTTTAGCATTAATTTCAAGTGGATTTAATGGCCAGGAATTTACCTTTAACGGTTATCTTCCGATAGAAAAAGGCGAAAAGAAAAAGAGAATCCAATATCTGGAAAGTGAACTTCAGAAAACGGGTTACACCCAGATTTTCATGGAAACACCTTATAGAAATAATGCGCTCTTCGATGATTTGTGTAAATTTCTCTCGCCGAATACGAAACTTTGTATTGCTGCAAACATTAATGATCCGGAGCATGAATTCATAAAAACTTTAAGCATTAAAGATTGGCAAAAACAAAAACCTGAATTACATAAAATTCCTGCGGTGTTTGTTATAGGAAAATAATTTTCGTTTGATAATCTCTCGCAGATTAAGCAAATTGAGCAGATTTATTTTTAAACATAATGTCATTCGTGAAATTCATTTGTGAAATTTGTGTTTAAGAAATTCTTTATTTATTATTTAACAGCCGTTAACAACTCTTTAGCATCATTCTTGTCTATACATACTTATAACATTAAAAAAATATAATATGTCTGACAAAAAATTAGCAGGTCTTTGGATCGATACCCAAAAAGCTGTAGTTGTAAAAAATCATGATGCACAAAATGCTTTCAAATTTTTCTTATGCAGTCCCGTAAAAGCAATTATTCAGCATGGGAACTCCAGTGAAAATGCAGGAAATAATGCCGAACAAACAAATAGAGTAAAATTCTTTAAAGAGGTTGAGCATCTTCTGACAAATTCTGAAGAAGTTTTAATTACTGGTCCTGGGACTATTCAGGAAGAATTAAAAAAGTATCTGCATGACACCGCTCAGTTTAAAGATTTAAAAATTACTTTAGAAACTTCGCAACAAATGTCTGATGAGCAGGTTTTAGAAACTGTAAAATCGCATTTTAATGCTTAGATAAATTGTTTATTGCAATGAAACATCCGAATATCAAAAGTATTCGGATGTTTTTTGTTTTATGATTTTATTTTTTAACTCTGTTTTTCCTCCATTTTTTCCAAACGAAAACGACTATTGGAATCAGTAGCAAGAAAGGCCAGAAAGAAATAATTCCTAAAAAGAATGCTATGAAACTATTCCAGCCTTCTGTAATAGAATCTCCAAAACGGCTTCCAAAACCTATTTTTGAGGTTGCTGAACTTCTCACTTTCTCTTTATATAGCATTAATTCCAAAGTACTGTAGTTGACTCTGTCGTCTATAAAACGAAGTCTTCCCTCCGAAACGTCAATCTCATCTTCCAATGACCGAATATTTTCTTGAATTTCCAACATGTCTTTTGTGGTTTTTGCACTTCGCAACATGTCACGATATTTTTCTAGATAAATTTTCTTATTCTCTAATTTGATAGAAACATCTGTATATTCTTCTGTCACGTCATCGGACGAAATATTTTTAGATAAAACAGAACCAACACCATTGGAAAAGGAATTAATAAGTGGATCAAAATTTTGATGGGGAACTCTTATGGTTACATTTAAATTTTCGGCAGTATCATTATTATTAAAACGTTCAGATTGAATGTATGCATTATTTTTCTTTAGAATTTCACTGATTTGATTTTGTGCTTTCTTAATCTCACCAACCTGAATTTCTATCTCCCCATTTTTAATAATTTTTTTAGAAACAATATTGGTTTTTGGATTAGAAGAATTTGGTTCACTGTTTTGTACTTGTTTGTCCGAAGTGGTAGTTGATGGAGAAGGAGAATAGGAAGCAGCCGCTGAATCAACGACAACATCTTCCATCACTGCCATTGCACTTACTGATTCATTCGCAACAGCTTCTGATTTGTTACAATTAAAAAGGATCAAACAAAATAATGGTAAAATTATCTTTTTCATAAATGAATTTTTCAATGTGGTATCAAAAAACATGCTTAAGGTTTTATTTGTTGTAAATATCTCAAATATTTTAATTTGAATTAATTAATAATTCGCTGTAAGACTGTTATAGTTAAATTTTAATTAATATTTTTATAAAATGAAAACAAGTCTTTTAGTATTTATCTTCTCTCCATTTTTAATTTTTGCTCAGGAATCTCCGAAATTAACGGATGAAATGGCTATAAAGCTCTCTGAAAAGCCACTGCACTGTATCAATCAGGAATATCCCAATAAAACAGCACACATTATCAATAATGCAAATGAAGTTCCTTTAACACCGAAAGATCTGCACCCAAGTTTCTACGGCTGTTTTGATTGGCATTCGTCTGTTCATGGACATTGGATGTTAGTGCGGATGCTGAAAACAAAACCTAATTTATCAGTTGCTAAAGACATCGAAAATATTTTAGATAATTCATTTAAAAAAGAAAATCTTCAGGTTGAGGCTGATTATTTTACAAAATATCAATTGACTACAACTTTCGAGCGAACGTATGGTTGGGCTTGGCTTCTCAAATTAGACGAAGAACTCATGACATGGAATCATCCTAAAGCAAAGATCTGGCATGAGAATTTAAAACCATTGACCGATAAAATCCTTAATTCATGGAAAACCTATCTGCCTAAACAAACCTATCCCAATAGAACTGGAGTTCATCCAAACACTGCATTTGCAATGGTTTTTGCGTTGGATTGGGCAAGAGCTGCAAAGGATAAAGATTTTGAAAATCAACTAACTGAGAAAGCAAAATACTTTTATTTAAATAATACAAAAACACCTGCTTATCTCGAGCCAGATGGTTCAGATTTCTTCTCGCCAAGCCTTGAAATTGCCGATTTGATGCGAAGAATTCTTCCACAAAAAGAATTTGTAAAATGGCTTGATCAATTCTATGAAAAAAGAAGCATAGAAAATATTGAAAAAATTCCTGTGGTCAGTGATTTGAGCGATTATCAAACAGTACATTTGGTTGGATTGTCCTTCACAAAAGCCTGGTGTATGAAAGGAATTGCAAAGTCTCTTCCCGATAATCATCCATTGAAAAAAGAATTTCAGAAAACAGCTACGATCTTTTTGAACAACGGTCTACCACTATTATTCCAAGGAAATTACGGAGGAGATCATTGGTTGGCAAGTTTTGCGGTGTATGCTTTAGAGGATTAATATTTAACTGAAATTTTAATAAACTTAATTCTAAATAATTGTCTTTCTTAGTTAAGTGAAACGCCTTTGTCTAACCTTGCGTTTAAAAAAAATAAAATTTAAAAATCAATATCTAATCCCCAATTTCTTCAAAATAAAACTCAACAACCAAATCGGCCCAATTAAAAGAAACTGCAGATCTTTCAGAAAAGAAGGTTTCTTACCCTCAATCTTATGTCCAACAAACTGTAAAATCCAGGTAATCACAAAAACTGCCAAATAAACCATCCACGATTTATTTCCAAAATGAATATTTACAGCATACGCTAGATGCTCCATCAAAAGCATAGCGAAAATCATAATGAAACCTATTAATAAAGAAAGTCTTAGATAAAATAAGGTCACCAAAATCACAGCAATCAAACTCACCAAACTGATACATCCAAAGTAAGGCGCACAAAAATGTGGGGAAGGAATCAAAGAAATAAATCCTAAAATCGTCCAGAAGATCAGCGGAACACAGATCCAGTGAATCAGCTTGTTGGTGGAGTTTCTGTGGCTTTCAGCGTATTCTGCGAAAAGTAAATCAATCTTTCTCATAGTTTGAATTTGGGTGTACTAAAATAATAAATTTTTGCAATCGAAAAAGAGATTGATTACATTTGCCTTATGTCTGCTTTAGAAACATTCGGGGTTGAGATTTTTACGCAACATAATATCTTTGAAAGAATCTCTGCCGACAAACCTTTCCGTCCCGATAATCCTGCTTTTATCTTTATCAAAAGTGGTTCTATCAAACTGCGACAGCATTTCAGCGACCTAGAATTGTCTGCCAATATGTTTATGGTGACCGACCCGCAGACGGTTTACGAAATGATCTCGGTGAGTGACGATTTTCAGTCGAGGATGGTTTCTTACAAAAGAGATTTTATTTCAGCTTTATCTCTGAAATTTAATCGGTTGATTACGTATCGCTATTTCCGTCAGCAGATGAATGTCGGCGTTCCTTTTCATCAGGATGATATGGATGTAGTTTGGAAAAGCGTTAATTTTTTAAAATATATTCTCGATTCTCAGACAGAAATGATTTACAAAAAGGAAATGGTGGAACATCTTTTCTCGGTTTTCTGTTACCAAATGGCTGGAATTATTTCAAGGGAGGACAATAATTCAATGAATCAAATGTCGAGACAAGAAGAAATTGTTTTCGTTTTTCTCAATGATTTGGCTTCTCATCATCATAATGATAGAACAGTAGAATTCTATGCCGAGAGACAGTCGATTACAACCAGACATCTTTCATCAGTGGTGAAGGCCATTACCGGAAAGTCGGCGAGTCAGATTATTGCTTTAATTGTAATGAATGAAGCGAAGGTCTTATTAAACTCTTCTAAAAAGCCTGTTTCAGAGATTTCTACAATCCTAGGTTTTAGCGACCAGTATTCATTTTCTCACTTTTTCAAGAAACATTTGGAGGTGAGTCCTTCTCAATACCGAAATCAATTCGAAGGTTAGAATCCTACATTTGAACATCTTTTTCCAAATCTCAAACATTTGTTTGAGATTGCAGTCGTCGTAACTTTGCTTCGTAAAACAAGGTAAAATGACAAAGAATATAAAAACAGCACTATCACTTGTAGTGGCTATCTTTCCTACGCTGTTTTTTTCACAAGAAATAAAACAGATGACAGCGAATGAAGTCGCCGAACTGGCACTTCAGAATCACTATCAGTTAAAAGTTTCTGCGCAGAATATCAATATTGCCAAACAGCAGACGGATATTACCAAACTTCAGAAGCTTCCTTCAATAACGGCTTCCACTACTCAATTTTATTTGGGAAATGTGGTTGCGATCGATAAAGATTTCTCAAATTCTACAACCATTCAGATGCCTCATTACGGAAGTACGTATGGCGTGCAGGCTACTCAACTTATTTTTAAAGGTGGATTGGTTAATAAATCTATCGAATTGGCGGGCCTTCGTGAACAGCTTTCTGAACTGGATTTAGAAAAGAATAATCAGGACGTTAAATTTTTAGTGATCTCAAATTATTTAGATATTTATAAAATCATTAATCAACAATCGGTTTTTGAAAACAACAAAAAACTGGCTCAGCAACGATTGAAGAACATCAACGATTTTTACAAACAGGGAATGCTGACGAGAAATGAAGTCATCCGTGCTGAATTGGCGATTAAAAATTTAGATCAGGGAATTCTTACGTTATCCAACAACAGAAAAATCCTTAATTACAATTTAAATATCGCTTTGGGATTGCCTGCGGATACAGAAATTATTCCTGTTGAAAATTTAGGCAATAAAGAATCAGGAATCGGAATGGATTATTATTTAAATCTTGCTCACGATACCAATCCGCAACTAAAATCTGCACAAACCAACATTGGTGTGGCCGACAAAAATATTGAAATCATTAAAACCGACAGAATGCCGACGCTTTCAGGTTTTGGAGGCTACAGTTTGCAAAGACCGATTACCAATAGAAATCCTGTTTTGGATATGTACGCAAGCGGTTGGCAAGGCGGAATTTCTTTAAGTTATAATATTGATAATTTATATAAAACCAAAGAGAAAGTGAAGCTTGGAGAATTGCAGAAAACACAGGCAAATGATGCGCTGACTTTAACGCAACAGAATATTGATATGAATGTCAATGCTTCATATGTAAAATATCAGGAAGCAATTCAGCAAGCAGATATTTTAAACGATTCAAAAAGACTGGCCGAAGAAAACTATAAAATCACCGAAGCAAAATACCTCAATCAATTGGCGGTGCAGGCAGAAATGATTGATGCGCAAAACCAAAAACTTCAATCTGAACTGGACTTTGCCAATGCGGAAATCAATGTGCTGTATCAATATTACAATTTATTGAAATCTACTGGGACGCTTTAATTATTTAAAACTGAAAATCAAAAACAATGGAAAACAAGGAACAAAATACTCAAGATACACAACTACAACCAGCAGCAAAACCTGTGGTTTCAAACGCTGATGCTAAGAAAAAACAAAACAGAAAGAATAAAATCAGAGCCATCATTTCAAACGTTATCGTTTTTGCATTGATAGGTTTCGGATTGTTCTGGCTGATTCGTCAGTATTTTCACATCGGTGACAAAACCTATACAGAAGCGGCTCAGGTGGAGGAATTCATCAATCCAATCAACACAAGAGTTTCAGCTTACATTAAAGAAATAAAATTCATCGAACATCAGCAGGTGAAAAAAGGTGATACGTTAGCCATTTTGGACGACCGTGAAATCATTACCCAATTAGGACAAGCGGAAGCAGCGTATCAAAATGCATTGGCCCAGCGTTCTGCTACAGGTTCTTCAATTAATACCGTTTCCAACAATGTCAGCGTGATGGAATCCAACATAGCCGGAGCAAAAGCAAGATTGTGGAATGCCGAACAGAATTTAGGCAGATATAAAAACCTTTTAGCTGCAGAGGCAGTAACCAGACAACAATTTGACCAAGCCAAAACTGAATATGATGCGCAGAAAGCAGCCTACGAAACTTTGGTCAATCAAAAACAATCGGCCAACCTTTCTACAACGGAAGTGAAAAGTAAATTGGGAATCAATGACGCTGAAATCAAAAGAACAAAAGCGGCTTTGGATATGGCGAAAATCAATCTTTCATACACTGTCATCACTGCACCTTACGACGGTGTGATGGGAAGAAGAACGATTTCTGAAGGACAGTTAATTCAACCTGGACAACAAGTTGCCACTATCGTTTTAAACAATCAAAAATGGGTCACAGCCAACTTCTTGGAAAGTCAAATGCCGAATATTAAAATTGGTGAAAAGTTAATGATGACAGCAGATGCTTTAGGTGGAAAACAGTTTGAAGGCGTAGTCACCGCAGTTTCAGCAGCAACAGGTTCAAGATATTCCAGTGTTCCAACGGACAATTCAACAGGTAACTTCATCAAAGTACAACAGAGAATTCCCGTAAGAATCGAGTTTACAGACGCCAACAAAAAAGAAGATGTCGCAAAACTGAGTGCGGGGATGAATATGAATGTTTCAATTAAAGACTAAACGATTTCAGATTTCAGACTTGAAGTAAGAAAATGAAGAACGCTGGAAATCTGATGTCTAATATCTGAAATCTAATATCTATAAAAAAATGTATAATAAAGGTCTTTTCAGCGATTGGGTTCCAAAACCCGTGCAACTCCTGATGATGGTTTTACTGCTTACTGTGGTAATGCCGTTGGGTGGCGTTTACACCGGAAATATCAGTTTTATGGTCGGCGGAACCGGCGTGATGCAGGAATATTTTCTGTGGGCAAACTATGCTACTACCATTGGGATGGGAGCGTGTATGCCTGTAGTTTTAAGAATGAAAATGCGATTCAAAGTGCGTGATAAAGTTGTGATTTTATTGGTGCTTCTCGGTGCATTAAGTTATATCAACGCAACCACTTTTGAACCAATGATTATTGTGATAACCTCTTTGGTAATCGGATTTTTAAAAATGATGATTACCATCGAATTATTTTTACCGTTGATGGTAATGCTTGGTGGACGAGGTATTTTTTACGGAGTTTTCTACACATTTGTTTTGATATTAAATCAGGTCTCTGCTTATTATGCAGTGGAAGTTTCAGTGCTGTACAACTTTCAGCAGTTCTTTGTTTTAGCAGCAGTTTTATGTTTCGTCTTGGCAATTTTATGTTGGGTTTTAATGCATGATCAATATTTTGCTTTAAAAGTTCCGTTGCATTACATCGACTGGCTGAGCATCATCCTGTTTGTATCGACCTTTATGTTTTCGGCGTATGTTTTTTCATTTGGAAAACAGCAGGATTGGCTTCAATCAAAAAATATCATCAACGCCAGCATCGCAGCATTTGTGAGTTTTGCTTTATTGGCAATCCGTCAGACGACGTTGAAAAGACCTTACATTTCTTTTCATATTTTCACAAAAAGCAATGTGCTGAACGGACTGTTTATGCTTTTGTGGCTGGGAATGTTTTTAGGAACAACATCCATTCAAAATATCTATTCAGTCGGAGTTTTAGGTTATGACCAATTGACCAATGCCAAACTGAATGTAATGATGACGCCCGGAATATTCTTAGCCGGAGTCATCGCTGTATTTTGGTTTAAAAAAGAACGACCGCTCAAAATGTTCATTTTTTCAGGCTTCGCTTCAATGACTGCTTATGCCATCATTATGTACTTTTCGATGGTGCTGGAATTCAATTACGAAAACTGGTACTTACCGATGTTTCTGAAAGGCTACGGAATGTGTTCACTCTTCATTTCGGTTTGGTATTACACCTTAGATAAATTGGAACTCAACGAAATGCTGGCGGCCATCGGACTGGTTTTGGTATGGCGAACCTTCCTTGCGGTAGGATTTTTCTCAGCTTTGTTCTCGTGGTTTCAGTATCAGTTTCAAATCGTCAGTTTAGGAGATTTAGCCATTTATATGGACGGAATGACCATCACGCCACAAACCGTTGCTGCCAATATGAAAACCATTCAGCTCAACGCCATCATTTCTGCCAATAAAAAGATATTCGGCTACATCATCGTTGCTGGGTTTGGAGTGATGCTCTATGTGATTACCCATCATTTTGGAAAACGCACAGAATATTTAAAAGTCATAAGAATCCTCAACGGAAAATCGGTCATTGCGAGACGAAGAGCCCGTGAAAGAAAAAAATTAGAAGAAGACATCAAAGGCGCAGCCGGTCCTGCCTTATAAAAGAAACCTTGTTTTTACCCGTAAAGTCTCGTTTTGTCTCAAAACGGGGCTTTACTTTTTATTTGATATTAGAATCTAGACACCAGATATCGTGTAGGTTTTCAAGATCTAATTGTTTTTTTTGTTGTACTATCTGTCATTCGTCAGTTCGAGTAGCTTTTTTTTTAAAAAAAGCGTATCGAGAACCCATGAACTACATGCTGCCCTTTAACCACAGACTTCTCGATACGATTTTTTTCAAAAATCTACTCGAAGTGACGGCGTGTTGTTATTGCGAGGAACAGATTACCTCGATTCTTCAGGAAAGCAATCTCATCGCACATTACTTATTACCAGTTACTCATTACTCATTTTTTGGAGCTCAATCCCGCTATCCACCTTTTCACGTCAGTTCGAGTGTTTTTCGAAGCAAAGCGTAGAAAAATGTATCGAGAACTTATGAACCATAGATAGATTGTGAATCAAAAACTTCTCGATACGATTTTTTTTCCAAAAATCTACTCGAAGTGACGCTGTGTTTATTATTGTGGGGAACTGCCTTTCTCGATCCTTCGGGAAAGCAATTTTATTGTGATGAGGCATTCATTGTAGTAGAATTTTAACTTTACATCTAAAAACCCTCATATCAATTAGTTTTTAATTTACAGATATTATGTTAAATTAAATAGTCTTTTATTTGATATTTATGAAAAATTTATTTTTGTTTTAATTTTTTATAATAAAATTTATTATTTTTAAGCATTAATTTACAAGAAACCAATTCGTCATTTTAGAAGATGATTTTAGAATAGGTCGGAGAACTGTTTATCAGGTTGAAAAATTGAACAAAAACACAGACGAACCATTAAAAAATTATACACAAATGGCAATTACCAATTTAAACAATGTGCATCTTTCTGCAACAGAAATGAATGCCGTAAAAGATGCTTTAACAGCTCTTGAAAACGCACTCACAAAAATCAATGTGACTTTGACTTCTGAAGACCGCCAGCGATATGGAAGCATCAACGAAGACAACAAGCTTTTGGTAAACAAAGTCAATGATTACCGTCAGAATCAACCAAATCTGAGTACTACCCAAGTCGATTGGGAAGAGTTCGAGAAGGACTTTACAAGCCGTCTGAACATGGAGAACATCACTTCACGTTTAGAGATTCTCGGCAATAAAATTCAAAATGCAAAGATCCTGCATGATTACGACAATTATCAGGCATCTCTCGTAGATTATGGCTTCACCAATTTTATGGCAGGAACAGGAGCGGAAGGTTTTGAAACCAAGATGAATGACCTGAAACAGTTTTTCGTAAAAACATATTCAAAAGACAAACCAGCTAAACCGGAGTAGTCATTTACCTTTCGAAACTAATATTTAACCCATCCGTTACGGTCATAGAACCGTAACGGATTTTATTTTAACCGTCTCGTCACGGTCGTTGACCTCGCTACCACGGTCTACAAACGTAAAATCGGGGTCTGCTAACCCCGCCGGATGAGTTCATGACCGTTTCTGATGAGTAAAAGACCGGGACGGAGGTGCTTGGAACCGTAAAATGATGAGTAAACAAAAAAAAGAGAAAAAGATTACTTAAACCTTATTTGTAAGTTCAGTTTAAAGAAAAGCTCACCGTTTTCTTCATAAATTTCTCCAAATCCGTGGCGTGTGCTGCTTGCTGTTTCAAGTTTAGTATTAGATAACAAATAATCTTCAAATTCATTTTTGTTATAAATGTGATAGCATAAAATTTCTCCATCTACTTTTACAATTAGATAACCGCCAGTTGCATCATATTGACCAGTCCAAACTTTTGAAGGCATCATTCCGACTGCAATATCAGTCAGAAATTTCTTAATCTTATAACTATAGTAAAGGTGTTTATTTGATATGTCAAATTTTAATGGATTTTCCTCTTCTATGAGTTGCACTAAATCTTCTGTGTAAGAATAATTTGATGTATAAAACTTTATAACAACATTAGAAAGGATATTAGGTAATAAGCTATCAATTAAAATTAAATTGTTTCCGAAGATTGTACGTTGAGTTCTGACAAATTCTAATTTCCCCCCCCCCTTACTGTTTATTTCGGTAATTCGGTCACGAATTTTACTTTTTGACGATATGCTGTTGATCTCAGCAATTTCCTGTTGACTAAGATTAGCATCAACAATTTTAAAAATAAAATTTGTAGTTTCTCCAGCATTTAAAAGGGTAGAAGGGTTTCCTAATTGTGATTTTATGCTAAATCCTAAAGAGGGTTGAAGACCTGTTCTTTGGTCATGAATAACAATAGTAATGTCGGTTTTTGCAGAGGAGCTTGCCTTAAGAGAGAGACATTTTATACTTACAATAAACTCTTCAATTTCAGGAATCGAAAAAGTTCCGCTGCTACTTCTAATTATATTTAGTAAATATTCTGCCTTTTCTTTGAATGTAGAAATGGGAATACGAAATACTTCTTCATTACCTGAAATTACAATGAGATCATCCTCTATTGAATACTCGAAATTTCCATTAACTTCAGTTCGCAGTATTTTTAGAATAGGATACATCAGATTTTGGATCTTTTTAATTTCATTATTTCCAGGATGTAATTCTTTATCAACTAAAAGCTTAAATAGAGAAAAGATTTCTACATTTTGCTTTACTTTATAAATAGATTTGTATAATGCCAATCTAAAAACTCTTTAGAAGGTAAAAATCTATCTGGAAGATTTATTGGTTGGTTATCATGTTTTAGAAAGAAGCTTGCTACAGCTTGATCATTATTAAAATCATCGAAATACTTTGAAACTTTTATGTTGTAATCGGGCGTAATTGTTATAAACCCTTTATCAAATGCCTTATCATGAATTGAATTTAAACACAAACCATTGTGTGGATTTAATCTATTGATTTCGTCTACCTTCCAAGGTTTAATATGGCTTGCAACTAAAAATTCAGAAATAGATAATCCAGTTATGCAACATTTTAAATTATAAGAAGAAAGTATTGTGGAGCGGAAAAAACTCTGATTGACTCTTTGTTTAATTAAAGTTTCTCTTTCAATTCCAAGTGGGAATTCAAAAATGTTCATTTCAATAGTCTCTTCTATTTTTTTGTTTTGAAATTCAGCAATCAACAATTCACTTTCATATGCTAACTTTTCCCAATTGCCATTAAACTCATTCCAAACAATTTCATCAAGTTTACTACCATTTCCCAAACCAACAATTCCTTGTTTTCTTAATTCAGGATCTAATCTTCCAAAGTTTCCAACTTTCATATTAAGAGCAGATGGACTCCTGCCGATAATGTTAGCATATTTTATAATTGCCGGATTCGTTTTGCTACTGCTTTTAAAAGGAATTTTACAATAAACATTAAAAGCAACAATTGTTTCTTCTTTTGTCCAATTATTACTTTTTGTCATTTTCTATAATTTGAATTTTATTTGTTTGAATAAGATTGTAAAAGTTTTGGTATGCTTCATTAATAAGTTCATTCTCAACTAACTTTATTTCATTTTTGATCTCACTTTCTGTTTTATTACCAATGAAGTTAATGAATTTATTTTTATCTGTCTCCTCGAAAAAATCATTATCAAGAAGCTTGTACAAGTCATCAAGATAAGTAACCTTTTCATCAGATTGATAATGTTTTAAAAATTGAACTAAAAAATTCTCTAAATCTCCTTTAGGATTTGGTAGTTCAATTACATCAGTATTTCTTAGAAAATCGCCAGGATGCTCATTAAATTTAAAATAGATTTTAGTCATGTTGAAGAATTTGAGTGAAGCAATTTAGCAAATCTTTCTCGATTTCTTTCCCCCAAAATCTCAAAATTGTCCATCCTTGTTTTGTGAGTTCTTCATTTACTTCTTTGTCACGTTCAATATTTCTTTCTATCTTTTTACTCCAGAATTCGATATTGGTTTTATGATCTTTCTTTCGTACATCCCAGTCTTTTCCGTACCAAAATTCTCCATCTACAAATATCGCAAGTTTTATTTTTTTGAAAGTTAGATCAGGTTTTCCGAAAACTGTTTTATTGTTTTTCCTGTAACGATGACCTCTCGAAAAAAGCATTTTAGTCAACAAAAGCTCAGGCTTAGTACCCGAGGATTTGTTGGCTTGCATATTTTTTATTCTTTGCTCTTTGGTCAACTTGTCCACATGCAAAATTTTATAGTAAGAAATTTATCTAATTTCTCAAATACTGCCCGATATCTGCAGAATCAAAAGTATAGGCATTAGAATTTTCAGATTTGTCTAGTTTTTTACTAATCGTCAATGCCCATAAAACCAATTCTTTGCAGAAGTTTTTGTCTTCTGTACTTAATTCAGAAACGTTTTCTTCTATAACAGTTGTCAATGGAGCAATGCTGTTGAGCTTGCTGTAGAATTCTTCGTCGGTGTCGGTATAATTAAGCTCTAAATGATTTTTATTAAACCATTTAATTAAATCTGTGTAAGGTGTTTTGATGCCTTCTTTTTCCAGTTTTGAAATGCGTGGGAAAATACTTTCAAACTGTACCATCACCGCTTTGTCAATTAGTATTTTCGCCACATAATCTGCGCCTTCCTGTTCGCCTTCATACACCAATTCAATTTTCCCAGTTATTGACGGAATAATCGACATGAAATCTAACAAACGAACGGTGGTTTTTGAAGCATCAGTTTCTATCAGACGTAATTTTGCGGCAGCTACTAAGTTTTCCATTGCGCTAATGGTTAGTCTTGCACTTACGCCACTTTTTGCATCTACATATTCACTGTCACGGGCTGCAAAAGCTACTTCTTCCAATAGGTTTTTTGCCAAATCAGGAATTTGAATTTGGGCTCTATCTTCCGCTGAAACTTGTGCCTCCTGTTCGGTAATATGTTTTGCCAATTCGATTGTTTTCGGATAATGCGTGAAAATCTGTGACCCGATTCTATCTTTCAGAGGAGTCACGATGCTACCACGGTTGGTATAATCTTCCGGGTTTGCGGTAAACACAAACTGAATATCCAAAGGCATTCTCAACTGAAATCCACGAATCTGAATATCACCTTCCTGTAAAATATTAAACAGAGAAACCTGAATTCTCGCCTGCAAATCGGGCAATTCATTCAATACAAAAATCGAACGGTTCGCTCTCGGAATCATTCCATAATGCAAAACGCGCTCGTCAGAGTAGGGAAGTTTCAAAGTGGCTGCTTTTATCGGGTCGATGTCGCCAATTAAATCGGCAACATTTACATCAGGAGTCGCCAGTTTTTCAAAGAAGCGGTTCGAACGGTGAACCCAAGAAATTGGAGTTTCGTCGCCCAATTCTGCAATCAGATCTCTCGCAAATTTCGAAATCGGCTGAAACGGACTGTCATTGATTTCCGAACCTTTTACAATCGGCATGAATTCATCCAAAAGATTGACCATACTTCTTGCGATTCTGGTTTTTGCCTGTCCGCGCAAACCTAATAAATTGATATGATGCCCCGCTAAAATCGCCTTTTTCAATTGCGGAACCACAGAATCTTCATAACCCCAAAGTCCTTCAAATACAGGTTCTTTCGCTTTAATTTTCGCAATTAAATTTGCCTGAATCTCCTGATTGATGGTTTTATCGGTATATCCTGATTTTTTTAATTCTTTAAATGTTGTATCGTTTTTCATTTTAAATTTTTATTATTTAATTGGCTGGGTGATGGATGTCTGAAGCTTGAAGTTAATGTGTTCAAAAAAATCAAACGATGACATCATTAGAAAGTTATGAAAGGCAATGATTTGCTGACATATCGATCATCCATCTTCCATCATCCAACTTTATATTCTCTTAATCCTATTCTTCTCGTAATCCTCAAAGATCATCTGTCCCAAACCTGAAAGTCCAGTCAGAAAAGCTTTTCCTTTATTTTGTGCAGTAAAAGCATTCACAAACTGACGAAGATAAGGATCCTGGGCAATCATAAAAGTGGTAATCGGAATTTTCAGTTTTCTTGCCTGTGCAGCTTTATTTAAACATTCAGTTACAATTCTCTGATCAAGTCCGACACTGTTCATGTAATACTCGCCATTGGGTAGCTTCAAACAGCTTGGTTTTCCGTCGGTGATCATGAAAATCTGCTTGTTGGTATTTCTTTTTCTGCGGAGAATATCCATTGCCAATTCCAGTCCTGCAACGGTATTTGTGTGATACGGACCGACCTGCAAATAGGGAAGGTCTTTGATTTTAATTGGCCACGCTTCGTTTCCGAAAACGATGATATCAATGGAATCTTTTGGATATTTTCTTTTGATAAGTTCCACCAAAGCCATGGCTACTTTTTTGGCAGGAGTAATTCTATCTTCGCCGTACAAAATCATTGAGTGGCTGATGTCGATCATCAACACCGTGCTCATCTGAGCTTTGTGCTTGGTTTCTTCTACGATGAGGTCGTCTTCGGTCATTCGAAGATCTGCAATTCCGTTGTTGATTTGAGCGTTTTTTAGACTTTCGGTCATATTTACTGTCGATAAATCATCGCCGTATTGGAAGTCTCTGTTTTCGCCATCACGCTCGTCGCCGACTCCGGATTTATTGGTTCGGTGATTTCCGATGCCGCTTTTTTTAAGTTTACCGAAAATCTGGTCTAAAGCATATTCACGCAAAGCTGCTTCCAGTTTGGCGGTCAGAATATTTTTGCCTTTTCCGCTTCCTGTATTTCCGTCTTCGGAATCGTCTTCTTTTTTGATGTAGCCTCGCTTTTTGAGGTCTTCTTCAAAATCTGCAAGCGTATATTCGTCGGTGAAAATATCATATTCTTTATCGAGCATATCGAGCCACTCAAAAGCTTCCTCAATATCGCCGGAAGTGTGGGTCAGCAAATCTTTGAACACATCAAAAACCCGATCAAAATGCGATATTTCTTCCGGAACGTGTTTGCTGAATGTAAAACCCTGTTGAAAATTAAATTGTTTATCTGTCATGAGAAGAATCTCGTTTTTAGAAAAGACAAGTTAGGGAAATTTCGTAGGAATGGCGTGGGTTTAAAAATAGAAAATGTGGATGATAGTTATTTATAATTATTGATTTATGATTTTTTAAAAGGAGAAAATACTTTTGTTTTAATATTATAGATATTATAAGCAACTAAAGCTTTGTTTCTTGTTCTTTTATCATTTGATATAAATGCTTCACAAAAACTTGCGAAATACGCGTGATTTGAATCCCATAAACGAGCGTAATTAGATTTCTCATTAAATTTGTCTTTCCAATAACCAATCATATCTAATAATTCAAAAACACCACCAAACCTATTATGCATTCCAAATGATTTTCCATCAGGATGTAATTCTACACTTTTTTCAATAATTTCTAAAAATGAAAAACCTTGTAATACGTCTAATTTTTTGTTTATATGTTGTATGACATCACTTGGTTGATAATTATTAATTTCCATTAAATTAATTCCAATGTACTCTCTAAAGATTTCTTTTTGATTTTCACTTACGGTATTTATCATTGATTTCATTGAATCTCTCGCAAAAGGAATTTGATTAATTGTTTCATATACAACTTTAGGAGATTCTAACTGTTCATAAACTATGTTGCTTGGAAGTTCATGAAATAAATATTTATTTTTCGTTATTTCCTCAATTGTTTGAAATCTTTTTGTTAGACGATTTGTTAATTCTTCTTTATTATCGGCCGTAATTTCATTAAGTTCATGGATATGAGCAGCAGAATAATAAATATCAGTAATTTCTTCTCCTAAATTTTGACTTAATTCATAAATGTCAATTTTTTCCTGTTCAATATCGATTATTACGTTATTGTCTAAATAAACTTTCATATGTTATATTTTTTTCAAAGCTAAATAACTTTTCAGTATTTGCATATAAAATTATATAGTGATTATGTTTCATAAGCTCCTTTTTAATACTGGTAATTAGACATTTCAAATAATAAATTATACTTTCTAAACCCTTATCTTTGCCCTCAATAAAATTCAGCATGAAAGACTTAATGGGACGCGCAATCTGGGATTATTTTCACAAAGAAAATCCTGAAGATCTGCAGACTGAAACTTCAATTTCCGAACTCGATGAACTTCCGGTAGACTATCTTTTCAGAGATTTTGAAGAGATGAACAAGATCGAACAAAAAGCTTTGAAATTAGCTCAAGGAAAAGTTCTCGATATCGGGGCAGGAGCGGGTTCGCATTCACTCTATCTTCAGAATGAAAGGAACTTAGATATTACCGCTTTAGATATTTCGCCAAAGGCAATTGAAGTTTGCCAGTTGAGAGGAATTCAGAAAGCAGTTGCTCAGAATATGCTTGAATTTTCTGGAGAAACCTTCGATACGATTCTTCTTTTAATGAACGGAACAGGGATTTTCCAAAGTCTGAATGTGATTGATATTTACCTTCAAAAACTTCATTCTTTATTAAACAAAAACGGACAAATTCTTATTGACAGCACCGATATTTTGTATATGTTCGACACCGATGAAGATGGCGGAGTTTTGATTCCCGCAAATGGATATTATGGTGAATTAGATTATGTGGTTCACTATAAAAACGAGTCTGAAGACCCTATCAAATGGTTGTATCTTGATTTTAATACTTTGCAAAATGCGGCGGCAAATAATGGTTTCAAAATTGAAATGATTTTACAGGATGAGGATTCTTATCTGGCAAAACTGACTAAAAAATAAAACCCTTGCCATTGTAAGCATAGCGAACAAACTCATCTCAAATATTTTACATTTAGTTTGTCATTCCGTAGGAATCTAAATAAGGATTATACATTCCAATTTCTACAAAATAAGTCTAGATTCTTACAGAATGACAAGCTTGGTGGAAATGAAAATTTCAAAAAATAGAATAGAAAGCAAAAAAGACGCATAAGTTATGCGTCTTTTTTTATCTAAAATAATGAAATTTTATCCTATTTCAATACCATTTTCTACCGTTTCATCAGGCGTCACAAAGGATAATTTTCCATCAGCTTTTGTTGTCAATAACAACATTCCCTGAGATTCAATTCCTCTGATTTTTCTTGGAGCAAGATTCAATAAAATCATTACTTGCTTTCCAATTACTTCTTCGGCCGTAAAGCTTTCTGCAATCCCTGAAACAACGGTTCTTACATCAACGCCTGTGTCAACAGTCAGCTTTAATAATTTATCTGCTTTTTCCACTTTTTCAGCTTCAAGAATAGTTGCTGTTCTCAAGTCGATTTTCGTGAAATCATCAAACTGTATTTCGTCTTTCATTGGGGTGGCGTTAGGGTTTGTTTTTTTATTGCTTTGTTTTGTATTTTCTAATTTCTGGATTTGAAAATCAATCACATCATCTTCAATTTTTGAGAAAAGAAGAGACGATTCGTTGATCTGATGTCTAGTTTTAATTAAGATTTTTTCATTTTTAATGTCGCTCCAATTTAATTGTGAAACATTAAACATCTTCTGTAATTTTTCTGCACTGAAAGGTAAAAACGGTTCACAAATTTGTGCTAAACCAACTGCAATTTGTGCAGCGATGAAAAGTGAATTTGCCGCCTTCTCAGGATTGTCTTTAATGGTTTTCCAAGGTTCTTCAATTTGTAAATATTGATTTCCGAATCTTGCCAAATTCATCATTGAAGTCAAAGCATTTCTGAATTCGTAGTTTTCTAAAAAGGTTTCAACTTCTGTTGCTGCCTTTGTAATTTCGTTGAGTTCATCAGCATTTTCATTTCCTGCAGGAATAATTCCATCATAATATTTATGAATTAAAACCGCAACTCTGTTGATAAAGTTTCCGAAAATTCCAACCAATTCAGAATTGTTTTTCGTTTGGAAATCTTTCCATGTAAAGTTATTATCCTTTGTTTCCGGAGCTGAAGAAAGCAATGCGTAACGCAAAACATCCTGCTGTCCCGGAAATTCTTCTACATATTCGTGTGCCCAAACTGCCCAGTTTCTTGAAGTTGAAATTTTATCGTTTTCAAGATTCAAAAATTCAAAAGCGGGAACATTTTTCGGCATTTTGAAATCTCCGTGAGCCTTCATCATTGCAGGGAAAATAATACAGTGGAATACAATATTGTCTTTTCCGATAAAATGAACCAAATCAGATTCTTCGCTTTGCCAGTAATCTTTCCAGTCTTTTCCGTTTTTCTCAGCCCATTCTTTGGTGAAAGAAATATATCCAATTGGTGCATCAAACCAAACATACAACACCTTTCCTTCAGCATTTGGAAGAGGAACAGGAACGCCCCAATTCAGATCTCTGGTCATGGCACGAGGTTTCAATCCATCGGTTAACCACGATTTCACTTGTCCGTAAACGTTGGGTTTCCAGTCGTCTTTGTGACCTTCAATAATCCATTCATTTAAGAAATCTTCATATTCATTTAAAGGTAAATACCAGTTTTTTGTATCTTTTTTAATAGGAACATTTCCGCTTAGCATTGATTTTGGATTAATCAATTCTGATGGTGAAAGGGTAGAACCACATCTTTCACACTGATCTCCATAAGCGTTTTCGTTGCCACAGTTCGGGCAGGTTCCAACGATATAACGGTCGGCTAAAAATTCATTTGCCTGTTCGTCAAAATACTGTTCAGACATTTCTTCTGTGAACTTTCCTTTTTCGTAAAGCACTTTAAAGAAATCCTGACTTGTTTCTCGGTGATTAGCCGATGTCGTTCTCGAATATTCATCAAATGAAATTCCTAAATCTGAAAAAGATTTTTTGATGATTTCGTGATATTTGTTGACGATATCCTGTGGGGTAACTCCTTCTTTTTTAGCTCTTATGGTAATAGGAATTCCGTGCTCATCCGATCCACAGATAAAAGCAACATCTTTTCCCGATCTTCTCTGAAATCTAGCGTAAACATCTGCAGGAATATAAACTCCCGCCAAATGCCCAATATGAACCGGTCCGTTTGCGTAAGGCAAAGCCGCCGTAATCATCTTTCTGTTTGACATTTATAGTATAGTTTTAAGTCTGCAAAGATAAAGATAATCTGCCAAAATTCCTGAATTAGCTTAGTATAATGTATGTAATATATTTTCGCAAAGCTTTATTAGTAACTATTGTATTTCTTCATTAAACGAAGTGGCTTTGTTTAGCATAAAAAAAAAATAATTATTTTTAGAAAAAGACTTTGTCTAACCTTGCGATAATTTTAAAAACAAGGCAAAACAAAGAGAAATAAATGCAGTGAAAAATTTGGGATAAACAAAGCCGTTTCACTTATTTTCGGAATACTCGTTGTACATTTTAAAGTACTTTCGTCACTTCGAGTAGATTTTTGAAAAAAAATAGTATCGAGAAGTTTGTAATTTTGAAGATAAAACTATTCTCGATACATTTTTTCTCCACTTTGTTACGAAAAAACACTCGAATTGACGAATCCAATATTGCAATTTTTCAAAATGCACAACGGTTAGGAATCTTTATTTGATTTATTACTAATTGTTGATGCTAATTTTTTTATTTTTAAACTTTATAAAATTCAATAAGATGAAAATTACAATTGGAGCAATTTTACTTACCATGATGTTTGCGGGTGCAAATGCGCAGTCGTTGAAATCTCCCGATGGAAAATTTGAAATGAATTTCCAGCTGAAAAACGGAGTTCCTTTTTACAATTTAAAATATAATGGAGCTGCTGTTGTTGAAGATTCCAAGTTAGGATTAAGACTTTTTAAAGATACTTCGGTGACATTTGCTTCTGAAATTGCTAAAACTGAAGATGCGAAATTTGATTTGAATAATGATTTCGTTAAAACTTCTGAGAAAAGAGATTCAAAAAATGAAACATGGCAACCGGTTTTAGGCGAAAAGAAAAATTATATCAACCATTATAATGAATTGGCGGTTACGCTGAATCAAAATTCGACTGACAGAAGTATTGTGGTGAAATTTCGTTTGTTTAATGATGGTTTAGGCTTCAGATATGAATTTCCGCAACAGAAAAACCTGAATTATTTTGTGATCAGAGAAGAAGATACAGAGTTTGATTTTCCGACGGATATGAAAGCCTGGTGGATGGTCGCTGACTACGATTCTCAGGAATACAAATATCAGGAAACCAATATCTCTGAAATTCCACAAAAATGGGATAAAGCTTTTGATTCTAATGCTTCTCAGAAATTAATTAAAAATGCGGTTCAGTCTCCGTTAATGTTAAAAAAGAACGGAAAAGAACCTTTGTACATCAATATTGCAGAAGCGGCGGTTCTTAATTATGCAGCTTCACATCTTGAAGTTGATGCTCAGAATTTTAAATTTAAAACCCATCTTACGGCAGATCGACAAGGCGCAAAAGGGTATATTCAGACTCCTTCTGTGACGCCTTGGAGAACGATTATTGTTTCACCAAAAGCAGAAGAATTGATGGATTCTAAAATGCTTTTCAATCTAAATGAACCTACTAAATATACCGACACGTCTTACATAAAACCCACAAAATACATGGGGGTCTGGTGGGAAATGATCATCGGGAAATCGCAGTGGGCGTATTCTACAGCGGATAATGTGCATCTTGGAACAACCGATTTTTCTAAATTAACACCCAACGGAAAACATGGAGCCAATAATACAAAAGTTAAAGAATATATTGATTTTGCCGCTGAAAATGGTTTCCAAGGACTTTTAATTGAAGGCTGGAATGTCGGCTGGGAAGATTGGTTCGGCCATTCCAAAGAATTTGTTTTTGATTTTCTGACGCCATATCCAGATTTTGATATTAAAATGTTGAATGAATATGCTCAATCTAAAGGTTTGAAATTAATCATGCATCATGAAACTTCAGGTTCGGCAACGAATTATGAAAGATGGGCAGATCAGGCTTTTCAGTTGATGAATAAATATGGCTACACGTCTGTAAAAACAGGTTATGTAGGTGATATTATTCCGAGAGGAGAGCATCATTATTCGCAGTGGACGATCAATCATTATTACAGAATTGTAGAAAAAGCCAATGACTATAAAATCATGGTCAATTCCCACGAATCGGTTCGTCCGGGAGGAGAAAGTAGAACTTATCCGAATTATATTTCAGCAGAAGCAGCAAGAGGAACAGAATACGAAGCATTTGCTGGAAATAATCCAGACCATCAAACGATTCTTCCGTTTACACGATGGATGGGCGGTTCGATGGATTATACTCCTGGGATTTTCCAGACCAAATTAGATTATTATTTTCCGGGAGATCAACGTTTTGTGAAAACCACTTTGGCAAAACAATTGGCGTTGTATGTGACGATGTATATGCCTTTGCAGATGGCTGCAGATTTACCTGAAAACTACAAAAAACACATGGATGCTTTCCAGTTCATCAAAGATGTGGCTGCAGATTGGGATGATACCAAAATTTTATCGGCAGAACCCGGAGATTACGTGATTACGGCAAGAAAAGCGAAAGGAACCGAAAACTGGTTCGTAGGTGGAATTACCGATGAAAACAAAAGGGAATACATCATAGATTTTTCATTTTTAGATAAAGAGAAAAAATATGAAGCAACCATTTATGAAGATGGAAAAGATGCAGATTATATTGACAATCCTCAGAGTTATAACATTTATAAAAAACAGATTACAAGCAAATCCAAAATCAATTTTAAAATGGCTCGAAGCGGAGGTTTTGCTATCTCAATTAAACCTGTGAAATAATTTAAATATGAAAAAAACTACAATAATTTTTACAGTAATACTTTATGTATTCGGTTTTGCCGCATTATCAGCTCAGGCAAAATTTGAAAAAGAAAAAATAGAAATTTCAAAAATGCTTAATGATTTTAATGTGGCAGCAGCAAATGCTGAATTCGAAAAATATTTCGACTTCTACACTGATGAATCAACATTTATTGGAACTGATGCAACCGAAATTTGGAACAAACAGGAATTTAAAGTTTGGGCAAAACCTCATTTCGATAAGAAAAAAACATGGAATTTTACGTCCTTGAAAAGAAATATCTATTTCAGCAAAGACGGAAAGCTGGCTTGGTTTGACGAATTATTAGATACTCAAATGAAAATCTGCCGTGGCTCAGGAGTTTTAGAAAAAATAAACGGAAGATGGAAAGTGAAACAATATGTTCTCTCAATGACGGTTCCAAATGATGTTGTAGATAAAGTGGTTTCAGAAAAATCTGCTTTAGAAGATGTTTTGTTGCAGGAATTAAAGTCTTCTAAAAAAATAAAACAGCATTAAAAAAATAGTAAAATCATCAATAGAAGCGGGCATTAGTCCGCTTTTTTATTTTAAAGAGATTAACGGCTTTAGCCAAAACCTAAATATAAGATCTAAAAATTCACTTCGAAGAAAATTGAGCATTCCCAATTCACCTTTAAATCACTTCTTACCTTACATCAACATTTTCTGACAAAGCTCGCTGTACATTTGTACTATAAATAATCAAAAAAAAATATCTACAATATGAAAACAGTATATCACAAAGCAGATTCTAGAGGTCACGCAGATCACGGTTGGTTAAATTCATACCACACCTTCAGTTTTGCAGGCTATCAAAACAGAGAAAGATCAAACTTCGGAGTGTTGAGAGTTTTGAATGACGACACCGTTTCACAAGGAATGGGTTTTGGAACACACCCGCACAAAAATATGGAAATCATATCAATTCCGTTGGAAGGAAATTTAGAACATAAAGATTCTATGGGAACGACTGCGGTTATCAGAAAAGGAGAAATTCAGGTAATGAGCGCCGGAACCGGTGTAATGCACAGCGAATACAACCAAAATAAAGATGAAGCTGTAAAATTCTTACAAATCTGGGTTTTCCCGAGAGAAGAAAATGTAGAACCAAGATATGACCAGAAAAGCATTAAAGAAGGAGAAAAAATCAACGGATTCCAGCAGATTTTATCTCCAAATAAAAACGATGACGGAGTTTGGATTCATCAGGATGCATGGTTTAATTTAGCCAATTTTACCAAAGGAAATGGTAAAAACTACACCATCAACAAAAAAGGAAACGGAGTTTATGCATTTGTCTTAAAAGGCAGTGCAAAAGTGGGAGACAGAATTTTAAACGAAAAAGATGGTTTAGGAATCTGGGACACCCAAAGTTTCAATATTGAAGCGGTAGAAGACACCGAAATCCTATTGATGGAAGTTCCTATGGATTTACCATCATATTTAAAATAAAAAATAATATTTTCGCACCACAAAAATTCCCTCCTCAATTCCCCTCCTTTGGAGGGGTGGCGAAAATTCAGAATGAATTTTTGACGGGGTGGTTAAAAAAAGACAACAACAACAACAACAACAACAACAACAACAACAACAACAACAACAACAACAACAACAACAACAACAAGCCCCAAAGGGGCGACATAACAAAGCATGAGGCAAAGCCCTATGAAATAAAAAAAAGACAACAATTATACAATGAAAATCCTAGCCATAGCAGGAAGCAATTCCGACACATCAATCAATAGACAACTCGTAACTTACGCCACAACATTATTCGAAAATGCAGAAATAGAAATCGTAGACATGAACGATTTTGAAATGCCCATCTTCAAACACCAAAGAGAAGTAGAAAACGGAGTTCCTCAACAGGCAATTGATTTCGCTTCAAAAATTGACGGCGCAGACGTTCTTTTGGTTTCTTTATCAGAGCACAACGGAACATACTCAACAGCATTCAAAAACGTTTTCGATTGGACATCAAGAATCAAACAAAGAGCAGTCTGGAACGAAAGACCAATGTTACTAATGGCGACCGCACCAGGTGGAAGAGGAGGTTTAGGCGTTTTAGAAGCTGCCGAAAAGCGTTTTCCTTTGCATGGCGGAAATATTGTAGACACTTTCACGCTTCCTTTCTTTAATGATAACTTTGATAGAGAAAATCAAAAGATTTCTAATACAGAGAAAGACAGTGAGTTAAAAGAAAAAATAGCAAAGATTTCTGCTGTTGAAATAATCTTAGAAAAATAGCATTTGAATATTAACTTAAAATTAATATCTTTGCAAAAAGAAAAAAGAATGAAGATTCAGTCCACTTTCAAAGAATGTTTTTCAATTAATGGAAAAACTGTGGACTCTGAAACTCTCAGATAAAACATCAGCCGATAATCTACCAAGATTGTCGGCTTTTTTATTTAGATAATTAAAAATAAATTGTACCAATTTACCATCATTACAAGTGAAAACATTGTTAGATTGCTAAACTGATACATTGTTACATTACATACTATGAGCAATACTTACAAATCTGCAGGTGTAGACAAAGAAGAAGGTTACAAAACCGTTGATAAAATCAAAAAAGCGGTGGGCGAAACGCACAACTCCAATGTATTGAATCATTTGGGAAGCTTCGGTGCTTTTTACGAAATCGGTGGTTACAAAAACCCGGTTTTGGTTTCAGGAACTGACGGAGTAGGAACGAAACTGAAAGTTGCTTTAGACTCTAAGAGATACGATTCTATCGGTGTAGATTGTTTCGCAATGTGTGCCAATGACATTCTTTGTCATGGTGCAAAGCCTTTATTTTTCCTTGATTATTTAGCTTGCGGAAAACTGGATTCTGAAATCGCTGCAGAAATCGTTTTAGGAATGGTAAAAGCTTGTAAAGACAACAACTGCGCATTGATTGGTGGTGAAACTGCCGAAATGCCGGGAATGTATCAGCCTGGAGATTACGATGTTGCAGGATTCTGTGTAGGAATTGTTGAAAAAGACCAGATTATTGACGGTTCTAAAATCAAAACTGGAGATAAAATCATCGCTTTACCAAGTTCAGGATTCCACTCAAACGGATTTTCTTTGGTAAGAAAAATATTCCCGAATTTCGAAGAAGAATTTGAAGGAAAACCTTTGTACGAGACACTTTTGGTTCCTACAAGATTATATTTTAAAGATATTCACAGCGTAATCGAAGAAGTAGAAGTTTCAGGAATTGCCCACATTACAGGTGGTGGTTTATACGAAAATATCCCAAGAATTATTGGTGACGGATTGTGTGCTTCAATCGATGCCTCAAAAATCCAGATTCCTAGCGTAATGTTGGAGTTGGAAAAAAGAGGAAACATCGCTCGTGAAGAAATGTTCGGAACTTTCAATATGGGTGTAGGGATGATCGTAGTTGTTGATCCTGAGCACGCTGAAAAAGTGCTTCACCTTTTAGACGACGCTTACGAAATCGGAGAAATCACTGAAGGAGCTGAAAAGATCGATTTAAAATTTTAGGAGCTTAATCCCGCTTTCCGCTATATCTTTTGTTCCGCTTCGCTACACAAAAGGATGCCGCTTCAATCGGGGCTAGTTAATAACAGTCAAAGCCTTGTCAAGGTTTTAAACCTTGACAAGGCTCACAAAATAAAAATGAAAAACTTAGTTATACTCGTTTCAGGTTCAGGAACCAATCTTCAGAGAATTATTGATACCATTGACAGCGGAGAAATCCAGAATGCAAAAGTATCTTTAGTTGTTGCTGACAGAGAATGTTACGGACTCGAAAGAGCGAAAAATCACAACATAGAAACTGTGTTGATTCCGAGAGGGAAAAACTTCAGCAGTGACTTGGGTAAAATCATTCCCGAAAATACAGATTTAATCGTATTGGCAGGATTTTTATCCATCCTCAAACCTGAGTTCGTGGAAAGTTGGGAAAACAAAATTATCAACATTCACCCAGCCTTACTTCCAAAATACGGCGGAAAAGGAATGTGGGGACATCATGTACACAATGCCGTAATTGAAGCTAAAGAAAAAGAAAGCGGAGCAACAGTACATTTTGTAACCGTAGGAATCGACGAAGGAGAAGCAATTCTTCAAAAATCATTCGAAGTCACAGAAAATGACACTCCGGAAACGTTAGCAGAAAAAGTTCACAAAATTGAATATGAAATTTTTCCAATAGCTATTAATAAAGTATTAGGAAATAATTAGAAACTAATTATTAGAGATATAAAAATTCCCCTCCCTTGGAGGGGTGGCAAAAATTCAAAGAATTTTTGACGGGGTGGTTTAGACATCCAAAATTTAAAAACAAAAGGCGAAACTTAACTCAGCCTGAAAGAAAAAAGACACACTTAGATAAAAAAAGAATATTTCGAAAAAGTAAAAAATCTAAGTAAAAGTAAGATCGGAGGTGAAAGAACCGGTCTACAGTTTGAAATAACTGTAAAAAGTAAAAGTTGAAAAAGTCCTGAAAGGGACAAAAGTAAAAATGAGTGAAAATCGCAATCCTGCGATTTTCGCTTCAAAAAATGAAAAATCTATGAGCAAGAGAGTTTTGATCAGTGTTTCTGACAAAAGCGGATTAACAGAATTCGCACAGTTTTTAGAATCTCAAAATTATGAATTGATCTCTACAGGAGGTACATTCAAACATTTGAAAGACGCTGGTTTAAATCCGATTCAGATCGATGAGGTGACCGATTTTCCTGAAATGCTAGACGGAAGAGTAAAAACTTTACACCCGAAAGTTCACGGTGGTTTGTTGGCTGTTCGTTCAAATGAAGAGCATATGAAAACCGTTCAGGAGCACAATATCGGTTTGATCGACATGGTGATTGTGAATTTATATCCGTTTTTTGAAAATGTTAACAAAAACATTTCATTACACGAAAAAGTAGAATTCATCGACATCGGAGGTCCTTCAATGCTTCGTTCGGCTGCAAAAAATTTCGATTCTGTAACGGTAATTACTGACGTTGAAGATTACGAAAAAGTAAAAATCGAAATGGAGCAAAACGGTGATACCTTCATCGAAACTCGTAAAAGGTTAGCCGGAAAAGTATTTAACTTGACTTCAGCTTATGATGCGGCGATCTCAAGAATGCTTTTAGAAGAAGATTATCCGACTTATTTGAGTGCTTCTTACAAGAAAGTTTCAGACTTAAGATACGGAGAAAACCCACACCAGACTGCAGCGTACTACGTTTCAACTTTTGAAAACGGTGCGATGAAAGATTTCGAACAATTAGGAGGTAAAGAATTATCATTCAACAACCTTCGTGATATGGATCTTTGCTGGAAAGTGGTTACTGAATTTAAAGACGAAATGGCTTGTTGTGCCGTAAAACATTCTACACCTTGTGGAGTGGCGATCGGAACTTCAGCTTTAGAAACATACAAAAAGACTTTCGAATGTGATCCTGTTTCTATTTTTGGTGGAATTGTAGCCGCAAACTTCAAAATTGACGCTGCAACGGCTGAAGAATTAAACAAAACTTTCCTTGAAATCGTAATGGCTCCTGATTTTGATGAGGATGCTTTGGAAGTTTTAAGAAAAAAGAAAAATTTAAGAATTATAAAAATCGTTAATCCGGTTTCAGACAAGCAAACTTGGGTAAAAGTTGATGGTGGAATCTTGGTTCAGGATAACGACAGTATTTTCTCTGATGATATTAAAGTAGTGACTGAAACTCAACCAACAGAAGAGCAGAAAAAAGCACTATTGTTCTCTCAGAGAGTGGTAAAATACGTGAAATCAAACGCAATCGTTGTTTCAAACGGTATTCAGGCTTTCGGAATCGGAGGTGGTCAGGTAAACAGAATCTGGGCGACTCAACAAGCTATCGAAAGAGCAAAAGAAAAATTCACAGGAGAATTAGTTTTAGCTTCTGATGCATTTTTCCCTTTCCGTGATGTGGTTGATTTCTGCGCTCAGGAAGGTATTACAGCAATTATCCAACCTGGAGGAAGCGTGAAAGATCAGGAAAGTATTGACGCTGCCAACGAACACAAAATCCCAATGATGTTCACAGGTGTAAGACATTTCTTTCATTAAAATTGAATTAAAATAGTAATTTGAGATTGTATTTATAGCATTCAAAATTATATATTTGTAAACTAGATTAGAAATAAATAAAGTATGAGAATATTAATCATAGGTGAAGGTGGAAGAGAGTCTGCACTGGCAGCCAAACTTCAAAAGGACAGCAGAGTTACTAAAATGTTTTTTGCCAACGGAAATGCGTCTACAGATGCAATCGGGCAAAATGTTCATATGTCAGACATCAAAGAATTGAGAGATTTTGCGATAAAAGAAAAAGTAGATCTTACGATTGTAGGTCCTGAAGCTCCTTTGGTAGCTGGTTTGAAGGATGAATTTAAGAAACATGATCTTAAAGTTTTCGGTCCAAACCAGAAAGTGGCAAGCCTTGAAGGAAGTAAGGCTTTCTCTAAGAAATTTATGCAGACCTATGATATCAAAACAGCAAAAGCTGTGGTATTTGATTCATATAACGAAGCTAAAGAATACGTACAGACTCAGGAATATCCTTTAGTTATCAAGGCGAGTGGTTTAGCTGGTGGAAAAGGTGTTGTTATTTGCGACACACTTGAAGAAGCTGAAGCAACGATTCACGATTTCATGATCAGAAGAATCTATGGTGATGCGGGTATCCGTTTGGTTATCGAAGAATATTTACAAGGTTTTGAGGCATCAATTATTGCATTCTCAAATGGTGAAAAAATATTCCCTTGCATCGCTGCAAAAGATTATAAAAAAGCTGGAAACGGCGATAAAGGTCCGAACACAGGTGGTATGGGTTCTGTAGCGCCAAGTCCGGAATTTACGGCAGAACATACTGCAGATTTTGAAAAAAATATTTTAGAGCCAACTTTGAAAGGTCTAAAAGCGGAAGGTTTCAGTTTCAAAGGAATCATTTTCTTCGGATTGATGGTGACTAAAAACGGAACATACTTGCTAGAATACAACATGAGATTTGGAGATCCTGAAACTCAGGTGTTGATGGCGTTGATGGAAAACAATTTGTTAGACGTAATCAACGACTGTATGAACGGAAAAGATTTAGATCTTAAATTCAAAGACGAAAAAGCAGTTTGCTTAGTAATGTGTTCAGGTGGTTACCCTGGAAACATCGAAACTGGTTTTGAAATCACAGGAATAGAAAAAGCAAAACACAGCCAGGTATTGTGTGCAGGAGCTGTTAAGAAAGGTGATAAAATAGTTTCTAATGGTGGTAGAGTGATGAACGTAGTTGCTACGGGAGCTACTTACGACGAAGCCAGAAAGAAAGTATATGAAGACGCACTTCACGTTCACTTCGATTACAGTTTCTACAGAGAAGACATCGGTAAATTTTAATATAATGCCCTGATTTTTTCGGGGCTTTTTTTATTAGAAGCCGGGAACCTGCTGGAAGTTTATCCTGAGCGTAGCCGAAGGGCTGTATCTTTTTTGTCATTGCGAACAACTTGAATTAATTTGTTGAACTATTTCTCAATCGCAATAACAAAAAAGGATGCCGCTTCCATCAGGGCTAGGGTTTTCGTCTTTTTAAAAAATTAGGTAAATCAACATCATTTGTTTTATCATTTATAAATTATCAATCATCAATTATACAATGAACAACGGTATTATCATATTAGATTTCGGATCTCAGTACAACCAGCTTATCGGAAGAAGAATCCGTGAGATGGGTGTGTATTCTGAAATTTTACCATTCAATACACCATTAGCAACAATTTTAGAAAAACAGCCAAAAGGAATCATCCTTTCTGGTGGGCCGAGTTCGGTAAATGCAGAAAATGCTCATTTGGTTGAAAAAGAATTGTACGAACAGGGAATTCCCGTTTTAGGAATTTGCTACGGAATGCAGCTTACCGCACATCTTTTAGGAGGAACAGTACACAAAGGTGTAAAAGGCGAGTACGGTAAAGCACATTTGGATATTGTAAAAGAATCTTCTTTATTGAAAGGGGTTACTCAGAATTCAGTAGTCTGGATGAGCCACTTTGACGAGGTTGGAATGTTGCCTGCAGGATTTGAATTAAATGCAAAATCGGGTGTAATCGCTTCGATTGCTAACGAAGAAAAGAAAATCTACTGCGTACAGTTTCACCCAGAAGTTTCTCATACTGAAGAAGGCGGTAAAATGTTAGAAAACTTCGTTTTTGCAATCTGTAATTCAGAGAAAAACTGGAAACTGACGAACTATATTGACAAAACAGTTGAAGAAATCAAAGAAAGAGTAGGAGATAACAAAGTGATCCTTGGTCTTTCAGGAGGTGTAGATTCTTCTGTGGCCGCCGTTTTGATTCACAAAGCAATTGGCGATCAGCTTCATTGTATATTTGTAGACACCGGACTTCTGCGTAAAGACGAAGACGTAAAAGTGATGAAAAATTACGGCGAGAGTTTTAATATGAACATCAAATTGGTTGACGCTTCAGAAAGATTCTTATCAAAATTAGCAGGAATTGATGATCCGGAACAGAAAAGAAAAATCATTGGAAACGAATTTATTCATGTTTTCGACGAAGAATCTCATAAAATTGAAGGAGCGAAATTCTTAGCTCAGGGAACAATTTACCCAGACGTGATTGAAAGTCAGTCGGTAAATGGACCTTCAGCAGTAATCAAATCTCACCACAATGTGGGTGGACTTCCCGAAGAAATGGAGTTTGAATTGCTGGAGCCTTTAAGAGAATTGTTTAAAGACGAAGTAAGAAAAGTGGGTGAAGAATTAGGAATTCCTCATCATTTGGTACATAGACATCCTTTCCCAGGTCCAGGTTTGGGAATCAGAATTTTGGGTGCTGTAGATGCTGAAAAAGTGAAAATTTTACAAGAAGCTGATGATATTTTCATCGAAGAATTATACAAAAATGATTTGTATGAGAAAGTTTCTCAGGCATTCGTAGTTCTTCTTCCTGTAAAATCAGTGGGAGTTATGGGTGACGAAAGAACGTATGAATACACCGCAGTAGTTCGTTCGGCAAACACCATCGACTTTATGACAGCAACGTGGAGCAGACTTCCTTATGAGTTTTTAGATACCGTGTCAAGCAGAATCATCAACGAAGTAAGAGGAATCAACAGAGTTGCCTACGATATTTCAAGCAAACCGCCTGCAACGATTGAGTGGGAGTAATCCTATACGAACTATTTAAATAAAAAAAAGCCTGGTTATATCTTTATAGCAGGCTTTTTTGTTATTATCAAAAAGCTTTTTTATGTCTCAATTAAAGATATTTTCGTTACTCTGAGACCTTTATTTTTTATTTTTAAATAGAAAAATAAATTGACCCTTGTTTTGTAGAATTATTATACATTTAGCACCAGCAATTCTTTACAATTCAACTCTCAGGCTAATAATCCGAAAAATGAAAATAAAACATCTGATTACAATAATCGTACTTGGCTCAATACTGACCAGTTGTATGGCTTCCGGTAAAAATAATTCACCTTCTGAAAACTATCCATGGTTTCCGTTTTCATGGTATGCCGCAAAGATTTCAGGAAAGAATTTTGATAAAGTAGCCATGCTTGTTCCTGTTAAAGTTAATGATTTAAATGCAAATTTCACCCTTCAGTTCGATTTGGGTAGCGATGCAACACTTGTCTACGGAAATACAATAAACAGTTACTATAAAGAAAGTGAAGTGAAAAACTTCCTCATAGAAAGCTCTAAGTCTACGGATAATGGAGGGAAAACAGTGTATAAGACAAAAGGGCTGGTCTATCATTTAGGAAAACTGTCTAAAGATAATTTGGTGTATAAAGAAAACTACGGAGATAAAATTCCTACAGATTCATTATTTAACAAAAAACCTAAGCACATCGGAACTTTAGGTGCAGATATGTTTAATAATAAAATACTTATCATTGATTATCCTAATAAAAGAATGTGTGTCCTTGATTCATTAGACAGCCATTTAAAGAAAATGACGACATTTGTAGATGCAAAATCCAATAATGGCAGACTGAATATTCCTCTTACTATTGCAGGCAAAACCCATTGGTTTATGTTTGATACAGGTGCTAGCTTATTTCCCATTAATACCGATAAAGAACTGTGGACTTCATTGGTAGACCAAACTGCCAAAACAGATACGATAATTGCGAATTCATGGGGTGAAAAAGTTAAATTTTATGGACGACCAATTAAAGAAAAAGTATATCTGGGAAAAAGAAAGCTAGAAAATGATTATGCCTGGTATAATGATAACAAAAGACTTCAGGAATTCAATAAAACCGAGAACATTGACGGTCTGACAGGAAATGCGTTTTTTGTTAATAACATTATTGTACTGGATTTTAAAAATAATAAATTCGGGGTAGTAAACTAAATCCAAAAACGCATAGTGCAATTGAATAAAATAATCCTGCCTTTTTTCTGGTGGGATTTTTATATTATTTTTGAAATCTCTTTCTTAAAAATTAAGTGTATGAAAAATATTTTAATCGCAAGCATTTTAATAATTTTACTCGGATGTAATAGAAACCCAGAAATTACTGAGGTTATTAACAATCAAAAAATAATTTCTGAAATTGATAAATTTATTACATATTCTAATAATAAGAAGAAAGTGAAATTTATTGTTGTTTCGGGAATTGATGATAGTAATAAGAATGTCACTGAGCTATTATTTGCCAATCAAAAACCTACAATCATTAATGAAAATTCTAAGAGAATTAATGATGAAGTAAAAAATGAAAAATATGGATATTTTAAATATAAGGATTATGAGTTTTTAATTTCAGAAAGGCTGGATAAAACTTTTAAATTAAAATATGAGAATTTTGATAAAATGAAAGACCATTTTATTATAAAAGACCATTATCCTGAAAAGGTAGAAGTAGCAAAAGAGAAATGGAGAACCATGTATTTAAAATACAATAAAGAAAAAGATTCAGTTGAATTCAGTAACATTTCTGAAATACCAATGTCAGATTACGCACATTAACAAATACCAGCTTTTCGAGGCTGGTTTTTTTATTTAAGATAATAAAATCACTATTACGTGACTCAAGTCTTCAACTCATCTGAAATTTTCCATATATTTGAAAGTTCAGAAAAATCAATCGTAAAAAACCTTTAAAATCAGGTGTTGAGAAAGTTTTATACCCATTTCAAATTCAGAATCAATCAAAGTTTGCGGATGTTTAATTTAAATCCGAAAATCAGTCTTCCTGCATTTTTAATTTTTGGGTGTCTGATGGTGGTGAAATTTCCTCTAGCAATTTTATATCCTTCACTATTTTTTCTATTGACATTTGTTTTTCACATCAACAGAAAAGATATTCCGTTTCTGCAAAAAGTCTTCGTAAGAGAATGGAGGTTAGTGGTTTTTCTTGAATCGGTAATTATTTACAGCATATTTCTGCTAGCAAACATCAATTATAAAATTGATCAATATGCACTTCTGTTTTTTGCTGCTGTGATTTCCTTCGCTTTTTTCTATCCCAAAAAACAAATTCGCTTCGGGCTTCAATGGAATTTTATTCCGACTTTTCTTTTTGAATGGAAAAGTTATTTTAGGAAAAATACGATTTTGGTGATTTTGGTTTATCTAATTCTAGTGATGTCGTCTTATTATCCGGCAAGTTTTATTTTATGCGGAATTTTCACATTTGATTTTATAGGCGCTATTTTTGAGCCCAATGAAAGTAAAGAAATGTTGGAAATGTATTTTAAAAAGTATGACTTTACATTTAAACTGCGAAATAATCTCGCTTTTTTCAACCTTGTTTTGCTGCCAACTTATATTGGTTTCTTGGTTTTTAATTACGCTGAAGGCTTTTATCTTCTGTATTATATGGTATTTATGAATCTGTATTTCCTTTTGATACTCACCAGAAAATACAAAATGTACAACTTTAAAGAAAGAGGAAATTACTACGGAATGATTGTCTTTTTAGAATTTTTTGTCTGCAGTATATTGATTATTCCTGCAATTTTCGTGATCAAACAAAATATCAAAGAGGCAAAACAAAACATCAGAATTTATGTTGGAAATTAAAGATTTATCGGTCAGTTTTAAAGATAAAAATGTCTTAAAAGGCTTGAATCTAAATTTAGAAGAAGGTTCTATCATTGGTTTGCTTGGAAAAAATGGAGCAGGAAAAACTACACTATTTGAATCTCTGTATCAGAATCAAAAATATGCTGGCGAAATTCTTTGGAATAACGAAAAACTCAAAAGAAAGAGCATTTCTTATCTCGAAACTGAAAACTATTTCTACCCATACATCACCGGAAAAGAGTATTTAGAATATTTCTCAGAAAACGAGCAGCAATCTGTAAGCGAACTTACCGGAAAATTTAAGTTGCCACTCAATAAATTTGTTCAAGATTATTCCAGCGGAATGAAAAAGAAAATTGCGTTGATGGGAATGCTGATGCTCGATAAACCCATCAACATTCTTGACGAACCTTTTAATGGAGTAGACTTTGAAGGCGTTCATATTTTATACGAAATCATCCGTGAACTGAAAGATAAAAACAAAATTGTGGTGATTAGCTCGCATATTATTGAGACTCTATTTCATACCTGTGACAAAATTGCAATTTTGGAAGAAGGAGTTATTAAAGATATATTTGACCGCTCAGATTTTGATCAACTGAGTAATTTTAAATTTTAAAAATAAATTGGTTCATCGTTTTACAGCTTCATCCGAACATTTTTTATGATTAATTTTTTACATTTGTTCAATGAAGATAGCATACCTTGGTCCACAGGCGAGTTTTACGCAGTTGGCAGCCACACAGATTTTTCCGAATGAAGAATTGGTTCCACAGTCGAGCATTTTAGACTGTTTCAATGCCGTTAAAAATAATGAAGTTGATAAAGCGGTCGTTCCTTTAGAAAATTCTATTGAAGGTACGGTTTCAATGACATTGGATTATCTCTATGATTTCGAAGTATTTATTGAAACTGAATTGGTGATGCCGATCGCGCATCATCTGATGATTCATCCTGATAACGAGACTTTTGATAAAATCATTTCGCATCCTCAAGCCTTGGCGCAGACTTTTCACTTTAGACATGATTATTATAAAGATATTCAGTCGCAGGATTATAGTTCAACAGCCGCAGCCGCAAAATTGGTTTCTGAAAATCAAAACGAGAAATGGGCAGCAGTTGCCAATCGATATTCCGCAAAACTGTATGGTTTAAAAATTATACATGAAAATATTCAGGATTTTGAACAGAATCATACCAAGTTTATCGTAATCTCAAAAAAGAAAGAAAGTTTAAAATTGGATTTACCGCAAACTTCTGAGAAAACATCACTTATCATCACACTTCCCGAAGATCACGCGGGAGGTCTTCATCAGGTACTTTCCGCTTTTGCATGGCGAAAAATGAACCTTTCAAAAATTGAAAGCCGAACTTTGAAAACGGGTTTGGGAAATTACTTTTTCTTCATCAATGTTGCCAGTGAATGGCACAATGTTTTGTCTCAAAACGTCATCGATGAGATTATTTCTTTAGGTTCTAATGTGAAATTTTTAGGACATTACAATGAATATGTTTTTACAGAATAATTTCAGTTAAATATTGTTTTCATGTGTTCAATTCTTCGTATTTTTAAGATGTAAAATTCACACACATGATGATTAAAGAAAAACAGAAGGGTTTCATTAACGAAGATTTCAAATATTTTGCAAAGCTTTTTGGAAGGTCAACTCTGAGCTTTTTGAAAATAAATTTGATAGGTCAATTCTCCATTGCAATTCTCTGCATTACGACAATAATGATAATCATCCGACAAACATATTCAAATGGCGGCGGTCCAGTTCATACAAATGGTGATGCTGCCATTGTTGTGCTTTTTATGCAACGGCCTATTGCGTTTGGTTTGACGTTGCTAAGTATGATAGGCAGTCCGTTTTTATTATTCTCAATGGGAAATAAATATGTTATGTTCAAAACAATCAACCGACTGATTGCTGATAAAGGCGAAAAATTATTGTTCCCGATTATAGATAAAATTCTTTTAAAAGTAAAAGAACATCAACCAGAATTATTCAAGCAAGGCGTTGACAAAACTAAGTTGCAGCTGAGAATTTTACAGGAAATCAGAGATTCAAAACAAAACAAATGGCTAAAGAAAATTATCACGTTTGGTTTTAAAAAAGTAAACTTGAATGAAATTGATTTCAAAGACGAGAATGTAAGTTTCTCAGAAATTATTAAAGTGAAAATCATCGATCAGCTAAAAAGTATTTCCGAACCAAGTAGACTTTTCTTTTGGGTGATTTTGGGGATTAATCTTTTAATATTGATTTTGACGGGATTTAAAGTGATTTAAAATTATCTTGATAATTCTCAGTTAATTTCCAATCGGAATAATTTTTGAAGTTACTTTGCAATTCAATTCATCCTCAAAATTATGTTTGACAAACAACAGCGAAAGCTGAAAAGATCCGCACGCTTAATTTCCGTTTTAAGTAAATACGGCTTCAAAGATATGATTGCCAGAATGGGCAAAAGACCGGAAGAGAGTTCTGCGTCGTCTGACGAAATTATTTCCAAAGGAACCGTTTACGAAAGAATACGATTGGTTTTAGAAGAATTGGGTCCTACTTTTGTGAAGCTCGGACAGACATTTAGCAACCGTGAAGATTTGCTTCCACCAGAATTGATTCAGGAATTGCAGAAACTTCAGGATCGGGTAGAAGTAGTTGAAATGAATGTCGAAGAAATTCTGGAAAATGAATTTAATATCGTTGTCAATGAGCATTTCTCAGAAATTATCACAAAACCTTTAGCAACAGCTTCTATAGCTCAGGTTTACAGAGCGACTCTAATGACTGGAGAAGAAGTCATTTTAAAAATCAAAAAACCTGATGTTCTCAGTGTCATTGAAGATGATTTACTGCTTATTAAAGATTTAGTTAAGCTTATTTCGACTTATTCTGAGATTGGTTCCAAGCTTAATTTGAAACAAGCCATTGCAACCTTTGAAAAGTCTTTATTGGAAGAAGTTTCTCTCGTTAATGAAAGGAATAATATCAAACAGTTTGCTTTAAATTTTAAAAACAATAAAGAAACATACGTTCCGATTGTCTATGATGAATTTTCAAACAATAATGTCCTTTGTATGGAATTTATTGACGGAATTAAAGTAACAGACAAAGAAGAATTAGTAAAACATCAAATTGATCCCGTTGTCATTTCTGAAGTTGGTTTGAGACTTTTTGTTTCGCAGATTTTAGATTACGGCTTTTTTCATGCTGATCCGCACGCCGGAAATATTTTGGTAAAAAGAGATGGAAAAGTTGTGTTCATTGATTTTGGAGCAGTAGGAAAAATTCAACCGAATGATAAAGAAATTCTCGAAAGTCTGATTGTCGCTTTTGTGGCTAAAAATTCTAACAAAATTGTTCGTTATCTCAAAAAAATGGCGGTCAGCTATGAAATTCCGGATGAAAGAAGATTTGAAAATGATGTAGAGGAAGTTTTGAATTTCGTTCACAGCACTTCACTAAAAGATATTGATCCGCATATTATCATCAACAAAATGAAAGATGTTTTGAAGGATAATCAGTTATATATGCCAGATTACTTCTATCTTTTATTCAAGGGAATTGGGTTGATAGAAGGTGTCGGAAGAACCATTAATCCTGATCTGGATATTGTAAAAAGTCTTCATCCGTACACCAAAAAAATACTGACAAGAAAGATCAGTCCCAAAAAGCTTTTCAAATCCGGAATGGATAAAATGATGAATTTCACCGATAATGTAGATGAAATTCCAAAAGAGTTGCGTTCTGTTCTGCAGAAATTGGATGATAATAAATTCACCATTTCTAGTGAGATTAAAAATATAGAAAAGACCAATCAGCTGATAAAATCAAGCATTATCAATTTAATTTTAGCGATGGTTTTGGGAGCGAATATTATTGCCACAGCCATTGTTTTTGTTTCAGAATCAGGACCAAGAATTGGGGAGATGTCTTTGGTTGCTGTTTTAGGATTTATATTTTCGGTCTTATTGGTTGTGATTCTGTTGCTGAGAATTACGAGAAAGTAGAATATAAGATAAGTGAATTTACAGTTAGAAAATCAACGGTTAGTTTGTCATTCCGGAGGAATCCCAACACAGAAAAGTTTTTAGTTGCTTAGATTCCTACGGAATGACAAACGTTATGCTAAGTTTTCAAACAAAAATTAGACATTAAACTTACCATAATTCATCTTGTATCCTACAAATTTTTACAATAATACACAACCAAATTAATTGCCTATCTTTGCAAAATGGAAAAACTCACTTTTGCAGACTTTGACCTTCCGGTTAGAGTTCTTGATGTTTTAGCAGATTTAAATTTATTTGAGCCTACTCCAATTCAGGAGAAGAGTATCGGACCGATCCTTTCTGGAAGAGATGTGATGGGAATTGCACAGACGGGAACAGGGAAAACTTTGGCTTATCTTCTTCCGGTTTTGAAGACCTGGAAATACAATAAAACGGGAAATCCTACAGTTGTTATTTTAGTTCCTACAAGAGAATTAGTCGTTCAGGTATCAGAAATCGTTGAAAAACTGACAGAGAATATTACTGCAAGAGTAATCGGAATTTACGGTGGAAAAAACATCAATACGCAAAAGCTTTTATTCAACGACGGTTGCGATATTTTAGTCGGAACACCCGGTCGAATTATGGATTTGGCGATTGATAATGCAATTTCATTAAGAGAAGTGCAAAAACTGATTATTGATGAATTTGATGAAATGTTGAATTTAGGTTTCAGACCGCAGTTGACACATATTTTCGAAATGATGAGAGAAAAAAGACAGAATATTCTTTTCTCTGCAACCATGACAGAAGCTGTTGACGAAATGCTTGAACAGTATTTTGCAGGCCCTATTGAAATTTCATTGGCAAAATCAGGAACTCCGCTTGAGAAAATTGAGCAGACCGCTTATAAAGTTGAAAACTTCAATACAAAAATCAATTTGCTTGAGCATTTGTTGAAGAACAATGAAGATATGTCTAAAGTCTTGATTTTCGCTAATAACAAAAAACACGCAGACTTATTATTTGTAAAAATAAATGAGCTTTTCCCGGAAGAATTTGATGTGATTCACTCAAATAAATCACAGAACTACAGATTGAAAGCGATGAAAAGCTTTGAAAAAGAGGAAATCAGAGGTTTGATTACGACGGATGTTATGGCGAGAGGTCTGGATATTTCAAATATTACCCACGTTATCAATTTCGAAACTCCGGAAGTTCAGGAGCAGTATATTCACAGAATTGGTAGAACTGGTAGAGCTGATAAAGACGGTAAAGCCATCACTTTTGTGACTAAAAAAGAAGAAACTTTAGTACTTGACATCGAATTATTGATGGATAAAGAATTAAGGTATATCGACTTCCCATCTGAAGTGAAAATAAATCCTAAAAAGATTGCTTCAGAAGAAGATGTTATCTTGATGAAAAATCCTGCGCAAGGGAAATTGTATGAAGGTGGCGGGGCTTTCCATGAGAAGAAAGATAAAAATAAGAAGGAAAACTGGGGCGGACCATCAAAAAGGAAAGAGCCTAAGAAATTCGGAGCCAACCGAGCACAACAGAAAGCAATCTCAAAATCGAAGAGAAAGAAATAAACATAAAAAAACGATTCCAATTTTTGGAATCGTTTTTTGTTTAGATGAATTAAATATTCAATGCTATTACTAAGAATTTACTTCATATAAGGTTTCATCACTTTAGTCCAAAGCTGATAACCTTCTGGGGTCATGTGAAGCATATCTTCCACAAAAAGGTCTTTTCTGATATTTCCATTAGCATCATTCATAACCTTTGTAATGTCTATGAAATCTGCATTTTTTTCTTTCTTCATGAATTTAGCAATCTTCTTATTGGCTTCTTTCATTTGAGGCCAAAGATGCTCCCGGCTTGGAGAATATTTAATTGAAATATAATCGACCTGAATGTTTGGAAATTTTTCACGAATTTTTCTGTAAAAAGTTTTGTATCTATCGACTACTACTTTTGATTTTAACTTGGCATCATCTGCAAAATCATTTTCACCACAGTAGATGATAATTTGCTTGGGCTGATAAGAGTTTAATAAATCTTCAGAATAATAATTGAGATCTGTCAACCTTGAACCTCCAAAACCTCTATTAATAATCACTTTTTCGGGAAAATAATCTGAAACATCCTGCCATTTGGTAAAAGATGAACTCCCAATTAAAAGAATAGCGTCTTTGGGTGGAGCAGATTCTGAGTCTGTTTTTTTGAAATTTTGAATGTCCTGCCAGTACATTGGCTGTTTGTCCTGCGAAAAAATAAGGGCAAAGGTCAGCAATAGAAATGCTGCGAAAATCTTCTTCATTGTTTTCTAATTTTGTAGGAAATAAATATAATAAAAAACTCCCGAAAATATCGGGAGTTTAGTTATTTTATCTCACATAGCTGATCTGTGTGAAGTCGATGACTTTATCGCCATTTTGGTCAATATTGCCGACCATCGTCATTAATTTCATTTCCGTACTGCTTAGAATCAGTACTTTATAAACGCTTGGAAGGTCATTATCATATTGGATGGTAAGTAGTTTCTCTTCTGCATCATAAGAATATTTACCTTCTGTTTTACTGCTTGTACATGTTGCTCCAACTCCGGTTACTGCTGTGTACGCTGCATAATAATCAATTCTGAATTCTGCTGTACTTTTTGCACTACATCCGGTAGGTGTATCGGTTGAAATTACAGTTTTAAGATCTTTTCCAGAAACAACTTCTGATTTTGTTGCCTTCCATTCACCTTTTAGCATATCCAATTCATAGTTTTGAATATCATCATCTTCACAAGAACTAAGCGCTAAGGCTGAAAAGGCAAATAAAAGTAAGTATTTTTTCATTTTCACAAATTTAAGAATATGCTAAAATATAAATAAATTTGAAATATTTATAATGAAATTCAGGTTTTTTAAACTAATGTTTGTAAAAAATGTAATATTTGTTCTCAGAGAGTAGAGTCAGAAGATTGAAATTTAAAAATATTGAATTTTATAATTACAATCCGCAAGATTTTAACCACGATCTTCTGACTTCCCGACTTCCTAATAACTCATTTCTACAATTTTATAAGCATCTTGTGGTGTCAGATTTTTATTTTCTCCCAGACCAAGCCAGTTTCTTTCTGTAAAAGCTTTTTCTACACGCTCTGCCGTGTTATGATAATCTTCGGTGTAATCTGAAAGTTGGGTTTGAATGTCGAGACTGTGGAAAAACGCTTCCATTTTTTTGATGGCTGCTTCGGCTTTTTCTTCTACACTTCCTTCAGTTATTTTCCATACTCTTTCTGCGTATTGAGCTAATTTTTCTTTTTTGGTTTCAAAATTATATCGGTAGTGAGAAGGCGCGATTACAGCGAGTGTTCTTGCGTGGTCAATACCATAATAAGCGGTAAGCTCATGTCCCATTGCATGAACTGCCCAATCGGTAATTACTCCCTTTTGAATAAGTCCATTTAAAGCCATTGTACAACACCACATAAAGTTACCTGCCGCATCGTAATCAAAATCTTCCGCCATCACTTTTGGTGCAGTTTCTTGTAAAGAGATTAGAATACTTTCGGCAATTCTTTCCTGAAGATCAGCCGAAGATGGTGACGTCATATATTGTTCTAAAACATGTGTATAAGCATCGGCAATACCGTTGGCAATTTGTTTTTTTGGAATAGATTTGATTACTTCAGGATCTAAAACTGAAAATTGAGGAAATAATCCTGGCCCGCCGGATGATAGCTTTTCATTGGTTTCTCTTCTTGAAATGACATATCCGGAATTCATTTCAGAACCTGTCGCGGGTAACGTTAGGATAGTACCAAAGGGCATTCCTTCGCCTTCGAAGGTTCTCACTGGTTTTTTCAAGATTTCCCAAGGTTCGCCGTCATAGTTTGCTGCTGCTGAAAGAAATTTTACACCGTCAATTACAGATCCGCCTCCTACAGCGAGTAAATAAGTGATATTATTTTCTTTGATGAACTGTAAAGCTTTTACTAAAACTTCATACTCAGGATTCGCAGGAACACCACCAAACTCCTGAACGTCATGGTTCTTCAAAGCATCTTTTACCTGATCGTAAACACCATTGCTTTTGATGCTTCCGCCACCGTAAATCATTAAGACTTTGGCATCTTGTGGAATTTCTTTTGAAATTTTAGCGATTTCTCCCTTCCCGAAAAGTATTTTTGTTGGATTTTTTAACTCGAAATTAAGCATTGTTCTAAATTTATTTTAGATCAAATTTACGCATTGAGTAGCGAAATTTCAGTTAATAAAAGTGTAAAGTTTGTATGATTGAATTTTATTAAAACTATGGAAATTTACACGATTTTGTAATTAAAGATGTTGCAATTTTAATTTCTCGTCATTAAATCTTGTCCGGAAAATTTTAAGATATTGGTTTAATTAATAGTCAGTAATATCTAGTTCATCAATTGCTATCTCAATTCTTTCATTTTTATAATAAAATAATAAATAATTGACTTTACTGCTATTGTCATGTTTTGATTCTTTGACAGTATAAAATCTTGAGATGATTTTTTCATTTTCTATATCATACCAATTCATGAATGGCTTTTTCACTATTTGTATTCCTTTCCTATTTATTGTAATGATGGTAGAATTCATTTTTTTTATTTCCTTATAAATCATGATTACAGAGAATATCATAACAGAAATTGGCATTATTGCAACAAGGCTAAAAAAAATATCTATTCCCTTTTTTAAGACAAGATATAGAAAGAATGTACTCATTATTATAAATATTGAATACGTTAAAATAATAATGGCATTAATGGATTTAGAAGTTTTTATGTGTATTTCATTTACATTAGAATGGATTTTTGAGTTCTCCTTAAGTAATGTTTCCATTTTATTTTCTCTGAATGCAAAGAATATGTTTGCAATTGTTGACAAAAAGAAAATAAAAGAAAGTAATGGAATGTTTTTAAGAAACAAAATCCCAAAGATACATGTGATTATTGCAATTATAATATGAAAATATATGCGGGCTTGATGCATAACAATAATGCTACTTAATATACTTAGATTCTCTCGATTTTATTTCAGTATTAATGTGTTTCAAACCGATGACGCTAGGAAGTAGAGTGATAAAACATCCTATAGGTATAGGTAAAAGCGCATAGTTTTTATTAACAATTGCAAGATAAAAGAGAAATGAACAGGCAATAATCATAACGATTCCCAATCCTATCAATGCACCTTTAAGTGTTTTCTTTTTTGCTTCTAACTGTTCCGTGGTAAGGTCTGCTAATTTATTATTTTTCATAACAACTGTATTTTATTACTCTAAAACTGTGATGATAGAAAATGATAAATTTTTTTCTTAAACATCCATATTTCTTTTTGAATTTGGCAGAGCGAAAATACAAAAAAATATACTTAGAAAACTTAATAAATTCCCTTGTTGTTGAAAAATAATTACTTGATTAACCTCTTAAATGCAATATTCTGGACTTGATTTCTTCTCTGATTTTTTTCAATCTAAAATGAGAAGATATAATAGAATAACTGAAGAATATTGGGAAGAAAGTGTAAAAGCCGAATCCTTTTTCAGAGGTTACAAAAATTGAAATTGCTATGATGAAAAGGAAAAGAATGATATTATAAATGAAGCTTTTTTTTGCCTTGTTTTCGTTCTGATAAAGCTCGTCAATTGTTTGGTGAGATAATGGTTTTTCAGTCATAATAAATGATTGTAAACAAATTTGAATATAAATATAGGGTTAATTTTTCTAAACAATTGCTGATTCTTGTCTTTTATTATTCTTTTAACCTATCTGAAAATTAAAAATAAATTAAATTTCACACTTTTTTAAACTCAATCGCTCGCAATTAAATGTAAAATCTACTACATTTGTTGTATGAGACATGACCAGCGCGCAGAAAAATTCAGGCAGATTGTAGAAAATAAATTCCAAATCTACAATTCATTATTTATGAGCCTGCCTTATGATAAAATGACCAACATCGGGATGCTTCTCCCTTTTCTTTATGAAGAAAGCAAAGAAGGTTACCAGTCCGGAAAAACTCCTGAGCAGATTGTAGAAGAATTCTTTGCTAATCATACCGATTTACAGACAGAGGAACAAAAACTCGAATTGTTGTTTAAAATCATTCAGTATATTGAGAGACAAGTTGTTTTGTTTGATAGTATTGAAGATGCAGCGTTCCCAAATTTACATTCTGAAAGTGATAGCGGAACGGTAACCAATCTTTTTGAGCGCTCATTACAAGATCATAAATTGGAGAAAGTGCGTGAAAAGTTGCGAGATTTTACGGTGAAAGTAGTTTTTACAGCTCACCCGACTCAGTTTTACCCTAGCTCTGTACAGAGAATTTTGCATGATTTAAGAAAATCGATCACAGACGATTCTATTACCAATATTGACATGCTTTTGCAGCAATTAGGGAAAACTCCATTCGTGAATAAAGAAAAGCCAACTCCGATTGATGAGGCTTTGAGCATCATTCATTATCTGAGGTATGTTTATTACGATACGATTGGCGAATTATTTACCAAAATCAAAACGACTTTTGGCAATGGGCATTTTCATTTGCATGAAGATCTCATTCAGCTTGGTTTCTGGCCAGGTGGTGACAGAGACGGAAATCCTTTTGTGACAGCAGATGTTACGAAAAGAGTTTCTGAAGAACTGCGTTCAGCCATTTTAAAATCATATTATGGAAATTTAAAAGATGTAAGAAGAAGATTAAGCTTCAGAGGAGTTTCAGAAGTTCTTGGACAACTGAGTGCTGAATTGTACACTGCGATTTTCAGAAATGAAAGAATCACGGCAGAAGATATTCTTAAAAGATTAAATGAAGCCGAAAAAATATTGGTAGAACAACATAATTCTCTTTTCATCGATCAGCTTGAAAATTTCAAAGACCGTGTGAAGATCTTCGGAACTCACTTTGCAACTTTGGATATCAGACAAGACAGCAGAATCCACCAACAGGTGATTGATGATGTTTATAAAGCTAAATTTGGTGAATCTGAGGTTAGCAACGATGAGAAATTTAATCAGTTAATTCAGGTTTCAGAGAAAATAGATGCTGATGGTTTCGAAGATATTGTAAAAGATACTTTGATTAATGTCGCTCAGGTAAAAGATATTCAGTTTGCCAACGGAAACCGTGGAATGAACCGATACATTATTTCTAACTCTGATGCGGTGAAAGATGTGATGAATGTATATGCATTTTTCAAGATTACTGGTTACAAAGACGAAGAAATCAATATGGATATTGTTCCGCTTTTTGAAACGATGGAAGGTCTAGATAATGCCGAAAGTGTAATGACTGAATTATATCAAAATCCGATTTATCAGAAGCATTTGGCAAGAAGAGGGAATCAGCAGACGATTATGCTTGGGTTCTCAGACGGAACTAAAGATGGTGGTTATCTGAAAGCCAACTGGGAAATTTATAAAGCGAAAGAAGTTTTGACTAAACTGTCAGAAGAGAATGGTATTAAAGTAGTCTTTTTCGACGGTAGAGGTGGCCCACCGGCAAGAGGTGGCGGAAAAACACACGATTTTTATGCTTCTCAGGGAAAAACAATTGCGAATAATAAAATTGAATTAACGATTCAGGGACAAACCATCACAAGTATTTTCGGAAATAAAGAACAGGCGAAATATAATTTTGAACAGCTGCTAACTGCGGGAGTAGAAAATGATGTGTTTAAAAACTCTAAAAAGGATTTAACTGAAAAAGAAAGAGCGCTAATTCTTGAATTGGCGAATATCAGTTATAAAAAATATTCAGATTTAAAGGCGCATCCGATGTTTGTCCCTTATCTTCAGGAGATGAGTACGCTTGAATATTACGGAAAAACCAATATCGGAAGTCGACCATCAAAACGAGGTGGTGGAAACGAGTTGAAATTTGAAGATTTAAGAGCGATTCCTTTTGTAGGATCATGGTCGCAATTGAAACAAAATGTTCCCGGATTCTTCGGTTTCGGTTTTGCAATGCAGCAGTTGAAAGAAGAGGGAAGGTTTGATGAAGTAAGGGAATTGTATAAAGGTTCGGACTTCTTTAAAACTTTAGTGTTAAACTCGATGATGAGTATGAACAAATCTTATTTCCCATTGACGTACTATATTAAAGATAATCCTAAATTCGGTGAATTCTGGAATGTGCTTTTCAGTGAATACAATCTTTCAAAAGATATTATGCTGGAATTGACTGGGTTTAAAATGCTTCAGGAAGAAGATCCATTGTCAAGAAAGTCGGTGAAAATTCGTGAGAAAATTGTGCTTCCGTTGTTAAGCATTCAGCAATACGCTTTAATGAAAATTCAGAAAGGTGAAGGGAATAAAGAAGCATATGAAAAGCTGGTGACGAGATCGTTGTTCGGGAATATTAATGCGAGTAGGAATTCGGCTTAAATAAAAAAATAGACTGTTCAAAAACGAAACAGTCTATTTTTTTTAATATTATTTTATTGAGTTAATAAAGTGATGCCGCTAATATCTGCTCTCCCACTTTTTAGGAATTCATAAGTTATTCTATCTGCCTGACAATCGATGAACTGTACTCTTTTTAGATTATTGTTTTTAAAAAAAATGTTATTGAGTACCGAATGTTGAAATGTCACTTTGGTAAATTTACAATTTTCAAAATAGCAATCATCCAACTTACCTTCAAAAACAACGTCAGCAATATGTGTATTAATGAAAGAAGTGCGGTTCCAGATAGATTCGGCAATGATATTTTTCTCGAAACCGCCATCTTTTAAAATTACTCCTGTAAAATCGGTGTCCGTGAAATCGCAGCCTGAGATGTAGCTTTTAGAAAATTCCGTTTCATTCAGGGAACCATTCTTAAATGTATTGTTAGATAAATTAGAATTCTGAATGCGGCTGTTGCGAATCTCAGATTTTGAAAAATCACAAAGATCAACATTATTATTTTTTAGAATAAGATGGGAAAGATCTGAACCAACAAATTTACAACGTTGCATATTTGAGGAGCCAAACTTTTCATCAAGATTTTTCAATCCGGAAAAGTCGGCATCAATCCAATTTCCGAGTGACATATTCCATTTAGGCTTTTGTTCCTGCTTTTCGGATGGGAGTTCAATAGTTTGCTTTTCCGGAAGCTCATCAGATGTTGTTTCGCTTGTTGGAGACTGAAAGTTTTCTGAAAAATAATTAAGATCAACCCCTAAAATTTCCGCAAGACGATTGAATGTGATAAGATCAGGAATTGATTCTCCGCGTTCCCATTTTCCTATTGCCTGAGGACTGATAAATAAGAGTTCTGCAAGTTGTGCCTGAGACATATTGGTCTCTTTTCGTGCCTTGACAATTTTATTGCCAATGATTTTAGTGTTTAACATAGTGTAATTTTTTCTTTGTTTTAATAAAGCAAAGATATTTACATCAGTACCAAAAGCTGTGAAGAAAACAGAATCGAATAGTTGTAATTACTCTACTTTTAGTTGTTATATCACAACTGTAAGTTGTTTTCTGTTTAAAATTCAAAATAACAAATTTTTTTAGCTGAAAACGTTTTATTAAACCTTTTTTATATTGTAAAACTAAGACATTATTCTTTTATAAATTTCTCATAATAAACCTTATCCTTAACCTGAATTTTCAAGTAATAAGTTCCTTTCGCAAAATCCTGCACATTGATAGATTTTTGATTTGTTGATTTAAAAATAAACCTACTAAGATTATCATACACTTCAAGAGACGAAACATCGCCCTCAGTTGCAATATTTAAAATAGACTTTACCGGATTTGGGAAGATGACCAATTTTTCTTTCTTCACCAATTCGGAAGTGTTTAAAACAGAATTATATAAACTTCCAAAATTTAAAATTCCATATCCCATTTGATCAGTATGGCTCGGAAACAGTGATGCAGTTTGTCTTAATTGAGCTCTCATCGTATTTCTGTTCATTGCAGGAAATGCTTGTATCAGACATGCAACTCCGCCTGCTGCAATAGGTGTTGCAATAGAAGTTCCTGTAACAGAGATTGTAGAATTATTATTCACCGTTGTAGCTGCTGATCCTCTCGCACTTGCATCAGGTTTTACAGCTCCAGTAGAATTCGGTCCGTATGAAGAAAAAGCAGAAGATAATCCCGCAGAATCTACAGAACCGATACTGAAAACTTGTGCATTATCCGCAGGTGTCATGATATAATGCCAAGGCTGTTCTCCCGAATTTCCGGCTGCAATTAAAACAAAAATTCCTTTATTCACCGCAATTTGGCTTGCTCTGGCTATGAAAGAAGTAGTTCCGTTCATTTGAGCATAAGTATAACTGTATTTTGGGTCGTCAAAAACATTGTAACCTAAAGAAGTCGTTATAACGTCAACACCTTTTCTATCGGCTTCTTCAGCAGCTTCAATCCAATATAATTCTTCTTCGGGAACTTCGACTGTAGCATTTTCGCTTCGATATAAATAAAAATCTGCATCTGGAGCAGAACCCACAAAACTATCCTGAATATATCCACCGATAGCTCCTAAAACCACCGTTCCATGGTTATTTAATGTGCCTTCGTAGATATTTGTAGTTTTTGTGACAAAATCGTAGCCGCCTTTAATCTTATTATTTGTCCATAATCTTGAGAAGGCAGTACCGGTATTGACTGTAGGAAAACCTGTGTCAATCACCGCAATTGTAACTCCTGTTCCTGTATATCCGGCAAGATGTAATGGTCGCAGATTGATTTGGTCAATCTGAGCAGAACCGGATCCGTAATCAAAAGTTGTTAAAGTTTTTTGATTTTGTTCAAAACTTTCCCATTTATTAAAGTGTTGAGCCTTTAAAATCAAAGAAGAGTTTTTAGCAAAACTTTCTACCGATTGTACAAAAGACTGTGCTTTAATCAAATTAACCTGAGCTTGGTTTACAGTTACAGCAACTCCGTTCAGCCATTTAGAATAATCTGTGATGGTAAATCCTAAATTCTGAAGATTTTGAATGTATGATTGTTCGATAGGTGCATCCTGATCATTGAGAGCAATTCCCAAAGCAGTTCTTCTATTCAATGCTTTTTGAGTGAGCTCTGACAAAGGATTCGCATAAAATGCTGCCTTATTTGGTTTGTCATTAAAATAAACAAAAACAAGTTCGGTTTGTGCATTACTCAATCCATAACCCGTTAGAAAACAAAATAATAAAAGTTTTTTCATCTCTTTATTTTGTATAAAGATAAAACAAATTCAATAAAATTTTTGATAGGATTTTAAATTCCTTATTTTTACGAAAATATTTGTTTGTGAAATCGCTGCGCAAGATTTGTGTAAAAAAATAATAATAGTAAAGCGGTTACATTTAACTTAGAAAAAATAAATTTACGTATGAAAAAAATACAGATGGTTGACTTGCAAAGTCAGTATTACAAAATAAAAAATGATGTAGATAATGCGGTTCTTAATGTGATGGATTCTGCTGCGTTCATCAACGGTCCTGAAGTAAAATCTTTCCAAAACGAATTGGAGACTTATCTTGATGTAAAGCACGTAATTCCTTGTGCAAATGGAACTGATGCATTACAAATTGCTTTAATGGCACTCGATTTACAAGAAGGCGATGAAATAATTACAGCTGATTTTACTTTTGCAGCAACCGTAGAGGTGATTCATTTGCTTAAATTAAAATCTGTTTTGGTAGATGTAGATTATGATACTTTTACGATTTCTACAGAACAAATCAGAAAAGCAATTACCCCAAAAACTAAAGCGATTATTCCTGTTCATATTTTCGGACAATGTGCGAATATGGAGGAAATTTTGAAAATTGCTGAAGAACATAATTTATTTGTTGTCGAAGATAATGCGCAGGCAATCGGCTCTCAGTTTACATTTTCAGACGGAACTGTAAGAGATGCAGGAACGATGTCTACTGTAGGAACGACTTCTTTTTTTCCATCTAAAAACTTAGGTTGTTATGGTGATGGTGGTGCGATTTTTACCAATAATGATGAATTGGCGCACCGTTTAAGAGGCATCGTTAACCACGGAATGTACGAAAGATATTATCATGATGAGGTGGGTGTCAATTCTAGATTAGATAGCCTCCAGGCAGCAATTTTAAGAAAAAAACTTCCCAATCTTGATTCTTACAACGATGCAAGAAGAAAAGCCGCGGATTATTACGACGAAGCCTTTGCTGGTAACGAAAATATTTTAACTCCGAAAAGAGCCGAATATTCAACACACGTATTTCATCAATATACTTTAAGAATTTTAAATGGAAAACGTAACGAATTGCAGAAATTTTTAACTGAAAAAGAAGTTCCTGCAATGATTTATTATCCGGTAGCTTTAAGAAAGCAAAAAGCTTATTTTCAGGAAAGTAATGATGCGGATTTTGTGAATACAGACAAACTTTTGGATCAGGTAATTTCTCTTCCGATGCATACAGAATTAGACGAAGAGCAGTTGAAGTATATTACGGATGCTGTGTTGGAGTTTATGAGATAAAAGATGAAAAGGAAAGTTTTTAAGTATAAATGGGTGTATTGGGTTGCTATAATGGTAAATCTAATAGTCATGATTTTATACTGGAATTATTCTTATTCTATATTTCTAAATTCAACATTCGAAACCAAAGATTTATTTTCTATCAGCTTAATATTTTTAACAGCATTATATTCAGTTTTGACAATATTTTTTTTAATCATCAAGCATAGAATAGCGGTATTATTATATTCAATCTTTTTGATTCTAATTTTTATAATGTTTTTAAAAACGATAATCGAAGCGCTAGATGATGAGAAAAACTTAACTAAAGGAGTTGAACCGATGGATTACATAATTTCCTCTATTGTGTATTCATTATTCTTTGGGGTAGTTTTTTTTATAGTTCAAAAACATAAGTTCAAAAATATTTCTAATGATTTAGAAATCGACGAAATAGGAAAACCAAATTAACATTATTCATTACCAATCACACATTACTTATAAAAACAATGGCAATACTTGTAACAGGCGGACTTGGATACATCGGTTCCCACACCGTGGTAGAACTGATCAATAATAACTTTGAAGTGGTTATTGTTGATGATTTATCCAATTCGGAAAAATTTATTTTAAATAATATTGAGGAAATTACAGGTAAACGACCTTTATTTTATCCTTTCGATTTGAAGAGAAAAGAACTTTTGCATCAGGTTTTTGACGCACACAATATCGAAGGTTGTATCAACTTTGCAGCTTTCAAAGCAGTAGGAGAGAGCCAGCAAAAGCCCATTGATTATTATGAAAATAATTTGTTTTCTTTAATCAATGTTCTTCAGGAATTTAAAGAAAGAAAAATCTCAAACTTTATTTTCAGTTCATCTTGTACAGTTTACGGACAGGCTGATGAAATGCCAATCGACGAAAATACTCCGTTGAAAATGCCTGAAAGCGTTTATGGAAAAACAAAACAGATGGGCGAAGAAATCTTAAAAGATTTTGCTACGGCTTATAAAAGTAAAATTTCTTTGTTGAGATATTTTAATCCAATAGGAGCGCATCCTTCATCATTGTTGGGCGAATTACCAATTGGTGTTCCGAATAATCTTGTGCCTTACGTGATGCAGACTGCTGCAGGAATTCGTGAGAAACTAAGCGTCTGGGGAAATGATTATCCTACAGAAGATGGAACGGCAGTTCGTGATTATATTTATGTTGTAGATTTGGCGAAAGCGCACGTTGCAGCTTTGAAAAGTTTAATGAATAATAATTCAGAAGAAACTGTAATTGATATCTATAATCTGGGAACAGGGAAAGGTTCTTCAGTTTTGGAAGTCGTACAGGCTTTTGAATCTGCAAATGAAGTTTCTGTACCTTATCAGATTTGCGATAGGAGAGAAGGTGACATCACTATTGCTTATGCTAATGCTGATAAAGCCGAAAAAGAACTCAACTGGAAATCTGAAACTTCTTTGGAAGAAGCGTTAAAAACGGTATGGGATTGGCAGAAGTATTTAGAGTCTAGAAAAAATTAATTTATAACAAAATAATACACCAAGAATTTATATGAAGACCGAAAGAATAGGAATTACATTTTCCTCATTTGATTTATTACACGCAGGGCACATCAAAATGTTGGAGGAGGCAAAAACAGTTTGTGATTATCTGATTGTAGGACTGCAGATTGATCCTTCTCACGACAGACCAACAAAAAATAAGCCCACTCAGACGATTGTTGAAAGATATATTCAGTTAAAAGCTGTCAATGCTGTGGACGAAATAATTCCTTACTATACAGAAGAAGATTTGGAAGATATTTTGAAGTCTTTTGTAATCGACGTGAGAATTATTGGAGATGATTATATGGACAGAGATTTCACCGGAAAAAAATACTGCGAAGAAAAAGGTATTGAGATTTTTTATAATAAAAGAGATCACCGCTTTTCATCAAGCGATTTAAGAAAAAGAATCTACGAAGCCGAAATGTCAAAACTATCAAAATAAAAAAAGTCCCGAAATTTAAATTTCGGGACTTTTTATGTTCATTAAACCCTGATTACATCGGACCTTGTTGTTCGTCTCCTGTAGCATTAGAATTCACATCTTTCTTTCTTTTCGGCTGCTCTATTTTTTCACCTTGTTTGAATCTGTACGTCAGTGAAAGCGCAAACTGTCTTGGCTGCCATTGCATGTAAGATTCTCTCGTAAAGTTCTCACCATAAGTGGTAGATCTCATTGCTCTAGTATTGAAAATATCTTGCACATTGAATGATAATGTTCCGTTACCATTCCAAATCGTTTTTGAAGCTCCTAAACTCAACGCATACATATCTTTTCTATCCTGGTAAGCAGTTTTCTGTGCTCCTCTGTAAAAACCTTGTAATTGGAAGCTGAATGTTTTGTCAATTTTAAATGTTGAAGTCAATCTCGCTCTTGTAGAAAAACCGTTACCATTAAAGTCTGCCGTTGCTACAATTGGGTTTCCTTTGCTATCTAATGTGTTGTAAAGTACGCTGCCTTTTGTTTTGTACCCAAATAAATCAACGTTACCTAAAAACTTCAACCAGCTTGTTGCGTCCCAGTTAAAGTTTAAATCTAAACCAAAACGATCATCAGATCCTAAGTTAATAGGTTGCGTATGGAAAACAATTCTGTCTTCCGGCTGACCAAGACTATTGATAAATGTTTCCTTTTCGTTATATACCAACATTTTTGTATCGTCAGTCTGATGTCTGTAGTAAAGCGTTGGGTTAATAGTAAATTTCTTTTTAGAAATACTATAACCAAATTCGTATGAATCAACATAAGAAGGATTTAGATCAATATTTCCGTCGAAGATATTTTGGTTATCGTTGTAGTTAGGATTAGGTATCAAAAAGAAAGATCTTGGTCTATCTATTCTTCTTGTATAGTTTAATAAAAACTGGCTGTCTTTAGCTAATTCATAGCTAAGATAAACACTTGGGAAAAGATTATTATAACTTTTTCTGCTTCTGATGTCTTCATCTGCCGGATTCAAGTTGGTATAATCGATATCTACATTAGAATATTCATTTCTTACCCCCAACTGATAACTTAACTTGCCGACTTTACTTTTGAATTGTAAGTATCCTGCATTAAACATCTCTTTGTATCTAGCTTCGTAAGTGTATGTTCCTAAGAAATTCAATGCTGGTGCATTTGCAGTGCTTTCTCTTACATCATTATCATAATCATTTTGATTAATGTCAATTCTGTATCCTGCTTCAATCTTAGAATTTTCTCCAATTGGAAGCTCATAATCTACCTTACCAATTAATGTTTTGTTCTTTGTGGTTTGATTAATGATGTTTTGCAATTCAAAATTGCCATTATTCGTTTCATCAATATTGGTATCATTATAAGATCTGTTGCTCTGTAAACTCAGTGATAGAGCAATGTTCTGACCCTTATCATCAAACTTGTGATCTAACCCTATATCACCCTGAAATGCAAGGTTGTTATTAAAACTGTTAGTTTTTCTATTTCTAAAAGTATTGGCAGCGTTAAATAGTTGGTTGTTGTACGTTACGTTACCTGTATTTTCGCTGTCAAATGTTCTTACAGTTCCTGATAAGTTGATTGAAGTTTTATCAGACACATCGTAAACAATTCCTGTGGAGGCATTATAATTGTTATTTTGGCTGTCGCTGATGTTCTCCTGATTACTTTGTAAAGTACCACCGATGTTGGTTACATTAGTAAAATAGTTATCAGTTTTATTCGTGTTCTTAGATTCACGATAACCACCGCCGCCATTCAAAAACCACGTAAGGCTTCCTTTTCTCCAGCTTAAATTGGTATTTAAATTCGTTTGAGGCAAATAACCTAAAGTTCCGATCACACTCCCATTAAAACCAGTTTTCTTAGATTTTTTTAATATAATATTTAAAATACCAGCCGTTCCGCTTGCTTCAAATTTTGAAGAAGGGTTGGTGATTACCTCAATTCTCTCAATCTGATCTGCAGGAATACTTTGCAAAGCATTGGCACCATCGTCAATTCCAAGAAGAGCTGAAGGTTTTCCGTTGATTAAGAATCTTACGTTTGAACTTCCTCTCATCGATACCGTTCCGTCTGTATCCACAGAAACTGAAGGTACATTCGATAAAACATCCTGAAGGTTACCTCCTTTACTTACGATATCCTGAGATGGGTCGTATGTTCTTTTATCTAATTCTACTTTATAAGGCTTTGTAGCAACAGTGATTGTTACGCCTTGAATGTCCTGAGTTTTAAGATTGGTAGCAGATCCTTCAGCTTCAATTGATAAAGCACCGATGTTTCCGGCTGCTGCAATCTGCTTATTGATAACACTTTTCTTGAAATCGATTGCCTCAACAGAAATATCATAATTTCCGGGAGTTAATTCAAGTTTGTATTGACCTTTTTCGTCAGTCAGTGTAGCATCACTGAAAAGTTTATTCGCTTTATTGCTAAATGTAACTGATGCATAAGGCACCGGCTGATTGCTTTTGTCTACAATAGTCCCCGTTACACCTACTTTTTCCTGTCCGAAGGCAAAAGCCGCTGCAGATAATACAAAAGTCAACCCCAAGGTTTTCTTCGTAATCATGCTGATTATTTCCGTCTGATTCATAAGAGATTCTTTAAGTGAAATCATGAAAAACACATTTAATATTATGAAATTATTAAATAATTAATTTTTCAGTTTCTCACAATTCGTTTATTGTTCTTAATAGATAGGTCGCCTTTTATTGCGATTTGTTAATTGCTAAATTGTTAAAATTTAGTTAAATATGTTTACTATTTGATATTTTTTGAATTGAGCCAATCCTGATACGCTTTAGCATTGATGACATGCTCTTCTGCACTGGCTGTAAATTTGTGGTAACCCATTCTCGCCGGGTCTGCACACATAAAAATATAAGAGTTGTTTTCTGCATCCAAAACGGCATCCACAGAATTTTTATCAACAACACAAATCGGTCCCGGAGGAATTCCTGCATTAGCATACGTATTGTATGGCGATGGAGTCGTTAAATGTTTATATAAAACTCTTTTGATAGGCTCTTTAAAATTGGTTTGCTTATTGATGGCATAAATTACCGTAGGATCAGACTGTAGTTTCATCCCTTTTCTGAAACGGTTTAAATATAATCCTGCAATTGTTTTCATTTCGTCAGGTTTCCCACCAGATTCTTTATAAACAATAGATGCCAACGAATAAATCTGTTCTCTGGATAAACCTGATTTCTGTTCTTTAGCTTTTCGATCGGCAGTCCAGAATTCATTGTACTGATCTTCAAATTTTTTGAAAAACTCTTGTGGTGTTACCGTCCAGAAGAAATTATAAGTGTCAATGAAAAAATATTTTTTAAGATCTTCAGCATTATTGTATTCTTTTTCAGAAGCAATTTTATTTAAATCATTGACGAATCTTAATGAATCAAGCTCTGTTTTTTTAGAAACTTTACCAACCATCTGATAAATATCTCCGAAATCTCCAATTCTGAAAGAATTTGCAGTCTGATTTCCTGCTTTAATCATATTGACAAGAACCGTATTGCTGGCTCCTTTTTGGAAATGATAACGTCCAGGTTTGAAATACTGATCCATTGATTTATCTTTCGCGACATCAATGAATGCTTCTTTATTATCAATATAAGGAGTGATTGAATCTAAGATCTGCTTAAATTCTGCCCCATGCGGAATCAAAACGTACCCATCTTTCTGTACGTTGCTTCCGTAATATTTTTTGTAAAATTTAAAACCAAAAAATCCTGCCACAGCAAGAATAAGGAGTACGATAATGAGAATAGCTTTTTTCATTATAGATAATTGATTAAAAGTTTTTGTTTTATTTAAATAAGATCAACCTTACCACTGAAAACCTGTTTTGCCGGACCTTCTAGCCAAATTTCCTGGAAAGAACTTCCATTTTTTTCAGCATACACTTTAAGATCACCGCCCAACGTTTTAACTTTTATGGAGGTTAGATTGCTTTTTTGAAGAAAAGTTAAAGCAGAAGCAGTAACTCCGGTTCCACAACTGTAAGTTTCATCCTCAACACCTCGTTCATAGGTTCTTACGAAAATTTCATCATCAGAAATATTTTCAACAAAATTCACATTGATGCCTTTTTCCTGATAATTTGCAGAATTTCTGATGCTATTTCCTTCAGCAAAAACATTGAAATTCGAAATGTCTTCTACATATTTTACATAATGCGGTGAACCTGTATCTAAAACTGAATCATCACCATCAGAATTGATGGTCTCAACGTCACCCATTTTCAGTTTTACAATATCTTCATTGATTTCAGCTTCGTGAAGTCCGTCAATTGCTGTAAATACTGTTTTGTTATTTTTAAAAATAGAAAGGAAATGGGCAAAGGCAACCGAACAACGAGCTCCGTTACCGCAGAAACTTTTTGAACCGTCAGAATTGTAATAATCAACCTCAAAATCTACACCTTCTGCTTCATTTATTTTGATCAATCCATCTGCTCCAATTCCAAAACGGCGGTCACACAATTTTTGGATATGCTTAATAGAAAGATTATCCCACTTTCCGGAACGGTTGTCTAACATTACAAAGTCGTTTCCTGTTCCCTGATATTTATAAAATTCCATATTTTATTTTGTCTAAAAACTAACGTGCAAAATTACTATAATTAAAACGAAAAACGAACAGCGATGGCTGTCCGTTTACTTATTTAGAATGATTATCTTCTGAATCCTCCGCCGGATCTTGGTGAGTTGTTTTGCGGTGTAGCTGGTGTGGTATTTTGTGTGTTCGGGGTACTGTTTGTACTGTTTCTGAAACCACTGTTGCTGTTTGATCTCGGGGTACTTTGTTGCTGAGGCCTTTGTCCGTTATTGTTGGTATTTCCCTGATTTCTAAATCCGCTGTTCCCTCTTGGGTTGTTTGTATTTCCTCTTGGATTGGTTGTATTCCCGTTATTATTGTTTCTCGGATTGGTATAATTGCCATTATTGTTATTATTTGGCGTATTGCTGAATCCGTTTGCAGGTCTTTGAGAGGTACTTCTTTTCTCTACATAAACTTTCGTTCTGTTATTACCATAGTAATAAGGAACACCGTTGTCATATTTGTACTGCATATTATTTCTGTAATAATATCCATCATTACCATAATATCCTCCTGTGTTATAATAACCTTGGGGAGCATAATAATATCCATCATTATAATAAGGATCTCCGTATGTGTCAGCGTATGCATTATTGTAAGACATACATGAAGACAAGCTTAATGTAATGCATATTGCGAATGCTATTTTTATTAAATTTTTCATCTTTATTAAATATTGTTTTGTTTAAAATGTTTCTTCCATTGAATATAGCCAATGGTAGCCATCACAGTAAAAACCAAATACTGTACCGAAGTAATTCCGTAGCCTTTATAAATGTACATTGGGATGGAAATAAGATCACCTAAAATCCAGAAAATCCAGTTCTCAATGCGTCTTTTTGCCATCAGCCACATTCCCACTAAGAATACTGATGTCGTGAAAATATCCATCCAGTTGGCCCAATCCAGATGATGAAAACCATACTGCACCTTTTCTGAAATAAAGTTGTTATCAAGCAAAGGTTTGTAATAATAAATAACCATTACCAAGAAAACACTCAGAACAAAAAGCACTGCTGAAATCACCCATTCTTTTTTGGTAGCCCAGGAAACTTCCACATGAATATTGTCTTCAGAATTTCTTTGCCACAAAATCCAGCCATAAATACTCATGATGGTATAGTACACATTGATCATACAATCTCCCAACAATCCTGCAATAAAAAGGAGGTAAACATAAATAATGGTAGAAATAATTCCGGTAGGATAAACCCAGATATTTTTTTTGATAGAAAAGAAAACACTCAAAATTCCGAACAGAGTTCCTGCAGCTTCCAGAAAAATTTGCAAATTAGTATAGGTTTCATACGGTTTTACAAAGAGATCATATACATTCATGAGGTCAAAAATAAGCAAAAATACAATCACTTTAAAATATGTAAAACAAGTGGAAATCAGTTTTTTATATTTTTAAATGTAAATTAAATCATGAATTTTTATTAATAAATGTTAATATCGTTAAAATTTTTATATTTTCGTAAATCTTTAATAAATAAAAAATATGTCAAAAATTTGGGCTAAAAAGCCAATGAGTGCTTATGAAGCCGATATACAGAAAAGCGAACTAAAACGTGTTTTAGGAAAATGGAGCCTTACTGCTATCGGAATTGGAGCTATTATCGGAGGAGGAATTTTTGTACTTACAGGTACTGGTGCCTATTACAACGCAGGGCCTGCATTGGCACTTTCTTTTGTAGTAGCGGGTATTGCCTGTGTATTTGCAGCTTTGTGTTATGCTGAGTTTGCGTCAATACTTCCCGTAGAAGGTTCTGCTTATGCGTATGCATACGGAACGGTAGGTGAAATTTTTGCCTGGATTATCGGTTGGGGTTTGATATTAGAATATGCGATGGGTTCGATGACGGTCGCCGTTTCATGGTCAGGTTATTTTGGTAAACTTCTCAAAATGTTTGGTCTGCATTTGCCTTATTGGATGACCACAGATCCCGGAACTGCTCATAAAGCATTCGGGGAAGCTACAAAACAGATTGCGGAAGGAAAGCTTCCTGCAGATAAATTATTAGGTTTTCAGGAAACGATTAATAATTTCAATGCAGCTCCTGAATTATTAGATTTTAAACTATTTTTGAATTTTCCGGCATTGGTAATCGTTCTATTTGTAATCTGGATCTTATTGAGAGGTACAAAAGGTGCTGCTAAAGCCAACAACTTTATTGTAATCTTAAAAGTTTCTGCGATTATATTTGTAATTATTGCAGGTTTATTCTTCATAGATACTGCCAACTGGACACCTTTTATCCCTGATGCAACGACCATTACAGAAAACGGAGTCTCCCATAAAGCGTACGGCTATGGCGGAATTATTGCCGGAGCTTCTGCTATCTTCTTTGCTTATGTAGGTTTCGATGCGGTTTCTACACAAGCCGGTGAAGCGATTAATCCTAAAAAAGATGTTCCCTTTGCGATCATCACTTCGTTAGTAATTTGTACAATTTTATATATTTTGGTATCACTTGTTCTTACAGGGATGATGCATTATACAGATTTTAATCCTTTAGGTAAATATCCTGATGCAATTAAGGCTCCTGTTGCTTATGCATTTGATATTGCAGGTCAGGCTTGGGCTGGTTACATCATTACAATTGCTGCAACTGTAGGTTTGATTTCTGTATTGATGGTAATGATCATGGGACAGTCTAGAATTTTCTTAGGAATGTCTAAAGATGGTCTTATTCCTGCAACTTTCTCAAAAGTAAATCCTACTTCTGGAGTTCCTAGAAAAAACTTAATGATTTTGGGAACAGTTATTGCGATAGTGGCATCATTGACACCAATTAACGAATTGGCACACATGACAAGTTTTGGAACTTTATTTGCCTTTACAATGGTTTGTGTTGCGGTTTGGGTTTTAAGAGTAAAAGAGCCAAATTTGGTAAGAAGTTTCAGAGTTCCTGCATTGCCTGTAATTGCTTGTTTAGGAATTGCAATCAATGTATACTTGATTTTCAACCTTAGTAAAGAAGCACAGATGTACTCTTTTGGTTGGTTGATTATTGGATTTATCATTTACTTCCTTTACAGTAAGAGAAATTCAAAACTGCAGAATGGCGGTTACGGAGAAACCTTCAAGGCCGAACAAAAACCTTTAGAAGACGTCAACATCAATATTGACAATAAAGAATAAATTTAAATTCCGCTTTATGCGGAATTTTTTTTTGATTAAATTTGACTGTTATGAAAAAAATATTCCCCACACTATTTCTATTCTTCGGAACTTTTCTCTTCGCCCAAAATGTAAGTTTTGAAACTTTATTAAATGATAAAATCAGCATCAGAGCTCTAGAAATCTGGGACGGCAAAGTCTGGTACAGCGGAACCGATTCAAAATTCGGATATGTAGATTTGAAAAATCCTCAAAAGCAAAAGCAGATAAAATTATCTGAGAAGAAATTGCAGTTCAGAACTTTGGCGCAGGATAAAAAATCGTTTTATGCAATAAATATTGAAAGCCCGGCTTACTTTTTTAAAATTGATAAGAAAGATCTCACGCATAAAATTGTATTCACTGATACTGTGAAAACTGCTTTTTATGATGCTCTATATTTTAATAAAAATAAATTTTATGCTTTTTCAGATCCTTCAACAGATTTAAAGCTAAAACTATTGCAATTCAATTTAAATAAAGAAAAATTCGAGATTAAAAACTATTCACATTTAAAATTGAATGTTGGTGAGGCAGCGTTTGCAGCAAGTAATAGCAATATTTCCGTAGGACAAAATTATCTTTGGATTGGAACTGGAGGAAATTCTTCAAGAATTTTGAGATTAAATCTTAAAAATGACAAATTGGAAGCTTTCAATACTCCTTTTGTTCAAGGAATTTCATCACAGGGAATTTATTCAATTGATTTTTTAGATGACAAATTCGGGATCGCAGTCGGCGGTGATTATACTAAACAAGACGCCAATATCAACAACATTGCAACCACAAATAATGGTGGCGAAAGCTGGCAGATTCAGGCATCAGGGCAAAATGCAGGATACATGACCTGCGTAAAGATAAAACCGGAGTCAAAAGGAAAAGACATTATTGCAGTCGGCGATCAGCACATCAGCTATTCTTCGGATTTCGGAAAAACATGGAAGAAAATTTCTGATGAAAAAGGACTTTTCGTTTGTCAATGGATTGATAAAAATACTGTAGTTTTTGCGGGTAAAGACCGAATCGTAAAAATGAAATTCAATTGATTTGTTTAAAATTAATAACAATTCAAATAAAAGCTCTGTTATCTTAGCTTAGCAGAGCGCCTTTGTGAACGAAAAATATGCAGAACAATATTAAAAGAAAATCTTTGCGTTCTTTGCGTTAAAATTAAATTGTATTATGCAAAATGATTATTCACTATTATTTTCAACAAAAAATAATTAAATTGTGCTTTTAAAAACATCAAATAATTCATGCTGAATATCATTAATCAAATCTTTGAAATAGAAAAAAAATCAAAAGATCAGGATATTTCAATCTTTGAAAGGAATTTCGAGAGAATACACCATGAGCTCGAAGAATTGGGCTATTCTGTCAACAATCCTATCGGCAAGCTATACGATTCACGAGATACTTCTTTAGAAGCAAATTTAGTCGGGAATTCTTCAAAACCAATCATTACCAAAGTGTTGAAACCTGCCATTTTTCAGAATGACGGTTCAGGAAATATATTGTTGCAGAAGGGAATTGTAATTGCAGAATAATATGGGAAATATAAATTTTGGGATAGACCTAGGAACCACCAATTCGGGGATTTCAAAGTTTGCAGACGGAAAAGTTCAGATTTATAAAAATCCGGTAGGTTTCAGTGATACATTGCCTTCAATTGTTGCCTACAAAAAAGGTAGAATTCTCATTGGTGATAAGGCCAGAGAACTTTTGAAATCAGCGCATCTGGATGTTTTTTCTTCTTTTAAAAGAAAGATGGGTACAGAATATTTGTATGATGTTGCCGATACCGAGGAACAAAAAACCCCGGTAGAACTTTCAGCGATGATTTTAAAAGAACTGCAGAGTTTCATTCAGGACGAAAAACCTCAATCTATTGTCATTACAATTCCAGCGTCTTTTGATACCGTACAGTCGAATGCGACGAAGAAAGCAGGTCTTTTAGCAGGTTTTCAGCAGGTTGTTCTTTTGCAGGAACCTATTGCAGCGTGTCTGGCATATGCTAATTTTCAGACTCAAGATCAGTCTGAAGAAAAAAACTGGTTGGTGTACGATTTCGGCGGCGGAACTTTCGATGTTGCTTTGGTGAAAATCAATGAACGTGAACTGAAAATTACAGACCACGAAGGAAACAATTTTTTGGGTGGCGTTGACATTGATCACACGGTGATTGAGTATTTGTTTGTTCCAAAAATTGAATCGGTTTTAAATGAAGAATCACTTTTCAAAAAACTGATGTCTAAAGAGAATAGTTTTTACGCAAAACTATACTACGAACTGCTTTACAAAGCCGAAGAAATCAAAAAAGAATTATCGGTAAAAGATACCATCAACACCGAACTTGAATTGAATGACGGGGATCATTATATCGATTTTGAAATTTCAAGAAACGATTTCAACAGAGTCATTGCTCCAAAAGTTGATGAAACCATTACCCTCATCAAGAAACTTTTAGAAGAAAATCAAAAATCGGCGAGTGATATTGAACGAATTATTTTGGTGGGCGGAACGACATACATTCCGTACATCAGAGAGCATCTGAAAGAGGTTTTCGGAATTACAGTTGATTATTCAATCGATCCGTCGACAGCAGTGATGGTGGGCGCAGCCTATTTTGCAGGAACTAAAGAAGAAGATATTCAAATAATTAAAACTGAAACTCATTTAAGTTCAGACCAGAAAGAAATTCAAAATTCTAATAAGATCGATTTGAAATTGATCTACGAAGTCAATACGCAGGATGATGAAGAGCTTCTGGTGGGAAGCGTTAAAGAAGACTTTGATGGATATTACAGAATTACCCGAAAAGACGGAGGTTTTGATACGGGTTTGATGAGCTTTAAAAATAAGTTTTCCGAGTTTGTAAAGATTCTTCCGAAGCAGATCAACCAGTTTAGTCTGACGGTATCAGATCAAAATCAAAATGTGGTTTTTGAGCAGAATGATATTTCGATTAATCACGGAATTTATAATATTTCCGGACAGCCGTTGCCGAATGACATTTGTCTGGAAGTGGATGATAATTTTGGAAGCACTTATCTGGAAAGGATTTTTAAGAAAAATGATATTCTTCCTCTCAAAAAGACGATTTATAAAACGACCTCAAAAAACTTCAATAAAGAAGCCGATGATAAACTGATTATCAATATTCTGGAAGGTAAAAATGCCACGCTTCCTGCGAGCAATATGAGCATTGGGTATATCGAAATCAATTCAAAAGATTTACCGATTAATCTATTGAAAGGAATGGATATCGAGCTGAAATTCAGCATGAGCGAGTCCCGCGATCTATCGGTTTCGGTGTATATTAGTTCGGTAGATTTTGAGAAAAATGAAGTGTTCAATCCTCATACAAAACATATTAATAAAGATAAATTTCAGGAAGACATCGACAAAGTAATTGATGAAATAGAAACTGAGCTAAGTTATGTTCAAAATGTAGATGAAGCAGATCCTGAAGATATTGCTGTTTTGGTGAAATTTAAAAACATTAAAGACGAGCTTTTCAGAATTAAATTTGACCTGATTGAAGTGCAGGAAGATGAACAGACCGAAAGGATTTTTCAGCTTGATGAGAGAAAAAGACGCGCTTTGCAGGAATACGATAAGATTGTCCGTTTTCGTGATGTCATTTACGAAATAGAGGAGTATAAAACATCAAAAACCGATTTGGAAAGTCAGCTTGAAGAAGCGACTCAAAGGCAGAAAGAACAGTTTCAAAAAATAATTAAAGACGAAAAGATATTTCTGGAATCTAACGAGAAGTCACTCATCAAAAGAAAAACGAAAGAATTAGATAAGTTGCATTCGGAAATTTACTATCAAAAAGATGAATCGTATGCATCGTTGTATTATTACTATAAATACCGTGATATAGACGAGTATAAAGATCAGAAGAAAGCCATTAAGCTTTTTGATTCCGGTGACAAAGCCATGGAAAACAATAATTTTAAAGAAGTAAAATATGTCATCCAAGGACTATACGATTTGCTGAAAGTAAAACCAAAAAATCCGTTTGAAGACACCGACGGAAATCTGGGATTGAAATAATTGAAAAAGCCATCTGATTGTTCGGATGGCTTTTGCTTTTTAGTAAAAATTTTTAGATTAAATTTACTTTCATCTTTTCATAATCCTCCGAATAATCCAAATTGCAAAAACGATTCCCACAGCACCTATACCACTAGAAGCAAAGATTAAAGCGATTAATCCTAAACCAATTACAACAGAAATTGCGATAATTATTAAATAGATCTGAAGTATAAAAAATTTCACAACCAATTTTTTAATCTTTCTGCGGGTTGAAAGATTTCCATTTGAAGGTGGATTTTCTTGATAATGACCATTTAATCTTTTATTTAAAAGTAAAAAGAAAGCAATTTCGAAGACAGGGAAAGTCCAAAAATATTCATCTAATTTTATGTATAGAAAAAAAGAAATTAATATCAGGAGAGATAGATAAATTACGAGCAAGGTGATTTCTTCGTATTTTCCGTATTCTTTTTCGATGTATTTTCGAGTAGATTTCTTTTCTACAGTGATGATTTCTGAAGTAGGATTTATCCATTTGGCTCCAATCCTTGAATTTTTTATTAATAATCCTCTCAGTTCTTCGGTATAAGCATCAAAGCTTGCCAGCGCCACAAAGATTTTACCTAAAAATACTTTATTGTGCTGGGTCGTGTGCTGATGTTCCGCCAAATCATTATTGATATCCAGTATTTCCTCATTAAAATAAGCCGAATCAATATCCGATTGCAGAGCGTAAAAATCAGGATCTACCGAATGTCTGTATTGATTTAGAAGCAAATGATACTGATCAGTGTACGGAATTGTTCCTCTTACCAGATTGTTTTTTGTTGTAATGCTGTCAATCAGCAAATCCTTATTTTCATAACTGATAATCGGGAAATAGTTTTTATAGAAAATTCTGAGATTATTCCAGTTGTTATTTTTAATGTTCAGTTGAATATAGTTTTGAATGTTTTCCTCATAATCATTTCCAAAATCTTCACACAGAGAAAGGGGTTGTGAGAAAATATTGTTTTGTGAAGAATTTATTTTGAAGTCCTTATTTTTTAGAATCTTTTGAAGGTTTCGATCCAGAAGAATCGATTCGTATTTGTTACCATTATCTTTATAAAATTCGATGAAATTCTTAATATCATTGAGCTGCAGATCAGGATTTGTTTTCTGGTGAATCTTTAAAATCTTTTCGGCTTTTATCAAATCAGAAGGGTTGCCGGCATCAAAATGGGGCAATGTTTCTTTAATGATATCCAATAATTGAAGCTGCGACATAATTATTTTCTGTTTCTGTACATATAGATTTTCACTCCGATGATGATTACCGGTAAAATGATTTGTGTAGGGAATTTACGATCTGCTACAGAGTCGAAAACGTAAAGCGAACCCATACCCACCACAACCATCAGAGGAAAAGAAATTACCATCGTAATCAGAATAGTAGCCGATATTTTCCCTAAAGCATCCACTTTGTCATGTAAGTTGATTTGGCTGAAATAATATTTAAAATTTCTAAAAGCCAGATAGATGGCTACTGCGTTCGTCAGCAGGTAAAACATCAATGCTTTGATACCAAAACTAAAAACATAGATGAAACTGAAAAGATATCCTAAAATAATAACTGTTGACAGAAATATAATTAATGCAGGGCTTTTATTCTTTAGAAAGAAACCCGCAATATGATAAGCAATCATATTGAGAAACCCGCTTTTCTCATCTTTCCATTCCTGAGCAACTCTTTGGTTGTTGCGGATGATATTTTTCGTCACCTCATTTTCAGAATTAAAACCATAAATGGCCGTCAGAATTTCACCGAGAATGACTTTATTGTTAATGTTCGTTCGTTGCATTTCGGCAACTACATTGTTAATGGAAAGTACATCGTCATCAAATTCAAATTCGTCAATGAGACCTTGCAGATAATAGAATTTACGTTCTGTAGCAAATGGATAATTTTTTTTGAAAGTGACCAGATCTTTGTTTTTCAGTATACCTTCAATGATTAAATGATTCCGATCGTGCAGTAAATTCTTATAAAAATCTAAAGATTCTACACTGAAAAAGGAAGCATAATATTGCTGAAAATAAATCAGACTCTGCCATTGGTTTTTCCGTACAGCCTCAGAAAGAAATGCTTTCAGGTTTGAAGTAAATAACTCGCTAAAATCTTCCAGCTCATCTTTGGAAATTTTTCTTAAATCAGGCTTAAAGGAAAGATTTTGGGGATAAATGTCTGTGTAAATACATTTGATGACGGGCAATTTCAGAATTTCATCAAAATTCTGTTTCTGATTTTTAATGAAATCTAAAAATGCTTCAATTTCATTAATGCTGAAAGTTTGGTTTAATTTGCTCTCGGCTTTTAACAGTTTTTCAGCTTTAATCAAATCCTGAGGGTTTTTAGGATTAAAATTCTGAATGTTCTGTTCTACAAATTCTTTCAATCTGAAATTTTGCATGGATATCAAATGGTTTGTGCAAAATAAAAGAATTTATTGATAATTCTTACGCTCTGTTGTATTAATTTAAAAATTTAGAAAGCTTATTGCTCTCAAGGTCATTTCTTAAAACTTGTTTGATTTAATTAAAATAAAAAGTCAATCCTATCAATTGCCTTAGAGAAGCTCCGTAGGAGCGATATGTTTGTAGAAAATAATCCTAGACATTACAATGAGCTCCGTAGGAGCGGCACGTTCAGCACCTTGTTTTCGAAATAACCAATCTCACCCATAGAACTTTTCTTTTTTACAATCAATATTTTCAAATTACCTTTGAATAAAATTTCCCCAATGAAAAATCTGAAAATATTTCTCCTTCTGTTCTTGCCCGCATTATTTTACACTCAGAAAATCAGGATTTTCATTCTTGCAGGGCAGTCAAATATGAATGGATTTGGATATAATAAAGATTTACCGAATGATTTAAAAACATTTAAAGATGTTTATATATTTCAGGGAAATTCAGTTCCGGATGGCAATCTGAATGGCGGAATAGGGAAGTGGGACGTTTTAAAGCCAGGAAACGGAACAGGATTTAAAACGGATGGGAAAACCAATCAGCTTTCAGACAGATTCGGTCCGGAGCTATCTTTTGCCAAAAGGCTCAAAGAACTTTTTCCGAATGATAAAATCGCTTTAATTAAATATGCAAGAGAAGGCACGTCTATCGACAGCGTTGCTAGAGGCGGATTCGGATGTTGGGATTCCGATTTTCAGGGTAAAAACGGAATTAATCAATATGACAACTTTCTTAAAACTGTAAAGAATGCTTTGATAGAAAATGATATTGACGGAAACGGCAAGAAAGATGAAATCATCCCATCCGGAATTCTGTGGATGCAGGGTGAAGGTGACGCAAGCCACGATGAAGCCATTGCCAACCGATATTACGGACATTTGAAAGTTCTGATGAATCAGATGCGGGCTGCTATGCTTACGGATGATCTTCCGGTGATTATCGGGAAAATTTCAGACTCAGGGAAGAATGAAAAAGGGAAAGTGTGGCCAATGGGAGAATTAGTGCAATACGCTCAGGAGAAATTCGTAAACGATGATAAAAATGCAGCTATTGTTCGGTCAACAGCTAAATATAATTACGGAAATGATCCCTGGCACTATGACAGCGCAGGATATATTGATCTCGGGAAAAACTTTGCCGACGAAGTATTTAGACTGATTATAAAATAAGACCTAATATAATTCATAATCAAAAAGTCATCTGTAATGGTTATTTTTGCAGTACGAAAATCCTTCAAGGATTTAATTTTATTTTAAATTTTCTGAATGAACTCTTTAATCGATAAATATAATATTCCCGGACCTCGTTACACGTCTTATCCTACCGTTCCTTACTGGGACGAAAGCACTTTCTCACCCGAAAAATGGAAAGAAACGGTCATCAGGTCTTTTAATGAAACCAATGCTGAAGAAGGAATTTCTATTTATATTCATTTGCCTTTCTGCGAAGCTTTGTGTACGTTTTGTGCATGTCATAAACGGATTACGAAGCAACACAGTGTGGAAATTCCATATCTTGAAAGTGTTTTAAAAGAATGGCAACTGTATCTTCAATTGTTTAATGAAAAACCAAAACTGAAAGAACTTCACTTAGGTGGTGGAACTCCTACATTTTTCTCTCCCGAAAATCTAAGAACTTTATTGGAAGGGATTTTTTCAACTGTTGAAATTGCCGAGCATCAGGAGTTTTCTTTTGAAGGACATCCGAATAATACGACAAGAGAGCATTTGCAGACTTTGTATGATTTAGGTTTCAGAAGAGCAAGTTTTGGCGTTCAGGATTATGATTTGAAAGTGCAGAAAGCAATCAATAGAATTCAGCCTTTTGAAAAAGTAAAAGAGGTTACCGAAATAGCCCGCGAAATTGGATATACAGGGATCAGTCATGATTTGGTATTTGGTCTTCCGCATCAAAGCTGGGAAGCGATGGAACATACCATCCGCAAAACAATGGAATTGAAACCGGATCGTTTGGCATTTTATTCTTACGCACACGTTCCTTGGGTAAAAGGTGTGGGGCAGCGTGGTTTTGACGAAAACGATTTGCCAAGTGGAGAAGAAAAACGCCGTTTGTATGAAGACGGAAAAAGATTGTTAGAAAATTTAGGATATATTGAAGTGGGGATGGATCATTTTTCTTTAGAGCATGATGATCTGTACCAATCTTTAATTCAGAAAAAACTACACCGAAATTTCATGGGATATACTTCAAGCAAAACCCAATTAATGGTAGGTTTGGGTATGTCTGCCATTTCAGATTCCTGGTATGCTTTTGCACAGAATGTGAAAACAGTTGAGGAATACCAAAAAATAGTTGAAGAAGGAGTGATTCCTGTGGTAAAAGGACATATTTTAAGTGATGAAGATTTAACAATTCGTAGACATATTTTAAATTTAATGTGTCAGCTGGAAACTTCTTTTGATCTTCAAAACTCTTTTCCTGAGCTTGAAAATGCTTTCGAAATGCTGCAAGAAATGGAAAGAGATGAGTTGGTTGAAATTCATGATAATCAAATAAAAATCACAGAAAAGGGTAGAGCTTTCACGAGAAACGTTGCCATGGTATTTGATCTCAGAATGATGAGAAACAAACCTGAAACCCGAATATTCTCGATGACGATATAAAAAAACAAGCGATTCAATTTTGAATCGCTTGTTTTGTTTAAATAAATGTTGGTTAATTAGATTTCACCCAGTTTTTTAAATTTAATTTTAGTCAGAGAGAAAATTACTTATTTAATGATTAACTTCTGACTATATTCTTTCAAATCTCCTGATTTTATATTGATGTAATAAACTCCTGGTGCAATTCCCGTAACATCAAAACTGTTTTCACTGTCTAGTTTTACACTGTCGATTGCTTTACGACCTTCGGTACTTATCAATTCAATCTTAGCATTTGCCGTCTGTAATCCTTCTACAAAAACCCTTTCATCCGCTGGATTTGGATAAATTTTAACACCCTTGAATATATTTTCCTGAACACCTAATGTTGATGTTGTGATTTTGTAAACGATTCCGTTGTTGACTGCGGCCACATATAATTCTTTCTGATTGTCTTCTCCAAACGTTGAAAAATTGTTTCCGGTAAATGGCGTAGTCCAAGTAATGACATTGCTGCTGTCTAAAGTTCCGATCTGTGTAGAGCAGTAATCTGCGAAGAAATATTTTCCCTGAAGACTGGGTGAAGCTGTTCCGCGGTAAACATATCCCCCTGTGATTGAGCATTTTCCCCCAGTATGATCATACACGGCAATAGGAAAAGTCATTGTTGAAGAAACAGCGCAACCTGCTGTGTTGTAAGTGTTATTTCCTTCATAACATCTCCAGCCATAGTTTACACCTGCTGTTGTCACCGGAACTCTGTTGATTTCTTCAATCACACCTTGTCCTACATCTGCAATCATCGCATTTCCTGTGGTTTGGTCAAATGAAAACTTCCAGGCATTTCTCAATCCGTAAGACCAAATTTCATCAGAACCGTCTACACCCGCCCCTGCAAAGGGGTTGTCAGCCGGAATATTGTAAGGTCCTGTAGGATTATTAATATCAATTCTCAACATCTTACCCAAAAGTGAATTTTTATTCTGACCATTATTGTTCAGATCACCGCCACCGCCGCCATCACCTGTTACAATCCATAAATTACCATCTGGTGCAAAGTGCATACTTCCGCCATTATGATTATCAAAAGGTTTAGGGATATTCAAAATAATCTTTTCTGTAGTATCGTCAGCCACATTTGTGTTGCCAGAGCTAACCGTGTATCTTGCGACTATAATATTTCCTGCTGCATTGTTATAATAAACGAAGAAATATCCGTTGGTTGCATATTGTGGGTGAAAAGCTAGACCTAAGAGTCCTCGCTCACCGCCATAATTGACTTTCGTGCTAATGTTCAGAAAGTCAGCCGCATTCACGGTTCCGTTGGGTTGTACTATCTTTATAATTCCGTTTTGTTGAACAACAAATAATCGGGTGTCGTTGGCGTGGGTAATCTCAACAGGGCTTGTGAATCCCGTTGCAAATTGCGTCAATGCAAAGCTTTGTGCACTGAAAGGTAAGGCAGATAACAAGATTGCCGAAAGTAATAATTTTCTCATAATATTTTGATATTTAGTGTATTATGTTTAATGAAAATTTCATACCAAAAGAGAATTGAAAACTTTATTAAAAAATATTAGATAAATTGCTGAATCTTTAATTGAAAGCAGAATGCCGATATATCTGAAAATAAACCATTTCTGTTCTTAAAAATTCATAAAATATCAAGAAAATCATTATATTTGCCGACTTAATTTAACGTAGTTATAACAAAATGCAAGGAAAAGGACTTATTACAATTGTTGCTATTGTACTAGGGTTAATTTGCTTAAATGAGCTATTACCAACATGGTACGCCAGCAAGATTGAAAAGCAGGCAACTGCTATTGCAGGAGACAATCCGGAAAAGTATCAGAAAGAAATCGCAAGACTTTCTAAGGATACACTTAATCTAGGTTTCACAGAACTTTATTACACCAAAGCGAAAGACAAGGAAATGAAACTTGGTCTTGACCTTAAAGGAGGGATCAACGTTCTTTTGGAGATCAACCAAAGAGACTTGGTGAATGATTTAACCAATTATTCTACCAATCCTATTTTGATTGAAGCTTTAAACAGAACTGACGAAGCTCAGAAAAACTCTACAAGACCTTACATCGACAATTTTTTTGTTGAGTTTAATGCTGTAAACAAAGCAAAAGGAGCCAATCTAAAACTTGCAGATCCTGAAATCTTCGGAAACACCAACCTTTCTGAGATTAAATTTAATACTACTGACGAGCAGGTGCAGAGTATTGTAAAAAGAAGAATCGACCTTTCGGTGGGTACTGCTTTTGAAGTAATCAGAACCAGAATTGATAAAATGGGAGCTGTTCAGCCTAATGTTCAAAGAGTTCCGGGTACAGCAAGAATTTCTGTTGAAATGCCTGGTATGAAAGACATTGACAAGGTGAAAAAAATGCTTCAGACTTCTGCGAAACTTCAGTTTTGGGAAGTACAGCAGTTTGGTGAGGTAGCGCCTTATTTCCAGAATTTAACCAATGCGGTTTCTGCTAAAGGTGATTCCATCGGTGTCGCTAAAAATGTGAATCTGATGGCCTTAATGCAAGGTGGTAAATCTGGAAGCCAAAGTTCAGTAGGAAGCGTAAAGTTATCTGATACTGCTATTGTTAATAAGGTTTTAAACAGTAAAGTTGCTAAGTCATTAAGACCTGCAAATTTAAAATATACCCAATTCTTGTGGGGTTACAAGCCAGAATCTACGGATACTAATAGCTTGGTTCTTTACGCAATCAAAGGTAGCATCAATCAAAAAGCTCCGGTAGATGGTGCAGTAGAAACTGCTAGTATCGGATATGATGATTTGAGCAGAGTGGTTGTTGACATGCAAATGGATTCTAAAGGTGCTAAAGAATGGAAAACTCTGACAGAGAAAAATGTTGGAAGACCTGTAGCAGTAACTTTAGATAACAGAGTATATACCGCACCAAATGTTGTTGGTGCTATTCCAAACGGTAGAACTCAAATCTCAGGTAACTTCTCTCAGGAAGAAGCTAAAGAATTGGTTGACGTTTTAGGAGCTGGTAAATTACCTGCAGGTGCAAAAGTAGTTCAGGCTACACAAGTAGGACCTTCATTAGGTGAAGAATCAATCAATGCGGGGGTAATCTCTTTTGCTATTGCATTTTTAATTATCATTGTATACATCGTATTCTATTATGGTGGAGCAGGTGTTTATGCGGTAATTGCAATGATCATCAACTTGTTTTATATTTTCGGAATTATGGATTCCGGAGACTTTACATTAACGCTTCCCGGTATTGCTGGTATTGTACTGACAATGGCGATGGCGGTTGATACAAACGTAATTATTTACGAAAGGACCAAAGAAGAACTTTTTGCAGGAAAAAATATTCTTGAAGCTTACAGAGATGGATTTAAACATGCTCTAAATGCAATTATCGATGGTCACCTTACCACGTTATTAACAGCAGTAGTATTATTCTTCTTCGGAACGGGTCCTATTAAAGGATTTGCTTTAACGCTGATGATTGGTATTGTAATGACACTTTTCACTTCGGTAGCACTTTCTAGAGTAATGATTTTCTCAAGATTAGAAAAAGGTAAAGGTCTATCTGTTTGGACTCCTCCTACAAAAAATCTTTTCAGAAATACTTGGATCGACTTTATCGGAAAAAGAAAAATCGCTTATACTGTATCAGCTATATTAACAGTTATATGTTTGGTTTCAATCTTCACAAACGGTTTCAAATACGGAATTGATTTTACGGGAGGTAGAAATTATGTAGTTAGATTCGATAAGGATGTGAAAGCGGAAGATATTGAGCAAAAACTAGTAAAAGTATTCGCAACCTCAGATGGAAAAAATTCTTCTGTAGAAGCTAAAACCTTTGGTAATGACAGACAATTGAAGATCTCAACAGATTATTTAATTGATGATGAATCTTTGAAAGCTGACCAAACAGTTGAACAAAAATTATTTGAAGGTTTGAAATCAAATCTACCAACTAATACAACGATACAAGATTTTAAATCAGCAGATAATGCTAGTGTAGGTATTGTATCTTCTGAAAAAGTAGGTCCTACGGTTGCTGATGATATTAAAACGCATGGTATTCTAGCTGTAATAGCTGCATTGGGTGGTATTTTTATTTACATCCTTGTGAGATTTAGAAAATGGCAATTCTCCTTGGGAGCAGTAGCTGCTTTATTCCACGATGCGGTGATTATTTTAGGTGCTTATTCACTCCTACACAGAATCATGCCATTCAATATGGAAATCAATCAGGATTTTGTAGCTGCAATTCTTACAGTATTGGGTTACTCCATCAATGATACCGTAATTATCTTCGATAGAATTAGAGAGTATTTAAGAGAAAAGAAATCAATAACATTGGCAGGATTATTTGATGATTCTATTTCTAGTACTTTAGGTAGAACTTTCAATACTACGTTTACCGTTTTACTTGTAATTCTTGCAATCTTTATTTTCGGGGGAGATAATCTTAGAGGATTTATGTTTGCATTACTTATCGGAATAGGCTTTGGTGCATACTCATCAATATTTATCGCATCTGCGATTGCCTATGACTTCTTGAAATCTGGAAAAGAAGAAGAAGTACATGGTAAAACAACCACAAACAAAGAAGTTCTTGCTTCAAAATAAATTCAACTACATTAAATACGAAAAGAGCCTTTCATCTGAAGGGCTCTTTTTTTGCCTTAATCTCTAATACATTTTCCTCTTTTTATAGATTGGAAATAAATCTCTTATTTTAAAAAGAATTTAAAAAACTCTGATTTTCACTGAAATTTTATTTTAAATTTAAAAAATCTGTGCAAATCTGCGTGATCTGTGGAAATTAGTTTCTCACACCAATTTGGGGTTTTATAATTAACAATAGAATTAAATTTAAAAACTAAAGATTAAGAGCAATATTAAACTTTACACCCAAAATATCCCTTTTCCCAATATTTCCTTACTTTTGCACCATTATGGAAAAATCGAAAAAGAAAGCCGCCATGAGCTTTATTTTCATCACCTTACTGATTGATATTACAGGGTGGGGAATTATCATTCCGGTGGTTCCGGCATTGATCAAAGAATTGATTCATGCGGACATCAGCGAAGCTGCCAAATATGGTGGATGGCTTGGTTTTGCGTATGCATTTACCCAATTTATTTTTTCGCCTATTGTTGGAAACCTGAGTGACAAATTCGGACGAAGACCCATAATTTTGATTTCACTTTTCGGTTTTGCGGTAGATTATATTCTTTTAGCATTATCACCGACAATAATCTGGCTTTTTGCAGGTAGAATTATTGCGGGAATTACCGGAGCAAGTGTAACTACAGCAAGTGCCTATATTGCAGATATTTCAACCGACGAAGACAGAGCTAAAAACTTTGGTTTAATCGGAGCTGCGTTTGGTCTTGGATTTATCATCGGTCCCGTAATTGGTGGGATTTTGGGACATTATGGAGCAAGAGTTCCATTTTATGCTGCGGCAGTTTTGTGTTTATTAAATTTCTTGTATGGCTATTTCATTCTTCCTGAGAGTTTAGATAAAGATAAAAGACGAGAATACAGCTGGAAGCGTGCAAATCCGGTTGGTTCATTTAAATTTTTAGGCAAACATCCTGAAATTTCGGGTTTGATTGTTGCATTAATTTTAATCTACATCGCAGGTCATGCCGTTCAAAGCAATTGGAGTTTCTTTACCATGTATGAATTTGACTGGACGGAAAGAATGGTCGGGATTTCTCTTGGCGTTGTGGGGCTATTAGTAGGTTTGGTACAAGGAGTTTTAATTCGATGGACGACACCAAAATTAGGCGAGCAAAAAAGTATTTATTACGGTTTAGCCTTATATGCATTGGGAATGTTACTGTTTTCATTTGCCACAGAAGGCTGGATGATGTTTGTGTTTTTAATTCCCTATTGTTTAGGTGGAATTTGCGGACCAGCTTTGCAGTCTGTGATTACCAAAAGTGTTCCCAGCAATGAACAAGGGGAACTTCAGGGAGCTTTAACGAGTTTAATGAGTGCAACTTCTATTATCGGTCCGCCAATGATGACGCAGCTATTTTTCTATTTTACACATAAAGATGCACCGTTTAAATTTTCTGGGGCTCCGTTCTTTTTGGCGTTTATTTTGATGACTATTAGTGTAGCGGTCACTTATTATGCTTTTCAAAAAAAGAAATCTTAAAATTTGTTTAAAATTAGGCCACAAAACATCATTTATATATAATCTTTTGTAATTTAGCATCATGGAATTAAGCATTGGAGAAATGGCATTAATCGCCATTGCGATTGTAGTTTTATTCGGTCCAGATAAACTGCCTCAGATTGCCCGTGATCTAGGATCCGGAGTAAGAAAAATGCGTGGCGCAGTGGAAGATATCAAAACCGAAATCATGAAAGAAACAGATAATCCTGTCTCTGAGATTAAACGTGAAATCGAAAAGGTAAAAGATGCTGCCAAAGATTTTGATCCTACAAAAAATCTTCAGAAAGATTTGATGGTTGAACCTTCTGTATCTGAAACACCAAAGATCAAACCTTCGGATGATGATACCTATGAAGGGCCTGTAAGCAGATAATAATGGAAGAAATCATTCTTGAAGATAAAAAGGCTTTTTTGTACCTTAATAATTTAGGAGATACGCCATTCGATCAGTTTTGGCTCATGGTTTCCGGAACATGGATCTGGGTGCCGCTTTACATTATTTTCTGTTATTTTCTTTATAAAAATTTTAAGCTTAAATCCTTACTTTATATTCTTCTTTTCGTTGCTATCGGGGTTACGATTTCCGATCAGGTATCAGGGATTTTCAAATATGGAGTTGCGAGATTAAGACCTTGTCATGACCCAAGTTTACAGTCTTATATGAGAATTGTAAAATGTGGCGGACAATTCGGTTTTTATTCTGCACATGCCTCAAATACATTCTTTTTAGCAACTTATTTAAGTTTTCTGTTAAAAGATAAGCTTAAGTGGTTTCCTTATGTTATATTTGTTTGGGCTGCGGTAGTATCATACAGTCGCATTTATTTAGGAGTGCATTTCCCGATAGATATTTTGGTGGGGGCGTTTGTTGGAATTTTATTGGGAGCGATATTTTCTGTGCTCGCAAAAAAAGTCATCAACAAACAAACTATATAAAATGAAAAAACATCTATTCATTATTACTTTAGCGGTTTCATCGCTACAATTTTTCTCAGCTCAAGACAAAAAGATCGCAGAAGAATGCATGCAAAAGGCCGATTACAAATGTGCCGAAGAGCAGTATGCAAAACTGGCTGACAAAGAAATGATTCAGCAGTATCAATCTGAATATTTCAATAATTTAGGTACAGCGCAAAGACGATTAGGAAAAACGGCGGCGGCTTTTAAATCTTATGAATCTGCTTTGAAGTCAAATCCTAAATCGGCTGCTGTGTACGCTAATTTGGGCTCATTGCATAATCAAAAAGGAAGTAAAACCAAAGCATTAGATTACCTGAATAAAGGTTTACTCATCGATGAAGAGAATGCTGAAATGTATCTTACTCGGGCTAAGGTTTATGAAAATCTAAACAAGAAAGATTTAGCCGAAAAAGATTTAAACCAAATTCTAACATTTGCTCCCGACAATATTTTTGCCCGTACAGGTTTAGCCAATCTGAAAAAGAGAAATGGTGACCTTGAAGGTTCTTTGAGTGATTATAATAAGCTGCTTTCAGAAAAGCCAGAATCTCTTTTATACAATGGTAGAGCCGATGTTTATTTAAAACTAAAAAAGTATAAAGAGGCTTTAGCAGACGTCAATAAAGCAATCTCAATCGATCCTAAATTTTCGCAATCATACGTAACGAAAGCACTAATTTTATTTGATTCTGCAAAAGATAAAGAAGCTTGTGCAAGTCTGGATAAAGCTGTTGCTACGGGATACGAAAAAGCGGCATTAACTGAGCAATATGCTAAATGTGTCAAAAAATAATTTAATGTTTTGACTTATGGAAAGTCCTTATAAAGAACAAATTCAAAAAGAAAATACAGATACATTAGTTTATCAGGTACATGTCGCAAGTTTCAGTTATCAAAATGAATATATTGCCGCCTCAATAGATGAATTGAAAGAGAGAAATTATGATTTTTCAAGACTGACTCAAAACTTATACATTGAGTATGTGATTAGAGATTTTCCAATCGGATGGAGAAAAACATTGAGGAAAATGTTTGATGATCTATTAGAGAATGGATGGAATAACGACGTACCACTCAAATATAAATATACCTGGGGCGAATTTATGGTTAATGGTTTTCGAACTGAGGCGAACAACAAATGTGTGGATATTTATAAAAAATATAAAGAAATATTTCATTTGACTTGTAATGATTGTGGTAGTGTAAAAAAAGTTGAACATTCTGGGGATGAATATTTGTGTAAAAAATGTATAGTCTCAAGTCTGCAAAAGAAGAGAGTTACAAAAATCAATACGGTAGGATTCAAATATTATGAATCATCTTTGAGAAAGTTTATGACTGTAAATTGGAGCGAAATTAAAAAAATAGAAATACAAGGCGGAGAAGGAGAATATTGGTTAAATTTATCTAAAATAAATGATGAAGAAATTTTTATTGACGGATATGTTTATAATCCCACTCAGTATTTACCATTTAATTCGTCTAGCACAGTAAACTTTTTCAAGTTGCTGAAAAAAATTCCGTTCCAATATCTGTCCAGCGAACAGATTGACCTAAGAAAAAGAATTTTGAACTTACAAAAATGCTTAGTTTGTGCACGAAAATCAGTTTTAGATGACAAATGCATAATTTGTAGGAGTAGCAATTCAAGAATTCTTCATCCTAGTAATTCCCAACTAAAAAGATATAAAACGATCGACGAAATAATCAGAAATGAAAAAGAGAGGTTCAGATATCGTTTAAATTCTGTCGCGGAAACTAGATACAGATATAAAACGGATTCATCATTTAAATAAAATATTATTCATGTTAAACATTGTTCTTGTAGAACCGGAAATACCCAATAACACAGGCAATATCGGAAGATTATGCGTAGGAACCGAAAGCCGATTACATCTCATTCATCCTCTTGGATTTTTAATTGATGACAAAAACCTCAAACGTTCAGGTTTAGATTATTGGGTACATCTTGATGTTTCAGAATATGCCAATGTTGAAGAATGGATGAAGATAATTCCTGATATGTCAAGAGTTTTCCTGATGAGTTCTCATGCTGAAAAATCTTATCTTGAAATAGATTTTCAGGATGGTGACTGGCTGGTTTTCGGGAAAGAAAGTGTGGGTTTGAGCAAGGAAGTTTTAAATTTATTTGAAAACCATTTAACGATTCCGATGTCGAAACTGATCAGAAGTTTTAATATTGCAAATTCTGTGGCGTTTGTAGTGGGAGAGGCAAAAAGACAGATTAATCTAAAAAAAATATAGTTTCAGATTTGATTAATCATTGTGATAAGGTTTTCCCTGCAAAATCTGATCCGCACGATATAATTGTTCAACGATAAATAACCGGATCATCTGGTGGGTAAATGTCATTTTAGAAAGTGACATTTTTTCGTTTGCTCTAGTATAAATTTCGTCTGAAAAACCATAAGCCCCGCCGATCAAAATGTGAATTTTTTTGACAGAAGAATTCATCCAACTGTCAATTTTCTGGGAAAATTCTCTGCTGGTGAACTGTTTTCCTTTTTCGTCTAAAATAGTAACCCAGTCATTTTTTTCAATATAATTCTGAAATAATTTTGCTTCCTCTTTTTTTAAAAGATCAGGCGAAAGATTTTTTGCGTTTTTAATGTCGGGAATCTCTACAATTTCAAAATTCCAGTGTTTGGGAAGTCGGGTGAGATAATAACTTATGAGAGAATTGATTTCCTTATCGTCAGTTTTCCCGATGCAAAGTAGATTAATGCGCATTTTTTAGCTTTAAATAGAAAGAACAAATATACTTATATTTAAAAAAGATTAATGATTATTATTAAAATCTGTATTTTTACATTAATCAGCAAAGACAATATGAAATCCTCGGTATTTTTTTCATTATTTTTAAGCTTTTCGGCAATTGCATACGGTCAGGAAATCAGTGATTCTGATGAGAAAAAATATCTTGAAGACGACCGTCATAAGATCTCGCTTGTAGGTGGAATAAGCTATATCAACAATTCTTTCGGATTGTTTTATGAAGGTGAAACTTTTAGACTGAAACCCAATGATTCTTTTTACACAGAATTTTTCTTTCGATACCGATGGGTGGACGCAAGTATATCTTTTGCACCGAAGTTTGTGAGGATAAATAATGACGACGATACCAAAGGAAAAACCAAATATTTCAATCTCGGATTTGCTTTTTTTATCAGCCCAAAACTCAGACAATATGTCAACTTTAATCAGGTAAAAGGTCTTTATTTAGAAGATACTAAAAGGTTTTTTGAAACCGCTTTAAATGACGAATTTACACAGGAATTAAGTAATGATTTAATGCAATTTCCAGATGCTAAATATCAATCTTTTACAGGCGACACGAGTTATTTGTGGTTCGGCAAAAAGGAAAATTACAGAACGTATACCGATATGACGTATAAACCTCTGAAGAATGATTTTGTTTTGCTTACGGGTTTGGTTTATCAATACAACCTGATGAAAGATACGAATCGTGCAAGGTATCAAGGTTTAGAAATAAATGATACCGAAAATGAAAATTCTGTCACCAAAGATGTAAGACTGACCTTGAGAACAGGTGGCGGAATGCAAAAAATAATAGGGAAAAACTGGTATGCAATTGTAGAGATTTACCCGCAAATACACTACGGTTACTTGATTGACGAAAATTATAATGAATTTAATATTGGTCTCAATTCTTACTCAAGAATAGGATTTGATAATGGAAAATGGTTTTTCGGTGGCGGTGCACAACTGAATTGGATCAATAGCAATAATGATAATTTTTATTCAACTACCAATTGGTTATTTCGTTTCGGATTGGGTTTTAGAATAAAATCCCCTAAATTTGTAGACAAACAGTTTGACAAAATTGATCAAATTTTAAAATAAAAAATGGGTATTAAGGTTCCGGGTTTTCTTTTGAAGGTTCAAGATTTTCTAGATGATATACATATTCCGCTTCTGGGAATATCACTTTGGCAGTTGTTTCAAATCTATTTTGCAGGTGTTTTCAAAGGTAAAATAGGGAAGAAGGCCGCCGCAATCTCCTGGAGTTTTACGTTGAGTCTTTTTCCTTTTATTCTGTTTTTGCTTTCTGTTTTACCATATATGCCGCATTATGATAAGCTTCAGTTTTATATTTTTGAAGTGTTGATGCACAATATTTTCCCATCCAACATCGAAGGAGATGTGAGAGGTTATATTGAAAATAATATTATCCCCAACATGAAGGGAATCAGTAATTTAACGATTCTTATTGCCCTCGTTTTTGCAACTAACGGAACATTTTCTATTATTAATGGTTTTAACGAAAATTCTAAAGAGAAACTTCCTGATGTTAAAGAATTTATTCTGTCATTTTTTATCACAATTGGCTTTGTTACCATCGTGTTTTTAGCGCTTTTTGGCGTTTACTATTCTGAGGTTGTTCTTAAGCTTTTTACACCAAAATATAATATTTCCTGGCTCGTCAATAACCTTTCGAAAATCATTGGTTTTGTATCATTCCCGGTATTCTTTTTCCTTTTACTGACCATGTTTTATTGGTTGGGAACGGTGAAAATAATCAGATTCAGACAGGCAATTCCCGGAGCGATTCTCACAACGGTTTTATTTATTCTTACAACGTATCTTTTTACGCTTTATGTGAAAAATATTGCACGATATAACGTATTATACGGATCGATTGGAAGTATGATTTTATTGATGGTTTGGGTAAATGTCAACGTTTATCTCCTTCTTTTCGGGAATGAATTGAATATGGCCTTGCGAAAATTGAGAGTTGAAAAACTTTTGGCTGACGAACTCAAAAAAGAAGCATCCCATTATCAATCAAAAAGTGAAGAACCTAATCTCGACAGTGATGAAGAGCATATCCGCAGTATTATACAAGAAATTAAAAAAGAAGAAGATGAAAAATCTAACGGTTAAAGTATTGATTACGTGTGCACTTTTAAGTATGCAATCTTGTGAGCATATTCTTGATCAAGCTGAAGAGAAAAGAGCTCAGGAAAATTTCACTTCAGAATTTATGGGAAATTATTCCGGAAGTTATACGGGAGATATGAGTGGACCACTAACCGTGAATGTACGGAAAGATGCGAGCGTACAGGTTATTCGTGGTACAGCGGGTAATCCAGACTCATATGATACCCATTTGATTATGTCATCTTTTAATACAACTGCAAAATCTCCACAAGGTTTTATACTCATCGGCAATATGCAAACCAAAAAAGGAACTTGGGAAATGGGAAATTTAAAAGGAACCTGGAGTCTGACTAAAAATTAATCCTCTTCAGTTTCTATGGTTTCAGATGAGCTCATATTTAGAATAATATATCCTGCAATTGCAGCAATAAAAGAAGCAATCAGAATGGCAAATTTAGCTTCATCCTGAATTTGAATTTCTCCTTTAAATGAAAGTAAAGCGATGAAAATTGACATCGTAAAGCCAATTCCGGCCAAAAGTCCGACTCCTAACATCTGCGTCCATGATGAGTTTTGAGGAAGCGAACTGATTTTAAATTTGATGGCAATCCATGAAAAAAGATTGATTCCTATCAGTTTTCCTAAAACTAATCCGCAGATAATTCCCAAACCTAAACCACTGAAAAGCCCGTCAACCATTCCATTATTAAAAGTAATATTGGTATTGGTTAAAGCGAAAAGCGGCATGATGAAAAAACTTACCGGAAAATGAAGCTGATGTTCTAGTTTTTCTAAAGGTGAAATTTCTGTTGTAGAAATATTTGTTGGAATTGAAAATGCCAAAACTACACCCGCAATTGTCGCATGGATTCCCGAATGATGAAGGAAATACCAAAGAAAAATTCCAGGAATCAGATACAAAATGATTTTGGCTACTTTAAAATAATTCAGAAGAAACAACAAAACTGAAGTTCCTAAAGAAAGAAAAATGTAAATCCAATGAATTTGCTCAGTGTAAAAAATAGCAATCACTAAAATAGCACCCAAATCATCTACAATTGCCAAAGCTGCAAGAAATATTTTAATCGAATTAGGAACTTTTTTCCCAAGCATCGAAATGATTGCCAAAGAAAAAGCAATATCTGTCGCCATCGGGATTCCCCAACCGTTGCTATGATCGGTTCCGTAGTTAAAAGCGGTATAAATAATTGCAGGAACAATCATTCCACCAATTGCGGCAAATATTGGCAAAGAAGCATTTTTAAAAGATGAAAGCTCACCTTCGATGACTTCTCGTTTGATTTCTAGACCCACCAAAAGAAAGAAAATAGCCATCAAACCATCGTTAATCCAAATACTGACAGGATATTTCAGATGAAATAGATTAACACCAATTTCTTGATCTAAAAAGTTCTGAAAGTTTTCGGCCAAAGAAGAATTGGCGATTCCTAATGCCAAAGCGACACAAAGTATCAATAAAACTCCTGATGATTGGCTGCTCTCGAAGAATTTTTTAAAGTATATGCTTAATTTCATGCTTAAATTCTGATGACTTTAGAAACACCGTCGATATCTTTTAGTTTTTTAAAAGTTTCATCGAGCTGGCTTCTATTTTTTACTTCAAGATTGATGTTTCCGGTGAAAACGCCGTTATTCGATTCAATAGACATACTCTTCATATCCATGCCCATAGCACCGCTGATTACTGCGGTAATGTCATTGATCATTCCCATTCTGTCGAGTCCCTCGATCTCAATTTTAATACGGTTTTTGAAGCTTTCTTCATTCACCCATTTAGCAGGAATTACACGGTAATCGTACTGAGCTCTCAGGTTGATCGCGTTCGGACAATTGTCGCTGTGCACTTTTATACCTTCTGAAATGGTGATAAATCCAAAAATTTTGTCTCCTGGGATTACAGTACAACATTTTGCATAACTGTAATTCAGTTTTTCTTCATCTTTCCCGAAAACAATCATATCCAGATTGATCTCTTTCGGCTCTACATAATGTTGGTTTTTTGTAGGTGATTTTCTGAATCTTGAAAGTAGGTTGTTGAATACGTTTTTACTTTCAATATATTTTCTTAAACTACTCGCATCCAGCTCATTCGTCTGGAATTTTAAAAACAGTTCTTGAGAGGTTTTCAGATTGAAAAACTTCTGAAGTTTATTGATTTCTTCATCATTAAAATTGATCTTTGCGTGTCTCAATTTTCTACGAAGAATTTCTTTCCCTTCATCAACCAAAGAGTTTTTCTCAGAATTTAAATACCCTTTTATTTTTGATTTCGCCTTAGAAGTCACCACAAAATCGAGCCAGTCAAACTTTGGTTTCTGGTTTTGAGACGAAAGAATATCTACCTGATCGCCATTTTGCAAAACATAAGAAATAGGGACTAATTTTCCATTAATCTTTGCTCCCAAACACTTCATTCCTAAATCTGAATGTACAGAAAATGCAAAATCTAAAGCGGTTGCATTGGTTGGAAGAATTTTAATCTCACCTTTTGGCGTAAAGACAAAAACTTCTTTAGAATATAAATTGAGTTTAATATTATCTAAAAGCTCAGAAGTCGAAAGATTCTGCTGTTGCTCAAGTACATCACGTATTTCGGTAACCCATTTCTCGAAATTTCGGTCGTCATTGGTTTGTTTATAGCCTTCTTTATATTTGTAATGTGCCGCAACACCTTTTTCGGCAATATCATCCATTCTGTCTGAACGGATTTGCACTTCAATCCATTTTTTGTCAGGACCAAGAACCGTTAAATGTAAACTTTCATAGCCTGTGGAACGGGGTTGCGTAATCCAGTCACGCATTCTCGATGGATTGCTGTGATAAACATCTGTTACAATCGAATAAATTTTCCAAGCCAAAAATTTCTCATTTTTAGCATCTGATTTATAAATTATTCTGATGGCGTAATTGTCAAAAACTTCCTCAAAAGTAACACCCTGCTTGAGCATTTTTCTGTAAATCGACGAAATCGCTTTTGCACGGCCTTTGATGGTGACATTCAGCCCTTCGTCTTTTAAACGTACAGAAACCTCTTTCTTAAACTCTTCGATGTACCGCTCTCGGTTTTCCTTGGCAAGTTCTAATTTTTGCGTTATTTCATTATAAACATCCGGACTGTTATACTTCAAAGATAAGTCCTCTAGTTCAGATTTGATATTGTATAAACCTAAACGGTGTGCGAGTGGAGCATAAATGTAAACAGTTTCTGAAGCAATTTTTTTCTGCTTGTCCGGCGCCATGCTTTCCAACGTTCTCATATTGTGAAGTCGGTCTGCAATTTTGATCAAGATCACACGAAAATCTTCTGAAAGCGTGAGGAGTAGTTTTCTGTAATTTTCAGACTGCACAGAGATGTTCTGATGGTTCATGATTGAGATCTTGGTCAATCCGTTGACAATTTCCGCAATTTTATCACCAAAAATCTTCTTCAGGTCTTCGTAGGTGTAATCTGAATCTTCAATAACATCATGCAATAATGCGCAAGCGATTGATGTTGCTCCCAAACCGATTTCTGTTGCGACAATTTTAGCTACAGAAATAGGATGGTAAATGTATGGTTCACCAGATTTCCTTCTTTGGTCTTTGTGCGCATCTAATGCAATATCAAAAGCCTTTCGGATGAGTTTGTTGTTCTCTTCATCCAAAGTTCTGTATGTGTTAGAAATCAGGTCTTTATACCTCGTTAAGATTTCTTTATTCTCTTGTTCTAGGTCATAACTCATTTGTGTAAAAGGCTTTGTTTAAACGAAAATACGAAAAATATAGCTATTTGTCAATTCTATAAACTAAAAATCCGTAGAAAAAATTCTACGGATCCGGTTATGAGTTTTTAGTTTTTAATTTAAGATTTCACTTCAGAATTTATTCCGTCATGCTGTACTTTGATTCTTACATCAGGGCTGCTGTGAATTTCAGCTTTACACCTTGCATCAATGTATTTTTTTATGTTGCTGTAGGATGCTTGTTCGATGCTCATGTTTTCAAATAAATACGTTTTGACAACAGAATTTTGATGAAATATATTCTGCGCTGCTGTTAACTGTTCGTTATCTCTAATCTGTACACTCGCCATATATTGTGAATGCGGATGATCTTCTAGGAGATAAACTATATAATCAGAGTTTTCAAACCCCGAAGTTTCAACTTCGTTTTCTAACCGCTTATAATCACTGTGACGTTCAAATATTCCTGTTAAAATGCTTGACATAGTAATTTTGTTTTGGTACTTAAAGATAGAACTATTTTTTAAATAATTGATAGAAATTTAATAAAATTTGATATATTTTATTTTATCTATAAAAAATTAATAATAATTAAGATAATGTCTATTTTGATTGAGTTTTCATTTTAATCTATTTTCTTCCATTTTTCATCTCTTATAATATAGTCAATCTTTTCATAAAATTTTACTAGTCCTAAAGTTCCCTTTTCACCATAGTCGTAAATTTTTTTTCTTTTACCATTGTCAAAAATAATTTCTGTTACTTTTGATGGACAGTCTGAACATTCAATGGAGTATTTGTCTTCTAATTTTCAAAACCTATTTGATTAAGTTCTTCGGCAATATTCTTAAAACTGGAAATATTATTTCCACTGTATCTTCCTTCAAGATTTTTATAAAAGTTTGATTGAAGAATAATCGAATCTTTGTTTAGAGTTAATTGATATTCTATTCCTGGCGCATACCCTCCAATTTGAGTGAAAATTATCTTTTCAATATGATGCTTATTTATTGATGATATAAATTCTGTCAACTGATTATTCTTGATCATTAATGTATCATATTGAATCAAATCATTCTTGTTATCACTATGTCTTTTAAAATTAACCAGCTTGATGAGATGTTGATTTCTATGAAAGATTATTTTGGCAGAAAATATGTCGTAAACTTTCTGCTTTCCTGGATTTAATAATTGATAACCAGCATCACTACTCAACAATAAAGCAGTGTGGTAATAATCTTCATTAATTAATATTTTAACAATAATATTATCCTTGGTCTCTGGATAACTCAAATTTACCAAATAATCTTTCTTACCATCATTATTTAAATCTGCTTCAAAAATTGGTTTGAAATTTTCCTTTTTTATTGTTTCTCTGAAAGTTTTTATAGAATCAATAAAATCTGCACCGTAAGAAAAATCCTTTTTCAGTTCTGAATTTTCATAGCCTTTGTGTGAATGTATCATTTCCAGAATCTCATTTTCATTGAGCTCTGTTTTCTCACAGGAGTGCAGAAGAAAAATTCCAATTAAAATATAAATTAATTTCATTACGAATGTTTTAAGGATAAAAAAGCCTGTCTAAAAAATTAAACAGGCTCTAAATTATTTAAATAAAATTAAATTCTTTCATTTTTAATCTCTTCAACAATTTCAGGATTCAATAGAGTAGAAGTATCTCCGAAATTAGAGAAGTCACCTTCCGCAATCTTTCTCAAAATTCTACGCATGATTTTTCCTGAACGCGTTTTCGGAAGACCTGATACGAACTGAATTTTATCCAGTTTAGCAATCGGACCAATCTGATCTGAAATCAATTGATTAATTTCCTTAACTAAATTTTCATGCTTTCTGTCTGATCCTGAATCCTTTAAAATCACAAAACCATACAAAGCACTTCCTTTGATGTCGTGTGGGAAACCTACAATCGCAGATTCTGCCACCGCCGGATGTTCGTTGATGCTGTCCTCAATCGGTGCGGTGCCTAAATTGTGTCCTGAAACAATCACCACATCATCTACACGACCTGTAATTCTGTAATAACCCACTTCGTCTCTCAGAGCACCGTCACCAGTGAAATATTTTCCCGGAAATGCTGAAAAATAAGTCTCTTTATATCTTTGGTGATCTCCCCAAATCGTTCTCGCAATTCCCGGCCACGGAAAACGGATGCAGAGATTTCCTGTGACCTGATTTCCTGTAATTTCATTGCGTTTGTCATCCATTAAGACAGGCTGAATTCCCGGTAATGGAAGAGTTGCATACGTTGGCTTCGTAGGCGTTACAAAAGGAATAGGAGAGATCATAATTCCTCCGGTCTCAGTTTGCCACCAAGTATCTACAATTGGACATTTTTTTCTTCCGACGTGATCATTAAACCAATGCCACGCTTCCTCATTGATTGGTTCTCCAACAGATCCGATTACTCTTAATGAGGTTAAATCATGTTTATCAACCCATTCAGCACTTTCTTTTGCTAAAGAACGGATGGCAGTTGGCGCAGTATAAAATTGAGTAACTTTATGTTTTTCAATCACTTCCCAGAATCTGTCCGGCTCAGGATACGTTGGGATTCCTTCAAAAATAACGGTCGTTGCGCCATTTAAAAGCGGTCCGTAAAGAATATACGAATGTCCAGTAATCCAGCCAATATCTGCAGTACACCAATAGATGTCGTTTTCCTGATAATTAAATACATTTTTAAAAGTATACGCCGAATAAACCATGTACCCAGCGGAAGTGTGAAGCATTCCTTTTGGTTTTCCTGTAGAACCTGAAGTGTACAGAATAAACAAAGGATCTTCTGCATCCATAATAATGGTTACGAAATCAGCAGAAGCTTTTTCGTACAGATCAGCTATCCAAAAGTCTCTGCCTTCCTTCATTTTTACTTCGTTGTTGGTACGTTTTACAACCAAAACTTTTTCTACGGTAGGACATTTTTCTACTGCTTCGTCTATAATCGATTTTAAATCTAAAACTTTACTTCCTCTGTAACTTCCGTCTGAAGTGATCAGCATTTTTGCGCCACAGTCATTAACTCTGGAAACCACAGCAGAAGCCGAAAATCCTGCAAAAATTACCGAATGAACGGCTCCTATTTTAGCGCAAGCCAGCATCGTAATCGCCAGTTCAGGAATCATCGGAAGATAGATGCAAACTCTGTCGCCTTTTTGGATTCCCATGTCTTTCAAAACATTTGCTGTCTTGTTGACTCTTTCGTAGAGTTCGTTGTAAGAAATGTGCTGTGCTTCTTCCTTTGGGTCGTTGGGTTCCCAGATGATGGCTGTTTTTTCTCCTCGCACAGATAAATGTCTGTCTAGGCAGTTTTTTGTGATATTTAATTTAGCATCTTTAAACCATGTGATCTTTGCCTCATTCATATCATATTTTACCACTTTGCTCCACCTTTGGTACCATACAAAATTTTGGTCAGCCACTTTATCCCAGAATTTTTTCGGGTTTTTGATTGATTTTTTGTACTCTTCAAAGTAGTGCGGTAAATCTTCTATCACGTAATTTCTCATACTTTTTCTTTTTAGAATTATTTATTGTTTAAATTTTTTATTTGTTTAAGTTGTGCGTTTTCGATTTTCAAATTGAACACGAAGCGCACGAAGTTTTTTTTTATCTGACTTTTTTTAAGTCTCACAAAGCCGTTTCACTTAGAAAAGTTTACAGAGGTTTTTAGTTCATGACAGATTGAGAGCAATTTTCATTATAGTTTGTGTTCCATAATTGGAAGAAATCTATCTTTAACTGATGTTTCACTTTCTCCAATTTTTATAAATCCGAAACTTTCATAAAATTTTTGTGCATTAGGGTCGGCGTCCAGAATTATTCTGATTTTTCCGCTCTGTTTTATTTTTAAAATAAAATCATTCATTAATAATTTTCCATAACCTTTACCGATATTTTCAGGTGAAACAAAAAGATTGTCAAGTCTCACACTATTGTTTTCAATTTCAAAATAAGAATAGTAAGCAATAATCGATTGGTTGACAATTAATTTATACACTTGATTCTTGTCGATGTATTCTGAGGTAATGGTTAGTAAATCTGACCACCTGCTCATTTGTTCTTCAGAATATCCCCAGTAGGCCTTTGATCTTTTTGTGATCTCAGTTAAAATCTTGTCGTCATCGGTATTTGCTTTTATAATTTCTGTCATCACCTTTACTTTACGAATTTCTGTATTGCCGAATCTTCTCTTTCAACTCACCAATAATCATTTCATCATCAATCGTCGAAGGAATCTGAAATTCTTTACCATCAATAATCGTTCGGATCAATTTTCTTAAAATCTTTCCTGAGCGTGTTTTGGGAAGTCTTTTGACAACCATCACGGATTTTAGAAATGCAACTGCACCAATTTTTTCTCTGACTTTCAGAATGATTTCTTTTTCTATCTCTTCTTCAGAAATTTCCGAACCATTTTTCAAAACTACGGTTGCAAAAGGAACTTGCCCACGTAAATCATCATCAATTCCGACGACAGCACACTCGGCAACATCGGAATGAGAGGAAACGATTTCTTCCATTTCCGAAGTTGAAAGTCGGTGTCCCGCAACGTTGATGACATCATCTACACGACCTGTGATAAAAATATAGCCGTCTTCATCTTTTATGGCTCCGTCTCCTGAAAAATAATAGCCTTTGTATTGTGATAAATAACTTTTTTCAAAACGTTCGTAATCATTCCAGATTCCCAGCATTGCGCCTGGAGGAAGTGGTAGTTTGATAACTAGATATCCTTCTTTATGTTCGTCAAGTTCAAATCCGTTTTCGTCAAAAATTTTAATATCGTACCCCGGAATCGGTTTTCCTGCTGAAGCCCTTTTAAGTTTATAATCATCATCAAAAGTCATCAGTCCTAACATCGGCGATCCAGATTCTGTCTGCCACCAATGGTCAATAGCGGGAACTCCGATGTGCTTTTCAAACCAATCTAAAGTTGCGACATCACATCTTTCACCTGCCAAAAACTGTTTTTTGAAATGGCTTAAATCATATTTTTTAACCAGTTCTCCATTTGGGTCTTCTTTTTTAATAGCTCTGATGGCTGTCGGAGCGGTAAACATCGCTGAAACTTTATGTTCAGATATAATTCTCCAAAAAGTTCCTGCATCGGGAGTCATAATAGGTTTTCCTTCAAAAATAATGGTGGTATTTCTGTTAATTAATGGTCCGTAAACGCTGTAGCTGTGACCAACCGCCCAACCAAAATCTGAAGCTGCCCAGAATGTTTCGCCTTGATCAATTCCATAAATATATTTCATTGAGAATTTCAAAGCGATAGCGTAACCTCCTGTATCTCTTGTAATTCCTTTTGGTTTACCAGTCGTTCCGGAAGTATAAAGTAAGTATAACGGATGATTTGATTCTACTGAAACACAATCTGCAGGTTTGGACTTTTCAACTAACTCTTCATAATCGATGATGCCTTCAAACATTTCATGTTGATTATTAACTAATTTTCTGTTGAAAACAATGATATTGTCTACTTTATCCTGCGCCAGTTCAATCGCTTTTTCAACCAATGGTAGATAAGGAATTCTCTTCGCAATTTCAATTCCTGCCGTTGCCGTAATCAAAGCTTTTGGTTTGCAGTCATCAATTCTTACGACCAATTCATGAGGTGCAAACCCTCCAAAAACAACATTGTGGATCACCCCAATTCTTGCACAAGCCAGCATTGCAAAAAGCGTCTGCGGAATCATTGGCATGTAAATCACAGCAGTATCTCCTTTTTTTAAACCTAAAGAGGCAAGTCCGCCTGCTAATTTTGAAATTTCTTCTTTGGCCTGATTATAAGTGTATCTTATTTTTTGATTGGTAACCGGAGAATCATAGATAATCACAGTTTCTTCTCCAAAGCCATCTTCAATATGTTTGTCGATACAGAGATAAGACATGTTGAGCTTTCCGTCTGCAAACCATTGGGTGTAACTGTTTTCGTCTTTTGAAATAATCGTTTCGGGAAATTCAAACCACGAAATTTCCTGAGCCTGCTCTTTCCAGAACTGCTCTTTGTTTTCTATGCTTTGTTTAAATAAATTGTCTGCGTTCATAATTTTTGCGTTTGGTTTTTTAAACACTAATTACACGAATTTCTTTCACGAATAACACTATGCCAGTTGTGTCATTCGTGCAATTCGTTTGTGTCATTCGTGTTTAAGAATTAAGCAACTCCTCAATCTGAGAAATCAATTTTTTAATAGAATACGGCTTTGTTACATATGCGTCCGCTCCGATCTCCAGTCCTTTTTCAATATCTTTCGGGTTGTTTTTGGCACTGAGAAAGAGAACTTTTGTATTGTTTAAGGATTCATTTTTTTTAATTTCTTCCAATGTGCTGTATCCGTCAAGATTGGGCATCATGATATCCAATAAAATGACATCGGGAACAAGTGTTTTTAAAAATTCTAAAACTTCAGTTCCATCTCTGGCGATGAACACTTCGTAACCTATTTTCCGGAAACTGTATTCGAGTGACATTAATATTTTGTGTTCGTCATCTGCAATTAATATCTTTTTCATTCTTGTACTTCGTTAGGGTTCAACTTCATGGTTTTCTATATTTTTCTTCGGCAGGGTGATGGTAAACGTAACACCCAATCCACTGTTTTCTGCTTTAATGTTTCCGTTGTGGGCTTCGACGATTCTCTTTGAAATCGCTAGTCCGAGACCACTTCCGGTAGGTTTTCTTATGTTTTGATTTTTAGCCTGATAAAATTTATCAAAAATCATTTCCAAATCTTCTTCGGGAATATGCTTTCCGGTGTTGAATATTTTTATAATTAAAAAATTATCTTTTGCTGAAAATTTAGTTTGAATTGTACCTTGATCTTCAGTAAATTTCAAGGCATTTCCTAAAATATTTTGAAACAGCTGAATAAATCTAGCTTCATCATATTCAAACAAATAATGATTGAGCAAATCAACTTCGCTCACATGAATGAATTTCTGCTGAATTAAATGTAATATTGGGTTTAAAGCCTTTTTATACGTTTCAATAATGTTATTTTCATGAATATTTAATGCGATTTCTCCGTGTTGAAGTTTATCCAAATATAAAATATCATTGATGATTTCGCTCAAACGGTCAGATTCGGTGATGATGTTATTTAAAAATTCTCTTTTTATATCTAAAGGAATATCGTCGTCATCGGCTAAGATTTCTCCAGCCGAACGAATTGCGGTAATCGGTGTTCGCAATTCATGAGCAACAGAATCCAGAAAATCATCTTTCTGGCGGTCTTTCACGATAAGATTTTCATTTGCGGCACTGAGGTCGTTGGAAAGCTGTTTCAGCTCCTCAGATTTCTCGGTAAGTTTTTTATTTAATGTGATATTTTCTTTTGATTCTTCCAAAATATTTAAAACTTCTTTCAAAGATATTTTATCTTCTTTCGTTACTCCTTCAATGAGAATTTTTGCAGAAGCCGTCCCGATTCTCCCCGCCAAAAGGTTCTCAGAGAATTTAATAAATCTTGAATCGGCCGTTTCGGTTTGCGAATCGATATTGTATTTAATATTAAAAATCCGCATGGCCTGTTCGGTTTTCTTTTTGCCTAAAAAACGTTCCAAGATGTTTTTAATATCAGAAACATAAGCCGTTCCTCTCCAAATGAATGCGTTTTCGTGATTTTGAATGTATTTATCGATGTCAACATACAATTCTGCGAAATTTCTCTCACGATAATTTCCTTTCATGCTTACAGAAAGTATGGTAAACAAAGCAGTATTCACCAAAATCGACCAAAAGAAAATCTCCGGAATTCTGGTTAAAAAATAAATGTCGAAAAACTGAAAAGTATCATATAAATCTCTTAAAAAACCTTTTAATTCAGAGTTATAAGAAAAATAATACTGAGGAATAATTAATCCGAAATAGCAAATAATTAATCCCGCTAAAAGCCCTATTACTGCGCCTTTGTAACTTCCTCTTCTCCAAAATATCGCTCCGAAAAATGCAGGAGCCAATTGTGCAATGATGACAAATGAGATCAATCCGACAGAATCTAGAGAACTTCTTAAAATAAAATATTTGTAAAAGGCAAAAGCGAGAATAATCAATCCGAATATCGAAAATTTACGGATGTTGGTAATATTTCTGGTGTTTTGAACTTCATTTTCTGCTTTAAATTTTCCTAACAAGCCGTAAGGAATAATTAAATTATTCGAAAGCATAATTGAAAGCGTGATAGCTGAAATGATAATCATCGAAATTGATGAACTCAAACCTCCCAAAAAGACCAAAACCGTAATCAAAGTATTATCAAAATGTTGCGGAATCAGAATAGAGTAGAACTCAGGGTTTACGTTTTGTCCTTGGAAAATCAATCTTCCGCCCCAGGCAATCGGGAAGATGAAAATGGTGAATATCAAAAGATATAAAGGGAAAAACCAGATTGCTGTTTTGATGTGTTTTTCCTGTCTGTTTTCAACAATTGCGGTGTGAAACTGTCTTGGTAAAATGCAAATTGCAGTTCCGGAAATCATGCAGAGAACCATCCAGTTCATGGCGCCTTCAATTCCGTTAAAGGTGTTTTTAGCTTTAAAATCCGGGAATTTACTTGCCTTCTGATACAAGTCCGAAAATCCGTCAAAAGCATAATAGATCACAAATAATCCCAAAATAATAATGAAGAATAATTTAAGAAAACTTTCTAAAGCAATCGCAGAGATAATTCCTAAACGTTTTTCGGATGCATCAACATATTTTGTTCCGTAATAGGATGAAAAAACAGCAATTAAAATAACAACAAAAGTTCCGCTGTCTGTTAAAATATTTTGAGAAATTTTTGTTTCTGTAACCAAGTGGAAAGTCTCAGAAATCGCCTTAATCTGCAATCCGATGTAAGGAATAATCGCAAAGAGACAAACTAATGTGATTATAGCACTAAAACTTCTGCTGTTTCCATATCGTAATGAAATAAAATCAGCTAAACTACTGATCTTGTTAACCCTTGAGATGCGGACAATCCGAGTATTAATATAAATCCAGGCAGGAATCACCATGATCGGGCCAATGTAAATCGGTAAATAATTGAGTCCGCTGGTCGCTGCCACGCCGATACTTCCATAATACGTCCATGCGGTGCAGTACACGGCAAGCGACAATGCGTAGATGTATGGGTTATTGATCCAAATCTTACTCTTTTTCTTCTCTGCCAAATGGGCAACTAAAAACAAAAGTGCGAGGTAAATAAGGACAACGATAAATAATGCGAAACTACTCATCATATTTTTTTACGATTACAAAAGAAATAATGATGGAAATCATCCAGACGGCGAAGAAATAAACAAGAATCATTGGGTAGCCAAAAACCTCTCTCTCACTGTTGAAAAGCAATGAAATCGGAATGCTGAACGCAATCAGTAAACCTGCGCTCAGAATAATCAGTTTTTGCTCGTGTCTTTTTTTCATAATTAATGATTGATATAATAAACGATAATTGATGAACAAAATCATTCATCAATTATCATCTATCATTAATAATTTATTTGTCGTCAGAATATTCTCCAATCAAGGAATAATATCCGAAAATTGCCAATCCGCCTGTGACAATCGGAACCAATACAAAAAGTATAATGATGCCAAATACCAGATCTTCCTGTTTGCCTGATGTGATTTTAGGAATGCCCATCACCGTTATTCCGAAGTAGGCAACGATCAAGGCAGCTAAAATCCATACAATGCCTAATATTTTTTTTAATCCGTTCATTTTAGTAGATTTAAAATTAATAATTTTTAAGTGATTATCCCTATTAATCGTGGATATTATTGTTTTTGGTTTTAAGATAAATCAATCCGATGACTAAACAGACTGTGGCAACTCCAATCGGATACCAAAGCCCTTCAAGATACCACGTCGCATGCCCTGCATCTTTTCCGGAAGTTACGAGATAAGTGGCAACCGCAGGAAGTAATCCTCCAAAAACTCCATTACCAATATGATATGGTAACGACATCGATGTGTAACGGATTCTTACGGGGAACATCTCAACTAAAAATGCTGCAATCGGACCATAAACCATCGTCACAAAAATTACCTGAACAAATACAAGGAAGACCAAATACCATCTTGTGTCGTCGTTTAAAGTAATTGCTGTCGAAACTTTTGGCTCTTCAGCTTTTCCGTCTTTCATTATTGGGCCGGCGGCTGACCAATGAACGATACTGTCTTTTTTAATTAAAGTTCCATCTGTATAAGCTGTTTCTTTATGAAATGTAACTAAACTGTCTGATGCAATAGTTTTGTGCACTGCCGCAACTCTTGTTTCTTTAATTCCATTGTCTGCTACAGTTTTCGCTTCGATATTCACGCTTTTATACATTGCATCGTAAATCGGTCTGTAGGCTAAGATGGCGACCAGCATTCCGGTCATCATAATTGCTTTTCGACCAATTTTATCTGAAAGCCAGCCGAAAAACACAAAGAAAGGTGTTCCCATTAATAATGCAGTTGCCATCAGATAATCGACCTGCATTGAGTTGATATTCATTACTTTTTGCAGAAAACTCATTGCGTAAAACTGTCCTGTGTACCAGATTACCCCTTGCCCCATTGCAGCACCGAATAATGCCAATAAGACAAATTTAAAGTTGAATTTATTTCCGAAACTTTCTTTTAAAGGATTTTTTGAAGTTTTCCCTTCACTTTTAGCCTTTGCAAAAAGTGGCGACTCCTTCATGTTTTTTCTGATGAAATAAGAAACCCCAACCATTAAAATAGAAATCCAGAAAGGAACTCTCCATCCCCAAGAGTCAAATTCTTCTGCGGATAAAGTATTTTTAGTAATTAAAATAACAATTAATGAAATGAAAAGTCCTGCGGTAGCGGTAGTCTGAATCCAAGAAGTCCAGTAACCTCTTCTGTGCGGCTGAGAATATTCTGCTACGTAAGTTGCTGCGCCACCGTATTCTCCTCCTAAAGCTAAACCTTGTAAAAGTCTTAAAATTAAAACTAAAACCGGCGCCATAAATCCGATCGTTTCATAACCCGGAATACATCCAATCAAGAAAGTGGAGAATCCCATGATGAGTAAAGTTACTAAAAACGTGTATTTTCTTCCGATGATGTCTCCCAATCTTCCAAAAAATAAAGCTCCGAAAGGTCTCACTACAAATCCTGCCGCAAAAGTTGCTAATGTAGATAAAAATGCCGCAGTCGGATTGTCTGACGGGAAGAATTTGGTCGCCAAAACGACTGCCAGACTTCCGAAAATATAGAAATCATACCATTCTATCAAAGTTCCGAGGGACGATGCGGTGATGACGCTCCAGATGGTGCGGTTTTTCTGCTTATCTGTCATATTCTCGTAAACATCGTGGTGTTGTTCGCTCATATTAGTAGATTTTTTTTGTTAGTGATTAATTTTTATAGGATTAGTTTTTACAAATAAATTTGGAGTTGTACAATAAATTCTCCTTTTGATTTTGGGTTTTCTGTCGGACTTGTATAAACAGGTCTTGTAGAATATTGTGTTGTAATTTTTGCGTGATGACCGTCTAAAAACCAGTTGGCCCCCACATCAAACTGAGAAGAAGGTTTATCAAACGCTTCAAAATCTTTGTAAGTGTAAGCCGCAAAAGGCTGGATTCTGATTTTCGGTTTTTCTGATTGATTTGGAAGTAACAAACCTGCCTGAGCGTAAACCACATTTCCGGTTCCAATCATGGGTTGAAGATTTCCGGGGCCTGCCAAAGCTCTTTGTCCGACAAAATTAGGGTCGTTGGCCGCGATGTTCATCGTTCCTAAATTTCTTACGTAATTCGGGCCGAAATTATAGTTAAAATATCCTGCATAAGCCGAAACGGCCATTTTATTTTTTGCTTCACCTAAAGGAATATCGGCAAAAGCATCTACAGAAAGTAGGGTAATATCGTGTTTTTCGATGTTTGAATTCACTGAAGTTCTTGTTCCTTCGGCTTGATGATAAAAACCTGCACCGAGGTTGAAAACTTTTTTGGTTCCCAGATAAGAACCCACTTTGAAAGGAAGGAGATTAGATTCTGTATCTAAGAATTGATACTCAAAATAACCTGCTTTTGACCAGTTCGGATTTCCATTGTTATCAACCGCAACTTCATTTCCTGGAATTAAAGTGTTGGCTGGAGCTAAATCTGTTGCGAAAGGTTTATTTAGACTCATTCGGTACTCAAATTTACCATACTTTCCTTTTGCAAAAACGCCCATTTGTCTCGCAAACTGATCAGAATTGTCAATCAGAGGCCAGCTGAAAACCGGAGAATCTAAAGTCAGGAAATTCAGTGTGGAAGCCATTGTCATACGGGAAAGTCCCATGTAGTAATGCAATCCGCCTCCTAAAGTTAAGCTGAATTTTCCTGCTTCACCGGGCATTACAACGGCATATTCATTCCATGCATCATGAAAAAAAAGCTGAGGTTTTTTCCCGTTTCCGTAGCCGCCAGTTCCTGTAGTTCCTGTAGCGCCACCGTTAATGAAAGTTTGATTGTTGATTCCGAAATGTGTGAGAATCATGTAACGCTTGGTAATTTGAGCGTAGGCTAAAATACGTGCTCGTCGGTTTCCTAAGTTCCAGGTATTGTCGGTTGGTTCGCCGCCAACCATACTTCCGGGGTTCATTTCTGTGTTCCTGATCCAAAACTGATCCCAGAGAATAAATCTAACATACTTATCTCCTTCAGGATTTAAATTAATTTTTAAACCATTTCCATAATCAGGAGAACCTTGACTGTAGACAGAACTGCTAATTAAAGCTAATCCAATAAAACTTAATATTTTCTTCATAAATTATTAATTTTTTGGCTGTTATTTTGTGAAAGCCAAATTGGAATTAATAATTTAGTTGTGAAAGTTTAATATATGTTTTCGGTAATAGTATAGTTATAAATTTTTAATTATGAATGATGAGTTAGAAAATGTTCTTATTTTAGAATTGGTATTTTAATTAAATATTTGATTATTAGTTATATAAATTATAATTTTTTTGCTGAAGAACTCAAAACTCATCATTAATAACTCATAACTTCTAAAACTTATTTTTTAAATCTTTCCCATTTAATCAACATATACTTGTCTGCAAATTGTGTAATAATTAATCCGGAATCTTTAATGTTTTCTTCTTTCGAAATATAATCGATTAGTTCGTTTTGCTTTAAAACTTTATAAACAGGATGGAAATCGGAATGGGGTGGTCTTGTAATATTATATTTCTTAATCCATGAACTTATTGTTACATGAGAAACGCCGATAATCCTTTCTATTTCACGGAAACTTAAACCTTCAAGGTATAACTGAAGTGCCTTAGTAACGTAGTAATCATCAATTTTTTTACCCAATTTTTTTACGGTAAAATAGTAATTACAATCCTTACAATGGAATCTTTGTTTCTCATTAATGATTCCGCTTTTAACGATTTTCTCACTCTTACATTTTGGGCAAATATTTTCCATATATAGTATTTTAGCAAATATATAATAATTTAGCAATATTAAATTTCAACAATAAGATAATTATACCTGTTAATATTAATTAAGCAATAAAATTATCTTTTTAATTTGGTTTTTAGAGATAATATGCTTTAAATTTGCCAAAAAATTCAGATAAATAAATGGAAATACAAATTTCCTCATGCGAACATTTAATGTATGTGAGTGAAATACAGCAGGAAATGTATGATTCTGCACAGCGAAGAGGAACGGGAATCGCAAAACGTTCTATAGAATATTTAAGTAAAAAGATTTCAGATGGCAATGCTGTTGTTGCGACTGAAAACGGCGAATGGGTGGGTTTCTGTTATATTGAAACCTGGTCACATGGTCAGTTTGTAGCCAATTCAGGGTTGATTGTTTCTCCAAAATTCAGGGAAAGAGGAGCTGCAACTTTAATTAAGGATAAAGTTTTTCAATTATCCAGAGACAAATACCCGACTGCAAAAATTTTCGGATTGACGACAGGTTTGGCTGTCATGAAGATCAACAGCGATTTAGGGTACAAGCCAGTTATTTATTCTGAACTGACACAGGATGAGGAATTCTGGAACGGATGCAAAAGCTGTGTGAATTATGAAATTTTAATAAAAAAAGAACGAAAAAACTGTCTTTGTACAGCAATGCTTTTCGTTCCTGAAAATAATAAAGTAAATGGCGTTGAGAATAATCAACTCGAAAATCAATATAAAAATGAGCAAGAAAGTAATCTTAGCGTTTAGCGGAGGTCTGGATACCTCTTACTGTGCCAAATATTTGAGTGAAACACTTGGATACGAGGTGTATGCAGTAACTGTAAATACCGGAGGTTTTTCTAAAGAAGAGGAAAAAGAATTGGAGAAAAAAGCCTTTAATCTTGGTGTAAAAGAATACAGGTGCGTTGATGCTCAGGAAGATTATTACAATTCTTGCGTAAAATATTTGATCTTTGGAAATGTCTTGAAAAACAATACGTATCCATTGTCTGTAAGTGCTGAACGTACGATCCAAGCGCAGGAAATTGCGAAATATGCCATTGAAATCGGTGCTGATGCCATTGCTCACGGAAGTACAGGTGCTGGAAATGACCAGGTTCGTTTCGACTTGATTTTTCAGGTAATGTGCCCGAATGTAGAAATTATTACGCCGATTCGTGATCTATCTTTATCCCGTGAAGAAGAAATTGAATTTTTGAAAAGCCATGGTTATGAAATGGAATTCCAAAAAGCACAATATTCTGTGAATAAAGGGCTTTGGGGAACTTCAGTGGGTGGAAAGGAAACCTTGACTTCAAGAAGTTATCTTCCCGAAGAAGCTTTTCCTTCGCAAATTAAAGAAACTCAGCCTTCAGAACTGGAAATTGAATTCAAAAATGGTGAAGTTGTAGCGGTAAACGGTGAAAATTTTGAACATTCAGTTTATGCGATTCAAAAAATTGAAGAATTAGCTTCTGCTTACGGAATCGGTCGTGATATGCATGTTGGAGACACCATTGTTGGAATCAAAGGAAGAGTTGGTTTCGAGGCGGCAGCGGCGTCTGTTATTATTAAAGCGCACCATTTATTGGAAAAACATACGCTTTCAAAATATCAGCAGATGATGAAATCTCAATTGTCTGATTGGTACGGAAACTGGCTCCACGAAGCACTTTTCTTAGATCCTGTGATGAGAAATATCGAGTCTTTTTTAGTCGATTCTCAAAAAACGGTAAGCGGAAAAGTTTTTGTGACCCTTCATCCATACAGATTTATCTTAAATGGAATTGAGTCTAAACATGATCTAATGTCCGATAAATTCGGAAGCTATGGCGAAGCAAACAGAGCCTGGACAGGAGAAGATGTGAAAGGCTACACGAAAATCGTAAGCAATTCTTTAAATATCTATCATCAGATAAATAAATAAGATTTGGGCAGCTTTGTCCGCCTTCCGCTCCCAATCTTTTGCTCGTCGTTCCTCCTCACAAAAGGATTTCCGCTCAAGTCGGGCTGCGTGCAATTCAATGTTTAAAAATGAATTAGACGGGTTCAATAATAATAGCCTCAGGTGTAACCTGTGGAAAAAAGAAAAATGAAAAAAAATATCGGAATAATCGGTGCCAACGGCTACACAGGAAGCGAATTAGTTCGTCTGTTGGCTTTTCATCCCAATGTGACTTTGAGTTTTTTATATAGTCGTTCAAATTCGGGGACAAAGATTTCAGATTTGTACCCGGATTTAACGACGGTTTGTGAAATGGTTTTAACGGATCAGCCTGAAGATGTAGATATTTTATTTTTGTGTCTTCCTCACAAAGAAAGTCAGAATTGGCTGACTCAAAATGACATAAAAGATGATACGCTAGTAATCGATTTAGGAAATGATTTTCGTTTAGATGGTAATTTAGGAAACAGAAATTTTATCTATGGTTTACCCGAAATTAACAAAAAACAACTTTTAGGAGCAAAAAGCATTGCAAATCCGGGATGTTTTGCGACAGCGATTCAACTGGCCTTGCTTCCATTAGCTCAAAAAGGATTGTTGAATGAGGTTTACACAACGGGAATTACAGGTTCAACAGGTGCCGGTCAGTCTTTGCAGCCGACGACGCATTTTACCTGGAGAAACGATAATATTTCAGCATATAAAACTTTGACACATCAGCATGTGGATGAGATTTTACAGCAGTTAGTTTCTTTTAATACGAATGAAATCAGTCTGAATTTTGTTCCATGGAGAGGAGATTTTGCGAGAGGAATTTTTACGAGTTCCACGGTGAAAACAGATTTAGAACCTTCAGATATCAATCAATTGTATCAGGATTTTTATGCAAATGAGCCTTTTGTAAAGGTAAGTGAGAAAGCAATTGACTTAAAACAGGTTGTCAATACCAATCGCTGTGTGATTTATATAGAAAAGAGTGGAAATGTTGCTGTTATTCACTCAGCGATTGACAATTTGTTGAAAGGAGCTTCCGGACAGGCAGTTCAAAACATGAATATTGCAATGGGCTGGGAAGAAAATTCAGGATTGAATTTAAAACCAATTGCGTTTTAATGTGAATGGTCAATAAGTTAATAGTAAATTGAAAAAACTCGAATCAAATCCGACTTAGGAAAATGGAGCGTTAAGAAAAATAGTTTTGTGAACGTTAAGAAAATTCTACTGTTCGAAGCGCGAGACAAATATCGAATCAAAGAAGAAATATCGATTTCGAGCAAGTTTTAGAATTTTTAGAGAACAAAAATGTTTTTTAGCGGAAGTTTCCAGTCTTGAACTTTTGTTTCTTTTGTTTTAAGACAAAAGAAAAATAAAAAAAAACAAAAAAATGAATTTATTCAACGTATATCCATTATTCAACATAAATCCGATAAAAGCCCAAGGATCATTTCTTTGGGATGATAAAGGAGAAAAATATCTTGATTTTTACGGAGGTCATGCGGTAATTTCTATCGGACACAATCATCGGCATTATCAAAATCAATTAAAAAACCAATTAGATAAAATATCTTTTTATTCAAACTCGGTTCAGAATGAATTACAAACAGAATTAGCTGAAAAATTAGGAAAACTTTCAGGCTTAGAAGATTACAATCTGTTTTTATGTAATTCAGGTGCTGAAGCAAATGAAAATGCTTTAAAACTAGCATCTTTTCACAACGGAAAAAGTAAAGTATTGTATTTCTCAGGTTCGTTTCACGGCAGAACTTCGGCGGCAGTTTCCGTGACCGACAATCCAAAAATAGTAGCTCCAGTAAATTATGACGAAAGATTCATAAAATCTGAATGGAATAATATCGAACAGCTTGAAGCAATTTTTGAAAAACAAGGAAGTGAAATTTCATCGGTAATTATCGAAGGAATTCAGGGAGTTGGTGGAATTATGATTCCAACGGTTGAATTTTTAACTAAAATTAAAGAATTATGTCAAAAGCACAATGCTGTCTTGATTTTAGATGAAGTTCAGTCAGGCTACGGAAGAAGCGGATATTTTTTTGCTCATCAGGAATTTGGAATTGAAGCTGATATCATCACAACAGCCAAAGGAATGGGGAATGGCTTCCCAATCGGCGGTGTTTTAATTCACCCAAAATTTCAGGCAAGCAACGGTTTGCTGGGGACAACTTTTGGCGGAAATCACTTAGCTTGTGTCGCTGCGATTGCGGTTTTGGACGTAATGAAAGATGAGAATCTCATCGAAAATACTCAGGAAATGGGCGCTTATATTGAAAACGAAATTAAAGATTTTCCACATATCAAAGTAATCCGAAGGAAAGGTTTGATGATTGGGATTGAACTCGACAGGGATTGCTCGGAAGTAAGGAACAACCTGTTGTACAATCATCATATTTTCACGGGAAACTCCAATGATAAGGCTGTGTTGAGGATTCTTCCGGCGCTTAACATTAAAAAAGAAGAAACCGATCTATTCATCGGTGCTTTGAAAACTGTTTTAGAAAATCTATAATTTTAATTAACTACAAAAATTTTAAACACTTTAGTTTAATTAAGTTAAAATATAAAGTTGAAGAAGTTCACTTAAGGTTCTGAAAATCTTTGATTTTCAACTAATGTGTTCTAAATATTTTCAATATTATAAAACTTCTAAAGTGTACTAATGTGTTAAAAACTTTTTTGGTTTAAAATCAATTCAAAATGAAATGGATATTCCATTTGTCCATTAAAAAGTAAAAATTACCAAATGAAAAAATTCACCTCTGTAAGCGATGTTGAAAACTTACAGGAAATCATAAAAAAAGCGTTACAAATTAAAGAAAATCCTCTTTCGGAAACCGAGAAAGGAAAAGGAAAAACGATCGGACTGGTATTTTTAAATTCAAGTTTGAGAACGCGTTTAAGCAGTCAGATTGCAGCACAAAATTTAGGTTTAAATGTATTAACTTTAAATGCAGCTCAAGAAGCCTGGAATCTGGAATTCGCAGACGGAGCCGTAATGAACGGCGATACTGTGGAACATATCAAAGATGCCATTGAAGTATTAAATCAATATTGTGACATCATTGCAGTTCGTTGTTTTGCAGGAATGAAAAGCAAGGAAGATGATGTTAACGAAAGTATATTAAGTCAGTTTGAACAACATGCAAAAGTTCCGGTAATTTCTTTGGAATCGGCGACACGTCACCCTTTGCAAAGTTTGGCAGACTGTATCACGATTACAGAAAACTTGGAACACTTCGACAAGCTCAGTGTAAACCGTAAACCAAAAGTAGTTTTGACTTGGGCTCCTCACATCAAACCAATTGCTCATGCGGTAGGAAATTCTTTCGCAGAATGGATGCAGGAAATGGATGTTGAACTGGTGATCGCTAATCCTGAAGGGTATGATTTAGATAAAAACTTCACGAAAGATGTAAAAGTGATTCATAATCAGGATGAGGCGTTGAAAGATGCTGATTTTATTTATGTGAAAAACTGGTCGTCTTTTGATGATTACGCAGCAATGCCTGAAGTAAAAGAAAACTGGATGCTGACGAATGAAAAGTTAGCCAATACAAATCAGGGAAAAGTGATGCACTGTCTTCCGGTTCGTCGTAATGTAGAATTGAGTGACGAGGTAATGGATGGTAAAAATTCTATCATTTACCAACAGGCAAAAAACCGAATTTTCTCTGCGCAGGCTGTTTTCTCTGAAATTTTAGATGAAATGAATTCAAAATAATTAAATCATGCAAGAAAAGCTTTTTGTTGTAAAAATCGGCGGTGCTTTAATTGATGATGAAGAATTATTGAACGAATTTCTGGAGCAGTTTTCTGAAATTAAAGAAAAGAAAATCTTGGTTCACGGAGGAGGAAAATTAGCAACTATTTTGGCTGATAAATTAGGCGTTGAACAAAAAATGATTGACGGACGAAGAATCACAGATAAAGATACATTGGATATTGTGGCGATGGTGTATGCGGGAGGGATCAACAAGAATATTGTGGCAAAGCTTCAGCATAAAAAATGCAAAGCAATAGGTTTTTCGGGAGCTGATGCGAATTTAATTAAAGCTACAAAGAGAGAACATGCAGGAATAGATTTCGGATTTGTGGGAGATATTGAGAAGAAAAGCGTCAACAAGAAATTGATTTCAAAATTGATTAAACTTAAACTAGTTCCTGTATTTTCAGCAATCACTCACGACAAAAAAGGAAATCTTTTCAATACGAATGCAGACACAATTGCTTCGGTCATTGCTCAGGCTTTATCTTCAAAATATGATGTTGAGTTGTTGTATTGCTTTGATAAATCAGGTGTTTTGGAAGATGTCGAAAATCCTGAATCTGTTATAAAAAATATTTCTGAAGAAGAATTTTCAACCTTAAAAAATGAAGGAAAACTTCACAAAGGAATTCTTCCCAAGTTGGAAAATGCTCTTGGGGCTATTAAAAATAATGTAAATAGGGTATTCTTAATAAAAGAAACCGAACTGAAAAACCATATCGAAAACCACCATGCAGGAACTGAAATCTGTTTATAATAAAGAAGAATTACTGAATAACGCAGTGGATTTGTTGAAAAAACTGATTGAAATTCCGTCATTCAGCAAAGATGAATATAATACGTCTGTGGAAATTGAAAACTTTTTTAAAAAGAACAATATTCCTACAAAACGGTTTAAAAATAACATCTGGGCGGTGAACAAAAATTTTGATGTTTTCAAACCGTCAATTTTGCTGAATACACATCACGACACGGTAAAACCTAATAAAGCTTACACTTTAGATCCGTTTTTAGCGATTGAAAAAGATGGAAAACTGTTTGGATTGGGAAGTAATGATGCAGGAGCTTCTCTGGTTTCGATGGCGCAGGTTTTTTTTCATTTTTATGATAAAGAAGATTTAAAATATAATTTAGTGATTGCTTTGACGGCTGAGGAAGAGATTTCAGGATTTGACGGAATTGAAGCTTTATTTCCCCAGCTACCAAATATCGAACTCGCCATTGTAGGAGAACCCACGCAGATGAATCTGGCGATTGCAGAAAAAGGATTGTTGGTCATTGACGGAGAAATGAAAGGCACTCCTTCTCACGCGGCTCATCCGAATCACGATAACTCGATTATAAAATGTATGGAAGATTTGCAGCAAATTTTAAGCTTTAAATTTCCAAAAGTTTCGGATTATTTGGGTGAAGTTAAAGTGACTTTGTCGGGAATTCATGCCGGAGTTCAGCATAACGTAGTTCCGGAATCTTGTACTTTTACTTTAGATGTGAGAGTTACCGATGAATATTCTAATGAAGAAGCGTTTGAAATTATTCAATCACAGATGAAATCAACCTTAACGGCAAGATCTTTCAGATTAAATTCTTCAAAAATAGAAATGGATCATCCGTTTGTAAAAGCAGGTTTGGAAATTGGCAGGATAACTTACGGTTCGCCCACATCATCCGATCAGGCAATTATTCCGTGTACATCAGTGAAGATAGGTCCTGGTGACAGCAGGCGCTCGCACACTGCGGATGAATACATATATATAAAGGAAATAGAAGAGGGGATTGATGTTTACATTAAGATACTTGAAAAAGTTTTATAAAATTGAGATTTTCAGACATTACATTTCAGATTTAAAAGTCTAATATCTGATATCTAATGTCTACAATCTACAAAAAGAAAAATTATGAAAAAGATATGGCAAAAAGACAACAACGCCACTAATATATTAGTCAACAAATTTACAGTCGGAAAAGATCTTGACTTTGATGAGCGTTTGGCAAAATACGACGTGAAAGGTTCGATGGCGCATTGTAAAATGTTGGCAGAAGTTGGAATCATTTCCAATGAAGAATCGAAGCAGATGCTGTCTGTTTTGGAAGAAATTTTAATTGATATTGAAAATGGAACTTTTAAAATTGATAAAAATGCGGAAGATATCCATTCACAAGTTGAATCTATTTTAATTGAAAAATTAGGCGATACAGGAAAGAAAATTCACACGGCTCGTTCAAGAAACGATCAGGTTTTATTGGATATTAAGCTGTATTTATTGGATGAAATCCGTGAAATTACAACTTTGACGGATGAATTCTTTCAAATATTAATCAAACTGGCAGATCAGCATAAAAATGTACTTCTTCCTGGATATACGCATTTGCAAATTGCTATGCCTTCATCTTTCGGATTATGGTTTGGAGCCTATGCAGAAGCTTTGTTGGATGATGTTGAAATGCTTTTTTCGGTTAAAAATATCATTAATAAAAACCCGTTGGGTTCTGCAGCGGGATATGGTTCGTCTTTCCCGATTGACCGTGAGAGTACGACCTTTAATTTAGGTTTTCAATCCATGAATTATAACTCAGTGTATGCTCAAATGACACGCGGGAAATCAGAAAAAATATTGTCGATGGCAATGGCGACTTTGGCGGGAACGTTGGGGAAGTTTGCTTATGATGTTTGCTTATATTTAAGTCAGAACTTTGATTTTATAAGTTTTCCTAAAGAGTTTACAACGGGTAGCAGCATTATGCCACACAAGAAAAATCCGGATATTTTTGAGTTGGTAAGAGCTCGATGTAATCGAATTCAGTCATTGCCGAATGAGTTTATCTTGTTGACGAACAACCTCCCTTCAGGTTATCACAGAGATATGCAGTTGACGAAGGAAATTCTTTTCCCGGCAATTGATTCTTTGAAAGAATGTCTTGAAATCTTGAGCTACACATTACCAAATATTCAGGTGAAAGATGGAATTTTGGGAGACGAAAAGTATAAATATCTTTTCAGCGTAGAAAAAATTAATGAAGAGGTGAAAAACGGAAGTTCATTCCGTGATGCGTATGTGAAAGTCGGACAGGAAATTGAAAATAATGACTTTGATTTTGAAATTAAAAATTTGAATCATACTCATCAGGGAAGCATTGGAAATTTATGTTTAGATAAGATTGAATATCAGTTTAATAAATTGAAAGGTAAGTTGTTGGGATAAATTAAATCATCTTATATTATTTTATAAAGAGGATTGGAAATTTCATCTTTTGTATTGTACTCAATTATTGCAGGGTAATTAGTTGTGTGACCTTTGTACCCAATGTATTTTAGCATTAAGCAATTTATCATAAATTTTAAATTTGCAATAATAACAAGTATTTCATGTCTTTTTAACTGTAGTTCTTCCTCTTCAAAAGGAGAAGTTCCGTGAAGAAATTTGTTCCTATGATTTAATATATCAAGCTCTTCTTTTGATAATTTTATGTTGTAATATTGAAATGGAAAGGATAACTTTTTTGAATTTGTGGGTTTATTTAGTTCATTTATTTTTGAAGTGAAAATCTTGACTGCTTCTTCAGGTATTTCTTCTTCAAAATTATTTAATGTGTTTAATAATTCAAGTCTTAATTTTTTTGCTATTAATCTATCTTGAATTGGATTAATTTTTTCTTTATTATCCTCATAAATCAAACCACTTATGGTTTCTAAAGCTATTGATAAAATTCCTGCTTTAAGAAGATTATGCTTTGTTTGATTTGCTTCAATAATTAATTGGCAACACCTATGAAAAATGCTATTTTTAAAGACAGTGGTACAAATATTATCAAAATAAATATTAGCCATTGGTTTTGCCCATATTTTATATTTTTCTTCTTGATTTATTTGTCTTAAATAATTAACAAATTTCGTATGGTCAATTACTCTATCGTTAGAATATATGCTGTCCTCTTTTTTTTCAAAAAAAATATTTTCTATTTTGTTGAATGAGATATCTTCCGACGTTTGAAAATAAGATTCACTAGTAATTAGATTTCCTGTTAAAAAACCTAAAGAAATAATTATTGATTCCGTTGCTTTTTTGAAATCAGAAAAACATTCTCTCTCAACACTATCAATAATTAAAAAGTATTTTTTAGGATCATTTTTTATGTAAGTGAAAACATGATAATTTTTATTATTAACATTTACTTCAATTATTCCACTGAAAACAATTTTTTCGTCATATTTAACTGATTTTGTTGTGATATTGTATAAATCTAAATCCTTTTTAATTGGCAACAATAACCTTTGAAATTTATTATCATAATTATCTAAAGATCCAGTGAATATTTTTTTCAGATTTAAACTAAATGTTTGTGGTATTTTAAATTGAAAATTTATAGTTGAAATTGAATTGTAATCTATGAAATAACTTTCTCCAAATGCATACATTCTCAGCGTTTCATCATCTTCTAAAATTTGATTTTTTAAATCTTTTATTCCAAATATTGGTGCTTCTAAGAAAATTTTAAGCTTAAATAATTTTTTTTCATGATCTTTTTCAAGAGTTGAAAAATAATCAAATTTCTTTGACTCGTTGATTACTTTTAAAGCTTTTTCAGACTCAAATGTTTTTATTTTACTGATTGATAAATCAACAAATTTCTCAAAATCAAAATTAGAAAATTCTTCCATTAATCTTTTTTCAATCCAAATTAATCTTAAACTTAGTAGATTTTTTCACCTCATGAAGCACGATAGAGCTATGGTATTGCCCGATATTAGGAATGTTTGAGATAACATTCACCGTAAAATCATTATAAGAATTAATATCTTTTGCAATAATTTTCAGCATATAATCATATTCGCCGGAGAGACTTATGATCTCCTGAACTTCATCGTGTTGCATGATGTTTTTCTCGAAAGTTTCCAAAACTTTTTTGGATTGTTCTTTGAGGCGGACGTTGCAGTAAACCACAATATTTAAACCGAGTTTTTCACGGTTCAGAAGACCGACATATTTCTCAATAATCCCCTGTTTCTCCAACTGTTTGATGCGTTCATAGGTTGGAGTAAAGGTTAAACCTATTTTCTCTGAAATTTCTTTCACCGAGAAAGTAGAATCTTCCTGAATTATGCTGAGAATCATCCTGTCTTTTGCGTCCATAAACTGTATTTGAATTCTAACAAAAATATTAAGAATAAATGAGAATAACCAGCTATTGAAGTTTTTTAATTTTTTTACAATTTCACTTTGCCATGTTACCCAAATGTTATATCTTTGCACCTAATGAATAACACAGTATTTATATCATTAGAATTACCGGGCGTAGACGCCCTTTACGATATTTATTTATTTTAAGCGAAGATATTTTCTTCGCTTTTTTTATGTTCAAAAATTAAGATATTATGTTTACGATTACCGAACTAAGTACAGAGAAAATCAATAAGATACTGACGGAAGCTTTAGCTTTTGCCAACGGAAAAACTGCCAAAATTGAGGGTGAAGTTTTCTGCTCAAATCTGTTTTTTGAAGACAGCACAAGAACCAAAACAAGCTTCGATGTTGCCGAAAGAAAACTCGGTTTGCAGGTCGTTCCGTTTGATGCATCCAACAGTTCTGTCAACAAAGGTGAAAGTTTATATGATACGGTAAAAACAATTGAAAGTATAGGTGTAAATCTGGTCGTAATCAGAGATAAGAAAGAACGGTATTTTGATGAATTAAAAAATATCAACATTCCGGTAATCAACGGCGGTGACGGAACGGGAAATCATCCTTCACAATGTATGCTCGATTTACTGACAATTTATCAGGAATTCGGAACCTTTGAAGGTTTAAAAATCGGAATCGTCGGAGATGTGAAACACAGCCGAGTTGCCAATTCAAATGCAGAAGCATTAAGAAGATTAGGAGCGAAAGTATACTTCTCAGGACCTGAACAATGGTTTGACGAAGGAGCTTTAATTAACGGTACATATCTTTCTGTAGATGAGATGATTCACGATGTAGATGTTTTGATGTTATTGAGAATTCAGCACGAAAGACACGATTCAAAAATGAGTTTCTCAGCTTCTGAATATCATAAGAAATATGGTTTGACAAAAACCAGAGAAAAAACAATGAAAAAAGAAGCCATCATTATGCATCCCGCACCAATCAACAGAGGTGTAGAGATCGATACTGATCTGGTAGAGTGTGAACGCTCAAGAATCTTCAAGCAAATGCAGAACGGTGTATTCGCAAGAATGGCGATTCTGAAAAATGCTTTAGAGGAAAAAGGATTTTCTTTTAATTAAAAAGTTTAAAGTTTAAAAAGCCAAGTGAAAGTTCAAAAATAAATTGCTCTAAAAATTCCCCTCCTCTGGAGGGGTGGCGAAAATTCAAAGAATTTTTGACGGGGTGGTTTAAAGAGAAAGATTTAGATAAATAGAAATAAAGATAAAAAGTTAAAATGAAGAAAAAATTAATACTGGAGTCCGGTGAAGTATTTCATGGAGAAGGTTTCGGAGCAGATTTGGAAACAGCAGGAGAGGTGGTTTTCAATACCGGAATGACAGGATATCAGGAATTGATTTCTGACCCGTCTTATTGTGGTCAGATTGTTTGCATGACGTATCCGCTGATCGGAAATTACGGCATCAACCGTGATGACTACGAAAGCATCGAGCCTGCAATCAAAGGTCTTATTGTAAAAGAAATTTGCGATTTGCCTTCCAATTTCAGAACACAGATTACTTTACAGGAATTGTTTAAAAAGAAAAATCTTTCAGGAATTTCAGGTATTGACACCAGAAGACTGACGAGGATTCTTCGTAATTCAGGTGTGGTGAAAGGAAAAATCGTCAATGCAGATGCAGACGAAAACACAACCGTTGAAGAATTAAAATCAACGACTTTCCCAACCAATCAGGTGGAGCAGGTTTCTACAAAAACTTCTTACGCCAATCCAGGAAGAGGACTTAAAGTAGTGCTTGTGGATTTTGGGTCTAAATTAGGGATAATCAGAGAATTATCTCAAAGAAACTGCGACATCATTGTTGTTTCTCATGATACTACAGCTGAAGAAATTCTGTTAATGGATCCGGATGGAATCATGTTATCCAACGGTCCCGGAGATCCTGAAGACAACCAAAAAGCTTTAGAAATGATCCGCGGATTGCTTGGTAAAGTTCCAATTTTTGGGATTTGCCTTGGACATCAGCTAATTGGATTAGCTTGCGGAGCAAAAACTTTCAAATTGAAATTCGGACACAGAGGAGGAAATCATCCGGTTTTAGATTTAGAAAAAAATAAAGTAGCAATTACTTCACAAAATCACGGTTACGCAGTTGATCAGGAAAGCCTTAAAGGAACAGATTTAATAGAAACTCATATCGCATTGAATGACAGAACAAATGAAGGTTTGAAACACAAGATTCATCCATGCTTCTCAGTTCAGTATCACCCGGAAGCGAGCCCCGGTCCAGAGGATGCAAATTATTTGTTTGATGATTTCATCACGTTGATGGAGGATTTTAAAAAGTAATTTAGATTTCAGATATTAGACATAAGATAACAGAGTTTACAATGCATAATTTTGAGAAATTATTATTTTGGCAGAAATCAATAGAACTTGCAAAAGAAGTTTATATAATTTGTGCTGAGTTACCGAAAGATGAAAAATTTGGTCTGATTTCTCAAATTAAAAGATCGGTAGTTTCAATTCCATCAAATATTGCGGAAGGGGCAGGAAGAAATAATGACAGAGAATTTTATCATTTTCTCGGAATTGCAAATGCTTCCTCTTTTGAATTACAAACTCAATTAATCTTGACAAGAGAATTGGGTTTACTTAATACCGAAAAAGTCAACAGTTTAATATCAAATCTTAATGAAATTCAACGAATGATTTATTCATTTAAATTTAACCTAAAAAAGTAAACACAATATTGGAAGTCTAAAATCTGACATCTAATATCTAAAAACAAAAAAATGGCAAAACGTACAGATATAAAAACAATTTTAGTAATCGGTTCCGGACCCATCATCATCGGTCAGGCAGCGGAATTTGATTACGCAGGAACGCAGGCTTGTCTTTCCTTGAGAGAAGAAGGTTACAAGGTGATTTTGATCAATTCAAACCCTGCAACGATTATGACGGATGTTGAAATCGCTGATAAGGTTTACATCGAACCGATTTCACTTCAGTTTGTGAGTCACATCATTAGAAAAGAGCGTCCAGATGCACTTTTACCGACTCTTGGTGGACAAACAGGTCTGAATATGGCAGTAGAATTGGAAAATTCGGGGATTCTTGAAGAATGTAAAGTGGAAGTTTTAGGAACTACACTTTCAGCCATCAACAGAGCGGAAGACAGAGATTTGTTCCGTGAATTGATGCGAGAATTGAACGAGCCCGTTCCTGAATCAGATATCGTAACAACGGTTGAAGGAGCATTGAGCTTTGCTGAAGAAATCGGTTATCCGGTAATCGTTCGTCCTGCCTTCACAATGGGAGGAACAGGTGGTGGAATTGCTGCCAACGAAGCTGAATTAAAAGAAATTGCTGAATTAGGTCTGAAATACAGTCCGGTTACGCAATGTCTGATCGAAAGATCAATCGCAGGTTTCAAAGAAATTGAATACGAAGTAATGCGTGATGCAAACGACAACGCAATTGTGGTTTGTAACATGGAAAATATAGATCCGGTTGGAGTTCACACAGGTGACTCAATCGTTGTCGCTCCTTCTCAGACACTTTCTGACAGAGAATATCAGATGTTGAGAAATGCTTCACTTAAGATCATCAGAGCTTTAGGAATCGAAGGTGGATGTAACGTACAGTTGGCTTTAGACCCGCATTCATTTGAATATTATATCATCGAGGTTAACCCGAGAGTATCGCGTTCATCAGCTTTGGCTTCAAAAGCAACTGGTTATCCAATTGCTAAAATTGCTGCAAAAATCGCGGTTGGATTGACTTTAGATGAGATTATGAATCCTGTTACAGGAAAGACTTACGCTTGTTTCGAGCCGGCTTTGGATTATGTAGTAACTAAATTCCCAAGATTCCCTTTTGATAAGTTTGAAACTGCTGACAGAAGATTGTCAACTCAAATGAAAGCGACAGGAGAAGTAATGGCAATCGGAAGAAATTTCGAAGAGTCTTTACAGAAAGCGGTTCGTTCTCTTGAAACAGGCTTGAGACATTTAGGTTTAAAAACAAAACAAGCTGCAGCTTTAACAGACGAAGATATCGAAAGAAGAATCAGAGTTTGTGATGACGAAAGATTGTTCATCATCTGTGATGCTTTAAGAAGAGGTTACGACTGGGAACAAATCGTAGAATGGAGTAAAATCGACAAATTCTTTATCTGGAAATTAAAGAAATTAGTTGATTTCGAAAAGACAATTGCAGCTAACAGATTTGATAAAGAAATTTTAATTCAGTCTAAAAAATTAGGTTTCTCAGATCAGAATATCGCTCATTTGTGGGAATCTACTCAAAGAGAAGTTTACAATTTCAGAAAAGAAAACGGAATTATTCCGGTTTACAAAATGGTAGACACTTGTGCTGCTGAATTTGAATCTGAAACTCCATATTTCTACGGAACTTACGAGGAGGAAAACGAATCTGTAGTAACCGATAAAGAAAAAATCATCGTTCTTGGTTCTGGTCCGATCAGAATCGGGCAGGGAGTTGAGTTTGATTACGCAACGGTACACTCGGTTTGGGCAATTAAAGAAATGGGTTACGAAGCGATTATCATCAACAATAATCCTGAAACTGTTTCTACAGACTTCTCGATTTCAGATAAATTATATTTCGAACCTTTGACGGAAGAAGATGTAATGAGCATCATCGACCTTGAAAAACCAAAAGGTGTTGTAGTACAGTTCGGTGGACAAACAGCGATCAATTTAGCAGATAAACTAGCAGCTTACGGAGTTAAGATTTTAGGAACTTCTTTAGAAGATCTTGACAGAGCTGAAAACAGAGATAAGTTTGAAAAAGCCCTTCAGGAAATGGGAATTCCTCAGCCTTTAGGAAAAACTTCAACTTCAAAAGAAGAAGCGATTGTGATTGCCAACGAGATTGGTTATCCGGTTTTGGTTCGTCCAAGCTATGTTTTAGGAGGTAGAGCCATGGAAATTGTGTACAATGAAGCAGAATTGGCACATTACATGGAATTTGCGGTAGATGCAAGTCCGGATCAGCCGGTTTTGGTGGATCGTTACATTACAGGAAGAGAAGTGGAAGTCGATGCGATCTGCGATGGCGAAACGGTGATCATTCCTGGAATTATGGAACACATCGAAAGAGCAGGTGTTCACTCTGGTGACTCAATTGCAGTATATCCGCCACAGAATGTTTCTCAGGCAGAAATCGATACTTTGGTAGACTACACAGAAAGGTTAGCTAAAGGATTGAATGTGATAGGTTTAATGAATATTCAGTACGTTCTTTTTGAAGGAAATGTATATGTGATTGAAGTAAATCCACGTTCGTCAAGAACAGTTCCTTTCTTGTCTAAAATTACCGATGTTCCGATGGCAAACTTGGCTACAAAGGCAATTCTAGGTCAGAAACTTAAAGATTTAGGCTACAAAAACGGATTGGTTCCCAACAAAGAAGGTGTTTTCGTAAAAGTTCCTGTCTTCTCATTCTCAAAACTTACGAAAGTTGATATCTCTTTAGGACCAGAAATGAAGTCTACAGGAGAAGTGATGGGGAAAGACACGACTTTGGAAAAAGCACTTTACAAAGGATTGGTTGCAGCAGGAAGAAAAGTTCCAATGCACGGTTCAATCTTGTTCACTGTAGCTGATAAACACAAGCAGGAAGCAGCTGATTTGGCATCAAGATTCCATGAAGTTGGTTTTAGAATCTGGGCAACAGAAGGAACGGCGAAATTCTTCGAAGAAAAAGGTATTCCTTGCAAAATCGGATACAAAATAGGAGAGGAAAGTGTCAACCTAATCGACTTGATTCAGAAAGGAAAAGTTCAGTATGTTGTCAACACCATGACGAAAGGAAAACAGTCTGAAAGAGACGGTTTCCAGATCAGAAGAATGAGCGTTGAAAACGGTGTACCTTGTTTAACATCCATGGATACGGTTGAAGCAATCTTGAAAGTGATTGAGAGTATGAGCTTTAAGATGGAAACGATGTAATTTCGAAATTAAAATATAAATTTCATCCCCGTAAGTTTTCTTGCGGGGATTTTTCTATCATAAAACTTGTCTTGAATATAATTTCAGATTTGATATTTAATTCATAAAAATATCACCCAAATGGGTTACTTTTTTTGTTCTGTTTTGCCTTAACTTTGAGTAAAAGATAATATAAATTCATAGATTGATTTTGAATTTATATTGATATTCTTTTTTTAAAGCTAACCATGAAAAACTTCTCTCCTGAAAAATCAATTACTGTGGTTGCAGTTTAATCTTTTCTTATGAAAGATTTTGTTTTCAGGTTTATGTATATGATTTAACCAAAAACTTTATACCATGTTTAATCTTTTTAGTGCTGCAGAATCAAAAGCGATCATTGTTGATAAACTAATCAATGAATATGATCAAATTATTAAAGATCAAAATAAATTGGAAGAGGTACGCGCAAGTCACCAGCCACTTTCAGATTTGGAAGACAATCAGGAGCGTATGGAAACCAGAGTTGCTCGTGAAAATATCAATTTTGAATTGGGAATTGAGCGTGTTTTGAAAGAAAATGATCTTGTAGATATTTCCAGTCTTGTCAAAATCATACAGATTTCAAAATCTGTTTGTAGAATTCTTATCAATAGCAAACCTATTGGAACAGGATTTTTAATCAATCAAAATATTTTGGTGACTAATAATCACGTCATTCCTGATATTGATACATGCTTAAATATAAAGGCTGAGTTTTTTTATGAAATAGATGAAGAAGGCAGAATTTTAAATCCCATGCAGTTTAGATTAGAACCGGAAATATTCTTTTTTACGTCTAGTATGAAAAAAAGTATTGATGATGAGTTTTCAGGATTAGACTTTACAATGGTGGCATTAGAAGCAGCCAATCAAAAAGATCAGAACTTACAAGATATACCTTCTTTGAAGCTGGACGGGAACATCGGAAAAATTATTAAAGGTGAATCATGCATCATTATTCAACATCCTAATGGTCTTCCAAAGAAAACAACACTCAACAATAATTCCTTTTTTTCAGAAAATGAAGATCAGATTATTTATGAAACCGATACTTTGCCAGGAACTTCGGGATCTGCCGTAATAGCATTAGGTACTTGTGAAGTTATTGCTTTACATCAGACAGGTGTTCCAAAAATGGATAAAAATGGCAACCCGCTTACCAAATCTGGTACAATTGCCACATCACAAACACCAGATGAAGATATAGAATGGTTAGGCAATGCAGGTATTAGAATAAGCAGAATTTTGGAAATCCTTCAGAAAAAAACTTTCACAGATGAGGCACAAAATGCTAAGAAAAATGAAATTCTTTCAAGAACTAATAAAAACAAAAAAGAACTGAAAGAAACCGTAGCAAATCAACCTGAATTTTTTTTAACCCCAAAAAAATCCAAAGAACCAGAAACAACAGAAACCAATTCTGAAACTGTTACGAAAACGTCAGAAACTACTTTAAATAACGAAAAATTACCATTCATAATATTAGCAAAAAATACTCCTGGAAATTTCGAAAGAATAGAATCGGAACTTGTGCTTAATTATGGAAGAAACTTTGAGTTGTATTTAGCGACACCGGTTTCTGCCAAAGAAAATGAAGAGGAACTGTATGTTTTAAATATTTCACCAAAAAACAAAAATCCAAACGAATTTGCAAGAGAGTTATTGGCAATAGGAGGCATTATGCATGCAGAATACGACAGTGAAATTTATCTGAATATGGAAGTCACCAATGAAAATCAGTTTAAAAGCTTTGAAAGTTCTGATTCTTCAAAAGATTTTAATAATGAAAAATATTTTCTTGGACTTTATAATAATACAAGTAAATACGTGAAAGGAAAAACTGAAGCAGAATACAGACAATGGAATTGGAAGGCCGTCAACTATAGTGGAGGAATTAAAGATAATATAAATAATACCATAAAAATAGTTCAGTTTGATACAGGCTACTCTCATCATCCGAAAAATGACAACTGCTTTAATCTTATGGACGATTACGACTTTGTAAATAATGATGATAACTCCAGAGAAGATGAAAATAATAAATTAATTTCTCTGGCTGATTACGGTCATGGAGCAAGAACAGGAAGTATAATCATCGGAAACCAGTTTTCTGATGCAGAAGGCAATGGTAATTGGGGATTATTGCAGCAGAATGGTGTGAAACTGATCCCTTATCGTGTAGCGAAAGATGTTTTAATTATAGGAAGACAGTCTGAACTTGCGAAAGCTGTTGATGCCGCAATTGCTTCTGATGCAAAAGTAATTACTACAAGTATGGGATTGCCACCGACAATGACTACTTATAACCTTGCAAAAAAAGTATATGAAAAAGGAATTATTTGGTGTTGCGCTGCAGGAAACGAAGTAAAAGAAGTCGTTGCTCCAGCAGTTCATCCCGGAACAATCGCTGTAGCTGCATCTAATCCCGATGATATGGAATGGAAAGGATCATCTCGCGGGAAAACTGTAGATATTACTGCGCCGGGAATGCATGTTTATGTACCGAAATTTTTGAAAGAAAAATCAGGATTATTCCGATACGGGATGGGTTATGGTCACGGTACAAGTTATGCTACTCCTCATGTTTCATCTGCAGCAGTACTATGGCTGCACAAAAACAAACAAAAGCTATCAGCTTATCATGGCTATCAGGTTGTAGAGGCTTTCAGAACAAGCTTACGTAGTTCTGCGAGAACTAAACATAATCTTCCGAGTAATTTTGGAGCAGGTATTTTAGATATCGACCAGCTGTTAAAGACTCAAGTTCCGGATTTGAAAAACCTTGAAAATGCTTATAAAGATGAAGATATAAGTAAAGTTGCTATGGGATTCAGGACTGTTGGCGAAAGTCTAAAAATGCTATGGAATGGTATACTGCGCGGTATTCGTAAAACGATTACAAATGAGGAAAGTTTGCAGACAGAAACTCACGAAATGTCTGATCATGCAAAAAGAATGTTAGAGCAGAATACAACATTTGAGAGGTCATCTTTTGAAAGCATGATAGATGTAAATAAAGATCAATCCTTAGAAATTTTCAATCAGATGAGACAGCAGGTACTTTAATCTAAAAAAACAGCTATGAAAAATATATTTGACTTCCATTTTCATTTATTATTTAAGCATTTAATAAGTAAAAAAGATTCCAGCCGTCTCCCGCTTACCTCCGATTTTAAGACTAAAGGTATAATGAGCGTTATAGATGAATTCATGGGCAACGCATTTGACAGCCAGTCTTCACCAAGCATGGTGAAAAATAGTCCTTTAGGATACGGAGTTACTGCAATTATGGCTATGGAGTATGCTTTTGCAGAAAATATAAATGGCCTATTCAAAGGCTTTAGCTCATCAAATTTACCAATCAATTGGAGCTTTATTGACCGTGTGAAGAACAAACAGACTTCATATTTTGGTCTTTTTAAGGAAGAGATTGCTTACTATAATTCTAATTTCAAAACGTTAGAAAATGATTTTAAGATTAAATTTATAAGCAGAAAAAAACTATTATCTGAAGATATCTTCGCCGATCCGCAATTTACTTATCTTGCATTTTCGGTAGAGGGAGCGCATAATTTTTCTGATGTTACAATTCGTGATACTTCTGCAGTTACCGATCCTGGTAAATGTTACCGTGAAATTCAGGATGACAAGAATAATGTTGATCTTTTTAGTATTAATCTGGTTCATCTCAGCGAAATTCCCGAGCAGTTAATGTGTGGTTTTGCACAGGCGCTTAATGATACTGCACAAATTGCATTTCGAAGTAATGATTTTATACCAAAATCAGGGTATGGTATTTCAGAAAAAGGAAAAGACTTTATTCGGTCAGTCTTTCTGCATCCTTACCCCACATTGATCGATGTGAAGCATATGAGTGTATTTTCCAGACACAAATTCTATCAATTCCGCGAGGAGTTGGGAGAAGAACACCCGGAAACTCTTCGTTTACCCATCATCTCATCTCATACAGGATTTACTTTCTGTTCATTACAGAATTTTTTAGAGCAAAAAAATTACCGTTCAGCGATAAAATATGATCATGGTAAAACTATTCCCGAAATTCAGGCAAAAAACAGGATGATTGGTAAAACCGATTTTTTGCTGAATAACAAAATTTTTGCAAACCCTTGGACAATCAATCTTTTTGATGAAGAAATCATAGAAATTATGAAGAGTAACGGTCTGATCGGAATTTCGATGGATCAGCGAATTTTGGGCTCTGCAAAAGGAATGTTAGATGGTTCAAGACCGGAATATTTCAAAGATGCGGAGGCAATACCTCTTTATGAATGGGAAAAATGGTTTAAAAACGGAACTTATGATCTGGAAGAAGCATTTACTACCAAGCATAAAACAGATCGGCAGGTGCGACATATTTATTTACTCTGTGCTCATATTTTGTATGCAGTGCGTTTAGGATATTCCGAAATGAATTGGATTGGCGAGCGTAGTCCGTGGGATCATATCTGTATAGGATCAGATTATGATGGTCTTATCAATCCTATCAATCCTTACAATGATGTTACAAGTCTGGAAAAACTTAGAGATGATTTGTTGGTCTATTTACCGATTGTAGATAAAAGATTAGAAATTTTAAAAGATATCAGGGTTTTTAAAAACAAAAATTCTGAATCCATTGATGAAAATTATCTTATTATTTGTGTGGAAAAATTTTTAGTTGAAAATGGCAAAAGGTTTCTGAAAAGATATCTTAATAATTGGAAATAAGCGACTTGTATCTCTTTTGTTTTACGACATAGGAAAATGGAGCGTTAAGAAAATTGATAATTAATCCGTTAAAAAACTCTCACTGTCCGAAGCGCGACACGAATATTAAGTGGAAGAATCAACACTAAATTCGCGCAAGTTTTGGGAATTAATTTTAATCAAAAATTTACCGAAAGAAAATCTCGATGGTAAAAATGTAATTGTAACATATTCAGGATTAAATAATTGAAAAATTTAAAAAATTATTTGACAAGAGAATAGATTAAAATACCAATGCCGGCATAAGCAGCAACAGTAATAATATCAGCGATGGGTTGTGAAAAGCGTTTTTCAGCAATTTTCTCACTATTGATCTGATTCTTATGGAATTTCAGAATTTTTTTAGGATTATGAACCGCGTGTGCAACCAGACTGTCATTTTCCCATTTGTCAACTATTATTTTATAGGTCTTGCCATCAACGTCAATTCTAACATTTTTATTAGGTGCAAGTTTCTCCTGAATATTAACAGACATTTGTTGTTGACTCAGACTTTGGGATGCAGCTGTTGTATTTTTCGCTTGCATAGGAGTATTATCAGCAAGAGTTACACTCTTTTTGGAGTCTTGTTTATTGTCGGTTGTTGTATCCGCTTGTTTTTTAACCTGATAGGTGTAGCAACTCACAAGACAAAATGATATAATGATGAGATAAAGATTCTTTTGCATTGGTCAAATTTAAGAATTAAATGGAATATTCAGTATTTTCTTTTGAAAATTATGTGTTTAAAAATTTATTCCTGCTGGAAAAAAGCAATCGATATTGATTCTTAAAAATCTTAAACATTTAATTCTCGTGATTTACCCCAAACTTCTATCCAAATGCACATATCCACCATCTACATGAATCAATTGACCAGTTGTATGCGAAGATCTTTCTGATAAAAGGAACGCAGCCATATTAGCAATTTCCTCTGAGGTCGTCATGCGGTTTTCAAAAGGGATTTTTGAAGTAATACTTTTTAGTTTTTCCTCAGGGTTTTCAAAAGTAGAAATCCATGATTGGTAAAGCGGTGTCCAAGCTTCAGCAACGATAATAGCATTTACACGAATACTGTAAGGCAAAAGTTCTACCGCCCATTCTCTTGTCAAAGCATTTCTTGCACCATTTGCGGCGGCATAGCCTGACGTTCCGCCTTGTCCGGTTTCTGCGGTCTTGCTGCCGATATTTACAATGGAACCTTTGCTTTCTTTAAGATAGGGAAGTGCATGGTGCACCAAAAGATAATAATGCACCAAATTTTTGTGATATGATGCCATGAATCCTTCATACGAACCATTTTCCAGCCCAACACCATCATTTACACCAGCATTATTGACAATACCATCGATTTTTCCATATTTTTTTACAACTTCACTAATGGCTTTTTTGCATTCTTCGGGTTGGGAAAGTTCGGCGGTAACAAAGTCAGCTTTTCCTCCAAGATCCTGAATTTCCTGAATGGCTTTTTTGTTATCGTCTTCGTTTCTGCCAATGATTATCGGCAATGCATTTTCTTCGGCTAAAATTTTCGCAATAGCATTTCCGATGCCTTTTGCACCGCCGCTTACGATGATTATTTTATGGTCAAGATTTAGGTTCATAATTTTGGGTTATGTTTTCTTTAAACGCAAAGAGCGCAAAGATTTTTTTAATATTGTTCTGCATATTTTTCGTTCGCGAAGGCGTTTCACTCAGCAAAGAACACGAAATGTTTTTAAAACTTATGTACTCTTATTAGCGCTCTAATGATAAACTTAAAATAACTAATATGTTAATCTTTTGTCACTTTTGCGGTAATAAAAAATTATAAATTGTAAAATTTAACAGCATTTCCGGAGAAAAAAAGTTTCTGTTCTTCTTTTGAAAATTGTGTCAAATATTTTGAAATCAATTCCAGCCACAAAGCATAATTTCCTCCTAATAACATGACAGGCCAGTCACTTCCGAAAACGACACGCTTAATTCCAAATTGTGAAAAAATAAAATCCAAAATTTCAAAAATTGCTTTTTCATCAATATTGTCCCAATTTCCTTGTGTTAAAAGTCCCGAAACTTTACAATAAATGTTTGGATTTTTCGCAATTTCAGAAATGTTAGATTTCCAGTTTTTTAAGTCTTTTGTTTTAAGATCCGGTTTTCCGCAATGATCCAGAATAAATGGTTGATCGGGCAATTTTTCCGAAAGTTTTATAGCGTCAGAAAGCTGATCCTGTCTCAACAAAATATCGAAAGTATAATCATATTGATGAAGTGCAGCGATTCCGTTGAGTACATTTTTTTGGAGTAAAAAACCGATTTCTTCTCCTTCAGCGATATGTCTGAAACCTTTAATGAGTTTTTCAGATTTATAGCTTTGAAGTGACTGTTCAAGTTTATCAGAAGTTAAATCAATCCAACCAACAACCCCTTTAATAAAAGGATTTTCTTTAGCTAAATTTACCAAAAAAGCTGTCTCTTCATTACTTTGATCAGCTTGCACGGCAACGCAGCCTTCAATTCTGTTTTCATTTAAATATAAAGAAAAATCTTCCGGCAGAAAGTCTTTCTGGATGACTGTCATATCTTTCGTAATCCAAGCATCCCGAACTGGATCAAATTTCCAAAAATGTGCGTGAGAATCAATAATCATATTTAATTATTTTTTTCTGAAATGAAATTTATAATGAAAATATTTTGTCCATCAACTGCCACTTTTCATCATGCTTTGAATTGGGTAACTGTTTTTGAAATTTCCACATCAATTCTTCCCATTCCTGAACTTTTAAGTCATTTTTATCAGTCTCATTTTTAGCTTCAAAAGAAAAATTTTCATCTGCTTCCACAATCATAAATAATCGGTTTTGAACACGATAAATCTCCATATTTGTAATTCCTGAATCCAAAATACTTTGTTTCACTTCAGGCCAAACGTTTTGGTGATACTTTTCGTATTCCGCTATTAATTCAGAATCATCAATTAAATCGATAGCGAGACAGAATTTTTTCATTCTCCGTAAGCTTTTACTTTTTGTGTACTGCTTCCTAACCCGTCAATTCCCAATTCTACCACATCACCTGGTTTCAAATACCATGGCTCAGGTTTTTGTCCCAAACCAACACCGGCAGGCGTTCCCGTACTGATCACATCCCCCGGAAGCAAAGTCATAAACTGAGTGATATAACTTATGATAAAAGGAACATCAAAAATCAGATTGGAAGTATTTCCATCCTGCAGCATTTGTCCGTTGACCTTCAACCACAAACGTAAATTATGAACATCTTCAATTTCGTCAGGCGTCGCAATGAAAGGACCAATTGGTGCAAAAGTATCGCAGCTTTTTCCTTTTACCCACTGTCCGTTTCTTTCCAGCTGAAAGGCTCTTTCACTATAATCGTTGTGCAAAACGTAACCCGCAACGTGTTCAATAGCATTTTCTTCAGAAACATAGCTCGCTTTTTTTCCGATGACGATACCCAATTCAACTTCCCAGTCAGTTTTTGTACTCGTTTTAGGAATAATTAAATCATCATTAGGTCCTACGATTGCGGTGGTAGCTTTAAAAAACAAAATAGGTTCCTGTGGAATCTGAGCATTAGTTTCAGCGGCGTGATCTTTGTAATTCAGTCCGACACAGATGATTTTGGATGGTCTTGCCAGAGGTGTACCTAATCTTTCATCAAGAGAAATTTCGGGTAGATTCTGAGTATTTATTTCAGATTTTAAATTTTCTATGGCGTCACCGGAAAAGAAGTTTTCATCATAATCTTTTACCAGATGAGAAACATCATATCTTTTCTCGCCGATAATTACTCCCGGTTTTTCCTGTCCCAGTTTTCCAAATTTTATTAATTTCATTTTAATTTTTACTTATATTATTTTGTGAGGAGCTTTTGATTACATGGAAAAGCTATTTAATTTTTTATTTGAAGCTTTTTCCCGCTATCCACTATATCTTTTGGGTTACGGCTTCCGCTTTGCTCCAGCCGCAACCCAAAAGGATGCCGTTTCTATCGGGGCTAGGACTGCAGTCTAATATTTAAAAGTTGCGAAAATTCACAAAGTTTAATTATTCAAAGTAGTAAAACCACCATCAATAGGGTAATCTACTCCTGTTATGAATGATGCTTCATCACTGCATAAATATAATGCTAAAGAGGCAACTTCCTCAGGTTGAGCCATTCTTCCGATCGGTTGGGTTTTCGACAGTTTTTCAAACATTTCTTCGATATTGTCAGGATAATTATTCTTTAAAAATCCATCCACAAAAGGTGTATGTACTCTTGCTGGAGAAATGGAATTACAACGGATGTTTTCATTAATATAATCTTTGGCAACACTCATGGTCATTGCTTTTACAGCACCTTTTGCTGTACTGTAAGCAAAACGATCAGGAATTCCAACCAATGCAGCAATTGAAGCCATATTAATGATCACACCGCCTCCTGATTTTCTAATCTGCGGAATGGCTGCAAACAGACAATTGTAAACCCCTTTAATATTGACATTATAAATTCTGTCAAAATCTTCTTCTGAAGTCGTATCTGCTTTTCCAATGTGCGCAATTCCCGCATTATTGACAAGAATATTGATCGCTCCAATTTGTTCAAAAACTCCTAAAACATCTTTCTGTTTTGAAACATCGCAAGCATACACTGTAGCATTTCCTCCGGAAGATTGTATTTTTTCCAGAGTTTCCTGTCCGTTTTGCTCTGTTATTTCAAGAATGTGAACTTCTGCACCATTGGCTGCGAGCTGAACCGCAATGGCTTGCCCGATTCCGCTTCCTCCGCCTGTTACAACGGCTTTTTTATTTTTTAAAGAAAACATTTTATATTAAATTTTATTGGTAATTTATTTTAACGCAAAGGGCGCTAAGATTTTTTGACAACTAACTGTTTTTAAGTTCGCAAAGGCATTTCACTTAAATAAAATCACAGAGATATATTTGTTATCAATTGACATTCGAGTTATTTTCAAGCTTAAGCGACTTGTCGCACCTTTGCTCCTTAAATCTTCACATGTAATATTAAATCTTTGCGTTTAATTTTTTTTTTTTTAAGATTAATATTCCTTAAAATTTTTAAAGGCTCACTCCTCTTTTCCAAGGAATAAAATCATCCTGATTCAATGCTACAGCTTTAGGAATGATATTTCCGCTGGCAACGTCGATGCAGAAATCTAAAATATCTTCACCCATTCCCTGAATGGTTTTTTCGCCACGCACAACCGCCCCAGTATCAATATCAATAATATCCGACATCTTCGTAGCTAATACGGTATTTGTAGCTACTTTGATGACAGGGCAAACCGGATTTCCTGTAGGCGTTCCCAAACCAGTTGTAAACAGAATTAAGGTTGCTCCTGAAGCTGCTTTTCCTGTGGTTGCTTCCACATCATTTCCCGGTGTGCAAACTAAACTCAATCCTGGTTTGGTAGCAGGTTCTGTATAATCCAAAACATCTACAACAGGGGCAGAACCTCCTTTTTTTGCAGCTCCTGCAGATTTGATGGCATCTGTGATTAATCCGTCCTTAATATTTCCCGGCGATGGATTCATGTAAAATCCTGAACCTACGGCGTGAGCCAATTCATCATATTCCGTCATCAACCTGATAAATTTTTCTGCGGTTGGTTGATCAACGGCACGATCTATTAATTCCTGTTCGACACCGCACAATTCCGGGAATTCTGCCAGTAAAACTTTAGCTCCCAAAACCGAAAGTATATCGGCAAGATGTCCTACAGCCGGATTGGCTGAAATACCGCTGAAACCATCGCTTCCACCGCATTTTACACCAACACAAAGTTTGCTTATCGGTGCATCTTCACGTTCAATTTTATTAATTTCCAACAGTCCTTTCAAGGTTTCAAAAATGGCATTTTTGATCATTGTTTCTTCACTGACCGCTTTTTGTTGCTCAAAAACGAGTAAAGGTTTATCAAAATCAGGATTTCTATTGTACAAATCCTTTTTAAAATTATCAATCTGAAGATGCTGACAGCCCAAACTTAACAAAGTAACTCCTGCAACATTGGGATGGTCTGCGTAAGACGCCAAAAGTTTGCTGAGGGTATCCGCATCCTGTCTTGTTCCACCACAACCGCCAGTGTGATTAAGAAACTTGATACCATCTACATTTTTAAAAACTCTGTCTTTTGCAGCAATATTTGAGGGTGAAAAATTAATATCATCCAAATTTTCTCCTTTAGAAATGGCTTCTACCAATTGATGGGTATAGCTTTTGTATTTTGCATCAACCGCGTATCCCAATTCATTATACAATGATTCTTTAATAATATCAAGATTACGGTTTTCACAAAAAACGGTAGGAATAAAAAGCCAGTAATTGGCCGTACCTACATCGTCGTTTGAACGGTGATATCCTTTAAAAGTTTTATGTAAAAATCTTGACACATCAGGTTTTGTCCAGTGATAGTCAACATCTCGGTAGTAGTAAGGTTCGGCAGCGTGTTTTGTATTGTCTGTCGTCATTCGGGTTCCCGCTGCGAGATCGTACTGTACTTTACCTACTAAAACGCCATACATGAAGATTTCGTCACCCTGTTTCATGTCATTCATAAAGAATTTGTGTTTAGCAGGGATTGCTTCTAAAGTGGTGTAGGTGATTCCTTCGAAAATAATTTCGGTTTCTGCTGGAATATCCTGCAAAGCAACCAAAACATTATCTTTTTGATTTATTTTTAAAATTAAATTGCTCATTTTAGGCTTCTACATTTATTATGATGAGATTTTTTTATTTCTGAATCTTAATGAAAACAGAAAAACGATGATAAAACAGACTAAAGGAACAGCATAAGAAAAATGAATATTCCCTGAAATATCTGTAATTTTACTTGCAATCGGTGGTATGATGGCACCTCCAACAATAGACATGATTAATAAGCTGGAGGCAGATTTTGTTTCTGCACCGGCACCTTCAATTCCCAAAGCAAAAATAGTTGGGAACATGATTGACATAAAAAATGTAAGCGCAACCAATGCATATAATGTTGAAATTCCTGATCCGGCAATAACCCAAATGCTGAGAAAGATACTGATCACACTATAGATACTCAATAGTTTTTGAGGTGAAATATATTTCATGAAAAAAGTTCCTGCAAAACGCCCGATCATAAATAATAATCCTGCCACACCGGCATAATATTTAGCTTCCTGACCTTTCATATTGATCGCATCTTCTGCAAAAACCAAGAGAAAACTGAAAACATAAATTTGCGCACCGATATAAAAAAACTGTGCGAGAACACCCCATCCGACATTTTTTACGCCTAAAACCTGAATAAAACTCTTTGTCGATTTTTCTTTGCTTTCCGTTACTTCCGGTAGTTTTACCAATAAAAATAGAAACATAACCAGCAGAATGATGATTCCCAAAATGATGTAAGGTCCTTTTACAAGTGAAGTTTCAGCGTGAATGTAGGCCAGTTTTGCTGCCTGATCAAGTTGGGCAAGTTCTTCCTGTGATTTTGGTTCATCACTCAGAATAAAAATTCCGCCAACAATAGGAGCAATTGAAGCTGCCAAACCATTGAAAGACTGTGCAAAGTTTAATCTTTGTGTTGCTTTTTCAGGTGCGCCCAAAACGGTAATGTAAGGGTTTGCTGCGGTTTCCAGAATGGCAAGACCACAAGACAAGACAAAAAGAGCTGCGAGAAAAAACGGATAACTAATGTTATTCGCTGCCGGAACAAATAAAAAACATCCAGCCGCAAAAAAGAACAAACCTACTAAAATCCCGGTTTTGTAACCATATTTCTGAATAATCATTCCTGCAGGAATGGCCAATAAAAAGTACGCTGCAAAAACAGATGAATCTACTAACGAAGCCTGAAAATGGTTCAGGTGAAAAGCACTTCGAAGGTGTTTAATCAAGATCGGATCAAGATTATGGATAAATCCCCAAAAGAAAAACAAACTCGTGATAAGGATCAGAGGAAAGTAGTAATTTTTCTTTTTTGAAGAAGAAAACGAGTTTCCGGGTTGGGTATTATTCATTGATTTGGTTGGTTTATTAATTGTTTCTTTTCAACATTTAAAATGAAAAGGTTAATCGATTGCATTTTGTTTTTACATTCAAAATTTATCGCTTCTTCTACAAAACTTAAACGTTTTCTGATTTTTAAAAGTATAATAATTTTTCGAATAAAAAATTGACAGGGCAGGATAGTACAAGATAGTTAAGGGATATTGAAATTTATTAATGATTCGTTAATGCAATTTTTTGTTTCCAATAGTTATCGAAAGAAATAGTTCTACATTAAAAAAATTAGGAACTAATTTTTAGTTTGGCGGAAAAATGTAATTTAGAATAAAATAAATTCATAAAAACGCAAAATGGAATATCAAGCAACTTCAGAAAAATTCACCACTTTCAAAATAACAAAAGACGAAAAGATAATCGGGGAATTGCACTACAAAAACTGGTTTAAATTCAATGCTGAAATTGAAATTTTAAACTCAAAATATCAAGTTGAGCCAAAAGGTTTTTGGGGAACGACAGTTGAAGTAATTGACGGTAAAAATGTAATTTTGAAATTCGCAATGAATTGGGATGGCAATATTCTTTTGAAAACTTATTTTGACGATACCGAAAAAGACTACATTTTTAAACACCAAGGTTTTTTCAAAGAATCATTTGTATTGACAGACCAAAAAGGATCTGAGCTCATGATGATGAAGCCAAATTTTAAATGGAATAGTTTGAACTACGAATATCAAATGACGACTTCTGAAATTTTAGAAACATTTGATGAAAAAAATATGTTGCTCCTCATTTCACTGCATTGCGCCAACTATTATATGTCAATGATGATGGGAATGTGAGTTTAATTGATTTTATAATAGGGCGCATCAAAGTATTTGCTGGGCTTAATGTAAACCATTTTTCTATCCGCATCAAAAATCCAATTGAATCTTTTCATAACGTCTGCTGCAAAGTAATTTTTATGTTGTGTTTTGAGTTCGCCTGTGAAAAATCCTGCAGTTACATCTTTTAGAATAATATTTCCCAATTTTAGAGATGGTAGAATGCCTTGTTTGGTGGTAATGCTTTGTCCCGCAGAGTTTTTCATTACTTTTTCACCTGTAATTTTCAGGTTTTTATCCAACTCTTTTCCGTCTGCAAACTCATTGCTATATAATAATCCTCCTGAATAACCTGATTGCAAAAGGAAATTCGCTTGATATGGTTTTCCATCGATTATATTATCTGCAACGATATAAAACTGTCCGTTCTCTAAAAAAAGTGGTACAGGTTGATAGCCTTTCAAATCCGGAAGTTGGTTGTAGATGACAAATTTGTTTTGATCATAATCAATTTTAAATATTTGATTTTTAAAAATTCCGGTTCCTATTTTACCATCGGCTTCATGACCGGTAAATTCATTGTCGAAAAACCTGATGTTTTCGTGTTTTTTGTTGCCAATTTTCAGTGTATTTCCGTTGCTTATTTCACCTTTAAAAATGATGTTGTCAGCTTTTCTTGTTCTTTCCGGTGAAATCGATGCGTCTTCCATGGCAATCTGAAACATAAGATGAAGTGAATCTTTGTCGTTTACCAAAGTTTTTACAATGATATTGTTGTGTTTTGTCAATCTGAATGGAATTGTTTCCTGAGCTTTAAGTATCACTGAACCTATCATTAATACTACAACTAATGCAATTTTTACAAACATTTTCAAATAAAATTTAGCCAAATATAATCATTAAATTTATCTCTGTAAATTGATATAATTTATTCTTAAAATTTATATATATTAGATTAATTAAATATCCCAAATGACGAAACACCAACATCGTGTGAACGAGGTTTATCATTTCTTTGATAATAAAGATACTGTATTAGGTTTTAGAAAATTGCTCGACTGCGCTATAGATACGCAGAACATGGAAATCTATAAAGAAGCCATCAACCTGACAGACTGGAAAGAAACAAATAGCCACGCAATAAGCGAGTTTATTGAAAAGTCTAAAATTCTTCTTGAGAAAATTGAAAAAATTCAAGTGCAGGAACATTCGGCTGAGAAACCTGTGCTTCGGGCAAAAAATATTTTGAAATCTTACGGCAGCAACAGATTTTCTCTCGGTCCGGTTTCTATGGAAATCAATAAAGGCCAGGTTTACGGTTTGGTAGGAGAGAACGGAAACGGTAAAACGACACTTCTGCGAATTTTAGCCAAAGAAATTTCTTTTAATGAAGGTGAGCTCAATTATTCTTTCAATTCTGAGCCGAAAGATGAATATGACCTTTGCACAAAATTGGTGTACATCCCGCAGCGTACTGAGAAATGGTATGGAAGTTTAAAAGATAATTTGAAATTTGTTCTGTCAAATTACAATGTTAAACCCGAAGAAAATGAAATACGAACGTTGATGATGATTGCCAGATTGGGACTTTGGAATTACAAACACCTGAAATGGAACGAGCTTTCTTCCGGTTACAAAATGCGTTTTGAATTGGCCCGAACTCTTTTAAGAAAACCAGAAATTTTACTTTTAGACGAACCTTTAGCTAATCTCGATGTCTTGGCTCAACAGGTTATTCTGGAAGATTTAAAATCGATTGCCAACTCCGTTAATCATCCTATTGCTTTGATTTTGAGCTCGCAGCAATTGTACGAAGTCGAAAAGGTTTCAGATAAAGTCATTTTCCTGAAAAACGGTCAGTACAAAGATAATTCTGAATTAAAAGATACCGAAAATGCAAGTTTGATTATAGAAATTGACACCACCAATTCAAGAGAACATCTGCTTGAAGTTTTTAAAGATTTTGCTTTAGAAAAACTGAATTTTAATGGTGGAGTTTATGTTGCTTATTTCTCGGCAGAAACTGAGTTTCATAATGTCATCACCGCTTTAGGACAAGCGAAAACAGATTTGGTTTACATCAGGAATATCTCATCTTCTACGAGAAGATTTTTCGTTAATTAATCTTCTTTAATTCAAATTAAAATGCAAAAAATAAATAAAATTAATCAATATTTATTAGAGAAATATCCTACCGTTTGGAACACCAAAATTGTGTGGATGCTTTTGGCAAGTTTGCTTGTTCACATTCTCTTTTTCATCATCGGCTATCTTTCGCACCTCGATCCCGTTTCTTTGCAGACACGTACAGTGAGAGATGATTATTTCAAAAATGGACTGATATTTATTCATCTGATTATCTCTATTTTGATGATTGTGGGATGGCTGATTTTGATGTTTAAAAACAATGCGTTCAAAAACATTTATCCTTTATCACGAGGTAAACTCTTTTCGCAGTTTGTACAGTATTTTGTGATTATTTTTGCGAGTACCACTTTCTATTTTTCATACATGTCTGGTTTTAAAATATTTGTTAATCATAAATATCCCGACTCTGAAATGAAAGAAAATATCGATATCGTCAACAGAAGTTATCCTTTTCTTTCCCAGAATTTAGAATTGTACACTTTAGAAAACAGACTTTCTCCAAAACCTTTTTATGATCTTTACTGCGAAACCGAGATTAAAAAAGTGGACCGAAATAAAAAATATTTTGTCTATTACAACAGGGTTTATCAGTATTATACGATGTATTCTAAAAAGTCTTACAAAAAAGATGAAAATCATGAATACATTCTTCCGGATTATGAAAGAAACAAAGGAATTGAAGCTGTAAAGTCTGACCGAAACGAAAATTTTGAAACTTTTTACTTCAAAAAAGATGTAGTTGATTTGTCATCTTATATAAAAAATACAGCGCCAAGTTATTATAACTTTTCTGACGTTTTTTATGAAAATAAATTCTCAGATCAAAATTATGAAGATTCATATTATACTGGTTATAATAATTATAATAATGTTTCAGAGGGCGATTTAAAATCCAGACAAGCTGAAATCAACAGGAAAACTTCTGAACTTCTCAATAAAAATAATCATGTTGAAATTGAAAAACTGCTTTCCCAATTTTTAAATATTTCTGAAAAATTTAAAATCAGAAACAATTTAAAGGCAAAAGAATGGACTAATATGGTGTATTCTCCACAAAATTTTGAAGTCAGATATTTTATCAAAACTTACAAACCTGAAAAAGGGGAAAAATATAACCCAAACAATTCTTCATATTATTCTGACAGAGAAAATAATGAAGTTGCCGAAGCTGCTGCGATTGCGGTTGATTCTGCAGCAGCATCGTATGTTGATGAGAACGGAACGATTGTCGATGACTCGATTTCTATTAAAGAATTTAATCCTGAAATCAATAAACAGATTTCTCCTGAAAAATACTTTTATAATAACGTCTCTGAGTTTTACTACTATCAAGATAACCTGAAAGACCTTCTGAATAATGTTGATTATGTGAAAAGTGAAGATTTCTTTTCGCAAAATATTCACATTTATCTTTGGATTTCTTTTTTCCTTTCAACACTGATTTTTAGTTTTAGAATTACAGGTTTAAAATCGCTGTTATTCAGCATTATCAGTGCAGGAGTTTTAGTTTTGGCAGTTGTTCTGATAACTGTCTTATATTCATTTTCTCACTTAGGAAAAGAGGAGTACTTTGTCTCTCAATTAGGTTTGTTGCTATCAATTGTTATCTTGTTGATTCCGTTATTGATGATGAATAAATTTAATAAACTTATTACCTCGATTTTTGTCAATATTTCGTTGAATGGCTTTGTACTTTTTGTATTGCTGATTTTTATAATTATTTCAATGTATCAAAGAGATGCTTGCCAAGGAACCGTTTATGATCCTGTAAAAGGAGTAGGATATGAAGACTGTCAATCAATTATAGATTCACTTGGGCTTTTCCTCAGCTATATTCTTTTAGTGATAGGATTTATTTTCACCTATTTTTATACCACTATTCTCCAAAAATGGAAAGCCAGATCTGAATAAATTTAAAATAATCTAAGCCTCACAAGTTTTATTGTGAGGTTTTTTATTTAAAGCGAATAATACTTTAACAAAATTTATCAAACTCAAAAACCAATTTCTGACATCCATTTCGTAATTTTAGCAAAATTTAAAATAAGTGAAAAAGTTATTATTTGCAGTTTGCATATCAGCTTCGATGTTCAGTTTTGCACAAGATTATTCTGTACCGGCAGCAAGTCCTCGTCAGAAAGTAGAACAGCAGTTTTCTATGTCTAAAATCTCTGTAGACTACGGAAGACCAGGCGTGAAAGGAAGAAAAATTTTCGGAGAATTGGTTCCTTACGGACAAGTTTGGAGAGCGGGTGCCAACTCATCTACAAAAATTACATTCGGGCAGTCTGTGAATTTTGGTGGAAAAGTAGTTCCTGCAGGAACTTACGGTTTGTTCATCGTACCAACAGAAAAAGATTGGAAAGTGATTTTAAATAAAGATTTCCAGCAATGGGGAGCTTACACTTACGACCCAAAACAAGATGTTGTAGACGTTACAGTTCCGGTTAATAAATTGACTGATAAACAAGAGTGGTTTGAAATTACATTAAACCCAACTGACGAAAACTCAGGGAATTTGGTAATTAAATGGGATATGGCTCAGGCTGAGGTAGCTTTAAAACCTGCAAAACCTGAAGCAGTAACCAAGATTGCTGAGAAATTGAAGGAAATCAAAAAGATAGAATCTGACGCTGCAAAAGCAAAAAGCTAAGATTTAAAATTATTAAGATGAATTTTTCTATTCAACCTGTTTTAGAAAACGAAAAATATCAATTAATCCCCTTACAGCAAGGGGATTTTGAATTGTTGTATGAAGTGGCTTCCAATCCAAAAGTCTGGGAGCAACATCCGAATAAAGACCGTTATAAAAGAGAAGTCTTTGAAAACTTTTTTAAAGGTGCGATGGAAAGTCAGGGCGCTTTTAAAATTGTAGAAAAATCTACCGGAGATATTCTAGGAAGTACTCGTTTTTATGATTTTGATGAATCCAAAAACAGCATTTTCATTGGTTACACTTTTTACGGAACCAATTCTTGGGGAAAAGGCATCAATCCGCAGATTAAAAAACTGATGATGGATTATGTTTTTCAGTTTGTAGATAAAGTGTATTTCCATATTGGGAAAGAAAATTTCCGTTCGCAAATTGCTTTAGAAAGATTGGGCGGACAAAAGATTGCTGAAGAAGAAGTGGCTTATTTTGGTGAACCAACGAGAACTAATTTTGTGTACGAAATCAGAAAGGAAAATTACTTTTAATATAAGTAAATTTCACGCAGATTTTGCTGATATGATTTTCAGCATTTAAAATCTGCTAGATCAGCAAAATCTGCGAGAGATTAAATTATCATGAAAAAATATAAAATTCAGAAATCACCTTTTGTAGTTCCTACAAACGACGGAAAATTGATAGAAGAACACTGGGGAAACTCAACCCAGAACCCAAATATTTCAATTGCACACATGGTTGCTCCTCCAGATTGGAGCGAGCCTCATCAAACTCCTGAATTTGATGAATTTACCATTATTATTTCAGGTAAAAAGCAATTTGAAATTGATGGAGAAAACGTTGTTTTAGAAAAAGGACAAAGTATTTTAATTGAAAAAGGAGCAAGAGTTCGTTACAGCAATCCGTTCTCAGAACCGTGCGAGTATATTGCGATCTGCCTCCCTGCATTTTCGATGGAATTAGTGAATAGAGAACAAGAAATAATTTAAATATGGCGTTACAAATTTGTCCTAAATGCAAAGAAAATTCATTTACTTGGTTTATCAACGGGAAACTCATTTGACGAGTTGGAGTTGCTTTAGTTGCGATTACGAAGCAAAGCAAACTGACAATGTTGAGCAAGTATGTGAAAACTGCAAAGAAAAATCAAAAATAAAGTTGAAAGATAGAAAAAATGAGTATTGGTGGTGTTCTAATTGTAGCACAACCAGTGATTTATAAACAAAAACAACCTCATTGATTGAGGTTGTTTTTACTTTATTATAGTTCAATTACTTTAAAATTTCTTTCAAAAACATCAATGTGTGATTCCAGGCTCTTTTCGCCATCACTGGATTGTAATCTGCTGATTTTGGGTCAGTAAAAGTGTGTTTTGAGTTAGCATAAGTGATGATTTGCCAATCTGCTTTTCCATCATTCATTTCTTTTATCAGATTGTTATAATCTTCGGGAGTTACTCCTTTATCCTCTGCGGGATTTTCTACTAAAATTTTAGTTGAAATAGCTTCATTCGGTCTCGACTGATCTTTTCCAATGCTTCCGTGAATGGAAACTACGCCCACAACAGGCAATTTTCCTCTCGCAGATTCTAAAGCTCCCGTTCCGCCAAAGCAATATCCAATTACTGCAATTTTCTCAGGAATGGCTCCGCTTTTTTTCAGTTGTTCCAATGCAAGAGAAATTCTCTTTTGGTAAGCTGCGTAATCTTTCTTGTAAAATCCTGCGGTTTTTCCGGCAGAAGCATTGTCTGCAGGAATATTTCCTTCACCATAAATATCGGCGATAAATGCTATATAACCTTGTTTTTCTAAATCTGCGGCTGCAGTTTTTGCTTCATCGTCAATTCCTTTCCAGGCGGGGAGAATCAAAACTCCGGGAATTTTTTTTCCTGCATTTGATGTGACCAAGCCGTTGAGTTTTTGAGTACCGTCTTGATAAGAAACTTTTTTCAGATTCTGACTGAAAACTGTTGCTGAAGCAAGCAAAGTTGCGGTGATGAAGATTGAACGTATCATATTTTTATTTTGTGAAGTTTATAGTATTAATTATTTTGTTTTTGAAGCTCTTGAAGTTCTAGGTTTTTAAGTTTTTCTATCATCTTAGATCCTGTTGCAATTAAAATATTATGATGGTTGATACAAAGAAGCCAATCATATTTTTTTGAAACAATGCATAATTCATGAAAACCTGCTTCATCTATAATGATCTGTATTTTTTTTATTTTTCCTTCGAAAATCCAATATTTTGTAGTTTCATTAATTGTTTCATTTACCAAATACCAAACTTTTTCGTTTTCATCAATTAATTTATCAAGATAATATTCTGGTCTATACTTCAAATCTGAAACCGAAAATGTGTCGTCCTTAAAATCTTTCCAAAGAAAATTTGGTTTTTGATTCAAATAGGCAGGATTATAAAAAGAATTATAGATTTTTTTTTCAATTTCTTTCCAGTCATCATGCATCGATAATGCTCTGAATTCTTCCGTTTCAAATTTTTCATCTTCCGAAACCCTCTTGATTTCTGCACGTAAAGTACTCCAGTTTTTCCCAAATAAATTTCTCTTTCTACTCATGATTAGATTTTAAATAAAAATCGAAATCTAATTTAGCTAAAACCAAATACAAATTGTACAAATCATTTCAAAAATTAAATAATAAATAATCTGTGCTATTTGTGTTAAATATTTGTGCCATTAGTGTTTCAAGAGCAGGGCTACATTCAAATTACTGAGCTTTATAAAACTGATATTCCCCATTATCATAATAAGCATTAATGTGTTGTAAACCATTCGTCAGAACAATTTCTTTTGCTCCGATGATTGAATTATAACGTGCAGTTTGTTCGAAAGTTTTTTCAGTAAGTTTAATTTGCGGAGCTTTACATTCAACCAGAATTTTTGGCTGCGCTTTTTCTGTTACCAAGAGGTCAATTCTTTTGGTTAAACCATTGAGAACTATTTTTTTTTCTGTAATTAAAGCAGATACAGAATAAGATTTTACTGTGAGATAATAATGAATCCAATGCTGTCGAACCCACTCTTCAGGCGTTAGCAAAAGGTAAGTTTTGCGTACCAAGTCATAGATAAAAAACTTATCTTTGTCTTTCTTGAATTTAAAATCAAAAGTTTCCTGAAAATTGAGTTTGGGAAGTTCCATTAATTAAGATGAAAGAATTAGATTTAATCCTCAAAAATATTAAAAATAAAGAAGTTTTACCGATTTATTTTTTCCACGGAGAAGAACCTTACTTTATTGACGTTGCTGTAAAAGCCCTTGAACACGACTTTCTTGAGGAAGACGAAAAAGCTTTTAATCAAACTGTGACTTACGGAAAAGACACAACCTATCAGGAAGTGCTTTCTTTGGCAAGACAGTTTCCGATGATGGGCGACAAACAGGTGATTATTGTAAAAGAAGCGCAGGATTTAAAATTTAATGATGAGGAAAGCAGAGCTTTAGAAGCGTATGTTGAAAATCCTGTTCCGTCAACGGTTTTGGTTTTTGCACACAAACATAAAAAATTAGACAGCCGAAAAAAAATCACTAAAACTTTAACAAAAATAAATGCGCTTTTTCTGAGCGAATCTTTCAAAGATCACAATCTCCCAAAATGGATTGCCGATGAATGTCTCAGATTGAAAATAAAAACTGCCCCGAATATTTCTCATCTTTTGGCAGAATATCTTGGGAATGACCTTTCAAGAATATCTAATGAATTAGGTAAACTCAAAATAATTCTGAAAGAAGGTCAAGTTTTAGACGGAACCATCGTTGAAAACCACATCGGAATCAGTAAAGAATTCAATGTCTTCGAATTGCAGAAAGCTTTAGGTACAAAAAATGCAAATGCTGCATTTAAAATCGCTCATTTTATGGGTAAAAATCCTAAAAACAATCCGTTTGTGATGTTACTTTCGAGCTTGTACAATTATTTCTCAAATGTGATCATTTACAATACAATGATTGGTCAATCGCCACAATTGATTGCTTCGCAGATGGGCTTGAACCCTTACTTTTTGAAAGATTATGCCGAGGCGGCAAGGCTGTATCCTTTAAAACATTCTACCAGAGTGATTTCTATTTTGAGAGAATTTGATATGAAAGGGAAAGGTTTGGGCGCTGTGAATATGAGTGAAGCTGAATTGATTAAAGAATTAGTTTATAAGATTATCAATGTGGATAAAATCAAAATGAAGGTTTAGATTGAATGTAGCCTTTCTTTTATTTGGGCGACATTTTCCGCCCTCCGTTCCCGCTTTTTTGCTACGCAAAAAGAGCTCCACTCAGGTCGGGTCGCAAAGAGTCATAGTAAAGAAATGCAGTTATCGAAAACCAACATATTTAATATTGACAAGTATCATTAATTTTTCTTTAATTAAATATTAAAAATCACGAACTTTGTCGTCTTAAAATTAAAATCTTTTTGAAAAGAGAATTATGGAAGAAAATATTTTAGATTGTGTAATCGTAGGATCTGGACCTTCTGGTTTTACAGCAGCAATTTATGCAGCAAGAGCAGACCTTAAACCACAATTATATACAGGTTTGGAACCGGGTGGGCAATTGACGACAACGACTGAAGTTGATAATTTCCCTGGTTACCCTGCAGGAATTACCGGCCCCGAAATGATGATGGATCTGCAAAAACAAGCTGAAAGGTTTGATACAAAAGTTCTTTACGAAATGATTACCAAAGCCGAATTTTCTAAAGAGGTTGGTGGTGTTCATAAACTATATGCAGGAAATAAAGAGATTTTTGCTAAAACTGTGATTATTTCTACAGGTGCTACTGCAAAATATTTAGGTTTAGATGACGAAAAAAAATACAATGGAGGTGGAGTTTCAGCATGCGCAACCTGCGACGGATTTTTCTACAGAGGAAAAGATGTAGTCGTAGTAGGAGCGGGCGATACAGCTGCTGAAGAGGCAACTTACCTTGCGAAATTGGTGAATAAAGTGACGATGTTGGTGAGAAAAGGTGAGTTCAGAGCTTCAAAAGCAATGATTCACAGAGTTGAAAACACACCGAATATTGAAGTGAAATTTCACCATGAATTAATTGGAATTGAAGGTGAAAATAATTTGGTGGAAAGAGCAGTGGTAATCAACAATCAGACTCAGGAAAAATCTACAGTAGACGTTCATGGTATTTTTATTGCTATCGGACATAAACCGAATACAGATATTTTTGCAGGTCAAATTGATTTAGACGAAAACGGATATATCGCAACTGAAAAAGGTTCTACAAGAACTAATCTTCCGGGAGTTTTTGCTGCTGGAGATGTTCAGGATCATATCTACAGACAGGCAATTACAGCGGCAGGAAGCGGTTGTATGGCAGCCATGGATGCTGAAAAGTATTTAGCTGAATTACACTAATTTTCGAATTAAAATATAAAACGCACCTCTTTTGGTGCGTTTCTTTTTATCATGAAAAACTTACTATTCATTTTTCTCGGTGGTGGATTTGGAAGCATTTTAAGATATCTGATGTCAAATTATACTCAAAAACTTTGGAATATCAATTCGTTTCCGATGGGAACTTTCTTGGTAAATATCATCGGATGCCTGACTATTGGTTTTTTAACTTCCTATTTTATAAAAAATGATAATTATCTAAAATATCTTCTCATTACAGGATTTTGCGGAGGTTTTACAACGTTCTCTACTTTTTCTGTGGAAAATTATTCATTATGGCAAAATCAACAATATGGAATTTTACTTTTATATGTGATTTCAAGTATAGTTTTAGGTTTTGCAGCAGTAATTATTGGGATGAAATCTCAGGTTTTGTTACAGTAATTAATTTTAATTAAAAATAATCCAACTGATTTTTAACGGATTATTAATTTAGAGTAAAATTTAATTTAGAATTGTTTTGCAGATATTGAAAAGAGTTTTATATTTGCACCACCAAAAACAACGACATATATCGGGGTTTAATGGAGAGATGGCAGAGTGGTCGATTGCGATAGTCTTGAAAACTATTGACTGTAACAGGTCCGGGGGTTCGAATCCCTCTCTCTCCGCTGGTTGAGAAACTAAAATAAGCTAAAACGCTGTAAACATCAATGTTTACAGCGTTTTTTATTTTGCGCTAGAGTCAAAAAAAATCAAAATAGGTCACGATTTTTATGACCTTTTTAGTGATCCATCGTGAAAATTGGAAAATGGGTCACGAAAAATTCAGGGAAACCCGACCAATAGGCAGTCTAACGATTGTACATCTTGCAAAAAGTGGTAACAAAAACTAAATTATTAAACAATTAAAGTTGCCACATCATGAACAAAACATTCAATCTGTTATTCTTTATAAAAAAGAATAAAATCCGAACAAACGGCACGGCTCCCATCTACTTACGAATCACGATAGATGGCAAGGCGGCGGACATTGCCGCTAAAAGGTATATCGAACCGCAGAAATGGGATGGTAAAACACATAAGGCACTGGGGAACTCTCAAGAGGCCAGAACGCTTAATGTCTATCTTAAGACTTTAGAGCAACAGGTTTACGATTCACACTACGTGATGTTAAAAGAGGATAACAATGTGACAGCAGTTGGTTTAAAATCTAAACTGCTTGGAACTGATGTTTCCACACGAATGCTCATTCCTATTTTTCAGGACCACAATGATAAAGTGGAAGCACTGGTTGGTCAGGATTTTGCGCCCGGAACATTGGAGCGTTATAAAACATCGTTAAAGCATACACAAGAATTCATTAATTGGAAGTACAAAACTTCTGATATCGATATTAAGGCGATTGATCATGCTTTCATAATGGATTATGATTTCTGGCTTCGAAGTGTACGTAAATGCGGAAACAATACCGCTGTGAAATACATTAAGAACTTCAAAAAGATCATTAGGTTATGTATGGCACACGGCTGGCTCAACAAAGACCCTTTTCTTGGTTATAAAGCAAAGCTCAAAGCTGTAGAACGTCGGTTCCTATCTAAAGAAGAAATCCAGGCGATGTATGAGAAAGAATTTGTTTCCGATAGATTGACACAAGTACGGATGTTTTTCTTTTCTGCTGCTATACCGGTTTAGCTTATGTTGATGTGAAGAAATTGACAAAGTCTCACCTTGATATCGGGATTGATGGCGAACAATGGATATTCACACGTCGTCAAAAAACAGACACCTCAACCAGAGTTCCGCTATTACCTGTAGCTAAAGAGCTGGTTTTAAGATATGATAACCATCCGCAATGTGTAAACTCAAATGTTCTGTTTCCTGTAGTAAGTAATCAGACGATGAATTCATATCTAAAAGAAATTGCGAATGTCTGTGGAATAAATAAAGAACTGACTTTCCACATTGCAAGACATACATTTGCTACTACGGTTACATTGTCTAATGGCGTTCCCATTGAAAGTGTAAGCAAAATGCTAGGTTACACGAATATCAAAATCACTCAGCACTATGCTAAAATTTTGGATAAGAAAGTGAGTGATGATATGTCAGTGTTAAGGGGGAAACTTCAAAGTAGAGAGGAGATAAAACGTTTAGGATAACAACTGGTAGTTAAAGATGAGCTTTAAAGTATTTTTCTAATCAATATCCAAAAAAAATAAAAATCCCAACTTTAGTTGGGATTTAAAATACAAAAAACAAAAAGACACTTAATGGGACAGTGTCTTTATTTTCAAATTTTATCAGATTTTTGACTAAAGAAACTGGTACCTGAATCATTCTGTCAGCCCATTGGGGTGCAGATTTCAATGATAAATTCATCAATGTCCCTAAAATAGGCAAAAGTTTGCCCCATCATATTATGTAATTTCTTAAAAAATATCATTTCCTGCGCTATTATTTTGGTTATAATTTAAATTTAGTGTCATTTTATCTCAACTTATTGTAAAGCTTTTCAACACATAGATAATTATAAAAAAAATTAAACTGTTTGTACTAATTGTAAATCAATATTACCAGTTATCTATATTTTGAGATCTATCAATAATTTCCTTTATAAGCGAATTGAAGTGATCGTTCAAACCATTATAAGCATCTTCAAATCTTATTTTTCCATCATCTTCGAATAGATATAATTTAGATTTTCCGACTTTTACCAAGTTTAGCGTAACCCATTCATCCCTAGTCCAACCACTTGCCCCTCTGTAAGTACTTTCAACATATCGTCTAGCCTCAAAATCAGGACTGTTGATCCGAATCTTGCCATCTTTAAAAAGAAACGTTAATTTATATGATAGATCATATTTACGAATTGTTTTTCCGAGTCCATTAGAAAGTTTTATAGGTAGAACTTCTTCTTCATACGCCGTTATACTGATATTTTCACCTTCAACAACACTTAAACCTTTTTGTGGATTTTTGAAAATTGAATTGATAGCATTGAGCATATTTCTATACAGGTCTTTTTGTTTCACATTTGGCACATCGACGACCGTAAAATCGTTTTTTTCATTGGACAAAAATCCCGCCGGAGTTAGTTTGAAATATTGAGCGAAGCTTAGCTGCGTTACAAGCAAAAGTATGGCAATACCAATGTTTTTTGTTTTCATAGTATATTAAAATTTTCAGATTATGATAAATTCAGGATTTTTACATTTAATGGTTCGGAATCTCAACAAGTGGATGACTCAGCAAATTCGCTAGTCTGATATCGTTATTTGCAGTCCTGCTTCAGCACGTTCTGTAATATTCTATTTTTTATTGGATTTCCTGATGTACCTGTAAAATATTTTATCATATGCTAAGTTCAAGTAAAATAGAGTTTCGGTCACTCACGATAGTAGTTCAGAAGTGCACCTGCATCTCCGGATGTATCGACAATAAAATTAGTTGTCTTTAGGATCTTGGCATCCTTATCTAAAATTGAAATTGTATAACTTGCCCCCGGTGTCCCTTCGCTAACGTTCGCAGAAAAGCCAATACCTCCGATGTTTTTATGAAGTCTGACAGTTTTTTGCCAAGGTGCTGTTACCTCCTCTTCATATTCAAGGTCGTCCGGGATCTCCGTTACATTGGGGTCGGTCATCGTTGGAGTATATTGAACCACCAACTTGTTGTTGCTGGGTCCAGTCAATTGATAAGTGTATTCGTAATCCTTTTCTGTACTGTCTTCTCTGGAACAGCTAATTAACGCAATTGCAGAAATAAGGAAAAATAGGGTGGTGATTTTTAATTTCATAATTCTTTTTGCTAAAGCCTTATTATATTGATCTGTGTGTTGCAAAGCTAGATCAGAACGATTCGAAGGTCAATCCATTGAAAACGGTATTTATATCTACCTGCTTTTAGGTATTTTCTACCTCTCCATTTTTTTTTATATTGTACAAATTCTTACAATTATAAAGAACTGAACGTAATGATGAGACTCACCCTATTGCTAAGCATTCTATTTTCTTTGAGCTTATTCTCACAACAGATCTCTCCACTCAATGAAAAGCGATATGAAGACAGCTTAAAGATCGTTGTAAAATCACATTTAGACCATAGTAAAAAGGCAGATGCATATTATTTACTCTCTAACTACAGCAGAAATACAGATTCTTCCTGGAGTAAAAAATGCCTGGAATCAGGAAAGTTATTATCGAAAAACAATGCATTTCTGATGGCTGAGTTTTATTACTACAATGGGCTGTATTTTTTAGAAAAAGACAAGGAAAAAGCTTCCGAATATTTTCAGATGGCCATTAAAGAACTAGGCAGATTTAAAACTGAAAGATCTGATATAATTCAAGCATTGGCGTGGTTTAACTACGGATTAATTAAAAAAAATAAGGAAGGATATCCTTTTTTTATAAAAATTATGCTGGAAAAAAGCATTCCCCTCGTCGAAAAATATGAGACCAGTAGAACTTTAGGGTTCTTATACACTCAGCTTGCTCTCACATTTACCTACAATGCTGAATTTCAAAAAGCGGAATATTATAATGATAAAGCAATTGAAAATCTTCAAAAAAATTCCCCGAATTCTGCAGAATTATTTTATGCCTATTTAAGCTCGTCGAGTAATTTCTGTTATCAAGCGAAGGGTGACAAAGCCAAGAATTTTTTGGACAAGGCAGAAAAAATGATTCAGCCTTATCCCGAATCTTCTGCGAACGCTTCCTATTTATATGGTAAAACTTTATATCTTATCACTAAACAAAAAAACGAAGAAGCGCTTCCTGTGATAGAACAGGGATTGGTATACGCTAAAAAATCTAATCAAAATCTTTTGGCACAAATGTTTTATCTGAATAAATGTGACATTCTCCGAAAACTAAAAAGATATACAGAAGCCAAGAATGTTTTAGAAAATATTCTTAAAGAAAAAACACTCGTAATAGATGCCAATAACAGAAAAACGATATACAGACAGCTATCCAACCTGAATGAGGAAATGGGAAACTCATCTGATGCTTTAGTCTGGGAAAGAAAGTATTCAAAGTTGAACGACAGCTTAAATTCTGAAAATATAAAACTGGAGATAAATACGCTTGAAAAAAAGTTCAACACCGCAGAAAAAGAAAGGAAGATCGCAACCTTAAATGCAGAAAAAAAACAAAAGGAACTCGAAGTCAACAAAAAGAACTCCTACCTTTGGGGACTGGGTCTTAGCTTGCTGCTGATCATAAGTCTTTTTGTTTTATTCATGATAATTTACAGGAAAAATAATAAGATCTCAGAACAGAAAGAGATTAACCTTCAGCAGAAAATAAAAGACATTAGACAAAAAGAAGAGCTTACCCTTACAAAAGCTATACTTGAAAGTGAGGAAAGAGAAAGGGAACGCATTGCCCGTGATCTCCATGATGGTCTGGGTGGAATGCTGGCTGGTGTAAAAATAAATCTTTCATCATGGTCATCAAGTTATTTTAAAGAAGAAAATACTGAGTTCAGCAAAATTCTTCAGCAACTTGATCGGTCCGTAGGTGAGTTGAGGTTTGTCGCAAGAAACCTGATGCCGGAGTCACTCCTCAATTTTGGTTTGGAAACGGCTCTTAACGATCTATGCGAATTTTATACAAGGACAGATCTGGAAATCGATTTTCAGCCCTTGAATATTGAAAGTACGCTCTCACTTCCAATACAGGTCAATATATATAGAATTGTACAAGAATTATTGGCCAATGCAGTGAAGCATTCTGGAGGAAGTCATATTTTGCTCCAGTGCTCACAGTCTGAAGATCATTTTATGATCACGGTTGAAGATGACGGTGAAGGATTTGCAGAGGATATTTATAAAACAAAGAATAGTATGGGCCTTCGAAATCTTAGAAATAGGGTAGGTTATCTCAAGGGCAAAATCGAGATCAATTCTGATCACGAAGGAGCTACCATTAACATAGAACTAGATACTCATGCCATCTGATAAAATAAATATTATTATTGTTGACGATCACCCCATTGTTCTGGAGGGATTAAAGACCATGCTGAAAAATGAGCCTCTTTTTCATATCTCAGAAAGCTTTACATCAGGAGAAGGAATTCTTGATCTTGTGAAATTGAATGATACAGATATTGTCCTCCTTGATATCACACTTCCAGATATCAGCGGGATAGAACTTTGTAAAGAAATTAAAAAAGTCTCAAAAAATACCTCAGTGATCATGTTTAGCAACCGATCTGAACGGAGTATTATCATGCAATCCATCCAAAATGGGGCTAGCGGATATCTTCTGAAAAATACCTCGGTCAAAGAACTTATAGACTGTATAAAAGGAGCACTCTCGGGAAATATTGTTTTCTGCAATGAAACGAAACATATTATCAGTAAACCTTCTCAAAATGAATTGTTGAGCATTCCTAGGCTGACAAAAAGAGAAAAGCAGATATTGAAATTAGTTGCAGAAGGAAAAACAAGTGTGATCATCGCAGGAGAGTTACACTTAAGTTCTTTAACAGTAGATACCCACCGCAAAAATCTTTTGCAAAAGTTTCAGGCAAAGAACTCGACAGAACTTATAAGACTTGCAGTACAACAAAATTTTATACAGGAATAAAAAAGAAATTAGCTGGAAAGCCGATCAAATTGAGTGCTTACTTACTAAGCCATAAAATTTTGGAATAAAGTCCACCAATATCAGTAGTTTCAGAAAGAATCCGAAAAAATAATGCCTTTCTGCTTAACTTTTTCTTGCATTTCCTTCGGTGAGAGTTCGCTCATTTTTTGAATGTCCTCGTGGAACAATAGTAAAAATTGTTTCATCGTAAAATTGTTTTAAACTATAATTAAAGACATTTGACTAGTCCAATTTTGGACATTTTCTCTTTTTTTTCGATTTGCTTTTTTTAAGCCTGTTTTTTTATAATTACAACGCTGTTTTTTTATTGTCATCAATACAAAGTAGATATTGTTTTTAACTTATATTTTACGGACCCTGTTTATTTTCAACGCGAATAAGTTGCCTTTAAAAGTTGCTATAACAAATAATCCAAAAAATAATTGAATCCAAAACATCCACTCATTTTTAGCCCAGCTGAGAACAGGTACATCGGTTGATAATAAAACACTAAAACAGAGGATACCATTGTGCAAAACGTCGGCAACAATTATAATAGCCGTCATCCAGATCCCGGCCTTAGGTCTTGATATCAATAAAACTGCGGCTATTGGGTCTAAAAAGGTTAAGCTATCCCAAAAAAGTATTGATAAAACTCCCACGTTATATTCTGCCGAAAAAAAACCATGATCAATTATCCACAGCAAATGCGTAGTGGTGCCAATTAACATACCGATACATTGGAGTATCAAGTTAATCTGAATTTTGGTTTTAAGTTTTGTAAAAATCATATATTTATGGTTTGCTTGCATCACTACGTACAATAAGCACTGATATTTAACTGAATACTACAAGAAAATCGATTGTAGCTATACTGACAATTGTTCCAAAAACCAAAGAAAGCAATAATATTTTAATTTCAGCACACGGAATTTTTCCGGTTAATCCAGTTAATATATTTATTATGAATACTTTTTTTGGACAAAACTAACTACAATTTGTAGAAGTAGCATGTGCTGTCGGATTTTATCTGGTTCTGTTTTCTTCCTCGGTCTTTTGAATTTCTTTTGCATGATATTTTGAACTTCCGAAATTATAACTTAATGAGAAAAGTAGTTTTCGGCTGTCCCACCAATGCGTAAACTGATTGTCCATAATTTGTTTGTGCCTGAATTCCAGACGCTGATCGTAGGAATCAAAAATATTATTGTAACCTATTTTCGTATTCAATTTATTATCAAACCATAATTTTTGAACCGAAAGATCTATAGTATATCGTGGTTTTATAATGTATAAACTGTTACCGCTTTTGGATTCATAATTTGCAAAAACATTGATTGTATAGCCTTTGGGTAATGAGAAAACCTGATTCAACCGAACTTCGTAATTATAAATTTTCAGAGCAAAAACTTCATCCAGATAAGGCCGGAATTCATGATTGTAATATCCTGTAAATTGACTGTTTACATTCCACCATTTAGCTATTTTTATAGGAAAACTCATTTCCAGAGATGCGAAGTTTCTATAAGGAAGATTAGTTCCCAAATATTCCAAAACGTTGGTTTCGGGATCATAGAGAGGATAACGGGTCATTACATCTTTTTCACTTCCAACAGTGAAGCTTGTCACCCAATTTTTGAAACGATAGGTTGCTTTGATCTGGCTTGTAAAAGATGGCTGCAGATAAGGATTCCCGATCCAATAATTCAGTGGGCTGAAATAGAATCTAAACGGATTGAGTTGTGAAAAAACCGGTCTGGTAATCTTCCGGCTGTAAGAAATGGATAATTCATTTGATTTATTAAATGCATAATTAGCGCTCAAAGACGGCAACCATTGCAGATAATTTCTTGACACAATAGAATCTGTGGTTATGGCATTGGAAATACTTCGGGTATTTTCAAATCTTAAACCTGCATTGATCTGAAGCTTATTAAATTTATGGTTATAAGCCAGATATCCCGCAAATATTTTCTCTTTGTAAGAAAACATATTACTTCGGGTGGGGTCAAATATAAATTGATCATTTACCGATAATGTATCATATCTTATATTATTATCCGTATTTGTATCACTGAATTTCACACCAGTTTCGAAGGTAGAATTTCCAATTTTTTGTGAAACATCAATTTGTCCAGTATAAATATTTATTTTGTTTAAAAGGTTTGATTTCCAATAAGATAAAAGTTCCGACGTCGGTTTGTCTCTATTTATAAAATCATCCTGTTGCTTATTTTCAACCGAAAGATAATTTCCTAAAAAACTAAGCTTGAAATTTTTATTCTGAAAAGAGTAATCTGCCGTCATACCATAATTATTTTGAAAGTAATGTGCAGGATTGTTACTTTCCGTATTAAAAACCAACTGCATTTTATCTTCATTTGTTGTATATAATGAGCCAAATCGTACCCGGTAATTATCTCTGAAACTTCCTCTGAAATTTAATCCAAACCTGTTTTTATCATTCAGTTTATAATCAATTCCGGTCTGAATATTATAGACTTCTGTTTCATCTTCCTGATAGGTTCTGGTTCTCATTACGTTTGTATTTGCCAAATGCTGAAGGGCATTATACTGATACGTCGAAATTCCGTTATTATAAGCTAATTGCAGATTATAGATTGCTTTATCGGTGTTATAAGACAAGTTCAGTGAATTTTCTCTGTAGTTAAATTTGTTGGCATAAACATTCCCGATGTAACTACCTCTCCAGCCCAGATCGGTATTCTTTTTTAACTTAATATCAATTATCCCTTTGAATTCTGCATCATATTTTGAAGATGGGTTAGAATTGACTTCGATAGACTCCACCATTTCCGGTGGCAGTGACCGCAAATAAGACTGCAGCTCCTGACTGCTCATTACAACGGGTTTTCCATTAATAAAAATAGCCGGATTAATTCTTCCGCCAAGAAAAATACCATCTTCCTGATCTACCGTTACACCTGGAGTTTTCCTTAAAACTTCAAGAATATTAGTTGATGTCTTAAAATTTTTATTTCCGGAAACACTCATTACAATGTTGCCGTCATTTAATTTTAAATTTCTTTGTGAAGCCTGAACAATGACTTCGGAAATAGTTGTAATTGAATCTTTTTTATTATTTCTCTTTAAGGAGTCTTCCTTCACAATTTCCTGTGATTTTGCAAAAAATGAGAATAACAACAGAATAAAAATTCCTGATCTGGTTTTCATAAACGTTTAATTTTATGAGACCAAAAGTATCTGTAAAGAAAAAAAACTAGGTTTTGAAGTTTAAATTCCGAAGTACAGAATTATAAATTTGAACTCTGAAACAGAGGTTCAGAAGCGGTTTGAGATTGCTTGTACAAAAGTGGAGTTGTATTCTTAATTTTCTTAAAAGTTGAAAAAAATGTAGATTTGGAATTGAATCCCACTTCATATCCAATCTCCTCTATCTTAAGATAGGAGCCATTTTCAATTTTATTGCACGCTTCATTGATTCTGAATTCATTAATGTATGTAGAAAAACTTTTACCCAGATTGTCATTTAATAATTGTGAAAGCCGATGTGCAGACATATTCATTTTCAACGCAAGATCAATTAATTTTAAATTTGGATTTTTGTATAATTCTTCGGTATTCATAAGCCTTTCCAATTTTGAAACAAAATTATCTGCCTGCAGATCAGATATTTTTTTATTGAAATATTTATTCTCTTCTTTTGTGGCTGTTGACTGGTGTTTTTTATTAAATAAAACCAAAAAATTGGCATACAAAACGAACGAAAATACAAGGCTTCCACCAGCGCAATATACCTGGATCCAGCCTGTAGAAATAAACTGATACGTCAGAAATATGATTATGTTGCTTATTAAAACAGGAAGGATAAATTTATCCGGCTTGGTAGTATTCTTCTCTGAAAAGATGTAATAATCATAAACCGATAGAAAAATAAAAACTGTCCATATTCCATAAATAAATGTTCCAAAATATCTGTCCCACAAAACAGGAAAAACAAGATATAAAAGCCCTGCTCCACATAAGACCACTGTCAGAATTCCGAAAGATTTTATAGCATTCTTAAGATCAAACTGCTCTTTCAGAAAAGATGATCGGATAAAATAATACAGTGCCGGTCCTGTAAAAAACAGTGCTGAAAACCCAAGATTCGGAATTATTCTTGGCCAATCCGAATAGAAATAAATACACACAGAGATTCCTACCCTAATACTCAATGTCAAAAGAATTAATCCCAGAAAAAAATCCGGAATATCTCTGTTTTTTTTAATGAACAATAGATAAATGCCTAACAGAAGCCCATTAAAGGCACCTATTGCACTAAAAAAGAATAGCATCTGTTGTCCGAAACTCATTGTCTGTTATTTTATTGATGGTAAATTTATAAAATTAAAGTTTCTTTGAAGTTACGAAAGTTTTGTTTTTTTTTGAATGTCTACAAATACAAATCAATCATCAATGTAGCTGATTTATCAGTGTCTTCATATCAATGATTATTTCTTCGGTATTTACAGCTTCCTGAGATTTTAAATTTTCCATATCGCTCTCTTTATTTATTAGAGCTACAATGAGCAGATCATATTCAATATTGTATCGGAGGCATATCAGATTTTCTATAGCAAATATATTCCGTTGTATCTGCTGAAAAAAATATTTTTGGGTATCCGTAATCAGAGATTGCAAACTCTCCACAAAAATATTTCAAGCTTCCATCAATATTCTTTCTGATTGTTTTCAAGGATTTGATTATAGTTTTGCTTGTGCCTGCCTGAAGAGTAATCCACATAGAAAAAGTCAGAAACCTCACAAGGAAGTGTCTCTTTTTTTGTCAGGCAGTTATAAATTCCACAATAGCTTGTGAATGGATTTTTGTAGTGTCAAACACAGGAATTTCAAAATCGTACTGACTTACCAGCATCGGTATTTCTGTACACCCCAGTACAATACATTCTGCTCCTTTGTCTACAAGATCTTTTACAATTTCTTTATACTTTTCCTTTGTTTCAGGGTTAATAAATCCAACGCCCAATTCTTCTCTTAAGGTGTATTGGATGTATTCCCGCGTTTCGGGCTTTTCAGGGATCAGGACCTCAAGACCAAATGATTCAAACTTGTTTCTGTAAAAGTCCATCTCCATGGTAAACTTCGTACCTAGGAGTCCGATCTTCTTAAACCCATTTTTGTTGATTGTTTTGGCTGTTTCTGTTACGATGTGAATTACCGGCAAATTGATCTCTTGCTGAAGTCTGTCAGCATAAAGATGTGCCGTGTTGGCGCATAGCGCAATTCCATCTGCTCCGCTTTTCTTTAAATTTTCACAGGCATTAAGCAACAGATCATATGAATTGTCCCAACTTTGAGTATAGATATCTCCAAAGTTCAGTGAGTAAATCATACACTCGGCAAAATTTAATCCACCCAGTTTTTCATTGACTCCCTCGTTTATAAATTTGTAATAATCTAATGTCGATGTCCAACTGATTCCTCCAACTAATCCGATTTTCTTCATTTATTGTTTGTTGTGGTTTGATATATCATTGAGATTACAGATGATATAAATATATGCGTTAATTCTAGTGCTGTTGCAGCAACTAATTTTCCAGAGTCCGTTTCATCATAATGTCAGTCTGCTCGTCGTTTACGATAATACAAGAATCATTAAAAAGTCAATTTTGGTTTACTAAATTAATTTTCTCTCTTTTGTTATCACGGCGAGGTGGAAAGGAGTTTTAGCCCGCATATTTTTCTTATGGTTGTAAGTCTTTTTTCTATGCTGCTTTTATTAACAACGAGTGATTCGTCGTCTTCAAGTTGCTCAGATATTTCACCGATTTTTAGACCTTGTGACAAGTATTTTAGTATAAGGATATCTAATTTTTCCATTCAGTAAATTTAAAAATAATTACGTTCTCTCAAGTTCAGTTTACACTGGCGTAGGGTCGCTGCTTTTTGTCCAACCAATGCTGTACATTGTTATTCTATCGAGATATCTTTACTTTTAGTTACTTTAGGAATATAAATAAGATAATCATAACCTTTTATAACTCTCGATAAGTATACATCATCAATTTTTAGCTTGTTTTGTAAAATAGATTTCTTTAAAGGTCTTAAATCAAAACAGTACCATTGTTCCTCTTTCATCACATTTTGAAAAGATTTAAAACTAGTGTCATCATTGTCGTCTTCTCCTTTTCCAATAAGCATTATATGTAACGATTTCCTGAAATTTGCCTCTTCAATATTAGAAACTAAGTTGCCAATATCATAAATATCAGTTTTCGTTAATATGGTTTCACCTTTGGGTAGATGGACCGCACCAAATTTGAAAAGATTTCTTTTATTTTTCCAATCGGGCATTTGGGTTAGCAAGATATTTTTCAGCAGTTGAATCCTTAAAGGATGATTTCTATTAACATAAATCTCTCTGCTTAACTTTAAGTCTTCAATTTGTTTTCGCTCTTTTTCTGAAAGTTTTAACTTCAATAGCAAATCTATTTTTTGAAGGCAATCTTCGGATAACAGGTAGTATTTTTCCATACCATCTTTAGACGCAGCTAGTTTGGAGTTATGAAGCATTTGCTCATAGACCTCAATCGTTTTTTTATTTTTCGAAGTTTCCTTTAAACGTGAAATGATCATTTGGTCTGCAAAAATGCTAATTTGTTCGGCACCATATATTTTGGTATTACGTTTAACTAAATTCTTAAACAAAGCAAATTCAGGCTCATACTCCAAAAAAGAAAAGTTGGTACTGTATTCTTTAACAAAAGAGTTAAGCTGTTCAGCAGATAGCGATTTAACTTTAGTTTCGATGATATCTACTGAATAAGGGTCAACCTCAAGAAAATAGTTGTCAAACTTAACCTCATTGATAACGGCATTAGTGAGATAAGGAATTTCGTTTGTAAAATGAGTTTCTCCCAACAAAACAGAATTTGATTGCTTTATTTCATTGAGCAAAACATCCCATCCTTTTCCCTGAAATGAAATGTTTTTATCAGTTTGGAAAGGAAAACCATTCTTTTGAACTAAACTGTCAAGTACTGTGTTTTGAGCATAGTTGTAATTTGTGATGAATAATGTAAGAAGTAAGAATGTTATTTTTTTCATTTTATAGTTATCGAAGTTTTATTGTAATAACGTACAGCGTTTCCCTTTGCTATAAGAGGTTTCGGGCTAAATTAGCGTTATTTTTCTGGTTAAACAAATTGTCACAAATATTGACCAAATTTAGATTAACGCAAATGCTAAATTCTATTTTGCAAGTGTTAATAGTGATAATGCGAATGAGGATTTACAACCATATTCAATGATACAAATTTCTTATGCCTCGTAATTTTCACATGATGAATCGCCTATATACAGGTCATGTTCCAACTTCTATCATTCCATATGAGGCTACCTGATTTTCTATAGCAAATATATTCCATGGTCACCGCGGAAAAAAACCTTTTTGGGTATCCGGAATCAGAGATCCCAGACCCTCCGCAAAATTATTTCAAGCTTTCATCAAGATTATTTCTCCAGATAATATAATTGATAATTCCAACCAAATTGCCAATTATTATAATGCACAAAAAGGTAAAATCCAATCAATAAATTCATTATTTAGTGTTGAGGCGAATAGTAAAAGAAAGATAAATTATGAATTGATCAGTTATAAAACTGATAACGGAAAAGAGTTTATTGGAATTGTAATTTGGAAAATAGAAAATGGAAAAATAATTAGAGAATTTGAATTTACAAAGGAAAGTAATTTAGATTCTAAAAAATTTGACACAACAAATATTGACGAAAGACGAAAATTATGGATTCAATTCTGTAATGAGAATAATTCTAAAAATTTAGTCGAAGAACTTTACAGTAATAATACTATCTATTACAATCACAAACCGCTAATAAAGGGAGGAGATGATTATATAGTTACATGAATAACAAAAACTATCATTTACAGCTTCATTCATTAATTTTAAAGGCAGTAAATTCAAATTTTGTCTTTGAAATTGGGCAATGTACCGGAAGTTATGACGGAAAATATATTCTTGTTTGGGAAAAAAAATTCGATGGAAAATGGAAAATAATTATTGATTCAAATATATAAAAAACGTCGCCTAACATTGTATCAACAAAATGAGGGAAGAAGAGAAGGTTTTTACCGAAAGAATTCAGCAGATATTCTAATGAATTTTTTGGAGCTTCTTGTAAAGCATAAGTTCCAATTCCTTGTTTACCATTTGCTGAAAATGTTCCTTTATAAATCGAAAATCCGAACGCTGTATATCTATCACCAAATTCTTTCTTAAGATAATCACCCATTATTTTATAACAGTTATTAGGTGTTCCGATATGCCCATTATGAGCCTAAAGTGTCATCTTGGAATCGGTATAATAATGATTAAACCAAATCGCATTTTCTGCCATATACTAGTCTCTGTCATTACTTTTTTGTAAAAAAATTGAATTGAGAATGAAGGAATTGTTTCAAAACCGTAATATTTTCTGATAACCATTGTTTTTTCTTTGCAGTTCATGCAGATTTATCTAAAACCAGATAAATAAAAAAAAACCACTATATTTATTCGTATCAACATTCAGGTATGGAAATAAAGGTTATCGTAAAGCAATTAGGAAAAAAGCACCCTGTTTTAGCAGAGCAAAAGCTCGATATTGATTATAATGAGGTCAATATTTCATTAGAAAATTTATTAAAACTTGTTGTACAACAACAGGTAGAAGTTTTCAACGCTAAATCATTTGAGCTGGAAGATGAAGACTACGCAAAAATACCCACAGAAAATTATTTAAATATTCTTACTGACACCGGCAAAATTGGTTTTGGAAGTATTTACAATCAAAAAAAAGCAGATTTACAAAAAGCCCAGGAAAATGCGCTTCAGGCTTTTGAAGATGGTATGTTTGCTGTGTTTTATAATGATGAGCAGTTAGAAAATATTTCTCAAAATATAAACTTAAACTTAGATCATACGTTTACATTCATTAGGCTTACTTTCTTGGCAGGAAGTTATTGGTAATTAGAAATATAAACTTACAAATTCAATGGAAATCACAGAAAAATTAAAATCGAAAAAAATTGTAGATTATTACAAAAACTTAAGAAAAGATTTAAAAGAACAAACAGAAAAAGGAATTTTATCACAAATTTTTTCTAAGCCAAAACTAAAAAAAGAAGTTGCAGAGCTAGGTTTACTTCTTCTCGGAAAAGAAGATTATCGAGAAGAATATTCTTTGGGCTCTACGAAAGCCGAAAAAATAAAAGAACTCATAAAACCAAACATTTGGGACGACGCAGATTATTATAAATTATTGGTTTATTTCTTTGATGACAAAGCTGAGCTTGTAAAACATGCTTGGAACAAAATGCCCTTCAAGATGTATCAAACAGGTTATTATCGCCGCTCGTTCAGAGCGCCAAATAATGAGAAATTTATTTTTCTTAATCAAATTAATCTGATAAGAAGTCTGCTACAACTTCCTAGTATTTATTCTTACAGCGATGGGTTTAATTTTTACAATCTTACATTAAAAGAGCAAATTATTTATGATAACGAGCTGTCTTATAATTCTAGTCAATTTTACATTTGGTCAGCAGCGATAGATACCGGAAATGCTGAAATATATCAACTTATTGAAGATATTATTTTTAATAAACATGCTGAAGGTAAGGTATCGCAAAATATTATAAAAGCATTGCTTAATAGTGAACAAAAACACTGTTGGGAGTTGGTAGAAAAACTTTTGCTTGCAGCTCAAAGGCAAGAAGGATTGAGGCAAACAGTCTTGGAAGCTTTAGACGAAACAAGTGTTGGCGCACTTCAATATATGACTCATGTAATTTTGGAGCATAAATTAACAAGATTCTCATCAGTTGTACGTGCAATTGATACCTGGACGGGGCTAAACTGGGAAGCTGAAAAAGAATCCGTCGTGAAGAATATTGTATTGTTAGCAGATAATTATTTTAAAAACCCACAACAAATTCCTGAAGCCATAAAAAGTAAAAACAATAATGAAGTGTACATGGCACTGTGGGTACAAGGTATTTGGGACGTAGAAAAAACGATTCCTTACCTACATGAATTACTCGACAAAGGCAGTGTAGAAAAAAAATGTTTGGCAATAAAGTTCGCTTCAGAGACCGCAGACCCGTATATTCAGATGCCGTTGTATTATAAAGCTGTGATAGAGGGTGATTTGCAGGTGATGGCATTTTCAGGTAATCAGATGTCGTCTTTGTTGAGTGCCAATGCAGATTCTAAGTTTTATATAAACAATACAGATTATCCCGATTTCTTTGAAAAACTACACGATTTAACCAAAAAAATAGAAGTAAAAGAAAAGAAATTTGAAGGTAAAATATTCTCTTGGCTCAATGCGACTTTCAAAAAAAGCGATTTATATGCGTCGATGTTTTATCTTGTAGGGGAGGATAGTGCAAAATTAGACTTGGTACTTTCTTATTTTAATGATTTTGACCTTGCGCTTCGTGAGCAGTTAACGAGAAATATTTTGGGAGATTTCTACTGTTATTCTTACTCCTATAATTTCGAAAAAAAGCAAAAAAAAGTAACTCCTTTCCAGAAAGAGTTTGCTTTTAAAATCGTAAAAGACAGGGGTGAATCTTTGGTTGCTTCGGGTATCAATGTGTTGCAGCAAAACCCTCTAGACAAAGAAGAAATAATGACGTTTTTTGATTTCTTTAAAAGGAAAGGCGGCACACTTCGTAAGAAATTAATAGAGTTGGTCATAAAGCAAGAAGATGTCGTGCTTACACCTTTGGTGGAAGATTTGGTAACGAAAGGAGATATAGAACAACGCACGGCTTCACTAGACATAATGCTTCAACTACAAAAAGAAAAAAGAGCGTCTGTCCAAGTTTCAGAATGGATTCAAAAATACGCTGAAAGACCCAAAATTTCAGAAAGAGAACAAAGTTTGCTGAATCAGCTCAATCCATCTGCCGGTAAAGAGATGCTTTCTGCCCAGAATGGGTTCGGTTTTTATGATATTTCTGTAAAATCTAAGTTTGAATTGCCTAAAGTAGATGCCAATTCGGTGTATGCAAAAGCGATTACAAAAGATAAATACGGCTTTACAAAACCGATGAGCCATGTAAAAGCTGAATTAAAAAAGCTCAACGATTTATTTTTAAAACATAAAGACCACGAATACGATGCAGAAGACTGGAATGGCTCCGTGACAAAATTATTAATGGGCAATAGTTTCAGACAAATCAAAAATAAAACAGAGGGTTTTACTCCGGAACAAATTTTCGAAAACTATCCCTTATATGAAGTTTGGGAAAAATGGTATAAAGATTCTGGGTTACAACCTAGAGATTTGTTTTTACTGACTTTCGCAGAAAGCTGTGACCGCAAAAAGTTCAGAGATTTTCTGGAAAACTATGTTTTTTACAACAAAGATGTGATACCGAATCCATTGAAAAACGAGTATTATTGGGATAATCCGGTAAAGAGAATTTTAGAATCTTTAAATCATAAATTTGTCTTCGAAGAAAAAAATGATTTTTTAATTGATGCGTGCAGCACTTTGTTTGCTAATCTTCCCAAAGATATTATTACTTATAAAGCAAAAAAGAGTGAATATTATTATGGCAACGATGGAGACGGATGGCAGCAATCTGGCTTTTTCAAATTGTTTTTAGAGTCAATATCAATAAAAAATACGACAGACGAACAATTTAAAAAAATCTTGAATTTACACCGATGGATGCAGTACAACGGTTTGGAAGAAAACATACAACATACTGTTCCTGGTTTTTATTTGTTCTGTAAAGCGTTTGAATTACAAATCATTACCAAGGATGAATTATATGAAGGTATTTTTACCTCAGAATCTGCAATACGAGAACTTACAACCTCCAAATTTCATCATAACAGTGAAAAATACTTAGAGACATTCCCTTTCTTGAAGCCTATAATTGAGGAGATTCAAAATAAATTTCTTGATGTAGAACTCATTCGTGGCGATGCAAGTACGGCTGTTTCCCATTTTGTACAAGCATTCCAAAATATATATGGCTCCAATCGTTTCGTGGAAATTTTAAAAGGTTTAGGTAAAGCAACATTGTATGCTAACTACATTTACAGCTATGGAAACGAAAGTATGACGAAGCAGAAGCTGTTTTCTTATCTTTTGTCGAATTGCCATCCTTTGGAAAGCGATACACAAGAATCATTTAATGAAATGATGAAAAAAGAGAAAATTGCGGAACTTCGTTTGATACAAGCTGCTGTTTATGCACCACAATGGCAAAAATTCATTAGTAGTTATTTGGGTTGGAAAGGTTTGGATTCTGCAATTTGGTGGATGCACGCACATACCAAAACGGGTTCTTACCAAGCCCAAAATTCCGGGCTGGAAAGTGAGGTGGCAAAGTATTCTTCGGTAGATGTACAGGAGTTTCAGGATGGTGCGGTAGATAAAGATTGGTTTACAAAAGCCTTTAAAGAATTGGGCAAAGCTCGTTGGGAAATGCTGTACGAATCTGCCAAATATATCTCTGACGGAAATGGGCATCGCAGAGCAAGACTGTACTCAGATACGCTTACGGGAGATTTAAAAATAAAAGAAGTAACTGCAAAAGTAAAAGATAAACGCGATCAGGATTACCTGCGTGTGTATGGACTTGTGCCTTTGAGTAAAACAAATCCGGAAAAAGATGTATTGAGTCGATATGAGTACATTCAGCAGTTCAAAAAAGAAAGTAAGGAATTTGGCTCTATGAAGCAGACGAGCGAAGCGTTGGCTATTCGTGTGGCATTAGAAAACTTAGCCCGAAATGCAGGTTACCCGGACCCAATAAGGTTGACATGGGCGATGGAAACCAAACAAATTCAAAATCTGTTATCAAAAGAAACGCAAGTTACCGTTGACGGAATTACCGTTGGATTAATTGTAGAAGATGATGGAAAAGCAGAATTGGTGGTATTCAGAGATGATAAACAGCTAAAATCAATTCCGCCAAAGATTAAAAAAGATAAAGCAATTGTAGAGTTAGCAAGTTACCGTAAAATCATGCGCGAACAATGGAGCCGCTCACGTAAAGGTCTGGAAGAAGCAATGATAAGGGGCGATGAGTTTCTTTTTGCTGAGATTAAAAACCTTTTTTCGCATCCTGTAATTTCTAAACATCTGGAGAAGCTGGTTTTTATCACAGATAATCAAAAAATAGGATTTTACCTTGATGGGAATTTAATTTCAGCTCAAGGCGAAATTCAAAAGCTAGAAGAAAATCAAACATTGAGAATTGCTCATTGTGTAGATCTCCATCAACATTTAGTTTGGAGTTATTTTCAGCATTACTGCTTCACAGAAAAATTGATTCAGCCATTTAAACAGATATTCAGAGAATTATATGTTCCTACTCCGGATGAATTACAAGAGAAGTCAATTTCCCGTAGATATGCAGGTCATCAGATTCAGCCACAGAAAACTTTAGCACTGCTAAAAACAAGAGGCTGGAAAGTAGATTATGAAGAAGGTTTACAAAAGGTTTATCATAAAGAAGGTTTTCAGGTAAAATTATATGCTTTGGCAGATTGGTTTTCACCTGCGGATGTAGAAAGTCCTACGCTTGAAACCATTGAGTTCCATTCATTAAAAGACTATAAAAACATTCCATTCGAAGATATTAATCCACGTTTGTTTTCTGAAGTGATGCGTGATGTAGATTTGGTGGTTTCTGTAGCTCATGTGGGAGATGTAGACCCGGAAGCAAGTCATTCTTCTATCGAAATGCGTTCGGTATTGATGAAAGAAACGGCAAGATTATTTAAGCTGGACAATGTGAAAATAGAAGGTTCTCATGTTTTAGTGAAAGGTCAAATGGCAGAATACAGTGTGCATTTGGGAAGTGCGGTGGTGCACCAGGTGCCGGGTAAATATTTATCCATTCTTCCTATTCATTCTCAGCACAGAGGCAGATTGTTTTTGCCATTTGCCGATGATGATCCAAAATCAGCTGAAGTAATGTCTAAAGTTTTATTACTGGCAAAGGACAATGAAATACAGGATCCGACTATCCTTTCTCAGATAAAAAGAGAATATGTATAGAATTTGAATAGATGATAATATACTTGAATGTACCAGGTTGTATTTTTACATTAAATACCAATTTTACAACTTATTGACAAATAAACCGAATTATAAAACGAGTAATATTTAGTTTTTTTTAAGTAGGTACTTTCAAGTATATAATCTCCATAAAGTTTTCTAAAATTTCCATAAAGAATTTGAGGCAGGAACAGCATAGTTTACTACTAAGGTAATGATGATAATAGCTCTGAGGCACTGCTATTCATCTTTAGGCTTTATCCAAATAGTTTTTTTTGTGACTTCCAGTGAGACCTTATTTCTTCTCTTATGAAAAATGGTGATGCCTATTGCGATGAACAAGCTTAAAAACCTGAAAATGTTTGAATACATCCCTCCGATAGCAGAATCGTCAATATTAAAGATCAGCCAATAAAGATTCATCAGGCAGTGCATAAAGATTGCCGTCCACAAATTAAAATTCCATTCCGCATAGATCCACGAGAAGAATATAGAACCTAAAAATGTAATAGCAAATACTCCTAAAATTTCCATAAGATCAGTGGCCTGGTAAAGATGTGCCATACCGAAAAGCAGTGATCCCAAGAAAACAGAAGGTAAAAATCCTAATCTTGTACATCGGTACAGAATACCAAACAGAAATGCTCTGTATATGATCTCTTCAAAAAATGCAGAAGAAATGGTATTGATGATGACTGTATTTAAAGACAGGTTTGTATTTAAACTGAATTTTATCGGGAATGCTATTAGCAAAGGTAGTGTGCAAAGAAAGGCAAATCCAAAACCTTTTGTTAAACTAGCGGATAATCCGATCGCTTCAGGTACACTTTCCCCTTTTTTCTTTAAAAAGAAGACCGTGACCAAAAGAGGAATCAAAGTAATAAGGTATGCGATAATATGCCCTGCAGCTTTGGAGTTTGTGATAGAGGTGACTTCTTTTTGGAAATAAGAAAAACAGCTTTGATCGAAGTAAAAGTACGATCCAAATCCAAAAATAAAAACTAAAAAAAAATTAAACCTGTTCATAGTCGATGTTTTATGTTTGGTGTAAAAGTAGCATAAACAAGAACTAAGAATCTAATGATAGTGGCGGTTGACAAAGATTAGGGACGAATGGTAAGATCTTTTAGAATGGGCAGAACAGCGGGGATGAAGTTCCTCGATATGGTCAACTCATTGTTAAGATTGTCCAATGAAAGTTTATATCCTGAAGAGTTGCCTTTAGATCTGATCACTTTTGAGAGATTGACAATAAATGACCGGTGGGTCTGTCGTATAACATCAGTCTGAACCTGTTGCAGTAATTTCGATAGGGATATGCGGATCATTTCCTTTTCAGGACTATTATTCTTGTAAAAGTAAACGATGCAGTAGTTATCTGCTGCCTCAGCATAAATAAAATCGGTCTCAGGAATTTCCAGACTGTAATTCCCATATTCCGAAGTGATCCTTAATATAGAGGAAGTAGTAGCCAAAACCTCAAGATCTTTCTCCTCAGCAATATATTGAGACTTATTTCTATTCAGGACTGTTGCAGTTCGTAGGTTTGATCGCTCGGTAAAGTGAATGTATCTCCCCAATATAAAAACAATGATTACCGGAAAGAATAATGCTGACGTATAAACCAGCATATATAAGTAGTTTTCAAAAGACAGCCGGACCTTGCTCAGAATTAAAGCGTTGTAAAAATAAGATGCTACCGATGCGGTCAAAAGGATCAGAATGTTCTTGAAGATCTCCTCAGCCAAAGTCCATTCTTTTTTTTTGCTGAAAATGAATGCAAAGCTGCAAAACGATAAAAAACAAATGACAGCATAAGGGAAGAGCATCAAATATTTGTAGGAATGTTGAAAATCACTTGTTCCATAGGGCTGATACATGATCAGAAGAAGATAGACTGAGAGACCGGCCAAAAAAGATGTCAGTAAAAGCTCTCTAAATGTTTCATTGTTAGGAAAGGGAACTTTGCTGATCATCAAATGCTTGCTTAAATTCTTAAGACCTGTGATTGAAAAGTTTCTGGACATTGTTCTTTTTTCTTATTTCTAAAATGCAAATCAGTATTCGCAAAGCTACAGAATTTTCAACTGATTGCTTAAAGAAGTAAAAGCCTCATCGTCTAAATTTTACTTGCATTTCCTCCATTTCATTAATACCACTTTACAAATGACTTGATAGAACATTAAATATTAAATTGATAGTTGTCTGTTGATTTTTCTGTTCTATAAAGGCAGTAGATCCAAAAGATGTGCTACCTGTTATTGTATGATACTTTGCACAATTTCCAATGTTTCTTCTAAACAATCGTGGATATTGAGGACATCGGTATCCCAATCATCTTATCACATTCTTTCTTATTTACAAATGTATAACAGACACATCAAAGATCAACGATGATCCCATATGAGGCTACCTGATTTTCTATAGCAAACATATTCCCTAGTCACTGGGGAAAAAAATATTTTTTGGTATCTGGAATCAGAGATCCTATAACCTCCGCAAAAATATTTCAGGTTTACATCAATGTTCTTTTTTATTGCTTTAAAGGAATTGATGGCATTTTTCCTTGTACCTGCCTGAATGGTCATCTGCATAGAAACAGTCAGAAACCTCACATGATGCAATTTCAGTTCATTGAAATTTTGATCCTTATTACTTTAAAAAGATTTAACGCAAATTATAATTCTTAATTCGCTCTGTTCTTTTCCTCAAATTTCACATTTCGATCCTGTGCTTTTACTTTTTTATTTCCAAAATTGTAAGTTAAAGAAACTGTCAGGTTTTGTCCATCATAGTAATTGTTGAATGAGTGGATAGAATTCTGATAGTAGATCTCGCCGTGACTTTTCGCCTGACGGAAAATATCAGAAACATAGACATTCATCTGAAGATCTTTGTTCATCAGATTTACTTTTACGCCGGATGTGAAATTTCCGACAAAATAAGAGTAAACATTTCCCATATTTGAAGGCAAACGGAGCCAGTAATTCATAAAAAACTGAATTGTTTTGTCTTTTTTTAAAGCAAAACTATTCTGGAGGTTGAAAGTCGTGCTGTTTCCTTTTCTGGACGCAGCATCGGTCGCAAAAACCTGAGTTTGCATATGAGAGAAATCACCTGAGTAATTCACTTCCCAGAAATTGAATAAAGTATCGGAAAAACTCAAAGAAATTCCTGTACTGTTTTTATTGAAAAAATTATAGAAGTTGCTTGTCTTATTTTCTTCATCCAAAACTACGAGCTGGCTGAAAGCATCTAATTCTCTCTGAAAATACGCCGAGGCAGAAAATTTTCCTTTATACAGGTAAGAAAGTTCAAAATTATGATTAATAGAAGGATTTAAAGCCGGGTTTCCGGAATAGTAGGAATTAATATTCGTGTACCAGCGAAATGGATTGATAGCACGGAAACCCGGTCGGTTGATTCTTTTTGAGTAATTGATATTAAAAGTGTTATCATCATCGGCCTTGTATGATAGATAGACGGTGGGAAATAATTTACCATAAGAATTTTCTGTGTTCTGTCCGGTGTAGGCCGATGCACCGCTTACGGTAGAATATTCATATCTTAAGCCTGCTTTTACGGTCCATTTTTCAGCCAGTTCCTTTTCCAGGCTCATATATGCAGCATAATTCTTTTCTTTATAATTAAAAATATTGGTTCTCAGCGGATCTGTAATATAAGTTCCATTGATCAGATTTTGGTATTTGATGTCGGAATTGTTATCGAAACTGGTGAATTTGATTCCGGCTTCTGTCTTTGCAAATTCAAACGGAAGCGTGAGATCGGCCTGACCGGAATATATTTTGTAATTCAGTTCAGATGGTGTTTTTACGATAAAAGAATTCCCGAAATTGTCGTTCGTTGTGAAATCAATATTGCTTGCAGGCGTGTTGGAAAAATAATTTCCTGTAATGCTCACTTTGTTATCTCGCTTTCCGAATTTCAGGTCATAGTAGGCGGTTATGGTGTTGTTTTTATTTTTGGTGCGGTGTTCTGCGTAGGTAGACAGAGAGTTGGTATAGTTTCCATTTTGAAAATAATCTGAAGTGTTCGTTATATCCATCCCGGAGTTTCCCAGTCCGTAATCGTAGACCAATCCTATACTTGATCTTTTATTTAGCTGATAGTCCAAACTATAATTAAGACCTCCGCCGTTCCCGAAATCTCGCCTGTCATCTGAGCTTGCCATTCCGTCTGAACCTGCTATCTTATAGTTTTCATACGAGTGTTTCTGATTGTCGTATTGTCTCAACTTCAGTGATGACCTCAGTTTTTCACCTTGATAATTGACCGTCGCGGAATTGGAAAACCCGGCATATGTGGTCTGAAGAAAACTGGTTGTCAGGTTGCCATTCCAGCCCATGTTTTGGTTTTTCTTCAAAACAATATTAATCAGTCCGCTGTTTCCCTGGGCTTCATACTTGGATGGCGGTGCGGTGATGACCTCTATTTTTTCGATGTTTTCCGAACGAATACCTTTGAGGTAATTAATGAGCTCAGTTCCGGTAAGGTTGAGCATTCTGTCATTGATCATCACAGCGATCCCGCTTTTACCAACCATAGAGATTCCCGCATTTTCATCTACTTTGATCTGGGGTGTGTTATTAAGCGCTTCTATGCCGTCCATTCCCTGTGAGGCAACAGAATTGGCGATATTAAAGACCAATCTGTCTGCTTTTCTTTCGATCAATTTCTTTTTCGCCGTTACGGCAACGGCTTCGATCTCTTTTGCAGGGTTGTTTTCAAGAGCAAAATCGTGTTTTATACTTCCGTTGACAGTGATGTCATCTTTTGAAACTTCGATGCCGTCGAGAATGCAAACTATTTGATAAACTCCATTTTCAGGAAGTTTCAGAGCAAAATTTCCTTGTTCGTCGGAGATGGCAGTTTGTTTGAATTGATTTTTTACCGCAATGATTTCTGCATATGAAACCTGATTCCCTGATTGTGTGATCTTTCCTGTGATACTTTGTGAGAAAGCCAGGAAAGGGGTTATTAAAATAACTGAAAGCAATGTTTTCTTCATGATTCTATTAATAGTTCATTATTATGACAATCCTGAGCTATTTCTTGTTACATGCCACATTACCCTGTTTTTTTGATGTAATGGACTGCTGCTTCATTTTTGATAAAGGGAAAAGCTAATTGCATTTTCAAACAAATTAAAAACTGGGGATTGTTGATTGAAAAATGATATAAGCTGTAAATTCTTAGGTGGTAAAGTCGGTCAATCTGATGTCAAGCTTTGATATTCGAGTTTTAGACTTATCGTATTCTCTCTCAAATTCTTCCTATTGCCTTTCGTATTCTGTAGTATCTTGAATTGTTTAAATACCAAGAGGTTGATATTCAGATTGTAATCAATTTTTGATGCTATAGCAATTTGTATATGTATCGATATGTGCATCATTTCTATCAACTGAAGCTAAAGACGCAAAGATTGTGCGGGATTCAGAATGCTTAGACAACATCATTTAAAGTTTAAAACTTCTCCTATCATTCTTTTATTGATCGTTTCAGAAGCAGATCATATTTCAAGCTACCATCATTTCATATGAGGCTACCTGATTTTCTATAGCAAATATATTCCGTTTGCCCTGCGGAAAAAATTTTTTTTGGGTATCCGGAATCAGGGATTCCAAACCCTCCGCAAAAAGATTTCAAGCTTCCATCAGTGTTCTTTCTTATTGTTTTCAAGGAATTGATTGCAGTTTTCCTTGTGCCTGCCTGAATGGTTATCCGCATAGAAAAAGTCAGAAACCTCACAAGATGCAATTGCAGTTCATTGAAATTTAGATCATCCTTATTCTCTTGGTAAAAATCATTTTGTCAGATGTAATTACAAATCATTTCAAAGATGTAATCATAGGTATTTTATCGAATGATCCGATAAAGTAAAGAATAGAAAAGATCAAAATTTCCTTCAATCTGCAATTGACAGAATCGACAGGTTTTTAAAAATGTAAGTGCGGGAAAAACAGGTCTCCGCCGTACTCGGAGCGAACAACATGAAATTCAATATTGTGAACGAAATTAAATTGAGCTACTCAAGAAAAGGAAATTGCGAAAGGTCTATCTCGTCTTCGTGTGATGCAGTGGATATTTTCAGGGAACATTTTGATGCGGAGGAAATGGACTACAGGGAATCTTTCTTTGCACTGTATCTGAATCAGGCTAATAAAGTGTTAGGGATTAAGAAAATATCCGAATGCGGGATTTCTTCTACGTTAGTCGATGTTCGCATTGTAATGCAGGCGGCACTTCTTTGTAATGCTTCAGGGATTATTGTTGCTCATAATCATCCTTCGGGAAATCTGAATCCTTCTACTTGCGATATTAAAATGACGACCCAGATTAAAGAGGCTGCAAAAATTCTTAGTATGAATTTACTGGATCATGTGATTTTGACTTCGGATTCGCATTTTTCTTTTGCTGATGATGGAATGATAGGATATTTAACGGGATCATATCATTTTTACATCGGATTCGCAATTTTCGCTTGCAGATAATGGATAATGGATGATGGGATGTTGTAGGTGATTTTGACTTCAGATTCGCAACTTTCGTTTGCAGATAATAGGATGGTGTGATGATGTAATAATGCGATAATAGGAAATTGTAAGGGACTTAGAGATGAATTCTATGTTTTTTAGAGATACAATGAAATAATTTTTAACAGATGAAAAGTACATTGAAATTTGAGATTAAATCTCTGCTGTTTGGGATTATAATCCTAAAGGGAATATTGAGCAGGTTTTGTTTGCCAGGAAAATGGCGGAGTACGAAGGAATGCCGAATTGCAATCGGCTTGCTCGATTGATTTTTAGTGATGATACTTTGAATAACACATTGGCGGGAGCGGTTTCTATGGATGAGACTTTGGTTCTCGGTTATGAAGGATGGAACGACAGTATGTTGCATCTGTGTATCAAAAGTGGAAGAGGTGCGATCAGAATTGCAACGGGCAGTTTTCCAAGTCGGGAAATAGTGATGTGTGAGGATTACAATGAAGTAATACTTCAAAATAAACTTTCTGAGAAACAGATTGAAGAGATTTTTAATGAGTTGTGGAACAATATGGATTTGATTCAGCCTCAACCTCAACCTAAATATTTGTGGAAGAAGGAGATCTAAAATAATAATCAATCTAAAAAATAATAGAATTAAATAAATATCTAAAAATCATCATCATGAACAATATTGGAAACTATACAGCAAATTCAGAAGTGAGTACTTTATTGGTACTTCGTCACCGTACTCATTCCATTGGAATTGTACAGGGTGTTAATCAATATAGAAATTTGATAGACGCTAGACCAGACCGTAGCTCGGTTGATACGGTTATGAGGATTGATTCTTCAGCAGAATCTTTTATGGACTTCTATGCAGATTTTTATCATCAGCTTAAAAATCCTGCGGAGTATTCTTTTTTTTAAGTGAGGGAATACGAGGTGCAGGAAATACCCAGAGGTTTGCAGGAGTATATTGATGGTTCTTCGGATGTATAGGAGCAGGATTTAAAAGAGTTTGAAGTTTCTATTGAGACAGTAGATGCTATAAGAAATAAAAAGTATGCTGATAGGGAGTCTTCAATTGTGGAGAGTGGTTTTAATAATGAGTCATCGGTAATGAGTTATAGTTCTCAATATCGCTATCAGGTTGAAGATGTTCCGTGGGAATCGTTTGCTGAATTAGGTCTTGATCGGGAAAAGTTGGAAAGTATAGGAGCGTTGGATGCTCTGTTGAAAGGATATAAGACACCGATGTTGATTCCGATACCCCTGAGTGATGGATATGCAGCAAGTATGGTCGATGTAGGGTTGCAGTTGAGGTTGGATGATCATTGGGAAGAGGTCGTTCGTATTCACAGGGTTCTTGAGAGACCGGATTTTAAGGAAATGTTAATGGGGCATGAGTTTTCGAAGGAGGATGAGTTGAACTTGTTGAGGGCAGGGAATATGGGCAGGGTAGTTGGTCTTGTTGATCCATGGACAGGTGCGGTGATTCCTTCGTTGATCAGCATGGACAGGCTGACCAATGAATTGATTTCTTTGAGGTTGGAATTTGTGAGGATTTCTGCGGTGATTTGTGGGGTGACTTTGAATTTTGAACAGCTGAAGATTCTCCGTGATGGGAAACCTTTGTTTATTGAAAATATGCTGTCGAAGAAGGGAAGGCTTTTTTCTGCTACTGTGCAATTTAATGCGGATAAGCAGTGGATTGAGTTTTTATTTAAGAAGAATTTGAAAGGTTTTAATGGGAGAGTGGCACAAACTGATTTTGAAAAGCAAGTTCCTACTGTTTTTAGAGGGAAGTATCTTCGGAAATGGCAGATAGATAAGAAGGCAGGGGAGACGGCTTATATTAGTGGATTGGTGAATAAAAATGGTAATAAGTATCAGGGATATTTGAGTTTTGATAAGTCGATAAGGAAGATCGAATTTTCGTTTAAGAACCCGAAGAAAAAATAGGAAATTGATTTAAAGGTTTTGGGAATTTTAGAAATTGAATAGAAAGAATATTTATCAATTTTAATGTTTTTTAGAAAAATGCAGAGGCAGAAGGCTCTGCATTTTTTGTTTTTAAAATGTTTTATAGTAGGAATCGCTAGATTTTTATCCTTTTTCTCTAGCAAATCAAATCTTTTAAAAGGTTGCTGTACAACGGCAAGAAATGAAGTCTTTAGCGAAATAAATGTTTTTGATTGATTTTGGTTTTTTCGCTATTAAATGTTTATAAAAGATAGTTTAAGGGTTGTTTGTTCTAGATTTTTGTCTGAAATTATTGTAAATATTTCGAACAAAAATGGTTTAAAGATCTGGCGGGCAAAAATGCAATTCCTTCCTATAGTCGGAAGCGCATTTTTGCGGAATTGGAGCAACCCCATTTCTAAAACATTTCCCAGTCTTAGCTTTTCTATGTTTTTGAAAAAAAGTTGCACAAAATTTAATTAATAGATATGTCCTTTATCTATTGAAAGGCCATTGCTGGATTTTGAGGTTTTTCTTTTCAGTATTTATAAATTTCTACATTACGGATTCCCGTAAAAAAAATTCGATTTAAGAATCTACATTTGAAGTCTAATTATGAAGTTATTGTCAATATAACATCGAATTAAGAATAATTGTTCACATTTAATTGAAAAATATAAAAGTTATTGAAAATTAAATTATATTTAAAAAAAATTACTAAATAAAAATAACCGGAAATAAATCAAATTAAAAACATTTACAACATGGCAATTAATTTACAAAAAGGTCAAAAAATTGACATCGGACTTAACAAGCTGACAATTGGATTAGGGTGGGATCCTAATGAAGGTACAGGGTTCGAATTTGATCTAGATGCTTCAGCATTTATGATAGATGAACAAAGACAGATTCCTTCTGAACCATTTTTTGTTTTTTACGGAAACACTGATTCACCTGATGGTTCATTAAGGCACACAGGAGATGATCCGACAGGAGGAAACAGTGCAGATGGCGATGATGAAAGCATAGAAGTAGATCTTTCAAAAGTAGATCCTAGAATTAATGAAATTCTTATTGTAGTAACAATCCATGATGCTAATGATCGCAAACAAAACTATGGACAGGTACGTAATTCATACATCAGAATTGTAGATGACAGTAATGGTCAGGAAGTTGCAAAATACGAGCTTGGAGAGGATTTTTCTATTGAAACTGCAGTGGAATTTGGACGACTTTACAAAAGAAATAATCAATGGAAATTCGAAGCTTCAGGAATTGGATATCGTGAGGATCTAGCATTTTTCTTATCAAAATATTACAAGGGACAAATCATAAAATAATAAAGATGGCAATAAATTTACAGAAAGGTCAGACGATTGATCTAAGAAAAAATGATAAGGGAGAAAGTATTTACGACCTTTCACAAGTTACAATCGGTTTGGGATGGGATGTTCGTCAAAAACAAAGTGGTTTTTTAGGGAAATTATTTGGCGGAAAAGAAGAAGAATATGATTTGGATGCTATTGCGTTTCTCCTTGATGCCAATGGTAAAGTTGCAGATCTTGGAAGAACAGCATCTGTGTCGGGCAGAAATGTAGCTTTGTATGGAGGTGATGTAATCTATTTCAATTCAATGAGGCATCCTAGCGGAAATATCTGGCTTACAGGAGATAATAGAACAGGTGCGGGAGACGGTGATGATGAACAGATTATTGTACAATTAGACAAATTAGATCAAAAATATCAGAAAATATTATTTGTAGTTACGATTTATCAAGGAAGAAAAAATAATCAGCATTTCGGAATGGTTGAAAATGCTTTCATTCGCGCTGTAGACTCTAGAGGAAAAGAGATTACCAAGTACAGTTTATCCGGAGATGCATCTATGAACGGAATGTGTTCAATGGTTTTTGCTGAAGCTTACAGGCATAATGGAGACTGGAAATTCCGTGCGCTTGGAGAGGCTAATCAGACTGATAACTTCGTGGATATTTTAGCCAAGTATGCTTATAACAAATAATTAAATAATGAGAAGATTACCCGTATATTTATTGTTAGACACTTCCGGTTCAATGACCGGAGAGCCTATCGAAGCAGTTAAAAATGGAGTTCAGATGATGCTGCATTCGCTTCGTCAAAACCCTCAAGCTATTGAAACTGCCTACGTGAGCATTATTACTTTTGACAGCGAGGCTAAGCAAATTGTTCCTCTTACCGATTTGGCTTCATTTCAAATGGTAGATATCAAGGCTTCAAGTACCACTTCATTAGGTGCTGCGCTCAGTTTGCTTGCTGATAAATTAAGCACAGAAATTACAAAAACAACGCTTGATCAAAAAGGAGACTGGAAACCGATGACTTTCATCATGACCGATGGTGTGCCAACAGACGACTGGCAAAGCGGATTTGCAAAATTAAAATCTGTAAATAAAGGTTTAATTGTGGGTTGTGCGGTGGGAAGCGGTGCTGACGATAAAATTTTAAAACAAATTACAGAATCTGTAATCAGATTGGATAATGCTGATTCTGAAAGCATCAGCAAGTTTTTTCAATGGGTGACTGATTCAATTTCTACAACTTCAACCAAAGTGGAAGAGTCTGGAAAAGAAGTAACCGGATTGGATCAACTTCCACCTCCGCCATCGGAGTTAGTAATCGTTGCATAATTATGAACAGAAGATTATTAGCCTATTTTTTATTAGACACTTCCGGATCGATGAGAGGTGAACCAATCGCTGCCTTGAATAATGGGTTCAATGGTTTGGTGAGCATGCTTCGTTCAGATCCGCAGGCTATGGATTCTCTGCACATTAGCGTTATTACTTTTGACAGAGATGCGAGCAATATTGTTCCACTGACAGATCTGGCAAGTTTTCATCCTGTAGAAATTAAATGCCCTGAAAGTGGTCCAACACACACTGGTCTAGCTTTAGAATTAGTCGCTGATTTAGTTAAAAAAGAATTAATTAAAGGTACAGCAGACAGAAAAGGAGACTGGAAGCCGCTCTTATTTATTTTTACTGATGGAAAACCATCAGACAAGCTCAGATATAAAGAAAATATTTCAAAAATAAAAGCTTTGGATTTTGGAGTAATCGTAGGATGCGCTGCCGGACCGGATGCGAAGATTGATGATTTAATGGAGCTCACAGACAATGTGGTAAAACTGGATAATATTGATGCTAATACATTAACCACCTTTTTCCAATGGGTAAGTTCATCTATTGAAATGGGAAGCAAAACTCAGGGAACAGGGGAAAGCATGACTTTACCGCCGCCGCCAAGTGAATTGAATATTATTGTTTAAAAACTAAAAACATGAGAAGATTACCAATTTATTTCCTCATCGATGTATCAGAATCGATGGTGGGAGAACCTATAGAGCAAGTTCAGGAAGGAATTGCATCCATCATTAAAGAATTAAAAACAGATCCTTACGCTTTAGAAACTGTTTGGGTTTCCATTATTGGTTTTGCCGGAAAAAGCAAAATAATCACTCCATTGCAGGATGTTATTACATTTTATCCTCCGAAAATACCGATAGGGAGCGGAACTTCTCTTTCTAAAGGCTTGGAAGAACTGATGAATTCTATCGATAGAGACATTGTAAAAACGACTTACGAAAGAAAAGGAGACTGGAAACCTGTCATCTTTTTATTTACAGATGGTATCCCAACCGATGATTCTACAAAAGCGATTGACAGATGGAACGCAGATTACCGCACGAAATCTAACTTAATTGTCATTTCAATTGGTGACAATACGAATGTGAATCTTTTAGGCAAGTTATCTGATCAGGTTTTAATGTTTAATAATACGGATAGTAATTCCTACAAAGAATTTTTCAAATGGGTAACCGCTTCGATAAGAGCTACAAGTGAAAATATCAACAATAATAATGCGGATGGAATTAATTTGAGCAAGTCGAATCCTGAACTGATTGAAAAGATTGATTTAAGCAAAAGCTATTCTGTACCCGACAATAATTTTGTTGTTCTGAATGGAAAATGTTCTACGAATGACAAATTATATTTATTAAAATTTAAAAAATCACTGGAGGAATCAAGAGTTCCAGGTTTTGATACGAGATTTTATAAAATTGAAGGAGCTTATAAAATTGATGAGAATTCCTACAGAGAATTTTCGGAAGGGGCTTCTAACACGAATAAAATATCAAGTGAGGAAATCTACGGAAATCCTAGCTGCCCGTCGTGTGGAAATGGATTTGCGCTGGCAACTTGTGTTTGTGGAGGTATTCACTGTATTCAGGGTGATGGTGTTGCGAAATGTCCATGGTGTGGAAACGCAGGTTCATACGGTATGGCTGAAGGAGGTTTTGACATCAATAGAACTTTAGGTTAGATGAAAAGTTTACTACAGGATGTATTAAAAGAACATCAAATTGAAAGTAATAAAATAGTTGACATCACTATTGAAAAGCTTACAGATAACGCAAAAATTTATGATTTATCAAAATCAATAAAAAATCTAAAGTCACAAATATTACAAATTTTTACAATGTATAAAGAGAAAGAAGAATTCAGAGATAGCTATTTTACTGTTCCTAATGCGAATGTCAAAAAGGAATATAGCTACACTTTTGATCTTTCAGCTCATCCTTCTATCACTATCAAAGAAATAAGAAATCTTGATTCTGTAGGATTGCAGTTTAATTCAGAAAATTTATCTATTCAGGGCACTCCAACACATGCTAATACGATCGAAATTCAAATTGTCTTTGTCAGTAAAAGCGATGAAAATTTGCATGAAGAAATCAAAACGATTCCGTTTATTGTAAATGCAGATCCGAAAGATTTGTGGCTCAACAAACCGAGTCCACAAGACAGTAGATTTCCAAAGGAGGATAATATTACTTTTAAGTCAACATTTTTAGACAAAAAAATCGTGGTTGCATCCAAAAGAGGAAGATCTCATGCACATGAAGGTACTTTTAGAGATGATGATTTTTTAGTTAAAAATTTACCAGATGACTGGGCAATTGTAGCATTGGCAGACGGTGCCGGATCAGCCAGATTTGCCCGTGCCGGATCTCAGTTTGCTACAGATTTTATCGTTAAAAGTTTTGATAATGAATCTCTGTTAAATAAATTATCAGAAGCGGTTACTGTATATTTCTCTGACGAAATAACTTTATCTGAAAATGATGATGAAAGACAAAAAAATGCGTCGGAAGCTCAAATTTCGGAGGAACAAAACAACTCAGAAAATTCACTTGATCAAGTTTCGGAAGAAGACAAAAAAATAAAAAGTAAAAGTTTTATTATTAATTCATTATATCAAAATGTAAAAAACTTACACAATCAGTTGGCGGTTTTTGCTACTGAAGAAGGAGTGTTATTAAAAGATTTGCATACAACATTGATATTTTCTTTGGTTAAAAAAAATGATTTAGGCTACGTCGTTTTAAGTTTTGGCGTTGGAGACTGCCCTATTAATGTGATTGATCAAGAAAATACGAAAGTTCAGTTGCTTAATTTTCTGGATGTCGGAGAAAGCAGCGGCGCAACCCGTTTTATTACAATGCCTGAAATTTTCAGCAAACCGGAAATCATGGTTAATCGGTTTAAAATCAATTGTTTTGCAGACTTTTCCAAATTATTTCTGATGACCGATGGAATTTACGATCCGAAATTTGTTGTAGAAAGCAAGCTGGAAAATCTTGAGACATGGAAGAACTTTCTAAGAGATTTAAATGGTGAAAATGAAGATAAAGCGAAAGTTGATTTCGTTGAAGATTCAGATGTCGAAAATCAATTATCCACGTGGATGGATTTTTGGAGTAAGGGCAATCATGACGATAGAACATTAGCTGTAATTTATTAAAAACATGAGTATAGTAAAAGTTAAATCAATAATTGATTCCTCAAAAACATACGAATATGTAGACGATGGAAATCCGAAAAAAGGAGGTGTAAAAGATGTCTATTTTTCGCCTGATAGAAAATATGTTGTGGCATTTTTCAGAGATCCTCTTGACTTTAATCAAAAAGAGAGGATAAAGAGAATTGTTAAACTCTATTTAGATAATATCAAAAACGGAAACAGCTCAGATTATTATTTAGATGAAATTTTCAGATGGCCTTATGACGCTGTGGAATTAAATGGTAAAACCGGCGTTATTGTTCCGATTTACAATTCTAAATTTTTCTTTAAAAAAGGATACCAATCAAACGAATTAATCAAAGGTGGTGAAAAAGTAGGCAAATGGTTTACCACGCCATCTTTTAGAGACAAGCAATACCCTTTATCATTAGACAAAGCTGAATTGGGAGACTGGCTAAGCTACTTTCAGATTGCTATTAACATTTCAAGGGGTGTAAAAAAAATGCACCAGATGGGTTTGGCGCACTCAGACTTATCTTATAATAATGTGTTGGTCGATCCTGTTACCAAATCTGCTGCAATTATTGATATTGATGGACTAGTTGTGCCTGGATTATTTCCTCCAGAAGTGATAGGTACAGCTGATTTTATAGCTCCAGAAGTTTTAAAGACAAAACATCTTAAACTGCAGGATTCTAATCGGATTTTACCTAATCAGAAGACCGACCTCCATGCTTTGGCTATACTGATTTACATGTACTTACTAAGAAGACATCCTTTGCGAGGTGGTAAAATCTGGGATCTGGAGTCTGAAAGAGATGAGGTTTTATCAATGGGTGAGAAAGCAATTTTCGTAGAACATCCTACGGATCGAATCAACCAAGTGAAAGTAGATCATTTAAAAAAATGGAATTTATTTTGGGGCGATCCTTCCAAAATTCCCTACACCGTAACTGGCCCTTATCTGAGTGAATTGTTTAAAAAAGCCTTTATTGACGGGCTACATAATCCTATTCTTCGACCGATTGCCAATGAATGGGAAACTGCTTTACTGAAAACTGTAGATTTAATTCAGCCTTGTAGCAACGTCAACTGTGATGAAAAATGGTATGTATTCGACAATACTTCAAAACCAAAATGTCCGTTTTGCGGAACTCCCCATAGAGGAACTTTACCAGTGGTAGATCTTTATTATAAATTTAAAGATAATGTCTGGAAACCTGAAAACCACAGATTGATGGTCTATCACAATCAGTATCTTTTTAAATGGCATGTTTCCAAGAAAGTCATTCGTAATGAAAGTTTAACTGCTTTGGATAAAAAACCTGTAGGGTATTTCACATTTTATCAAAATAAATGGGTTTTAGTCAATCAGAGCTTACCGAATATGAAAGATCTTACTGAAGACAAAATCATACCTGTCAATTCAATGGTAGAGCTTACCGATGGTAAAAAAATCATGCTTTCGGATGAAGAAGGAGGTCGTTTAATGTATATTACTTTAACAAATAAATAAAAAATACAAATGAATAACAATATTTTAGATTTGCACCCTGGTTTGGTAATCGGTTTTGCAATTGTAGTAGTCATCATGCTTTTACTGGATCTTGGGGTATTCAATAAAAAAGCCCATGAGGTCTCCTCGAAAGAAGCGACCATTTGGTCAGTAGTCTGGATTTCCCTATCAATGGTTTTTTCTGGAGTTGTGTATTGGGTTTTCAACCAGACCGAAGGGCATGCTCTGGCATTAGAAAAATTTACACAGTATCAGGCAGCGTACTGGATAGAAAAAGCACTTTCAGTAGATAATCTTTTTGTATTTATCCTGGTTTTCGGATTTTTTAAAGTTCCTAAATTCCTTCATCATAAGGTTTTATTCTGGGGAATCATAGGAGCTTTGATCTTCAGAGCGATCTTTATTTTTGCAGGAGTTGAGCTTATTGACCTTACATATTTACCGGAGATGAATGTTTTCGGTCATGCAGTAAGAATTAACGTGGTAATGACCCTTTTCGGATTGTTTCTGATCTATGCGGGAATTAAATCTTGGGGTGATGGTGGCGATAATGATGACGAAGATTACAGTGATACCGCAGGTGCGAAATTGATTAAAAGCTTTTGGAAAGTTTCAGATAATTACGATAAAGACAAGTTCTTCACTGTACAAAATGGAATTAAAATGGCAACTCCACTTTTGGTTGTAGTTGCTGTAATTGAGTTTACTGATGTACTCTTTGCTGTAGATTCTATCCCGGCAATTTTTGCGATTTCAAATGATCCTTTTATCCTTTATACATCCAATATTTTTGCGATTTTAGGATTGAGATCTTTGTATTTCTTGCTGGCGAATTTCATTCACATGTTCAGTAAATTACCTTATGGTTTGGCAATTATCTTAGCATTTATCGGTGTCAAAATGTTGATTGCACCTTGGTATCATATCTCATCACCGGTTTCATTAGGAATTGTGGGTGGAGTTTTGATAATCTCCGTTTTACTATCAGTCTTGCTTCCTGAAAAAAAAGAAGATAATATCGTCAAATAATCTTATTTTCGGTAATGTTCTGATCATTTGTATAAAAATGTAAAAGGACATCATTACAAAATCAATAATCATGGAAAGACAAATCTCATTTCAAAATAGCAAGAATGATTTTATTACTGATGTATCTGGAATGGAAGAGATTCCTATTCGGTATAATGATTTTGCTTCATTGGAAAATGAAAGTTCGGGTAAAGATCTTAGCAATAAATTATATAGTCATGAAGATGATTCTTATAAACTAGGCAGTAAGTATAGAAAAAAAATGACTCTTAGTGATGATCAATATAAACTTCTCGACCGGTTATCATTTAATAATAATGTTTTTAATGAGATAGAATATTGCAGGGTTCAGATTTTAAAACAATTCCTGAGGGCTACAGACTTTTTGTTTAAAGAGTGCATACCAGTCAACCGTTCATATCAAACAGTTATTGATGAGCTTAGTGAAATTATCATTGTTTTAGAATACAATTACAAACATGAAAGCTTAAATTATAAATATACATTTGAATCCATCCAATCAGAAATCTTTAACCATATTTTGAAGCTTTGTGAAAATAATGTGAGGGATTTTTATGATATAAAACGCAAAATTAATACAGATTTTAAATATACAAAGCCAGAGATTTTAGATAAGTTTAATAAGAAAATAATATCAAAAGCGGATGCCTTTCTTGAAAATCATAAGCACCAAATTTTAGATGCTGATTACAGAACTAATCTAATTCTAAATGAAACAAATACGAACAGATGGAAAACCAAATTTGAACTCATTAAATCAGACTATACAAATGCAATAGCCTTTGAAAGGGAGATTGCGAGACTGGCAGAAGTAAATGTCAAGAATCCATCCGTTGACAGCTTGTATTTTGAGGCTTCAAAATTTATCGCCTCTCATGATAAAAATTCAGCACTCCGTTTGTATGTTCATTATTTAGATAAGGATCTGGATTCTCAAAAGTTTGATAACAGAAAACTAACTAAAACGATACAAAAAAGTTTATTCACAACAACTGATCAATTTGCTGAGTTTGAATCTATAGTTAATGAATTTGTTCAAAAAAGGGATCTTAATTCATGTCTCGAAAAAGTTAAGACCATTTATTTACCTAAAAGAAAAAAGATCATTATAGACAACGATGCTATAGAACAGGTAAAAAGACTCGATGCAGAAATTGCCCAAAAATTAGGAGAAATTTTAAGCGAAGAGGAAGAAAATAAGCCTGCAAATATAACAAACATAGAGGATGATAGTAAAAATATAGCTTTTAGCATAATTGATACTTCGGACGATGAAATTATTAAATACGTTGTAGATTTAGACTTCAATGACATTCAAAAAGATATTTTGGATTTATTTGAAAAGAACAGTTTTACGATTCTTCATTCGGAGTTTTCAGATTACATGAAAACCAGACAATTATTTGTTGGAGCGGCAATAGAGTCGATTAACGACGCTTGTTTTGAGCTGCTTGATGATATACTCATCGAAGAAGAAGATGAATACTTAACCATAAACTACGAATACTTTAAAAAACTACTTACCCATGATTAATAATATTAAACCAAAAGAAGCTACTTCAATCATTAATTCTTTAACCGGTGGTGTTGTACCCAAAGTAGGAGTTCAACATATTACTGTTGGAAGGTCTGAAGAAGTTGATGCGGCAATCACTACACTAGAGGAAGTTAAAAATGGTCACAGCGTGGTCAAATTCTGGATAGGAGATTTCGGGAGCGGAAAATCTTTTATGCTGCATCTACTCAATACGGTGGCAATGAAGCAAAAATTTGTTGTGGCCAATGCAGATTTCACTCCAGATAACAGACTATATTCCAATGACGGAAAAAGCGTAATTCTTTATTCTGCGATTATGGATAATATTGCGATACAGACAAAACCAGAAGGTGGAGCTCTCCCCACTTTATTAGAAAAATGGATTGAACAGGTGATCTCCAAAACAGCAGAAGATAACAATATTTCATTGGTAGATATCCGTAATGATCAATATCGAGATCTTATCAGGAACTCTATTATGAAAACAGTAAACGAAATCACTGAAGTCGGAGGATTTGATTTCGGGTCAGTTATAGTAAAATATTATGACGGATATATTACTAACGATGAATCACTGCGAAGAAATTCTCTTAAATGGTTAAAAGGCGAATACAAAACCAAAACGGAAGCAAGGCAGGATTTAGGAATTCGTGAGATCATTAATGATTCCAATTATTATGATATGTTGAAGAATTTCTGTAAGTTGTTTGTGAACATGGGGTATAGTGGATTTATGATCAACCTGGATGAGGCCATCAATCTTTATAAGATTTCAACTTCTGCTGTTAGAGAGAAAAATTATGAAAAGATCTTATCCATCTACAACGATTGCTTTCAAGGTAAAGTCTCTAATTTATTTATCAACTTTGCCGGAACTAAAGAGTTTCTGGAGAATGAAAGAAGAGGACTGTTCAGTTATCAGGCTTTGAAATCCAGACTCCAGAGCAACAAATTTGAAACTCTTGAAATCAGAGATTATGCGCAGCCAGTTATTAAACTGCATCCTTTAAATCATAATGAGATCTTTGTTTTGCTCAAAAAATTAAAACTCATTTTTGATTTCAATTATAAGACAGAACTTAATATAACTGATGAAGAAATTTCTTTCTTTATGGAAGAGATGTTCAATAAACCTGGAGCATCAGAATTTCTTACCCCTAGAGAGGTTATTAGAGACTTTCTAAATATTTTGAATATTATTAGACAAAATCCTGAAGTGGATAAAAAACGCCTTTTCGGAGAAATAGAGATTTCCGACGAAAGACCTAATGATCTTGTGCTTTTAGATAATATTGAGGAATTATGACAGCATTTGACCTTTTATCTGAGCCCATCAGAAAATACATCAGAGATCAGCGCTGGGAAAGTCTTAGAAAAATTCAGGAGGCAACTATTCCAAGAATTTTAGAGACAGACAATAATTATGTTATTATATCAAGGACAGCTTCAGGTAAAACTGAAGCTGCTTTCCTTCCTATTCTTTCGAAAGTGAACTTTAAAGAAAAGGGAGTTAAAGTATTGTATATTTCTCCGCTGATAGCCTTGATTAATGATCAATTTGTAAGGGTAGAGAAGCTTTGCGATTACTTAGATGTAAAAGTTACTAAGTGGCACGGAGAAGCATCAAAAGCTCAAAAAGATCATCTGATTAAAAATCCTGAAGGGATTGTTTTAATAACACCTGAATCTTTAGAAGCGATGTTTGTGAATAGACCCCAAAATATTCAACATCTCTTTTCCTCACTAGATTACATCGTTATCGATGAAATCCATTCCTTTATAGGTTCTGAAAGAGGGTTACATTTAAAGTCGCTTTTGAGCAGGCTTCAACAAGTCAATCGCAGTCGTTTTAGTGTTGTCGGGTTATCAGCTACGGTAAGCGATGTAAATCAATATGCGGAACTTAAAGATTATTTAGGGAATTCTGAGAACACAAAGATTATTCGTGATCATACGCCAAAACCTATTAATGCACTTTTTAAATATTTCGCAGGCAGTGTCGAAGAGTTACCTCTTGATATGCTAAAGGATTTGTATGTCAGAACTCGGGATTCTAAAATATTGGTATTTCCGAATGCTAGAGGTCGAGTCGAAGAGGTTGCTGTTAAACTAAAAAAGATTTCAGAAAGAGTTGGTGGACATCAGAATTATTTTTCGCATCATTCATCGGTTGATAAAGAAGTACGTGAATATGTGGAATTTTTTGCAAAAAGCGCAAAGATGGAAAATTTCTGTATTTCCTGTACATCAACCTTAGAACTTGGAATTGATATTGGAAATGTTGATGAAGTGGTACAAATCGATGCTACGCACAGTATTGCATCGCTTATACAACGAGTTGGTAGAAGTGGTAGAAGGGAAGGTAAAGCCAGCAATCTTTATTTGTACTCGACTGACCGATGGAGCCTTTTGCAGTCTCTTGCCTGCTGGTTATTATATTCAGAACAATATATTGAACCAATTCAGATTATTGAAAAACCTTACGATGTTTTAGTACATCAGATTTTATCCATCGTAAAAGGAAGTTCTGGTTTGTATCTGAATGAACTTCTAGCTAAAATAGCTGCTAATTCTACATTTAGCAATATTACTGAAGGTGAGGTCAAAGAAATTATAAATCATCTTCAAGAAATTGACTTTTTAGAGAAGTTAGGTAATGAATATATCATCGGTGTAGAGGGAGAAAAAATTATCAATCACAAAGACTTTTACAGTATGTTTCATACACCGACTTTCTTTAAGGTTTCAAGTCAGGGCGTTAAAATAGGAGAGCTTCCTTTAAGTCCTCAGATAAAAGAAGACGAAAACATCTTTTTGTCTGCGAAAATATGGAAGATTAAATATGTCGATTATGAGATGAATAAGATTGAAGTTATTCGTACCAACGATGGAAAGAAACCTATATTTTTTGGTGGAGGTGCGGACACCGCTCACAGGATACGGGAGAAAATGCTGGAAGTGTTATATTCAAATGTACAGTATGAATTTTTAGATAAAGTTGGACAGTTGATTCTTGATGATATGCGAACTGAATTTTCCGTATTTTCAGTGGATAATTTTGATCTTCAGCGGCCATTGATGAATAGCAATAATAATTTAGAATTGTTTTCTTTTGCGGGTTCTAAAATAAATAAATCGATTGGTTTTATATATGATTATTTAGGAATAGAATACGAGTATTTTGATCACCAATCTACCTTTACTTTTAAACAAAATACAGAAGCTGAATCCGTTAATAAAATTATATCATTCAGTCTGAGTGATATCGAAATTAATGATATTATCAGAAAACATTTGGAGCTAAATCCTAAATTAATTAATGTTTCTAAATGGGGAACCTATTTGCCTCTTAAATTTCAGGTGGAAATATTGAAAAATAAAGAATATGATTTTGAGGGATGTTTTGAGTTTCTTAAAAATATAAACTTCATCGAAAATAACTTAGAGCCTGTTTAAATTTTATTGAGTAATAATTTTATAGCAGATAATTTGACCATGTTTTCAGATGATTCCATTAGAAGTTCATAGTTTCTGCATAATCTTCTGTCGTTATCAAACCAAGAAAAAGTGCGCTCTATAATCCATCGTTTATGAATTGGCTCAAACCCTTTTTCTTTTTTGTCACTCCGCATAATGATTTGAATGATATAATTAAACTTAATTCTTATTTCCTCAATAATCTCTCCTCTATAGCCTCCATCCGCCAGGATTACCTGAAGCGGGATCAGTAAATATTGCAATGTTTTCATGAGTAACAATGCTGCTTTACTGTCATGAATATTGGCGACACTCACCATTACCGCTAACAAAAAGCCGTTTTTGTCTACCACAACGTGTATTTTGATTTCTTTTACTTTTTTACCTCCGTCAAAGCCATTGAGTGAACGGTTATTTCCCCAGCGAACACTTTGACTGTCAATAATTCCCAAACTTGCCTGAGCTTTCTGACCTCTGTTTCTTCGTACTTTCTCTCTCAATTTTGACAATAATAAATCGAAAATCTCCAGATTTGACCATTTTGAATAATAGTAATAAACCAATTGCCATTTGGGAAAATCATGAGGTAAAAGCCTCCATTGGCAACCCGTTTTCACCAAATAAATAATTGCATTCCAAATAACAATTAAATCATATTTTCGTTTTCTGTCATCAAAATCTAATGCTTTTTTTATAAATTGCCACTGAGTTTGGGTTAAATCTGTTGAATACATTGACGTTTTTGTTTTGCAACTCTAAAATGACAATTTTTATCAAACTTTTAGCCCTTACTCTTTTTTATTTTTACTTTTTTAAACAGGCTCTAAGAAGCAGCTCATTTGAGCTGGTTCTTAGTTTTATCCAATTTTAGTCACCTTTCTCATGTTCATGAGGTTTTAATTTTGGATGTTTTGGCTGGTTAGGAGGATTTACCCTTCTCCTTTTGTCAGGCTCACCATTTGGTTTGTTAGGTTTTGGTCCTGGCTTGATTGCTTGAATTGTCCTCATTGCAGTTAATTAATTAGTTAAACAATATTTTTAATCTTCAAAACGGATTAAGATTATTTCAAAAGTAAAACAATGCTTGTTTTCTACTTTATGGAATCCCATAATCAGATCAAATAGGATATTCGTAATTTCTCAATAAGTAGAATTGCCTATATTCTTTATTGCTATGACCACCAAAGGTTTTCCATAATTTATCATGGTTTCTTTCACCTACATTTGGCTAAATATTTTAAACCATGAAAAAACTAGTACTTATTTTCGCAATTTTTTTTGCGCTTATTGTTAATGCTCAGGAGACTCCTAAGTATGTGTATTCAGAAATTGTAGGAACTTCAAAATTTTTAAGTACAAAAGTGCTTATTCAGATTGACTATGGTCAAGCGACATCAATCTGGGAAAGTAACCGTGTTAAAAATACTGACGGATCAAACAGAGATTTTAATTCGATGGTTGATGCCATGAATTATATGGGTGCTTTAGGATGGGAGTTCCAGCAGGCATGTGTCGTGACTATTGGACAACAAAATGTGTATCATTGGCTTATGAGAAAAGAATTCAATGACTTAGATGCTAATATTCAGGATGAATTGAAGAAGAACTTTCCTACAAAACGAGATCTGAAAAAGTAAATCTGTGATTAAGAAAATTATTATACTATCTACACTAATCAATCTAAGTGATGCTTTATATTGTTATTGGATAATGTGTAGTAAATTTTCATATTGATGCATTTATTTAATTAAAGTACATTATTTAAAATCTCATTATAGCTGGATACTTTTGGATTTGCAAATAGGCAACACAGAAGTATCCAGCTATTTTATTGATTATCTAGTATTTTATTTTAAAGGATTAAGGATGTCAATCATAAAAAAAGTGAATCTCAAACATGCAGAGAATCAATTAATGTTTATATTTTTTTATGTAGCTATATTATCTTCTTCTCGGCGCACTCCTACTATGAGGCCTTACATAAGTTCCATCTTTTCTTGTGTATCCCTTCACTTGTACTGAACCGCCAGAACTAGAACGTGGAGTGTAAGAGGAAGTTGATTTAGTTGAGAAGGATGTGCTAGACGGCGTATAAGTGCTGTAGGTTGTATAACTTGGATTATATACCCATCCCAAATAATTGTCCCATTTAATTCTTTTATAATTTTTCTTATTGGCTTTAGTTGAAATGAAAACTTGAGTGTCTTTGGGTACTGTTGTTACAATACTTTCATTATTACTACTTCCGTATATTGGAGTGTCTTCAGATAATAAAACGGTGTAGTAATTTGTTGTACAAGAAATGAATGATAGTAAGATCGTTAGGTAGAGTAGTGTTTTTTTCATGGTTAGTGTTGATTTTAAATTTGTTAGATATTTTATCTCATTGAGAACACTTACAAATCTAAATCAATAACAACAAAATAAAATACGGAAATCCGTAATTAGAAGAAATTAATTTCTTACCGTTTTCAGTGCATCAATTAACCTCTCCCTCTCCCCACTTTCCGTTGTAGAAAACCTCAGCAAAGGAACTCCATACTTCTTCAAAATCTGATCCTTAATCGCATCCCTTTCGCTTTGTCGGCTTCCTGTTTGATGATACTTATACCCATCAACTTCTATCGCTAACACAGGATTTTTACCCAGCTTGTTATAAATCAGAAAATCAAGATGGGTGGCGTGATGTCGGGCGTATCGTTCTTCCTCATCAGAAAGTCTGTCAAAATCCAACAGTAGGTTTCTTAAAGGAAAATGAACAACCACACCGTATTTGGAAAAACCATCCTGAGAAAGAACTTCTTTGATCAATGAGTACATTAAATTCTCGCTGTCAAAAACCGATTTTTTCTTTTGACCCGATAGGATAGATCTTCGTTTCTCTTCATAGCCTTTGTACAGATAATCAAAAATAGAATGGAGCTCACTGTTGACGATGGTGAAGTTGTGATAGTCGATGTACCGAATAAGATCAGAGATATTATTGTCCTTCTCACTTTCATTTCCATTGACAACCAGAATCAGCTGATCTTTTGCTCTCGAAATAGCAACGTTCAAACGATTCGGATTATCAGTAAAATCTGATATTTCATTATCTACCGTAGAAAGAATAATCACATCGTTTTCTCTTCCCTGAAATTTATCTACCGTATCTGCTTTGATCTTGGTTCCCTGAAATGTATTTTGTAAAGCTGAAGTCTGATTTCGGTATGGCGTTACGATTCCTAAATCTACTGTTTCCAAACTTTGCTGTGGAATGATTTCCTGAGTAATAACATCAATCTGCCGCTGATTCATTCTTTCCCTTGCATGATTTCCTGCCACAGTTTTGTAAACGATGAGAGGGTTTCGGTCTTTTTTTGCTTCGGATAAAATAATCAACTGGTTATTGTAAAATTTCCGGTTGCAGAAATCAATGATCTGAGGGTGGCAGCGGTAATGTTCTTTTAAAAGCGTCTTCGGAATATCAGGAAACAATTCTGTGATTGAGGAAAGCAAACTATGATTGGAATAGCGATAAGCTTCAGACAGTTGATAAGTCTGAAAAATAAAATCTGTCTTTTGTGCTGTTTGAGTATCGACTACATTCGGAAGCTGTTTTAAATCTCCTACAATCACCGCTCTTTTAGCACAGGATAAAGCCAATACTCCTGTTGCCAGATCTACCTGTGAAGATTCATCTATAATGACAAAATCATACACAATATTCTCAGCAAGACTTCTTCTCAGTGAATAAGTTGTGCTCATAATCACCGGATAGTCTTCGATGAATTCTCCCGATCTTGAGCGAAGATCACGCTCTGTATATTCCTTATGTTCTTTTCCGTTATACTTTTTATGAAGGATATTCTTAAACAACTGCATCGAAACGTCTGTATAATCTTTCATTTTTTCATCGAAAGAAAAATCCTGCAATGCCGATTCTAAATACTGTCGCTTCAACTTAAGTTCTGAAATTTTTGTCGTGTAATATTTCGACTGAACCAATCTGATTAACTCCTGATAAGACAGTTCATAAAAGTTTTTATCTCTTACACCATACAGAAAAGGAAAAGTCAATTTTCGCCACCAGTTGAATTTTTTACCCAATTGCTCGTAGTTTTCAATCGTGATCCAAAGCGAAAGCAACTGATCTGAACTGACATTCTTTTTAAAACGGATTTCTACAGGCAAAAAGACATCATAAGTATAATGCTGATATTCTGTTTCTATATTATCAATTTCCAGTTTCAGGGAAGCCAGCTCATTTTTGAATTCCAGTTTTTCTGAAAGCTGAGCAAAAAGCAAGGTATTGGATTGTTGAAGTGTACTTGCCTCTTCAAAAGATAAACTCCAATCTGACAAATCAGGAATCTCCGTTTGGGATTCTATAAACTCTTTTTTATTTTGAGAACTTCCTAAAAGGGCTGCAATAAATGAGATTCCATTCTTCTCCAGTTTTTCAAAGACATTCTTTGTCGCAGAATTATTGCTTGAAACCACCGTCACAGTTTGATTGTTCATCAAGGCATTGGCAATAATATTGAGAATAGTCTGTGTTTTTCCGGTTCCGGGTGGACCTTCAATAACACTTAACGGACTTGAAAAAGCTTCATTTACTCCATCTTTCTGACTGAGATTAAACCCAAATGGGAAAATCTCAATAGGAGAGGAGTGTAGATCTTTCTCCGGTTGTCTTTCATTAAGATAGTTGGAAAGAATTGAATTCTCAGGAATAAAAGATATTCTTTCGTAACTTTTAGCAAGAATGTTATTTCCTTCCTCTGTTTTCAAACCAATGGTCTCTGCAATTTCTTTTAAATAACTGAAAATACTTCCTGCTTTTTGAGTTTGCAGCGCAGATTTTACAATTTGAATTTTGTTTTGATGGTAAGAATATAATTTACCGTTATTCTTATAGACCACTACACATTTACCGCCCTCAAAAGAATAAGATTCTATCTCATCGGTTCTGTCTTTACCATCGATGTAGATGGCTTGGGATTTAAGATGTGAAGTTGAGTTTTCGTTCATTGATTGCTAGTTCATTACAAATATAATAAAAACACCGAAGGCAAGACACTTCTGACAACAGGTGCACATTACGATAAAAATCTCTAATAGTAAAGAATATACTTTAAAAGAGATTTTGAACAATAAACAGTCCTAAGATTAATGAAATATTATGTTTATTATTCATAATATCAATTTTAAAAATCTACCTTCAAACGAAGATTATTCTAATTGTATTTTTGAAGATAAACAACCACTTTTGGGATAAAGATAATTCATATCTTAATAGTGTTTTATATTATGTTAAATAGCTAGTATTTAATATTTTGAATTTAAAAAAAATATCTTTGTAGTATGAAATAAATTTATATATTTGGATTTCAAACTTTAAATATTAATTTTATGAAAAAATTTATTTTAGGACTGTCTTTGACAGTTTTTACTTCAGGTATTGCATTCGCTAATACTTCTGTAGAAAAAAAGGAAAATGTAAAGCATGAGACTTCAGACTCGAGCAAAAAAGTTGAAAATAGTATTAACATTTTCAATTTTGATGAATCATTCTTTTTGTGCAGAATGCAGGTTACGATAGATCATTATGATGTTGATGGAAACTTTTTGGGTTCTACCACTGACAATTGGCAAGAATCTCTATGTCTAGGAAATCCTGATGGTACTGATATTCGTGTCAGAGATAAAAAAGTTCATACAGGTTTAGTGGATACAATTTTCTAAATATATATGCAAAAGAATATTGTTCTTATTTTTCTTTTTATTAGTTGCTGTTTTTTTTCACAAGAGAAGTTTGACGCAGTAGTTGAATATGGGCTATCAATGTCCCAACAAAATATGAAAGCTTACCTTGTATCAAATGAAAATAAAAGTTATTTTATAATTTCCAATAAATTAGAACAGAATTATAATGATTTTATCATTGATAATAACAGAAAGATCAATCCATATTATCTCTATTATTATCAGAAAAATGACGATAAGTTTTACCAAACTCTAAGTTATTTCTCAGCTATGAAATTAGGTAGTGCACGTGATAAAATGAGTGAAGATCAAATTGGAGATATAAAATGGAATCTTGAAAATAAAGATAAAAAAACTATCTTAGGGTATGAATGTCGAAAGGCAAGTTGTGATTACAGAGGCAGAAAATATGTAGTATGGTTTACAACCCAAATATCAAATTATTCATTTCCTTGGAAATTTAAAGGTTTACCAGGTGCTATATTATCTTTTGAAGATTCTGAAGGTTTTTTTAAAGGTGAAGCTGAAAGAATTAGTTTAAATAAGGTATATTCGGTGCCTGAAAAAATAATTAATTTTTTCTCTAATAAATCTAATCAAATTTATAAATATCCAGAAGCGATTCAATTTGAGAATGATTATTTAGAGGAATTTAGACAACAGAGAATCGCAAGTTCACCAAGAGGAGGGAGTTACGTAAATACACCTATCAGAGAAATGTGTATTGAAAAATCTTTTGAGTGGGAGGATTCTGCTAAACCTTAATGAAACAATTATGTTTATTATTTTTAATATTATTTTTGAAAATTTCTGCGCAAACAGAGATTAAAGGTGTAATATTATCTGAAGATAAACAAACTCTGCCAAAAGCAAGTGTGATTCTTACAGATTCGCAGGATAACATTATAACTTTCGTCTTTAGTAATAGAGACGGAAGTTTTTTATTAAATACGGATAAGTTCGGAAATTTTACTTTGCAGATTTCTTCAGGAGGATACGTAAAGAAAAGCATTCCTGTATCTTTTATTAAGAAGAATACAGTAATAAATTTAAATACGATAGAATTACAAACTGACAGGGTAAAGGAAATTAAAGAAGTAGTTATTACCCGCACCACTCCTATCAAACTGAAAAAAGACACAATAGAATTTAAGGCTCAAAGCTTCTCAAATGGCAATGAGCAGAATGTAGAAGAGTTGTTGAAAAAAGTCCCGGGAATTTCCATACAAAGTGACGGTAAAATAAAGTTTGGAAACAAAGAAGTAGAAAGGGTAATGATTGAAAACGATGATCTTTTCGAAAAGGGCTATCAAACACTTACTCAAAACATGTCTTCAAAACCTTTAGATAGAATTCAGGTTCTACAAAATTATTCTAAAAACAAACTCCTCAAAAATATTGAAGACACAGAGCGCATTGCCCTTAATCTTACTTTAAAAGAAGATTCTAAAGGAAAGTGGTTTGGGAATATTCTGTTGGCTTCCACCAGCTATAAAGAAGATATGCGACAAGGTAAGATCAATCTGATGAATTTTACTAAGAGGCAAAAAATCTATTTTCTTCTGAACGCCAATAATCTTGGACTAAACGAGATGAAAGGTGTTGAATATCTCATTAATCCAAGCTCAGAAAATGAAGTCGAAAATATAGGAACAAATATCAACACACTATCTATTGTAAATCTCCATCAGAAAAACTTTCAGTTTGAGGATAAACGAACCAATTTTAATAACGATAAATTAGCTTCACTCAATTATATCTATAATTTTAAGACCGATTGGAAATTGAAATTTGTTACTATTTTTAATGACATTGAAAACCGAAATTACATTAGCAGTTTTTACAAATTCAACTACGAAGGATTAAATTTTACCAATATAGAAGATAAAACCTGGAAACAAAACAATAGAAATATTGTTGGTAAACTAGAACTTTCCAAAGAATTTAAAAATAACTCGAACATACTTTTTTACAATAAAGTATCATCTCTAAATGAGAATAATGACAATATTTTTCTCTTTAATGAACAACTGAATAATCAAACAGGAAAAAATCAACTGTTTGCCACTGAAAATAAACTTGTTTTTACAAAAAAGATTGATTCATCAAAAGCTCTGGTTGCCGTAGCTAGATATATTTATCAGGATCGACCTTATAATTTCACTGATGAAAACGATGTATTTCAATATATCATTAACAATCCAAGTGCAAGAAAACTAAACCAAGTCATCAATTCCAAGATGAATTTTGGTGGGGCAAAAATTTCATATCTTAAAAAATATTCAGGAAATCAATCTTTCGAAATACAGTTGGGAAATGAGTTCAGAAAAGATCAGCTCTCATCAAACCTCTCTGTATTTGATTTAAATAATCAGAGAATAAATTTTGATAACCGTGAGTTTATCAATGATCTAAATTTTAAGCAGAATAATTTTTTTGCTCAAGGAAAATACCGTAAAAAAAATAAAAGCTGGAATTATGGTTTCACATTCTTAAATCAGTTAATATCTTCAGATCTTAACAATAAAAAAACCTCCGGATTTTACATTTCTCCGAATGTTAATGTAGGTTACGAAAACAGTAAGACAGGAAATTTCAGTCTCAGTGCCGGAAGAAAATTCTCAACGGTAACCATCAATGATATGTACACCAATTATATTTATCAGGGAAACAGAAATTTTAAACAAAGTGATGTTGGTTTTTCAGTTTTGCCTGATTATAATATTGGTTTCAGTTATAATGTCGGTGATATAATGTCTGACTATTTTAGTTTTAATGCAAATTATTTCAGAAGCGAAGATTACCTTTCTACTAATATGATTGTTAATCCAAATTATACTTTTATTCAATCAATTTTAGTTAAAAACAATAATTCCTTCTCATCTAATTTAGAACTAAGAAGATATATCAAATTACTAAGATCAAGAATCAGTATTTTGGGTTCTTACATGCTTTCAGATTATGAAAACAGTATCAATAATCAGCCACTCATAAAAACAGAATTTTCTAATCTTAAAACAGGTTTCGAAATGAAATCAGGATTTACAGGATTTGTCAATTATGAATTGGGATATGAGTGGAAATTCAATAGAATAGTATCAGAAGTTAATTCTAACAACTATACGGACGAAAAAGGATTTGTGAATCTTTATTTTAACATAAATCCATTATTTAGAATTGAATCTTTTCTAGAATACTATAAATTTGGAAATACAGATCAAAAAACAACTCAGTTTTGGGATGTAAAAGTCAATTACAATTACAAGAAGTATAATTTTAATGTTTATCTACAAGGTAACAATCTCTTAAATTCAAATAGTATTACGAAATACGCTATCACTAATATCAGTGAAAGTCTATACACTCAAAGATTGATGCCCCGACATGTAGTTTTAGGGATTAATAAGAATTTTTAGCATCTTATTGATTGGTGCATTGATGTCGGGAGATGGTCTGTATTTTTCTTGTTCAGGGAGGTTTCTCAGTAATAGTTAACAGACTTGAAAATCTTCATTCACCCCATCTTTCTGACTGAGATTAAAACCAAATGGGAAAATCTCAATATGAGAGGAGTTTTCATCTTTATCTGGTTGTTTTTGATTAAGATAGTTGGAAAAAATCGAATTCTCTGGGATAAAAGAAATTCTTTCGTAGGTGTCGGCAAGAATGTTATTTCCTTTCTCTTTTTGTCATCGATGTAGACGGCTTGGGATTTTAAATGTGGAATAATGTTTTTTTTTGGCTCTTAGTTACTACAAATATAATAAATTGGCTAAAATAAAACTCCAAAGTCCGAGACTTTGGAGAGTATAACTATTTATAAACTATTCGTCCGTCGTATGGAAATTAAATATCTACTTTTTTTCACTTTTTTTAAGTTTTTGTACATTATCATTAGATATCAACCATGAGAATTCTTTTAAAATAGTATCATTAATAGGTTTGTTTTCACCATTTTTGATGAGATTTAATATTTCTTGAACATTACCGTAATCCCTTTTTTCTTTAAATATTTCTTCTAGAATAATTTTTGCCTTTTCTGATTCTTTGTTTATAAGAAGAGATATTGCATTATTATATTTCTCATTTAAGGTGGAGTATTTATCTTCGTTTTTCACCTCAATCTTATTACTGACACGATTTAAGGACAAAAAGTCTATAATTTTTACATATCTTTTCAAATCTTTTAAATTAGTATCTAACATAGTGAGTTGGATGTTTTTTTCGTTTTTGCTCCTAATTTCTTCTAATAATGATTTCTGTAAGATATTACTGATTTCTGCTGAGATTTCATCATAATTTTCCTTCTTTTTTAATTTAGAAAGCTTGCTTGCATATTCATCATATCGATTTCTTATTTCAAAGAGTTCTTCAAAAGCCATAGTGTTAATATCTGCAATAGATGTTCTGTAAGCGTCCATTACAGGTATTATTTCTGGTTGAATGGTTACCTCGTTTGAATCAAGTGTGTTACGAATAAAGTCTATAACCTTAACATATTCACCGTAGGTTTGAACATTAAAAGAAGTATTTGTCGGGATATTGAGTCTGGCAGGTTTTCCTGTTATTCCTATTGTTTTCATGGAAATGTCAACTTTTAATTTATCAAACTGAACACTTGCAGCTAACTTTTCTATATTAAGATTTTTTGAATTTTCATCGTTATCTTTATTTAATGTCATTCCAGATATTTTAAATTCTGATCTAATACCGACAGCGTATCTAACTGTTGGTAAATTTGAACATCCACAATCTTGATATTGTATGTAGTCGATGACAACATATAGGTCTTTCTTACTGAATTCGTTGCTGATAATTCCAAAGGCCTGCAGTGCTGTTGTATTTTCACCCCTAAAAAGATAGTGCCTAAATTGAAAACCACTTTTTAAATCATCTATTCTTTCAGGAATTACATACTTACAATTTTTTATTTGAATACTGTCGTAATCGCTTTGCAATAGATTTGGTAAAACTGTCATTTGATTTACTAAACGGTTAATTACTTTTAAATCATTAGTCTTACTATCTTTTAAAATAAAATCTTTTTTAATTATATCAGATTTACTATCAAGATCAATTAATTTTTTTACAATTTGGTATTCTAAAATTGCTTGTGAATAATATGTTTTGTCCGCAACTATAGCATTTAGCGATAGTAGATCTTTATTTTTCTTTGCAAACTTTCTTAGACTACCTTCATCTTGTCCAAACAATAGATTACTGAAAATAAAAGATAAAATAAATAGAAATTTTCTCATGATTAATAGTTTTTTGTAAAAATAAAAATTATTAATCACATATAAAATCACCTGAAAGTGGTATTTATTTGACGTAAAAAGTAAGGATTTTGCTTAACTCTTGAACGAATTATTATAATTGTGACATCCCGTAATTATGAAACAATTATTTTTGATATATTTGGAAAATCGTGTTGTGATAATTTTCCAGCATTAAAAAACTAACAACCTAAAACATTAATGAATGTAAATCGTCAGCAAAAAGTTGTAAGTTTATAAATCGAAAATCCTCCTTAAGGATTTAAACTAAAATGTCTAAGTTGGTTTGAAGACGTACAGTTATTATGTATAAAAAAATAGAATATTTAAATAAGAATCTGATTAGTAGTCCGTTAAAAAAGAAAAGTAATATGCCAATTACTAATGTAGTATCTATCTTTTTCCAGGTAATTTTTTCATTTTTGACACCTTTTATTCCCCAACAGCTTAATGCCAAAAGAACTACTGCAAAGATTTTAGTGTATAAAGGATGAGAAAATAATCCTGCTGTTTTCTGAAAATTCGATAATATCTTACTAATAATTTCTAAAACCCATCCATGCTCCAGGAAGAAGGCATAACAAAACCAATAAAAATGCATTAGACCAGCAGAATACTTACTGCTCTCATAAATCCCATTATTTTGGCTAAACCTCTCAAATCATCTTCTCCCTGCATAATTATTATTATTATTATTATTATTATTATTATTATTATTATTCTAAATTATTATGGTCGAAAGTAATCTTAAATAGCTCAACTTATTTGAATTGGTATTGAATGTCCTCTCTTTTCTCGAATGCAGTTCAATTTTTAAATATTAGAAATCTACATTATATCTGAATATAGTAATTGCATCAATATTCCACAATTAGGAAAAATAAAAATAAATTGATTAATTCCGTTAAAAAAAAGAAATGTGACTATTTAATTTTTTATTCTTCTTTAATTTTTGAGTTCCTATTTTTTAAAACTGCCGAATATTTTTATGCTAAAATATCGATTATGGAAATTGGGAAGATTACATAAGTTAGCTTAAGAATTATTATTTGCTCAATGTCTGTTATTTGAAAATAAAAATATTTGTAGGAAAACCTATATGGTTTTATGGCAAAATCGTGGCATGGATGAATTTACAGTTTAAAAAAAATAGATTTGATAGGAGTTTTTTAAGATAGGTTCGAATCCCTCTCTCTCCGCCAATTGGGGAACTAAAATAAGCTAAAACGCTGTAAAAATCAATGTTTACAGCGTTTTTTGTTTTGCGCTAGAGTCAAAAAAAATCAAAATAGGTCACGATTTTTATGACCTTTTTACTGACCAATGCCGAAAATCGCAAAATAGGTCACAAAAAATTTTGGAAAACCCGACCACTAGGCAGTTTAACTATTGTACATCTTGCAGAAAGTAGCTTTTTATCAAATTCAACCAAAATAAAAGGTTACTTTGAATTTTTTTTAATTCAAAGTAATAAAATACATCAATAACTTCTTATACAAAAAAATCATATAGTGTGGAAATAAAAAAAATAAGCGGATAAATTAATAATAATTATTTATCTTTGCTTACAATTGATGAAAAATCTATTATTGCATGAAATAATGTATCAATAAGCCTTTTGTAGTATGGAGAATGTATTTAGAATCAGGGAGTTAAGGTATGTGCCTAGATGGCTGGTTTTTTTTATCGACGTTTCAATTGTTTCTTTTTCAATCTTAGTCTCACATCTGTTTTTAGAAAATCTTGATGTAGTAACAAATTTTAGTGAATATCAGAACCAAAAGATATTTCTAACTGTTGCTGTAAATATTTTATTTATGCTGGTGTTTAAAACATATGCGGGCATTATAAGGTATTCTACTTTTTTTGACTTTTTTAAGATTGTATGGTCGTCAAGCTGTACTATGATCGCAATGCTGGCAATAGATTTTATGTCAAAATTGATATTGGGTATTTTTTTAGATTTGTATCACGAGCTTTTTTTATTTTTTTTTATATCTGTTTTTCTAATGTTTTTCTTTAGAATGATGGTCAAGCGGATATTTAAGATATTCATGGTTCCTAAAGAGGCTTCGTCCAAAATAAGGATTGTGGTCATAGGTATAGAGGGTGAATCTGTATCTTTAGGAAATGCTATTATTCACAATCCCACGCATCCTTATCAATTAAAAGGATTTGTTAATACAGAATCTACTTCTAAAAAAGCAATCTTGCTAGGGTATAAGATTTATAATAAAAGAGAGTTTCTTAAAATCAATAATCTAAGCAAACAGTTTGATGCAGTGCTCTTAAAAGGTTGTATGTTAAATTTTGAAATGGAAGAATGGACGAATTTTGCATTAAGTAAAGGGCTAAAGGTGTTAAAGGTGCCTGTAATTAATAATACTCATGAAGGTAGTATAATAGGAGATATTCGCCCCATTCAGATTGAAGATTTACTTGAACGTACACCCATAGCAATTGAAAGAGAAGGTGTTAGTAACTATCATTTTGGTAAAAGCATTTTAGTAACGGGTGGTGCTGGCTCGATAGGAAGTGAAATTGTAAGACAAGTTGCTTTGTTAAACGCATCAATTATTGTTGTAGTTGATCAGGCTGAATCTCCTTTGCATGAACTGAAGCTTGAGTTGTTAGAGAAATTCCCAAATCAAAGATTCAAATTTATATTGGCTGATATTTCAAATGTTTACAGACTTGAGAAACTATTCGAAGAGTATGACTTTTCAATAGTTTATCATGCCGCTGCATATAAACATGTACCTTTAATAGAAGATAATCCACATGAAGCTATTTTTGTAAATGTTGCAGGAACAAGAAATTTAGCGCTATTATCAAAAAAATATATTGTCGACCGTTTTGTAATGGTTTCTACGGATAAGGCTGTAAATCCTACCAATGTAATGGGAGCTTCGAAAAGAACGGCGGAACTTTTTGTACAGTCTTTACAGAATTCATACGGTAATCAAACAAAATTTATTACAACTCGTTTTGGAAATGTTTTAGGGTCGAATGGTTCGGTGATACCACATTTCAGGAAACAGATTGCGAAAGGAGGTCCTGTTACAATTACTCATCCTGATATCATTCGTTATTTTATGACTATACCAGAAGCTTGTGAGCTAGTTCTTCAGGCCGGAACAATGGGAGAGGGAGGTGAGATCTATGTTTTTGATATGGGTAAACCAATTAAAATTTTGGATTTAGCGAAAAAAATGATAAAATTATCAGGGTATACTCCGGATGTTGATATAAAAATTGATTTCATCGGCTTAAGACCCGGCGAAAAGCTTTACGAGGAACTATTAACCAATCATTCGACAACTGTCCCAACACATCATGAAAAAATCATGATATCAAAAGATCCATTAATGGAATTTGACGATATAGAGTTCTTATGCAAACAAATTATAAGATCAACTATAAAAAAAGATGGATTGCAGGTGGTTAAATTATTAAAGGTTATAGTACCTGAATTTATAAGTAATAATTCAGAATTTGAAATTTTAGATAAGATCCCTGAACATGAAGGTTATCAATAACATAGTTTAAATTATATTAAAGAATAACCATTAATAAACGAATATGTTTAATTTGTAGCTCTAAAACGGAATGAAAATTGATACGAAAAGAATTGTTCTTAAAATAATATATTACAATAGTGCAAATTTCACAAATAAGTGAAATTTCTAAAAAATAGCAAAATATACGGAGTTTGCTCATTTACACTAAATTAATTTAATGAAATTGAGTGTTAACTCCAGAAGGTTAAATAACATATGAAGAAAACTACAATTATTACGTACTTAATCCTGTTATCGGTTACTTTATTATCCTGTAAACCAAAACAGAATATGGTTTACATGTCATCACAACATAATATGGAACAGGAAGTTGTGCAAGCAAAATTTTTGGGTCTGCAAATACAACAAGGGGATGTACTTTTGATCCTTGTTTCAGCACTAGATGAAATCGCAGTAAAACCTTTTAATCTTAACACAGTAAATAAAGTAGGAAGTGAATCTCAAACGGGAATTAATCAATATGTACAACCTAGTGAATACCTTGTCAATGATGAAGGGTATATCAACTTTCCTGTTTTAGGAAACGTCTATGCGAAAGGGATGACCCAAATACAGCTTAAAGATGATATTGAAATGCGTCTCAAAAGATATCTATTAGATCCTTTGGTGACCGTAACCTTGAAAAACTTCAATGTTAGCATTATCGGAGAAGTTAAAATACCAGGACAGAAACAGAGTGTATCGCAGAAGCTCAATGTATTTCAGGCATTAAGTCTTGCAGGCGATATGACGGATTTTGGAGATCGAAAAAATGTAAAAATTATCCGAACGGGCGATGACGGAGCTGAACAAGTAATCAATTTAGATATGTCAAGGGAAGATATAGTGAGTTCACCCTATTATTATATGAAGCAAAACGATGTGCTTTATGTACAGCCAGACAAAAATAAACAAGTGCAGGCAAATTCAAATCCGAACAGAGCATTGACATTCCAGATCATTGGTGCATTATTGACAGCAGGAACTCTTATCATTGCTTTAACAAGATAATATAAATATGCAACAGACAAAATTTAATGATAAAGATGAAGAGGCTTTTGATCTGAAAAAAATTCTAGGAAAATACCTTCGAAGATGGCCTTGGTTCACCTTATCGGTTTTATTCTTTATGATAGCCGCATATCTGTATATTAGATATACAGTTCCTCAATATCAGTCTACTACTACACTAAAATTTGATAAGAAGCAGACAGATATAACTTCAGCATTATCCGATCTTGATAATTTGGGAATAGGTCTTGGAAATGCGGATGAATTAAAGAGTGAAGTTGCAGTAATCACTTCTAGACCAATTCTATTAGAAGTGGTGAAAAATTTAAACCTAAGTGTCCAATATTTTAGCGGTGGTGAAATCAAAGATTCAGAATTGTTTACGGATTTACCTGTCACGGCTAAAATTATTGCTTACAATGAAAAGCCGGCTAAAAAATTTGTATCTTCAGAGTATCTGATCAAAAAGAGTGATAATACAACATTTGTTCTTTGGAATGAAAAATATGGAACTATCAAAGGTTCTTATAACGTTCCTGTAAAATTGGATTTCGGAACTGTTATTTTCAATAAAAATAATGCAATTCCTTTTAAATCAAAATACATAATAGTTTTTTGGAATCAGGTGGAGAGGGTTAAAAAGCTAGAAGAGAAATTGAAGGTGGAGCTTCCCGATCCAAAAGCGATGCTTATAAATATAAGTCTGGCTGGTGGAGTTCCAGAGAAATCTGAGGCTATTCTTAACGAAGTAACCAAGCAGTATAATCTGGATGGTCTTCGAGACAAGAATATGCAGTCAAAGAATACTCAGGATTTTATTGATAAAAGGCTGGAAGTGATTACACGTGATCTTTCGGGGGTTGAAAATCAGAAAGAAGATTTTCAGGACAGCAACCGAATTTTTGATCTTCAGGCACAGGCACAGCTAGCGTTACAGAATACGAGTGAAAACACGAAAGTGCTGTTACAGCAGCAAACTCAGCTGGATCTGCTCAATTCGCTGACGGCAGAAGCGTCTGGAAACAGAAACAACCAGCTGATGCCATCCAATCTTGGACTCAGCCCTTCACTGGAAGGTGCTATTACAAAGTATAACGACCTTTTGATCATCAGAAATAAAACACTTAAGCAGGCAACAAATGAAAACCCTGCTGTAGTGGAAATGAATAGGGAAATTGCTTCCCTGAAAGAAATTGTACAAGATAATATCCGTGAGCAAAAACAGTCCGTGCAGACATCTATCGCGAAATTAAATGGTGAAATTTCTTCGAGCAATGGGTTGATGAATAAAGTTCCCGGTCAAACCAAAATATACAGAGGAATAGAACGTCAGCAAACTCTGAAAGAGCAGCTTTTTCTTTTTCTATTACAGAAAAGAGAAGAAAATGCAATTAATTTATCAATCAATGTTCCTAAAGCGAAAATTGTAAATCCCGCTTTTACAAAAGACGCTCCAGTTTCACCGAATAAGATTATTATTTTTTTAGCGGCTCTACTTCTAGGTTTAGTTATTCCTTTTTTAGTAATATACTCGTATTTTGTGTGGGATGATAAGATTTATAACCGAGATGATATCAAAGCTAAATCATCACTAGGTATACTAGCAGATATACCTTCATTAAAATCAAATGATTTTCATTTGGTACAGCAGAATGATTTTTCAGAATTGGCCGAGTCCTTCAGGATTCTCGTGTCTAATCTTAAATTTGTACTTCCTACAAAAGATTCTGCAAAAGTTATCATGGTCACATCTTCTGTAAAAGGTGAGGGTAAAACACTCGTTTCAGTAAATCTAGCTTTGACCTTGGGAAATAAAAACGGAAGAAGTTTATTGATTGGTTCCGATGTTAGAAATCCACAGATTCAACGATATGACAGCGAGCCTATCAAGCGAAAAGGATTAACGGAATATCTGTATGATGATACAGTAGATGTGGATAATCTTATCCATACCTCAGACACCAATTCATATTGTGATGTTATTTATGCGGGTACAATTCCTCCTAATCCACAAGAGCTCCTTTCTAATGGTCGATACCAGAAGCTGATTGAGAAATTATCTTCTCAATATGAATATATAATCATTGATTCTGCACCTTTGATGCTGGTTTCAGATACCCTCAGTATTGCTGATGTTGCAGATGCTACATTATATGTTATTAGATCGGGTATTTCAAGAAATGTGCTTGTAGATTTTGCAAATAATCTTGTTAAAGAATCCAAAGTTAAAAATGTTTCTTTTGTTATCAATGATGTTTCTAAAAATGCAGGAGGTTACGGCTATGGATACAATTATGGTTACGGCTATGGCTACAGTAGTGATCAAGAAAAAAGATGGTGGACCAAAATTTTCAAAAAATAATTAATGTAAGGCTTACAATTTATGTAATTGCATAATGAGCAAATATTGTATACTAAAATGGATAAAGAAATTAAAATCAGCATCATTGGCTTAGGGTACGTAGGTTTACCTTTGGCTCGTTTGTTTGCTACAAAATATTCTGTTGTAGGGTTTGATATCAACCAACGTCGAATTAAAGAGATTAATGCAGGAAAGGATTCTACATTTGAAGTGGAAGATGATATACTCGAAGCTGTTTTGGTAGGAGAAAATCCGTTTGGTTCTTCTGAAAATGCGGAAAGTTCTTCAAATGTTTCTACAAATACTATCGAAAATAAGAAAGGATTGTATTGTTCTTCCAATTCTGAAGACATTAAAGAAGCAAATATTTATATCGTTACCGTTCCTACTCCTGTTGATAAGCATAATCGCCCTGATCTAACGCCTTTATACAGAGCGTCAGAAACCGTTGGAAAAGTACTTAAAAAAGGGGATGTCGTGATCTATGAGTCTACGGTTTATCCTGGAGTGACGGAAGAAGAATGTATCCCTGTTCTGGAAAAAGTTTCAGGCCTAAAATTTAATGTAGACTTTTTCGCAGGATACTCTCCTGAGCGAATCAATCCAGGCGATAAAACACGTACAGTAGATAAGATCTTAAAAGTGACGTCAGGTTCTACTCCTGAAATCGGTACATATGTCGATGAATTATACAAGTCAGTCATTACAGCGGGGACGCATTTAGCTCCAACCATTAAGGTAGCAGAAGCATCTAAAGTGATTGAAAATTCCCAACGTGATATCAATATAGCATTTGTTAACGAGTTGGCAAAAATATTTAATCTTCTGGATATTGATACCCATGCAGTTCTTGAAGCCGCCGGTACTAAATGGAATTTTTTACCATTCAAACCAGGATTAGTCGGTGGGCATTGTATTGGGGTCGATCCATTTTATCTGGCACAGAAAGCTCAGGATGTTGGTTATTATTCGGAACTGATTTTGACGGCAAGAAGGCTGAACGATTCTATGGGATCTTTTGTAGCGTCTCAGGTCGTAAGAACAATGATCAAGAAAGGAGTCAATATTTATGGAGCAAAAATTCTTAATCTCGGCATCACTTTCAAAGAGAATTGTCCTGATGTAAGGAATACAAAAGCTGCTGACGTCATTAAAAGCTTAGAAGATTTTGATTTTGAAGTGACCACATTTGATCCCTGGGCAAATCCTGATGAAGTACAGCATGAATATGGATTTCGGTCAATCAATTCTCTAGATGAGATCAAAGATAAATTTGACGCAATCGTTCTTACGGTAGCTCATCAAGAGTTTTTAGATTTAGATTTAAAGCTATTATTGAAAGATGGGGGTGTTGTGTATGATGTAAAAGGAATTTTGGAAGAATGTGATAACCGCCTGTAGAAGCATGAATAGACAAATGAAAATTGCCGTCGTAGGCACAGGTTATGTAGGCTTATCGAATGCTGTTCTATTAGCACAAAACAACGAAGTTGTGGCAGTAGATATAGTTGCAGAAAAGATTGATATGCTTAATGCAAAAATATCACCTATTGAGGATGGTGAAATAATAGATTTTTTGACAAACAAAGATCTTAATTTCAGAGCAACTTTGGATGTTAAAGATGCTTTTGAAAATGCAGATTTTGTGATCGTTGCAACACCAACTGATTATGATACTAAAACTAACTATTTTAATACAAATAGTGTAGAGTCTGTTGTAAAAGATGTTAAGCAACATAATCCTAGTGCTATAATCATCATTAAGTCTACAGTGCCTGTTGGTTTCACGGAAGACTTAAAAAAGAGATTAGAATTTGATAATATTATTTTCTCTCCTGAATTTTTAAGAGAAGGTAAAGCGTTGTATGACAATTTATATCCTTCCCGAATTATTATTGGTGAGCAAAGTGAAAGAGCTAAAGTGTTTGTTGATTTGTTGAAAGAAGGAGCAATAAAAGATGATATTTCGATTTTATTTACCAATCCTACAGAAGCGGAAGCAATTAAGTTATTTTCAAATACCTATTTAGCTTTACGTGTTGCTTATTTTAATGAATTAGACAGTTATGCACAAATTCATAATTTAGACAGCAGACAAATCATTGAAGGAGTAGGTCTGGATCAGCGTATTGGATCTCATTACAACAACCCTTCTTTTGGATATGGCGGGTATTGTTTACCTAAAGACACAAAACAATTATTAGCTAATTATGATACTGTACCCAATAATATTATTCAGGCAATTGTAGATGCAAACCGTACACGTAAAGATTTTATAGCCGATTCTATTTTAGAAAGAAAGCCCAAAAAGGTGGGTGTTTATCGATTGATTATGAAATCAGGTTCTGATAATTTTAGGGCTTCAGCGATACAAGGAGTCATGAAACGAATCAAGGCAAAAGGTATTGAAGTTGAAGTGTATGAACCTGTTTTGGAAGAGGAAACTTTTTATGGGTCAAAAGTTGTCAGAGATTTGGAAAAGTTTAAATTAGAATGTGATGTAATCATCTCTAATCGTAATGCTCCCGAATTAGCAGATGTACAGGATAAAGTGTATACAAGGGATTTATTTGGTAATGATTGAAAGAATATAGTAGGTGTCAAATATAAACAGCATAGCAAAAAATACAGCATTTTTATATCTAAGGATGTTTTTTATCTTGGGTGTAACATTATATACATCTAGAATTGTATTGGATCAACTTGGAGTCTCAGATTACGGAATTTACAGTTTAGTTGGAGGTATTGTATCTATGCTTTCTTTTTTTAGGGGGGCTATGGCCAATGCGACACGCAGGTATTTATCATTTGATATTGGAAAAGGTGATTTTGAACGACTAAAAAAAACTTTTAGTGCTACTTTAACAATTCATTTTATAATAGCTATTGTAGTACTTATCTTGGCCGAAACTATTGGTTTATGGTATTTAACAAATAAAATGGTTTTTCCCGAGAATCGTCTATTTGCAGTTCAGGTTGTTTATCAATTTTCGGTTTTAACGTTCTTAATAAATATCTTACAAGTACCGTATGATGCTTTACTGCAAGCAAGAGAAAAAATGAAGATTTATGCAATAGTAAGTATTGTTGAAGCTTTTCTAAAATTAGCGATTGTTTATGTGTTAATTTATTTTGGGAGCGATAAACTAGTCACTTTTTCCATTCTAACTTTTTTTGTGGCTCTAATTATAAGATTGATTTATCAATTTTACTGTAGAAATAATTTTGTTGAAAGTAAGTATCAATTTGAATATGACAAGCAATATTTTAAAGAACTACTTACGTATTCTGGTTGGAATTTATTTGGAAGTTTGGCTGTAGTTGCGCGAGGCCAAGGGAGTAATGTTATATTAAACTTGTTTTTCGGAACTACAATAAATGCAGCATATGGTATAACAACGCAGATACAGATGGCTGTACAATTGTTTGTTAATAATTTTCAATTGGCAATCAATCCTCAGATAATAAAAACATATGCACAAGGAGATCTTAAACAAAATCACAGATTAATAATAAAAGCATCTAAATTGTCGTATTTTTTGTTATTTATTATCATTTGTCCAATTTGGTTTAATATAGATTATATTTTGCAACTATGGTTGAAAAATATTCCCGAATACACTCCAATATTTGTTAAACTTGTGTTGATATATGTATTGATAGATACTATATCAGGTCCATTAATGGTTGGAGCGCAAGCAACAGGTAAAATAAAATTTTACCAAATTATTGTTGGAACATTATTATTTTTAAATCTTCCTATTTCTTATTTTTTACTTAAAGAATGTAATATGAAACCAATGATTGTTTTTGATTTGATGATCATTCTTTCAATAATTACACTATTCTTCAGAATATGGTTTTTAAAAAATATGATTAATCTAAGTGTAAAAGAATTCATAACGAAAGTTTTATTACCAATTCTTTTTGTATCAATAGTTTCAATTGTTATTATTTTTTTATTTATACCATTATTTAAGACGGATAATCAATTTGTAGTATTTCTCTTTAGAGTATGTACTATTTTCATAATAATTTGTCCTTTAATTGCGACTTTAGGATTACATCGGGAAGAAAAGTATTTCTTAAAAGCAATTTTTTTAAAAAAAACAATAAAGAAGCAATAGATATTGATTTACAATATCATAATGTAAACTTAGCTTTAAAGAAATGAGAATATTAATAAAATTGTATGCAAATTTGAATTTGGGAGATGATCTTTTTTTAAAAATTTTATTGGACAGATATCCCGAAGTAAAATTCGTACTCCCAGCGCCAAATCAATACAAAAGTATTTTTAAGAATTTTGATAATCTGGAGATTATAGAAGACTCTTATAAATTTAAATCGGGATTGATTCAAAGAGCATTTAATCATGTTGAAAGATACTTTTTTCGAGCTAAATATTTAAAGAAAATAAAAAGAAGATTTTCTGAAAATTTTAGAGTTCATGATTACAAATTTGATGCTTTTATATCAATTGGAGGCTCAATTTTTATGCAACAGAAGGTGTTACCAGTTTATAGCAGCTTGATTTATTATGATTTGGCTCAACAATACTGTAAGAATACGTTCTATTTGGGATGTAATTTTGGACCCTACAATGATCCAAAATTTTTTAAAGGTTATAAAACTATTTTTTCTAAGGCACAGGATGTTTGCTTTAGGGAAAATCTATCTTACAATTTATTTTCAACATTAGATAGCGTTAGATGTAAACCAGATATAGTTTTTGGATTAAAATTTTCTGAAGTTATTAAAAGAAATAAATCTGTTGGCTTTTCTGTAGTCCGCGCCAGAAATGGTATTAATAGTGTTGATTACATGAAAAAATATGCCGAGCTAATAGAATTTTATTATAATAAAGGTTACGAAATTTATTTATTTTCTTTCTGTGAAGGTCAAGGTGATGGTAGTACAATAGATTCGATTTTAGATTTGGTGAATAATAAAAAAAATATAAACAAAGTTATTTATAATGGTGATATAGATGAATTTTTAAACATATACTCTTCAATAGAACAAATGTATTGTGGGAGATTTCATGCTATGATATTAAGTATGATTTTCAATCAGAAAATTTTTCCCATTACCTATAGTAGTAAAATGTTAAATGTTTTAAATGATATTGACTATCAGGGACAGACTGTTAGCTTAGAAAGCTTTTCAACTATTCAGCCAAACGATTTATTTGAGCAGATAGATTTAAATTTTTATGATATTAAAGATTTTAAAAATAAAAGTACAGAACAATTTCAGGTCTTAGATTCGTTTATCAAAGAAGAACTTTCCAAGTAACAAATTATGAAGCTCTCAATAATAGTTCCCGTATATAACTTAGAGAATTATATATCTAGATGTTTGGATAGTATTCTAATTCAGGATTTCCCTGATTATGAAATTATCATAATAAATGATGGGAGTACTGACAGATCATTGTCTATTTGTGAACACTATGCATTAGCAGATAGTAGGATTAAAGTATTTTCTCAAAAAAATAGTGGTGTAAGTAATGCTAGAAATATGGGGATTGAAAACTCCTGTGGCGAATGGATATGTTTTATTGATGGAGATGACTTCATTAACAAGCAATCTTTAAATAAAATTTTTAGTTCAAGAGATATGTCAAACTATGAATGTGTAGTTGCTAGATCACATATAAATGATGGGGTGGGGATAATTAAAGAGAAATATGAATATAATGAATCTTTTGTAGATGAAACTTTCGATGGCGTTAGACTAGCTGTTGATAGGGGCTACTTTAGGGGGAGTATTTGGGGAGCTTTTTATAAAAGACAGTTTTTGATTAACAATAATATAGTTTTTCCTCCAAATATAAAAAATGGTGAAGATGCAATTTTCTTCTCAATGGTGTTAATCTTCGCTAAGAAAATTACTTTTTCTGATATAAATTTTTATAATGTTTATGAAAGGCAAGGTAGTGCATCAAGGAGCTGGACTTTTGATAGAGTGATTTATATGGTGAATAATATTAAATTTATAAATTCTTATATAACGAGTAATCCTCATTTAAGTGTCGGGGCAATTAACATTTTACACTACAACATATATAGAACTATTTCTGTAATTTATAATTCATTTTCAAGATGTTTTTCTTTTAAGAATTTTTTCATTCTCAATTCAAAATTGAAAAAAGAACTTACGTTTAAAATTAATGTTGGAGAAATATTTCTCTCATCTTCAAAGATCAATTTACTAAATATCTCTCTTAATTTATTTGCTTTATCAATATTGATCAAAAATAAAATAAATAAAAAAATATAGCTCATGTTTTTACAAAGTATTTCCGTTTACCTTATTCTGATGCTTTTTATGATGCTATGTGGAATTTACGCAGCTAAGAAAGAAAATAAATATAAATCTTTTAATGGTGAAATTATTATAGAAAGAAGATCTTTTTGGAATATCGAAATTATTTTTCCATTAATAGTTTTTGCAGTAGTCATGGGTATGAGATATGATGTAGGCACAGACTATTTTTCATATTTATATAATTATTTAGACAAGACTTATTCTGGTAAGGGCGAAATATTATTTAATTTATTTTCAGACGTTGGATGGTATCTTAATTTACATTACACTGTTTTCTTTGCAGCTATCGCATTTACACAAATACTATTTTTTTTTCTAGCCTTTAAAGATGAAAGATATTTATTTCCTTTTTTGATATTTTTCTTATTTACCAATGGTAACTTTTTATTTTTGATGAACGTTCTTCGGCAAGCCCTTGCTATGTGTATATGGTTATATGCTATTAGATTTATAGATATAAAAAAAAAATATGTATATTTTCTTATATGCGTAGCTTTATTTATGATTCATCGGAGCTCAATTATTTTGTTTATTTTTTACCCTATTTTAACAAATAATAAAGACTATTTTGAAAGTGTCAAACTACAATTAATTTTGTTTTTTTCTGCCTTTATATTCAAGCTATTATTTTCGAGTATTATTATACAATTAGATCCAATTATAAATTTTTATACTTCTTTACTGGGAGATGGGTTATATGATAGTTATAGTGTGAGTAGTTTAGTAAGTGGAATTGTAGAAAGTGAAGGCTCTGGTATTGCAAAATACTTTAAAATATTATTAAATTTAATAATTATTTTGTATAGCACAAATCTGAAAAAATATTACAACAGCAACCGATTTATAATAATCTATTTTTTCTTTTTTCTAGGAGTTATAACAACCTATATTTTTCCAGATGGTGCAATTTCTTTATCTCGCCCATTTAGATATTTTTATATATTTCAACCGATTATGTATTCGTACTTTTTATACTATTTGTATAAGAAGAAAATAATTGAAAAAAATTTTTTATTGTTAGTAGGAATTATAATACTATTTGCGTGTATTTTCTTACTCTCTCAATATTCTGCGACAGAAAATTCTCATTCATTATATCAGTTCTATTTCCAAAAATTGTTACTAAAAGAATATCCTAATTAGATACTGACCTATTTTATATAACTTTTATAAAAGCAAAATTATGAGATTATTACACAGAGTGCTCTTACTTATCATCTTAAGTATATATAATATTAGTTACGCACAAGATCAAAAGGTTAAGATCTTTAACGAAGAAATTAAATCAAATAAAAAGTACAACTTTCAAAAAATAAAATCATTTGTTCAAAATAAAAATGCTTATGATTTTATGGCATTAGGTTATTTTATAAATGCTAATAATAACATGTATGTAAAAACAGGTGATAAAACTTATTTAGAAAATAATTTAACAATTATCAAGCCTATTTTAATAGAGAATACAGAAACGAGTTACTTTAATAATAACTGGAAAATGAATGCACCAATAAATAATCAAAATTCGGTTGTGAATGGAAAGGAACATCAGATTTCTGAAGGGTATTTTTTTAGATACGTCGGGGAATTTCTAGATATTATTTCTAAAAATAATTTATATGGAAATTATCAAAATTCAATATTGAATGGACTCAAATATTCTTTCAATAAATGGAAAGATAAAAGCTTCAGCAAATACAATGATTACTCGTTACTGTTTCATCAATACCTTCATACTGGTGCAAATTGGGCTATTGTTGCATTATATTTGAATAAATATGATTTTAAAAATAGTCAAACTTATCTGACTTTTACTAATCAGTTTGATCAACAATTACGTACAGCATTACAACTTAAAGATGAAAAAGGTGTAAAGTATTATGTGTGGAATAGTAATTATCCTGAAAGATTTTGTGCTCTACTAAAAAGTATCAAAAATTACGATCCAATTATCCAAGATGTTTCTCACGGTAATCATGTTGTACTATATCTGTTAAAAGCGAAGGAATTGAAAAATAAGAACTGGGAAAATTTCAATTTCATTTATTTAGCAAATACTTTAAAAATTAAAATATTAAAGAATAATTCTATTTCCGACAATGTAGATGGTTCCTCATCAAATGCAGTTAAAAATACTGGCTGGAAGATTTCTGATGGTTGGATGAAACTTATTTATTATGATAAAAGTTTATATCCTTTATTTGAAAAAAGTTTAACAAATTATCAGAACAAGATAAACAATTCAGTTCTAGAGTCGCAGTTTAACTCAATTTATCCTTAATGATTCTTCATATTACAAACGATTATTCGGGATCAACCGTTTACAAAAATTTAGTCAAAAATCTAGATGATCTGCATGTATCACAGATTGTCTATACGCCTGTACGTGAAGCTGCTCGCTTAGACAAAAATAAAATTGATCTAAAGAGTGATCACTCAGAAATAATTTACCGCCATATTTTATCAAAATATGCAGATCGTATCTTATACCAGAAAAAAGTAAAAAAAATCATTAGTGATATAGAGTCAAAAGTAGATTTATCTAAAATCAGATTTATACATGCCCACACTTGGTACAGTGATGGAGGGGTTGCATATGAGCTTCATAAAAAGTATAAAATCCCTTTTATCGTAGCCATAAGAAATACCGATTTAAACCTGTTTCTAAAATATTTTTTGCACGAAAGAAGTTATGGACGAGAGATACTTTTAGCTGCTGATAAGATTATTACCATATCAACTGTATATAAAAACAGAATGTCTGATGATAAAAGATTGGCACCTATAATTTTAGAAATCAAAAATAAGATTACTGTTATTCCCAATGGTGTAGACCCTTACTGGATTGATTCAAAAGTTTCAGTCAGAAAGCAGATCGATAATAAAGATGTAATTCAATTACTTTACATTGGGAAATTTGATAAAGGTAAAAATGTTGTTAATCTTGTGAACGCTGTTAAAAACCTAAATAAAAATAGTACAAACAATTTCGTATTAACGCTTATAGGTGGAAAGGGGAACTCAGAAAAAAGAGTACTCAGTGCCATCAAAGATCAAAGCTGTTTTAATTATGTAGGAAGAGTGGATGATCTTACAGAATTAAAAAGATATTTCCAAAAGAGCGATATTTTTACGATGCCATCTAAAGCCGAAACGTTCGGGCTCGTATATATGGAGGCACTCCTGCAAGGATTACCCATCTTGTATACAAAGAATGAAGGAATAGACGGATTGTACGAAGATCTGATAGGTGAGAAAGTTGAGAATACATCCGTGCGTGAAATTGAAAATAAGATACAACTTTTACTTAGTAATTATAATCACTACAATTTTAGTATAGAAAAATTTTCAAAAAATCATGACTGGAAAAGAATAGCTGAAGTTTACCGACAACTATATATACAACAATAAAATGAACATCCTATACATTCATCAATATTTTCTTACACCACAGGAACCAGGGGGAACCAGGTCGTACTGGCTTGCCCAGGAACTGATAAAAAACGGACATAAAGTCACGATGCTTACTTCATCAACTAAATTTGCAGAAGAAATCAAAGAAATCAATGTAGATGGAATTGAAGTAATTTATCTTAAAGAAGAATATGACCAGAACATGAGCATTACGAGAAGGCTGAAAGCTTTCGTGAAATTCATGTATAAGTCTTCGAAAATCGGTCTGATGCAAAAGAATATTGACTTAGTAATTGCAACTTCTACACCGCTAACCATTGGCGTTCCTGCACTTGTCTTAAAATGGTTAAAGAAAAAACCTTTTGTTTTTGAAGTAAGAGATCTCTGGCCGGAAGTTCCTATTCAGATGGGTGCCATTAAGAATAAGTGGATGATTAAAGCGACCCGTTCGCTCGAAAAGCTAATCTATAAAAATGCATCCCATGTCATTGCTTTGTCACCGGGAATGCAAGATGGAGTTCTTCAATATCTTCCGATCGATAAGACGTCCATGATTCCCAATATGGCAAAGATGGATGAATTTTGGCCCAGAGAGAAAAATAATCTGCTCATGGAGAAACTGGGTCTTCAAAAAGATTCTTTTAAAGTAGTACATTTTGGCTCGTTGGGCTTAGCTAACGGTGCTCATACAATCATTGAATCTGCCAGATTATTGAAAGACCATGGGGATGTAGAGTTTTTATTTGTTGGCGGAGGTTCTACAGAACAAGAACTTATAGAGGAAGTGCAAAAACATAATTTAGAGAACGTTAAATTTTTAGGGAAGTTCCCCATGAAAGATGTCTCAGAAATTGTCAATTTTTCTGATGTTTCTCTGATCTCTTTCTTAGATCTTCCGATCCTTTATACCAATTCACCAAATAAACTTTTCGATTCTCTTTCGGCAGGTAAGCCTATTATCGTTAATTCAGCAGGATGGACGAAAGCAATTGCTGAAGACTATCGTTGCGGATATTATGTGAATCCGAAAAATCCACAGGAACTTGCAGACAAAATATTGTTTTTAAAGAGTAATCCAGATATTTCAGCGGAGATGGGTATCAATTCAAGGATGTTGGCAGAAACAGTATATGATAAATCTATTTTATGCAAACAATTTGTACAAGTGATTGAAAGTGTTTCAGATAATATTAATAAAGGCTAATTATAATATGCTATACAGAAAATACTTGAAGAGGGCTTTTGATTTTTTTGTTGCATTCTTGGGATTAGTGATATTATCGCCTGTATTTATCATCGTAGTGATTGGGTTATATTTTGCGAACGATGGTAAACCCTTTTTCTTACAAAAACGGCCGGGCTTAAATGAGAAGATATTCAATATCATCAAGTTTAAGACAATGAATGACAAAAAAGACAAACAGGGTAATTATCTGCCTGATTCGGAAAGATTAACACCAATTGGAAGTTTTATACGTCAGACTTCTCTGGATGAGCTTCCACAATTAATTAATGTGCTGAAAGGAGACATGTCGCTTATAGGTCCGAGACCTTTATTGCCACAATACCTTTCTTTATATAATGAATCTCAAAAACGAAGACACAATATACGCCCCGGAATTACAGGCTGGGCACAGGTGAATGGTAGAAATGCCATTTCCTGGACGATGAAATTTGAATTAGATATATGGTACATCGATAATGTATCGTTTACAACAGATTGCAAGGTAATGTTTCTTACTTTAAAAAAAGTAATAAAAAAAGAAGGCATCAATCAGGCACAACAGGCTACGGTAGAGGCTTTCAAAGGAAATAATTAGTTCAGATAGAATATGTATATAGCACATTATGGGATTCAAGTTGATGAATGTTGGCTACAATTCTTGCGATATATTTCAGTTGAGGCTAATTATAAAATCAAATCATTAACAAAACGATAACATGTTAGCAAAATTGTTAATGATTCAATAATCAAAGATAAAGCGTTATTGATAATTAATTCGGATTTATAATTTATTTATTGTGAATTATTAATATTAATAATGTAATTTTGATTAGAAATAAACAAAATTTATTTACAAAAAAGCGAAAACGGTAAGATTTTTGATGCAGCAGATGTGGAGATTATAATAAGCGAGATGGCTGACATTATAAATTTCCATATAAATTATAAAGTATAAGAAGCTTTCTTGTAAGATTTGAAAACTAAAATATGATAGATGTGTAATCAATAATTAGTTTCAATAATTATGATTTATGAATTAAGGTAGGAATTACTACTACAAAACACACACAAAGAAAGAACGGAAAATTATTGATCTCTTTGAGATTATTGAAACAGTATTGATTTCAGAGCCAAATTCTATACGAATTTGGTGAGATTTTGAAACTGCTTGGTAACATCTGATGTAATATCTTAAAAATTCCCAAAATTAGGAATTATAGATGCTGTTATTTGATACATGATGCTTTGTCATCAAAAAATAAAAAAATACACAAAAGATATAAAGGAAATTTATTAATCGATTTCAAATATAATAGAAAAGATAAATAAAATACTTACAGATTTTGAAAGCTAAATTAATACGTATTACAACGCTATCTCTTTCTTTATATAATGAATCTCAAAAACAAAGACACAATATACGCCCCGGAATTACAGGCTGGGCGCAGTTGAATGGTAGAAATGCCATTTCCTGGACGATGAAATTTAAATTAGATATTATGGTACATCGATAATGTATTTTTTGCAACAGATTGCAAAGTGATGTTCCTTACTTTAAAAAAGTAATAAAAAAAGAAGGTATAAACCAAGCGCATCAAGCTACGGTAGAAGTTTTTAAGGGAAATAATTAATTTAAATAGTAAATAATGTTTTTATACGGAGCAGGCGGGCACGGAAAGGTAATTGCAGAGATCGCAGAGGATGTCAATGTAGAGATTGATGCTTTTATTGATATTGATCTATCTAAGCGGCAGCTTTTAGATTATGATATTCTACATGAAATTCCAAACAAAAATGTTGAATTAATCATTTCTATCGGTAACAATAAAATAAGAAAAAAGATTGCTGCCAATTACAAGAATCTCAATTTTAAAAAATTAATTCATTCCAAAGCAGTAATTTCTAAAAGAGTTAAGATTGAAGAAGGTACTGTGGTAATGGCTGGGGCAACAATAAACTCTGAGGTGAAAATTGGTAAGCATTGTATTGTTAATACCAATGCATCGATCGACCATGATTGTATTTTGGAAGATTTCACGCATATCTCACCAAATGCAGCTTTAGCTGGGGGTGTTTTTGTGGGATTGGGTACAAATATCGGTATGGGAGCTTCTGTAATTGAGGGAATTACCATTGGGAAATGGTGTACCGTAGGTGCAGGTTCGGTAGTTATAAGAGATATTCCTGATGGTGCTACAGTTGTAGGAAATCCTGGAAAAATAATAAAAATCACATCATTTAGTAATATAGTAGTATGAATTCAAAAATATGGCTCTCTTCGCCACACATGGGAGGAACTGAAACAAAATACGTAAAAGAAGCCTTTGATGCTAATTGGGTAGCTCCATTAGGTCCCAATGTGAACGGGTTTGAAAAAGACTTAGAAAACTTCTTGAGCGGTGAGGTAAATGTCGCTGCTCTTTCTTCCGGTACTGGGGCTTTGCATTTGGCATTAATTGCATGTGGAGTAGAATCTGGTGCGGAAGTGATTTGTCAGACCATGACATTTTCAGCTTCTGCAAATCCAATTGCGTATTGTGGGGCTTCGCCTATTTTCATAGATTCTGAAAAGGATACTTGGAATATGTGCCCAATTGCTTTGGAAGTAGCAATTGAAGACAGAATATCTAAAGGCAAAAAACCAAAAGCAATTATTGTTGTTCATTTGTATGGCATGCCTGCAAAAATGGACGAAATTATCGCAATTGCAAAAAAGCACAGTATTTGTGTAATTGAAGATGCTGCTGAAGCATTGGGCTCAACATATAAGGGAAAAGCGTGCGGAACGTTCGGGCGTTTTGGAGTTCTGTCCTTCAATGGAAATAAAATTATCACCACCTCTGGAGGAGGTGCATTGGTTTGCCATACTCAGGAAGATAAAGATCAAGCAATTTTCTTATCTACCCAAGCAAGAGATGATGCTCCGCATTATCAGCATTCCCAAATCGGTTACAATTACAGAATGAGTAATATTATTGCCGGGATCGGTCGGGGGCAGATGGAAGTGTTAAAAGACAGGGTAGAAGCACGCAGAAAAATGAATGATTTCTACATAGATATTTTCAAAGGTATTGAAGGTGTTGAAGTTTTTTCTGAACCGAGCGACGATTATTATTCCAATCATTGGTTGTCAGCAATCGTTATTGACGAAAGAATTGTAGGAAAAAACCGTGAGGATTTAAGACTTGCCTTTTTAAACGAAAATATTGAGTCGAGACCTTTATGGAAGCCTATGCATCTACAGCCTGTGTTTGTTGATGCGCCATACTACGGAACGAATGTCGCAGAAAAATTATTTGATGATGGTTTGTGTTTGCCATCCGGATCTAATCTTTCTGATTACGATAGACTTCGTATAGGAAAAATTATTAAAGAATTCTTTGTCAATGAAACAAAGTTACCATATTCGTTGGTGAGTGAATAGTGGAAAGCTCATTCTGATGAATGTTTTGATTTGTAAAAAAGATTAAAATCGAAAAAAGGAGACAGCTATCAATATAGTGTCTCTTTTTTTTGATTTTTATTATCTTATTAATCTGAAAAGTTTAATAATGTGTTTAAAGAAAAAACAGAAGCCGCATTCTGAAAAACAACTACAGACAACAGGTCTTTTTACATTAGGTCTGCTGAAGCGAAAATCTAAAAACGGTTCAGTATAGTGTTTTTTCTTTGATAAAAGAGAGGTTAATTATATCGAAAGTTCACGTATTTCAGAAGGCTTTTTACCTATATGTTTTTTAACGAAGTTGCTGAAGTTTCCTTCATCACTGAAACCAAGGTCATAAGCAATTTCAGACATGGTAAAGCTTGATAATTTTATTGCCTTTTCGCATTCTGTTTTTACCTTGTCAATGATAAGTTGTTTAGCAGATTTTCCGTAAGCACGTTCTGTAATTTCGGTAAGTCTTCTAACAGAAATATTAAGTTCATGGGCGTAATGTAAAACTTTTTTATTAGAACGGAAGTCGCGTTGCAGTAAAACTCTAAACCTGTTTGCGTAAGAAACATAATCTAAGCGGTCATCTTTTTCTGACTCTTGATTATCTAAATGTAAATAGGCGTCTAATATTAATCCTTCAATAGCGTTGTGGGCTGCTGAAATGTAAAGGCTTTCATTCTTTGACTGAAACTTCATCAATCTTTCGATCAAAATTACCTGATTGTATTTATTAGTGCCAAAATAGGGGGCGATAAAAATTTCAGAATAACTGTTAAAAAATATCTGAGAATTCAAAAAAATACTGTCTTTGGATGTCTTATCATAAAAAGCAGCAGAAAAGGCAATTATATAAATATGTTTTCCGTATGCATTAAGAATTTCAATATCCTTCTGTGGACCAATATAGATTGAATTGCCTCCTTTCACATTGTGCAGTACTCCTGAAACATATAAATCAAAATCGTTTTCTGCAATCAAAATGCAGAAATATTCGAAGGTGCTGAATTGATTTTTATAATTGTTGCGTCTGATAATATCACCAATTAAATTAATGCTGAATCCTATTTTCTTAAGTTGATCTGTGATTTTATACATCGAAATGAGAGATGTTATTTTAATTTTCAAAAATAATATTTAATTTCACAAATTGCTAATATAATATTAATTATTTGATGAATTTAATAATTTGGTCATAAAGCCGCGGTAAATCCTTTACTGTAAGTGTTTTCATTGTAAATCAGATCTGGATTCTCAATATGATATCATTGCTTGAATGATTTGTTTGGTAAATTGAAAGTAGTTTTTATTTAGCTTGATAGATATGGCATTCTCTTGATATAGGTAATTGTAAAGCTTTTCTTATTCAGCGAATAGAAGCTGATAAATTATCGCCAATGAAATTAAATCTATGCAAATTATAATCTATATCATTTTTTTTAATTTATTATTTTAGCAATAATAAACAATTATTATTTAAATATGTTATAAGTGGGTAAATGTTGTCGGATTTTTTTAGTGGCTAAAAGAAAAGCGAGGTTATTGATCTACGCTATTCATTTTCTAGAAAGATATAATTTTACGGCTCTTACGAAAATCGTATGTATTACGTGAGTTGCGTGAAGACATTAATTAGATGAATTTTATATTTTTGTTTCATTTAATTTCCAAATTTCTTTGAATGTATTTTCTTCTCTTTTACTTTTATCACAAACTCGGGAAGCGTGTAAAGTTCACCTGCTTTCACTGAAAAATGAGTGCGCTCAGTTTCGCAGTAAGTATTCTGAGGAAGCGAGTTTGCATTGAGTAAAATCGTATAATTTCCGATAGGTAAGAAAGATATAAATTCACCATTGTCATCTGTACTTACGGTTTCAATTAAAATAGTATCTCGGAAAATATTAAAGGTAATCCCATTTGCTCTTGGATTGAAATCAACAGCCGTTTTATGGTCAAATTCATAATTGATGTGTCCTGCGACAGTTCCGTTCTGATGTAGTGGAATAGCGAGTTCAAGCTTGTATTGGCTGATATCCAACATTTGATCGTCATAATACCATCCTTCCTGAATGGATTGCTTTAAACGGTATTTTCCAAAAGGGACATTTTTATATAATATTTTTCCTTCAGAATCAGTTTTAAAGGCGATATTATTGATATTAATCAGATAATTTGAAGCAGTTTCTTCATCTGTGTCAAATGTATTATTGTTGTTTTTGTCATAGAAAGCGAAAGCGTAAATGTCTGATTTTTTCTTTGTGCTTAAAGTGGCTTTCTGTAGGTTTAAGGTAACTCCCGCTTCAATGGTGAAAATATTATTTCTCATGTTTGCCGAAGAATAATTGTACAAAGATGAATTCACAAAAAAATCATACAATCTTGTTTGCCATTTCAGATTGCAAAAAGCTGAAGGCGATTTTCCGTAGATATTATCGTCTGTGTAAGAAAGACCGGATGTGATGCTTAGTTTTTCTTTAAATGCATTGCTGCTATAATAAACAGAGGTGTTGAGTTTTTTATATTTTTCGTTTTTATCTATGAGTTGGGAGAAAGCGTATTCAGATAAATAGTAACTTCCGATTTGGTATTGAGAAGTGAAATTTATTCTCCTGTAATTGTAATTGAAATTTATTTTCCCCTGAAACTCTTGGTCTTCTTCATTAGGATATTGTGCAATACCAAGATCCAAAGCCAAAACGGCAGAATGTTTTTTATTTACACTCATCCAATTGGTGCTTTCTACAATTCTATGTGCTTGAATTGATAAATCATTTTTTTGAAATTGCGGCAGAAAATTGTCGTAGGAATTTGACTTTTCAAATTGATACTGATATGCAAAAGAATGCCCGAATGATCCTGTTTTAGCAAAATTCAATCCGGCCTCCATTTTTATATTGTCAGATGAAAGCTGAGTCTGGTAAAAATAATATTTAGGAGAATAATTAGAATAAAAAACATTGGCAAAAGCATAGTGCTTTTTGAATACCATCAAATTAACGTTTTGCTGTATCTGTAAACTTCCTCTTCTGTTTCCAGGGTAATAATCTGAACTGTAGAAAATATTTCCGTTGAGATTAAGTTTTTTAATAATTCCCGAATATTGAGATTCGAACGCCAAAGAAGGTTTTGTAACTCCGTTTTGGTCATAGAAGCTTATTCCTCCGTACAGTTTTGATGAGGTCTGCCAAAGATTGTTGAAGTTGTGGGTGAATTCCGTTCCTATTAAATGATGTTTTGCTTTCTCGTATGGATCATTTTTAAATATATAAATTGATGACAGATTATGAGAAAAATTGTAAGGATTAAGAATTCCTTTCACATAAAAGCCGTATCCGTTTTGCAAAAAAGAATTTCTTTCCAATAAGCTGAAGCTCTGCTCGATAAAGCCGACTTCAATTTTTTTGTCTTTTGCAGAATTCAGAAAACTGTATTCTATTCCTCTTCCGAAAAGCGAAAGTTCCAGAAGTTTACTGATGTTTCCGAGTGTAAATTCGCTTTTTTCCCGACGGTAAGAAATGTATGTATTGTTGATAATAGGATCAGTCTGCGAATTCATCATAAACATATTTCCGTTTATAAAAATATATCCTGAAGCAACATTAAAACCGCCACTTCCTAAAATCTGATACATATCAAGATCGTTTCCAACTTTTCTGTAGCTTGTCGTGATTGAATTTTTTGTTGTGCTTGCGAAGCCATTTTGCTGCTCGTCTTGAAACTTTTGTGTATGAGAAATACTTTGTACAGAAATTCTTGTGTTGCCAAATAATTCCTTATCGGGATCTTTAAATCCGGTAACGTTGATAGTGAAATTACTTTGTTTTAGAAGTTCTTTTGAAGGCAGAAAACTGAAAGTAAACGTAGAATCCTGCTGTGGGTGTAGCGTTCCGTGTTGTTCGATAAAATGATTGCTGTCACTGTAATCAGGAATTTTAAAAACCAATGTCGTTTGCTGCGTTCTGTTTCCTTTATTGGAAACTTTTATTCTGATCTTTAAAGAATCAAGGTTGTTGTCTCTGAAGATTTGTTGATTTTCGGCAGTCATCTGTAAAATGCTGCTTTCCTGCACTTGGTGAATGACTGTTTTTTCGCCAATTTTCTGATCAAACTCGTTGGTTAAAATAAGATTGATCTGGGCGTCTCCTGCATCTGCATTGTTCCCGACAAAGAATTTAAGTGAAATAAATCTTTTTTCATTTTTTTGTAGATCAACAAAAATTTCCTGTCCTAAAATGGATCTGAATCCTGTCGGAGTAGATGTTTTTAATTTTCCTTTAAAATTTTCATCCCTGTTGTTATTTACAACTATAACAAGGTCAAGGATTTTTGAATCTGCACTAAAAGATTTTTCATGAATGTCAAACAGGATATTTTCCGTTTTGTTTTGAGCCGACAAAAAGAGCGAACAGATCAATAACAGACAATTCGCAAAGTTTTTTATTAAATTTTGACTACGAACCGATAACATTATTGGGGAGTTATCTCATATTGTAAGGTCGCAGAATATTCATCAGGTTTTGCATTGATGAAATATTCATCATTGGGTTTTGTGAAATATTTGATTGTGTAATCAAGATTTGCTCCCTGTGTTGAAGAGCCTTTTGCAATAATCTGTGAAGCTGTATTCAGGAAAACTGTATTGAAAGATGAACCTGCATTTTGCGTTGTCGGCAATAAATTCATCTGAACATTGCTGACTGGAATTGTTTTTCCGCTCGCTGATGTGAAATTATTTTGAATTGCTTTTACTGTTATCTGAAAATTTGTATTCGCTTTTACGGTAAGTGCATTCGGATAAGTAACGCTTTTACCGTCTTTATAATCCTGCATACTGTTGAATTCCAAAAGACCGTTACTCGCATTTCCATTAACTTTTAAGGAAAGTTCTGCGCTTGTAGGCGGGGTTCCTGTAAGTGCGCCGATCTGAAATTGAAACTGATGATCCATTTTTCCGATGATCATATTGTTTTGGTCGTAAGCGGTAAATTCGATTGGAGCTGTAAAAGTTATCCATGCGGGATAATTTCCAAGGTAGGCTCCACCGGCAACAATTATGCTGAATTTTATCTGCAAATTGTAATATCCGTTGGGTTGACTTGGCTGGTTGTATAATGGTGCATTTGATTGTGGAATTAATAAGAAATTTGCACCTTCTGTTACAATAGTGTTGGGAGGAATTCCTATTTCAGCTATCGTAGGAACAGGATTGGGATAAGCTTGGCCTGTTGAAGAAACAGGTTGAAAAGATATTTTATTGGCAGGGAAAATATACGATCCACTGTTTGCTGTGATTGCGCTTTTCAGACGTGCTGACAATCTCCAATGGGGAATGTTGAAATTTCCGTTTCCGGCAATAGTCATGGTGTATGCATCAGGATTTGTGTTTCCCTGATAAGAATTGATTTGAAGATAACTATTTGTCCATGATGAATATGACACTTGAGAATATAATTGACCGCCAAGAAAAAACAGCATCATTAAAAAGATGAACTTTCTATTCATAACTAAAATTTAATTCACCCATTTCCAAATTTTCTGCATCTCCATAATCCATAAGTACAGACGCTGTGTATTTACCTTTCTCCAAGAGATTTGGAAGCGATATTTCCATTTCTCTTTTATTTCCGGGCATTGTGTAAAATATTACAGGATCTAAAGTTATTTTCTTACCATTACTAGTATTCAGAATGTCGGTGGTTACTTTACCATCGACCCATATTTCTGCCTGATTTTCAAAATTTAAGGTCAGTGTTTTTTTTGCTGCATCAAATTTTAAATCTGTTATTTCAATTTTTTTCTTTTTTGCTTCCGGTTTTTTATGGAAAATTTTAATTCCTGAACGGATGCTTACTTTTATATTTGCTCCTTTATTGTCAATATCATCAACGGGATTCATTTGACTTACATACAATAGAGCAGTATGAGCTGATAAATTTTCTTTTGGAAGGGTGGGTGAGGTGATAGTCATTTCGATATCACGTCTTTCTCCGGGTGCTAATGAAAAATAAGTATCTTCTTTTTTAATGGTAATCCATCCTGCACAAGAAGTCGGAAGTGAATTGGCTGGATGCATTTGGTTTTCTCCCTTCAAGTCATATTCCCAGTCGCCGAGACTTACTGCAAGATCAAGACTGTTTTTTGCACTTACGTTAGTCACGGTTATTTTTTCGGTATTACTGATGCCGGCTCCTGATTCAAAATAAAGTCTGGGTGGAGAGACTGATATTCCGGTTTGTGCTTTTGCATTGAAGATGAATGCAAAAAAGAAAAGGCAGAATAGCTGAAATATATTTTTCATGAAGAAGTATGTAATGAAAGAGAAGTGCTGCAAAAAACTGCAACACTTCTTTTATTGATCAAGATTTCTCGGAATCTTATTGAGATACGATAGTGTAAGTCAGTTCAGTAGTGTATACTGTAGGGTCTTGTCCTGCAATATAGTTATCCAGATAAGTATTTGCACCTGCACCTTTATATTCGATGCTGATTTTCTTATCAACCCCTCCGTTTGAAGAAGATACTAAAGTTGTTTCATTAGCAGATAACTGTACGTTTTGAGAGTACTGTGCACCATTTACAGCGTCAGAACCAGCTGTTGCTTTGATCTGAATTGTATTTGCTTGAATATTTTTTCCACCGTTTTGCAAAGCAGAATTAGCACTTTTCACTTTTACCTGAAAACCACCAGTACTGAAGATGTTTAGGTGATCTACATTCATAGAGCTTACTCCGTTTGCATAATCATCTTTGGTAACGTAATTAAGGTCTACATTTTTTTGTGCGTTGTTCACGACTAATGTCTGGATCGGTTTCAATCTTACGTTAAGTGTAACGTTTTGTGCACTGAGGGTTCCTACACCTAATATTGCTATTGATGTAATAATGAATTTTTTCATTAAAGTTATTGTTATATTGTTTCTAAGTTTCGAGTGCAAAAGTATGATGACTTAGAGAAATACAGATTGTGAAAAATGACTTATTTTTTGTGAAAATTGACAAATAAATAATAAAACTTGTTTTTCTTTGCGTTTTTATAAATTTAAACATAATATTATATGATTAAATATAATTGGTGTTTTGATTTGGTTAAATATTAAATAAATTAATGTTTTTAATATTATGTAATTAAATTAATAATTTTAAAATTAAATTATTGTTACTTATTACATAACGGAAATTAATATATTTTTAATTTGCTATTGTGTAATGATCAGATAAACAAGCATTCTATTGGTTTCAGATGTAAAGCATTTGTTAAGGACTTCTCTTTGAGTATGAGAAAGATGTGATGTGGGGATTTTCTGATTTATTGTAGAAGAAGTTTTTGAATAGACAAGCTTTGAATTAAATGAACAATCTTCTTTATTTTCAGTATGTTTAATGTCAGCGATGTCTGTTTGTGATGTCAGTTTTGCGTTAATCAATTTGATCTGATATCCGTATAGGTTAGATGCCGTCAATTCATTTCTGTAATTTACACTGTTGGAAGTTTGGGAGTAATCGTTGCTTTTTGAATCTTTTGCAGTTGTAATCGACAGAACCTGAGAAGGAAAAATTCTGATATTGATTCGAATTTGCTCTGCCGTCTGGGCCGATAAAAGTGCTGAAAGTCCCAAAAGACATAAAAAAAAGATACATTTAAAGTACATATTAATAAAATGAACTGGTTTGGTAACATAAATATAGTGATTTATGTTAAAGCTTGTTTAATTTTGTTCAATAATATTTTATAGCTGTTAATTTGATCATATTTTCAGAGTTTTCCATTAGCAATTCATAATTTCAAAAAAGTCTTCTGTCATTATCAAACCAATACAAAAGTTCTTTCAATAATCCATCTTTATATGTACGGTTTAATCACTTTAGCCGGAATCAAAAGATACCGTAATGTTTTCATTAGCAATAAAGCAGCTTTACTATCGTGAAAATTGGCAACACAATAGAGCAGATTTAATACAAAATATTATCATTAAAAATTGCCTGTGTGCAACATCTTCATTAATATTGTGTTAATATGTTACCAATAAAATTTTTGAAATTTTTCAGTTTTCTTAAAGCCTACAGGCTGTTATTCCTTCTGTTTTTCTTTGTTTTTTTTTCTTGTAAAAAAACGCATAAAAATTCAGAAAAAATTACTATCGGATTTTCTCAGGGTTTGGGAAATCATCCGTGGAGGCTGGCAATGAACCATTCTATGGAGATACAAGCATCACTTCATTCTGAAGTAGAGCTCAATATCCAGAAAGCAGAAAGTTCTGTTAATAAGCAGGTTCAGGATATACAAAAAATGATTGATCGTAATGTGGAAGTGATTATCATCTCACCCATTGATCCCGAATCCTTGGTTCCTGTAGTGGAAAAAGCGGCTGCCAAAAATATTCCGGTTATTTTGCTCGACAGGAAGATCAATTCAGAAAAATATACGACCTATATCGGCGCAGATAATGTGGAGATTGGTAAAGAAGCGGCCAATTATATTCTTTCAGATTCCAAAAACTATAAAAAAGTAATCGAAATAAGAGGCGATGACCAATCTTCTCCAACCATAGAAAGAAGTCTTGGCTTTCAGGGAATCATCAGAAGTAATCCCAACACAGATCTAATAAAAACCTTTAAAGGCCTTCCTGCAGATGCTTTCAGGAAAACGCTGGATTCTTTGGGAAATCAAAGTTTGTATGTTTTTGCTTTTAATGATGAGCTTGCCACCACTGCATGGCAGGTTGCACGGAATACAGGTTTGGAAAATCAAATTAAATTTATCGGTGTTGACGGATTGAATACAAAAGACGGCGGAATACAAATGGTTCTGGATGGAAAGCTGAATGCCACTTTATTGTATCCGACCGGTGGAGCAGAAGCCATCGAGACTGCGATTAAGATTTATAACGGTGTTGCCGTTCCGAAACGCATCAAGCTCAGTACAACGATCATTGACCGAATGAATGCGGAAATAATGCGCAATCAGTTTGATAAAATCATCGAACAGCAAGGTGTTATAGAAAATCAGGTACAGGCGGTTAAAAAACAGATCGAGCTTTATTCTTCGCAAAAAGAATTGTTCCGATGGTCTGTAATATTGTTGATATTGATGTTTTGTCTGGTTGCTTATTCTATTTACCTTATTTATGCGATCAAGATAAAAAATAAGCAACTTACGCTTACCAATGAGAGAATTACTATTCAAAGAAACCAGATCGAAATCATTGCCAATGAGTTGAAAGACAGTAATGAAGCGAGGGTTAATTTTTTCACGGGATTGTCTCACGAATTTAAAACACCCATTACGCTTATTCTCAGTTCATTAGAATCTTTGATTGATTTCGGCAAAACCAAAGGGACGAAACCATCATATGAGTTGGAGCTGATCAATAAAAACTCCAACAGATTATTACGATTGGTAGATAATCTGCTGGATTTTAGAAAAATAGAAAATCAAACTTTTAACCTAAGAGTTTCAAAGACGAATATTTACGATTTCACTTATGCAATTTTTCGTGATTTTGAAAATGAAGCTAAGAAAAGAAATATCAAATTTGAAATTCATTCCCAAAATAAAAATCTTGAGCTTTATATCGACAGAAACCTGATGGATAAAGTCTATTTCAACCTTTTGTCCAATGCTTTCAAATTTACGCCGGACAATGGAAAGATTGAAATCACTATTCAGGAAAAAGGAAATCAGGCGGTCATCAGCTTCAAAGATAATGGAATCGGAATACCAGAAAAAGAGATCACTAATGTCTTTGAGGCTTATTTCAAGGGTTCCAACAACAGAAAAAACAGTTCAGGAATTGGGCTTCATCTTAGCAGACAATTTATAGAGCTTCATCTTGGGAAGATAGAAGTGAACTCTTTTCAGGGAACGGAGTTTGTGATCAGTCTTTATAAGGGAAACAAGCATTTCAACGAAGACCAAATGATAAAAGAACCCAGTCTCGCAGATGCTGAAAGTCTGACAAAAGATGCTGTTTTTACAGGATTGGAAGATGAGACGATTATCCAAAATCAGGAATCTCAGGGCGAACGTTATTCGCTGCTTTTGGTGGAGGATAATTCGGATTTGTCTTTCTTTTTAAGCAAAAAACTTCAGAATGAGTTTGAGGTGATGGTTTCTGACGGTACGGATGCAATTGATAAGGCTTTGAACGAAATTCCTGATATCATCGTCTGTGACGTCAATCTTCCAGACAAAAATGGTTTTGAAATCTGTGAAATCCTGAAAAACGACCTTCGTACATCACATATTCCGGTCATTCTTCTGACCGCTTTGGACAATAAAGAATCGTACCTGCAGGGATTAAAATCCGGTGTTGATCTTTATCTCACAAAACCTTTCAGTTATCCGATTCTGATACAGTCGTTGCGTTCGCTGCTTTACAACCGTGAGAAACTACGTTATTATTATACAAACAATATCGGCAGAATTGTGGACAGCAAGTCGTTCGGAAGCATAGAACAGACGTTTGTGAACAATCTGAATAACTTGATCAAAACCAATATAGATAATCCCGATTTTTCAGTAGAAAATCTTGCAGACCTGCTCAATATTTCCAGAATTCAGCTTTACAGAAAGATAAAAGCGATGTTTGATGTGAATGTGAGCGATTATATCAACAATTTCCGTCTTGAACAGGCCAAATCGATGCTGCAAAATCCCGAACTGACAATTTCTGAGATTGCATACAAAACCGGTTTTTCTTCCCCGAATTATTTCTCTACTGTTTTCAAGAATAAGTTTGGGATATCTCCGAATACTTTTAGAAAGTCGGAAGGAAAGGAGTGATAAAGAAGTACGAAATCAAATGAGTATATACTTGAATACAATAGTATAGTAACAAAATCTGAAGCTCTAATTCATATTTAAAATCAATTTACACATCTTATATTTTTACAATATTCAGCAGCAGCAAATCAAACTGCTGCTTTTTTATTACACTTTCTCAACCACGCATCTTCATCTAAACGAATAAGCAGCTTTCTGAACTATCTATAATTCCTAAAAGTTCTTTACCTAAAAACTCTGCACCTTGACCCTTTTTTCGGTTAAAATTTTCATAACATTAATTGTTATTAAACCTTAAAAACACCAAAACACACGTAACATTTTTATAAAACAATGTTACAATTTTGTAACCTGATTAAACTTTAATAAAATTATTTTTAAATAAATTATTGATTTTCAGTTAATTGTAATTAATTAACAAATAGTTAACCTTGCCGAAATATTTAGTTACATAATTAAACCCTCGGATTGCTACCTCGGGATATATTAGCCACAAACAAATAAATATTTTTAACAGATGAATAAAATTCTTATGTGGTCTATTACGGCAGCTTTGGCAGGATTTCTTTTCGGGTTTGATGTTGTAGTTATTTCCGGCGCAGACAAAAAATTGCAGACACTCTGGGGCAGCTCAGATGCATTTCACGGAGCAGTCGTAATGGGAATGGCATTGTGGGGTACAGTGATAGGCGCCATTTTCGGCGGAATACCGACTAATAAATTAGGACGAAAAAAAACACTCTTGATTATTGGTGTTTTATATGCATTTTCTGCAATAGGAACTGCACTTTCCAATGATCCTTATCTGTTTGCATTTTTCAGGTTTATGGGTGGTTTGGGCGTTGGTGCTTCTACAATTGCTGCACCGGCTTATATTTCAGAGATTGCGCCTGCAAAAGACCGCGGCAGAATGGTTTCCCTGTATCAGTTTAATATTGTTCTGGGGATTTTGATTGCATTTTTATCAAATTATTTACTAAGCGGTATCGGCGATAATGACTGGAGATGGATGCTTGGTGTACAGGCAATTCCCGCAGCTATTTATACATTATGTGTTCTCACCATTCCGGAAAGTCCGAGATGGCTGGTTTCCCAATCCAGAATAGAAGAAGCGAAAAAAGTAATGAAAATCCTGAGCCCGGATCAGGATTCTGAAACCTTGATCACGCAGATGGAAGATGACCACGCAGAATCGCCAAAGGAAAATATTTTTATGAAAAAATACCGTTTTCCGCTGATGTTGGCTTTTCTAGTAGCCTTTTTTAATCAGATGTCGGGAATTAACGCATTCCTGTATTATGCACCAAGGATTTTTGGCGAAGCAGGTTTGGGCGAGAAAACAGCACTGCTCAGCAGTATAGGAATTGGTGTTGTGAATATGGTTTTCACTCTGGTTGGGGTCAACCTCATTGATAAAGTAGGGAGAAGAACATTGATGTATTGGGGTTCTGTAGGTTATATCATTTCTTTAGGGCTGGTTTCTATGGCGTTTTATTTCCATTGGTCGGGATTGGCCATTCCTATTTTTCTGTTCCTCTTCATTGCTTCTCACGCTATTGGTCAGGGAACCGTGATTTGGGTGTTTATTTCGGAGATTTTTCCAAATCATCTTAGAGCATCGGGACAGGCTTTCGGTAGTTCCACACACTGGCTTCTGGCAGCAATCATTCCATCATTGATTCCTACATTGTTTTCTACCATTGGAGCAGGGACTGTGTTTTTGGTATTTACCATTGCAATGGTATTCCAATTATTATTCGTGATGTTTATGATGCCGGAAACCAAAGGTATATCACTGGAAAAATTAAGCAAAACACTGACGAAATAGATTTAAAAAATCAATATAATCATCAGGAAGAAAACCTCTATAAATTGAATAAAGTTTTTTTAAATATTCAAAAATTTCCTATTAAATAATCATAATGAAGAAAATCATATCAACTTTAATCATCGCTGCAACGTTTTATTCCGGGCTCAACGCACAATCGGGCTCGAAAACGTCTGAAGAACAGCTTTACAGGCCCAACTATCACTTCACTCCTCAAAAAGGCTGGATGAATGACCCGAACGGACTGTTTTATCTCAACGGAACTTATCACTTATTTTTTCAGTATACGCCGTTTCAGAGTGTGCCGGATTTTGGTAAGATGCATTGGGGACACGCCGTCAGTAAAGATCTTATCAAATGGGAAGAACTGGCTCCTGCAATTGCCTATGATGAAAAGGGTGCAATATTCTCAGGAAGTGCAGTTGTGGATAAGGATAATACATCAGGTTTTGGCGATGGAAAAAATGTTCCGTTGGTAGCAATTTTTACCTACCACGATATGAAGAAAGAGAAGGCCGGAGAAATTGACGCACAGTCTCAGGCAATCGCTTATTCTTTGGATAATGGAAAAACCTGGACTAAATACAGCAACAATCCGGTATTGAAAAATCCCGGAATAAAAGATTTTAGGGATCCCAAAGTGTTTTGGGATGCGAAAAGAAAACAATGGGTAATGGGATTGGCGGTACAGGACAGACAGCATTTTTATGCCTCAAAAAACCTGAAAGACTGGGTCTTCCTTTCAGAATTTGGTGAAGATTTCGGCGGGCACGGCGGGGTTTGGGAATGTCCGGATCTTTTTCCGATAAAAGTAGAAGGAACCAACGAAGAAAAATGGGTGCTTATCGTTAACATTAATCCGGGTGGGCCGAACGGTGGTTCTGCCGCACAGTATTTTGTAGGAGATTTTGACGGAAAAACCTTCAAAATGGATGATGTTTTTACAAAGCAGCTCGAAAAAGAAAAAGTAGTCTGGCTGGATTGGGGACGCGATAATTATGCGAGTGTTTCTTTTGATAATGTTCCGGATAATAAAAGAGTGATTATCGGATGGATGTCAAATTGGGATTATTCACCGAATGTGCCTACGGAAAAATGGAGAGGCAGTTCTACTATTCCTCGTGAAGTGATTTTGAAAAGATCAAAAGAAGGTTACACTCTGAAAAATATTCCTGTTTCCCAGCTTAAAAATTACGAAGGAAAGGCCGTTAAAAAAGAAATTAACCTTGTTTCTGATAAAAAGCTCATCAGTAAAGGAGAAATAGATCTTTCTAAAGCAGTTATAGATGTTGACCTTAAGAAAATGACCAAAGGAGTTTACACTTTTGCTTTGAAAAATTCATTGGGAGAACAGGTGATTTTCGGAATTGATAATAACAAGCAGGAACTGTTTATTGACCGTACCAAATCCGGGAAAACAGATTTTAAGAACAATTTTGCAGACAGGATTTCCAAAGCGCCATTATCAAAAAGCTACCAAAATGCAACACTCAAAATTGTATTGGACAAAACTTCCATCGAAATTTTCTTCAATAACGGCGAAAAGGTAATGACCGAAATCTTCTTCCCTAATGAAAGCTTCTCGGAACTAAGCTTGTCCACAGATACCAAAGGAAGTACACTCAACATCAATGCCCATCATATTAATATAAAATAAAACACTATAGTATGAAGAAATACAAAATAGCCATCGCCTTTTGCCTTCTGCCTTTTTCGTATGTATTTGCGCAGGAAGTAATTAAAGGTAAGGTAGTTTCCTCAAATCAGAAACCGTTGAGCGGGGTTATCGTAACCGTTTCGGAAACAGGAGCCAATACCACAACAGACAGTAGCGGTGCATTTCAGATCAATGACCTGCAAAAAGGAAACACTTTAATTTTCACTTATCCGGATTATTCTACCCGTGAAGTAGTAGTGGATGAAAAGACAATTCTTAACATCGTTTTAGCTGCGGAGAAAATAAAAAGTATAGATGAGGTCATCGTAACCGGATATACCAAGCAGAAAAAAGCAGACATTACGGGTGCGGTTTCCGTGGTGGATATGAAAGATCTGAATAAGCAGGCTGAACCCAATCCGATCAAATCTTTGCAGGGAAGAGTAGCAGGTGTTAATATCACAGCCGACGGATCTCCTTCCGGCAGTAATACAAAAGTGCTGATTCGTGGGGTTGGAACCCTGAATAATACAGATCCACTATACGTAATAGACGGTGTTCCCACAAAAGCCGGAATGCACGAGCTTAATCCAAGTGATATTGAATCAATGCAGGTGCTGAAAGATGCATCTTCTGCAAGTATCTACGGATCCAGGGCTGCGAATGGTGTTATCATTATTACTACTAAAAAAGGAAAAAAAGGGAAGATGAGAATCGACCTTAATTATTATACGGCGTATTCACAATATGCAAAGAAAACAGAGGTTCTGAATGCAAAACAATTCGGACAGGTGCTTTGGCAGGCCAACATCAATGACGGACTAAACCCGAATAGCAACAATCTGAGCTACAGTTTTGACTGGGGGGTGCAGAATGGCATTCCGACTTTATACAGCAGCTATGTTCCGGAATATCTGGATGCCGGAAAAACAATAAAATCAGCCAATACCAACTGGTACGATGAGGTTTCACAGGCTGGTGTTGCCAATTCGCTGGATGTTTCTGCTTCAAGTGCTTCAGACAAGGGGTCTTACTACTTCTCTCTGGGATATTATGACAATGAAGGAATCGTGAAATTGACCAATTTCCAAAGACTGTCTGCCCGGGTCAATACCTCGTATAACTTTTTCGAAGGAAAACTGAAAATTGGTGAAAATTTCACCTTCAATAAAACCAATGAACTGATGGATCCGGGCGTTTTGGACCCTGCTTTACGTGCTTTGCCTATCATTCCGGTTCATACTGTGGACGGAATCGGCTGGGGCGGACCAGTTGGAGGAATGAATGACAGGCAAAATCCTGTCAGACTTTTGGAATACAATAAAGACAACGGCTACCAATACCAAAGATTCTTCGGAAACGTTTATGCTGAATTGCAGCCTGTGAAAAATTTAACCTTAAAATCCAGCTTCGGAATCGATCTTTCCAATTATTACAAAAGAATGCTGCAAAGAAGCTATGTTTCGGGTTACTTGCAAAACAAAACCAATGCAGTAAACATTGACCAGTCAGACACTGAGAAATGGACTTGGTCAAATACCGCACAATACACCGCAAAAGCAGGGAAACACCATTTTGATGTTTTGAGCGGAATGGAAATGTATAAGGATACATTTAAAAATACTTGGTTGAGAAAAGAAGGATTCCTGATAGAAACACCAGATTATATGTATCCAGATGCTGGAACAGGTGATGCTTTCAACGGCGGAATTTCCACGTATTACAGTCTATTGTCCTACTTCGGAAAATTCTCTTACGACTATGACAACCGTTACCTTTTCTCTGCAACAATGCGTTATGATGGCTCTTCAAGGTTCGGTAAAAATAACCGTTTCGGAACATTCCCTGCATTTTCAGCTGGATGGAGAATCAATAAAGAACATTTTGCAGAAAATCTTATTCCGTTTTTCTCAGATTTACGATTAAGAGCAGGTTGGGGACAGACCGGGAACCAGGAAATCAGTAATTCGGCGGTGTATTCACTGTATATAGCAAACTATGCAGGAGGAAATCCAACGTGGGCAACATCTTACGGTACGGCTTACGATATTTCCGGTGTCGGAAGCGGCTTACTGCCATCAGGATTTATTGCAACTCAGACAAAAAATGACGACCTGAGATGGGAAACGACCACGCAGACGAATCTTGGTTTAGATTTCGGATTCTTCAATCAAAAACTGACAGGGAGTGTCGATGTTTATAAAAAAGCAACAAAAGACATTCTTGTATTGCCACCTTATCTGGGGGTTATCGGAGAAGGAGGAGATCGATGGATTAATGGTGCATCTATGGAGAATAAAGGGATTGAAGTTGCATTGTCTTATCAGAATGAAACAGCAGGTGGTTTCCGCTACGAAGTTTCAGGGAACATCTCAATGAACCGCAACAAAATTACTGAACTTCCTCAATCCGTTATCAACAATTACGGTGGAAACGGAACATCAGATAACATTTTGGGACGCCCGGTCAACTCAATGTATGGTTATGTTGCCGACGGACTTTTCAGGACGCAGACAGAGGTGGATAATTCTGCAAGTCAGTCAGGTAAAGGCTTGGGAAGAATCCGCTATGCAGATTTAAATGGTGATGGAATGATTGACGACAAAGATAGAACGTGGATTGGTAATCCGAATCCGGAATTTATGTATGGTGTCAATCTCAACTTTTCATATAAAAACTTTGATCTTTCAACATTCTGGCAGGGCATCGGCGATGTAGATGTCATTAATTCAAAAAAATATCAGACTGACTTCTGGAGCGTGGATGATGTAGGTTCCAATAAAGGAACAAGACTTCTGAATGCGTGGTCGCCACAGAATCCCAATTCAGATATTCCTGCACTTACTACAGTGGACAGCAATGCAGAATCCAGATTCTCATCGTATTATGTAGAAAGTGGAAGTTATCTGAAGCTGAGGGTTTTACAGTTGGGCTACACGTTCCCGAAATCTTTAATGGAGCAATATCACATCACCAATTTCAGGATGTATGCAAGTGTTCAGAATCTTTGGACTATAAAATCGAAAAGCTTTACAGGAATAGATCCTGAAACACCGGCATTCGGTTACCCGTTACCGCTGACGTTCAATTTTGGAGTTAATTTTTCCCTATAATTTTTAAATAATAAAAAAATGAAAAAGAATATACTTTTAACAATAGCTTTTGCCTTTTTGCTGGGAACAACTTCCTGCAACGATTTTCTGGACAATGAGCCGAGAGGTGTCCTGTCGGAAGCCGATGTGGTAACGCCTCAGAATGTGGATGGTTTTGTGGTTGCAGCCTATGCATCTCTCGGAAACGATCATTATGATACCCCTTTCAGTCTTTGGCCGTATGGAAACGTCCGTTCTGATGATGCGTACAAAGGAGGAAGCGGAACTAATGATATCCAGACTTTTCACTTTTTTGAAATTTCAAATAATATCCGTTCAGATTTTGGTGAATTAGACAGATTATGGTATCTCAATTATGTTGGAATTTCCAGATGTAACAAAGCGATTGCCGCGCTGAAGCAGCTTTCAGATTCTGAATATCCGAACAAGCAAAGAAGAATTGCTGAGATGAATTTCGTAAGAGGGCATTACTACTTTTTGCTAAAAACGTTATTTAAATATGTGCCTTATGTGGATGAAAATACACCGATTGATGACTATCCTAAAATCTCAAACAAGGCAAAGAACGACCAGCAACTTTGGGAAGCTATTGCTTCTAATTTTGAATTTGCAGCCGCTAATCTGCCTGCAACACAGTCGGAAGTGGGAAGACCAAAGAAAAGTGCTGCTTATGCTTATCTTGCTAAAGTAAGGCTGTATCAAGCGTATGAGCAGGATGATAACTATACGGTAACACAGGTAAATCCAGTTACGCTTCAGAAATCTATTGATGCTGCCAATCAGGTTATCGGAAATTATACATTGGAGCCTGACTTCGGGTATAATTTCCTTCCGGGAACACACGAGAACGGACCGGAGGCAGTTTTTTCCATTCAATATTCTGACAATGACGGAACGCTTTTCGGAAGGCTCAATTATGGTGATGTGCTTTCTCTGCCACAAGGTTTGGGATGCTGCGATTTTCATAAGCCAAGCCAAAATCTGGTGAATGCATTTAAAACTACACCTCAGGGGCTGCCGATGTTTGATACTTTTAACGATACGGATCTTAATTACAATCAACTAAACAGTTACAAAGTGGATCCGAGATTGTATCACACCGTTGCTTTGCCCGGACTGCCGTGGAAATATGAAGAAAACAAAATCTTTCAGGAAAGCTGGAGCAGAAGTCCCGGAACTTATGGATATTATTCTTCATTAAAGGAAAATGTACCTGTAGGATGCGGCTGTACCGTGAATGTAGACCCTTTCTATGGAAATTCCAAGAACAGAATCATCATAAGATATTCCGATGTTCTGCTGATGAAAGCCGAAGCCTTAATTGAACTCGGACAAATCAACGAAGCGTTGCCATTAATTAATCAGGTGAGACAGAGAGCTGCCAATAGTACTGTTTTGACTGGAAGCTACACCACCAACAATTTGATCAGCAAATATGAGCCGGGAGTAAACTGCACGTGGAACCAGGATTTTGCAAGAAAAGCGTTGCGATGGGAGAGAAGAATGGAGTTTGCAATGGAAGGAAGCCGATTCTTCGACCTTGTGAGATGGGGAACTACAGCAGGAACGATGAACACCTATTATTCTGTCGAGAAAACTAAAAGATCTTTCTATTCTCAGGCAGGATTTGACCACGGAATTGAGGAATACTGTCCGATTCCATTGGCACAGATCAATTTCAGTCAGGGACTGTACAAACAAAATAACGGATACTAAAACAAGATACGAATGAAAACGATATTCAAAAAAACTCATATTATCATCATTCTGCTGATATCTGCGGCTTTTATCTGGTCTTGCGACAGTCAGGTGGAAGATGGGCTTGTTACGGATGTTTCAGTCAACATTTCCTCTTTTAAGGTGAACAATGTTTCAGGGGAAATTGACCATAAGAATGATAAAATCACGCTTATACTTCCTTATGGAACAAGTGTTAAGACATTGGTTCCGGTTATTGGAATTCCTCAGGGAGCAGTCGTTTCTCCGGCATCAGGAGCAACGATTGATTTTTCACAGCCGGTTAAATTCAAAGTAAAAAATGGCAACATCTACAAAGATTATCTGGTAACTGTAAAAGCTCAGGATCCGATCATCAGCTTTAAGATCAACGGATTATCGGCTACCATCAATAATTCGGGTAAAACCATTTCTCTTACAATGCCGGAAGGAACAAATCTTACCGCATTGCAGCCGGTAATAGAAACCGGAAATGGTGTCAGCATCAATCCTGCATCGGGAACAACCATTAATTTTACCAGTCCGGTTTCGTTTACTGTTTCTAATGGCAGTCTTACTGAAGTATACACGGCTAAAGTAACAACGCCTGTTTCAGGACCGTCTATTGCATTCCTTGGAACGGCTACTACAAGAACAGGATTGACAAATCTGGATGAAATTGCGGCTTCTGACTGGCTTTTCGGAAAATATTCAGGTGCGGTGTATGTTTCGATTGCTGATGTCGCAAGTGGTGCAGCCAATCTTACGGGAATTAATGTGATCTGGTGGCATTTTGACTCGGCTACCGCTCTACCGGGCGATCCGCTGAATACGAATGTAACTTCCAAAATCAAGACTTATCTTAATGGCGGAGGAAATATTTTACTTACAAGTTTTGCTGCACAATATGTTGATGCATTAGAAATAGTTCCTGCAGGAAAAGGACCGAATAATGTTTTCGGAGATTTTCTTCCGAACGGATTTGTAGATACAGGAAGTGATTGGGGAATCTCTTTCAAAGGATATGAGAATCATCCTGTTTTCGATGGTCTTCAGACGTACGAATCAGGGAAAGCTAATCTGCTTGAGAAAGGGACATTCCGTCTGAATCATACGGCTTGGTGGTTCCTTCCGGATTGGGGTGGATACGTAAATGGTGCCGGATGGAGAAGCCAGACAGGTGGTAATAATCTTGCCAGCGAGGCTTGGGACAATACTTTGGACGGACGTGTTGCCATTGCTGAATTTCCTGGCGGAACTGCCAACAAAAAATGTATGGTTATTTGTATGGGTGCCTACGACTGGTACAATGAAACAGTGAATGGAAACCCGAGCCAGCCCAACTCGTTTCAGGATAACATCAAAAAGATGACGGAGAACAGTCTCAATTATCTTGTAACCCATTAATGTCAGAACCCATGTCAATTAAAAAAATATATGCAGCAGCCGTACTTGCAATGGCAATATTCTCCTGTCAGAATCACGATTCTGACACAGAAGTTAATCCGGAAGATATTTACAGCAAAACCAATATCTTTCCGCAGCCGCCTAATCAATGGATGGGAGAGAACAATCCTTATTATACAGAAGGTTATGCAGGCGATGTAATGCCTTATTATGAAAATGGGAAGTTTCATCTTTTCTTTCTTCACGATGCAAAAACAAAACCCGCAGGAGAAGGATTTCACGATATTCATAGCTTCGAGACCGGCAATTTTACAGATTTTACTTATCAGGGAAGACAGATTTCTTACGGAACGTCATCAGAAGCCGATTTTGGAGTGGGAACTGGAAGCCTTGTAAAGGTAGGAAATACCTATTATTACTATTATACCGGTCATAACGCCGTTGCTTCGTTCCTTTCAGGCAATCCACGTGAGAGCGTTCTGTTGGCAACAAGTACGGATATGAAAAACTGGACGAAAATCAAGAATTTTAAAATCACTGCTCCGGCAGGATATTATGATTATGAATTCCGTGACCCGCACGTTTTCTTTAATTCTGAAGATGGAAAATACTGGATGCTGGTCTCTGCTCAGACTTCTGACAAGAAAGCGGTCGTACTGAAATTTACTACCACCAATCCGGCAAACGGAAATTGGACTGTAGAAAATACGATTTATACGACTAGTTCTTCCGAAAATTATATTATGCTGGAATGTCCGGATCTTTTCAAAATGGGCAATTATTGGTATCTTGTTTTTTCTGAAAACTGGAGCAGCAATACCGGAACACATTACCGTATTTCGACTTCCCCGAACGGGCCGTGGATAACACCTCAAAACGACCGTCTTGACGGCTCTTATCTGTATGCCGCTAAAACAGTTTCGGATAATACAAACCGTTATCTGGTAGGATGGACTGCAAGAAAAACTCCTGAAAATAATACCGGTGGAAAAGACTGGGCAGGAAATATTGTTGCTCATAGATTGGTTCAGAATTCGGACGGAACACTGGCTGTGAAACCTGTTTCAGGATTACAATCTGTATTTGGTCAAAATGCTGTGTTATCAGTAGATAAAATCATTGGAAATGCTTCTCAGAATGGAAGTAGTTTTAATTTATCTGCCAATTCCCAGGTCACTTTTTCAAAACTTCAAAAAGCCAATCAGATTAACTTTACATTGAATGTATCTGCCGGAAAATCAGGAATTATTCTGGCACAGGATACCGACGCAGGAAGCGGAGTTAAGATTGCATTTGAACCTGCAAATAATAGAATCGCAGCTTATGTAATGAATTCCGGGTCGGAGGATCTTATGAATTCTTATTCGTTAAGTTCGGTTTCAGGAACATCATATACTGTAACGGCTTCTATAAGCAACGACGTTTGTGTGATTTATATCAATGGTAAAATAGCATTCACCAACAGAATTTATAATATTGTTAATAAAAAATGGAGTATTTTTAGTTCTTCAGAGAGTTCATTCAGTAATATCAATATCAAAAATCCCAATTAATGTTTATCAATAAGAAAATTAATGTAATAAGTTTTGGAGAAGTACTTTTCGATGTTTTTGGAGAAGAGAAAAAAATTGGCGGAGCTCCTCTCAATCTGGCTCTCAGAACAGCTTCGTACGGCTTTCCCGTGGCAATGATTAGTGCCGTAGGAAATGATGAAGATGGAAAGGTGATTCTAGATTACACCAAAGAAAATGCTCTTGAAATCGCTGGAATCATTGTTTCTCCGGAATATGAGACAGGAATTGTTCAGGTTTCTTTAAATGAACGTGGTTCTGCAACGTATGAGATCAAATTTCCTTCTGCGTGGGATTTTATCAGTGTTGATGATAAAATAAAGGATACCGTAAAAGAGGCCGATGTGTTTTTTTATGGAAGTCTCGTTTGCAGAAATGAGGTTTCCCAAAAGACGCTTTTCTCCTTATTAGATTCCAATGATACAATGTTTAAAGTTTTTGATGTGAATCTAAGAAAGCCATTTTACAATATTCAGCTTCTGGAAAAGCTTATGAACAGGGCAGACTTTATTAAATTTAATGATGAGGAAATATTGGAAATTTCTGCCGGAATGGGATTTGAATCCGATAATCTGGAATCAAATATCAAGTTTATATCAGAAAAAACAAACACTAAGGTAATCTGTGTAACTTTAGGAAAACACGGTTCTATCCTGCTATGGAATGATCAATTGTATAGACACGAAGGCTATCCCGTGAAAGTGGCAGATACAGTAGGGGCAGGAGATTCTTTCTTGGCCAGCCTGATTGCAAAATTGCTTTCAGATCAAAATCCGGATGATGCCTTAAACTTTGCAAGTGCCGTCGGTGCTTTGGTAGCGAGTTACTCTGGTGCAAATCCTAAAATAGAAAGTTCAGAGATTGAGACGTTTTTGAAGCGGAATGCTTATTAATCTGATTATTATATTCGTTAAAAAGACAGTACAAATAATTATTGTGCTGTCTTTTTTATTTAAATAACCGGTCTTATTCCATTACATGATAGTTGAAAAATTATGCCTATCCAATAGAAAAGATGTTAAACTTAATGATGCCGAAACTTCAAAAAGGTCGAAAAATGAGTAAAAGTCGGTTTTTATTTTTTTAGGGGCAATTTAAAATTGATCTCAAAAAACTTCCAAAATTCAATAGAGATTACAATCTTTATTTTTCATTTAGCTGGGTTCAGTATCCAGTCATTTCGTGAGAATAGAGGGAAGAGCTTTCCTTTCATATTACATGATTTATAAGTGATTTTACAATGAATTAAGAACATATTAAACACTATTATATTTGCTCCGTGATCTAGTCAAAAATTGTAAAATGAGTCAAAATTTCATGATTAATGACATGTTTTGGTTAAATTTTACCGCTGTATTTTAGATTTTATCCACGAAAATTTTCAATTTATTAACTTTTTGACAATAAATGTTACTTAGTTTTATTGCTAATGTTATCATATTCCTAAAATTAACGAAAATTAACTTAATAAGTGTGTAATAAACATTTAATACCTTTGATATTAGATAATTGAGTATTTGTTATCATATAAATAATGATAAGCTTATCATCAAATGAATACAATTCTTATCATCAAAAGTAGCTATGTAACCGTTTGATATTTAATATATAATGCAATTTTATTTTTTTTTATCGATTGAATTTTTATATTTGTCATGTTACGTAAATGTTAACATTAGCTATGGCTCCAGAATTTATACATACATATGTTTCAGTTGACTGTGTTGTTTTCGGGTTTGACTCCGATAATAAATTGAATATATTATTGGTTCAGCGTCGATCTGATGACTCACCTGCCGAAATGCACAAAAAACTACCAGGTAGTTTGATATTCAGTAATGAGGATGTTGATGATGCGGCCAGCCGGGTACTTCATGAGCTGACTGGTATCAAAAAAATGATTCTGAAACAATTTAAATGTTATGCAGACCCTATGCGTGCGAGCAGTCAGAATGATATAAAATGGATGGATAAAGAGTACCAGCATAATATTGACAGAATTATTACTGTTGCCTATCTGTCTCTTTGCAAGATCGATCATAAAATAAACAGTTCAAAGTACAGCAATGTTGATTGGCATCCTATTGATAAAATACCGGCTTTACCATTTGATCATAATGTTATTATACAGGAGTCTCTTGGAGAGATCAGAAGATGGATCGATATTGATTTTACAATTATTTTCGAGCTTCTGCCAAAAAAATTTACCATCAGGCAGTTATATCAGCTCTACTGCGCATTAAGCGAAAAGAAAATTGATATCAAAAATTTTCACAAAAAAGTTTCTTCTTTCAGGTTTATTATACCATTAGATGAAATTGAAGAGAATGTTTCGCACCGTGCAGCGAGATTTTACAAGTTTGATGGGAAGGCTTACAAAAAAAATAATTCAAAATTAATTAAATAAATCAATTTCAATACGATGTATTTATTAGGATACGATATAGGTAGTTCTTCTGTGAAAGTTTGTCTTGTAGAGGCATCCAGTGGTAAAGTAGTAGCTTCTGACTTTTCACCAAAAAAAGAAATGAAGATCATCGCTATGCAACCCGGATGGGCTGAACAAAACCCTGCTGATTGGTGGATCAATTTGAAGCTTGCGCATGAGTCTGTTATGCATCAGGCAGGAATAAATGCTGAAGATATCAAAGGTATTGGGATTACATGGCAAATGCACGGTTTGATATTGGTAGACAAAGATCAAAATCTTTTAAGACCATCAATTATCTGGTGTGATAGTCGTGCAGTTGAGTATGGTGAAAAAGCATTTATACAAATTGGAGCTGAAAAATGCTTGTCACATCTGCTAAACTCCCCGGGGAATTTTACTGCATCTAAGCTTGCGTGGGTGAAGGAAAACGAACCTGAGATATTTGATAAAATCGATAAAATAATGCTGCCGGGAGACTACATTGCGATGAAACTGTCGGGTGAGATCGGGATAACAATCGAAGGGCTTTCTGAAGGTATATTTTGGGATTTTAAAAATAACTGCATTTCTAAGGATGTTATTGAGCATTTTGGTATTCCTGAAAGTTTTTTCCCTGAAATTGTCCCTACTTTCGGTATTCAGTCAACCGTCTCAGCTGCCGCTGCAAATGAGTTGGGTTTAAAAGAAGGCACACCAATATCTTACAGAGCAGGCGATCAACCCAATAATGCATTGTCTTTAAATGTTTTTAACCCAGGCGAAATTGCTTCTACAGCGGGAACTTCGGGTGTGGTCTATGGAGTATTGGATCACTTAGACTATGATAAGCTTTCAAGAGTAAATACATTTGCACATGTAAATCATTCCGAGGAGCAAATGAGATTAGGTGTTTTGCTATGTATTAATGGAACAGGAATTTTAAACTCCTGGCTGAAACATAATTTTGCCACTTCACTTTCATCTTATGGAGACATGAATGAATTAGCATCGCTTTCACCAATAGGATCAAAAGGTTTAAGTATTATCCCGTTCGGAAACGGTGCAGAAAGAGTCTTGGAAAATAAAGATACAAGATGTTCAATTCATGGTATTAATTTCAATATACATTCTAAAGGAGACGTTCTGAGAGCAGCACAGGAAGCTATTGTTTTTTCTTATGAATATGGGATGAATATTATGAGAGGGATTGGTATGAACATCAACGTAATTCGAGCAGGTAACGCCAATATGTTTTTAAGCTCAATTTTCAGGCAGTCTCTTGCCAGTGTGAGTAATGCTGTAATCGAGCTTTATGATACCGATGGCGCTGTTGGTGCTGCCAGAGCTGCCGGTATGGGAATAGGTTTTTATGCAGATTCGTCAGAAGCGTTTGCATCCCTTGAAAAAATAGCAATCATAGAACCTGAACATGAGAAAAGAGATCAGTATTTAGAGGCTTACTCCGGATGGCAAGACCATCTTCAGGCGATTATCTAATCAAAAAAAATATATAAAAATACACATACTTGCTGCATAGAAATTATCAGTGAGCAGGGAATTCCCACATCTTAAACGAAATTTTCAATTAATAAAATCAAACATATATGAACGTTTTAAAGTCAACAAAAGAATTTTTTTCAGGAATAGATCAAATCAAATTTGAAGGGAGGGAAAGTAGGAATCCTATGGCGTTTCGTCACTATGATGCTGAGAAGATGATTATGGGTAAGCCGATGAAGGAATGGATGAGATTTGCAATGGCATGGTGGCATACTCTATGCGCAGACGGCAGCGATCCATTTGGAGGTCCTACCATCCATCATCCATGGTCAACAGGTACAGATGCTATTTCTAGAGCAAAATATAAAATGGATGCAGGATTCGAATTTATGAACAAAATGGGCTTTGGTTACTATTGTTTTCATGATATAGACTTGGTAGATCCTGCAGATAATTGGAGAGATTACGAAAAGAATTTACAGGCCGTGGTAGATTATGCTAAAGAAAAGCAGAATGAGACCGGTATTAAGCTTTTGTGGGGAACTGCCAATGTATTTACCCACGAGCGATATATGAACGGAGCGTCTACCAATCCTAATTTTGATGTAGTTGCATGTGCAGGTATTCAGGTGAAGAATTCAATTGATGCTACTATCGCCTTAGGAGGAGAAAATTATGTGTTTTGGGGAGGAAGAGAAGGATACATGAGCTTGCTGAATACGGATATGAAGCGTGAGAAGGAGCATCTTGCCCGTTTCCTGACGATGTCTCGTGATTATGCAAGACAACAAGGTTTCAATGGTACTTTCTTAATTGAACCAAAACCGATGGAGCCAACAAAGCATCAATATGATTATGATGCTGAAACTGTAATAGGTTTCCTTAAGAACTACGGATTAGAAAAAGATTTTAAACTAAATCTTGAAGTAAATCATGCTACACTTGCAGGTCATACTTTTGAACACGAATTACAGGTAGCGGTTGATGCAGGAATGCTTGGAAGCATCGATGCAAACAGAGGCGATAACCAAAATGGTTGGGATACTGATCAGTTCCCGGTTGATTATTTTGATCTTGCACAAGCGTGGTTAGTGATTTTAGAAGGAGGAGGTTTAGGATCTGGAGGGGTGAATTTTGATGCGAAAATACGTCGTAATTCAATAGATGCAGATGATTTGTTTATTGCACATGTTTCAGGAATGGATGCTTTTGCAAAAGGATTATCTGTAGCTGCGGATATACTTGAAAATTCAGATTACAAAAAATTAAGGACTGAAAGATATTCTTCTTTTGATAATGGCAATGGTAAAGCATTTGAAAACGGAGATCTAACTTTAGAAGATTTAAGAAAAATCGCACATGAGAGTGGCGAACCTCAGCCAAAAAGCGGTAAACAGGAGTTGTTTGAAGCTTTGGTAAATATGTATATCTAAAAGCAAAAAGTTTAATTGATTATTTAATTTTTTGTTACCCTAATGTTAAAAACAATATAATAATTATGAACCTATTTTATTTAAGTAAAAGCAATAAGGCGGCACTATTCTTTGCCATGACCTTATTACCTTCAAGCTTGGTTTATTCTCAGACTGTAAAAGATACCGTTCCTACTGAAAAGAAGATTGAAGAGGTGGTTGTAATTGGATACGGAACTCAGAGAAAAGAAGCGGTGACGGGATCGGTAGTTCAGGTGAAAGGTGATGCGCTCCGTGAAGTACCTTCTGCGAATATTACCCAAGCATTGCAAGGTAGAGCTGCGGGTGTAGAGATTTTACAATCATCTACAAAACCAGGAGCAGCGATGCAGATACGAATCAGAGGAACGCGTTCATTGACAGGGAATAATGATCCTTTAATCGTGTTAGACGGAATTCCTTTTGCCGGTTCTTTAGGCGATATCAGTTCAAGTGATATTAAAAGTTTAGATATCCTCAAAGATGCATCTGCAACAGCAATATATGGGTCAAGAGGTGCTAATGGTGTTATATTAGTAACTACTAATCGTGGAAGCAAAGGCCAAAAGGCTAGGTTTACATATAATTCATTCAATGGTGTTCAGACACTTTTTTCTAAATATCCCATGATGGATGGTCCTGCATTTGCAAAACTTCGTAATTATGCGACACCTGCACCTACAGGAACACAAACGTCTACCTCACCTTTATACAGTACAAGCGGTGATGAAAATCTAAATACAAATACAGATTGGCAAAGTTTATATTACAAACCTGCGATGATTACCAGCCATGATATAGGAGTATCTGGTGGAACTGAAGGAGGAAACTTTAATGTTGGCTTATCATATTTTAAGCAGGACGCTCTGGTTCCGCTTCAGAATTACGAGAGATTTGCTTTAAGAATGGCAGTAGATCAGCAGTTGGGTAAAAGATTCCGTGTAGGATTTACGTCTAATTCAAATTATGTAGAATCTGAAGCGAACGGAATTAATCCTGGTGCTATATTAGGATATTCTCCGTTGGCAAGCCCTTACAATGCAGATGGTAGTTTGAAAACTGTAATGAGTACTGCCGGAAATATTGATCAAACGTGGATCTACACACGTCAAAGATTAGAGAGTTTAGGAGAAAAATATGTAGATGAAACGAAAGCTTTTTCATCTTACAACAATATGTATGGTGAAATAAGCTTACCGCTTAATGGTTTAAAATACAGATTAAATGTAGGTTTAGACTATCGCACATCCAATAGTGGCAATTATACAGGCGTAGGAGTTTTCAACACAAATGCAACAGCTCCATCAAGTGCAGGCAGAGGAAATAATCAAACCTATCACTGGGTTTTAGAAAACCTATTGACGTATGACCGCACATTTGGTAAACATAAAGTCAATGCAGTGGCATTATATTCTGCTGAAGGCAATAGATATGTAAGCACTTACTTAAGTGCCAGAAACGTTCCTGCAGATTTCTTTCAGTATTATAATCTAGGTCAGTCTCCACAGGCAGACATTCAGGTAAGGCCAGAGGATCAGACTTACTACCAAAATGGTCTTATATCAGCCATGGGAAGAGCAATGTATACTTATGACAACAAATATATGTTGACTGCAACATTGCGTGCAGATGGATCGTCGAGACTTGCACAAGGCAATAAGTGGCATACATACCCGGCGATATCAGCAGGGTGGACGATCTCTAATGAGTCATTCATGGAAAATGTGAAAGCCATTAACCTTCTGAAATTAAGAGCAGGTTGGGGACAAACATCGAATCAGGCAGTACCTGAATATTCAACATTAGGAAGAATGGCAGTTACTCCTTATAATTTTGGAAATTCAAACACTACAGGTGTATATGTAACAGAAGCCCCAAATCCAAATTTAGGATGGGAATATTCTAAAACACAAAATTACGGTTTGGATTTCGGATTATTCAATAACAGAATTACTGGTAGTGTTGAATACTACAAAACGCATACTTATGACCTCCTTACTTCAAAAGTTTTGCCAACAACTTCTGGTCTGCAGAGAGTTTTAGAAAATGTAGCCGAAACGGAAAATAAAGGTTTTGAAGTAGCGCTTAATGGTTCTGTATTCAGTAATCCTGAAGGATTTTCATGGGATGTGGGTGTGAATTTTTATACAAACAGAAATAAAATTTTGGCGTTGGCATCAGGAACCCAAAAAGACGAGGGAAATCTTTGGTTTGTAGGGCACAACATCAATGCTATTTATGATTATCAGTACGTAGGTCTTTGGCAAGCAGGTGATCCTTACCAGAATATTCTTGAGCCAGGAACTCCAGCGGATGTAATAGGATCTATTAAAGTTCTGTATACAGGGGGGTACAATGCTGATGGTACCCCGACAAGAGCAATTGGTGCTGCGGACAGGCAGATCTTTGATACAGCACCTGATTTTCAGGGTGGATTTAATATGAGATTTGCTTACAAAAATTTTGATTTGAGCACAGTAGGAGCATTTCAGAAAGGCGGAATCTTAATCAGTACGCTGTACGGATCTGCAAGTTATCTGAACAGATTGACCGGTAGAGGAAACAACGTAGATGTAGATTACTGGACAGAAGATAATACGAGTGCCTATTTTCCCCGTCCTGGAAGACATCTAAGTGGTGACAACCCTAAATACTCTTCTACTTTGGCAATGTTTGATGCATCTTATCTAAAGCTTCGTACAATTACTCTGGGATATAATTTTGATAAAGATTTAATGGAAAGTTTAAGTATAACTTCTTTAAGACTTTACTGTACGGTTACAAATCCTGTGGTCTTATTTTCTTCTTATCACAAGTTTTCAGGTATGGATCCTGAGCCAAACTCTGTGGGGAATCAGAACCAGGCTGTAAACGGATATCAACAACGTCAATTAGTCATTGGTACCAACAATCCTTCTACTAGAAATTATTTAATAGGTGTAAACTTAACTTTTTAAAATACAGAATCATGATAAAACTTAATAAAAAACTGATTGTGGGAGCTGTTTTTCTTTCTCTTACCTTCACAGGGTGTAATGAGATTTTGGATGAAGAGCCAAGATCTATCTATACTGTAGACTATTTCAATACTGCAGATGGTATCAATCAAAGTATCCCGTCCTTGTACAGACATATGAGATTGCTGTACGGTAACGGATATTTTATGAGTAATTGCCAAAACGGGACTGATGAATCTACATTTGCCCAAAGTGCAGATGGCAACTTCAGAGAACTTGATATGTCTGGAAACGGTAACATCAATGCCGCTACCTTCCCTACAAGCATGGTATGGGGTGCAACATTTCCTAATATAAATACAGCTAACGGAATTATAGAAAGAGGCCCCGGTTTCGGAGTAGCTGAGGCTTTAATCTCGGAAGCACGTTTTTTCAGAGCATATGATTATTTTATGCTTGTACAGACCTATGGCGGTGTTCCGTTAGATTTAGGTTCTGGTGAATTAGCTTTTAACATCAATCCTACCACAACTTCTGTAAGAAATACAGTTCCTGAAGTATATACAAGAGCCGTTTTTCCTGATTTGAAGAAGGCTATTGATAATCTGCCTGTTAATCCTAGGGTAACCGGTGGTGTGACGAAAAATGTAGCACGGTTGTTTTTAGCGAAGGCATATCTTACCTACGGGTGGTGGCTACAGAACCCGAACAGTATTCCTACATATCCGGAGACTCCACGTACAGATCCGGACGGTCGTAGTGCTCAGTACTATTTTCAGCAGGCATATGATATTGCAATGGCCGGAATTACCAGTCCTGGACCCTATGGTTTAGAAGCAACATTTTATGATGTGAATGAGGGATCAAAGGATCGTAACAAAGAGTGTATGCTTTATGCAGATCACACACAGTCAAGTACCTTCTACAACGAAGGAGATCCTACAGGTTTCGGATCAGGATGGGCACCGGATAATTTTGCTGCATGGATGCAAACATGGAATTATACTGCGATAAAAAGTAGTAAAACTACTGCGTGGGCAGCTTCAGACATTGCAAGCGCAGTGCAGAGAGAGGCATCTCAACCTTTGGGAAGACCTTGGGTACGTATGGCACCTACCATTGGAGTAATAAAAAATACTTTTGCAGATAAAACCAATGATTCCCGCTATGATGGGACTTTCGTAACTACCTACAGGGGCAATTGGCAGAAAAATGGAACAGGATTGACATCTGTCCCGGTTCTATACAATGCCAATAATCTACCGGTACAGCCAGGAGGGGCTATTCTTAGCTTTCTTAATGACGATTCACAAATGCCTAATTATCCTTCAGGAGCAGGACAAAACGGTGTTGGAGCAGGAACTTTGCCGGGAAGAGCAGACTGGGTAGTTGCACCAAACGGAATCAGCCGTATCGTATATCCTGGTTTATGGAAAATTGGTACATACCGTACAGACGATCCAAACGGCCTTGGTTACCCGAATGCAGGTCTTACAAGACCATTTAATGTTGCTAAATTCTCAGAATTCTACTTTATTGCTGCAGAAGCTGCCGTAAAAGGTGCATCGGGTGCAATGTCTCCGAGAGATTTGATCAATGTAATCAGAGCCAGAGCAGGAAAATGGAGATTTAACAATAATGGAAATGTACCTTATGTAGCAGATAACAGTGCACAAATGACTGCTGCAACTCCGGCGACAATCACTATCGATTATATTCTTGCTGAAAGATCCCGTGAATATTATGGTGAGTTCTATAGATGGTATGATCTTGTACGTACACAAAAATGGATAGATTATTCAAAAACCTATCAAATTGGTGGTTCTTCATATGGAGATCATAATCCACAAACCGTTACAAGAACTATTCAGCCATTTCATTATCTGAGACCAATCCCTCAGGGGCAGTTGGACGCAATGCAGGTTTCGGCCGACATTAAAGCAAAATACCAGAATCCTGGTTATAATTAAAATTTAGACACATTCTTATTAACAGCAGCAAAGTAGGTGTTACATAGCACCTGCTTTGTTTTAATAAAAAATGAAATTTATGGAAAAAACATGGCGTTGGTTCGGGAAGAAGGATAAAATCAAATTAGATATGCTCCGCCAAATTGGAGTGGAAGGTATTGTTTCGGCGCTTCACGATATTCCAAATGGAGAAGTTTGGTCGTTGGAAGCTATTAATGATTATAAAAACTATATAGAAAATTTTGGACTTCGCTGGTCTGTCGTAGAAAGTCTGGCAGTAAGTGAAGCCATAAAATATGGAGGGGAAAACAGAGATCAATTAATAGAAAATTACATCCTGAGTCTTGAAAATCTGGGGAAAGCTGGCGTAACAACGGTTTGTTACAATTTTATGCCGGTTCTGGATTGGGCTCGTACAGATTTGTTTCATCAGTGGGAAGACGGTTCGTCGTCACTATATTTCGATAAAGCCAAATTTGCTTATTTTGAAATTCATATTCTGCAAAGAAAAGGTGCAGAAAACGATTATAATTCAGATATTCTTCAAAAAGTAGAACAATTAAAAAATACCTTAACTGATGAAGATAATAAAGATCTGATTGATTCTATCATTGTGAAAACGCAAGGTTTTGTGAATGGAAATATCAAAGAAGGCGACAAAAATCCTGTTCAATTATTCAAAAATCTATTGGCATTGTATGATGGGATTGATAAAGATCAGCTCCGTCAGAATATGAAATATTTCCTGGAAAAAATAATGCCTGTCTGCGAAAAATGGAATATCCAGATGTGCGTACATCCCGACGATCCGCCTTTTTCATTATTAGGTTTACCAAGAATCGTGACCAATGAAGAAGATATCGATTGGTTTTTAAACGCTGTCGATAATCCACACAATGGACTCACATTTTGTACAGGTTCTTTAAGTGCGGGTCTTCAGAATGATGTGCCGAAGCTTGCCCAAAAATATGCTCACCGTACAAAATTTGTTCATTTAAGAAGCACCAATGTCTTTGACAACGGCGACTTTATCGAAGCTCATCATTTAGGTGGAAGAGGAAAATTAATCGAAGTAATCAAAATCTTTGAAAAAGTAAACCCGGATTTACCAATGCGTGTAGACCACGGAAGACTGTTGACAGATGATATTGATAAAGGCTACAATCCCGGATATTCATTTCTAGGAAGAATGCTTGCTTTAGGACAAATTGAAGGCGTGATGGCAGCAGTACAATCAGAATTGCAAAAAAATTAAATCTAAAATTTGCAATAATTATAAAAAATAAAAAATGAACGAAATATTCAGCATAAAAGATAAAGTAGCTGTAATCACAGGTGCTTCCGGCGTTTTAGGCGGAAGTCTGGCTAAAAGTTTCATTGAGGCCGGAGCCAAAGTTGTTGCTCTTGGCAGAAATCAGGAGACTCTGGATTCTCGTGTAAAAGAACTGGCAGATTTAGGTGGCGATGCATTTGCGGTAGAAGCCAATGTAATGAATATCGAAAGTCTTGAAGCTGCTTCAAAAAAAGTCCTAGAAAAATACGGTAAAATCGATATTCTGCTCAACATTGCAGGTGGAAATATTCCTTCTGCAACACTATCTCCCGACCAATCTTTTTTCGATATGAATATGAACGGATGGGATGAGGTAACGAATCTCAATATCAACGGAACTGTTTACCCAAGCTATGTTTTCGGAAAAGTAATGGCAGATCAAGGCAGCGGAAGTATCGTGAATATTTCCTCAATGGCAGCATATTCTGCAATCACAAGAGTCGCAGGATATTCTGCAGCCAAATCCGCAATTACCAATTTTACACAGTGGCTCGCTTCTGATGTAGCTTTAAAATTTGGCGACAAAATCCGTGTAAATGCCATTGCTCCGGGATTTTTTATAGGAGATCAGAACCGGGCAATTTTATTAAATCCAGACGGCTCTTTAACCGACCGAAGTAAAAAAGTCATCGCCAAAACCCCAATGGGACGTTTCGGAAATGCAGACGAACTGAATGGAGCGGTACAGTTCCTTTGTTCGGATGCAGCCAGTTTTATCACAGGTGCTTTACTTCCTATTGATGGTGGTTTCAGTGCATTCAGTGGTGTTTAGAAATTAGTATTATTTTCTTCTTATAGTAAGCAAGGCCTTAATGATTTTCTCACTCGGTTAAGGTCTTGTTTTTAAAGATTTTCACAAAAATCAAAATCAATTTTAAATTTAAAAATGAATCACTCCATCAGCAATAAAGAAGTTTTCGGAGAATCGTTTTTGCTGGAATCGGCAAAGGCAGAAAATCTATATTTCGGTTATGCGACAGAAATGCCGATTATTGATTACCATAATCATCTCGAGCCGGATGTGATTTCAAATAATCAGAATTTCCGTTCACCGACAGCAATTTGGCTGGATGGTGATCATTACAAATGGCGGGCAATGCGGAATTTTGGGATTGATGAGCAATTCATTTCAGGCAATGCTTCAGACCTTGAAAAATTCAAAAAATGGTCAGAAGTAGTTCCTTTTACGCTTCGAAATCCTTTATTTCACTGGAGTCATTTGGAACTCAAAAATCCTTTCGGAATCAAAGAATATCTTTTCCCGAAAAATGCAGATTCTGTTTATCATCAAATGAATGAATGTTTGCAGACTTCAGATTTTTTACCTCAATCAATTATACAGAATTTCAAAGTAGAAGCACTTTGCACAACTGATGATCCTGCTGATGATTTGTATTATCATAAAGTATTAAAAAACAGTGGTTTCAAAACTCAGGTTTTACCGGCTTTCCGTCCCGATTCTTACATCAATATCATCAATCCGGAACACTATCTTTCAGGAATTAAAAAACTTGAAAATGTTTGTGGGATTTCAATCGAATCAGTTTCCGATTTATTAAATGCGCTTCAATCCAGAATCAATTATTTTGCAGAAGTAGGCGCCAAAGTTGCCGACCACGGTTTTGAATATTTTCCTGATACCACAAAATGGAATCTTAAATTAGAAACCGAATTTTCTGAATTTTTAAAAGGAAATAATCCAACATTCTCAAATCCGGAAGCGTTGTGCGGTTATCTGCTGAAAGAACTTTGCAAAATGTACGCTGGAAAAGGCTGGGTTCAGCAGTTTCACGTCGGTGCCACCCGAAATAATAATTCTGAAATGCTTAGTAAAATCGGAATTAATGCAGGTTACGATGCTATCAGCGAACAATATTTTGCACAAAGATTGAGTGTTTTGCTGAACGAACTAAATTCTGCCGGACAACTCACCAAAACCATTATTTATAACCTTAATCCCACTTTCAATGAGGTTTTAGCAACACTCACCGGGAATTTCAATGAAGGCGGAATTAAGTCCAAAGTACAATTTGGTGCAGCCTGGTGGTTTCTCGACCAATTAGATGGAATGAAAAAACAGATGAACACACTTTCCAACATTGGTCTCATCAGCACTTTTGTCGGAATGCTTACTGATTCCCGAAGTCTGCTGTCATTCTCAAGACACGATTATTTCAGAAGACTTTTATGCAATATGTTCGGCAGCGAGATGGAAAGAGGGCTGCTTCCCAATGATGAAGAATGGGTTGGGAAAATCATTCAGGATATCTGTTATCACAACACGAAAAATTATTTTGAAATTTAATACAATGCAAGATTCATCTTCCAATAAAATACTATGTTTCGGGGAATTGCTTTTGCATTTTGCTCCCGATTCCGAAGGAAACTGGCTCAATGACCAGTCTCTGAAAATTTTTGTGGGCGGTGCAGAATACAATGTAGCTTCTGCGCTTGCACAATGGAAAAATCCGGTAAAACTCCTTTCAGCTTTGCCTGAAAATTTTGTAGGAAGTCAATTAGAATCTCAACTCAAAAATAAAGGAATCGAAATTCTTGCAGAGAAAAACAACGGCAGAATCGGAACATTTTATCTTTCTTCGGACGGAGATATGCAGAACGCATCTGTTGTTTACGACCGTTTTCCGTCGGTTTTCACCGAATCGGATTTTGAAGCATTTAGTTTTGATGAAATCTTTTCAGAAGTAAAATGGCTTCATATAAGCACTATTACGCCGGCTTTGAGTGAAAATGCGTATCAAAAATGTTTGGATTTAATGAACGAAGCGAGATCAAGAAACATCACGGTTTCCCTCGATTTGAATTACCGTTCTGCACTTTGGAAAGGCAGGAATCCTTCAGAAAAAATAAAAAATCTGATGCCTTTTGTGAATGTTCTGATGGGAAATATCTGGTCGATTCAACAATTTTTGGACATTCCGGTAGAATATGAATTAAATGGAAATTTTGATGATAAAAATCTTTTAAAACAGACCGAAAAATCAGCTTTGGAAATTCAGAAGCAATTTCCTAATATAGAATTGGTTGCCAATACATTCCGGTTTACTAGCTGCTCAGAAGTCAATTATTTTGCGACTTTATTTGCTGATGAAAAGCTTTTAGTTTCTGAACATTATCATTCAGACAAAATTGAGGAAAGAGTAGGAAGTGGCGATTCTTTTATGGCGGCCTTAATTTACGGAACTTTAAAAGGAAATTCCTCACAACAGATTTTAGAAGATGCTACGAAAGTCGCTTTTAAAAAGCTTTTTGTAAAAGGCGATACGATTAATGACAGCATTAATATTGAAAAAATATGAGTTTAATATTGCAAAAAATAAAAGACCAGAAAATCGTTCCGTTGTTTTACAACGAATCATTTGAGGTTTCAAAAAATACCGTAGAAGCTTTATACGACGGCGGAATTCGTGTAATAGAATATACAAACCGCGGAAGTCAGGCTTTGGAAAACTTTACTAAACTGAAAGAAATCTCAGTCACCGAATTTCCGAAACTTTTATTAGGAATCGGAACCGTGAAAAATATAAAGGAAATGGATGATTATTCCAATGCAGAAGCTGATTTCATCATTGCACCTGTCATTAGCGAAGAACTGGTAAAACATTCTGTATCAAAAAATATTATTTTAATTCCGGGTTGTTTCACGCCTTCTGATGTTAATTTAGCCTTCCAAAACGGACTTCGCTTAGTAAAGATTTTCCCGGCAGATGCTTTGGGCAAAAATTACATCAAATCCATTCAGCCCGTTTTTCCTGGAATGAATTTTATGCCAACCGGAGGAATCAATGCCGATATTGAAGACATTACAGAATGGCTCAAAGGTGGCGCAATCGCTGTCGGTTTGGGAAGTTCGCTCATCAGAACAGATTTTACGACAGAACAACTGACTGAGAAAGTTCAGAATTTATTAAAACAACTTAATCAAAACTAAATGCAGGCTCCTAAAAATCACAATATCAGATGGTTTATGCTGTCTTTGGTCTTTCTCGCAACCACTATCAATTATCTCGACCGTCAGGTAATGGGATTGCTAAAGCCTGTTCTTGAAAAAGAGTTCAGCTGGGACGAAAAAGATTACAGCTATATTGTGATGGCATTTACCACCACTTACGCTATCGGATATCTTGCAATGGGAAGATTTATCGATAGAGTAGGAACCAAAATCGGTTATGCCGTTTCCCTCATTGTCTGGAGTTTAGCTTCCATAGGACACGGTTTTGTGAAGAGTACCGTTGGGTTTTTAATTGCAAGAAGCACACTCGGAATCAGTGAAGCCGGAAATTTTCCCGCAGCGATAAAATCAGTCGCAGAATGGTTTCCGAAAAAAGAAAGAGCTTTGGCAACAGGGATTTTCAATTCTGGAGCCACAGTCGGAGCTATTTTGGCACCACTTCTTGTTCCGATTATTTTAGCGCATTATGGCTGGAGAGAAACTTTCGTTTGGATTGGGGCGCTCGGTTTATTATGGATTGTCCTTTGGTGGAGATTTTATTCAATTCCGGAAAAGACTAAAAAATTAAGTCAGGAAGAATTACAATACATCAAAAGTGACCAGGACGGAAAAACTGAGGAACAGTCCAAAGTTCCGTTGTCCGAAATATTAAAATACAAAGTAACCTGGTCTTTTGCCATCGGAAAAATTCTGACCGACCCGATTTGGTATTTCTTTATGTTCTGGCTGCCTGCGTATTTTTCGGACGTATTTAAAATGGATATGACAAAACCTTCCATTCCGTTGATAATCATCTACAGCGGAACTACGATTGGAAGCATCGGTGGCGGTTATCTTTCCTCATTTTTAATTAAAAAAGGCTGGGCAATCGGAAGAGCGAGAAGTTTTACAATGTTGCTGTTTGCTTTAATGGTCGTTCCGGTAATGTTCTCAAAATATGTAGACAATATGTGGCTGATTACCATTATCATTGCTTTTGCGACTGCGGCGCACCAAGGTTGGGGAGCTAATCTTATGACCACGGTTGGAGATAAATTACCTAATAACTATGTAAGTTCGGTTATCGGATTTGGTGGAATGTTGGGTTCAGCAGCAGGAATTGTTTTTCCTTTGTTTATCGGAATCGTATTAGATACTTTCAAGAAATCAGGAAATATAAACGGTGGATACAACATCATATTTTTCATTGCCGGTGTTTCTTACGTTGTTGCATGGGGAATTATTTGGCTGATTAATAGGAAAAAAACTGAAATAATAATAAAATAACAATCACATAAAAAGAAAAAATATGGAACAGAACATAATGAATTGGGCATTTTTTAGGAATAAAACCAATATACTTTCAGCAGCGGCTTTGCTTTCCGTGAGCAGCATTTCTGCACAAACTTTCTCAGACTTTTCTTACCGTGGAAATGATAAAATTTACACAAACAATCCTTTAAAAGAAAACGAGTTTTACTCTCCGATTCTTCAGGGCTGTTATCCCGACCCGAGTATTACCAGAAAAGGAGACGATTATTACTTGGTCAATTCTTCATTTTCAATGTTTCCGGGCGTTCCTATTTTTACTTCTAAAGATTTGGTCAACTGGAAACAGGTGGGTCACGTTCTGGACAGGCCTTCACAGCTTAAAGTGGAAAAAGGAGGCGTTTCCGCAGGAATTTACGCTCCTGATATCAAGTATAATAAAAACAACGACACCTTTTATATGATTACTACTCAGATTGCTGGCGGAGTAGGAAATATGGTCGTGAAAACCAAAGACCCAGCAAAAGGCTGGAGCGAAGTCCAAAAACTGAATTTCGACGGAATTGATCCTGCAATTTTCTTTGATGATGACGGTAAAGCATACATCGTACATAACGATGCGCCGCCAAAAGGAACTGAGCAATACAACGGTCATCGTGTCATCAAAATGTGGGATTACGATTTGGAAAAAGACCAAGTTGTTGCGGGCTCAGATAAAATTATTGTGAATGGAGGCGTTGACCTCTCTCAAAAACCAATTTGGATCGAAGGTCCACATATTTACAAAAAGAACGGAAAATATTTTCTGATGTGCGCAGAAGGCGGAACGGGCGGTAACCACAGCGAAGTTATTTTTATGTCGGATTCTCCGAAAGGTCCGTTTGTTCCTGCACAGAACAACCCGATTTTAACACAGCGTTATTTCCCGAAAGACAGAAAAGATAAAGTGGATTGGGCAGGTCACGCAGATTTGGTGGAAACTCCTGATGGAAAATATTATGGTGTATTTCTGGCCATTCGTCCCAACGAAAAAGGACGGGTAAATCACGGAAGAGAAACTTTCATTCTTCCCGTTGATTGGAGCGGAACGTATCCTATTTTTGAAAATGGTTTAATTCCGATGAAACCAAAATTAAAACTGCCGGAAGGCGTAAAAAATCAAACAGGACAAAACGGATTTTTCCCGAACGGAAACTTTACTTATAACGATAAACTGACCGATAAAAATCTTGATTACCGATGGATTGCAATGCGTGGACCACGTGAGAATTTTATTACAACGGCTAAAAATGGGGTTAAAGTAAATCCTTTTGAAACGAATATCAAAGCGTTGGCTCCGGTTTCGGCATTATTTCACAGACTCCAGCATGAGGATTTTGAAACTTCCGTAACACTTGATTTTAAACCGAAATCTGAAAAAGAATTAGCCGGAATCACTTGTTATCAGAGCGAAAGATTCAATTACGTATTCGGAATTACGAAAAAGGATAAAGACTTTTACATCGTTTTAGAAAGAACAGAAAAAGGAGAATCAAAACTAATTGCGAGCGAAAAGATTTCACTATCAAAAACCATTAAATTGCAGGTTGTTGGTGAAAAAGATGACCTTAATTTCAATTATTCTTTGGATGGTAAAAACTTCAAAAATCTTGGAGGTTCGGTTTCCGGAGATATTCTTTCAACCGATGTTGCAGGAGGTTTCACTGGAAGTTTGATTGGTTTATACAGCACGTCGTCTAATGATATTGTGCCGAACTAATATTAAAAATAATTATCTCGCAGATAAAACGGATTAAGCTGATTTTTAAGATAATTATCTGCAAAATTCGTAAAATCTGCGAGAGGAAAATTTTAAAAATTGCAAGACTTTGCTGAGTTTACGCCCTTGTGAACCTTAAAAAAGTTAATTGTTAAAAAATCTTTACGTCTATTGCGTTTAAAAGATGAGTATCAACCAATCAAAATATTAAAATTTTGAAAATTAATAAACCATTTTATATAGTTTCTTTATACGGATTTATCGGGCTGAATCTACTTTCGGCTCAGGTAAATCCGGTTCAGAAACAGCAGACGACAGCATTTACCAATCCTATCATTTGGGCAGATGCTCCGGATTTGTCGGTTACCAGAAATGGTGATGATTTTTACCTGATTAGTACCACTATGCACTTGATGCCGGGCGCTCCGGTAATGCATTCCAAAGATTTGGTAAATTGGGAAATGTCGAGTTATGTTTTCAATACATTGAATGACAATTCTAAATATGATTTAGTTGATGGAACGGTTTATGGTCGCGGACAATGGGCTTCATCAATCCGTTATCACAAAGGGAAATATTACGTTTTATTTTCCCCGAATGACGAGCCTTTCAAATCCTATTTCTATGTAACGGATAATCCCGAAAAAGGAAACTGGAAACTGATTACCAGAACCCGACATTTTCACGATGCTTCGTTGCTATTTGATGATGACAACAGGGTTTATGTTTTCACTTCCAACAAAGTTTTTGAATTAAGTCCAGATTTTAAAGAAGTTATCGGAAATCCTGATGGAACGGTGGTTTTCGAAAAAGATTCTTCGGAAACCGGACTTCTAGAAGGCAATCAAATTATAAAAAAAGACGGAAAATATTATATGATGATGATTTCCTGGCCAAAAGGAGGAAAACGCCGTCAGGAGGTTTACAAAGCAGATAAAGTAACCGGACCTTACGAGAAAAAAGTGATTTTGGAAGATAACTTTTTAGGATTTTCTTACGCTGGACAAGGTGCTTTAATTGATGATAAAAACGGCAATTGGTATTCACTGATTTTTCAGGATAGAAATGGAGTAGGACGCGTCCCGATTTTGATTCCTGTGAAATGGGAAAATGACTGGCCTGTTTTAGGAGATAATGGAAAAGTTCCATTAACTGGCGAAGCTCCGCTTCCTACATTTAAACCAAAAAATAACATTGTAGAAAGTGACGAGTTTTCAGATGAAAAATTGAAAATCCAATGGCAATGGAATCATAATCCAGTGAATAAAGCTTGGTCCTTATCCGAAAGAAAAGGTTTTATGAGACTGAAAACGAGTCGTATTGTAGATAATATTTATGCCGCCCCGAATACTTTAATGCAAAGAATGGAAGGCCCGAAATCAAGTGCTGTTGTTGCCCTAGATTTGAAAGGGATGAAAGACGGCGATGTTGCGGGATTCAGCTCATTCAACGGAGATTCAGGGATTTTATCGATTTCAAAAGAAGATAATCAGAAGTTTCTCACTTTTTCAACGAATCAAGTCAGTTTAGATAATAAAACGAAAGCGATTACCGGAGTGAAAAAAGAAGAAAAAAAACGAGTTGAAATTAAATCTGATAAGATTTATCTCCGTATTGAAGCTGACTTTAACCTTGGAAAAGATTTGGCGGATTTCTCTTACAGCACCGACCAGAAAAACTGGACAGAAATGGCAAAAGACTACAAAATGATTTTCGATTACAGAAGATTTTTTATGGGTTCCAAATTTGCGATTTTCAATTACGCAACGAAAAGTATTGGAGGTTTTGTGGATGTTGATTTTTTTAGAATTAAAGATTCTTCAACCATAAAATAATTATTTTAAAATATAATTAAAGAAAAAATAATTCTACCAGATATTATTTTTTTATCTAAATTAATAAGTGTAAAAAATACAAATAAAAAATTATGAGTAAGCCAATCATATTTGTTTTAGGTTTTGTCTTGTCAGGAATTTTCATTTCTGCACAAACGCTTGATAAACAAGCACCGCAAGGTTTTGACGTTGAAAAGAAAGAAATTCCACACGGAAAAATTGATACGATTAACTACGAATCAAAAACGGTAGGAACTCAAAGGAAAGCGTTAGTCTACACACCGCCAGTCTTCAAAAAAGGGAATAAATATCCGGTTTTGTACCTGCTTCACGGTATTGGTGGCGACGAAAAGGAGTGGTTCAAAAACGGAACGCCTCAAATTATTCTGGACAATCTCTATGCACAAGGAAAACTTACGCCGATGATTGTGGTTTTGCCGAATGGCAGAGCAATGAAAGACGATAGAGCGACGGGAAATATTATGGCAAAAGATAAAGTGGAAGCTTTTGCTACTTTCGAAAAAGATTTGTTAAACGACCTGATTCCATTTATCGAAAAAAAATATCCTGTTAAAAAAGACCGAGAAAACCGTGCGATTGCCGGACTGTCAATGGGAGGCGGACAAACCCTGAATTTTGGATTGGGAAATATCGACAAATTCGCCTGGGTTGGCGGTTTTTCATCTGCTCCAAATACGAAAAAACCTCAAAAATTACTCCCGAATCCTGCAAAAGCTAAGGAATTAAAACTTCTTTGGATTTCCTGCGGTGATCAGGATGGATTGATGCCTTTCAGCAAAAGAACAAGTGATTATTTGACGGAAAATAAAATTCCACATATTTTTTACATAGAACCGGGCGGTCACGATTTTAAAGTATGGAAAAATGATCTTTTTATGTTTTCGCAATTGCTTTTTAAACCTGTTGATCAGGAGGAAATCAGCAATCTATTAAAATCAGAGTAGCGATTACAATTGATAAAAATATAAATACCATAAAAATGAATTTCAGAAAAATAAACATAAATGCTTTCATTATCACGATGATCATTATATCGGGAATAGAGCAAAATGTGAGCGCACAATCTTATAAAAAAACAGATTCGGGCTTGAGTTTTTCTGCGGATAAAATGAATGTGGAAGTGAAGTTTTACGGACCAAACACGGTGAGAATTATCAAATATCCTTCTGGAAAATCATTTGTAAAAAACAGCCTGTCTGTTATTAAGCAAGAACAAAAAACGAAATTCTCTATTACAGAAAATAAAGATATTTTATTGATAAAAACGAATAATTTACAACTTTCAATCAACACAAGAAACGGAGAAATAGTCTACAATACTTTATCAGGAAAAGAACTTCTGAAAGAAAAAGGTAGTGATTTTGAACCTTTTAATGATGCCGGAAATCCAACTTATTCTGTAACCCAATCTTTTCAGTTGGAAAAAGAAGAGCCGATTTACGGTTTGGGAATCCTTCAAAACGGAAAATTGTCCCAACGGAATCAGGACATCAGAATGATGCAGAACAATACCTGGGATTTTGTGCCTTTTTTCCAGTCTGTAAAAGGTTACGGCGTTTTTTGGGACAATTATTCCCCGACTCAGTTTACCGATAATGCTCTGAAAACGTCATTCGCCTCCGAAGTTGGAGAAGGCGTGGATTACTATTTTATGTATAGTGGAAATGCTGATGGAGTAGTTGCTGCAATGCGTGACCTTACCGGAAATGTTCCTATGTTTCCTTTATGGACTTACGGTTTCTGGCAAAGCAAAGAACGGTATAAAAGTCAGAATGAAATTGTAGATGTGGTCAAAAAATACCGTGATTTGAAAGTTCCTTTGGACGGAATCATTCAGGATTGGCAATATTGGGGAAATAATTATCAGTGGAATGCGATGGATTTTATCAGTCCGGATTTTCCTGATGCAAAAAAAATGATTAATGATATCCACGGAATGAATGCGCATTTGTCTGTTTCCATCTGGTCGTCATTCGGACCGATGACCAAGCAATATCGCGAAATGGACACAAAAGGAATGCTTTTCAATTTCAAAACGTGGCCGGAATCTGGTCGCGAAGTCTGGCCTCCCGATATGAATTATCCTTCCGGTGTGCGTGTTTACGATGCCTACAATCCCGAAGCAAGGGATATTTACTGGAAATATCTGAATAAAGGCGTTTTCAGTCTTGGCGTAGATACTTGGTGGATGGATTCTACAGAACCTGACCATCTTAGCCAAAAACCAGAAGATTTAGATACAAAAACCTATCTCGGTTCATTCAGAAAAGTAAGAAATGCCTATCCGTTGATGGCTGTTGGCGGTGTTTATGACCATCAACGGGCTACGACAAGTGACAAAAGAGTTTTTATTTTAACAAGATCTGCTTTCGCTGGTCAGCAACGATATGGTGCGAATACTTGGTCTGGAGATGTTAATTCTTCCTGGGAATCTTTACGCAATCAGGTTCCGGCTGGTCTTAATTTTACCCTGACCGGAAATCCAAATTTTAACTCAGATATCGGAGGATTCTTTGCCGGAACTTATAAAAAGGGCTGGAATGAAAGTTCGGGTTCAAAAAATCCAATGTTTCAAGAATTGTATGTTCGTTGGTTGCAATACGGAACCTTCACGCCCATGATGCGTTCGCACGGAGCCGATGTACCGAGAGAGATTTACCAGTTTGGAAAAAAAGGAGATATGGTGTACGATGCCGTAGAGAAATTCATCAGATTGCGTTACAGTATATTGCCTTACATCTATTCTGTTTCGTGGGAGGTTTCCAAAAATCAGTCAAGCTTTATGCGACCGCTTGCAATGGATTTTGCAGAAGATAAAAAAGTCTGGGACATCAATAACGAATATATGTTCGGGAAATCTTTTCTCGTCGCTCCTGTACTGAATGCCCAATATACCCTTGAAAAAATAGTTAAAACCGATGAAAATCAAGGTTGGGATAAAAAAGATGAGAGCAAAAAAGAAGGTTCAGTTTCCACTGTAGATTTTACCCAAAATAAAACTGTCAAAGTCTATCTTCCGTCCGGTTCTGTTTGGTATGACTACTGGAACAATGCAAAATATAAAGGCGGACAGGAAATCGAAAAAAAAGTCAATATCCAAAGTATTCCATTGTATGTAAAAGGTGGAAGCATCATCCCTTTTGGTCCCGATGTCCAATATGCGACAGAGAAAAAATGGGACAATTTAATTTTAAAAATTTATCCGGGTTCAGATGCAGATTTTGTATTGTATGAAGATGAATTTGACAATTATAACTACGAAAAAGGCGACTATACCGAAATACCAATGCATTGGGATGACAAATCAAATACACTTACGATAGATGCCCGCAAAGGAAATTATAACGGAATGATTGACAAAAGAAACTTCAACATAATTCTTCCTAATGGTCAGCAGAAAACGGTGGCTTATTCGGGTCAAAATGTTAAAGTGATTCTTAAATAGGATAGTCAAATTCTTGAAATACCAGGACAGAAGAATTAAATTCAAAAAAACTGATTATGATTAAAAAAATAGTTTTAAAATATACTTTAAATATTGGGTTGATGCTCACAGGATTATCGCTGTCTGCCCAAAATCCAATCATTCAGACCAAATTCACAGCTGATCCCGCACCAATGGTTTACAAAGACACCGTTTTTCTGTACACGAGCCACGACGAAGATGATGCATTCGGATTTAAAATGAAAGACTGGCTGTTGTACACTTCGACCGATATGGTCAACTGGACCGATCACGGTGTTGTAGCTTCATTAAAGGATTTCAAATGGACAGACCCGGAGAATGGAGCGTGGGCGCCTCAGGTCATCGAAAGAAACGGCAAGTTTTATATGTATTGCCCGATGCCCGGACAGAGAGGAATTGGTGTTTTGGTGGCGGACAGTCCGTATGGTCCTTTCAAAGACCCAATCGGAAAACCGCTTGTAAAAAATTCAAGTGATGATATCGACCCGACTGTTCTTATTGACGACGATGAACAAGCTTATTTATATTGGGGAAATCCAAATCTTTGGTATGTAAAGCTGAATAAAGATATGATTTCTGTGGATGGACCAGTCGTAAAAGACCCTTCGATTGCCAAAGTCAAAGGTTCGCCAGACTCATTTCATTATCAGGAAGGTCCGTGGGCTTGGAAACGAAACGGGAATTATTATATGGCATATGCCTCAACGTGTTGTCCGGAAGGAATCGGTTATGCAATGGGCAAATCGGCAACCGGTCCGTGGGAATACCAGGGAATGATTATGGACAGCGACAAACGTTCCAACGGAAATCATCCCGGAATCATTGACTACAAAGGAAAATCTTACGTATTCGGTTTCAATTACAATCTCGGAAAACGAACCATAAGCAAGCATTATGAGCGCCGTTCCATCTGTGTGAGCGAACTGACTTACAATGCCGATGGCACGATTCAAAAGTTACCATTTTGGAATCCTGAAGGCGTAAAAAGAATTGCGACTTTAAATCCGTATGACAGAGTAGAAGCGGAAACTATCGCTTATAGTGAAGGTTTGAAAACAGAAAAAATGACAGAGTGGGAAAGAAATAATCCGTACGACACAGGCAAAAAAATTACTGACCGAATAGTGGTTTCGTCTATCCACAACGGAGATTACCTCAAAGTTCAGGGTGTTGATTTTTCCAAAGGAACAAAATTTCTGGAAGTTTCAGTTGCTTCAATGAATGGAGGAAGTATAGAAATCCATACTGATGCGGTGGACGGGTCAATATTAGGAACTGTTCAGGTAACCGGAAAGGCAGAAGGCGACCTGTTTAAAACCATAAAATCTCAGGTAAAAAATATAAAAGGCGTACACGATGTATATTTTGTATTCAAAGGAAACAAAGACCTTTTCTACTTTGATTGGTGGAAATTCAGTTCAAATTAAAGTCAATTTTTAAAGCCAAATTGCTATGAAAATAAAAAAAAACACCCTAAAAATAATACTCAATGGTCTGCTGATTTGTTGTGGTGGAATTTTGTCTGCACAGAATCCCATCATTCAGACTGCATTTACAGCCGATCCTGCGCCAATGGTTTTCAATGACCGTTTGTATGTGTACACCAGTCACGATGAAGACGATTCTACGTGGTTCACAATGAATAACTGGAAATTATATTCTACCAATGATATGGTCAACTGGACAGACCACGGCGTGATACTTTCCTACAACGATTTCGATTGGGCAAAGCGTGATGCGTGGGCGGCTCAGTGCATCGAAAGAAACGGGAAATTCTTTATGTATGTCCCAATGATTTCGAAAACCAATAACAAAGGGGCAATTGGAGTTGCAGTTGCCGACAGTCCGTTTGGACCGTTTCACGATCCGCTGGGAAAACCGCTTGTTCAGAGTGAATGGGGCGATATTGACCCGACGGTTTTCATTGATGATGATGGTCAGGCGCATATGTATTGGGGAAATCCCAAACTTAAATACGTGAAACTGAATGAAGATATGATTTCCTATTGCGGTGATATTGTTGAAGTTCCGATGACTGAAGAATCTTTCGGAAAACGGGAAGGCAATCCTGAAAGACCAACGAAATACGAAGAAGGTCCGTGGCTTTACAAACGAAAAAATCTTTATTATCTCTTCTGGCCGGGCGGTGCGTTACCGGAATTTATAGGCTATTCCACCAGCAAAAGTCCGCAAGGTCCTTGGAAATATGGCGGAATTATTATGCCTGCAGAAGGAAAATCTTTTACCAATCATCCCGGTGTGGTTGATTTCAGAGGGAAAACCTACTTTTTCTATCACAATGGTGCTTTGCCGGGAGGAAGTGGATTCACACGTTCGGTCAGTGTGCAGGAATTAGAATTTAATAAAGACGGTTCAATTTCTCCATTCAAAATGACCAACGGAATTACGAAAGCCATTGCAACCGTCAATCCATACGCATTCAATCAGGCGGAGATGATTTCGTGGTCAGAAAATATGAAATCTTATCAGAACAAAACAGCGGGAGTTTTCATCAAAGCAAAGAAAAACAGTGCTTACACAAGTGTAAAAAATGTTGATTTTGGAAAAGATGGCGCAACAACTTTTTCTGCAAGAGTAGGAACTACGCATAATAGCGGCGTTACGATGGACGTTCGTTTAGACAGTCTGGACGGACCGATTGTCGGAACAATAAAAGTTCCGATGACTGGCGGAGACGACCGCTTTGAGACGGTTAAAATCAATTTATCTAATTCGATTAAAGGCGTTCACAATCTTTATTTCGTTTTCAATAGCAAAGCGGAAAAAGACATTATGTTTTTTGACTATTGGATGTTTTCAAAATAATTTAAAATGAAAAAATTTACACTCATATTTTTTGTATTAATAAGCTTCTGTTTTTTATCAGAACTTAAAGCACAGGTTGCCGAAATTTCGAGCCCGGACGGAAAACTGAAACTGAATGTATTTTCAGAAGACGGAAAAGCATTGTATTCCGTTACTTTTCAAGGAAAAACAATGCTCGAAAAGTCTCCTTTGGGTTTAATCACCAATGAATCGGATTTTTCTAAAAATTTAAAATTCATCAACAGTAAAAAGGATTTCGTTTCCAAAAAATACAGCAACGAGAAAATTAAAAAATCAGAAGTTGAATACAAAGCAAATACGTTGACCGTCAATTTTACCAATCAAGAGCAGTTCAGTATTGGAATTGAGTTTCAGGTAAGTGATAACAATATTGCCTTTCGATATGATATTCCTCCAATGAGAGATCATCTCAGTATTGTGGTACAGTCGGAAGTTACGGGATATCGATTTCCGCCACAGACGACAACATTTCTTTCGCCAATGATGAAACCGATGACCGGTTTTGCACGCACAGCACCAAGCTATGAAAGTGGCTACAAAGCCGATGCAGAATTAGGAACGAAAGCTGATTATGGTTACGTTTTCCCTGGGCTTTTTCATATCGGAAACGAGGGCTGGGTTTTGCTTTCAGAAACTGGAGTTAGTAGTTTGTATTGTGCTTCTCATCTCAACACCACTTCAGATAAAAATCTTTATCAGGTTGCCTATCCGAATATGGCTGAAAACAACGGTTTCGGAAGTTCAGGAGCAGCAATTTCTTTGCCTGGGAAAACTCCGTGGAGAACGATTACGATTGGAGATTCTTTGAAACCGATAGTTGAAACGACCATTCCATTTAATGTTGTAGAACCTCTTTATGAACCTTCGCAGAAATATCAATTCGGAAAATCTACCTGGAGCTGGATTCTATGGCAGGATAACAGTATGAATTATGATGAACAGACAATATTTATTGATTTGGCATCAAAACTTAATTATGAATTCATTTTGATGGATGCGCTTTGGGATAAAAATATCGGCAAAGACCGGATGAAAGAACTCGTTCAATACGCCAAATCTAAAAATGTGGGAGTAATGCTTTGGTATAATTCCAACGGAGCCACCAATGATGCGCCAATGGGACCAAGAAACAAAATGAGCACTTCTGTAGAACGCAAAAAAGAAATGAAATGGCTGAAAGAAATCGGTGTAAAAGGTTTGAAAGTCGATTTTTTTGGTGGCGACAAGCAGGAAACGATGCGTCTGTATGAAGATATTTTGTCGGATGCCAATGATTTTGGTCTGATGATTATTTTCCACGGCGCTACTTTGCCGAGAGGCTGGGAAGTAATGTACCCGAATTATGCTGGAAGCGAAGCTGTTTTAGCCTCGGAAATGCTTTACTTTTCGGAAGATGTCCGTAAGCAGGAAGCATTTTTTGCAACCTTACATCCTTTCATCAGAAATACGGTGGGAAGTATGGAGTTTGGCGGAACTTTTCTCAATAAATTTCTTACTAAATCCAATAAAGAAAAAAATAAAAGGCTTACCACAGATGGTTTCCAACTGGCGACAGCAGTTTTGTTTCAGAATCCGATTCAGATGTTTGGAATAATGCCGAATAACCTGACTGATGCTCCAAAATTCCAGTTGGATTTTATAAAAGAAGTTCCCACACTTTGGGACGAAACGGTTTTCATCGACGGTTATCCCGGGAAATATTCTGTGATAGCGAGAAGGCATAATGACAAATGGTATGTTGCGGGTGTAAATGCTGAAAAAACTTCTAAAAAACTTACACTCAATCTTCCAATGTTGGCTGGTAAAAATCTGGAACTCATTAATGATGATAAAAATGGAAACACTTTTACAAAAACGGTTTCCATCAATAAAAAAGGAGAATTTGAAATTGAAATTCAGCCGAATGGCGGATTTGTGTTGAAGAATTAATACAGGAATGATTTGGGCAGCTAATCCGCCCTCCGTTCCCGCTTTTTTGTTCCGCTTTGCTCCACTCAGGTCGGGCTGCGAAAGATTCGCTGCAATAAAAGAATCCGTAGGATTCAATAGCAATAGCCGTAGGTGCAACCTATGGAAAACGAAATATAAATAATATGCGAACCCTGAAAGGGTTCAATTAATCAGTAAGATTTCATTATTAATAAAAATAAAAGATTATGAATCGAATAAAAATATTTTTTCTTGTCGTATTTTTCGGATGTTGTCTGCAGATCAATGCAACAGAGCCGTTTATCAGCACAGAAAAAAAATCCGAAAACGTTGTATTAAAAGAAAAATCCGTTAGTCTATCCATTTTCACAAACTCAGAAATCGACAATGGAATTTTAAGAGCTGTCAAAAACCTGCAATCCGATTTCCAGAAAGTAACAGGTGAACAGCCCAATATACTGAATCAGATTTCAGGAATGAATTCTCCTTTAATCATCATTGGAACTATAGGAACCAAATCGGTGATTGATGATTTAATCAGACAAAAAAAGATTGATGGAAAAGCATTAACCGGAAAACGCGAAAAATACGTCATTCAGAATATCAGCAATCCATTTCCTGGCGTTTCCGAAGCGATTGTGATTGCAGGCAGCGACAAACGAGGAACCATTTATGGTATTTATGAAGTGTCTCGGCAAATCGGCGTTTCACCCTGGCATTACTGGGCAGATGTTCCGGTGGAAGCAAAAGAAAATTTATACTTCAAAAAAGGAATTTATACCGACGGAGAACCTGCCGTAGAATACCGCGGAATTTTCCTGAATGATGAAGAACCTTCTCTTGGCGGTTGGGCAAGAGCTACTTTTGGTGGTATCAATTCTAAATTTTATGAAAAGGTTTTTGAGCTGCTTCTTCGCTCCAAAGCCAATTATCTCTGGCCTGCGATGTGGGGAAAAGCATTTTACGATGATGATGTGTTGAGTGGACCTTTGGCAAACGAAATGGGAATCATAATGGGAACTTCACATCATGAACCGATGGCTCAGGCACAAACGGACTGGCACAGATACATCAAAAAAAATAATCTTCCGAACGTTTGGGATTATTCTAAAAATGCTAAAGTGTTGCAGGATTTCTGGAAAGCCGGAATAGTAAGAAGCAAAAACTGGGAAAAATTAGTCACTGTCGGAATGCGTGGCGACGGTGATGAAGCGATGGGAGAGGGAACCAATATTTCCTTATTAGAGAACATCGTAAAAGACCAGCGCAAAATCATTCAAAATGTTACAGGTAAAAATCCAAGCAAAACGCCACAGGTTTGGGCTTTATATAAAGAAGTTCAGGATTATTATGACAAAGGAATGAGAGTTCCGGATGATGTGATTTTGCTATTTTGTGATGATAACTGGGGCAACGTAAGAAAGCTTCCGGATCTTTCAAAACCTTTGCATAAAGGCGGTTACGGAATGTACTATCACTTTGACTATGTAGGCGGACCAAGAAATTCTAAGTGGATTAACATCAATCCGATTCAGAGAGTTTGGGAGCAGATGAATCTTTCTTACGAACATAAAGTAGATAAAGTTTGGGTTGTGAATGTTGGCGATTTGAAACCAATGGAGTTTCCAATCAGTTTCTTTCTGGAGATGGCTTGGAATCCGAAACAATTTAATTCTAAAAATCTTCTGGAATATACCGAGAAATGGTCTGCTCAACAGTTTGGCGAAAAACATTCAAAAGAAATTGCCAGAATGATTAATCTTTATGCAAAATATAACCGCAGAGTCACACCGGAAACGTTGGATAGCAAAACATTCAGTCTTGAAAATTATAATGAATTTGAAACGGTTTTGAATGACTACAGAGCTTTGGCGTTGGATGCATTACGTTTGAAAGACCAGATTCCGGCAGAATATCAGGATGCGTATTATCAGTTGATTCTTTATCCGATTGATGCGTGCAGCAATTTGTACGAAATGTATTATGCAGTGGCGAAAAATAAAGAATTGGCAGCGAAAAATGATATTCAGGCAAATTTTTATGCTGATAAAGTAAAGGAATATTTTGAAAGAAATGCATATCTCGACAATAAATATAACAATGAGATTGCAGGTGGAAAATGGACGCATATGATGGATCAGATGAAGATAGGTTACAAAGCCTGGTTTGATGGAAAAGTAAATATAATGCCTGAAGTCACGTATGTTTCGGAAGCAAATGTTCCGAAGAACAAAGTATTCCAAGAGAAAAACGGTTACGTTTCAATCGAAGCCGAAAATTTTGCGAGAATGAATAATTCAGACAGAAGCCATTGGGAAGTGATTCCTGACTTCGGAAAAACAAAATCCGGAATTACGACTTTTCCACAGAACGCTTATCCGAAAGTTGATGAAAATATTTATCTGGAATACGATATTAATTTCGAATCAAAAGGCGAATTTGAAATTCAGCTTTTACTCGCGCCGACTTTAAATTACAATCACAATAAAGGATTACGCTACGAGATTTCTTTTGACGGCGGAACACCACAAACTGTTAATTTCAATGGCCATTACAAAGGCGAACTGGGACGATGGCAGTCGGAACACATCATTAAATCAATCACAAAACATCAGATTTCACAACCGGGAAAACAGACTTTACGTTTCAGAGTTCTAGAACCCGGAATTGTTTTAGAAAAGATTTTAATCAACACAGGCGGACTTAAACCAAGTTATCTGGGAGCGCCGGAAAGTGATTATTCAGGAAATAAATAATCAATTTTCCACACATTTTATTTCAAAAAACAATAATAACATATTGAGTTAAATTAAAATTTATGTCACATTTAAAATCAAATTATTACTATGAGAAAAATCGTCAATTTAGTACTTGCTGCCATGGCAGGTATCGTATTCACAGGGCATCTTAATGCACAGAGTACACAGAGCGCAAAAGTGAAAATTGATAAGAATATTACTTATCAGAACATTACAGGATTTGGAGGCTTTGTCTGCAGTCCGCAGTTTGCCTACAATCACATGACAACTGCAGAAATTCAGAAACTCTGGGGAAATGGGGCTACCGATGCGGGATACAATATGCTGAGGCTGTATATTCCTGAAGACAGTTCCAACTGGCCACAGGTTTTGGCCACTGCACAATTGGCAAAATCAATGGGTCTGATTGTATTTGCAAGCCCCTGGACAATGCCTGCAGCATGGAAAACCAATAATCACGTTAACGCAGTGTACACAGATACAAACGGAGTACAGCAAATTGGTTATCTGAAACCTGCAAATTATCAGGATTATGCTCTTCATCTCAACAGTTTCGTAACTTATCTGGCAACCAACGGAGTGACACTTGATTATATTTCTATACAGAACGAGCCTGATGAAATGGCACAATACCAAGGTTGTATCTGGACGCCAACGCAGATTGCTACTTTCGTTAAAGATTATGGACATTTGATCAACTGTAACGTAATTGCTCCGGAAAGTGTAGGTTTTACAGATAATTTTGCAAATGCTTTTTTAAGTCCTGCAGTGATGGCAAATTTTGAAGTGTATGGAGGTCATCAATATGGATCTATGCAGTCTGTGTACAAGCAATTTCAAAATTATAATAAACAAATCTGGCAAACAGAATATCTCATCAACTGGAATTCCAATACCAGTGTACCTGCAAGAGACTTTAATTGGTCGATTGACGGTTTTACTTTTGCAAGAAGCGTAAATAATGCGATGCTCGGTAATATTAATGCATGGGTTCATTACGCATCAAAAAGATACTACGGAATGATGGGTGATGGTACAAATGGTACCGTAGCAGGTGAGATGACAAAAAGAGGATATATTTTATCGCAGTTCGCAAAGACGACAACGGGTAAAAGGAGAATTGATGCTAAATGGGAAGTAGCCAATGGAGCGTTGGAAGGTTCATCATACATTTCACAGGATGGAAACCAGATTACATTGGTGGTCATCAACTCATCTGCAAACTCTTATAACCTGAAAGCAGATCTGCCGTTTTTTACCAATTCAGGAACCAGTACAACAACGTCACAAACTTCGAATATGGTTTCTGCTCCATTCACATTTTCTACCGATACGTTCAGACCGCAGATTATGGTGAGTCCTTCAAGCGTAATGACTTTTGTTTTTAATAAAAGTGGAGACCGACCAGTATCGTTAATGACAGGAACAGAGATGCATTATAATAAAATTGAAACTCAGACCACTACAAATCCGGCTTTCGGTACAGGTCATCAGTTATCTGGTCAGACAGTTACGTTTTACAATTCTACACCGCTCATCAGTTCAAATACTACCGCAGCGAACGGATATGTAGCATTAAACGACAGATATAATAAACTAATTTTTAATGTCCTAAGTTATACGACCAGTAATTTGCCAACTTCTTCAAATACAACATTATATTATGTAGACAGTAATGGAACACTAAGAAATCACAATTACGGAAGTGTAGCGTTTCCAACGCCGGGATCAGGTAGTTTTAATCTGGTATTTGATATATCCAGATCGTTACTGCCTTTTGGATGCAAAGGAATTATTGGGCTGAGAAGTGGAAATTTCAGTTCTATTCTTACACTAAAGCTTGGCGATGTCTACTTCAATGTAGGAAACGAAAGAGCATCAAAGTTTGAAGCTGCATACGCATCTACAGACAGTAATCTTATGGATGCCTTGGAAAATGAATATTATACTTCATTAGATTTTAGAAATACAACTGGAATTAATTCGACATCAAGCTGGATCAGTACCTCTCAAAACATAAACAGTTTATTCTACGTCAACAATTCAGTGAGCAATAACAATATAAATGTGGTATCCGGAACTACCTGCAGTACACTTATTCTTTCTGATCAGGGTAAAGACTTCCAGATACCTTTTAATTTTACTGCAACGGCAGCATCATATACACGAAATTTCAGCGATTATGGCGTTGTATTACTGCCTTTTGAGGCAAGTATTCCGTCGGGAGTAACCGCATATACCATGATTCCGTCTGCAACGGGTGTAGCATCCACGCAGATTACCAATGGTATCATTCCTGCAAATACACCTGTACTCGTTAATGCTACTGGAAACATGAGTTTCGTCGGTTCAGGTAATGTATCAACTCCAAAAGCAATATCTGTAAATCAGATGAATGGGGTTTATCATACGATAAAAGTTCCTGCTGGAGCGTACGTGCTTAAGACAGAAAACGGAGTTACGGGATTCTATAAAGTAACTGCCGGAAACGAACCTTTTATAAATCCTTTCCAAGGATATATTACTGAAGAAAATACTTACACCAATACTTTTCTTCCATTAAGTTTTGCTACGCTTGCAGTTTCTCAGAGTGAAATGATAAAAGATGAGGTAAGTGTTTATCCAAATCCTGCGCAAAATGAATTTTTTGTCGAGCTTAAATCAAATACGGCAAACTATTCACTATTTGATGCAAAAGGAAGTTTGATTGCTGGAAAGCAGAAACTTTCTTCAGGTAAAAATAAAATTAATATTGCGAACCTTCCGGTTGGAGTGTATTTCGTTGAAATATCTGATTCCGGTCAAACGGTAACACGTAAATTGATTAAAAAATAATCTATTAAAATTTAATTCTAAAGCCATCAGCTTTTCTGGTGGCTTTTCTTATGCGATTATGCAAAATATTGATCAGGATTATTTCGTGAATTAAAATAACAGAAACATTAAGATAAAAAACAAGTGTATTTTATACATTTATTAAGGATAGAATCTTATATTTGTCATTATCACATTATAAAAACACATCCAGTGATTTTATTTGAGCCAAATGAATAAAATAATGGATTTAAAATCAACAATATGAATAAAATTCTGTTCACCTTATTATTTGTAATCAGTAGCGTAAGTTATGCACAGAACTACAAACATCCCTTCCAAAACCCCAAACTTCCCGTCGAACAAAGAATTGACAACCTTCTCGGACTACTAACCATAGAAGAAAAAATCGGAATGATGATGGATAATTCCAAAGCAGTTCCTCGCCTCGAAATTCCCGCTTACGGATGGTGGAACGAAGCGCTTCATGGTGTGGCGAGAGCAGGTACAGCTACAGTTTTTCCCCAAGCCATTGGTTTAGCCGCAACCTGGGATGTTCCGGAACATCTCAAAACTTTCGAAATGATTTCTGATGAAGCCCGTGCAAAATATAATAAATCTTTCGATGAAGCCAGTAAAACCGGACGTTATGAAGGGTTGACATTCTGGACTCCGAATATTAATATTTTCCGTGACCCACGGTGGGGAAGAGGTCAGGAAACTTACGGAGAAGACCCTTATCTGACTTCTGTTCTCGGTGTTGCTGCGGTAAAAGGTTTGCAGGGAAATGACCCAAAATATTTCAAAACACACGCCTGCGCCAAACATTTCGCTGTTCACAGCGGTCCGGAATGGAACCGCCATTCTTACAATGCAGAAGTTTCCAAAAGGGATTTGTATGAAACTTATCTTCCTGCTTTTAAATCTTTGGTTTTGGAAGGAAATGTAAGGGAAGTGATGTGTGCTTACAATGCTTTCGACGGACAACCGTGTTGCGCCAACAATACATTGCTTACAGAAATTCTTCGGGGAAAATGGAAATACGATGGGATGGTAGTTTCCGACTGTTGGGCTTTGGCAGATTTCTACCAGAAAAAATACCACGGAACCCATCCCGATGAAAAAAGTACTGCTGCTGATGCGCTGAAACATTCTACAGATTTAGAATGTGGAGATACTTATAACAATCTTAATAAATCTCTTGCCAGCGGATTAATCACCGAAAAAGACCTTGATATATCAATGCGAAGAATCCTGAAAGGTTGGTTTGAATTGGGAATGCTTGATCCCAAATCTTCCGTTCATTGGAACAACATTCCATATTCGGTGATAGATTCGGATGAACACAAGAAGCAGGCTTTGAAAATGGCTCAAAAGTCTATTGTGCTGATGAAAAATGAGAAGAATGTCCTGCCTTTAAATAAAAGCATTAAAAAAATCGCTGTGGTTGGTCCCAATGCTGATGACGAAATTATGCAATTGGGAAATTACAACGGAACACCTTCTTCAACGGTTACGATTTTAGACGGAATTAAAACTAAATTTCCAAACGCTGAAATAATCTATGAAAAAGGAAGTGAAGTAGCAGATCCTACGGCAAGAACTTCGCTCTATCAAAATTTTATCAGTCAGAAAAATGGACAAAAAGGGTTGAAGGTAGAATTCTTTAACAATAATGAATTCAAAGGTCAGCCGATCAATACATCAGTCAATAGTACTGCAATAACGTATAACAGCTTTGGAGGAACACAACTCGCTGCGGGAGTTGCCAGAGAAAATACATCGGCAAGAATTTCCGGAATTTTTAAAAGTAATTATTCGGGCGAAGTAATATTTTCTGCCGCAACATCAGATATTTACACGCTTTTTGTTGACGGCAAAGAAATCGCCACCAGAAAAGGTCCCGACGCAAGACATCCTTCGGAATTTCCTGTAAAAATGCAGAAAGGAAAAGAGTATCAAATAGAACTCCGTCACAGCCAGAAAGGAAAATACGTAAGCATTACGTTTGAAGTTTACAAAAAAGATCCTGTAAATTTCGCTTCGATAAAAGAAAAAGTGAAAGATGTTGACGTTATCATTTTTGCTGGCGGATTGTCGCCAAGTCTTGAAGGTGAAGAAATGTTAGTAAGCGCCGAAGGTTTCAAAGGTGGTGATAAAACCTCGATAGAACTTCCGAAAGTTCAACGTGAACTGCTTGCAGAATTAAGAAAAACCGGAAAACCTGTTGTTTTTGTGTTGTGTACAGGAAGTTCGCTTGGTCTGGAACAGGATGAAAAAAACTACGATGTATTGTTGAATGCCTGGTACGGCGGACAAGCCAGCGGAACTGCGGTTGCAGATGTTTTGGCTGGAGATTACAATCCGTCTGGAAAGTTGCCGATTACCTTTTACAAAAATTTGGAGCAACTGGATAATGCACTTTCTAAAACCAGCAAGCATCAGGGTTTTGAAAACTACGATATGCAGGGAAGAACCTACCGTTATATGACAGAAAAACCCTTGTATCCGTTCGGTCACGGTTTGAGTTATTCAAAATTCAATTATAGAGATGCAAAATTGAGTAAAAATTCTATTAATTCTAATGAAAATTTGATTATTACAATTCCGGTTACCAACATTTCAGAAAGAGACGGCGAAGAAGTGATTCAGATTTATGTGAAAAGGAATAACGATGCTTTAGCTCCTGTAAAGACTTTAAGAGCTTTTGAAAGAGTTTTGATTAAATCTAAAGAAACAAAAAATGTCCAACTCACAATTTCCAATGAATCATTCAAATTTTACGATGAAAAAGCCGATGATTTGGTTTCAAAATCAGGAGATTATACCATTTTTTACGGCGGAACTTCTGACAATGCAGGATTAAAAAGTATGCAGTTAAAAGTCAAATAAACTATTCTCAATTTAGAAAACCTATAAGGTTTATCAATAAACAGAAATACCACTCAATTTAAAAGTTTATTATTAGAGATGTCACACTGAGCGTAGTCGAAGTGTCTATTTGGACAATCAAAATAAATTATCAATGAAAACTAAAAATAAAATCTTCACCCTTCTTCTATCAACTTGCGTTGCATTTTCATCGGCACAAACCTCAAAGTTTACTTTAGATTTGGACGGAAGTTCCACCAACATCAAAATCCAGCCAACGATGTACGGAATTTTCTTCGAGGACATCAACTTTGCAGCAGATGGCGGTATTTATGCAGAACTCATCAAAAACCGGAGTTTTGAATTTGACGAACCATTAACGGGCTGGGAACAACAAAACACGAAAACCCTTTCTCCAAATTTAGATTCCGGTTTTCTGACGATTTATTCTGATGATTCCAAAACTAATAAAAACTACGGAAGAATAACCGTTTACAATGATAAAAATTATATTTTGGAGAATGAAGGTTTCAGAGGAATCGGACTTCATCAGAATTCCAGATATGATTTTAGTTTTGACTTGGAAAATGTATCAGGAAATATTTCTGCGGTCAATACAAGTCTGATAGATGAAAATGGAGTCGTAATTTCTACAGTTCCGATTTTAATCAAAGGAAAAGGCTGGCAAAAATATACTGCTGTTTTTTCTCCATCAAGAACGGTTGAAAAAGCGAAACTTCAAATCACCTTCACAGGAAACGGTGTCGTCAATATGGATATGATTTCCCTTTTCCCACAAGATACTTGGAAGGGAAGAAAGGGTGGTTTACGTAAAGATTTAGTTCAAAAATTATACGACTTGCAACCCGGATTTTTACGTTTTCCCGGAGGCTGTATTGTCGAAGGCAGAACGCTTGCCGAAAGGTATCAATGGAAAAAAACTTTAGGAAATGTCGCCGATAGAGAATATCTCATCAACAAATGGAGTTCAGGTTTTGCACATCGCCTCACTCCCGATTACTATCAGTCGTTCGGATTAGGCTTTTATGAATATTTTCAGCTTTCCGAAGATTTGGGAGCAGAACCTTTACCGATTCTGAGTTGCGGAATGGCTTGCCAGTTTAATACTGGAGAGTTGGTTCATTTAGAAGAATTAAATCCTTACGTTCAGGATGCTTTGGATTTGATTGAATTTGCTAATGGAAGTCAAACCACAAAATGGGGAAAAATCCGTGCTGAAATGGGACATCCGCAACCGTTCAATATGAAGTATATCGGTGTTGGGAACGAGCAGTGGGGAGAAGATTACATTGAACGTTACAAAATTTTTGAAAAAGCCATCCACGCCAAATATCCTGATATTAAAATTATTTCAGGAAGTGGACCATCGCCTGACGGAGAATTCTTTGAATACGGCTGGAAAGAGTTAAAAAAACTCAATGCACAAATTGTCGATGAGCATTATTACAATTCGCCCGAATGGTTTACAAAAAATGCCGGACGTTACGATGCTTACGACCGTTCCGGACCAAAAGTTTTTGCCGGAGAATATGCTGCTCAATCAGTCGGAGTTGTGAAACCTGATAACAAAAATAACTGGCAGACTGCATTGTCGGAAGCCGCTTTTATGACAGGATTGGAAAGAAACGCAGATGTGGTTACGATGACTTCCTACGCACCGCTTTTTGCCCACGCAGACGGTTGGCAATGGACACCGGATTTGATTTGGTTTAATAATTTGAAGTCATACGCAACACCGAATTATTATGTTCAGAAATTATTTTCAAATAATAAAGGAACCGATTTAATCAAAATTTCGGAAAACGGAAATGCTGTAAAAGGACAAAACCAACTCTTTGCATCTGCAGTGAAAGATGGTAAGAATAATGAAGTAATCATCAAAATAGTTAATACAGATTCTCAGGAAAAGTCAATTGAAATCAATCCAAAAAACATAAAATTAGGAAGCAAATTAACCAAAACAACCTTGACAGCTTCTCAACTTTCGAGTGAAAATAATTTTGAAAAAGAAAACATAAAACCTCTTGAAGAGAATTCTGTGATTAAAAAAGGGAAATTTTCTGTTCAAATTCCACCCAATTCTTTTGTTGTTTTAAAGATAAAATAGCCTTTAAGTACCATCAATAAAAGAAAAATTAAAATTAAGTGTAATATTTACATTTATTAAAAATAAAAATTTATATTTGTTTAAATCTCTTAATAGAAATGCAACGATTTCGTTCAACCTAGACATTTAGTATTAGAGATGTCACCCTGAGCCAAGCTTGTGCTGAGCCTGCCGAAGTAAAGGGTCTACCAAAATAAAAATTAATAAAAAATAATTCATCGCAAAAATGAAGAAATACGTTATCGGATTAGATTATGGAACAGATTCAGTTCGTGCAGTCCTGATTGATACAGAAAACGGAGCCGAACTCGCCACATCCGTAAGCTATTATCAAAGATGGAAAGGAGGAAAATTTTGTCAGCCGGAACAAAATCAATTCCGTCAGCATCCGCTTGACCATATCGAAGGCTTGGAAAAAACCATTTCAGAAGTTGTCAAAGAAAGTGGAGTAGCACCTGAAAGTATTGTCAGCGTTTGTATCGATACCACAGGTTCATCACCGCTTCCGGTAAACAAAGAAGGAATTGCATTGGCTTTAACGCCTGGTTTCGAACAAAATCCCAATGCGATGATGGTGTTGTGGAAAGACCATACTTCAATTTCAGAAGCAGAAGAAATCAACCATTTGGCGAAAGATTACACTAAATTTGAAGGCGGAATCTATTCCTCCGAATGGTTTTGGGCAAAAATTCTTCACATCAATAGAGTTGATGACAATGTGAAAAATTCGGCTTACAGTTGGATGGAACATTGCGATTATATCACGTTTCTTCTTTCTGACCATCAGGATTTGGCGACTTTCAAAAGAAGCCGTTGCGCAGCGGGTCACAAAGCGATGTGGCACGAATCGTGGGACGGACTGCCGTCAAAAGATTTCCTCGGTCAGTTAGACCCTTCATTAGCTGAACTTCGTGACAGGCTGTACGATAAAACTTACACTTCCGATGAGGTTGCAGGAAATTTAAATCAAGAATGGGCATCAAAATTAGGATTAACGACCAATACGGTGATTGCTGTAGGAACTTTCGACGCACATTCCGGAGCAGTTGGCGCAAAAGTGGAGGAGAATACACTCATCCGAATTATGGGAACTTCCACGTGCGATATTATGGTTGCACCTAACGAAATTATCGGAAACAAAACTGTGAAAGGAATTTGCGGACAGGTAGATGGTTCGGTCATTCCCGGATTGATTGGTCTTGAGGCAGGTCAATCTGCTTTCGGAGATTTGTTGGCCTGGTACAAAGATATTCTGATGTGGCCAACTCAAAATATTCTGATGAATTCTAGTGTCATCGATGATAATCAAAAAAAACTTTTAAAAGAAGAAATAGAGAATCATCTCATCCGAAATCTCACTTTGGAAGCGGAAAAAATTCCTCTTTCCGAAGCCGTTCCTATCGCCTTGGATTGGATTAACGGACGAAGAACACCTGATGCGAATCAAGAGCTGAAAGCTGCTATCAGCAACCTGTCACTCGGAACGAAAGCACCACACATTTTCAAAGCATTGGTGAATGCTATTTGTTTCGGTTCCAAGAAAATTGTTGACCGTTTCGAAGAAGAAGGCGTGAAAATCGAAAAAGTCATCGGAATCGGCGGTGTTGCCAGAAAATCGCCATTCATTATGCAGACGTTAGCAAACGTACTGAATATGCCGATTGTAGTAGCAGCATCCGACCAGGCCCCGGCTTTGGGTGCAGCGATTTACGCCGCAGTTGCAGCAGGAATTTATCCGAATGTTCAGGAAGCGATCCAGAAAATGGGTTCCGATTTCGAAGCCGAATATTTCCCACAGGCAGAACAGGTGGAAAAATATGCAGAATTAATGAATCAATATCAGATTCTCGCTGACTTCACGGAAAACAATATCAAATCGAAAAAGAAGTTGAAAGTTGACAGTTTATAGTTGATAGAAATTTTAACCAGGATTTGAGAGCTCCGTAGGAGCGTACTGTTAATAGCCAAACATAATCATCCATACACATCAAGCCTCGTAGAGGCGACCTGTTAAATAGATTATAGTACAAAAACTAACGATTAAAATTTTTATGGCAGCTTTATCCGTCTTCCGCTCCCAATCTTTTTTGCCAACGCTTTTGCCAATACAAAAAAGGATTTCCGCTCAAGCCGGGCTGCAGATTCAACATAAAACAACGATCAACATAAAAACACAATTTTGTCATTCCGTAGGAAACCTAACGAAGTGGTTCGACGAAGTCAATCTAAGCAAACTTTGTATAGACTTCTACGGAATGACAAAGGAAACTTAAAAAATTAATTCTTGGCTAAGTTTACGCCTTTGCGAATTTAAAACAATAGAATAAATAAAAAACTTTGCGCTCCTTTTGCGTTAAAAAATATAATAAAATGAGCATCTATAAAGAACTCCAGAGAGAATGTTACGAAGCCAATATGCAGTTGGATGCCTTGAAGCTTGTCGTTTACACATTCGGGAACGTTAGTGCAGTTGACCGTGAAAAAGGAATCTTTGCCATCAAACCAAGCGGCGTTCCGTACGAACTTTTAAAACCTGAAGACATTGTGATTTTAGATTATGATGCCAATGTGGTAGAAGGAAACTTAAGACCGTCATCCGACACCAAAACCCACGCTTACCTTTACAAAAACTGGGGAAACATTGGTGGAATTTCTCATACTCACGCAATTTATTCAGTCGCTTGGGCGCAGGCTCAGATGGATATTCCGATTTTCGGAACCACTCACGCCGACCATCTAACGACAGATATTCCCTGTGCACCGCCAATGCACGATGATTTAATCGAAGGAAATTACGAATACAATACCGGAATTCAGATTTTGGATTGCTTCAAAGAGAAAGAATTGTCTTATGAAAAAGTCGAAATGGTACTTATCGGAAATCACGGACCATTCACTTGGGGAAAAAATGCGGACAAAGCCGTTTACAACAGCAAAGTTCTCGAAACCATTGCAGAAATGGCATATCGCACAAGACAAATCAACCCAAATGCTCCCCGTTTGAAAGATTCGCTTATCAAAAAACATTACGAACGAAAACACGGCAAAAATGCCTATTACGGACAGTAAGAACTGTTGACTAAACAAACCTTCAAGGTTTCAAAAACCTTGAAGGTTTATATATATAATAAAAATCAATCATCATTTATCAACTATAATATATGTTAACACCTTTAAATACAAAAGAAATCTGGTTCATCACCGGAAGCCAGCATTTATACGGACCTGAAACTTTAGCTCAGGTTGCGGAACATTCAAGGAAAATCGTAGAAGCACTTAATATTTCTTCATCAATTCCGGTAAAAGTGGTTTTAAAACCAACCGTAAAAACTACAGAAGAAATTTTTGAAACCCTTACAGCCGCCAATTTTTCAAAAGACTGTATTGGTATCGTAACCTGGATGCACACGTTTTCTCCTGCAAAAATGTGGATTCGTGGATTGACCGCTCTGCAAAAACCAATGTTGCATCTTCATACACAGTTCAATCAGGACATTCCGTGGGCTACGATGGATATGGATTTTATGAACCTGAATCAGGCAGCTCACGGCGACCGTGAATTTGGGTTTATGGTAAGTCGTCTCCGCAAAAACAGAAAAGTAGTTGTTGGACATTGGGCAGACGAAAGAGTTCAGAAACAAATCGGAGAATGGAGCCGTGTTGCAGCAGGTTGGGACGATTGGCAAGGTGCTAAATTCGCCCGTTTTGGAGACAATATGAGATATGTTGCCGTAACCGATGGCGACAAAGTAGAAGCGGAAACTAAATTCGGATTTTCAGTAAACACTTGGGGAATCGGGGATTTGGTAAGTGTTGTCAACTCAATCGGCGATGGCGAAATCAAAACTTTGATGGAAGAATATGAAGCCTCATACAAAATGGCGGAATCTCTTCTTTCAGGCGGAAGCAGCAGAAAATCTCTTGAAGCGGCTGCCAGAATAGAATTAGGTTTAGAAAAATTTCTGAAAGAAGGTAATTTCAAAGGCTTCTCAGATACTTTTGAAGACCTTCACGGTTTGGAACAACTTCCCGGAATTGCTGTTCAGAGGTTGATGGAAAAAGGGTATGGTTTTGCAGGAGAAGGCGACTGGAAAACAGCAGCATTAGTTCGTGTAATGAAAACGATGGGACAAGGTCTGAAGGGCGGAAATGCCTTTATGGAAGATTATACGTACCATTTAAATCCTTCAAATCCGTCGGTTTTAGGTTCTCATATGCTGGAAGTTGATCCTGTTTTGGCAGTTGACAAACCATCTTGTGAAATACATCCGTTAGGAATCGGTGGAAAAGCTGACCCGGTTCGTCTCGTCTTCAATTCAAGAGGAAATATCGATTCTTTGAACGCCGCCTTGATGGATTTCGGAAATCATTTCAGACTGTTAATCAACAAAACAAAAGCATTGGAAATCACAGAAGAATTACCAAAACTTCCTGTAGCAAGAGTCCTTTGGAAGCCGCTTCCTGACTTGTACACTGCTGCAGAAGCTTGGATTTTGGCTGGTGGAGCACATCACACGTGTTACAGTGAAAATATAAGTGCGGAAATGCTGGAAGATTTTGCAGAAATTGCTGGAATTGAATCTCTTGTTATCGATGAAGACACTAAAATCCGTGATTTCAAGAACACGCTTCGCTGGAATGAAATCTACTACCGTTAATTTGCTAAATTCCTAAACAATGAAAAAAACAACGATCAACCTGATTATTCTTTTTGCAGTTTTATGTATTTTCGGCTGCAATAAAAAAGAAACTCATCAAAAAACTCAATCAAAAAAAATGGAGAACATACAGGTCTCAGATTACGGAATTACTGCAAAAGGCGATTCCATTAAAAAATATACCTTAACGAATAAAAACGGGATGAAGCTGGAAGTCATCAACTTTGGCGGCATTATCACTTCGCTAACGGCTCCTGATAAAAACGGAAAATATGAAGATGTCGTTTTAGGTTTCACAAAACCTGAAGATTATTTCAACGGAAATCCATACTACTTCGGAGCTTTGATTGGACGTTATGGAAACAGAATTGCCAACGCAAAATTCACTTTGGAAGGCAAAACTTACGACATCGACAAAAACGACGGATCCAACAGCCTTCACGGTGGAAAAGAAGGTTTTCATACCAAATTCTGGAACATTGAACCAGTAAAAGATGCGAAATTTCCAACTTTGAAGCTGACTTACACAAGTGCAGACGGCGAAGAAGGTTATCCTGGAAAACTGACGACAACTGTTTTATATACTTTGACAGACGAAAATGCTTTGGAGATTTCTTACGAAGCAATGACGGATAAAGCAACGGTTGTGAATCTTACCCAACATTCGTATTTCAACCTTTCTGGGAATTTCACAAAAACTATTACTGACCACGAACTGCAAATTAATGCAGACAAGTTTTTACCTGTAAATGAAACATTGATTCCGACTGGTGAACAGAAGTCGGTAAAAGGAAATCCTTTTGATTTTACCACTTCAAAACCAATTGGAAAAGATATCAATGCAGATGACGACCAATTGAAAAAAGGAAAAGGCTACGACCACAACTGGATTCTGAACGGAAACGGAATGAAAAGCATTGCCAAAGTGTATCATCCAGAATCAGGAAGAGTGATGGAAGTTTTGACAGATGAACCTGGCGTTCAGTTCTATTCCGGAAATTTCTTGGACGGTAAATTCGATACCAAAACTGGTGGGAAAAATGAATTCAGAACAGGTTTTTGTCTTGAAACCCAGCATTTCCCGGATTCTCCGAATCAAGCTTCTTTCCCTTCAACTGAATTGAAGCCGGGTCAAAAATACCAGTCAAAAACAATTTATAAATTCTCAGTTAAAAAATAAAATATGGGAAACTTAGCAACTATTGATATCGTCATATTTCTGGTCTATTTTGTGGTGGTAGCCGGTTACGGAATCTGGATTTACAACAGAAAAAAAACCACATCTACAGGGAGTAAAGACTATTTTCTTGCTGAAGGTTCGCTTACTTGGTGGGCGATTGGAGCAAGTTTAATTGCTTCTAATATTTCAGCAGAACAATTCATCGGGATGTCCGGAGAAGGATTTTTTGTGGGAGTTGCCGTTGCAGCTTACGAATGGATTGCTGCTCTTGCTTTGATTATTATTGCGATCTGGTTCATTCCGATTTATCTAAAAAATAAGATTTATACAATGCCTCAGTTTCTTGAAAGGCGTTACAACAAATCGGTTTCACTGATTATGGCAGTTTTCTGGCTGTTCCTTTATGTCATTGTGAATTTAACTTCAATTCTTTACCTCGGAGCTTTGGCTATCGATACTTTATTGGGCGGAGACAACCTTCACATCATTATGATCGGATTGCTTCTTATGGCTTTATTGATTGGTTTGGGCGGAATGAAAGTAATCGGTTACACCGACGTAATTCAGGTTGCAGTTTTAATTATTGGAGGTTTTGCTACGGTGTATATGGCTCTTCAAATCGTTGACCAGAGAATCAACGGAGCTGTCATAGGAAATGCTTTCGCAGGTTTTCAAACATTGATGAAAGAGGCACCACAACATTTTAATTTGATTCTTGATAAACCGACCACAACCACTACCACATTGGCAATGCCGGAAAATCTTAGTGTTCAAAAATATGTTGTTCTCCCAGGGTTGGCGATGTATTTTGCAGGTCAGTGGATTGTAAACCTAAATTATTGGGGATGCAACCAATACATCACGCAACGTGCTTTGGGAGCAGATTTGAAGACCGCAAGAACCGGAATTTTATTCGCAGGATTTTTGAAATTATTTATGCCGATTATTGTAATGCTTCCGGGAATTGCTGCTTATGTTTTATATACGAAAGGACATTTGCCAGGTTTCAATGGGGTAAAAGACGGTGCTTATTCTGCAATTTTAGGATTTTTACCAACCGGATTGAAAGGTCTTGCAGTGGCAGCTTTGACGGCGGCAATTGTAGCTTCGTTGGCTGGAAAAGTCAACAGTATTTCCACAATTTTCACTTTAGATATTTATAAAAAATATTTGAAAGCTGATGCGACAGAAATCCAAATGGTAAGAACAGGACGTTGGGCAATTATCGTGGCAATGTTTGTAGCTCTGGCATTTACTTGGACAGATGTTTTGGGAATCGGAGGCGAAGGCGGATTTACATTCATCCAGAAATATACAGGATTTATAAGTCCGGGTGTTTTTGCGATGTTCCTTTTGGGAATGTTCTGGAAGAGAACCACAGGAACTGCAGCTTTAGTAGGCGTTCTTCTTGGTTTTTTGCTGGCGATTTTCTTCAACAGTTTTGCAGTAGATATTTTCGGAAAAGAAACGTGGTTGTACACCGCTTTTACGTATGAAAAATTAGAAAATGGAGTCGTGCAGACCATTACAGAAATTCCATTTTTGATTAATATGGGATGGTCATTCTTTATCACGGTTGCCGTAATGGTGATGATCAGTTTGGCTGGCCCGAAAGTGAATCCGAAAGCTTTTGCTATTGACGCAACAATGTTTAAAGTTGATAACAGAACTTTGGTGTTGATCGTAGTGACATTGCTTCTATTAACCGCACTTTATGTAAGATTCTGGTAATCTGAAAATACTTAAAAAAAATAGGATGTCGTTATCGGCATCCTATTTTTTTATATCTTAAACATAAAACCTTCAGCGATTTTTTTATGGTATTTTTCTTCGTCAAAAGTATAGAGAAAAGAACCTTTTTTGGAAGAACTCATATCTTTCTCGTTCGTATTTACCAAGACATCCAGTGCATTGATTTTGCTTGTGAAATTCCGTTTGTCATATTTTTCATCAAAAATCGCTTCGTAAAGATTCTGCAGATCTTTCATTGTGAATTTTTCGGGAAGCAATTCGAATCCGATCGGTCTTGTAGTTGCCCTTCTTCTCAATCTCAGCACGGCGTCTTTTACCATTGCATTGTGATCAAAAATCAAATCTGGGTGACCTTTTAAATCAAACCATTTGGCACTGTACTTCTCATTGATTTGAATAGAATCCTGAATGTTAATCAAGGCGTAATGTGATATCGACATTATTCTGGCACTCGGATCGCGGTCGACTGCGGTGTAGGTATTCAATTGTTCGAGATAGATGTTTTCAAGACCTGTTAGCGCATTCAGAATACGATCGGCCGCCTGGTCAGAACTTTCCTGTTCATTGATAAATCCACCCATCAGTGACCAATCTCCTTTATTGGGTTCAAAATTTCTTTTGATCAGAAGAATTTTAAGATTTTCTCCATCAAAACCGAAAATAATACAGTCTACTGCGACAAAATGTTTAGGATAATTCTCTTCCATCAAAAATGATTTTATACAAAGTTAAAGGTTTTAAGTAGATTTTAATATGAAAAATAAATAAATGTGTATTGAACACTTTATTTTTCTGTCATTACCTTTTTTTTAATGATTTGCTGGTTTCAAGAAGTGTTTTGGGGAATTGTTTTCATCTTTTCTGCAATTTATTTGCTAAAATTACTATGAATACTATGTGAATGTAATGTTAAAATTATGTTAAAATTACGTTTTGAATTTAAGTTTAAAATTTATTCGACATATTATTTAAAATACGATAAGTATGAATATAAATTTTCATTGTTTTTTATAAACCCACTCTATCTATTTTGATAATGACTAAATTATATTTATTTAATTGATATTGTATGGTTTGTCTATTCTTGTTTTTTATGATAAGGTAAAGCCTTTTTAAGTTTTTTTTCATTGTCCTAAAATGCTTTTACAATAAGATTTATTTCTAAATGATGAAAATTGTTTGCCATATAGATACTTTCTTTTATTTTAGAAATGTAGAAATAAAATTTATTAATGAACAAAAAATCACTGATATTATTTTTAGGCTTTACTTCACTTGCTTTTGGGCAGGTGAAGAAAAATGTTAGCTACTTTCCGCTCAACAAGGTTCATTTGTCCGAAAGTGTTTTCAGCAAAGCGATGCAGACCGATGAAAAATATATCCTCTCGATGGATGCAGATCGTCTTCTTGCACCATATCTGAAAGAAGCAGGACTGAAACCCAAAAAAGAAAATTATCCCAATTGGGAAAATACAGGATTGGACGGTCATGTCGGCGGTCATTATATTTCGGCTTTGGCGTTGATGTACGCATCGACGGGTGATGACAAAATCAAACAGCGTCTGGATTATATGATTGATGAATTGGAGCGTTGCCAAAATCTTTCGGAAAACGGCTATCTTTCAGGTATTCCGAACGGTAAAAAAATCTGGAAAGAAATTGCCGATGGAAACATTCGTGCCGCAACTTTCGGGTTGAATGACCGATGGGTTCCTTTATATAATATTCACAAAATTTATTCTGGTTTACGCGATGCCTATTGGTATGCAGACAGTGAGAAAGCAAAAAAAATGCTGATAAAACTCACAGATTGGATGGCTGATGAAGTTTCCGGACTTTCCGATGAACAGATTCAGGATATGCTTCGAAGCGAACACGGCGGTCTGAATGAAGTTTTTGCCGACATTTACGACATTACAAAAAATCCGAAATATCTAAAGCTTGCCCATCGTTTTTCTCATCTTGCAATTCTGAATCCATTGTTGATTCAGGAAGATAAACTCACAGGAATCCACGCTAACACACAGATTCCGAAAGTGATTGGTTTTAAAAGAATTGCAAATTTAGAAAATAACAAAGAGTGGAGCAATGCAACAGATTTTTTCTGGACGAATGTTACCCAAAAAAGGTCAGCGATTATCGGAGGAAACAGTGTAAGCGAGCATTTCAATCCCATTAATGATTTCAGCGGAATGATTAAAAGTATCGAAGGTCCCGAAACCTGCAATACGTATAATATGCTCAAGCTTTCCAAAGAATTGTATGCGACGAATCCAAAATCATCTTACGTAGATTATTACGAAAGAGCTTTGTACAATCATATTCTTTCCACACAAAATCCTGAAAAAGGCGGTTTTGTCTACTTCACGCCGATGCGTCCCGGCCATTACAGGGTTTATTCTCAGCCGGAAACCAGCTTTTGGTGCTGCGTAGGTTCGGGGATGGAAAATCACGCCAAATACGGTGAAATGATTTATGCGTATTCTGATGAAGATTTATACGTGAACTTGTTTATTCCTTCCATTCTAAAATGGTCTGAAAAGAAATTGGTTCTAAGACAGGAAAATAATTTCCCTGAAAATCCATCGACAAAATTAGTTTTTGATGTCGCTTCAAAATCAAATATAAATTTAAAATTAAGAGCTCCGGAATGGGCAAATGCTTCTGAAATTACGATTTCAGTTAACGGTAAAAATGTCAATGTTCCGGTTGATGCTGAAGGTTATTTTACCATCCAAAGAAAATGGAAAAAAGGAGATGTTATCGAAATGAAAATGCCGATGCACCTTTCCGCAGAGCAGCTTCCTGACCATTCGGATTATTTTGCCTTCAAATATGGTCCTATAGTTTTGGCTGCCAAATATGGAAAAGAAAATCAGGACGGACTTTTCGCAGATGACAGCAGAGGCGGACATATTGCGCACGGAAAGCAAATTCCGTTAAATGAAATCCCTACTATTTTGGGAAATTCGACTTCAGTTTTAAGCCATTTGAAACCAGTTATCGATAAAGATTTAACATTCAAACTGACAGGTTTATACCCCGAAAATAAGTTCAGCGACGGATTAGAATTGGTTCCGTTTTATAAAATTCAGGAAGAACGTTACATTATTTATTTTCCGCAGGCAACTCAGGATAAAATCGAAATGATTCAGAAACAGAAAGCCAGAGAAGAAGAGGAAATCAGAAAACTGGATAATATCACAATCGATAAAATCCAACTTGGCGAACAGCAACCGGAATCCGACCATTTCATCGACAGCAAAGATTCCAACACCGGATATATGGAAGATCGCCATTTCCGTGAGGCTAAAGGCTGGTTCAGCTATCAGATGAGAAACAAAGGTAAAAATGCACAATACCTTTTTCTTGTGTATTTTGATGCCAATAACAACCGTACTTTGAATGCAGAAGTCAACGGAATCAAAGTGATTTCTAAAAATTTTGATGGAAAAATGGGTGGTTCTCCACAATCCTTATTAATCCCTATTCCTGAATCTGAAAGTAGGAAAGAGATTCTTAATGTGAAATTTAACACAAATGAAAAATCGCTTACACCGAAAATCATCGAGGTAAGATTGCTGACCCAAATGCCAGATAAAAACTAAAAATAAACTGCAGAATTCAAATTTGCTATGAAAAACAGAATCTTTTTTAAAATATTAATTTTATTTGTAGGCTCATTATGCATTTCTTTTATCAATGCAAAAATCAAACTTCCGGCATTGGTTTCAGATGGAATGGTTTTGCAGCGTAACCAAAAACTGAATGTTTGGGGAAAAGCCGATGCAGGAGAAAAAGTGGAAGTGAAATTCCTCAATAAAAATTACAAAACCACTGCTGACCAAACCGGAAACTGGAAAATCACACTTCCCGAGCAAAAAGCCGGAGGTCCTTACACGATGACCATCAATGAGATTACACTAAAAGATATTCTCATCGGCGACGTCTGGCTCGCTTCCGGACAATCGAATATGGAACTGCCGATGCGCAGACTAACTCCGCTGTATGCTGACGAAATTAAAAATGCAAATAACCAGAACATTAGGTTTTTTACAGTACCTCAAAAATATAATTTTAAGCTACCTCAAACCGAGCTTGATGGCGGAAAATGGGAAGCGACAAACCCACAGACGATACTTAATTTTTCAGGAGTTGCTTACTTTTTCGCAAAAGAATTAAGCCAGAAAAATAAAGTTGCCGTTGGAATTATACACGCAAGTTTAGGAGGTTCGCCGATTCAGGCGTGGATGGATGAAAATTCTCTGAAAAAATATCCTGAATATCTGGACGAAGCCAAAAAATGGCAGAATGATGATTTAATAAAATCTACCGAATCCGGCGAGCAGGCGTTAAGCAAAGCGTGGTACACAGAACTCGACCAAAGCGATATCGGATTAAACCAACATTGGGAAAGTTTCGACCTAAACGATTCTGATTGGAAAACAATGAATATTCCCGGTTCCTGGGAAGATAAGGAAGGTTCTTTTGAAGGTTCAGTTTGGTTCAGAAAAGAAATTAATTTAACCAAAAATCAGACTGGGAAAACCGCATTTTTAAATTTAGGAAGAATAAAAGATGCAGATGTCACTTACATCAACGGCGTAAAAGTAGGCAATGTAACCTACGAATATCCGCCACGTTGGTACGATATTCCGGCAGGAGTTTTAAAGGAAGGGAAAAATGTGATTGCTGTTAGAATTTCAAACGGAAGCGGAAAAGGTCAGTTCATTGCTGACAAGCCTTATTACTTAGAAATCGACGGAAATAAAATCGATTTAAAAACCGAATGGAAATATAAAATCGGTGCTAAAATGGAAAAAATGGCTCCCGGAACTACTTTTATCCGTTGGAAACCGACCGGATTGTATAATGCAATGATTAATCCGCTTATCAGTTATAATATCAAAGGTGCAATTTGGTATCAGGGCGAAAGCAACACCGGAAAACCAAAAGAATACGGCGATTTGCTGACCACAATGATTACAGATTGGCGAAATAAATGGAATCAGAAAGAGATGCCTTTTTTCACAGTCCAATTAGCCAATTTTATGGAACCAAAAACACAGCCTATTGAAAGCAATTGGGCAGAACTCAGAGAACAGCAACGTCAGGTTTCGCTGAAAGTTCCGAACACCGGACTTGCTGTGATTATCGATATAGGAGAGTGGAATGACATTCACCCTTTAAACAAAAAAACAGTTGGAGACCGATTGGCTTTACAGGCACTGAAAGTTGCAGACAAAAAGAACATCATCGCAGACGGACCGGTTTATCAAACAATGAAAGTGGAAGAGAATAAAATTATTCTTTCCTTTAAAAATGGAACTGATGATTTTGCACCCGTTTCAGAACTGAAAGGTTTTGCCGTCAAAGGAAAAGACGCAAAATATGAATGGGCAAAAGCAAAAATGGAAGGCAATAAAATCATTGTCTGGAATGACAACATTTCAAATCCCGTTTCAGTAAGATACGATTGGGCAGACAATCCCGACGGAAATCTGAAAAACAAGACCGGACTTCCCGCATCGCCATTTACAACAGAATAATCAATTATCATTTATAAATTATTAAAATGAACAACTCATCTCAAAAAATATCTGTCGTTGAAAAAATCGGCTACAGTTTAGGAGATTTAGCCGCCAATCTGGTTTTCCAGACTTTGGTGACGTATTTAGCTTATTTTTACACCGATATTTACGGATTAAAACCAGAAGATGCATCCATCATTACACTTACGGTCGGTTTATTGGCTGGTTTTGTTTTCAACCCGATGGTTGGAGCTTTGGCAGACAGAACCAGAACAAAATGGGGGAAATTCCGTCCGTGGATTTTATTAACAGCAATTCCGTTGGGTGCTGCGGCACTTTTTGCATTCAGCACACCCGATTTTTCTTATAAAGGAAAAATGATGTATGCAGCAATTACTTATTCTGTTTTACTATTACTTTACGCAGCTAATAATTTACCTTACGCAGCTTTGAGTGGTGTAATCACAGGTGATATGAGCGAAAGAAACAGTATTTCTTCTTATCGTTTTGTAGCTGTGATGTTTGCGCAGTTCTTCGTTCAGGTATTTATGTTACCCATTATTTTATCAGCTGGACACGGTGACAAAGCAGCCGGAATCGAGGTGGTAATGACCTGGCTGGCAATTATCGGAACGGTAATGTTACTCATCACTTTTCTCACAACCAAAGAAAGAGTCATTCCAAAACCGGAGCAAGAATCTACTTTAAGCGCTGATTTAAAAGATTTAAAGAAAAACAAACCGTGGATTATTATGTTAACGGTTACCGCATTGATTTTCATTACATTGGCAATGAAAGGCGGTTCATATGTATATTATTTTAACAATTATGTTGACGAAGCTTCACTTCAGCAATTTATATCGCCAATTACCGATTTTTTCAATTCCATTGGGATGAATTTCTTTGGCGAGGACCCTCGTTCAGCAGGTTTTGGACTGTTTAATGGAGGCGGAATTATTATGATGATTGTTGGAATCACTTTCTCGAAAAAGTTTGCAGATAAATATGGCAAAAGAGATGCCTTCATCGCATCACTTTTTATATCAACATTATTTGTCTTAGCGTTTATATTTTATCCACCAAAATCGGTTGGATTAATGTTTTTGTCACAGATTCTACACGGTTTCTTTTACGGCATCGGAACGCCATTACTTTGGGCAATGATTGCAGACGTTGCCGATTATTCAGAATGGAAAAACAACAGACGTGCAACAGCCATTATTTTCTCGGCAATGATGGTCGGATTAAAGGTTGGCTTAAGCATCGGAAGTTCATTGGTAGCATTAATTATAGGAAAATACGGTTACATTTCCTCAGAAGGTGCAATGAGCGTTGTTCAGCCGGAAAGTGTTTCGGACGGAGCTAAAATGCTGGTCAGCGTATTTCCGTCCATCCCGTTCTTTTTAGCGTGTGGATTGCTTATGTTCTACGAAATCAACAAGAAAAAAGAAATCGAAATTGAACACGACCTTAAAGAAAGACGGAAAGCGAAAGATTAATAATATAATAAAAATTTGGGCAGCTTTATCCGTCTTCCACTCCCAATCTTTTTTGCCAAAGCTTTTCCAGCCGCAAAAAAAGGATTTCCGTTCAAGCCGGGCTGCGAGCGATTCGACGTATTAAAAAAAACTTTACTAGGGTTAAAAAAGGAATTTTATTTGAACTTTTGTATTTCTTCGCTGAGTTTACGCCTTTGCGAACTTAAAAAAAGCATAGTAGTCAAAAAAATCTTTGCGCGCATTGCGTTTAAATTTTAAAAAAAATAATTATGAAAAAAATAGTAGCATTATTAGGAATTTTAACTTTGACCGTCTCCTGCAAGACAGCCAACACGGCAACTTCCAACGATTCCCTGAAAAATGCATTCAAAAATAAATTCTACATCGGTACCGCAATGAGCTTACCTCAAATTGACGGGACAGAGGTAAAGTCTGTAGAAATTATTAAAAATCAGTTCAGCTCCATCGTTGCAGAAAACTGTATGAAATCGATGTTTCTTCAACCTGAAGAAGGAAAATTCTTTTTTGATGATGCCGATAAATTTGTAGCTTTTGGAGAGAAAAATAAAATGTTCATCATCGGTCATACGTTGATTTGGCATTCCCAATTACCAAAATGGTTTTTCGTAGACAAAGATGGAAAAGATGTTTCTGCCGAAGTCTTAAAACAAAGAATGAAAAATCATATTACCACTGTTGTCACAAGATACAAAGGTCGTGTAAAAGGTTGGGATGTGGTTAATGAAGCCATTATGGAAGATGGGATTTACAGAAAATCTAAGTTTTACGAAATTTTGGGTGAAGAATTTATTCCGTTAGCTTTTCAATACGCTCAGGAAGCAGACCCAAATGCAGAACTCTATTACAACGATTACAACGAATGGCATCCCGGAAAAGTAAAAACCGTGAGCAAAATGGTTCAAACCTTAAAATCCAGAGGAATCCGCATCGATGGAGTAGGAATGCAGACCCACGTTGGCCTAGATACACCAACCCTTGACGAATATGAAAAAGCAATTCTTGATTACGCAGCCAACGGCGTAAAAATCAATGTTACTGAAATGGAAATCAGCGCACTTCCGTCACCTTGGGGAACTTCTGCCAACGTTTCCGACAAAGTAGAATATGAAGCGAAAATGAATCCTTACACAGCCGGACTTCCCGAAAATGTAAAAACAGAATGGGAAAACCGTTATCTGGATTTTTTCAGATTATTCCTGAAACATCAGGATAAAATCAGAAGAGTAACCTTGTGGGGGACTACCGATGCCCAATCCTGGAAAAACGATTTCCCGGTAAAAGGCAGAACCGATTATCCGTTACTTTTCGACCGGAGTAATCAGACAAAACCTGTGGTGGGAAAAATCATTCAGTTAACGAAAGAAAAATAACAAATCAATTTTAATTAAACCACAAAAGGCACAAAAGAAAGTTTTGAAAATTGAGTTATTCAAAGAATAAAGAAGCCAATTATATGTTACATTTTTCTGTTTTGCTCTTTTGAAAGGCTTGAAAGCACAGCAATCCTTTTGTGACTTTTGTGGTTAGAAAATATTGTTGTTCATTAAAATCTATTATCTATCAGTCTATTATCTAAATATCTATATTAAAAAATGAAACAACCAAAATATCTATTCCCGAAAGATTATATGGCAGATCCTTCCGTACACGTTTTTGAAGGCAAAATCTACATTTATCCATCACACGACCGTGAAAGTGGCATCGAAGAAAACGACAACGGAGACCACTTTGATATGAATGATTATCACGTTTTTTCTCTTGATGATGTAGAAAACGGCGAAATTACAGATCACGGTGTTGTCCTTTCGGTAAAAGATATTCCTTGGTCGGGAAGACAGTTGTGGGATTGTGATGTGGCTTTCAAAAATGGAAAATATTATATGTATTTTCCTTTAAAAGATAAAAATGACATCTTCAGAATTGGCGTTGCTGTGAGCGACAAACCTTACGGACCTTTCATTCCTGAGAAACATCCGATGATGGGAAGCTACAGCATTGACCCTTGTATTTTTGAAGAGGATGGAAAACATTATATGTATTTTGGTGGAATCTGGGGCGGACAATTGCAGCGTTACAGAAACAACAAAGCTTTAGAATCTGCAGTAATTCCAAATGACGATGAACCGGCAATTCCCTCAAAAGTTGCATTGTTAAGCGATGATATGCTGGAGTTCAGAGAAGAACCAAAAGATGTTCTGATTCTGGATGAAAACGGAAATCCTTTGCTTCACGGTGACAAACACCGTTTTTTCGAAGCGTCCTGGATGCACAAGTTTAACGAAAAATATTATTTTTCTTATTCTACCGGAGACACACATTTGATTTGCTATGCAACCGGCGACAACCCGTATGGTCCATTTACTTTTCAGGGAGAAATTCTGACGCCTGTCATTGGCTGGACAACCCATCACAGTATTGTTGAATTTAGAGGAAAATGGTATCTGTTCTTCCACGATTCTGTTCCGAGTGAAGGAAAAACCTGGCTTAGAAGTATGAAAGTAATAGAATTGGAATACGATGAAGATGGTAAAATTAAAACCATTCAGGGCTTACAAGAATAATCTATAAAAAGTCCCGAAGGGACGCTTTAACGAAGGATAGGATGAAATCCTATTGTCAATAGGAACGGGTAATGTCATCCTGAGCGGAGTCGAAGGAAGCCCATTCAAAAAGACAACCTACAAATTTGGCTTTAGCCAAAACTTATTTAAATAAAAATTAAAAGCAAATCTAATGCGCTATTTCCGACTGTACATCCTATTATTTCTAATGATTCCTTTGACGATTTTCGCAGAAGACGGCAGTCAGCTTTGGCTTCGGTTTCCGGCAAAAAATGGAGTTTCGGCAGAGAAAATCATTTCCAAAGGAAACAATCCGACTCTGAATATTGCCAAAAAAGAATTGATTAATCATTGGCAAGGTCAGGAAGTCGAACTTCGCACGGATAAATCATTAAAAAATCTAAAAGGCGGTTATAAAATAAAATCAGCTCAGAACAAACTGGTTATTTCTGCAGAAAAAGAAATCGGATTGCTTTATGGAGTCTATCATATTTTGCGTTTACAGCAGACAAAATCTTCATTAGCAAATCTTGATATTACTGAAAAACCATCCTACGATGTCAGAATTCTCAACCATTGGGATAATCTTGACGGAACTATTGAACGTGGTTATGCCGGACATTCGCTTTGGAAATGGGAAGATTTGCCCAATACAATTTCTCCGAGATACGAAGAATATGCAAGAGCGAATGCATCTATTGGAATTAATGCAACTGTTCTCAACAACGTCAATGCTTCGCCCAATATGCTCCGCAAAGACTATCTTGAAAAGGTAAAAGTTCTGGCAGATATCTTCAGACCTTACGGAATCAAAGTTTATTTATCAGTCAATTTTTCTTCCCCAAAAGTTTTAGGCGGATTGGGAAATTCTGACCCTTTAAACAAAGATGTCCAGAAATGGTGGAAAGACAAAGCTTCCGAAATTTATAAATTAATTCCTGATTTCGGAGGATTTTTGGTTAAGGCCAATTCTGAAGGACAGCCGGGACCGCAGGATTACGGAAGAACGCACGCAGACGGCGCCAATATGATGGCAGACGTTTTGAAACCTCACGGCGGAATCGTGATGTGGAGAGCGTTTGTGTACAGTCCGAGCAAAGAAGACCGAGCAAAACAGGCTTATTTGGAATTTGTTCCTCTTGATGGAAAATTTAGGGATAATGTAATTGTTCAGATTAAAAACGGACCTGTTGATTTTCAGCCTCGGGAAGCGTTTAATCCGCTATTTGGAGCATTGAAAAAAACACCGGAAATGGTTGAATTTCAAATTACTCAGGAGTATTTAGGTTTCTCAAATCATTTGGTTTTTCTCGCACCTTTGTTTAAAGAAACTTTAGACAGCGACACGTATTCTGACGGAAAAGGTTCTACAATTGCCAAAATTACGGACGGAACTTTAAGGCCAGCAAAATTAACCGCAATTTCTGCGGTTGCAAACATTGGTGAGGATAAAAACTGGACAGGGCATCATTTTGCACAAGCCAATTGGTATGCTTTCGGACGTTTGGCTTGGAACCACGATTTGACTTCTGACCAAATAGCTGATGAATGGATTAAAATGACGTTTAGTGATGATGAAAAATTCCTCAATCCAGTAAAAGAAATGATGCTCACCTCAAGAGAAACTGCCGTAGATTATATGATGCCGCTTGGTCTTCATCATATTTTCGCAGGTGGACATCACTATGGTCCGGAACCTTGGGGCGATTACAAAGGCGGAAGACCTGATTGGTCGCCGGTTTATTATCACCAAGCTAATGCAGAGGGAATCGGTTTTGACAGAACCAAAACAGGAAGCAATGCTGTTTCACAATATTTTCCTCCACTCAACGATATCTACGGAAATATCAAAACGACTCCCGAAAACCTCATTCTTTGGTTCCATCACGTTCCGTGGGATTATCAGATGAAAGACGGTAAAACTTTGTGGGAAGAACTCTCTTACAAATATGATAAAGGCGTAAAAAATGTCCGTGAATATCAAAAAGTTTGGGATAAAATGCAGCCTTACGTTGATGAAGAAAGATTCCAACAAATTCAATCAAAATTAAAAATTCAGTCAAAAGATGCCGTTTGGTGGAAAGATGCCTGTCTCCTTTATTTCCAGACGTTTTCCAAAATGCCGATTCCTTATGATATCGAAAGACCGGTACACGAACTGGAAGATTTGAAGAAAATCAAACTCAATATGGGTCACCACAATTAATAAATCAATTTTAAAAATCACGCAATAACTTTCTGAATCTTTTTTAAGACAGGAAGTTGTTGGCTAAATAAATTAAGTGTAAATTTAACACTTAAATAAAAATTAAAATATAAAACCTATGAAATTTTTTATAGACACTGCCAACTTAGAGCAGATTAGAGAAGCTAACGACCTCGGAATTCTGGATGGCGTTACGACCAATCCATCTTTGATGGCAAAAGAAGGAATCAGCGGAACAGAAGCTATTTTGCAACATTACAAAGACATTTGTGACATTGTTGACGGTGATATTTCTGCGGAAGTCCTTTCCACAACTTACGAAGAAATGATTGCAGAAGGTGAAATTCTTGCAGCAATTCATCCAAATATCGTCGTTAAAATTCCAATGATAAAAGATGGTGTGAAAGCTCTAAAATATTTTTCTAACAAAGGAATCAAAACCAATTGCACCTTGATTTTCTCTGCCGGACAAGCTCTTTTGGCAGCAAAAGCCGGTGCAAGCTACGTTTCTCCGTTCTTGGGAAGATTGGATGATATTTCGACAGACAGTTTGAATCTTATTGAAGAAATCCGTCTTATTTTCGACAATTATGGCTACGAAACAGAGATTCTTGCGGCTTCTGTAAGACACAGTATGCACATCATCAATTGCGCAAAAATTGGTGCCGATGTCGTGACTTGCCCGATTCAGCCGATTCTTTCGTTATTAAAACATCCTCTGACAGATTCAGGACTGGAGCAGTTTATCAAAGATTCACAAAAAATGCAATAATTTATGCAGCACGATATTTCAAAACTTAATCATATCGCTTCGCAGGTAAGAAGGGATATTGTAAGAATGGTTCACGCCTGTCAATCCGGTCATCCCGGCGGTTCGCTCGGATGTGCAGACTTTCTGGTCGCTCTTTATTTTGATGCGATGAAAAGAAAAGAAGGGTTTGATATGAAGGGTAAAGATGAAGACGTATTTTACCTTTCCAACGGTCATATTTCCCCTGTTTTCTACAGTGTTTTGGCGCACGCAGGTTATTTTGATAAATCGGAACTGGCAACTTTCAGAAAACTGAATTCAAGATTACAGGGACATCCCACCACGCACGAACATCTTCCGGGCGTTCGTATTGCTTCGGGTTCTCTTGGACAAGGCTTGTCGGTCGCAATCGGTCACGCAATCGGAAAAAAACTTAATAAAGACGAAAATCTTGTGTTCACTCTTCACGGCGATGGCGAATTGCAGGAAGGACAAAACTGGGAAGCCATAATGTACGCCTCTCACAACAAGGTCGATAATATAATTGCAACGGTAGATTTTAATGGTCAGCAGATTGACGGACCGACTTCCAAAGTGCTTTCTTTAGGAAATCTAAAAACAAAATTCGAAGCCTTCGACTGGAAAGTTCTGGAAGTAGAAAAAGGAAACGATATGGAAGAAATTCTTAAAGTTCTGGACGAAGCAAAATTATTGACCGGACAAGGACAACCTATTTGCATTCTCCTGAAAACAGGAATGGGTCACGGTGTCGATTATATGATGGGAAGCCACGCCTGGCACGGAAAAGCACCTAATGATGAGCAATTGGCAAAAGCATTAGATCAACTCGAAGAAACTTTAGGAGATTATTAGACTTTAAATTTGGGCAGCTTAATCCGCCTTCCGTTCCCGCTTTTTTCTGTCATTGCGAACGAAGTGAAGCAATCTGTAGAACTTTTAGACCATCGCAATAACAGAAAAAGAGCTCCACTCAAGTCGGGCTACGAGCGATTCGCTGTTCAAAAAAACATCTAAAATCTAATGATTAAATTCCTTTGCTGAGTGAAATCGAAGATTCGACGAAGTCAAACGCCTTTGCGAACGAAAAATATTCTCAATACAAAAAAAATCTTTGCGCTTAAACAACCATCAACAGATAAAAACAATGAAAAAATATACCTACACAGAAAAAAAAGATACCCGAAGCGGTTTCGGAGCCGGTCTCGCAGAACTGGCAGACAAAAATCATGATGTCGTAGCACTTTGTGCCGACCTTATCGGTTCCCTAAAAATGGAAAGATTCATCGAGAAAGCACCGGAGCGTTTTTTCCAGATCGGAATTGCCGAAGCCAATATGATTGGGATCGCAGCAGGATTGGCCATCGAAGGAAAAATTCCATTTACGGGAACTTTCGCCAACTTTTCTACCGGAAGAGTTTATGACCAGATTCGTCAGTCGGTGGCGTATTCTGATAAAAATGTAAAAATCTGTGCATCTCACGCTGGATTGACTTTAGGCGAGGATGGCGCAACACATCAGATTCTGGAAGACATCGGATTAATGAAAATGCTTCCCGGAATGACGGTTATCAATACTTGCGATTACAATCAGACAAAAGCAGCAACCATTGCCATTGCAGATTACGAAGGTCCGGTTTACCTACGTTTCGGAAGACCTGTAATTCCTGTTTTTACCGATGAAAATCAAACTTTTGAAATCGGAAAAGCCTGGATGGTGAATGAAGGAAAAGATGTAACGATTATTGCAACCGGACATTTGGTTTGGGAAGCGATAAAAGCAGGCGAAATCCTGGAAGAGCAGGGAATTGATGCTGAAATTATCAATATTCACACAATCAAACCTTTGGATGCTGAAGCGATTTTAAAATCTGTAAAGAAAACGGGTTGCGTTGTGACTGCAGAAGAACACAACAGATTTGGCGGTTTAGGAGACAGCGTTGCTCAACTTTTGATTACAGAATATCTTGCACCTCAGGAATATGTTGCCGTAAACGATAGTTTCGGAGAAAGCGGAACACCAGATCAATTGATGGAAAAATACGGTTTAACTGCAAACGACATTGTTGAAGCCGCAAAAAAAGTAATGAAAAGAAAGTAATTGCTTGATTTAAAATATGCCACGAATGCAGGAATAAATTTTATATTTTTTCCAAAAAAACATTCGTGTATTCGTGGCAAAAAAGATTTAAAATCATAAATTGCAGTCACCTATGCAGGAGAAATTAATCAAACATACCAAAGAGGCATTTCAATCAGCCTTTCAATCTGAACCTGACAGCTTTTTTCTGGCTCCCGGAAGAATTAATATTATCGGTGAACACGTTGATTACAGCGATGGTTTCGTTCTTCCAGCCGCCATCGACAAGCATATTTGTTTTGCCGTAAAAAAGGTGGGTGAGTCAGAAAACTGTACTTTTTTTGCGAAAGATTTTAATGAATCTTTTAGTTTTAATATTCATCAAAAGCAAACTCCGGTTGAGCAGATCTGGGTCAATTATTTGCTGGGTGTTTTCAATGCAATCCAGGAAAGTGGAAAACAGATTGGCGGTTTGCAGATTGCCTTCAGCAGTACGATTCCGATGGGTTCAGGCTTGTCGTCTTCCGCAGCTTTGGAATGCGGATTTGCTTATATTCTCAACCAGATTTTTGATTTAAATTTATCTAAAAAAGAATTGGCACTCATTGGTCAGAAATCCGAGCACACCTTTGTTGGCGTAAAGTGCGGAATTATGGATCAGTTCGCATCCGTTTTCGGAAAAGAACACCAAGTGATAATGCTCGACTGCAATTCTCTGGAGCATCAGTATTTTGAAGCTAATATTGAAGGGTACAGTCTTGTGCTTTTCGACAGTTGTGTAAAACATACGCATCTGACTTCAGGCTACAACGACAGGAGAAATGATGTTGATAACGGAAAGAAAGTACTGTGGAAAAAATTCCCGGAAGTAGAAAAATTCAGAGATTTCAGCTTTTCAATGTTGGATGAAGTGAGAACGGAAATAGGAGAGACATCTTACAAAAGATGTCTGTATCTTTTGAAAGAAATAAAAAGAGTAGAAAAAGCTGCCAAAGCCTTATCTGAAGGCGATGTGAAATATTTGGGAGAACTTCTTAACGAAACTCATTCCGGACTTTCAACAGAATTTGAAGTAAGCTGCGGAGAATTGGATTTTATGGTGGAAGAAACTTTAAAAGAAAACGGCGTTCTGGGCGCAAGAATAATGGGTGGTGGCTTTGGCGGATGCAGTATCAATCTTATAAAAGATGAAAATGTAGATGAAGTGATTAAAAACATCAGTGCAAAATACAGAGCTGATTTTGATATCGAAATGAAAGTGTACCGTGTAAAAATATCAGATGGAATTAGAGAATACAAAAAGAATGAATTCGTCATTTAATCAAAAGCAGCACCCTCACAGAAGATACAATCCGCTTTTGGATGAATGGATTCTAGTGTCTCCGCAACGAGCCAACCGACCTTGGCAGGGACAAACTGAAAAAGTAACCGAAGAAAAACTTCCTTCCCACGACCCGAATTGCTACTTATGTTCGGGAAATGTACGTGTGAATGGTGATAAAAATCCTGATTATAAAGGTGTTTTTGTTTTCGAAAACGATTTTGGTTCTTTGATGAAAGATGATGTTGAATTTTCTGATGAACAATCGGATTTTTTTTCATTAAAACCGGAACGAGGTATCAACAGAGTTATTTGTTTTTCGGAAAATCACAGCCTGACTTTGCCAGAAATGGAAGTCGACGACATCAAAAAAGTGGTAGATGTTTGGCAACAGCAGTACGAAAATTTGGGAGCTGAAGATTACATCAATCATGTTCAGATTTTTGAGAACAAAGGAAGTGTGATGGGGTGCAGCAATCCGCATCCACACGGACAGATCTGGGCACAGTCTTCGATTCCGTCGACAGTTTTGAGAACTCAGGAAAATCTTAAAAAATACTTTGATAAAAACGGAAGTTCACTTTTAGAAGACTATGTTAAAAAAGAATTAAAAGCCGAAGAAAGAATCATTCTTGAAAATGAGGATTTCGTCGCATTAGTTCCGTTTTGGGCAGTCTGGCCTTATGAAACAATGATTGTCAGTAAAAGAAAAGCGGAAGATATCCTTCAATTTTCTGATTCCGAAAAGCTTTCTTTGGCTTCAATAATAAAAGATTTAACCACAAAATACGACAATCTTTTTGAGATTTCGTTTCCATATTCAGCAGGAATCCACCAATCGCCGACTGATGGGAAAGAGCATACTGAATGGCATTTTCATATGCATTTTTATCCGCCGTTGCTGCGAAATGCCGAAGTAAAAAAATTTATGGTAGGTTACGAAATGCTGGCAGAACCACAACGTGATATTACCCCAGAGCAAAGTGCAGAGATTCTTAAAAAATTATCACTGATACACTATCGAAAGAAAGACAGTTTGTAAAATTTATTTAAGAAATTTTAAGGCTTTCTAAAGTAAACAGTATTTCTATTATTTAACCTCCATCAATATGGAAGTCCCTGCACGGCCAGAGAATTGAAAGCAAAGGGAATAAGTACCTCACGCCCTTTTTTTGCAACCTGAGAAGTATTGTGAAGAAAAAATTTAAAAAAACCACCAATTAGCTACGCCGAACCACTTCGTTAGGTTTCTTCTCACCGATACCCTGTTGTAGAGAATTATATGAATTAGAATTTTTAGGTTAAAAACAGCAAATAGGTCTGGGTGTCAGATATTATCTATATCCATACAGGTCTGGTTTGGTTGTACCTTATTACGGTCATTGATCTGTTTGACAGAAAGGTTATTTTCGTCAATAACTGGAAAAAACATTACCCGAAGTATGAGCGGAATTGCGAAGCACATCACGAATACCAAAATAAAAACTAATAAGTAAAAGGAAATTGTTATGACAATGTTTTATTCCAATAACAATAATTTATATTTTTGAAGTTCAGCAGCAATAGTCTCAGCTTGTGGTCTGAAAAATGATAAATTTTTAAACATCTCATCATAATAAGCAATCCCATTCAGTATATTTTGTTTAAAATAATTCCATTTTTTTTGTTCCGTTAAATTTGTTTCAGATAGTTTTGAGATATGCTTTTTAAAGTAATCTACGTACATTTTTAATTCGTTGACAAACATATTTGGACGATAAGAGGATGAAAGGATATTACCATTTCCATAAATATGCTGTATCATTTGTGAAAGAGTCACTTCACTGTCGAAATAAGCAAGATTAGGCCCGGGGCAAATAACTACTCCTTGTTTTTCACCTTTTATTTCGATTCCGTGTTCTAAGTAAGCCGCATTTGCGAGACCTACACATAAGCATGATTTCTCTATAATTTCCTCTTTTTCTTTTGAAAATTCTTGTGAATTCTTAATATCTTTAGTTTTCAACAGCTCATCAAGCTTTAAATTCTGAAACTTTTTAGATGCTGTACAAATGCCTTTAGGTGAATATTCTTTATTTAAAGCCAATAATTTTTTAGGACAAGAGCTGCCATAATTCTTTTTTGATTTCCTGAGAATTTCATTGGATGAACCTCTTACTGTGTTAAATGGAACTCCTAATGGCGATATATTACTAAGGTAAAAATCATTCTCTTTTGACATTGCTAATAGTTTTCGGGTTTCAAAATCTACAGACGTTGCTTCCGGAACCAGTAAAAACGGTGAACCCCAGCCTACACTATCAATATTATAATTTTCTAAAAGAAATAGATGTTCTTCAGCAGTTCCCACTCCTCCTTGTACCGTAATTTTCATTAAAGACGGTTTGCTGGGAATATGTTTGTTTTTATTTTGAAGTGACGACACCATTAAAGTAAAAGCAGACTCAATCAGCTCATGTTTTCTTTGCTTGAATTCTTCTAAAATAGGACCCAATAAAAAGCCATCTGAAGCAAATGCATGTCCGCCACAGTTTAATCCTGATTCGATTCTGTATTCACTGACCCACAAACCCTTTTTCGCCAAAAAGTTACCTTGAATCATAGCAGATCTGAAATCGCTGACCTTGATAATGATTTGCTTCTTGAGATAATCGTTATTGTCAGGATAAAAATCCTCAAATTGTTCTATATAACTGTATAATTTAGGATTAAAACCGGCAGAAAGTACCATTGAAGAAGATAACTTACTTTTTGCAAAACCACGCAGAGATGAGTGAGCATCATTGTAGATATTAGGCAGCTGTTCATTTTTGAGAAAATTTTCCTTGTCGACTTTAGTCATAATGTTAACGTCAATGCTGCCAGGAGAAAGGTGTTTGTTTACATAGTTTTTTAAATCTGCCATTTGATCTCCTTTGCTCGAAATAAATTGCTGCAATTGTGCTTTTATTAATGAGGTATTGGGAAGTATGGCAATAAAGTTTTTCAGGGTAACTATATTGCTTATAAGATCTTTTTTGAAAGCTTGAAATTTATTATTGACAATATCATCTACCATGTTAAGATATGCTGTTATTCTTTCACAGCGGTAATCATAGGTCTTTGTTGAAATTGCCTTGTATTTTATATTAAACTTCTCACTGTAAAAGCTTCTCATTTTTTCGATAATCTCATCATCAATAATAGAAATCACAGATGATATTCCTAAATGAGCCAGACGAATAGGGGTATCGATAGTGTAAGCTAATCCCATCACAGGAATATGGAAGTTGTGTATAGGTTTGATATTCATTTTTTTTAATAAATAAAGTGAAATTGTTTGTAGAGTTTTAAAAAATGCCCTTGTCAAAGCAAACTCATTGAGATGGAAAAAGTGAATAGTTTAGAAATTTTGTAAACTAAGACAAAGGCAATATCTTCTTAATTATTGATTTATAAATTTGACGAGACATACTACTCCCAATTGGCTGCTTTACCTTGAGGTGCCGCACCACCCAAAGCTTCGGTAATTGGTGATTTTTCCTGATTGATGTGGTAAATGTAAGCTGCAACTTTCTCTGCTTCTCGTCCTGTTATTGTACCATCTTTGATGAATGGCCGCATGGTAGGATTATTGGGCGAACCATTTTCAAGCATCCAGAATACATTTTTGAAAAGACTTTTTTCTTTAATATTGATCCAATAAGTATCGGTTAGATTGGGGCCAATTCCGCCTTTTCCTGAATCTGAATGACACGATACGCAATTGGTTTTGAAAATCTGTTCACCTTCTGCAATATTATCAGCATTATATTTTGCGGTTTCTATATCAATTTGCGGGGTAGTTTTTTCATATTCTGCGATTGATGCAAGCATGGTTTTGGTTTCTTTGTCATATTCGGCATCAGGATGAGCATAATCTGTGAATGCAAATGCAATGATGTAGACGACGCAGAAGACAATTCCGAAATAGAAAAGACCAATCCACCATTTGGGTAAAGAGTTGTCTAGCTCTGTGATTCCGTCGAAACCGTGGTCGATAAGAAGGTCTTTTTCCTCAGTCTGAGATTGTTTTTTAAAGGCAGAGTTCCAAAGTTTCTGAAAATAAGGTGTTGATTTTTCTGTTAAATATTCCTTTTTCTCATCATCTGATAGCTTGTTAAAATTTTCGTTTTCTACTAAATCTCCGATAGAATGCATGATGAAAAGCAGAATGACAACAATCACAAGCAATGCCCAGAAAAATGGTGAAGTAAAGTAACCGGAATCTGATGCGAACATCTCGAATGCCATAAAGGTAAATCCTAATGTTACTGCGATGTATATTGATATTGGGGTTCTCGTTTTCATTTTAATTAAAATTTTTACGATTCATTATTTTACGCTTGCCGTTTTGATGTCGGTTGTTTTGATGTCTGTTCCTAATCTTTGCAAATACGCAATCATAGCGATAATTTCTCTTTGCTCAAGTGGAACAAATGTATTTCCTTTGGCGGTTTTTTCTTCTTCCATTTGATCTTTTACATCAGCTGCTTCAGAATAAATTCGCTTGACAATCGCTGCAGATTGATTATTTGCCCATTGATCTGCAGAATCGATTTGAGCTTTTGTGTAAGGAATGTCAAAAGTGTTTTTCATTAACTTTATCTTGTCAACCATTTGTGAACGATCTAGTTTATTGGTAATCAGCCAAGGGAAACGTGGCATGATTGAACCTGCTGATGTAATTCTTGGGTTGTACATGTGCTTGAAGTGCCATGAATCAGGATTTCTGTCGCCTTCACGATGCAAATCTGGACCTGTTCTTTTTGATCCCCATAAAAATGGTCTGTCATAAACGAATTCTCCTGCTTTGGAATACTGTCCGTTTTTACCGTCAAATCTCATTACCTCATCTCGGAAGGGTCTTATCATTTGAGAGTGGCAAGAATTACAGCCTTCTCTTATGTATAAATCTCTGCCTTCCAATTCAAGTGGAGTATAGGGTTTTACTGCTGATATTTGGGGTAAATTACTCTTTACCGTGAGTGTAGGAACGATTTCTACCAAACCACCGATTGCAATGGCAACAAATGCTAATATGGATAGGAGGTGAGGAGTTCTTTCGAGCCAAAGATGTACGCCTTCGCCTTCTTTTCTTGCACTTCCTACATTGGCCAAAGCTGGTGCTTCTGCTGGAACTTCTTTTTGAAATAAACCTGCTTTGATGGTTTTAAAAACATTAACGACCATTAAAATAGCTCCACTCAAATAAAATAATCCGCCTAAGAATCTTAATTTAAAATAAGGAATAATTGCAGTCACCGTATCTAGCCAGTTTTTCCATAATAAGGTTCCGTCCGGATTAAATTGTTTCCACATCAAACCTTGGGTAAATCCTGCAATATACATTGGTACGGCATAGAAAATAATTCCTAATGTTCCCAACCAGAAGTGCCAATTGGCGAGTTTTTTAGACCAAATTTCGGTTCTCCACATGATCGGTACCAAGTAGTAAACCACTCCGAATGCCATAAAACCATTCCATCCTAAAGCTCCTAAATGTACGTGACCGATAACCCAGTCTGTATAATGCCCGATTTTGTTTAAAGATTTTGTTGCTAAAAGCGGTCCTTCGAAAGTGGCCATTCCGTAACAGGTAATTGCAACTACGAAAAATTTAAGAATAGGATTTTCTCTTACTTTATCCCAAGCACCTCTTAAGGTTAATAGCCCGTTCAGCATTCCACCCCAAGATGGTGCAATCAACATGATTGAAAAACCAGTTCCCACCGCCTGAGCCCAAGCCGGTAAAGCAGTGTACTGAAGATGGTGAGGCCCTGCCCAAAGGTAAACGAAGATCAATGACCAAAAGTGAATGATTGATAATTTGTAAGAAAATACAGGTCTGTTGGCAGCTTTTGGCATAAAGTAATACATTAAACCTAAAACCGGTGTTGTTAATACGAATGCCACTGCATTATGACCGTACCACCACTGTACCAAAGCATCTTTTACTCCTGCGTAGGCAGAATAAGACTTCCAGCTTGTGAATGATAACGGAACTTCAAGATTATTGAAGATATGCAGCATGGCAACAGCAATCCACGTGGCAATATAGAACCAAATCGCTACATATAAATGACGCACTCTTCTTTTGGCAATCGTTCCAAACATATTGATTCCGAAAATAACCCAAGAGAATGTGATCAAAATATCAATCGGCCATTCGTGCTCAGCATACTCTTTTGAAGTGTTGATTCCCATTAAAAATGTAATCACAACGGCAATAATCATAATTTGCCAAGACCAGAAATGAATCCAGGAAAGCGTATCGCTGTACATTCTGGTTTTCAGAAGTCTCTGCATACTGTAATATGCACCGCAAAAGAAAGAATTACACACAAAAGCAAAAATAACAGCACTCGTATGAAGCATTCTGATTCTTCCAAAGCCTAAAGCTCCCTGCGAATTAATCAGCCCCTGAATGTTTCCGCTTCTTAAACTTTGGATAGTTGTATCATCAGTTCCGAATAAAAATTCTGGCAATTCCGGATAAAACAGCATTAAAGCGGCTGTTAATCCTAAAATAAAACCAATAATTCCGAATACGATAGTGGCATAGAGGAATGCCCTGACAATATTATTGTCATAGTGAAATTTTTGCGTCTCCATAATTCCTGTTTGTTGTAAAGAATGATTTTATTTCCTAGAAAACACTTTAAATAAAGGCTTTGCCGAAGTAAAAATAAATATCATGTTACGTGTCTAATGTTTTTTCAAAGGTAATGAGTAACTTTGGTAGAGACTATTAGCTTAGCTTCTAAAATATACCAAAAACTACTAAAGATAAACGGGATGAAAGTGTGTGGGCAGAATATCAGAAAAATCAGAAGAGATCGTGATTTAACGCAAGAATACATGGCATTTGAGATGGGAATTTCTCAAAAAGCATATTCTGATATCGAAAACTCAAAAGTGAAAATTAATCTTGAAATACTTACCAAAATTTCAAAAATTTTAGATATAAAACCTTCGGATGTTTGTAGTATTTCTGATCAATGTAGTGGTGGGGATTATGAAGAAAAGTATAAAGATTTACTTGAATTTATGAAAAAAAATAATCTTCCATTGCCAGAAGAACACTTATAATACCACTGATTTCAGAAAAGAAACAATGGATGTTCTTTGAAAAAATGAAATCATTTACATTATTGAAAAACAATTTTATAATGTCCTTTTTCGTCTTTTACATCAATACCCACACCTTTAAAGGTTAATTTATTAATTTGGTAACCATCACAACCACCTTTGAATTCTGACGATTCTATTGAAAAATTAAACACCTTAAGTGAAGAATAAAAAGTATAGTTTTTTGTACCATTGTAAGCACCCACATTTTCTAAGATAACTTTTCCGTCATCTGTTTTTGTAAGCGTTACCCCGACTTTATTTTCGTCACTGATTGAAAAGGGATCAAGAGTTCCATTGGTGATCAGGTTTTTGTCATCGGCATCAACGAATTCAAAAACAATCGGCATAGGAGCATTATAGCATTCTTCGCCGCAAGCTGTGAAAACAAAAGTCATTAAAAGAAAAAGTACTATTTTTTTCATAGGATAAAGATTAACTCGGTGAAATGTAAAGTTAATCATTAAACTTTTGTCTCCAAAATAAAAAAACGTTGCAGTAGGAGAGTATGAAGGGAGTTATTTGGCTTGCAAATAATTATAAAGATTTGGGTTGGAAAACTGTATGGAAATTTACTTCGGTAGCATAATCATTCTGGCGTTTCCACCTTCACGAATGACGATCAGTTTTCTGTTCACCATGTTTTGCAGGAATGCATTTCTCTCAGCAATTGGGAGATTCAGGATATGATCAAAGTCTCCGAAAAAGTTCCCATTATTTCCACCGGTTTCCTCGTGTTTTTTTCTTACTAACAGAAGTATTTGGTTTTCCATTTCTACTGAGTCCATAGCTTTTTATCGATTAAAAATTGCAGTTGATTACAAATATAGGTTTATAAAATTGTGAAAGAATGCCAATAGAATTTTAAATTAAAAAAAATAAAACATGAAAATAGCTGTTGGAACTTTGCTCTAAAAAGATGTTGAGAATTGATCTAAATTATTCTATGAAAGTCTTATTTTTCTTTAATTAAAAGACAAAAAAATCATTACAATAATTAAGAATCCGTATTTTTTTTAACGACATCAATCATGTCATCAATTCCAAATGGTTTGCCAATAAAGTCATCAGCCAGACATTCTGCCGCCTCGGAAGCAATATTATTAGATGTCGACGTAAGAACAGCAGGTATTTCTTCAGTATCAGGATCAGATTTTAATTCTTTGATAACCTGCGAACCTTTTACAGAACCTTTTATGTGATCATCTACAATTACAATATCCGGATCTATTTTATCAATATTCTTTATGGGGTCTGTGGTCAAAGATCCGGTCACATCAAATCCTTCTTCCTCCAGCACCTGATCCATTATTTGAAGGATATCTTTATTATCTTGTACAAGTACAACTTTCTTCTTCATTTTAAATGGTTAATAATACTGCGAATATAATCAATATTTGTATATTATTGAGCGTACTTTTGATGGTGAAATAATTTTTAAGGTTATTAAAATCTACTAGAAATACCAATCATCATCTGTGGTTTTGGTAACGAATTGACGTTTTTGTGTTTTACAAATCAGATTGTAAGACCTTTAGCAATTCAGTTTGCTGCATCACTTCATTTTTACTGCTGATCAGATTATAATTTGCCTGAAGCCAGTTATTTCTTACCACAAAAAAGGTATATGCATCCATCAATCCTTCTTTGTATTTTTCTTCAGACTTTTGGAAAGATAATCTTTGGTTTTCAAAATTCGATTTCAGCAGTGTATATTTTTCTTCAGAATTCTTAAACTGTACTTTTATAGAATTAATGCTTTTTGTGAGATTATTGATGACAATTTCCTTCTCGTAGTTATAATTAATGACATTCAATTTTGCGATTTCAACATTATTTTTAACCTGTAATTTATTAAATACAGGAATAGAAAGCCCGAAAGCAACCTGTTGACTCTTATTTCTTTTAAATTGATCAGAGAACAAATCTGCAGGCTCGCCTAAGGTTTTACTATAAAAACTTGACCAGTTGTATAACCCGTTGATTGTTGGTAAATAGGCAGATCTGGTAATACTTATATTTTTTTCTGCTGCTTTCGTATCTGCAATTACCGTTTTGTACGCCGGATTTTTCTCCAAAAGAGTTCTTACGAATTCGGGGTCATCAAAATTAAAGGAAGCCAGATTTTCCTCATCCATTTGAAATTCGATAGAGTCATCGCTTATTGCCAAAGCATTCAATAAATTTATTTTAGAAAGATCCCGTGAGTTTTTGGCAGAAACCCACTGTTCCTGCAGCGTTCCGAGGTTGGCTTTGATGTCATACACATCGCTTTTCGGGCGGTTTCCTATCTCAACCTCTTTTTCGGTACGTTTAATCTGATCCTCGATTCCTGAGATTTGAGTTTCCAGAACTTCGAGCCAGCTTTTGCTGTTTTGATAACTGAAAAACATTTGAATAACATTCAGTTTTACTTCATTCTGAGTCTGTTTCATTTTATAGATTGAGCTCTCTTTATTGATTTTAGACAATGAAATATTGAGGTAATTTCGCCAGTTCAACAATTCCCAGTTGGCTTGTGCGTATACATTGTCGTATTGGGTATTAATGGCTTCTCTTTGGTTATTGCTTTGATTAATACCTAATCCGAAATTATAATTATGATTAAGTCCCGCTTCTATTGACGGCAGCAGCATTCCTTTTGCGGCAGAAATCTGACGTTCATTTTTTTGAATATTTACAGTAGCCTGCTTAATCAGTGGATGATTTTTAGCTGCGTAATTCAAGCTTTCCTGAAGTGTCCAGCTTTGCTGAGCGGGAAAGAGATTTAATATTAGTATGAAGAATAGTTTTTTCATTTTTTTTTTGAATTATTTGATAACCATGTAAACCACCCCGTCAAAAATTCTTTCGAATTTTCGCCACCCCTCCAAAGGAGGGGAATCTGATTGGCGGTTATTCGTATTTCAAATGTTTTACAAGATTGATTTTTGTGGCTCGATAAGCTTTAAAACTAACGACAATAAATGTCAGAAGGAGAAGTGAAATCATGCTTAGAACATAAGGCCAAACGGGCATATCAATTCGATAAGAGAAATCTTTCAGCCATTCATTCATTGCATAATATCCAAACGGAATGCTTATTAAAACAGCAATTACACAAATAAGTAAAAATCTTTTCGTTAAATCCCAGATAATTGTTTTTTCGTCTGCACCTAAGGCTTTTTTGATGGCTACATCTTTTAATTTTTGTTCAATTAATAATGATGACAGAGCGAATAATCCTAACAATGCAATGACAAGGACAACAATATTTAAGATGGTAAAAAGAGTCTGTTGTTTTTGAAATTTTTCGAAAGTTTTGGCAAATTGCTTATCTACAAATTCATAGTTGATAGGGTAGCCCGGTTCAGCTTTTGTGAGCCAAAATTCTTTGATCTGCTCTAATGTTCCGTTAATATCATCTCCCGAAAGTTTGATCTGAAGATTTCCCATATTGTTTTTCGCCCAGTTTCTATCATAATTAAAAAACAACATGGGCTCTACAGGTATATCAACTCCATTGATATGAAAGTCTTTCAAAACACCGATAATTTTATATTTCTTTTTCTGTTCCCAACCCGGAAAAACTTCTTTTCCGAGAGCCTGATCTTTATTCCAGCCCATTTTTTTGATGAATGATTCGTTGGCAACAGTTCCGGAAATTGTATCAGAAGCATAGCGAAGATCCATATCTCTTCCTGAAGCAAATTTCATCTTATAGAATTTAAAATAATTGTAATCAATAGCTCCTACAAGAACATTCTCCACTGTTTTTGTAGTATCTAAGGCATTTTTCACAAGTGATGCATTTGCCATTCCCAATCCGATAGAGTTTACCGAACCAGTAATGTCTTCTACACCTGGAATTTTCAACACTTCATTTTTCAGACGTACATACTTTTTAAAATTATAATCATTCTCCCAATCTGTTTTATTAAACTGAATGTTCACAACCTGATCTCCTTTAAAACCTAGGTCTTTATTCATCATAAATTTTACCTGAGAATGAATGATCAGAGAGCAAATAATGAAAAAAGAAGAGATGATGAGTTGCGAAGTCAGAATAGAATTACGCAGCCAGACTCCGTTTCTGCTTCTCGAAAAATTTCCTTTCAGCGTATTAATCGGTTTAAAATTTGAAAGATATAATGCCGGAATTAATCCTGAAATGAATGAGAATACAATTAAAAGTAAGGCACTGTAGATAAATAGATTCGTGTCATTCAGTTTTATCTCTTTCCCCAAAAACTTGTTGTATGAAGGAAGCAGAAGTTCAACCATTGCAAAAGCCAAAATGTACGCTGTAAAACAGATGGTAAAAGTTTCCAGCAAAAACTGGAGAATCAGCTTTGATTTTGAACTTCCCACAACTTTTCTCACGCCTACTTCTTTTGCTCTTTGTGACGCCTGTGCTGTTTTAAGATTAATTAAATTGATGCCTGATAAAAGCAATATCAGCGCAGATAATCCCAAAAGAATCATAATTGATTTTTTGTCGCCTTTATCAATTCCTTCACTTTTGGCATCCAGCTTCATCTTACTTATCGGGGTGAGATACACTTTTGCGCTGTTCTTTTCATCATATTTTTCGCCCCATTTTTCGGAACTTATTTTTTCTTGTCGAGACTGCTGCTCAGAAAGTTTTTTTTCTAAAGCGGCAATATCTGTTCCCGGTTTTATTTTAAAATATCCTACATAGCTGTAATTTGTCCATTCTAAATTCTGTTTATCGATATTGGGATGTCTCATTATAAACCCAGGACGAAAGACTGTATTTCCCGTAGGGATTTTATAAACAGCAGTCACAACGTAAGATTTGTTTTCAGAATCGTCAAGCTTCAATGTTTTGCCGATACAGTCTTTATACTCATCTCCGAATAAAACCTTTGCTGTTTCTTCAGAAATTGCTACTTTGCTGTCGTCGCTTATTGCATTTTTAAAGCTTCCGGCAATTTTTTCCATCGGAAAAAAATCAAAATAAGAATCTGTTGCTCTCGCATTGGTTGTATAAGCCGACTTATTTCCATACATCAATCGTACTTTATACCCATACCATGAATTTGCAATAGCGAAATCTTCAATCTCAGAAAATTTTTCTTTTGAAACAGTTAATTCCGGATAACTGGAAACTACCATTGTACCGAAAGATGAGTTTCCATTTTCAACTAAATAAATATTGTCCTTATTCGGAATCCAGTCTTCATAAGATTTTTCGTCCTGCCAATGAATAAAAATCAATAGAAAAACACACAAACCAACACTTAACCCCAAAATATTGATGATTGTGGAAAGCCAGTTTTTTCTATAGTTGATGAATGCTATCTTGAGCCAGTTTTTTAACATAGTTGTTGGTTTTTGGTTGTCAGTTGATGGTTGTCGGTCGATGGTTTTTGAGAATAGCCTCCATCAACTATCAACCGACAACTATTAACAAATTTTACTCGTACTTCAGATATTTTATCAGATTCACTTTAGTAGCTTGGTAGGCTTTGATGCTTACAACAGTAAACGTTAGCAGAAGTAAAACCACAAGGCTGAGAATGAATGGTAAGATGGGCATATCGATTCGGTAAGCGAAGTCTTTCAGCCATTCGTTCATCAGATAATAACTGATCGGAATACTAATGATCACAGCGATTAACGTAATCCAAAGAAACTGTTTCGTCAAACCAAAAATCAGGATTTTGTCGGATGCGCCTAGCGTTTTTCTGATGGCAACATCTTTCAACTTCTGTTCAATCATTAATGATGACAAAGCGAATAATCCAAGTAAAGCCACCATCAAAACCATTGCATTTAAGATTGTAAAAAGTGTTTGTTGTTTCTGATATTTTACAAAACTCTCGGCAAATTTTTTATCAATAAAATAAGAATCGAAAGGATAGCCTGGCTCTACATTTTTCTGCCAGTAAGATTTGAGTCTTTTTATCGTTCCATCGATGTCATCAGGCTTTAATTTTAATTGAATGTTATACACCCCAAATCTTTTCCAAGTAGTTTCTTTATAATGGAAAAATGTGATTGGTTCCACCGTACTTTTCGGATTCCAAATATTAAAATCGTTCACAATTCCTACAATATGATACGGTTTGTTATCAAAACCCGGACGAATTTCATTTGTCAAAGCTTCATCATCTGTCCATCCAAATTTCTTAACAAAAGCTTCGTTTACCATAACATTTGAAATTGTATCGGAAGCTAAATTAGGATTCAGCCAACGTCCTTTTTTCAGTTTTACATTCATAAATTGGAGATAATTAAAATCCATAGAACCGTGTTGAGCATTGATACTTTTATCTCTAAAATCTACGTTTGAGCTACTGAATCTGCCACTTCCGGGAACTGCTTCTCCGAAAGAAATACTTTCAACACCTTCAATTTTACTTAACTCATTTTTCAAACGTTCATATTTCAGCCAAGGTTTTTCTACGTTCTCGCTAAAATTAACATACAATATTTGCTTCCCACTAAAACCAAGGTCTTTATCCATCATATATTTCACTTGTGAGTTTACAACTAAACCTCCTATAATGAAAAATGAAGAAATAATTAATTGCAAGGTCAGGATTCCATTTCTCAACCAAACGCCGTGTTTGCTTCTGGCGAAATTTCCTTTCAAAGTTTCAATAGCTTTGAAATTTGATAAATAGATTGCTGGAATTAATCCGGAAATCAAGGTAACCGCTAAAACCATCGAGAAAGAATAAAAGTAAATATGCCAATCATTCATCACGATTTCTTTGGCATAAAACTTATTGAAGCTTGGTAAAAGAAGCTCTGTCAAAGCCAAAGAAAGAAGATATGAAGCGAAACAAATGATAAATGTTTCCAATAAAAATTGAAGAACCAAACTTGATTTTGTACTTCCGATGGCTTTTCTTATACCGATTTCTTTGGCACGTTGAGAAGCCTGAGCTGTTTTTAGATTAATAAAATTTATGGCCGAAAGAATGACAATCAAAATAGAAAGTGTCAGTAAAATCATCATTATTTGGAGATCGCCATTTCCGAACCAATAAGCTTTTGCGTGAAGTTTTAATTTATCTAATGGTATCAGTTCACAAGTATTCGGACCATATAGTTCCATATATTTCTCAACAGTAACACCAGGAGCTCCTTCCTCATTGAGTTTTGCTCTATGTTCGAAAACTTCTTTTACCAATTTATTTTGCACAGCAACTATATCAGCATCGTTTTTCAACATAAAAAAACATCCGTAATTAAAACTTCCCCAAGCTTCTTTATCATTTTTTATCTGTTCATAAGCCAGAATTATAAATTCAGGTTTTATGATAGTATTTTCCTTTGGCAATTCATAAACTGCAGTTACAGCATAATTTTTACCATTAAATTTCACGCTTTCTCCTGCAACATTGGTTTTTCCGAAAATATTTTTGGCTGAAGTTGTAGAAAGAGCAACCGCATTTCCGCTTTTTAGAGCGTCTTTAAAACTTCCTGAAATCAATTTAAATGGAAAAAAATTGAAGAAATTTTCGGAAGTCGCTATTCCGTCTTGTTGATAAATCGTTTTGTTTTTGGTTGTCATCTTGAAACCCATTCCTGACGAACTAAAAAGAATAAAATCTTTCACTTCTGGAATTAGCTTCGCAGCGCGTTCCGCCATAGGGATAGAGATATTGCTTCCGTAAGTATTATCTTTTTTATAATAACTCTGAATCCCATAGATTTGATCCTTCTTCGGATTCCATTTTTCAAAGGATTCTTCGTCATTCCAATGCATCAGGATGAGCATAAAGCCGGTAAGTCCAATCGTTAATCCAAATAGATTGATGATGGTGGAAAGCCAGTTCTTTTTATAATTAATAAAGGCAATTTTAAGCCAGTTCTTTAACATAAGTGATAGTTTATGATTGATAAACGATTTTATAAACCTCAGAGAAACAGAATGGTTCCGAATCTCTGAGATCAGTTATAAAATGGATGAATGAATGTAATTTTTATAGAATCGATTACTCGAAAATCTTTGCATCTGCTTTTTCAAAAACATCTTTTCTTTGGGAAGAATGTTCTTCTGAGAAAATCTCACCGTCTTTCATATTTACAATTTTAGAAGCATAGCCTGCGTCGTAAGAAGAGTGCGTTACCATTGCAATTGTAGAACCCTCTCTGTGAAGTTCTGCGAGAAGATTCATCACTTCGTTTCCGTTGGAACTGTCTAGATTTCCGGTGGGCTCATCGGCAAGAATTAATTTTGGTTTTGTAACCAAAGCTCTTGCAACGGCTGCTCTTTGTTGCTGTCCACCGGAAAGCTGCTGGGGATAATGTTTTGCTCTGTGAGCAATGTTAATTTTCTCCATGATTTCTTCCACTCGTTTTTTTCTCTCGGAAGAAGAAATGCCGTTGTATATTAAAGGTAATTCTATATTTTCATAAACTGTCAGTTCATCAATCAGATTAAAATTTTGGAAAATGAAGCCGATGTTTTTCTTTCTGATATCAGATTTTTTCTTTTCAGAAGTTCCGATAGTTTCTATCGATTCAAACTGATAAGAGCCGGAAGAAGCGCTGTCCAAAAGCCCAAGAATATTGAGGAAAGTAGATTTTCCGCAACCTGAAGGTCCCATGATTGCTACAAATTCGCCTTCTTTGATATTTAAGCTTACATTATTAAGCGCATTGGTTTGAACGTCTTCAGTTTTATAAATTTTTGAAAGATTTTGAATATTGATCATTTTATTAATTTTTTAAAGGTTTATTTAAATAACTCATTGCTTCAGATAATTGTGAATCATATTTGACAGGATATAAAACATCATTCAAATTTCTTTTAACAATAATATTTGGCTTTATTCCAATTCCTACAAATTCTTCTCCGTTAGGTAATGTTACTTTTTTTGTACAGATCCAGGCAGTGGTGTTACCGGGTAGATCTATTTGTAATGGTTGACCTGTGCTTCCATTGGTAAAATCTCCAACTCTGATTATATTCTTTTCATTAAACAAATAAATTAGAAAATCTTCCGCAGCAGAAGCTGTATTGTTGTTTGTAAGTATCACCGTTGGGACTGAGAATTTAACATCTGACTTAACGATTGTTGGCTTGTACTCAAAATTGTGAAATTTTGTTCCCAAATAGGCTTTATACAAATTAGTGGCTTCTTCTTTAGATAATCCCCATTGATGCTTTCCATTGATGGTATCTTGAGCCGTTAGGAATGAACCAATTGCTCTTTCTGTCGGTATAATTTCTCTGCTGTAATTTTTAGCACCGTAGATTGTATCACTCTTCACAAAATACTTCGCAATATTTAATGCGTTTTTGCCACTACCACCACCATTATTTCTAAGGTCTATAATTATTTTTTTTGCCTTTTTAAGTTCAGTTAATTTTGATTCAAAACCGCTTACAGCAATAGCATCATCAAAGGTTTTGATGACAACATAAGCTACATCATCTTTCATCCATTTAAATTCGAAAGCACCATTATTTGGCAACGGCTCAGAACTTAATTCTTTCTCTTCGGTCTTGGAATGAATCAAATGGAACTTTTTAATTTCACCTTTTGGAGTTTTTATTTCTATATCAAATTGATCACCAGATAATCCTGATAATAAATTATAACTCGCTTGATTATTCAAATCATTTTCCGTAGAAGTGGATATATATGGAGTTACAAATTTTTGTTGATATTCATTAGGTGGCAGACCATTCACTTTTACAATTTCGCTCCCAACAGGAATTTCTTCTGCCTTGCTTTTATTTACATCGTACACAAATATTTTCCCTTGTACATTGGTCAAAAAAAGACGGTACGCTCCAAAATGAGTAGTCATTATCTGACTTTGAATAGCCTCGGGAAAATAAACTTTTGTATGCCCATCTTTTAGAATTGAACATAACTTTTGAAGTTCTCTAAAATATTCGTAATCATTTTTAGTTTTTTGAACATTTTCAATCGCTTCTTTATAGGCATCATTCCATTTTTGCGGTTCTACTTTGTACATATAAACAAAGTTGTAATTCGCATCGCTCCAAAACTTAGAAAGACCATATATCTTATCATTTGCAGATAATGTATTGGGAATCTGACTCTGTATAAGATTGCAGATAAAAAAAACAGAACATAATATTAATAATTTTATTTTCATAATACTTTTATTTTTGAATATCTAATATTTCATATTTCTTCAATTCGGTATAATCTGATGTAATGATGGTTTCTCCTTTTTTCAGTCCGGAAACAACTTCATAATACATTGGGTTTTCTCTACCGAGGCTGATGTTTCTCTTCGCAGCTTTATTGTTTTTCACCACAAAAATCCATTTTCCGTTGGTGTCTTTGTAGAAATTTCCTTTAGGAATCATTAAACTTTGTGTGTCTGCAGAGAGTTTCAGCTTTACTCCAAATGTCATCCCGATTTTTAGGTTTTCAGGTTTAGCATCAACGAAATTAAGTTCCACAGAAAACTGCCCATCTTTCACTTCTGGAAGAATTTTGGTAATAATGACTTCAAATTGTTGTGCATTAATTTCCAGACTTCCTTTAATTCCGTTTTGAAGCTTGTTAATGTAATATTCATCCACTTTTGCAATCAATTTGTAACCGCCCATCAAATCTACTTTACCAATGCTTTCGCCAGTTGTTAAATTTTGCCCCAACGAAATATTAAACGAAGATAATCTTCCCGAAACAGGCGACATAATTAGGAAATTATTTTTATTAGAACGAAGAATGCTCAGGCTTTTATCCATTTGATTGATAGAATTATTAATGGCTGCAAACTGAGAATTTCTGGAATTTTTTTCACTTGAAGCTCCTTTTTCCACAATCATTTTTCTTTGTTTCTGATAATTCAGATTTTGAAGACTGGTGTCATAATCTGTTTTCTTTCCGATTTCTGCATCATATAATCTTTTTTGAAGATTAAAAGTCTGCAAAGCCGTATTATAATCATTTTGAGATTGTAACAACTCCTTATCCTGATTGAATTCCTGATTCTTCAATTCTAAAAGCGAACTTCTCATCTGGCTGATCTGCTGCATAATTCCGGTTTCCTGATTGAGATAATTAAATTCTGTATTAGGATTGTAAACTCTTGCGATGGGTTGGCCTTTGGTTACCATTTGTCCGTCCTCTGCAAAAATTTCCTTTACAGCGCCACCTTCCAAAACATTAACTAAAGATGAATTGAGAGATTGTGTTTGTGCTGTAACCATCAGCATATCTTCAAATCTTCCTCTCGTAACTTCTTCTACCTGAATGTCTTCAAGTTTTACATTGTACGTTTTTTTCTGATTCAAAAAATACCATCCAAAAACCGAAACTGCCAACGCAGATGCAATGATGATTAATATTAATTTTAGTTTAGATTTCTTTTTTACTATTTTCGTATCCATATTTAAGATAACTAATTTACTTACAATATATTAGACAAATCAAATACCAGAGATTTAAAAATTTGTAAGCATCTGAAAATCTGAACGAAAATAATTTTAAATATTTTTAAACTGTTCATTAACGGACACTATTTGTGCGAAAACGGACATTTTTAGATGATTTGCAAAATATGATGTATAAAGTACAAAGTAGAAACTAAGCTTATGCGAAAAAAAGAAGCACATATTTTAATTGTTGATGATGACGAAGATATTTTATTTTCGGCAAGAGTTTGGCTCAAGAAATTCTTTACCGAAGTTACTTGTCTCAGTCAGCCGAAAAATATTCTGAAGTTTTTGTCTGAACAACAAGTTGACACCGTACTTTTGGATATGAATTTCCGGAAAGGTTTTGAAAACGGACAAGACGGATTGTATTGGATGCAGGAAATCAAAACTTTGGAACCCCAGCTTCCAATCATTTTGATGACGGCGTACGGCGAAGTGGAATTGGCTGTTGAAGCTCTGAAAAACGGTGCTTCAGATTTTATTTTGAAACCCTGGAATAATGAAAAATTATATGCTTCTGTGAATCTTGCAGTAGATATTTCCAGAAAAAATAAAAAACTCAATCAGTGGGAAAATGTCAGCGTAAAAACTAATCAATATCAGTTAGAAACTGCGTCTTTTGCAATGCAGGAAGTGATGGAACAAATCACGAAAGTTGCGCCGACCGATGCTAATGTTTTACTTTTAGGAGAAAACGGAACGGGTAAGTATGTTTTGGCAGAACACATCCACGAGTTATCTGAAAGGAAAAATCAACCTTTTGTTCACATCGATTTGGGAAGTCTTTCTGAGAATCTTTTTGAAGCAGAATTATTTGGTTACAAAAAAGGCGCTTTTACCGATGCCAATCAGGATTATTCCGGGAAGATTGAAAATGCGCAGAACGGAACTGTTTTTTTGGATGAAATTGGTAATCTCCCGCTACATCTTCAAACCAAATTATTAAGTTTAATTCAGAATCGAAAACTAACGAGAATCGGAGAAAACAAGGAAAGAAATTTGGACGTTAGATTTATTTTTGCAACCAATGAAAACCTTAAAAAAGCAGTTGCAGAAAGTCGTTTCAGAAAAGACCTTTATTATAGAATCAATACTGTAGAGCTTCAAATACCAAGTCTGAGAGAACGGTTGGAAGATATTCCTACTTTAGCGAATTATTTCCTTGAAAAGTACAAACAGAAATATCACAAACCCGATTTGGTTTTAAATGAATCTTTAATTACTGAACTCACAACTTACTCGTGGCCTGGGAATATTCGGGAACTCGATCATTGTATTGAGAGAAGTGTGATTTTATCTAATGAGAAAAACCTGAAATTGCTGATGCCTCAAGATGAAGAGTCAGAGAAAACGATCATCAATCTCAACATCGAAGAAATGGAAGGAATTCTGATCAAAAAAGCACTTAAAAAACATAGAGGGAATATTTCTCTCGCAGCGGAAGATTTGGGATTGTCGCGTGCGGCACTTTACAGGAGAATGGAAAAATTTGAGTTATAAATGAACAAGCAAAAATTTATCTGGCTTTTATTTATTCTTCTGGCGATTGTCAGTGGAATTTTCGCTTTTGATTTTTATTCGAAAAACAAATTGATCAATTTCGGGTTGTTTACCACAATAAGTATTGGATGTGTTATTTTGGCACAAGTCTCCGCTTTATCTTTCATTCAGAAAAGTGAAAAAATACTGTTGGCTATTCAGAAAAAAGACTTTTCTCTTTATCCGATTGCAGAAGGTAATAGTTTGGTTGATAATGCTGTAAAACTCTACTATCAAAGCAAAGAAGAGCATTTATCGCTGTCTTCGTATAAACTTTTGTACGAAGAAATTTTAAATCAATTGGAAATTGGGCTCATGATTCTTTCTGAGAAAGATAATCATTGGGAAGTATTTTATGTAAATCCGGTTTTTCTTGAAATATTGCAAATCCCGAAATATAATTCTTGGGAATTGTACGAATCTAAGACACCGGAATTTTATAAAATTATAGACGAAACCTATTACGAAAATTCACAGGAGTTTTTTGATATTTCGATCAATGAAAATGTAAAGCAATCTTTTTCTCTTCGTACCAAGAAAGTTCAGAATATCAAAAACCGTTTCTGCATCATCAGTTTGGAATCTGTGCAGAAAATTATTGAGCAAAAAGAAAAACTGGCTTGGAATAATCTGATGAAGGTAATTTCGCACGAACTTCTCAATACTTTAACACCCGTCAATAGCTTAATTCAAAATTTAGAATATATTGCCAATCAAGATGTTGTAGAGAAAGAGGATCAGCAAGAGATGAAGGAAAGTTTAACCATCATCAATTCAAAATCAAAACAATTACTGAATTTTGTGGACGATTACCGACAGGTTGCTGAACTTCCGAAACCTATTTTCAAAATGATTTCGTTGACAAATATTGTAGAATCTGCACTCGGTTTTCTGAAGCCGGAATTTGAGAAAAACCATATCGCCATCATCAATTCATTAGAAAATCAAACGATCTTTGCTGATCAAAAAATGATTGAAAGATGTCTAATCAACCTTTATTTAAATGCTATCTATGCTGTTGTAGACTCTTCTGAAAAAATTATAAAAACAGAAATCAAAATCATTAATAAAAGAACAATTCTGAGCGTAGAAGATAATGGAGTAGGAGTTTCTAACGAAATAAAAGATAAAATTTTCCTTCCTTTCTTCACTACCAGATCAAGCGGTTCGGGAATCGGGCTTACCTTAAGCAAGAGTATTATCGAAGCGCACAAAGGTTATTTAAACTATAAACCTTTAGAGCAAGGAAGCCGTTTTGAAATCTGGTTTTTGGAATAGGTCTTGATAATCTGGTGTTTTCGTATTTGTAACGGAATCCTATTCTGAGAAAAAATATTTTTAAAAATAATAATTTACAATTGAGTATAAGCGAGTTAGCTATAATAAAACCATCTTAACTAAATTTAACACATACCTGATGTAACAAAATTTCCCTTTACGGTGTCTTATAATTGAAAAAAACTCAGTTTTTAATGAAAACTATATTAGCACCAATTATTTTATTAGCGGGAACTTTAGCTTTCGCACAAACAACAAAAGATACTGTACAGTCGAAAGAAAAAGAAATTGAAGCTGTTACGCTAACCTATAAAAAACCTACCGTAGAATCAAAAGTAGACCGTACTGTTTTTAATGTTGCCAACAGCTCTATTCTTGCAGGAAACACCACTTGGGACGTATTACGTATGACTCCATTGCTGAGTGTTGATAATAATGATGCCTTAAAAGCTGAAGGTGAATCTGTAACCGTCTATATAAACGACAGAAAATCTGTTTTTACCGGAAAAGAGTTGAAAGAATACCTCCAGACTATTCCTGCAGATAACCTGATGAAAATTGAGGTAATTACAAGTCCTTCTTCGAGATATGAAGCAACAGGTTCTGTAGTCAATATTGTTTTGAAAAAGCGTGATGATGAAGGAATGAAAGGCAGTATCACTTTAAATAACCGACAGAATACGAAAAACTCTCAATACACCAATTTTAATTTAAATTATCACAAGAAAAAATTCACTCAAACACTTATTGGAAGTTACAGCGACAATATTTTTGTTCAGGAAAATTCTTTGCTTAATACCTTATACAAAAATAATGAGGTTACCAAAATTGATAACTACATCATTTACAAAGGTAAAAATCCGTCTATTTCATCAACTTCTGAATACGAACTCAATGATAAAAACAGCATTGGTACAATTCTCGAATTTTATAAAGGAATAAGAAGCAACAGCTCCGAAACCAATGCTCAGATTTTTGAAAATGATCAATTAAATCGTTCTTATTTCCAAAATCAGACTTCATCATCATCAAATCCGACTTTTGGAACGAATGTTTTTTATAAATACTACGACAAAGAAAAAAACAGAATTTTAGATGTTAATTTAGGTACAAATTACGATTCTGAAAAGGATAACAGTTATTATCTTAAAAATACAATAACCAATACAGGAGCAACTTCTGTAGACGAAATTGGAGTTTTAACTGATCTTCAAAACAGAAATTATTATTTGAAAGTAGACTATACTCAGCCTTTAGGAAAATCGGGAGCAACTTTTGAAGTCGGTGGTAAAATGGACTTTCATAATAACGTCGTTCCAAATTCTTTATATGGAATTCTACCTGATGGTTTAAGTAGAAATGATACATTCAGATATAAAGACAATATCAACTCTTTATATGCCAATTTTACGAAAACTTTTTTCAAAAAATTAGAGACGAGAGTTGGTATTCGTTATGAATATATTGATTATAAAATAGGTCAGGATATTGCAGGAACTTCAAGGAAAGATTCTTACGGACGATTTTTGCCTAATTTATTGCTGAAATATTCTTTTACAGACAAATATGATTTAAGTTTAACCTACACCAGAAATCTTTGGAGACCTTGGTATTCTGAGTTTAACCCGTTTTTATTGCCAAGAAACGACGGAATGTATACTCGCGGGAATATGGAATTAAATCCTAACCCAAGTGACAGAGTTTACATGAAGTTTGGCTTTATGAAAAAATACTTTCTTTCGGCAAGATATACCTTTACCAATCAGGACTACTGGACTGATTATGTGGTACAAACCGGAGCAACACCAAAAGATAATAAAACCATTTCGCAGGAAAGTAATTTTACAGGAAATGTGCACAAGTATTTCCTTTATGCGAACACCAATCAATCTTTCCTGAAGAATAAACTAAGTGTGAATCTAAGTTTTGGTTATAATTATATTGATAACAGCGATTTTAATGCAAGAAATGATCTTAAAGGAGCAGATTATATAAGTTTTTGGGCTGGATCCAGTAATTTAACTTACACCAATCTTTTTAATAAAAATATTAATTTGAGCGCTTGGGTAGAAATCTCAAATCAGAATAACGGAAATTCTTATGCTAACAAAACCAATGTTTTTCATAATATTTCAGCAACAAAGATTTTCCCAAAAACACAAATGGAAGTTAGTCTACAGCTAATGAATATATTTCAAAGACCCAATTTTGATGCAACATCTTACAGCCAAATCGGAACATTCAGAAATTCATCAAAATCTGACTGGTACGGTTTCTCACTTTCTTTTGTGAAAAGATTCGGAAATCAAAAAGTAAAAGAAAATACAAAAACCGATGTTGAGAAAAATAGTGGAGGAGGTAAATAACACAATGAGAATGATAACGGATGGTAAATTTTTACTGTCCGTTTTTTTTAGATAAATTTTAAATTGAGATATTGAAATTCAATTAAAAGTTATTTTGGAAGTTCCGGCGGGGTCAATCTTTGGGTTTTCGTACTCAATGTTCCCAAAAAAGCTTCTAATTGAGTGATTTCTTTTTCGTTCAAATCTAAAAACTTCAGCATTTCAGATTTTTGTGATGTTAAAGTAATTCCTTCGTGAACGGTTGATTTTTTCTGAGATATTTCAGAGTTTCCGTTGCTGTAAAAAGTAAGAACATCTCGCAAAGAGGTAAGTGATCCGTTGTGCATCCAAGGACCTGTACGAGTCAACTCTCTTAATGTGGGTACTCTGAATTTACCTGCATCATTCGGATCTTTAGTCACTAAATATCTTCCTAAATCTTCCTGTTTTGAACCAAATAAAGAAGTTCCGTCATTTTCAAATTGATTGTTCGAAAAATATCCTGAGCTGTGACAGTTCATGCATTGTGCTTTGGTACGAAAAAGATGCAGCCCCATCACCTCGTCATCAGAAAAAAGAGCAGCCTGCCCATCAATGAATTGATCAAACTTACTTTGAGGACTTATCAACGTTCTCTCAAAAGTTGCAATTGCTTTTCCTATCTTGTATTTAGTAACCTTTTTACTCCCGAATGCTTTTTCAAAAAGTACTTCGTACCCTTTTATTTTCGCAATCTTCCCTGTGGCAATGTCAATATGCTGATTCATTTCTCTTAAATCTTCGATAGGGATGTGGGATTGCTTTTCTATGCTTTCAGCTCTGCCGTCCCAAAAGAGAGATTTTGCAAAAGCTATGTTCATTATTGTCATTGCATTTCGGATGCCCAATTGGCGGTCGTGCCCGAAGGATAGAGTTCTATTATCTGTCCAGCCTAATTCAGGGTCGTGGCATGATGCGCAGGCAATTTGATTAGAAGCTGATAATCTTGGATCAAAAAAAAGGGTTTTACCTAACACTACTTTATCAATCGAGTAGGCATTATCTTCCGGGAATTCTACTTTTGGTAAATGTCCTATCTCAGAAAAATGAGGTATTGCCATCTCATCAAGTATGGGTTTTGGCCATTTTGAAGAGTCACCTGATGAATAGAGCTTTCTGATTTTATCAATGAAAGACTGGTCATGAGATATCTCCTTGTAAACATTGGTTTGCAAGCAGTTATTCAAAAAGAAAAAACTAATGAGTAAAATCAAAATCCAGCTTAAGGCATTCTTCATTCCCAAATATTTTTCAGCAAAAATAATGATTCTAAAATTGCATCGTAATTTTTTCGTCGTTAATTTGTTTTGATAAATGCTTATTCATTATTCATTAAAAAACATTTAGAATCTCGAAATTAATTGAGATGATTTTAAATAAAAAGCTCCAAAATCTAAAGACTTTGGAGCTTTTATTTGTTTAAGAATTTATAAAGTAAAAATAAGAACCTATTGAGTCGTCAGTTTTTCTATTTTCACAAGAACATCATCAATGTCAAAAGGTTTTGGGATAAATTCATCTGCTTGGCAAGACTGAGTTACATTCTCAGCTTTAGCGTGTGCGCTGATAATCATCACTGGGATATTTGAGGTTTCAGGTGCTTCTTTAAGCTGATTGCACAAATCTGTACCTAAACCATCCGGCAACATAACATCCAATATAAAGATATCGGGAACTACAGATTGGTCTCTGTTGTTGAATGCTTCCACAGTTGAGAAAGATCTTACATCATAATTTTCGAATGACAGGAGCAACTGTAATGCATCTCTGATGCCTGTCTCATCTTCTACGATAAATATTGTTTTCATATACCGTTGCTTGGCAAAAACAAAGCCAACAGATCACAGAGATAATAAAAATTTATAAAAATATTTTCAAATCATAGAATGATCTTGAGAATGTAAAATCGGAGAAAAAAAACAAAAGGCAAAACAGTGAAGTTTTGCCTTTGTTAATATAAAGTGAAATGGTGTGGTGTCTATTTATAAGTAATTATTTGATTGGTGTATTTCTCTTGTCATTTTTCTTATTTCAAAGATAGATTCGTTTAGTTCAATTAGCAAACTTGTGCTGTCATGATTTATAAATTCTTACGTAAAAATTCTTTAAAACGGCTTTTCAGTATATTCAGGCAATGATTTTTTATTTTTAATTATTAGTTTCAATAAAAAATATTTAGGAAAAATTTATAAATAAATCCTTAAATCAAGTGAACTTTATATTGGTAATATTAAATTTCATCCGACGATTATCATTGTTTTTATAAATGTATTAAACTATCAATGTTCAGCTACATCATTCCTTTAGAAGAAACTGAAGCGAATGTTACACATCGAGCCGCAAGATATTATAAGTTTGATACTAAAATATATAAGAAGAACAACAATAAACTTATCAAATAAATTCAAACTGTTTTATTGTTAAAATAATGTTATCATTTCCTTTGATGGGCAATATTTCAGCTATTATCCATTATATTTGATGTTTAAAGAATGTTTCTGCAAAGAAAATAAATGATTTATGAAGGATATTAAAATGATCGTGACAGATATGGATGGGACTTTTCTCAATTCAAAACATGAAGTAAGTCCGGAATTTCCGGAAATCTATGAAGAACTCAAAAAAAGAAATATTCTTTTCGTGCCCGCAAGTGGAAGGCAGATGCTAGGAATTACCAAATATTTTGGCGACAAAGAAAATGAAATGGCTTTCATCGCTGAGAATGGCGGCTACATGATTTATAAAAATGAAGAATTGTTTGCCGATAAGCTAGAAGAGCAATACGTTGAGGAAATTATCACAACCATAAGAGGAATTGAAGGAGCTACTGTGGTGGTTTCCGGTAAAAAGAGGGCTTATTACGAATCAATAAATCAAGATTTTATTGATTATATTGCTCAATTCTACACTGGAAATCAGTATGTAGAAGATCTCACAAAAAGTGTAGATGACAGCATCTTTAAAATTGCTGTTTATCATCCCGAAGGTTCAGAAGAACATTTGTATCCTGCATTAAAACTGTTTGAAAAATACAATCTTGAGGTTGTTGTTTCAGGGAAATTCTGGTTAGATATCATGAATAAAGATGTCAACAAAGGAAATGCGCTCGAAAAACTTCAGAAAACCTTAAATATAACGCCGCAACAGACCATGGTTTTCGGAGATTATATGAACGATATCGAAATGCTTAAAAAAGCTGAGTATTCTTACGCTATGGAAAATGCTCATCCGTCGGTAAAGGAAGCAGCAAAATTTGAGGCTTTGTGCAACAATAATTTTGGGGTAATGCAAACAATAAAAACCTATCTTAATTCAAATTAAGATAGGTTTCTATTAAATTTTAAATTAGATATTTTTTCAATCCTTCCATAATTCCCTGCCAAAGCATACTGAAAAAACTTCTGTCGGATTCTCGCTTTTTCTCAATCACGACGTGATCAGGTTCACCTGTAGATTCGTTTTTCACAAACCAGTTGGCTACTTTTGAGAGAAGCTTCCTTTCGTTACCTTTTTTATTCAGAAAATTCACATACATTTCATTGTATTTAAAGTAGAAATTTCCTGCAATACCAGCATTGTTTCCATAATAATCAAATTTCAGGTAATCGATATTTCCGTCTAAAGTAACGTTCAGATAAGGTCGTACAAAGAGATTTACATTTTCTGCAGACAGTTTTAGGATTTTTCCATTGATGGTAAATTTATCCTCCAAATTCATTACATCAAATTTCCAATTGACTTGTGTATCTGCTTTTCCGTAGAAAGCGAATCGAGCGTCAGCGTTAATTACAGTGGGTCTCCCTTTTATTTTTCCGTTATTAACATTCGTGATATTAATTCCAAATTTGTCGAAAGTTAATTTCCCTGGAATATTACTGTTCTCAGCATTCTCTTCATATTCCAAACTAGAATTTTTGATGGCAACATTTTTTACAAACATCGGCATTTTCATTCCACGCAGTTTTTTGCTGAAGAGATATCTCGCTTCGGTATCATCGGGTGGTGCGAGATCATGATAAATATTACAGTCTAGACCATCAATATCAACCTTGCTGATGTCAATTTGTTGATTTTTAAATAGTTTTGAATTGAAATCTGTAATTCCAATTTTTTTCACTGTAATCGTATACAAATCACTTTCTTTCGCAATCACTTTACTGAAACCTGCTCTCGAATATTTTGGAAGATATTTCAAATCTTTAATCTCAGTCTGTTTTCCGGAATTTTTCACATCACCTATTTTTAATGTGTAGTATTTTCCAGCATCCAAAAATACTTTCTGAGCAGTTATTAAATGACTTGAGAAATTGATTGGCAAATCTTTTTTCAGCTGCTCATTGTTTGAAACAATATTATTCAGCTGAATATCAAATTTACCAACAGCTAATTTTTCTTTACCCAAACTGCTTTGTGAAATTTTACCATTTGAAATTTTAATGAAACCAAGTTTTGCATTGAATTCAGGAGTTTCAGATTTTTCTTTTTTCGGCTTCGATTTTTGAGCGGCTGAAATTACTTTAATGTCCGGAGTTTTGACTTCCAAACCGTCAAACTGAATATTCAGTTTCTGACCGATATATTTAGTTTTATTGTTGATAATTTTAATTTCATCTGTAGTCACATTAAATAAATCTTTATGAGCACTTTTTCCCAACGCAATCATCTGGAATTTTTCAACGGTAATGTTTGAATTGCGGGAAGAGATTTTCTTAATTTTTAATGCCTGAAGATTGTTGGCTTTAAAATAAATATTGTCTGCTTCAATATCGTGATTGGTAAATCTGAACGGAATTTTTTCTTTTACCGTATTCTTATCAAAAACAATATTGGTCAGTTTAAAATTAAAATTGTCAACTGAAGCTGTTTTATCTTTATTGGCTTGCAAAACAGCTATTTTACCTTTTTGAAAATCAATATTTTTCAATCCGATTTTCATTTCAACTTCTTTCGGATTCTTATCTTTTTCTACAATGTTCTTTCCTGTTGATGTCACTTTCAAATCAGGATGGGTAAAAGTAATATCTGAAACAATCAAAGAATCTTTGCTGATATTAAAATCTGTTGCTAAAAGACGCTCAGAAGAAAAATCAAAAATGTTTTTGGCATTGTAATTTTCAGGTTTTTGAATAGGCTGCAGATGAAATTTTCTTAAATCTAAAGTTTTATTGGCTGCAAATATCTGGTCTGCATTGATTTGGTAAAATTCATTGACACCGATATGAACTTCCTTGGCATCAATTTTAAATTCTTTGAAAGCAAAAGGGATTTTTGAATCATCGTCATTCTGCTCAATATCTTTTAATTTGATATTGATGTTTTTTCCCATGAAGACCGGTTTGTCTTCAGCATTTGTAATATCAGCAAAAACATTACTAAACACGATGTTATTGATATGCAAATCTGTTTTTTTGGTAGACTTTTTTTCTTTATCTGTCTTTGGAGCTAGTTTAATTTTCAAATCAGAATCAGACAACAGAAATTGATCGGCGTGATAAGATTTATTGAACAAAACTTTCCAGATACTGAAATCATGAATCTCAATTTTTTTTATCGTTCCTTGTATCTGTGTAATTTTCTTATCGTTCGGATTTTTTGTAGAAATTTTAAGATCAGTTGCCGAAAAATCACCCGAAACCAAGCTCAAATCGAAGTTTTTCAATTGAAGTTGGTACGGTGTTTTTTTATTGATTAAATCTGGAAGCTTTCTTTGTAAAAAAAAGTCCAGCGCAAAAGGGAACGCTGCAAAAATTAAAACAATTACGACCGCAATTCTTATCAGCCATTTTTTGCGGTTACTTTTCTGGTTAGGGTTGTTTTTTTCCATCAGTGATTAGTTCAGATTTGTTAGCTAAACAAAACGTATTCCAATTCACGTAAATATCATTATTAAAACGATTTATGGATTATAATTTTTTAAAAGTAAATAAAATTAAGTAAAAATTTAATTTAAATAAAGATTAATCTTAATTAAATATTTCATTTTCTTCTGTCAGAATAATTGGTTTTCCGTCTGTAATCACGATGGTGTGCTCGTGTTGCGCCATATATCCTCCTTTATCGCCAACCATTGTCCAGCCGTCGTTCAGTTCTGTTGCGTAGGATGAGTCTGTCGAAATAAATGTTTCAATGGCCACCACAGAATTCTTCTTGAATCGTCTTTGGTCAAAACGATTTCGATAATTCATCAGTTCTTCCGGTTGCTCGTGCAAACTTCTTCCGATGCCGTGACCGCCCAGATTTCTGATTACTCTATAACCTCTTTTTTTAGCCTCGGTTTCCATCAAATGTCCTATTTCAGGAATTTTCACACCGCCTTTGATGTTGCTAATGGCTTTCCTTAAAATATCTTTAGAAGCATCTACCAATTTCTGATGGTGATGAACATCTTCACCAACGACAAATGAAGCGCCGTTGTCAGACCAAAAACCATTCAATTCTGCTGACACATCGATGTTGATTAAATCTCCTTCCTTCAAAATTCTCTTTTCTGAAGGAACGCCGTGACAAAATTCGTTGTCAACACTGATGCAGGTATGCCCCGGAAAACCGTAAGTTAAAAAAGGGGCAGATTTTGCTCCCAGATCTGATAATATTTTTGATCCGTATTCATCCAAATCTTTCGTTGTCATTCCCGGTTGGGCATATTTAATCATTTGTTTTAATGCAAATGCAACGGCGTGGCTGGCTTTCTGCATTCCGAGTAATTCTGATTCGTTTGTTATAGACATTGTGTGTGTTTAGATTGTTTTTGTTTAAAATACTATGTACTAGATGATAATTATTATAATGAAACTGATGAATTGAACTGTAAATCTCATCTAAATCACAAAATTAGTAATTTCATTTTGGTTAATAAAAATCGATCTGTTTTGTACTCAAAAATTTAAAAATAATTTTTTCATTTTCACCTATTCATATTCTATAATCTATTCCCAAACGTGAGCTAAATAAACGATAAGATAACTCAAAATACAAATCAGACTGTTTGTATTCAGCGGACGAAAAATATTTTGTCTTGAGTTTTCATACTTTATAAGATAATTTGCAATCGCCCAAAAAGCAGTAGAGAAACCAATATCCCAAAAATCAAATCGTCCGTTGGTGAAATTGAACAGCTGAAAAAATTCTAAACCTATTGAAAATATTAAAGGCAAAAAAAGGAGATTAATTTCTCTATTTCCGATTTTCAAGAATAAATTTTTAGACGTTAAGGTGATGCAGAAAACCCACAAACCTTCCGGTAATGAATTAATGATGTGTTCATTCAGCGATAAATTATTCACAATGATTTCTTTCAAACCAACATATCTATCCAATGAAATTAACGAAATAAAAAGATCGGTAACCACAGTTTTTTCCGTTCGATAAAATAAGTAAATGAACAAGCTTATTGCTAAGGACACAATGATTAAAAAATATTTCTTTCTCACGACTTGCAGTAAATTAAAAGTTTAAAATAAGAGAAAGCACCAAAATCAACCTCTTTCTCCAATCTGAATTTCTCTAAAGTTTTTAATTTTTCAACATGAAAAACAGATTTAAAATGAAATATTTTTGAGAAAAAATGAAAAGAGTAATCAATCACTTTTAGCCAATTTTTAGGAGTGAAATGATTGAGAATAAATATTTTTCCGTTCGGTTTTAAAACCCGGCAGCTTTCTTCCAATAATTTCTCAGGATTGTCTACGACAGCGATTGTGTGTGATAATACGATGTAATCAAAGTTTTCATCTTGAAATAGAAGGGTTTCTCCGTTCATCTGTAGCAGATTGATATTGCTTGGATTATGTTTTTTGGCAATTTCAAGCATACTCAATGAGGTGTCGATGCCTGTGATCCCATGAGTCTTGTAAAGAGGAAGATGAGCGCCGTTTCCAACGCCTATTTCAAGCAATTTCCCAAACGGAAGAGTATTGATTTCGTGAAAGAGTTTTCGTTTTTGTGGTTTTAAAAATACATCTACCAAAGGGTAGAAAACTGAAAATTTATTGTAAAAATTGGCTGTTTGCTGACTCACTTTTTTAAATTCATTTGGTTTTTTTGCGCATTCATAGACAAATTACGAATTCACTTTCTGGAAATCTAATTTAATTAAAATACTTGAGTTGGAAAAAATGCCTTTGATGTTTTTAATTTTTTCAAAAAATAGAAAGGTATTTGTTACATACAAATGTCATTTGAACTTAGCAAGGACACGTCAATAATTTTTTGTTCTTTTGCAAATTGTTTTTAAACCTTAGAAATTCCATGTCGAAGTTTGATAATATCAGATCTTTTGATGACTGCGAAGTCAATGAAGCAGTGAAAAGTATAGTCCGCCATCCCATGATGAAAGCGCTGATGAATTTCACATTTCCTGAAACTGATGAAAAAATTTGGTCAGAAAATTTGAAAGAAACATATTCAATACACGATTTTCAGAAGAATTTTATCTCGCACACGATTCGGAAAATTTTAGAAACGAGTTCTCAGGGATTAACTCATTCAGGATTTGATCAATTGGATAAAAATACGGCTTATCTCTTTGTGTCAAATCATCGGGATATTATTTTAGATACCTCATTGCTGAATTTGATTTTATTAGAAAATGGTCATGTGATGACCGCTTCAGCCATTGGAGATAATCTGGTTCAACAAACGTTTCTCCACAAATTAGCTAAACTCAACCGAAATTTCTTAGTACAAAGAGGATTGCCGCTTCGTGAACAACTGAAGAGTTCAAAATTGATGTCTGAATACATTTTTCAACTTTTATGTGTGGAAAACCGTTCAGTTTGGATTGCTCAGCGTGAAGGTCGTACCAAAGACGGAAATGACTCAACGCAGCAAGGTATTCTAAAAATGCTTGCGATGGCGGCTGAAGGAATTTCACTCCCAGAATTTTTAAAAAAAATTAAAATTGTTCCGTTATCGATCTCTTATGAATACGATCCTACAGATGTTTTGAAAATGCCCCAACTTTTAGCAAAGCATAACGATGAGATTTATGTAAAAGCCAAAGATGAGGATTTCAATACCATGATGAGTGGAGTATTGGGTCAGAAAAAACGCATTCACCTTCATGCAGGAAAAGTTCTAGAGTCAGAATATAATGAAATTGCAGCTCAATACGATCATAAAAACCGACAATTGCAAGCTATTGCGCAGGTGATCGATGATTCTATTATTCAAAACTATCAGCTTTGGCCAACGAATTTTATCGCTTACGATTTGCTTCACAAAACCAATCAGTTTTCGAAAAACTACACCGAAAAAGAAAAACAATTATTTGAAAGAAGGCTCGAAATGAGAATCGGTATTTCTGATGATGTTTTAAAAGAAGGTTTTTTGGCGATGTATGCAAATCCGGTAATTAATAAGATGAAATACTAAAAGCTTTAATTTTATTCTTCTTTCTTAAAGCTCACCACCTGATATTCTTCGTCAGTACAATACTTTTTGCAGCTTTCATCATCAAAGGCTTCAGGATCTTTTGAAAAATCCTCAATGTGTTTGAAACTTTCGTCAGTGTTTGCAGGAGTGATGACGATGTGATATAATTTTAGCAGAGATTCATCTGCATTTTTCACGGATTCTTTTTTGTGTTTAAGCGCTTCTTGGTAAGTCATAATTTCAATTTTTTATAGTGAAAGCATAGAACAAACTGTGCCAAATTTAAATGTTACAAAACCTTTCAAACATAATTTTATTTTAACGATTGATAATTTAAAAGATGAATTTCTGGTTTAATTTAGTTCTTGTGGTATTTAAGCTATTGAAGATGCGTAGTATTAATACTTTATCAGTAAAATATTATATATTACTAGTTTTCTTATTTTACGATTTACGGACTGAATATTCCTAAAATAATCCTGTGTTTTTTGAAAATTTGTAAGTATTTTTGGTAGCTTAATAAAAGTGTAACCTGTTTACCAGATTATTTTACGTCTTATGATTTTAATTGTTGATGATAACCAAAACAATATTTTTTCGCTAAAAAAATTATTAGAGTCTAAAGACTTTCAGGTTGATACTGCAAGTTCAGGAGAAGAAGCTTTGGGTAAAGCGTTGAAAAATAATTATGCATTGATTATTTTGGATGTTCAGATGCCCGGAATGGACGGCTTTGAAGTTGCCGAAACTTTTGCCGGATACAGCAAAACCAAAGAAATTCCTATTATATTTTTATCTGCCGTCAATACCGATAAAAGATTTATTACCAAAGGATATAAATCGGGAGGGATAGATTATGTGACAAAACCCATCGATCCGGATATTCTGATGTTAAAAGTAAAAACTTTCTACAATCTTCAGGAGAATAATCTTGCGATGAAGAAAGCTCAGCAAAGCCTGGAATTGGAGGTAAAAGGAAGAAGAGAAGCACAGGTTTCTATGAAATCAGAAATTGATCACTTTCAACTTATGCTTGAAGCTTTACCGCAAATTGCATTCACTTTAAATGAGGATGGTATCGTCAACTTCGTCAACAGAAAATGGTTTGAATATTCTGAATCTGACCAGCATTTTCCCGAAACCCATGTCGATGATCTGAATATTGAGGAAGAATTTCAGCGATGTAGGAAGAAAGGAAAAGCGCTTGAGCTGGAAGTAAGAATTAAAAATAGAATTACCGACGATTACAGATATCATTTACTAAGAATGTCTCCTGTTTATCAGAATGAAAAATTAAAAAATTGGGTCGGAACGTTCACTGATATTGAAGACCAGAAAAAGGTGGAAAAAGAAAAGGATGAATTCCTGAGTATTGCCAGCCACGAACTCAAAACTCCATTGACCAGCATTAAAGCATATATGCAGCTGCTGGATCGTAAACTGAAACGCAATACAGAAAATAGTGAAGGAGTCTTCGTAACTAAAGCTTTAGATCAGATAGAAAAGCTAAACACCTTGATTACCGATTTGTTAGATGTTTCTAAAATCGAAAATGGTAAGCTTAAAATCAATAAAAAACCTGCAGATTTAGAAAAACTGATTAACAATACGATTGATACAATTCTGCAGACCAACGATAATCCAAATGTGAAGATTGACCGTCACATCGGGAAAATTAATCAACTTATTCCTTTTGATGCCATCCGTATTGAGCAGGTTTTAATTAATTTTTTAACCAACGCTATCAAATATTCTCCAGAAAACAATCAGGTGATCGTTACAACATTTGTGGATGACGACGAAGTGAAAGTAAGCGTCACCGATTTCGGAATTGGGATTCCTGAGTTTAAGCAGGATGCAGTTTTCCGTAAATTTTACCGTGTTGAAGAATCATCAGTGCAGTTTCAGGGAATGGGCATCGGTTTGTACATTTGTTCTGAAATCATCAAGCAACACCACGGAACCATCGGTCTTTCGAGTAAAGTAGAAGAAGGTTCTACATTTTATTTCACATTACCTTTAAATTAATTTTATGCCGAAAAAAGTGATAAGAAACCTCCAGTTCGGAATTGGATTTTCTCTATTAATTTTAATTGCGAGTTCGGTCGCATCATATCTTAGCATCCAAAATCAGATGCAGCACCGCGAAAGCGTTTCTAAAAGCCGAAGATCAGTTACGGCTGTAAAAGACGTTCTGATTGCACTTTTAGATGCCGAGACTGGAAACCGTGGTTATCAGCTGACCGGTAAAGAAAGTTTTCTTGATCCTTACAACCGAAGTTTAGAAGCATATTCTCAGTCGATAGAAAAGGCAAAATCTCTCGATATCACAGAGTCTTCTCAGTTGGCTCGTCTTAAAGACTTGGAGAAAAATGTTGATGGGAATATCAAGAACCTTAAGCTTTTTGTTGAGAACAGAAGAAAAGGGATTGCTATGACGCAGGAGCAGATTGAAATGAGCAAATTGTACATGGATAAATGCCGAGCTCTCGTTCAGGACTTTGTACAGTTCGAGGAGAGCGGACTTGAGAAAAAAAATAAAGATCTTGACAGATCATCCAACACAACTGTTCTATTCATTGTTTTTTCATCTTTGGCAGCAATAATTGTAACAATCTTTTTCTATGTTAAATTGCGTAACGATTTGATCAGAAGAGATAAACTAGAAAAAGAATTAAAGGCGAAAGATTTAGAAATTTCAAAACGAGTAAACGTCATTCAGCAGGTTGCTAACAGAGTTTCTAACGGCGATTACAACCAAAGAGTGGAAGATGAATACGACGGAGATTTGGGTGATCTAGTAGATTCATTAAATCACATGACTGATTCTCTGAAAATATCTTTTGATAAAATAAATAAAAGCGATTGGAGGCAGAAAGGTTTAGCTTTATTAAATGAATCTTTGGTCGGAAATAAATCGGTGAAGCAGGTTACTAATGACGCTCTCAGCCAATTGATCGATTATGGAAACTGTATCAACGGTGCGATTTATCTGATGGATGATGAAAAATTGAAGTTGAGCAGCTCGTTCGGTTTAGAAAACAGTATGAAGCAGATCTTCGAGTCTGGGGAAGGAATGGTAGGGCAGGTTTTTGCACAGAAAAAACCGAAAGCATTCAATGATTTAAATGAAAATGATTTTGCAGTCACTTTTGCAAGCAGTAAAGTGAAAATCAATGCTATTTTATTGGTTCCCGTAATGTCTGACCGTTTGACGATTGGAGTTTTGGAAGTAAGTTCAAATGAAAACTTTGATCAGGACAAAATCGATTATTTTGTAGAAAGTTCAAGAAATATTGCCATGGCTTTACGATCTGCAAAAAGTCGTGAGAAAGAACAGCGTTTATTGGAGGAAACTCAGGCTCAGTCGGAAGAATTGCAGGTTCAACATTCAGAACTGGAAAATCTGAATACAGAACTCGAAGCGCAGACTCAAAAATTGCAGGCTTCAGAAGAAGAACTGAAAGTGCAGCAGGAAGAACTGATGCAGACCAATACCGAACTGGAAGAACGTTCAAAATTATTAGAAGAAAAAAATCAGCTGATTGCAGAACGAAATATTGAAATTCAGAGAAAAGCTGAGGAATTGGCTTTAAGTACACAATACAAGTCTGAATTCCTGGCAAATATGTCGCACGAACTGCGTACACCATTGAATTCAATCCTTCTTCTATCGCGTTTGATGGCAGAAAACCCTGATGAAAATTTAAATGAAGATCAGATAGAATCTGCAAAAGTGATTCAGAGCTCAGGAAGTAGTTTGCTGACGTTGATTGATGAAATTTTAGATTTAGCAAAAATAGAATCTGGGAAAATGTCTTTGGAATATCAGGATGTTGTGATTGATGAAGTCGTAAAAGATTTGAAAAATTTAATGAATCCTTTGGTTAAAGAAAAAGGAATTGAATTTAATATCAACATTGAAGATGATTTAGCTAAGACCTTAGAAACAGATCGTCTGCGTTTGGATCAGGTTTTGAGAAATCTTCTTTCAAACGCTCTAAAATTCACAAAAGAAGGAAGCGTAGATTTAAACATTAAAAAAGACCCTAAAAATAAAGATTTCATCATTTTCTCGGTAAAAGATACAGGGATTGGAATTCCTGCAGACAAGCAGAAAATTATTTTTGAAGCGTTCCAACAAGCTGACGGATCTACACAGCGTAAATTTGGAGGAACCGGTTTAGGATTATCTATCAGCCGTGAAATTGCCAAATTGTTAGGCGGTTATTTAGATTTAAAAAGTAAAGTCAACGAAGGAAGCGAGTTCAGTTTGATCATTCCAATAAGCGAAAGTCTGAAAGTAAATCAGATTGCTTCAACTGGAAATTCAGATCAGAATTTAGTGGATGTCATTTTAGAAGATGTTGAAGAAATCAAGCAGATTATTGATTATCAGGAAAATGAAATTGAAATGGTATTCAAGCACTTGGAAATTCCAGAAGATGTTGATGATGACCGAAATAACATTTCAGAAGGTGATAAGGTAATATTGATCGTTGAAGACGATACAAATTTTGCCATCGCATTACTAAAGTTTGCCAGAATGCAAAATTACAAAGGTGTTGTGGTTGTGAGAGGCGATCTAGCGTTATCTGCAGCGATGCAATACCGTCCTGCAGCAATTTTATTAGACGTTCAGCTTCCTGTAAAAGATGGCTGGAAGGTAATGGACGAGTTGAAATCTAATTCTCAGACAAAACCAATTCCTGTACACATGATGTCATCACTTCATGTGAAGAAGGAAAGTTTGATGAAAGGAGCAATTGATTTCATTAATAAACCTGTTGCGATGGAACAGATGACAGATGTTTTCAAAAAAATAGAAGATGCCCTTAAAAAATCACCACAGAAGGTTTTAATTGTTGAAGAAAATGCCAAACATGCAAGCGCATTGTCTTATTTCCTGAGCAATTTTGATATTTCTTTGTCAGTAGAAGATAATGTGGAAGACAGTGTAAGAGCCTTCAACAAAGATGGAGTGGACTGTGTGATCTTAGACATTGGAGCAAACAGAAGAAATGCTTACAAAATTATCGAGTCTATTAAAAGCTATGAAGGTTTAGAAAATCTTCCGATAATTATTTTCACAGAACGAAATTTATCAACTTCTGAAGAATTACAAATCAAGCAATATGCTGATTCGATTGTCGTAAAAACGGCGCATTCTTACCAAAGAATTTTAGATGAAGTTGGTTTGTTTTTGCATTTGGTTGAGGAGAAAAACAGCTCGGTAGAAACCATCAGAAATAAAACTTTAGGTTCATTGACAGAAGTTTTGAGTGGTAAAAAAATCTTGATAACCGATGACGACGTCCGCAATATATTCTCATTAACGAAAGCTTTGGAGAAATATAAAGTGGAAGTTGTGCTGGCAATGGACGGAGTTCAGGCTTTAGAGCAAATCAAAGAACATCCTGATGTAGACGTAGTTTTGATGGATATGATGATGCCGAATATGGATGGCTACGAAACGATTCAGGAAATCAGAAAAATGCCGAAGTTCAGAAGACTTCCAATCATTGCTGTAACGGCAAAATCGATGATTGGAGATCGTGACAAATGTATTGAGGCGGGTGCTTCAGATTACATCACAAAACCTGTGGATATCGATCAGTTGCTGTCTCTGTTGCGTGTTTGGTTGTATGAAAGTTAAATCAGAGGTACTCTCATGAAAAAGAAAATTTTGATAGTGGATGATGATCCACGAAATATATTTGCTCTAAAATTAACATTAAAAGCCCGCGGTTTTCAGATGGAAACTTCTACAATGGCGCAGGAAGCGATTCAGATTTTAAAAGATAATCCCACCATTGATTTGGTGTTGATGGACATGATGATGCCTGAAATGGATGGCTATGAAGCGGTTAAAATTATTCGCCAGACACCTTCTATCAAACATATTCCGGTAATCGCAGTGACCGCTCAGGCAATGGAAGAAGACCGACAGAAATGTCTGGATGCAGGAGCTCAGGATTATGTGAAAAAGCCGATTGATGTTGATGTGCTATTAACTGCTATAGAAAAACTGTCTTAAATGCTGGAGCCAAGTATTGTAAAGGACGAAGAAATCGAATTTCTAATCAAAGATGTGTACGACCTGTACGGATACGATTTTTCTTTGTACAGCAGAGCATCTTTCAAAAGACGAGTCAATCGTATTTGTCTGATCGACCGTTTTACCAGCTTTGCAGAATTGCGCTACACAGTTCTCAACGATCCTGATTATCTCAAACATTTCATCGAAGAAATTACGGTAAATGTGACAGAGATGTTCCGTGATCCTTATTTTTTCAAAAAATTGAGAGAAGAAATTCTGCCACAGTTGGGAACATATCCTTTGATCAGGATTTGGGTTGCAGGTTGTTCTACTGGCGAAGAAGCATATTCGATGGCAATTTTACTGAAGGAAGCCAATCTGTATCATAAATGTCTGATTTACGGAACAGATATTAATCCATCAGTTTTAGAAACGGCAAGATCAGGCGTTTTTCCGATGCATCAGATGAAAGTATATTCTGAAAACTATATGCTTTCGGGAGGAAAAGAAGACTTTTCAGATTATTACACTGCGAATTATGACAGTGCAAGGTTTGATAAAAGCCTGCAGGAAAAACTGATTTTATCGACGCATAATTTGGTTTCAGACAGCTCGTTCAACAGCTTTCAGTTGATTATCTGCAGAAATGTTTTGATTTATTTCGAAAAAGCTTTGCAGGAACGTGTTTTTAATCTTTTTGATGCAAGTTTAGAAAATTTGGGTTATCTGGCCTTAGGTTCGAAAGAAACTTTGCGGTTTTCTAATTTAGATAAATCTTATCATCAGATTGAAGACCAAAAAATTTGGAAAAAAGTAGATCATCAATAGATTCAGCATGAAAACACAAATGAGCCATACTGAATTAATTGTCATCGGAGGATCTGCAGGAAGTCTTCAGGTGATTATGGAAATGATCAAAAAGCTGGACGAAAATATGAATTTTCCGATTGTTTTGGTTGTTCATAGAAAAGCGTACTCAACGAGTATTCTGCCGACTTTATTGCAGCAATTTACTTCAATGAAAGTGATTGAAATTGAAGATAAAACAGAGGTTCAGAAGAATGAGATTTACATCGTTCCTGCTGATTATCATTTGTTGTTTGAAAGTAAAAATACAGTATCACTCGACAGTTCAGAAAAGATGAATTACTCGCGTCCGTCGATTGATGTGACTTTCAAATCTGCAGCTGAGATGTTTGGTGAAAACCTGATCGGAGTTTTGCTTTCAGGAGCCAGTGCAGATGGCGTGGAAGGTTTAAAATATATTAAAAAAAATAAAGGAATCGTCTGGATTCAAAATCCGGAAACCGCTGAAGTCGATTATATGCCGAAGCAGGCATTAGAGAGGGTTGATTATGATCTGTTAGTTGATCCTAAAGATTTGGCGGAGTTAATTAATCAGTTGTAAGTAGTAAAATAATTTCAATTAAATAAAATAAATTAAATATATGAACAAGAAGAAAATTTTGATTTTTGATGATGATAAAGTGATTCTTGAAGTGATCAGCATCATTTTTGAAGAAGGCGGCTATGACGTTGAGATTTCAGAAACGTCGCACGACATCATACAAAAGGTTTCACAGTTTCAACCAGACGTGATTTTGATGGATAATTGGATCCCTAATATCGGTGGTGTAGAAGCAACAAAGCTTTTGAAAAGCCATGAAGAATACAAAAATATTCCTGTAATCTATGTAACTGCCAATAATGATATTGTGGCTTTAGCAAAGAGTGCACAGGCAGATGATTACGTGGCGAAACCTTTTAATCTGGAAGATTTGGAGGAGAAAGTGGCTAAACATATTAAAGATTGATAAGATATCTATCGATATCAATTGATGAACATCCTCAATTTAAGAGATTGAGGATTTTTTATGAACAAAATTTCACATACACAAAGGCAATTTAAAATATATTTATCCGTTTATTCACTTTCAAGTCCACTTAATAAAAGCTTATCTTTAGGCTTTCAAATAAACTATTTTCTTAATAAACATCGAATAATGCAAGCAATCTATTGTAGAATTTTCACCACAATCGGGCTTTCGGTTTTCAGCATTACTGCTTTTGCTCAGGAACGGAGAACGATCAGTGGAACGGTACGAGACGGAAAGAATGGTGAACTCGTCATCGGAGCCACCATCAAAGTAGAAGAAGACCCAACCATCAATATCACAGCCAACGAATATGGTTTTTATTCACTTTCTCTGCCGCAGGGAAATTATACAATTGCCGTTGCATACGGAGGTTACGAGAACTATAGACAGACCGTACATCTTGATCAGAATGTAAAGTTAGATTTGATTCTGAGCCAGGAAAAAGAAAGAACTGCACAAATTGATGAAGTCATCATTTCAGCAGTGAAAAAAGATAAAAATCTGACTTCAGCTCAGATGGGAACCGAAACTTTGAGCATCAAAAGCATCGAAAAACTTCCTGTTTTGTTTGGTGAAAAAGATGTTTTGAAAACAATTCAGCTGTTACCGGGAATTAAGAGCAATGGCGAAGGCAGCAGCGGATTCAGTGTAAGAGGAGGCGCAACCGATCAGAATTTAATTTTATTGGATGAAGCACCGGTTTATAATGCATCACACTTACTAGGTTTTTTCAGCACGTTCAACAGTGATGCACTGAAAGATGCAAGCATTATTAAAGGGAACAGTCCGGCACAATACGGAGGTCGACTTTCTTCGGTGATGGATGTGAAAATGAAAGACGGAAACAATAAAGACTACAACGTCAACGGAGGAATTGGTTTGATTAGCAGCCGATTGAGTGTAGAAGGACCGATTCAGAAAGAAAAATCTTCATTCATTGTTTCGGGAAGAAGAACGTATGCTGATGTTTTCCTGAAAGCGACTGATGATTTTAAAGACAGCAAGCTTTACTTTTATGATTTAAATTTAAAAGCCAATTATCAAATTAACGAAAACAACCGTTTGTATATTTCTGGATATTTCGGACGGGATGTTTTAGGATTAGGGAATACATTTTCTACCGATTGGGGAAATACGACAGCAACTGTACGATGGAACAGCATTATCAACAGTAAATTATTCTCAAATACGTCATTCATTTACAGCAATTACGATTACAAAGTCAGTCTATCGAGCAACAACAATACTTTCGGATTAGATTCACAAATTCAGGATTGGAATCTGAAACAGGATTTCTCATGGTTTGCCGGGAATAAGCATTCAGTTCGTTTTGGTTTACAGTCTATTTATCATACGATTACGCCAAGCAGTGCTTCGGGAACGAGTGTAAGCAGTTTTCCGAGAAATTCGAGATATTCTTGGGAAAATGCATTTTATATCAATGACGATTTTAAAGCAACAGAAAAGTTGACGGTCAATTATGGTTTAAGACTGTCGATGTTCAGCGTTTTGGGTGGAGATACTTTCAATACCTATGACAATGGAGTTTTAACCGAAAGCCGATTTTTAGAAAAAGGAAAATTCGGAAAAACGTATGTTAATTTGGAACCGCGAATTACTGCCAACTACAGAATCAATGAAGTGAGCAGCATTAAAGGTGGATATGCTAGAAATACTCAGAATCTTCACTTGCTCAGCAACAGCAGCAGCGGAAACCCTACTGATCAGTGGATTGGAAGTAGCTATTCGGTAAAGCCTGAAATTGCGGATCAAATAAGTGCCGGATATAGCAGAAATTTCAACAACAATAATTACGAAATCAATGCAGAAGTGTATTACAAAACGATGCAGAATCAGATTGATTTTAAAAACGGGGCAGAAATCACTTTCGATGCTGCCGCTGATGTTGAAGGTGAATTGTTGTTTGGAAAAGGCAGAGCTTACGGTTTAGAAGTCATCGCAAAAAAGAAAAGCGGAAAACTGACAGGCTGGATTTCTTACACCTTATCAAAAACAGAAAGAAAAATAAACGGAATCAACGATAACAATTGGTACAATGCCAGACAGGATAAAACCCACGACTTATCAGTTGTTGCAACGTATGAATTGAATCAAAAATGGTCGTTCTCAGGGTTGTTTGTGTACAGCACAGGAAATGCAGTGACTTTCCCGACTGGGAAGTATGATTTGCTTGGACAAACGATTTTCCAATACAGCAAACGAAATGCTGACAGAATGCCCGCTTACCACAGAATGGATTTGAGCGCAACCTACGAACCCAATAAAAACAAACGTTGGAAAAGCTCATGGTCTTTCGGGATTTATAATGTGTACGGAAGAGAAAATGCCTACACCATTGCCTTCGAAGACAACCCAGATAATCCTGGAACAACCAGAGCAATGCAGACTTCACTCTTCAAGTTTGTTCCGAATATAACGTATAATTTTAAATTTTAATTTGATGAAAAACATATTTTTAATTATTGTTTCACTGTTTTTATTCACGAGTTGTGAGAAAGAAATTGACTTAGATTTAGAGGATCAAAGCGGAAATATCGTCATTGAAGCTAACGTAACCAATCAACCTGGACCTTATCAGGTGAAAATTACCAAATCGGTAGCATTTACAGAAAATAATATATATCCAATTGTAAGTAATGCTGTTGTTATTTTAAGTGATAACACCGGACAAACCGAAACCTTAAACCATGTAGGTCAGGGGATTTACGAAACCACGACTTTTACAACCGCACCCGGTAGAACGTATTCTTTAAAAGTTTCGGCAGAAGGAAAAGAATATACAGCGACGAGTACTATGCCGCAACCTGTTGTGCTTGAGGATTTGCAGCAGGATTCATTCTTGGTTGCTGGCGAATTATCGTATACACTTTTACCTATTTTTACAGATCCGGCAACTTTAGGAAACAGATATCTTTTCAGTTATACTTTAAATAGTAATCCGAAAAAAACATTTGAAGCGTTTTCTGATAATGTTAACAATGGAATGCTCAACCAAAGACCTTTGTTGCTTCCAAATGATGATGAAGACGGTGAAAGTGAAAAAACAAAAGTAGGTGACACAATTAATGTTGAAATGCAATGTATTGATACCAACGTTTTTACCTATTTTTCCTCATTATTACAAATTATCGATGGTGGCGGTCCCGGTGGCGGAATTACCCCTTCCAATCCGCCAAGCAACATCAGCAATGGTGCATTGGGATATTTTTCGGCACATACAGTCAGCAAAAAGAGTTATGTGATTCAGTAATATCATTTTAAACTTAAAAATACAATCCGACAGAAAATACTTTGTCGGATTTTTTGCGTTATAAATTATTTAATTTATTTCCATTATAAATTAGACTCTGAGGCTAGAAGTTTAGATTCAATCATAAGTTTTGCATAAAGTTTTGATTAAATTTGAAATAGTTGAATTAGTCATTGAGTTTAAATTCAAATAAAACTTACCAAGTCTCTCCTAAAAAACATCAGATATGTCTGACTCTACCAATCAAAACAGAAGATCCTTCCTGAAAAGCACGGCTATTGTAGCAATTTTCGCATCAATTCCAACGTCAGTAAAAGCTTTTTATCAGGATGTAAAAGATTTTATTCTTCCAAAGAAAACTGTCTTACCGATAAAAATTTCTGTCAACAAAAAAGTACACGAAATTAAAACAGACAGTCGCTCAACCTTGTTAGATGTTCTTCGTGAAAATCTAAATCTTACCGGAACGAAAAAAGGCTGCGACCACGGGCAATGTGGAGCTTGTACGGTTCATATTGATGGCGAAAGAGCACTAAGCTGCCTGACTTTGGTAGCAATGGTTCCCGGTAAAGAAGTAACCACAATTGAAGGTTTATCGAGCGGTGATCAGCTTCATCCCATGCAGGAAGCCTTTATAGAATGTGACGGTTTTCAATGTGGATATTGCACCCCGGGACAAATCATGTCTGCTGTGGCCTGTGTAAAAGAAGGTCATACCAATTCGGTAGAAGAAATTAAGGAATTCATGAGCGGAAATCTCTGTCGTTGTGGTGCCTACAACGGAATTGTAGAATCTATCCAAAAAGTTGCAGCGCTATGAAACCATTTACATTTGAAAAAGCAAAAAATTCTGCTGAAGCTTTAAAATTAAAGAGTTCAAACAGAGATTTTATATCAGGCGGAACCAATATTGTCGATCTTCTCAAGAAAAATATCGCACAACCCGACGGAATGGTTGATGTTTCATCGGCCTTGTCTAGCGAAATTAAATGGTCTGAAAAGTCAGTTAGTTTGGGAGCAATGGTTAGAAATACTGCGTTGACTACAAATTCTAATTTGCTTAAAAATTATCCCTTAATCACTAAAGCAGTTTTAGCGGGAGCTTCACCACAAATAAGAAATATGGCAAGTACAGCAGGAAATCTCTTGCAACGAACCAGATGTCCATACTTTTATGATGTGACCACTCCATGCAACAAAAGGAAAAAAGGAAGTGGTTGTAGTGCTTTGATTGGGGATAATAAAATGAGTGCTGTTGTGGGTTACAATGACCAATGTGTTGCAGTTCATCCATCAGATTTATGTATTTCTCTAAGTGCGTTGGATGCCAATGTTCATGGACTTACTTCTAAAGACGAAAAGTTTATGATTCCATTTAAAGATTTCCATAAATTACCTGAAAATACACCATGGTTAGATAATAATTTACCTCAAAACGCTTTAATCACTCATATTGAAGTTCCGAAAAATGAATTTTATAAAAAATATGCTTACGTAAAGTTACGTGAACGGACCTCTTACGCTTTTGCGATGATTTCTGTAGCATCAGCTTTACAAATGGAAGGAAATACAATCAAAGATGCAAGATTAGCTTCTGGCGGTGTTGCACACAAACCATGGAGATGGTACGAAGCAGAAGACTATCTGAAAGGTAAAAAAGCTTCTGAAGAAATATTTAAAAAAGCTGCAGAAATTGCAACAGAAAAAGTAAAGCCTCTGGCTCAAAACGGTTACAAAGTTCCGATGTTGAAGGGAGCTATCGAACTGGCTTTGCAAAATGCTTCCAAACTATAAACTGTTTTATTTCTAACAAATTTTAAAAAGTAAAAACATGGGATTTTTTGACGATAAAACTGATTTTGTACTACCTGTTGAAGGTCGTGTAGAAGGAATTGCAAAGGTAAAAGGACAAGGGAAATATGCCGCCGAATATAAAGTAGACAACCTCTGTTATGGCGTTTTGGTGACGAGTGAAATCGCATCTGGTTCAATTAAATCGATTAACACCGATGCCGCAAAACAGGCTGAAGGATTACTCGATATTATTTCACACCTTAAAAAACCTTCAGTTCCGGGGTTTGTGGATGAATCGAAGATAAAAGAATCAAAATTCGGACTTCCGGTTTTCCATACCGATAAGATTTATTTTAAAGGACAACCTATTGCTTTAGTAATTGCTGAAACTTTGGAAGAAGCTACTTATGCTGCATCTTTAGTGAAAGTAGAATTTACAACTGCTCCTTTTGAAGTAGATTTTAATCAGGCTAAAAATAAAGTAGAATTAAAACCTGCCGGAAAGGAAAGAGGTAACGAAAAAAGTTGGAGCAATTCACCATTTACGATAGACCAACAATACAACATCGCAGCCGAAATTCACAATCCAATGGAAATGCATGCAACTATTGCACATTGGTATGCAGAAGATAAATTAAGATTACACGATAAAAATCAGGGAGTCAATAGCGTACAGAAAACATTTTCCGGATTATTCGGAATTCCTGTCGATAATATACAGGTCATCAGCGAGTTTGTAGGTGGCGGTTTTGGTTCGGGTTTAAAAGTGTGGCCGCACGCTTTGGCTGCGATTTTGGGAGCTAAACAAGTCAACAGACCCGTCAAGTTGATGCTGACAAGGCCTCAGATGTTTCACTCTGTTGGTTATAGGCCTGCATCTTGGCAGAGAATAAAATTAGGTGCCAATCAGGACGGTAAAATTACGGGAGTTTTGCATCAGGCAAAAAATGGTTGTGCTATTTATGATTCTTTTAGTGATGGAATTACAAGAGTGACAAGATTGATTTACCAATTTGATAATCTTAAAACTGAAAATGCAGTCGTTCCTTTAAATCTCAGTGCACCAACATGGATGCGTGGCCCCGGCGACTGCACTGGTGATTTTGCAGTAGAATCTGCTTTAGATGAATTGAGCTATCAATTGAAAATGGATCCTGTTGAACTCAGATATAAAAATTTAGCAACAGAAAAAAATCCTGAAACGGGATTGCCTTGGTCTACAAATTTCTTGAAAGAAGCCATAGAAAAAGGTGCTAAAATGATCAGCTGGAATTTACGCAAGCCTACACCGGTAGCAACCATTGAAGGCGATTGGAAAATTGGATATGGAATGGCAGTCGGAATGTGGAATGCCGGACGAAACAAAGCCGGAGCAGGAATTAAAATGACCAAAGATGGAAATATTGTTCTGCAAACCGCAATGACCGACATCGGAACGGGAACTGGAACTGGAATGGTGAATATTATGCATGAGCGTTCCGGTATTTCACGAAATAAAATAAAAATTGAATTAGGAAATTCAGATTTGCCACCTGCTGGAAGTCAGGGCGGAAGTACAGGTTTATCATCAATCAGTGGAGCTGTGGCTGCAGTTTGTGACGCATTAAAATTAAAGCTTGCTGAATATGCTTCTGTGTCAAATCAAAAATTTCAAAATGCTGCAGTTGCAGATATCATACTTTCAGACAAAGGCATTTCTTTTCAGAAAGAAGGTGATAATTTCCTTTCCTATCATGATATTTTCAGTAAAAATAATTTAAATCTAATTGAAGTGGAAGCTTCATCAGAAGCGGGTGAAGAGAAGAAGAAGTTTTCTTTCTGTTCCTCAGCTGCGCATTTTTGTAAGGTAAAAGTAAATACCAAAACCGGAAAAGTAGTTGTCGATAAAATGGTTGTTGTTGTAGACGGTGGGAAAATCATTAATCAAAAACCGGCTGCCAATCAAATTTCCGGTGCTGCAGTTGGTGGAATCGGCATGGCTTTGATGGAAAAGATGTCTGTTGATGAGAAATTGGGAAGCATTATCGCCAATGATTTGGCAGGATATCATTTCCCTGTCAACGCAGACGCACCAATAATTGAAGTTGTGTTTATCAATAAACCTGATTTAAATCTTAACCCAAGTGGAGCAAAAGGTTTGGGTGAAGTAGGAATTATTGGTGCTGCGCCGGCGCTTGCCAATGCAATCTATAATGCAACCGGAAAACGTTTCAGGAATTTACCGATTACTCCGGATCAGTTTTTTTAGTTTAAGATTTTAATTTACTTCCAATCCGGCAAATACAAATTTTACCGCAAAATAGTTGAATTAAATCTATTGTTGCGGTTTAGTTTAAAGCTTAATTTAGAGATTATCTACCCAAAGATTTCAAAGCCCATGCAATAAGAAGCGGTTGCATAAATAATCTAACCATTCTTTTGTTGTCGGTATCTAAAACAAAGGCATCTTTTCTATTTTGATACTGCGAAATATTTCCCGGGAAGACAGCTGTGAAAAAAATGGCAGTGATTTTACCTAATGTTGAACGGTATTTTTTCGGGGTAGAAATAATACTTGCGTCCAAAGCAATTTCAACAATTCCGGAATATACAACGGTCTCATCTTTTTCTAACGGAACCCAATCGGGAACCTGAGCCTGAAAGTCTTTTCTGGCAAAAGTAAGGTGAGCAATTCCTGCTGTAACGAGCATAGTTCCGAGGGCAATTCTTGATATGTTTTTGGTGTTCATAATGAATATTTTATTTTTTAATAAAGACAAAATCGAGACCATTTAAGAAAAGTTATTTATTTAATAATTAAATTCAATATTTACTTTAGTAAATAATTATATCGTGTTGATAATGTGATTGTAATCATAATTAATTCAATTAAAATTCGTATATTAGCAATCACTACCAAATCTAAAATTTATGGAACGAATTAAATTTTTTCTAGACGATATGCCGTTTCAGAAGGCAAAGAAAACGATTGTTGAAAATGGTATTAATTTTAATGAAATAAAAGAATTCTTATGTGAAGCTGATAACTACAGTTTTGATCAGATAAGATTAAAATTAAAACCAAATTTAAATAAAATTGTTATCGACATTGCAACAGGAATACGCTATCCGGCATTTGATGATTTTACATCTAAAATCCAGCAGAGTAAATATGGATGTTATTTCGATTTGAAATAATTTTTCAAAAATTTACAAGACATTAAACTTTAATAAAGTTTTTAAGCAATTTATATTAAAAGTGAGAACCTTCGAATTTGAATTTCAGATTCGGAGGTTTTTTTAATTTAATTAATTTTTCATTGGCTTATTTTTTGACCTTACAACCGAAATTATATCACTATGTTTCTCTCAATATTTTTAAATTTTAGCTGGAAAGAATTTCTTTTGGGTGGCGAAGAATGGATCTTTCTGCTTGAAATTGTTTTGCGTACCATCATCATGTTTCTTACCATTATTATTGGTTTAAGGGTTTTAGGGAAAAGAGGGGTGAAACAATTATCTGTTTTTGAGCTGGTCGTTATTATCGGGTTGGGTTCTGCAGCAGGTGATCCTATGTTTTATAAAGATGTAGGAATCATGTCTTCGATTATTGTTTTTATTGTTATTATTTTGGTTTACAGTCTTTTGACTTATCTTATCGGAAGATTTAAAAAGCTTGAAAATTTACTAGAAGGAAAACCGATATGTCTTATACAAGACGGTGTCTTTTTAGTCGATAATTTCAAAAAAGAAAATTTAGGCAGCGACGAATTTTTTTCTGAATTACGATTAAAAGGAGTTTCACATTTGGGTCAGATAGAAACAGCTATTGAAGAGACTTCTGGAGATATTAGTGTGTTTTTTTATGATGAGAAAGATATCAAATTTGGTCTGCCGATAATGCCGCATTCTTTAGATTATCCTTTAAAAAACATTTCGAAAGAAAGTCATTACTCTTGTACATTCTGTGGATATACAGAAGAAAAACAAGTCGGAAATGCCGGAACCTGCAAAAATTGCTGTAAAGAAAATTGGGTTGAGGCGGGTAATAAAAAACGAATAACATAATATCAATATAAAAATCCCCAACTTAAAATAAGCTGGGGATTTTCTGTTGTAAGAACATATATAATTTGATTTGGGCGGTGGTTTCTACGCTACTGCTTCATTTTTAAATATATTCTTCATAGAAACTCCTGTTTCTTTTCCGAAAAGACAAGAGAATATATTTTGAAATTCATGAATGTACTTGCATTTAATTGTATTTCCATAAATCTTCAAACCTTCAACGATTTTCTTTGAACTTAAATCAATATCATACTTGATAAATGATTCCGGTCTTTCGTATCTGATTCTGTGATCTGAACTATAAGTTCTAGAAAACCCGAATTTTACTAACCAATCTTCATTGATGGTAATGGGGTTAATAGAATCTGCAGGTACAGCCAAAGATTGATAGTCATTTTCAATCTTTACAGAATAATCATTATTCTCATTGTGAAAAATCTCTGTAATCGTGAAAATCTGGCCTCTATAGTCTACCAGATTTTTAATTTTCAAATCTGTTACTTTCATAATAATAGTGTGGTTTGATTAATAGTTTGCAAATACTATGCCTCGCATTGCTCATGTGGTATGTAATATGATAAATAATTCTAAATTTTAGGTAAATTAGTTGTTAACTAAATTTTCAAACCCAGTTTAGCTTAGAAAAGTCTTCAATACTCATTAAATCTCAGTTTTCTATATCAAATCAGGATTGTTTTCTTCTTTTTTAAATTTGTAAAATAAAAAGATGTTCCACAGAATCATTTCGTAACCATAAACCATGTCTTCGATAGGTATCGTTAAGATTCTTAATCCAATTATTTTCTCAGGATTGTAGTTGACGATAGGAGAGTCGAGCCCAGTTCCGGTGAGAATTCCGTTGACTGCGAGAAATCCGGGCATTAATATTAAATAAATAAAGGAAGCTTTACCAATCCATCTTGTTTTCAAGATAAAATATAGAATGAAAAGACTGATTGCTGTGGTTAGAAATGTCACGAAAGGATAAATTTTGTTCTCAAAATAAACCGCTAAACAAAGTAAAAGAGTTATTGAGATAATGACAAATATCTTTTCAACACCTTCTTTCCAATCGAGTTTAAAGAATTTATCTAAACAAAAATAAGTAAACACACATGAAAAAGGAATGCAGATAAAAAACATCAACTCTTCAATCGGAAGTCCGAATAATCTTTTTCCGATTAAATATCGGTCATTAAACCACCAAACTCCAATATCAGTAAACCAAACGTCCCAAACGATAAAAAATATGGCCACTAAAAATGAAGCCATCAAAAATGCTTTAAAATGCTTGTGAAACCTTATCTTCGGATGAAATGAAAATAAAAAACAGATAATTACAGTGAAAAAATTAATTGCCAAATACGTGTATTGCCACATGATTTACTTTTTATTTTTATTAAAATACATTTTAAAATATTTCACAGGAACCCATAAAAATCCGAAACATTCTCCCATTTCTTTTCCGGTATGCTTGTGATGTTGTTTGTGAGCACGTCTTATCGCCAATAAATAAGGATTTTGGGTGTCTCTGAGAAATTTAAAACGTTGATGAATAAAGATATCATGAACAAAAAAATACGCCATTCCGTACAATGTAATCCCAATTGAAATGTAGAAATAAGCATTGAAATTATTGATTGTTCCGTAATACATCAAAGCTATTGTTGGGATGGCAAAAATGGCAAAGAAATAATCATTTCTTTCTAAGTCTCCTTCGTTGCTGTGGTCATGATGATCTCGGTGAAGTGTCCACAAAAAACCATGCATGATGTATTTATGAACCATCCACGTGATGCCTTCCATGATGAAAAATGTAGCAACAACAATTAGAAAATTCATTATTTATTCTTTTTTAGAATTAAACATTTCTTCCAGAATATTAAAACGGTAACTGAAAATTTGCTCAAGCTTATTTTTTACAAAAAGTTTGTGTGCAATTTCACCTAAAAATCCCATCGGAAGCTCGTAATCAACTGTGTCTCTTATTAAAACACCTTTTTCGTTAGGGATAAATTCATGATAATGATTCCACAATTTATAAGGTCCTTTCAGTTGAAAGTCAGTGAAACTTCTGCGTTGATCGACATGAGTAATTTCAGTTCGCCAATCCATTTTAATGCCTAAAAGTGGAGAAACATAGTAATCGATAGTCATTCCTTCGTAAATCTCGTCGTTTTCTAATTTTGTTCGGACGATGAAATTCATGTCTTTCGGAGTTATTTTAGAAAGATTATTGGCTGATGAAAAGAATTTCCATGCAGTTTCTAGATCACAGTTTAATTGTTGTTCACGTTTAAGTTGGTGTTCCATTTTTTTATTTTAAAGTAAATTTTAGATTCTATAAATAAGAGATTTTGTATTGAACATAACTGCTCATCATCAACGAAAATTTTCTTCCGTTTGAAATTCTGATTCTTTGATTGATAATTTTTTTTGCAGGAGTTCTTTTAATTTTTCTGAATAATGAAATATAATATCTGTAAGCAAGATAAACGCCAAATCTCGCTGAGTTTGGTAAATTTTTAATTCCTTCTAAAGCTTCTTTAAATTCCTGCTGAATATCATTTTCGATATGTTCTTTCACTGTATTATCAAAATACGCGATATCAACATTCGGGAAATAGGTACGCCCCAAAACCTGATAATCATCTTTCAAATCTCTCAAAAAATTGACTTTCTGAAAAGCCGAACCCAATTTCATCGCCGAAGGTTTCAGTATTTCATATTGTTTTTTATTTCCGTTTACAAAAATATGAAGACACATTAAACCCACAACTTCTGCAGAACCTAGAATATATTGTTTATACAAATCAGAATTGTAATCAATTTTCTGAAGATCCATTTCCATACTGTCGAGAAACTGATAAATCAATTGTACATCAATTTCATATTGGTGAATTGTCTCCTGAAAGCACTGTAAAATAGGATTTAAAGAAATTTTTTCTTCCAAAGCCTGATTTGTCTGCTCTCGGAAGCGTGTCAATAGAGTAGAACGGTCAAAATCATGGAAGCTGTCGACAATTTCATCCGCTAGACGCACATATCCGTAGATAGCGTAAATTGAATTTCTAATTTTTGGTGACAAAGCCAAAATACCCAATGAAAAACTGGTGCTGTACTGCTTTGTGGTCTGTTTACTGATCTTGTAAGAGAGATCGTCAAATAGTTTTTTCATAGTATCCTTGGTTATTTAGTGGCTTCGATGGCTGCAATTTTTCCCGAAATAATTGACGGTGGAACTCCTGGTCCCGGAACCGTCAGCTGTCCAGTATAAAACAAATTGCTTACTTTTTTATTTCTTAATGAAGGTTTTAAAACTGCCGTTTGGGAAAGTGTGTTGGCTAATCCATAGGCATTTCCTTCATAAGCATTATAATCTTCTTTGAAATCTTTGATACAATAGCTTTTTTTATAGTCTAATTTTGATTTTAAATCAGATATTTCAGTGTGTTTTTCAAGTCTGAGAATCATTTTATTAAAGTATTTTTCTCTTACTTCTTCACTGTCTTCCAAACCTGTCGCAACCGGCATTAATAAAAATACGTTCTCACAATTTTCAGGAGCGACATTTGGATCAGTCTTAGATGGACAACAAACATAAAATAGTGGTTTTGTAGGCCATTTTTTATCTTCGTAAATTTCGGTGGTATGTAAATCCAGATCATTCTCAAAAAACAAAGTGTGATGTTTCAGATTTGGAATTTTTTCGTTAAATCCTAAATAATAAATTAAACATGAAGGGGCGAAAGTTCTTTTTTTCCAGTAATCTTCCGTATAATTCCTGTATTCTTTCGAAAGTAAACTGTTTTCTGTGTGATGATAATCTGACGATGCGATTATGCTGTCAAATTCAATATCTTTTCCATTCACAGAAACGGCAGTAGCTTTGTTTTGATTGATTTTTATTGAATCTATATTTGAATTTAGATGAAATTGAACCCCTTGTTCTTTCGCTACATCTGCCATTGCATCAATGATTTTTGAAAATCCGCCCATCGGATACCATGTTCCGAGTTTATAACCGCCGTAATTCATCAAACTGTATAATGCGGGAATGTCTTTCGGGGCGGCTCCCAGAAAAATTACTGGGAATTCCATCAACATAATGAGTTTTGGATCTTTAAAATATTTTCTGACAAATTTGTGGAAATCGGATAATAAATCAAGTTTTAAAGCACTCTTAGCAATCTTTGGAGAAACAAATTCGAACCAGGAATGACAAGGTTTGTTGACGAAATCTTTCATCCCGACTTCATATTTGTATTGAGCATCTTTCATAAATTCATCCAGCTTTTTGCCTGCGCCTTTTTCTGTAGATTCAAAAAGATTTTTCATCTCTTCATAATCATGAGGAATCTGCATGTTTCCGTCCGAAAAAACCATTTCAAACTGCGGATTTAGCGGAATTAGTTCAAAAAAGTTTGACGTTTTTTTACCAAAATCTGAGAAGAAGTTTTCAATAATATCCGGCATCCAATACCAGCTTGGGCCCATATCAAAAGTGTAGCCATTATCTGTAACAAATTTTCTTGCTCTTCCACCTAAACTGCTGTTTTTTTCAAATACATGAACTTCGTGACCTTTCTGCGCAGAGTAAGCAGCAGCCGACAATCCTGAAAATCCTGAGCCTATGATTGCTATCTTACTCATATTAATTATTTTCAAATGTAAAATCTCTATAAACGGTGTTTATAAGATCTTTGCTGTCAATATTTTTGTTATAAATAGGATGATGGAAATGATCCAGTTTATTTAAAATCCGAATCAAGTCGATTTTTTCTGAACGAGTAAGATTTCCTGAAACAATTTTTGTAGCCTGACGAATCTTTTCCATTTGATTTTCAAGAGCTTTCAATCCTTTTTCTGTAATGTGAATTAATTTGATTCTTTTATCCTCATCTGAATCATTTTGCTCAATCCATCCTTGTTTCAGAAGTCGATTGATCACAAGATTTCCCACTGGTTTATCGTGAATGTTTTTTTTAATTAAATCGATTTTAGACATTGTCCCAAATGATTTAAGGGTAATTAAATAAATAAAATCTTCCTGAGTAGAAAAGTCAGAATCTGAAATCGCAGACTTTGAATATGTTTTTGCATATCGATTAAGGTGTACTAATAAGGTGCTGATAGCACTTTCTGCGCTTCTTCCATTTTCTTTTCCTTCCCAATCTGTGTCGTTATCTTGTATTGATTGTTTTTTAGATTCCTGATTACAAACCCATGCTTTAAAGCCTTCAATGGTTGAAGGATAATCTGAATTGGTATTATTCAAATTAAATTCCTCGAGAAGAGCTACAGTATCTTTTACTAAATCAAAATTCATTTCATTAAATTTAATTGTTTATAAATATACTATTTTTTAATTTAATAGTTTATTTATGTATTGTTTTCTAGCAAAAATGATTCCATAAAGTGATGATATGATTTATTTTCAAAAAAAATAAGACTCTGCACGCAAAGTCTTATTCTCCTAATTCTAACTAATTCTAAACTATGATATGAAATTTATTTTTTAATGATTTTTTTAGTTGTAATCTTTCCTGTTGATTTTTTGATAGTTACGAAGTAAACTCCTGTAGGTGCGTTTGAAATATCTACTTTCTCAGCATCGTTTTGAGATTTAATTATTCTTCCAACCGTATTGGTAATTTCAACAGATTTTATTTTGTCATCCCCTTTGAAATATATAATTCCTGTAGTAGGATTTGGGTATATAGCGGAAACTTCTTTTCTAGTATCACTTACTGATAAGGCAGATAACGAAATTCTTTTCACTCTTGTTGAACCCTGTGAGTATGCTAAAACCAAGTAATTATTGGTAGAATCTACGAACAAATCATTATAAGTAACCTGTCCATCCGAAACAAAATCTCCTCCTAATGTAGACCAGGTATTTGATGTGCTGTCAAATTTATAAACCGTATTTCTTAAATGATTTCCGTCACTGCTATCCCATTGACTTGCCACAACGTAAGGATTGCCGCTTGAAGTGACGGCAATCGCAAGATGCTGTACAGCCTTCAATGAAAAATTAGCGTTACCAACTTGTGACCAGACAGTACCATCCCATTTTTTTACATTAATTTTTCTTCCAAGAGCAGAAGTAGATATATAAGCTAAATATATATTATTACTGCCATCGATTGCAATATCAGAAGTGTATTGCTCCCCCGAAGACGAAGCATCTACAATCGCACCTCCCAGCATTGTCCAGGTATCTGTAGAGGTTGCAGTAGTTGAGTTTTCATAAACTCTTACTCCACTTAAGACATTACAGGTGTATACTTTATTATTTGTACCGATAACCATCTCTGCAAAAGTAGCACCGCCAGAAAATCCTGCATTTCCCACTTGTTCCCATGTATTATTTACTAATCGTCTTACTGTTCCGGAACCATCTGAAGCATAGGTGAATAAAGTGTTGGTTGGTGATACGGCAGATGCATGATAATTTATGGTATTTGTTGTAGCACTTGTCAAGGGCGACCATGCATTGCCACTGAATTTACGAACCTCTAATCCTGTACCCTGATTAGTATAAAAAACATTTCCTAAAGCATCTATTGAAAGGGAGTTGTAAAGAGCAGTACCTGAAGTTATTCCTGGAGCTCCTCCAAGATATGACCAAGATGATCCATCAAATTTTTGTACAGAACCTTTCGCCACAGAACCATCATAGTATGATAAAAAGTAATTTCCGGAAGCATCAACTACCAAATTATTGTAGCTAGAATTACCTGCAGAGACATTGGCTGATGCACCTACATTTTCCCATTGCTGAGCTTGTAAAGAAATAAAATTTAGAATAACCCCACAGGCTAAGAGTGTTTTTCTAAATGTAAAAAAGGAGTTTTTTTTCATGGTAACAAATTTTAGATTTTTATAATTATTGTATTACTTTTTTTAATTTTCAGGAATGAAAAAAGATGGACAAATCATACATGAAGAATGTTTAACAAATGTATGGTGTTGAATGATGAAACAGGAAAGTTTTGAAGAATTTAAAATGAAATCAGATACTCATTAGATACTCCATGAGCTATAAGCAAGATTGATGATTAATTTGCAATATAGGTTGTGCGAATTTTTAAATAACAATTAAGTTTTTAATTTAAAATAATGTGTCCAAGATCTAATTGTTTTGTAATAAAATATTAATAAAAGAAAGCCATTATCATTTATTAAATGACAATTGCTTTTTACATTGAAAATTTTCAAGCTTATTAAATATTATCTATAAATTGATAAATGTCATCGTTCGCAGGAATTTCCAATTTTTTTCTTAATCTGTACTTTTTATTCTGAACGGTACGAGTTTCTATAAAAGTATACTGAGCAATTTCTTTAGTTGTTAATTTGATTTTCAGAAGTGCACAAAACTCAATTTCAGATTGTTGTAAATCAGGATTTATTTTCAATAATTTATTAGAAAACTGTGGGAAAATATTTTCAAATGCAAATAAAAAAGATTCATCTTTATTTTTCACAAGATTGATGAGATGCTTGTATGTTTCCTGTAAATTGAGATCTTCTGCTTTTTTGCTTTTTCTTTTGTACTTAAAAATAATAAACCCGAAAGTTCCTATAAGAACTGCAAAAGCAATAATCCAAAATACAATTTTTTGAGAATCTTTTTGATTGTCCTCAATTTTCTCTTTTTCAATTACTTTTTGAAGCGAATTGTATTTACTTTGCAAAATATTCAGATCCAATTGCTTTACTTTTTGCTGGTAATAATCTGCACTGTCTTTCTTTCCTGTCTTATTATAAATTTCCTGTAAAGCAGTATAGATATTACTTTTATTGAGTTCAATTCCGTTTTTTTGACTAAAGAAAAGCGCTTTATGAAAATTTGCAATCGAATTTTTGTAGTCACCTCTGTATTTCATTACTTCTCCCAATACAATATGATTGGAAACCATTGCCTTGTCATAAGGAAGTTCTTTTGGCATTAATTTTATAGATTTTTTCACGTAATAATCAGCAGAATCTATATTGTACTGAATGTAAATATTAGCAAGATTTGAATAGTTTAAATATTGAAAATCAGAATATTCCTTAGGATTTTTAAGTTCTTTTCCCGTTGCTATTTCTTCAAGAATTTTTTTTGCGGCCTTTCTCGGCTGTTTGATATCCAAATAAATATTTGAATAACTATTCAGAATATTAGCTTTCGCATAAAATATTTTTTTTGAATTCGATTGATCTTTTTGTAGAATCTCATAAGCATTATTCAAATATATTATCGCCTTATCATGAAAGTTATTAATGGAGTAGGTTTCTGCTAAATAAACATTGGCCATTGCTTCGTAATAGGCATCTTTGAATTCACGGGATTTTTGCTGTAAATTTTCTGAAGAAACAATGAGACTATCTGTTAGATTTTTGCTGTAGAAATAACGACATTTTCTATCAAGTAGCTTCATCTCAGAAAGTGAATCTTTCAGATTGCGTGATTCTATTAATAAAGGTTCTAACTGCTGATAAGCTTTATCAATATTGCTTGTGAATAGTTTTGAATTTGTAGAAATCTTTTGTCTTAATTTTTCTATATGCGCAGATTGCTGGGCTTTTAAAAAAAAACTCGAAGTTAAAATAGAAAAATATATAAATTTCAGCAAAAGCCCTCTCATTCTAGTATATTAGATTATGATTTTAATAGATTTTTGTGAAGTGTGGTGCTAATTTAGTTAAAAATTAAATTTATTTATATAAAAATGCTAGGTAATTCTATTTTAAGTATTAGAAATAAAATATACAACTTAATAATGATGAATCATGTTTTTAAAATTACAGTTCCAATATTTTTAAACTCTGAAACATCATTAGATATGTCTAACTTTGAAATATTATCTTTTAAATCATCATTAGTCAATAAACAATGTTTTATTGTGAAATAGTAAAAGATAATCTATATTTGTATAAAATTTACTTATCAAATTTCATAATCAAATCATTTTTTCGGTATGTAATCAATGATAAACTGAATAAATTGTGTTTTAATTTTTCATGAATGTGGAGTTTTTCGCATTAAATAAATAAAAAAGCACTTTTGAAATTACCTTTGTTTGGTACAGTTTTAGTTACACAAAAAAATATTTGCACATAAGAGATTAATATGTAAATTTACTTAAGCAATTTTCTCAAAATGGTGAATCGTAATTGTTAAATTATAATGATAACTGTTTTTTGATAACTTGCTACTCACACCAGGTAGATTACACTTTTTTATGAAATAAATATTTAGAGTTAAGCCAAATCCAAAACAATATTAATATCGTACTTATTATAAATCTTTTCAAAAAAGCGGGAAATTCCTATAATTTCTACAAGCTTTTTTATGAGAAGAGTAATATTTAAAAAGAAAATGAATAGTCATTTTAGGGTTCAATACTCTTAATTTCCTATTTATTTCGAATTAAAAATAATTAATTGCTTAATGCAGTTTTAAATAATAGACGATGCCTAGAAAAGTTGTACAAGGTCCTATCAGGGATAAAGAGAAAACCAAACAAAAATTGCTTAACGCAGTTGGGAAAATTTTGAAAACTAAAGGTTATTCAGGATTAATGGTTAGTAAAATCGCGGCCGTTGCCGGTTTCGATAAAAAATTAATATACGAATATTTCGGAAGTACTGATAAGCTTATTGACGAGTATATCAGATCTCAGGATTATTGGAGTAGAGTAGACGAAAAAGAGCTGAATGTAGATCTTTCAGACGGTGGTAAGGAGATGTCAAAAATTGCTTTGCTTAATCAATATGAAAGTTTAAGAAAAAACAAAGAACTACAAAAAATTATCGTTTGGGAACTTTCTGAAAACCGCCCTATTCTTAAAAAATTATTCGAACAACGTGAAGAAGTGGGTGAAGGTTTATTCACAAGCATTACAGATCCACATTTCGGTGAAAAATCTGACGAGTATAGAGCGATTACAGCGTTGCTTGTAGCAGGAATTTATCACTTGAATCTCTACACTGCACACAATGGAACGACCTTCTGTGGAATAGACACAAAATCTGAAGACGGTAGGAAGAAAATTGAGAAAGCTATCGTTGATATCATAGATTTCGCTTATCAGAAGAAATAATTATTTTCTAAAATTTTGACTTTGCATACAGCTAAATTTGAAAATTTATATTTTCAAATTAGAACAATATTTCTTACTTTTGGGCTATGGAAAACTTTATAGTATCTGCAAGAAAATACCGCCCCCAACAGTTTGACACCGTTGTTGGGCAATCACATATTACAGATACTTTAGAGCATGCTATAGAAGAAAATCAGTTAGCACAGGCTCTGCTTTTCTGTGGTCCACGTGGAGTAGGTAAGACGACTTGCGCAAGAATTTTAGCAAGAAAAATTAACGAGAAAGACGGCTCTGTTTCAGAAGACGGTTTTGCTTATAATATATATGAGTTAGATGCTGCATCCAATAACTCTGTTGATGATATCCGTGAATTGATTGATCAGGTGCGTTTTGCACCGCAGGTTGGTCAGTACAAAGTGTATATTATTGACGAGGTACATATGCTGTCATCTGCAGCATTCAACGCCTTTCTGAAAACTTTGGAAGAACCGCCGGCTCACGCAATTTTCATTCTTGCAACGACTGAGAAGCATAAGATTATTCCTACAATCCTGTCTCGTTGTCAGATTTATGATTTCAAAAGAATTACAATTCTTGATATTCAGAGTCATTTAAAAGGTATTGCTGAAAAAGAAAACATTAGATATGAAGATGATGCTTTGTATTTAATTGCCCAGAAAGCAGATGGAGCATTAAGAGATGCACTTTCTATTTTTGACAGACTTTCTACGTTTTCACAGAAGAATATTACGTTGGCCAAAGCTGCCGAAGTTCTTAATATTTTAGATTACGATCAATATCTGAAGATTGTAGATTTTGCTAAAGAAAATAAAATTCCTGAAGTTCTTTTTGCTTTTAATGAAATTGTAAAAAGAGGGTTTGACCCGCATATTTTTATTGCTGGTTTAGGAAATCATTTCAGAGATTTAATGATGGCTCAGAATGCTTCAACAATTGATTTAATTGAAGTAGGAGAGCAGACCAAAACGAAATTTGTCGAGCAGGCTCAGAAATGGAATGCCCAGCAATTAATCGATGGAATTGAGATTTGCAATCACGCAGATATTAATTATAAAAATTCAAAGAACCCAAGGCTTACCGTAGAAATTGCTTTGATGCAATTGGCTTCTCTCACTGCAGGTGGAGATGTTGCTAAAAAAAAAAGTTTATAATATTAGCTCCCTTTCTTCATGAAAAGCAGGAAGTGAAATTACCTTCAAAAATCGAAATTGAAGAAAAAAAAGAAGAAGTAATTGTAAAACCTCAGAATACTGAACAGCCATCTGCGGAAATAACTATCAAAACTGCTTCAAAACCTTTATCAAGACCGAAATCGTCATCAGGTTTCAGCATCAATTCTTTTATAAATAAAGAAGAAAAACAAGAAGTTGAAGAAACCGTTGTCGTAGCAAGTGAAAATTTGCAGGAACATCATTTCACCGAAACTGATCTTCAGTCTGAATGGAATCTAATGTTGATGAATCTTCGTGCAAAAGATCCCTTTGTATTTAATGCAATAAAGTCATTCAAACTTGAAAAGATTGATGAGAAATTGATTCAGGTTCAGTACCCGTCAGAGTCTGCAAAAGTGGAATTTGATAAAATAAGTGGCGAATTTTTCAATCATTTTAAAAGAAAAGTAAATAATTACGCAATCAAAATTGAATACAAACAAGATGTTCAAAATCTTAAGATTGAGGTACTTACAACCAAGAAAAAGTTTGAAAGATTTGTAGAGATTAATCCTTTATTAAAAGATCTTGACGATTTAATGAAGTTTGATTTAACTTAATTTTATATCTTTGTCAAATATTTGTGCAGAAAATATCATTTTCCCACAATGTCATTTATATTTAAAAACTAGAAATAGACAATTCTTAAAGATTAAAGTGGAAAAATTATTATTCCCATATCTGTCTAATTTTACACCTGCTAATTTCTTTAGCAGTTATTTTAGTTTTGCTACTATTTATTATAGAAATTTCAGAAACTATTATCGATTTTATTGGTATAGCTAACTAAATTTCTTTCTCAAAAAATTCGGGAAAATCTATTATTTTCCATCCCCAATTTCATTACATTTTTGTACCCATTTTTTGAAAAGAATTATAAATTAACTTTATAAGGCTTTGTCATTGAATATAAAATTTAAATAAAATAATACTTTACAATATGAACTTAATAGATTTAAAAAACGACTGGATCAACGAGTTTCCCCAACCGATGATGATTGCAGGACCATGTAGTGCTGAAAGTGAAGCTCAAATGCTTGAAACAGCAAAAAGAATTAAAGATACCAACGCTCAGGTACCTATTTTCCGTGCAGGAATCTGGAAACCGCGTACGAAACCCAATGGTTTTGAAGGAGTTGGAGTTATTGGATTAAATTGGTTAAAAAAAGTAAAACAAGAATATGGATTTAAAACTGCTACAGAAGTTGCCAATGCGCATCACGTTGCAGCAGCTTTGGAAGCCGATGTTGATATTCTCTGGATTGGTGCAAGATCAACAGTAAATCCTTTTACTGTTCAGGAAATTGCAGAAGCTTTGAAAGGAACTGAAAAAACAGTCTTGGTTAAAAATCCTGTAAATCCGGATCTAGCATTATGGATTGGGGCTTTAGAAAGGCTTTTAGGACAAGATATTAAAAATTTAGGTGTCATTCACCGTGGTTTTTCAACGTACCAAAAGACAAAATACAGAAATAATCCCAATTGGCAGATTGCTTTAGATTTTAAAAGTCAATTCCCGAATATTCCAATGCTAATTGATCCTTCACATATTTGTGGTAACAGAACCGGATTGGCAGATATTACGCAAGAAGCTTTAAATGTTGGTTACCAAGGAGCTATCATTGAATCACATTCTAATCCTGATGAAGCTTGGAGTGATGCTTCTCAACAGATTACGCCTGAAGTTTTAGCTGAATTAATTTCAAACTTAAAAGTAAGAAATTCAGGAATAGCAGGTTTTGATAACGAAATGGGAAGACATAGAACGTTGATTTCTGATCTTGATTTCCAAATGATAGAACTGCTTTCTCAAAGAATGAAAATTTCAGAACAAATAGGAAAGCTGAAAAAAGAAAATGATATCGCCATCTTCCAGCCGGAACGTTGGAAAGTAATTACAGAATATGCCATTCAAAAAGCAAAAGAAACAGGAATGTCTCAGGATTTTATTGAAAAGGTTTTCAAAGCGATTCACGAAGAGTCTATTGAAAAGCAAAATAATATTATGATTGACAGAAAATAAAAAGTAGGAAATAGGTGTAAGGATTTAGAATTGAAAATTGCTTCTTAATAGCTCAAACTAAATCCTTTTACCTAAATCCTAATTCCTTATATTTGCAGTCATATATATGAAAGGAAAAATCATTAAATCTACAGGAAGCTGGTATCAGGTTTTGGAAACAGGAACCGATAAAATTTTTGAGGCGAGAATTCGTGGTAAATTCAAGCTGATCAAAACCAGACTTACCAATCCTCTTGCTGTGGGTGATTTTGTTGAATTTCAATTGGAGCAGGATGATATTGCATGGATTACAAAGATTGATCCGCGTAGAAATTACCTGATCAGGAAAGCTGTCAACCTTTCAAAAGAAGCACACATCATTGCTTCAAACATTGATATAGCTTGTTTTATATTTACCTTAAAACATCCTGAGACATCTTTCGGTTTTCTGGATCGTTTCCTTGCTTGTTGTGAAGCTTACAACATCAAACCACTTATTCTTTTCAATAAAATGGATGTTTTAAATGAAGAAGAAATAGAAGTGGTAAAAGATATTCAGTTTTTATATCAGGAAATTGGATATGACAGTTTAGAAATTTCATCCTATTCTAAACTTAATCTGGAAGATTTACAAGAGCTTCTAAAAGATCAGACTTCTGTATTTTTCGGTCATTCAGGATGTGGTAAATCTACTTTGGTTAATGCGTTGCAACCTGATCTAAATCTACGTACATCAGAAATTTCAGACACACATCTTAAAGGTAAACATACTACTACTTTTGCTCAAATGCATTTTTGGCATTTTGGTGGAAATGTAATTGATACCCCAGGTGTGAGAGAGTTTGCAATGATTGATATTGAAAAAGAAGAAGTACAGCATTATTTTCCTGAAATATTCAGAAAGAGAAAAGAGTGCAAATTCCATAACTGTATGCATATCAACGAACCAAAATGTGCCGTTCTTGATTCTTTAGAGACGGGAGAAATTCAACATTCACGATATTCTACGTATATCAAACTGATGGAGGAGGCTGAAGAAAATTCTCAAAACTAAATTTTACTGCTTTAAAAATTCATTGTGGGTTTGCTTTATTGATTCGAATTGAATCGATAATTTATCTGCGTCTTAATATTTGTATTTTCTTATTGCGAAATGTGTAATAAAATCATTGAATTATTATAAATACAAAACCCAGCCGAAGCTGGGTAAAAACTAATAACCATGAAAACTCAAATTAAACATGAGAATCGAATTAATAGTTGCAATTAGTATGCCAAAGATTGATGTCATATTTCTTAATAAATGTTATTTTGTGTTAAAATTAAATTAAAATTATATTTAGATATTTTTCGTAATTTTGCAGCATTAAAAAATATATACATTTATGTCTAACATTACATTTACTATGATTAAGCCTGATGCAGTTGCTGATGGGCACATCGGAGCTATTTTAGGGAAAATTTCAGAAGGAGGTTTCAAAATCAAAGCTTTAAAATTAACTCAGCTTACTGTTGCTGATGCTAAAAAATTCTACGAAGTACATGCTGAAAGACCATTTTATGGAGAATTGGTTGACTTCATGAGTTCAGGACCAATTGTTGCTGCAGTTTTGGAAAAAGATAACGCTGTTGAAGATTTTAGAACGTTAATTGGTTCTACAAATCCTGCTGACGCTGCTGAAGGAACTATCAGAAAAATGTTTGCTAGAAGTATCGGAGAGAATGCTGTACACGGATCTGATTCTGATGAGAATGCTCTTATCGAAGCACAATTTCATTTTTCAGGAAGAGAGATTTTCTAATCAAAACTCTTAAAAATAAAAAAATCCGGAAATTTTCCGGATTTTTTCGTTTTAAGTAATTAATTGAAATTTTTCTGCCATTTCGTCATCAAAAATATTTCAATCAATCATAATATGATTATAGTTTTTAATTGAAAATAAGAATAAATAATTAAAATTATGTTATCAATTTCGCAAAAATGTTTTGGTATAATTGTTTAGTTTGTGTAGAAACATTGTTATTGTGAAAAATTCTTTGTTTTACGGGTGGTCTTAATCTTAAAAAAATCAGAACTTCACATTAGTTAAAACAAGATAAATTAACATCAAAATAGAAACTAACAAACCTTAGTGCTTTCAAGCAGTTTTTTGATTTATACTTTTAAAAGCTCTATTGTTCTTTCCGGACTTTCGGCTGAAAAAACTGCATTACCTGCAACTAAAACATCAGCACCCGCTTCAAATAATTTGGAAGCATTATCTAAATTTACACCGCCGTCAATTTCGATTAAAGCTGTAGAATTATTGCTTAAAATTAAATCTTTAGTCTCTGCAATCTTCTTATAGGTATTCTCGATAAATTTCTGACCACCAAATCCTGGATTTACACTCATCAATAAAACCAAATCTACATCGGCAATAATATCTTCAAGCATTAAAACAGGCGTAGAAGGATTAAGTACAACACCAGCTTTTGCACCTTTACTTTGAATTAAATTAATCGTTCTGTGAAGATGTGTACATGCTTCATAATGTATAGAAACTAAATCTGCTCCGTATTCAATGAATTCTTCAACATACTTTTCTGGTTCAAGAATCATTAAATGGACATCCACGAATTTTTTTGCGTGTTGCTGAATGGTTTTCATCACAGGAAAACCAAAAGATATGTTGGGAACAAATCTTCCGTCCATTACATCGATGTGTAACCAATCGGCTTGAGAATTGTTGAGCATTTCAATATCTCTTTGCAGATTCCCGAAGTCTGCAGATAATAGGGAAGGAGCGATGAGTTTTGTTTTCATTTTTACTTATATTTCTTTTACTTTTTTAAAATGGATTAACAAATAGAAAATAATACGAAAATATGCCTACAATCAATATCGCTTCTATAATTGCTAGCTTAATATTATTTATTTTCATTACCAATAATCTATCAATGACAAACAGTATTAGTGGAACAATACTTATAATTAATAATGTTTCAAGAATCATATTGTAGGCAGATCCTATTTTTGGAGGATTAAAAATTTTATATATCATTAAAAACAATACGTAGGCGAAAAATAATGTCACTATAACTGATATAAAAGTTGGCTTTCGTATTAAATGATTGAAAAAACTTTTCATCTTAATGATACTTTAGTTTCATTTCTGGTGTTATCTTCAATAGTGTTTCGTAGATTAACTGAATCACATTTCGAACATCTTCTTTTGAAACCATTTCCACTGTTGTATGCATGTATCTTAAAGGCAATGAAATCAATGCGCTTGGTACACCTCCGTTTGAATGTGCAAACGCGTCAGTATCTGTTCCTGTAGCTCTGCTTGCGGCAGCTCTTTGGAAAGGTATTTCTTTCTTTTTTGCAGTATCAATAATCAATTCTCTGATCACATGGTGAACGCTTGGTGCAAAGAAAACGACCGGACCATCACCACATTTTTGATCTCCTTCTTTTTTCTTCTCAATCATTGGAGTTGTGGTGTCATGGGTAACGTCTGTTACGATAGCAATATTTGGTTTGATGGTATCAGCAATCATATCTGCACCGTACAAACCTACTTCTTCCTGAACTGAATTGGTAATATATAAGCCAAAAGGAAGTTGTTTTTTATTCTCTTTTAAAAGTCTGGCAACTTCAGCGATCATAAACCCTCCGATTCTGTTATCCAAAGCTCTGCAGACAAAATAACGGTCATTCATTTCGAAAAACTCGTCAGGATAGGTAATCATACATCCAACAAAAATTCCTAAATCTTCAACTTCCTGTTTTGTAGTTGCACCACAGTCGATGAAAATGTTTTCAATTTTGGGCGTCGGTTCGTTTTGGTTTGCACTTCTTGTATGAATCGCAGGCCATCCGAAAACTCCTTTTACAATTCCTTTTTCACCATGAATATGGACGATTTTTGAAGGGGCAATCGTTTGATCAGAGCCTCCGTTTCTGATAACATAAATCAATCCGTCATCTGTAATGTAATTGACATACCAAGAAATTTCATCTGCATGAGCTTCAATCACCACTTTAAATTCAGCTTCAGGATTAATGATTCCGTAGCAGGTTCCGTAATGATCAATCTCGATTTTGTCAACGTATGGAGTGATGTAATCCATCCAGACTTCCTGACCTTTGTGCTCGTATCCGGTTGGTGATGAAGTGTTTAAATATTTTTCTAAAAATTTCAAAGATTTCTTCTCGAATTTCATATTTAAGGAATGATTTTTGTAGTTAAGTTTCGTTATAATACGTGTAAAAATAATGAAATTTCATAAAATCACCTTTCTTTTTCTGTTCTTTTTTGGTGTTGCTGCATTCGGGCAGCAAAGGGATTCTATTATTGCTAAGCCATTGAATCAATATCCACCAGAATTATTAAAAATTGATGAATTTGGCAATAAATACTATTATGATGAAAGACAGAAGGCTAAAATCTATGAGATTAACGGTGAGACTGTAGTGGTGATGGATGAATTGGTTTTGCTTAATAAACCCAAATTTAATAATCAACTAGATAAGAATTATTATTTCTTCCTCAATAAAAAATTGTATAGAGTTTATCCATTATTCCTAACGGCATTGCAGCAATACAGAGATATTCAGGTTGAAATGAAGATTATGGATACCGCAGCTAAAAGGAAATATATCAAAGACCGTCAAAATATGCTTGCAGATCAATATGAAAAGCAACTGAGAGATTTAACGACAACAGAAGGTCAGGTTTTTGCAAAATTAATGAACAGAGCAACCGGCAAAAATGTTTTTGAAATCATTAAAGAAATGCGTGGTGGCTGGAGTGCCTTCTGGTGGAATGTAAAAGGTAAATTGGCAGATATCGATTTAAAAGACCGATACAATCCACATAAAAATAGAACCGATGAGTTTTTAGAATCTTTATTACAATCCAATTGGAATTCAGGTTATTTGCAACCTTATCCCGGAGCAAGAGATTTTAAAGTTTCAAAATAATAAAAATTCCTGTAAAAATATTTTACAGGAATTTTTCTTTTAATTTTTCAAAAACAATTTTATCAACCGGTAACGTAAAAGGATTTACTTCTGTATCTATAGGAAGCCATTCTGTTTTTTCTATGCAAGGGTCGAGAATCAGAAAATCTTCTTCATTGGTAATTTTCACCATATAATATATAGTAAGGAGTTGCTCATTTTCTCTGAATCTGGAAACTAAGAAATCTTCCTGTGTGTAAAGATGTTCTACGATATCTATTTTTACGTTGAGTTCTTCATCAAACTCACGGTGAAGACATTCTGTTAATCCTTCTCCGAATTCCAATCCGCCACCGGGAAATTTTAATAAAGGTTGTCCTGCATATTCTTCAAAAAGCGTGAGAACTTTATTGTCTTTTACTGCACAGGCATAAACTCTCACGTTAATCTTATCAATCATATGTAATATTTTGTAAAGCTAAAATAAGGAAAATAGTTAAAAGTTAAGAGTTATCAATTATGAATTATGAGTTTTCAAAATATGTAGTTTTTATTTAGATTACCAACTATAACTAATAAGACATCATTCATTACTTATAACTTTATGGCATTGATCATTTCTCTTTTTCCCGGTGGGCCTTGCTTTTTTTCCACATTAAAATTAAGTTCTTTCAGAATTCTTCTCACACTTCCTTTTGATGAATATGTTGTTAACAATCCGTTGATGCTCATTTTATCTGAAACCATCTCAAATAAAGGCTTTTCCCAAAGGTCAGGCTGTACTCGTGCGCCAAAGCAATCATAATAAACCAGGTTAATCTTCGGTAAATCAATGTTTTTCAGGTCAAAAAAGTCACATTGTATCTTTTTTAAATTAAAACCCTTAATGATTTCTACGGATTTCCCCCAATCAGTTTGATGAATTTTTTGATAAATATTTTTTAATTCTGGGTTATCAAAAAGGTCGAAGTAGGCTAAATTTTCGATCTCAGATTCATTTATCGGGTATTTTTCGAGTGTAAAATAGTTGATAGTATGATTTTTGTCAGTTTTTAAATATTCATTAATTGTCACCAAAACATTTAAACCTGTTCCAAAACCGAGTTCTAAAATGTTAATTTCGTAATCATTTAATAGATTTAATCCGTTTTTGATAAACACATGTTCGGCTTCCTGTAACGCACCATGGTGTGAATGATAGTTTTCATTTAATTCATTGATAAACAGTGTTTTACTTCCGTCGTTTGTGGTTCTGATTTCTCTTTCCAAAGTATTTTTTTTCAAATTTAATGTAAAATTTTTATATTTGAAAAATTATGTTAAATTTGTGGAACATCATAAAAATTTTAAGAAATGATAATTCAAAAAACAGAAAACTCTAGAATTTCTACTTTCGATCCCAATAATTTTTCGTTCGGAAATACTTTCAGTGATCACATGATCATCTGTGAATATGAGGATGGTAAATGGGGCGATGTGAAATTGGTTCCTTATGGTCCCCTTTTGTTTACTCCTGCGATGATGGGTGTAAATTACGGACAGGCTTGTTTTGAAGGCATGAAAGCTTACAAAGACAATGACGGACAGGTTTTCCTTTTCAGGCCCGAAAAGAATTTTGAGCGTATCAATAAATCAGCAAAGCGTTTGGCAATGCCAGAAGTTACCGAAGAAATATTTTTAGATGGTCTTAAAGCATTAGTAAATATGGATAGAGAATGGATTCCTCAAGGTGAAGGTAATTCTTTATATATCAGACCGCTAATTTTTGCTACCGAAGAGGCTTTGAAAGCAAGAGTTGCCAATAAATATATGTTTGCAATCGTGGCGACACCTGCAAAAATGTATTATACAGAACCTGTATCTGTGAAAATTTCTGATCATTATTCAAGAGCAGCAAGTGGTGGAGTAGGTTCGGCAAAAGCAGCAGGAAACTATGCAGCTTCTTTCTACCCAACTCAGTTGGCGATGGAAGAAGGTTATGATCAAATCATCTGGACAGATGATGCTACTCACGAATATTTCGAAGAAAGCGGAACAATGAATGTTTTTGTAAGAATCAACGATACGATTTTTACACCTCCCACTTCTGAGAAAATCTTAGACGGAGTTACCAGAGACAGTTTCATTCAGTTGGCTAAGAAAAGAGGTTTTGAAGTAAAAGTAGAAGCAATAAAAGTAAAAGATGTTGTTGAAGCTCAGAAAAACGGAACTTTGAAAGAAGTTTGGGGAGTAGGTACAGCGGTTGTTACAACGGTTTTTCAGGCCTTGGGTTACAATGGCGAAAAATTGGAGTTACCAAGACTTTCAGACGAAGAAAGTTTTGCAGTGAGACTTAAAAATGATTTAGTTGATTTACAGACCAACCATTCAGAAGATCCTTTCGGATGGAGAGTTCTAGTTGAAAAAGATGTTTTAGAAACAGCTTAATTTCAATCAATTTAATAATATATACGAAGCCAGGATTTTTCTTGGCTTTTTTTCATTTAAATCTAAAAGTTTAAATTTATTCTCTCTCATATCAAGCTGATTAAGCAGATTTTCATCTAATGTATTTATCTGCGTAATCTGCAAAATCATCGAGAACCAAAGAATGTTTTTATTAGTTCAAATTTATTTTTGATATTTAGAAACATTCGACATTTTAAAATTTCAAAAAAATATTAAAACTTTATTTTAATAAATTCCTCAAGTTTTGTTAATCATTCCCGAAATGCGTATTTTCGCAAAAGTTTTATGAAAAAAATACTTCTCATCTCCGCATTAGGACTTTTAAGCTGTAAAAGAAATGCCCCACAGGTGCATCCGCCGGTGGGTGGTGTATTGAGCCAGAGTGATCTTGATGTTTCCAGAAACAGAATGAAAAATCTCAATACTTTAGAAAGACAGCAGATTCAGGATTGGGTGAATAGTCAGGATATTAAATTTTATCCTACTCAGCTCAATTACTGGACGACTGTAGAAGGTTTTGACAAAAGACAAAGAAGACCGGATGATTCTCCGATTTCGTATTCTTATGATCTGTATGATTTTGATCAGACCAAAATCTATGACAAATCTATTCAGAGAAATGATGCGAGATTCGGGCATTTTGACGAGTTGAAAGCAGTAGAAAATGCATTGAGATATATGAATGACGGCGAAGAAGTAACGCTTCTTGTACCATCAACATTAGCTTACGGAACTTTCGGAGACGAAAATAAAATAGATAACGATATTCCTTTAATTATAAAATTAAAAGTTCTATAGAATGAAATTGTTTAACAAAAATATAATTCTGGCAGCAGCAAGTGTTTCGCTGCTAAGTTGTACACCAATTTATAAGAAAATGAACGTAGACAAAGAAACTTACGAAGGGCTTAAAGACGGACTTTATGCTAATCTTCAGACTACAAAAGGTAACTTGATTGTAAAGTTTGAAGACAAAAAATCACCAGTGACTGTGGCTAACTTTGTTGGTCTTGCAGAAGGTAAAATTGATAACAAAGCGAAAGCGAAAGGTGTTCCTTTCTATGACGGAACGATTTTCCACAGAGTAATCAAAGATTTCATGATCCAAGGAGGAGATCCTCAGGGAACAGGAATGGGAGATCCCGGATATAAATTCGAAGACGAGAAAAATGACCTTAAACATACAGGAAAAGGAATTTTGTCAATGGCTAACTCTGGACCAAACACCAACGGTTCTCAGTTCTTCATTACTGAAATTGCTACTCCTTGGTTAGATGGTAGACATACGATCTTCGGAGAAATTGTAAAAGGTGACGATGTGATTGATGCGATTGCTGTTGTTGAAAAAGGTGCTCAGGATAAACCAAAAACTGATATCGTACTTGAAAAAGTAAGTATTTTCAGCAAAGGAGATGAGTACAAAGGTTACGATGCGGTAAAAACTTTCACTGAGGGTAAAGCTAAAATCGCTGAGAACAATAAAGCTTTCATCGCTAAAGAAGAGGCTGAAAAGAAGAAAAAAGAAGAAGAGTTCAAAGCAAATCAGCAGAAAATGGTTGATGATGCAAAAGCAGGAATGCAGGTAACTGAATCTGGTCTTTACTACAAAATCACTAAGAAAACTGAAGGTAAAGCTCCTAAAGCGGGTGATAATATTTCTGTACATTATGCAGGGAAATTAGTTGACGGAACTGAATTTGATTCTTCATTCAAAAGAGGTGAGCCTCTTGAATTTCCTGTAGGAACAGGAAGAGTAATCAAAGGTTGGGACGAAGGTATTCTATTGTTAAAAGAAGGAGAAACTGCTACACTTTTGATTCCGCCGGCAATGGCTTACGGAGAAAGAGGTGCAGGAGGAGTTATCCCTGCAAATGCATGGCTGATCTTCGATGTGGAATTGGTAAAAGTTCCTTAATAGAATTTGATATAATAAAAGCCGTCTCTTGCGAGGCGGCTTTTATTGTTTTGTGATTTTTATTTTTCATTTCTTCTACCATCCCAAATTGATTGAATAATAATTTGAGTTTCGTTATATTCATAAAATAAAAGATAGTTTCTGACAATAATTACATAAGTATTTTCTTCACTTGTTTTTCGTCCTAAATTTGGATATGTAACCAATTGTTTTATTGATTCAAGAAATAAACCGTTTAATTTTTTGCTGAATCTGATTGACTTATTTCTGTTATACCAATAACCTAGAATTTCTTGTCTTTCGAAATTAGCTTTTTTAGTCCAAACTATTTTTCGTTTAGCCATTGTTCAATTTCTTGATTTGCTTCTTCTTCAGTTAAAATTTTAGATTGAGCATATTCTTTTCTAGCCTCTTCTATTCTGCTTGATTGCTCTTCACTTAATTGATAAATCTCTTTATCTAATTCAAAATCCAGAAATCGTTGAAGTTGCTTAATAATTCTAACGTCTTTGAGCTCTGTTATTTTGTTAATAATATCCAATTTAATTTGTAGTTCAGAGGTTCCCATTTACAATATTATTTAAATCAAATTTACAGCATTTTGTGAAAATTTAGTATATAAATATCTGATTCTATTTAAACTCCCGGTTTAATTACCTTCCTTTCCCCAATTTGTTGCCTCCACATCGCATAATATAATCCTTTTAAATCCAAAAGATTCTCGTGTGAACCTGTTTCAATTACTTTCCCACGTTCCAAAACATAAATTCGGTCTGCGTGCATAATTGTGCTCAATCGGTGGGCAATCAATACAGTAATTTGCTCTTTTTCTTCAGAAATTTCTTTGATGGTAGAAGTGATTTCCTCTTCTGTAATGCTGTCTAAAGCAGAAGTTGCTTCATCAAAAATCAATAAATTAGGTTTTCTTAATAAAGCTCTGGCAATTGCAATTCTTTGCTTTTCACCACCACTCAGTTTCAGTCCGCCTTCGCCGATGACAGTGTCAATTCCATTTTCGGCTCTTTCAATTAATGTTTTAGCACTTGATTTATTTAAAGCTAAATCTAGATCTTCATCAGTAGCATTCGGATTGACGAACAATAGATTTTCTTTGATTGTTCCTGCAAAAAGCTGTGTATCCTGTGTTACAAAACCAATCTGATTTCTCAATTCGTCAAAATCAAACTCTTTCCCATTAATTCCATTATAAAAAATTGAACCTTCTTTCGGTCTGTATAATCCGACTAATAATTTTACCAACGTACTTTTTCCTGAGCCACTTGGGCCAACAAAAGCAATAGTTTCTCCGTTTTTAACTTCAAATGAAATATCATTCAATGCTTTATAAGAAGCACTCTGATGTTGAAAAGAAACATGATTAAAATCTAATTTCTGAACCGCACCAATCTGTTTTGGTGTATGAGGTTTTTCCTCCACCTGCTTTTTCATTAGATTATCGAAGTTATGCAGCGATGCTTCAGCTTCACGATAGGAGATAATGATATTTCCGATTTCCTGCATTGGTCCAAAAATAAAGAACCCGTAGAACATCAATGATAAATATTGCCCCGGAGTAACAACATTTTTAAATATTAAATACAATAAAGTAAGGGTAATCAACTGTTGCAGAAAATTCACCATCGTCCCCTGAATAAAACTTAAAGAACGGATACTTTTCACCTTTTTAAGTTCGAGCCCTAAGATTTTATAAGTATTATTATTCAGACGTTTTACTTCCTGTTTCGTTAACCCTAAACTCTTTACAATCTCAATATTACGAAGACTTTCGGTGGTGCTCCCAGCCAATCCTGTAGTTTCAGTAACGATTGTTTTCTGAATATTTTTAATTCTTTTACTTAATAAATTGGTGATAAAAGCAATCAGGAAAATTCCCACTACATACACCGGCATAATCGACCAGTGCAGACGAATGGCATATACTGAAACGAAAATAATACTTACCAAAATTCCAAAGAAGATATTGATGAAATTGGTAATGAACTTCACAGAGTCTTCTCTTACTTTGGTTAAGATAGAAAGCGTTTCACCACTTCTTTGGTCTTCGAATTCCTGATAAGGCAATGCCATCGAATGCTGCAAACCGTCTGTGAAAATATTAGCCCCAAACTTTTGCGTAATCACATTCACTACATAATCCTGAAAAGCTTTAGCAATTCTGCTGATCATCGCAGTTCCTATCAGTAATCCTAAAAAGTAAAATGCTCCGTGATAGATATCGGTTCCGTATAAATATTCATCTAAGCTTCTAGATACGACCTTTTCTTTATCAAAATGATTGGGATGCGTCACCAATTGATCGAGAATGTTTCCCGTAATTGCCGGACTGAATAAAGAAAAAACCTGATTGATGGTCGCCAAAACCAATGACAAAATCATCAACCACTTGTGAGGTTTTAAATAACGTAATAATGTTTTCATTCTTAAAAATAACTGCCTGCAAAATTACAGATATAAATCGGATAGCATATGGTATAAAAATAGATTTAGTGCATAAGAATTATGAGAATTTAAGTTTTAAAATTACATATATTTGAAAACCTGATTACAGGATAAAATTCATCGATCAATCTTTAAAAATCATCATGTACAAGACAAGACTTCTTACATTAATATTCATTATATTTTCTTACATTTCTTTTGGTCAGACAAAGGTGAACGCCGATAATCAGGCAATCAGAAAGTCTGTAGTTTACTTCGCCAACACGATTAAATACAAAAAATTAGACCAGACCGTCAGCTGTATTTATCCTAAATTTTTCACAGTCGTTCCCAAAGATCAGGTTACCCAGCTTCTGAATATGACTTACAATAATCCATTTGTAAAGATTGATGTGCAGGATATGAAATTTGCCTCCGTCGGAAAACCCGAACTCATCGATGGTGAATATTTTTCTTTGACCAGTTATTATTTAAAACTGAAAGGCGATGTCAGCTCCATGAGCGATGAGATGAAAAATAAGATCGGAGAAATGCTGATTGCAAAATACGGAAAGGGTAGTGTAAAGTATCTCGCAAAAGAAGGTTCTTATATTATCAATGCGCCGATGAAAGCGGTTGTCATTTCGAAAGATAAAAAATCATGGAAACTTGTATTAGCCGAGAAAGAATATAAGTCTCAAATGAAGAAGATCCTTCCAAAGAAGATTTTGGATAAGATTTAAAGTGATTAATACTTTAATTGTGTTAATAGAAAAAGAAGCTGCTAAATTTCATTTGTTCAATTTTATCAAATGGCAAATTACTAAACGAGATTGATATAATTAATTAATATCTTTTAAAAAATGTTCCTTTCTCGGTAGTTCTCATTTTAAAATGTAAGATATTGTTCCGAGGTAACAAGTTATTATTCCGAAGTAGCAAGATGATATTCCGAATTTGTAAGGTGGCATTCCGAGTTGACAATATGGCATTCTGAAGCAGTAAGATGTCTCTACTATCTTGTCAGCTTCCTTTCCGAAGTTATCACGTTTGATAAATCAAATAAATATTACAAAAAAAATCTCTATTTTAGTATAAATTACCAACATGAAGAAAAGTTTATTCTTGTTTTTGATATTCTACTTCACAACGGCTTCTGCACAGGGAAAAAGGTTTTTCGAAAGCGGGGAAGCAGTGCTTAAAAATTCTGTAGAGAAGATTAATCTCACTTTTGAAAATGAATTGCCTCTAGTGAAAGTAACCATCAATGGGAAGCCTTATCAGTTTTTATTTGATACCGGTGCACCGACAGTGATTTCTCACTCAGTTTATAACGAAATGAATCTTAAGAAAAAGCATAAAAGCAAAGTAGGAGATTCACAGAAAAATAAACAAGAACAGATTTTTACCCTATTGCCCGAAATGACCATTGACCAGATTGTTTTTAAAAATATTGGTGCAATGGTGATGGATCTTCAAGGTCATGAATTTGGATGTCTGAAAATTGACGGTATTATTGGTGCAAACCAAATGGCAAAGCTATTTTGGAGAATCAATTATTCCGAAAACCTGTTGGAGGCTGCAACAGATTTAAAACAATTTTCGACGGTAGATTATGCAACGGTTTTTAATTTTAATACAAAACTTCAGAAAACACCGATTATAGAATCTAAGATTTTAGATAAGAAAATTAATATGACTTTTGATACCGGATTTACCGGAGGTATTAAGATTTCGGATAACAATTTTGATCCTAAAAATACCAATGTAAAATATTTAGAAACATTTGGTATGAACTCTGTAGGCGCTTATGGAGCCGGAAAACCGGTTGCTTCGTATTATTTCAGACCTAAAGAATTAGAATTGGCAGATCAAAAATTCCAAAATGAAATTGTAATGACAGGAAGTTCAAGCCTTCTTGGAAATGAGTTTCTGAAGAAATTCAAATTTGTTATTGACTGGCAAAATCATAAAGTTTATCTACACCGCATTAAAAATACACCTTCAAAAATGGAATCTTTTGGTTTTGCTTACCGCTTTATCGATCTTAAAGCTAGGGTAGTTTTGGTGTTTCCGGAGAAAGATTTCCCTATCAAGATTAATGATGAAATTGTAAGTATCAACGATACCAGTTTTGAAAATTTAAATAATGAATCTTCGTGTGAATATCTCTTAAACAGAGTTGAAAAGAATACTAACTCTGTTAAAGTAAAAGTAAAAAGGGATGGTAAGATTCTGGATTTTACAGTTGATAAGAAGGAATATTTGAATTGATATCATCTTTTGACTGTCGTCAATTCGAGTAGGTTTTTGAATAAAACCGTATCGAGAATCTTTGTGATTATGACTAACTATTTCTCGAACCAAGGTTTTGAATTAATCATTGGGTTCATTAGTGATTTTATTTTTTTGTTCTGGATTTTTCCTATTTTAGAAAAAGTAAATAGTTTATTATCTTTAAAGAAGAGCTTCTTTGGAGGTAAATTCCGACTCTGACCTCCACCTGAAATTACATTTAATACATATTCATTATTGGTTATCTCATTTGATATTTTATCTGAAGATAAAACTATTTCAACTTTGTTTTCTGATTTTAAAGTATCTTTTATTTCATTTAACTTTAAATAAATATACTTACCACCTTCAATTTTCCATGTACCAATATTCCAGCTTGATGCAAGATCGAAATTCCAGAAATATTCAAATGTATGATCTGAATTTAAAATTAATCTTTCATCAAACTCGTTTTTATATTCACCGAAAATCTTTTCCTGAGCATTAAATATTGCACTGAAGGAATAAAGATTAAAAAATAAAATGTTTTCATATGATTGCAATTTCATCTACCAATTCTTATCAATCATGTAAATCATCTGCGTCATCACCGTCGCACCAAGCAACAATTCTCTGCGGTTCACTTTTTCAAAAGTATCTTCTTCAGTGTGGTGAATATCAAAATACCTTTGAGAATCGGGAACCAATTCAGCTGTAGGAACTCCCATATCTTTCAACGGATAAATATCCGTCCCGGAATATCTGCCTTCAAAATCGTAAGCGCCATACGGTAAAAACAAAGGCGACCAACTTTTGATCTCGTTTCTTTTATTATCATCCATGTCAAGGGCTACACCTCTCGGAGAAAATCCACCTGCATCAGACTCTAAAGCGAAAAGATGTTTTTCTCCGGTTTCTTTTGCTGTTTTTCCATATTGTATTCCGCCTTTTACACCATTTTCTTCGTTGGCAAAGCAGACAACTCTTATAGTATGATTATTTTTGATGCCTAAATTTTTAAATGTTCTTAAAACTTCAATGCTTTGAACGATTCCTGCTCCGTCGTCATGTGCACCTTCGCCTACATCCCACGAATCTAAATGTCCGCCCACAACAATGACGCTCTTATCTTTTTTACCTGTCAATTCTCCGATGACAGAATGAGAAAGTTTTTCGCCTTTCATCCCACAATTTGAGTTGAGTTTTGCGATGATCTTTTGTAATTTTAAAAGGTTTTCGAGTTCGTCGGCTGTAGTATTTCCAATCGCCACTGCAGGGATTTTTGCAACATCATCTTTATATCTCATCGCTCCGGTATGTGGAACGTCGTCAAAAGCGGATGACAACGATCTCACGATGGCAAACTTTCCACCTTTTTGTGCGGTCAACATTGCGGCAGTTGAACGGTATGCAGATGCATCGCTGTATCCTTTAAACGTTTCGATGTACGACTGACTGAAAGGGTAGTTGAAGAAAACAATCTTGTCTTTTACCTTTTCGGCAGGAAGTTTTTCGTATTCAGCAAAAGATTTTACCATAATGATCTCTCCCGAAACATCTTTTCCTTTGGTACCTTCAGAATTTCCTAACGAAAGCATTTTGAGTTTTGTCCATTTTCCGCTGTTAGTTTTGATATGTAAAGATTCATTTCCTCTTTCCCAAACGGGGATCATCACTTCCTGAAGCCATACTTTATCTGCTCCGGCATCACGAAGTTTCTGCGCCGCCCACTGAACCGATTTTTCATACGCCTCGGAACCGCTTAAACGATGACCGATGTTTTTCGTTAAATCTCTAAGTTCATTGTAAGCTTTTCCTTTATTTAAAATCTCGGTTGAGATTCTGTTGAATTGGATAGAGTCTTCTTTGGATTGAGAGAATAAGTTTAGGCTTAGAAGTAGAATAATTGTTGCTACAAGTTTTTTCATGATATTGATGGCGAGAAAAATGAATTCTTTTATTAAAATATTAATTTAAAATGATCATTAAATTTTTACAACTTTAGTCTTGGCTAACAAATCACCTAATCTTTTACTTTCTTGTGAGTTTGTAATGATGATTATTGCAACTAAACCGAAAAAGAACATGTCAATGGGATCAACAATGTGTCTTAAAAATGACTGTTTTATAGTTATATCCAGCTCAGTTTTTTCGTCTACTGGTTTTAGTTTTACTAAATAATTTCCAAATGTTGATTGCAGATAAACTTCAATAATGCAATTATATACAAACCAAAAAATAAAAACTGGAAGTGCTTTTACGCCGCTCACATAAAATTCACCCTCTGAATTTACCTCACCAAAATATTTGATATATGTGAATGTTACAAAAAATATCACTGTGTAATCTATTAAACCAGCAATTATACGTCGGGACAAAAATTTTTCTTTTTTCAATTTTATTAATATTTACGAAAGTTTATCATTTTACTAAACTACCAATTTTTATCAATCATAAAAACCATCTGCGTCATCACAACCGCTCCCAAAAGCAATTCTCTTTTGTTGACTTTGTCGAAAGTATCTTTTTCCGAGTGGTGGTAATCAAAATATCTTTGGGTATCGACGACCAATTCCATTAATGGAATATCCAGTTTTTTCAGAGGAGCGATATCCTGAATCGCATAAGTCTGGTCAAAATCGTACACTCCGTAAGGAAGGAAATATTCTTTCCACGGGAAAATCAGGCGGCGTCTTTGTGGCGACATATCAAGGGAGAATCCTCTCGGAGAATATCCTCCGGAATCTGAACCTAAAGCGATGATATGTTTTTCTTCTTTCTTTTTAACCTGCGCTGCGTACGTTTCTCTGCCTTGTCCACCATTTTCACTGTTTGCATACAATACAACTCTGATTGTGTGATTATTATCGTAACCCAATGCTTTAAATGCTCTTAAAACTTCCAGACACTGAACAACACCCGAACCGTCATCATGAGCTCCTTCCGCAAAATCCCAGGAATCGAGCTGAGCTCCCAAAACAATAACTTTAGCATCTTTTTTACCTGGAATTTCTCCGATGATGTTATGATTGATGGTTTCGCCTTTCGATTCGGCAGTCATATTCAATTTTGCTTTGACTGTTTGCTTTTTTAAAAGCTTCTCCAACTCATCTGCAGATTTTACTCCAATCGTAACTGCCGGAATTTTCACTTTATCTTCTGGTTCATAATAAATCTGTTTTGCATGAGGAATATCGTCTGAAGAAGTCGTCAGTGATCTTATAATTAAACCTCTTGCTCCTTTTTTACCGATCACAGAAGCGGAAAGCAATTTAGATTTAGCAGCAATCAAATAAGAATCTACGGTGCTGATCAATTTCTGATCGATAGGATAGTTGACGAAAATAATTTTATCTTTTACCTGCGCACTCGTAAGATTAACCAACTCCTGAACATCATTCACCAAAAGAATATCGTAGATCATATCCTTCCCACCCGTACCTTCAGAATTCCCGAAAGACAGCATGCGGATATTTTTCCATTCGCCATTTCCGGCTTTAATCTGTAGAGATTCTCTGCCCCTGATCCAGATGGGAACCCTAACTTCCTGTTTCCAAATGTTTTCTGCACCGGCTTCTTTAAGGTTTTTCTCCGCCCATTCTGTGGCTTTTGCATAACCAGGAGTTGCGCTGAAGCGGGGGCCGACACCTTTTGTCAATTCGCCAAGATTATCGTATGCAGTTCCGTTGGTCATGATTTCATCTGAAATTTTCTTGAACTCATCAATATAATTGAATTTCGGAATCGGCTTCGGTTTTTTGACGGGCTTCTTTTGAGAAAATAAAAATCCACTCAAAAAGAGTGGAAATATGATGAGCAGAATTTTTTTCATTGTACTGACCTTTTTCTTTTCGGTGCATAAAAATAAAGAAAAATTAAGTAATTCTGATAGATATTGCTTTTTACTAATGCTTTTTAACGCAAAGGGTGCAAATGTTTTTTGAGTGCCAACTATTTTTAAGTTCGCTAAAGCGTTTGACTTCGTCGAATCTGTGATTTCACTTAGCTAAGACAACAAAGATTTTTAATTTGAATATTGATTTTAATGGTAAAAAAAAATCCTCAAAACTATTAATAATTTTGAGGAAATATTATATTTTAATTTTCGCTTTGAATGTAAGCAATTAGCCAAAAGTCAGCAGTCATTACTTCATGTCATACATCAACAATGCAGTCACCAATTTTGGTTCGATGAACGTACATTTTGGAGGCATACGGAGTTTTAAATCAGATATTTTAATCATATCATTAAAGCTCACAGGATAGATTCCGAAACCTACTTTTCCTTCGCCGCTATCAACTTTTTCTTTTAAAAGCTTGATGCCTTCGATGTTTGAACTTCCTTTAATATAAGAAATCTGGTCTGAACTATCTGAATCTTCAATCTTCAAAATATCTTTTATAATATATTTATCTAAAAGATGATGATCTAAATTATCCAAAGACATCTCCTGAGAACGAAGGTCATGCTTTACGTGAAGAGAATAGAACTTTCCATCGATGTACATAGAAATGTGGAATTTCTGCGACGGATAGTATGGAGCTTGTTCTTTTTCGTGAATTAAGAAATGTTTCTCAAGACTTTTCAGAAATTCTTCTATTGTCAAATCTCCGATGCTCTTTACAATTCTGTTATAGTCGTGAATTTTGATTGACTGGTTGGAAACGATGAAACTATACACGAAATTGTATGCTTCAGTTCCGTTATGTTTTTTGTTTTTATCTTTCAAACGCTTTGCGTGAAGCGCAGTAGAACCAATTCTGTGGTGACCGTCGGCAATGTAAAAAGAATCGATCTGATCGATCACTTCTTTGAACTGCTGTAGTTTCAACCGGTTGTCTATTCTCCAGATTTTGTGTCTGATTCCAACTGTATCAACGTGATTGAAAATCGGAACGTTTTTCTCCTCATGATTCATCAGCAATTCAATTTTTGAATTGGATGGATACGTTAATAATACAGGTTCTGCCTGAAGGTTTACTTTATCTAAATAATGAGCCAATTTCTCTTTCCTCTGAGGAATGGTACTTTCGTGTCTTTTGATTTTACCAGCCCAAAAATCTTCTATATTAGTTAACCCTAAAAGTCCTCTAAAAACCTGTTTATTTGGGTAGATCTGCTCATACAAATAATATGAAGAACTGTCTTGAACCAACGTTTTATCCTCCATGAGTTCCTCAAAAGTCGTGCGAATCTTCCTTAAATTCCGGTCGACATCTTTAGATTTACTTACAACATAGGGTTTGATCATATTGATGTAAGTCTTTTCTTTTTGCGCTTTTTCAGCGATTTCAGCTTGTGTGAAATTATCTAAAGGATGAGTAGGAAATGTAGACTCATGATCTTTATGAGGTCTTATTCCACGGAAAGGTTTAAAAACTGGCATATATAATTTATAGTTTCTTTTTAATCTCAATAATCTGTTCTGCAAGCTCTACACCAATTTTTTCTTGAGCATCGATGGTGTTTCCGCCAAGATGGGGTGTAAGAGACAGGTTAGGATTCATTAATAAAATCAATTCTGGAGTCGGCTCAGTTTCGAAAACATCTAATGCTGCTCCGGCAACTTTTCCTGATTCAATATAATTTACCAAGGTTACTTCATTAATAACACCACCTCTTGCAGTATTTACAATAAACACACCATCTTCCATTTTTTCAAATTCGGGGGTGTCTATAACATATTCGTTCGTTTTTGGCGTGTTGATGCTGATAAAATCTGTGTCTTTGTAGAAAGCATCAGAATCATTGGTTGATGTGACTTCAAAATCAACAGTTTGTCCGTCAAAAAAACTCAAACTGATGGTTTTTGTTTTCGGTTTTCTCGTCAGAACTTTTACTTTCATTCCTAAAGAAATTCCCATCTTCACCACTTCCTGACCAATACTTCCAAAACCTATCACTCCCAAAGTTTTCCCTGAAAGCTCATAAGCATTGTTGAAAGATTTTTTCAAAGCATTGAAATGAGTATCTCCTTCCAATGGCATCAACCTGTTGGATTCGTGAAGAAATCTTGCTAAAGAAAAGAAATGCGCAAACACCAACTCAGCCACCGATCTTGATGATGCGTTAGGTGTGTTGATTACATACAAGCCTTTTTCAATGGCATATTCTACATCAATATTGTCCATACCGATTCCGCCTCTTCCGACAATTTTCAGACCGGGACAAGCATCAATTAAATCTTGTCTTACTTTGGTAGCACTTCTCACCAAAAGAACATCTACGTTATTTTCGTTAATGAAATTGATAACGTGATCCTGCGCAACTCTGTTGTCGAGTACTTCGATTCCAGCTTCTTTTAAAGCAAGTTCTCCTGCTTTGGAAATTCCGTCGTTAGCTAAGACTTTCATATTTTTTTCAATTTAAGGATTTTAAGATTAATTATTAAAAAAATCAATGATTTTGCTTAATAATTTTAATCTTGTCATCTTTCAATTTTTGCGTTGCCTAATTTAAGTTATTTTATTGACTTCATCACATCCACCAAAACCTGCACACTTTCAATAGGTAAGGCATTGTAGAGACTTGCTCTGTATCCCCCTAAACTTCTGTGACCGTTCAATCCGCTGATTCCTGCGGCTTTCCATGCAGCATCAAATTCTTCTTTTTTGCTGTCGTCAATTAATTTAAATGAAACATTCATCAAAGAACGGTCTTCTTCAACGCAGAACGTTTCGAATAATGGGTTGCTGTCAATCTCGTTGTATAAAAGTTTTGCTTTTGCTTCATTTCTTGCTTCAGCAGCAGCAATTCCTCCATTGTTTTCTAAATGCTGTAATGTCAATAAAGATGCATACACAGGGAAAACCGGTGGAGTATTGTACATTGATTCTTTAGAAATATGCTGAGAATAATCTAAGATTGAGAACATATTTTCTCTACCTGTTTTACCAAGAATTTCTTTTTTGATCACCACTAAAGTAACTCCTGCAGGTCCCATGTTTTTCTGAGCTCCGGCGTAAATTAAATCAAATTTAGAAAAATCTAATTGTCTTGAGAAAATATCAGAACTCATGTCACAAACCATTAAAGTATCCACTTCAGGGAATGACTTCATTTGAGTTCCGTAGATTGTATTGTTTGAAGTACAGTGGAAATAATCATATTCTGAACCTATTGTATAATCTTTAGGAATGAAAGAGTAGTTTTCTTCTTTTGAAGAACCTACCACATCTACTGTTCCTACTTTTTTAGCTTCTTTGATCGCTCCTGCAGCCCAAGTACCTGTATCTAAATAAGCAGCTTTGCCACCCACTTTCATCAAATTGTAAGGAACCATCGCAAACTGAAGACTTGCGCCACCTCCCAAATACAAAACCTCATAATCATCACCAAGATTCATCAGTCTTTTTACAATTGCACGAGCTTCATCCATCACCGCCACAAAATCTTTGCTTCTGTGCGAAATTTCAAGAAGTGATAAACCGATTCCGTTAAAATCTAAAACCGCTGCTGCCGATTTTTCGAATACTTCCTGAGGTAAGATACATGGTCCTGCGCTGAAATTGTGCTTTTTGCTCATAATTTTACTTTTTGTTTTTTTGAGATTTTGCGGATTTCTCAATCTGCTATTTCGTATTTGTATTTATAAAAATATCAAAGATAAAAAAACCGTCTCAAGAAAAATGAGACGGCGTATTTTTATTCACCGTGTAAGAATGCTTTTTTGTTTAGTAACGCTTCTTCAGATTCTACATGATCTTCATCAGGAACACAGCAGTCTACAGGGCAAACCGCTGCACACTGTGGCTCTTCATGGAAGCCTTTACATTCTGTACATTTATCTGTAACAATGAAATAAACATCGTCATTTACCGGCTCTTGTGGTGCATCTGCATCTACCGTTAATCCCGATGGTAATGTCACAGTACCTTTTAACTCGGTACCTTCGGAAGCTTTCCAGTCAACTGCTCCTTCATATATCGCATTGTTCGGACATTCTGGTTCGCAGGCTCCGCAATTAATGCATTCATCAGTTATTTTAATAGCCATCGCTAATTTTTTTTAAATTTGCACAAAATTACAAAATATTCCCCACTTTTACAGTAATTATGAATATCGAAAAACAAGTTTTAGGACTTATTAAATTAAGTGATTATATAAAGAGCTATTTAGCAGAAAATAATGAAGATTTTAACGAAAATGATTCTGAATTTGAATCGGTCGTGAAAAAGTCTGAAATAGAAAATCCGTGGTTTACCATAGAAAATCAAAAATATGCTTTAAAGCAATGGTCGGATTTGTTGACAGAGGATAATTTGAAATCTTGGCTCAGCAATTATTCACCATCAAAAATCTCAAAAAAGGTTGGATTAATCCTTGCCGGAAACATTCCTTTGGTGGGATGGCATGATGTGATTTCGGTGGTTTTGAGTAATCATGTTCCGTTGATCAAATTATCTTCAAAAGACAAACAAATGATTCCGTTTTTGTTGAAAAAATGGAAAGAGTTTTCTGATAATGAACTTGAATATGAGTTTGTTGAGAGGCTGACAGATTTTGATGCTGTAATCGCTACAGGAAGCAATAATACCGCGAGATATTTAGAATATTATTTTAAAAATCATTTAAGCATTATCAGAAAAAACAGAACTTCAGTTGCTGTGATAAAAGGTGATGAAACGGAAGAAGAACTGAAGCTTTTGGCTCAGGATATTTTCCAGTATTTTGGTTTAGGTTGCAGAAATGTGACGAGACTTTTTATTCCGGAAGACTTTGTTATTGATAGGGTTTTTGAAAGTTTTATTGATTTCAAAGAAATTGTTAATCATAATAAATATGCCAACAATTACGATTACAACAGAGCAGTTTATCTTTTGAATCAGGATAAATTCTGGGATAATAATTTTGTAATGCTGAAAGAAGATGAGAAACTTTTCAGTCCTTTGTCTGTGATTCATTTCAGCAGATATTCTTCTTTGGATGATGTGAAGAATTTCATTAGTGAAAATGAAGAAGATATTCAATGTGTTGTTGGTAAAGATGATTTGGGAATTGAAACAGTATATTTCGGTGAAGCTCAAAATCCTGGACTTGATACGTATGCGGATAATGTAGATACGATGCAGTTTTTGGAGGTTATTTAAATTTATTTTTCTCTCGCAGATTCAGCTTATTTTGCAGATTTATTTTAGTAAAGAAAATTTGCATCATCTTTCAAATCGGTGAGAATTTTAAAATTTAAACAGTCTCTTGATTTTTATTACTAAATTTACCTATCAACGAAAAAATATTTAATGAAAAAAATAGCAATCATTCTTTCTTTTTTAGCTTTCCAAATGAGCTTTGCTCAAAAGGTGAAAAAAGCGGAAGTAATAAAAGATAATCGAACGACTGAGCAGAAATTAGAGCTTAATAAGACTCAAAAAGAACTGCTTAATGGGAAATTTGAGCAATTTATCACTGCATTGAAAGCATCAGATAAAAAAACAATGGAAAGCCTGATGTCTGAAAAAACAAAATCGATGGTAACTGATAAGGTTTACGAAAACCTTACTAAAGACATTAATTTTACCAGAAAAATAGTGATTTACAAGACAGGTTATAAATCTTTCATGAGCGGTGAAAATTTTCCTATGATTCAATATAAATATTCGGACGATCAGACAAAGCCTGATCCTAAAGAAATTATTACCGCTGTTTTTGAAGAAGACGGAAAAATTATGGGTATAAAACCTTATAAGCAGACAAAATAAATTTTATTAAATATTAAAATATAATATGATGACAGATGTTTTAGTTGCGCATTCAACAGATGTTGAAAAGGCAAGTTTTTACAAGAAAACCTATTTGCACGTTGCATTGGCAATTTTGGCTTTTGTAGGTGTTGAAACTGTTTTGCTGCAAACTGTTCCTGCGGAATATATTTACCTGATGATTGGTCAGAGGTACAGTTGGCTTTTAGTCCTTGGTATCTTTTGGTTTGCTTCTTATTTAGCGTCAAAATGGTCGATGGCGCAAAGCAGATCAATACAGTATTTAGGATTAGGATTCTATGTATTGCTTCAAGCGGTTATCTTTTTGCCAATGATGTACATTGCAATGGCTTATACTGATGGCGGACAAGTGATTTTTCAGGCAGCAACATTAACGATAGCAATGTTTGCCGGGATTTCTGCAGTAGCATTTACTTCTAAAAGAGATTTCTCATTCCTAAGAAATATCATCACAATCGGAGGTTTTATTGCTCTTGGATTAATCGTTGCCGGAATGATCTTCGGTTTTGATCTCGGACTTTGGTTTTCTGTAGGAATGGTGATTTTGGCTTCGGTTACAATTTTGTATCAAACCAGTAAACTTAAAGATTCTTACGCGACCAATCAATATGTTGGAGCTTCTTTACAACTTTTTGCTTCAATCATGTTGTTATTCTGGTATATCTTGAGAATTTTGATGAGCAGAAGAAGCTAATTAAAAGTTATAAATTATACGTTTTGAATTTTAAATTTTTCAAAACACTTAAACCAAAAAAATCCTGATGTTATTTCATCGGGATTTTTGTTTTTAGTTTAAACAAGAATGTTTCAAATTTATTTATCAATAGAACCTAAAACCTTTTGAGCAAAAGAATTTAAAGCATCTTTCTCGCTCATTCCGTTTTGTACGTTGGCGTGAACTTCTAAAGCTCCGCAGATATTGGTAATCAATTCTCCGGCAACATTCAAATCTTCTTCGCTAGTTCCTCTGAATTCGCTAAAACTTTCCAAAACTTCTAAAGTTTTTTCAAGATTTTCAGGAGTTTGGTTTTGATAAAATTGTCTGATAATTGGCAACTTCATAATTACAATTCGTTAAATAAGTTAATTAAACTTTCTGCCTGATTAGACTGAACCTGATTCACCAATTCACCATTTTTGAAAATAGCAAACGTTGGTAAATTATCAACTTTAGCTAATTTTCTGCTTTCAGGAAGTTTTTCTGCATCTACATATAAAAATGGAATAGCATCATTTTCTGAAGCTAATTTTTTGAATTTCGGCTTCATAATTCTGCAGTTTCCGCACCATGTTGCTCCGTATTGTACAACTACCTTTTCATTGTCGCTTACAATATTTTGAAGCGTATCTTCTGTTAATTCTGTATACATAAGTTTATTTTTAGAAAAAAATAAACAATGTAGCAACCTAATAATTTACCAGTTTACCAATTGAAAAAGAGATTTTAAAATTGTTATACTGCTAGATTGCTACATTGTTAGATTAAAATTAATTCATTAATTTTTTGCTAAATATTCAGCAGTAGAAGTTCTGTCAGCTTTCATTGCATCTTTTCCTTCTTCCCAGTTTGCAGGGCAAACTTCACCGTGCTTCTGAACGTGAGTGTAAGCATCGATTAATCTTAAATATTCTTTTACGTTTCTTCCTAAAGGCATATCATTTACAGACTCGTGGAATACTTTTCCGGTTTCGTCAATAAGATAAGTAGCTCTGTAAGTTACGTTTGAACCAGTGAAAAACTCATTTCCTTCTTCGTCAAACTCAAGATCCTGATCAACAATATCTAATAGATTTGCCAATTGTCTGTGAGTATCAGCTAAAAGCGGATAAGTAACTCCTTCAATACCACCGTTGTCTTTTGAAACGTTCAACCAAGCAAAGTGTACTTCGTTTGTATCGCAAGAAGCACCGATTACTTTCGTGTTTCTTTTTTCGAATTCACCTAAAGCCTCTTGGAAAGCGTGAAGCTCAGTTGGACAAACAAAAGTGAAATCTTTTGGGTACCAAAACAAAAGAACTTTCTGTTGGTTAGTTGTAGTTTCTTGAAAGATGTTGATTTTAAGATCATCACCCATTTCTGACATTGCGTCAATCGTTACATTTGGAAATTTTTTACCTACTAAAGACATAATTTTCTAATTTTTGATTTATAATTTAATAGTGCAAATATATAATATTTTCATCTATCGAAAAAATGAATATTGATTAATAAAATCTATAATTGTTTTTGGCTTATAACTCAATATGGTAGGGAGCAAAATAATTTAAATTAGTAAAATAAATTAGTAACTTTGAGAATATTGAATTATAATTTCACCAACCAAAAAAGAATTATTATGAAAAATTTAAAAACTCTTTCAAGAAAAGAATTGAAAAACATTAAAGGAGCAGCAGTTACTTCAAAATGTCCTCCTGGAAGGTATTATTGTCCTGAAGCTGATGTTTGTGTCGCGATTAATGAAGAATGCTATATTATTGTACCGGAAACACCTGTAGAAGGAGGTTCTCTTTAAAATTAAATTAAATTAAATTAAAAAAGTTCTTCCTAATGGAAGAACTTTTATTTTATACGTTTGCGAGTAATTCTTTTATTCGTCTCATTGCTTCTCTTAATTCTTCTTCAGAAGCCGCATAAGAAAACCGAATGCATTCCGGACTGCCGAAAGAAACCCCTCCGACGCAACCTACGTGAGCATTTTCTAACAGAAACATTGCGAAATCATCCGCATCTTTTATTTCGGTTCCGTTCAATGTTTTTCCGAGATAATATGAAATATCCGGGAAAAAATAGAAAGCCGCTTTTGGTAAAAGAACTTTAAAGCCGGGGATTTCTTTCATTAAATCAAACATCACATTTCTTCTCTGCTCGAAAGCATCAATCATGTATTTGTATTCTGAAGGATCTGTTTTTAAAGCAACGATTGAAGCTCGTTGAGCCACTGTATTTGCGCCGCTCGTCATTTGTCCCTGAACTTTTTCGCAAGCCTTTGCTAACCATTCCGGACAAGCAGAATAGCCGATTCTCCAGCCTGTCATTGCGAAAGCTTTAGACATACCGTTGATTACTGCGGTTTGCTCGTACACTTCAGGAAACTGAGCGATAGAGGTGGTTTTCGTTTCGTAATTGATGTATTCGTAAATCTCATCTGAAATTACAGTCACATGAGGATATTTTGCAATAACCTTTGCTAAAGATTTTAATTCATCAAATGTATAATATCCACCTGAAGGATTACATGGTGAGCTGAAAAGAACTGCTTTGGTTTTCTCATTAATTGCTTCATCCAGCTGCTCTGCAGTGATTTTAAAATCAGTAACATAAGAAGTCGGAAGCATTACAGAATTCCCGCCCATCATTTTTACCATTTCATCGTAGCTTACCCAATAAGGAGTAGGAAGTATCACTTCGTCTCCATCATTGATAATTGCTGCTAAAACATTGATGATCGCTTGTTTTGCACCATTTGAGACACAAATTTGCGATGGTTTATAATCTAACTGATTGTCTCTTTTTAATTTATCTGAAATTGCCTGACGAAGTTCCAAGAATCCCGGAACAGGCGAGTAGTGGCTGTAGTTTTCGTTGATGGCATCGAAAGCTGCCTGTTTTATATTGTTGGGAACATCAAAATCCGGTTCGCCTAATGTTAAAGAAATGACGTCAATACCATTAGCCTTCATTTCTCTGGCTTTGTTTGACATTACGAAAGTCTGAGAGTATCCTAATCTATTTACTCTATCTGAAAGTTTATTCATGTATTCTTTTTGTCGTTTTAACAAATATATATAAAAACTAAATGTTAATGAAATGTGACCCGATATATTTTAAAAATTGAGCGTAGAAAAATGTCTTTATTTCCATATTATCTTCAAAAAACAATAACTAAATATGAAATAAAACTTATTTTTGCTTTTTATATTCAATCGTATGTCAGTAGCGTTAATCCAAAAATATTTCCCGGAACTTTCCGAAAAACAAATCGAGCAATTTTCAAAATTAGAAAGTCTTTATAGTGAATGGAATGAGAAAATCAACGTGATTTCCAGAAAAGATATGGAATCGCTTTATGAAAAGCATATTCTGCATTCTTTAGGTGTTGCCAAAATTATGGAATTTGCTCCCGGAACGAAAGTTTTAGACATCGGAACTGGCGGCGGTTTCCCAGGGATTCCTTTGGCGATTTTATTTCCTGAAACCAACTTCACTTTAATTGATTCTATCGGAAAAAAAATTACAGTGGTGAATGCTGTAGCAGAAGGTGTCGGGTTAACTAATGTGACGGCAATTCACGGCAGAGCTGAAAAAGTGAAAGAGAAATTTCATTTTGTTGTAAGCCGTGCTGTGACGCAGATGCCGGAATTTTTAAGATGGTTAAAAGGTAAATTTGAAAAAGAACAGATTAACCCTAAACACAATGGGGTTTTATATTTGAAAGGTGGAGATTTGGCTGAAGAGCTGGCAGGACTGAAGTGTGAACTTTTTAACCTGAAAAATTATTTTGAAGAAGAATTTTTTGACACCAAGAAAGTGGTTTATTTATCAAAAGGTAATTTTAATTCTTAATTCAATAGGTTAGAGGAATAATTTTTGATAATTTACGTTTAATAATTATAAATTATTATAATACTATGAAATTGTTTTTAAATATTGGTTTATGTTTGGCTTTTGCCTCAGTTTCATTGATGTCTTGTAAGGATGATGATGATTACGAAACGATTGAGTCTGTAGATAAAGTAAAGATCGACAGTGTGTCTATTGTAAATGATACGATGGATGTTTATTCGGTTCAGAGTATAAGAACATATTCTAATTATACGTCTGGTTGTCAGGGATTTTACGGTTATGATTATATTCATAACGGAAATTTTGGTAGAGATGTTACTGCATATCAATTCAAGACCGACGGAATCTGTACGCAAGGAACTCATACATCTGCCAATCAATTAAATTTTAGTCCGCAACAGGTTGGTACTTATACTTTTAGATTTTGGAATGGTAATAATACATGGATTACCAAAACAATTGTTGTAGAATAATGAAGTGTGTATTATTAGTTTTGCTTTTGATTTTCAATACTTTATGGAGTCAGCGAATTGAGTGGAAGGAAGATAGGAAGTTGGTGTGGAGTAATTTTAAAAGTAAGATTAATAATCAGCGAGGGAAAGACATTGTGGCCTACACCCATTGTGGCTGGGCATATTCTGTCATAAAATCCTCAAATCCGAAAGGTGATGCAAAAGTAACCATAGAAACAATTTTTAACGAAGATAAATCCTGGAAAGACGACAAAAGAATCAATGATTATGTTCTCAATCACGAGCAGAAACATTTTGATATTGCTGAAATCTTTGCCAGAAAAATTCGAAAAGAAATTGCAGAAAAAATAAAGACTACAACCGATTACGACAAATATTTTCAGACCATGTACGGTCGGGTTGTTAAAGATTATAAAAATTTTCAGGCTTTATACGATGGTGTTACAGAACATGGCATGAACAAAGAAAAACAAGCCGAATATGATACGCTGATAAGCAGAGAGCTTGAACAATTAAAAAACTTCCAAAAACCTTGAAATTTCTAAATAAAATCATAGACGAGCTGCTGGTGCAAAATACAGATTTGTCTCAGTTTAACATCGTTTTGCCGGGGAAAAGACCCATTGTTTTTATCAGGCAGATTTTAGAAGAAAACAATTATTCGGGATTTCTTCCCAGCTTTTTTACGATTGAAGAACTCATTGTTGATATCGTCAATCTTCAACAGATTCAGGGGATTGCACTGTGGCTTTTTTCATTTGATGTTTACAAAAGTTTAAATCTTATTCCAAAAGATGATTTTGCTGAATTTTTGAAGTGGTTTCCAACTTTACAGAAAGATTGGGACGATATTCTGAAGTTTTCTGAAAGTGATGTTGCGGTTTTGCGATATATGTTTGATGAAGAGCGTATCAAAGAATGGGCGCAGGATTTGGGTGATGATGAAGAAGTTCCTAGAAAAAAGTTTCTGAATTTTTGGCGAAATATGAATGTTTTTCTGCCAGTTTTAAAGCAAAAATTAAAAGAAAATAACTGGGCAACTCCGGGAATGATTCATGAATCTGCAAAGGAAAAAATCATCGATTTTGCAAAAAATACGGATAAGCATTTTGTTTTTTGTGGTTTTAATGCGTTCACGCCGGTTGAAGAAAAATTAGTAAGAAATCTTCTGCAATGGGATAAGGCGCAATGTTTTTTTCAGGCAGACCATTATTATTTTGACGATGAAAGACAAGAAGCCGGAAAGTTTCTTCGAAATCATAAACTATGGAAGGAATTCAATGACAGTAGAGCTTTCAGTTGGATTGAAGATGATTTTAACCAGCCAAAAAACATTAAAATCTATGAAGTTTCAGGGAATGTAACACAGACAAAAGTTCTTCCTGATTTATTTAAAGATATTGATAATAAAACGTTTACCAATACCGCTGTAATTCTGCTTGATGAAAATCTTTTGCCTGCAAGTCTGGATGTGATGCACGGCGTTGAAAATCTGAACATAACGATGGGTTTTCCATTGAAAAACCTTTCATTTTCAAATGCCGTCAAACAACTTTTTTACCTTCAAAAACAATTAGAAAAAAATAAATCATCGTATTATTACCGTGATATTTTCCCGATTTTGGAAGAACTTCCCAGAACTGATGATGATGAAAAGGTAATCAATGATTTTAAATCTAAAATTGAAGAAAGGAATATTGTCTACATTTCTGCCAATCTTCTGAATGAATTATTGAGTGATCTATCTTATTTTAATTTGCTTCAAAAGGCTGATTCCGGATATCTGTTTTTAGATATTTTAATTGAATATTGCCAGCGTATTAAATGGATGGAACTTGATGATATACAGTATGAAAACGTATCTCACTTCGAAAATGCATTTAAAATCATAAAAAACCAGATTACACCCTACGGTTTTGAAATAAAAATGGATACTCTGGAGATTTTGATTAATCAGCATATCAATTCAGAAAGTATCGATTTTCAGGGAGAGCCATTAAAGGGTTTGCAGGTAATGGGACTTTTAGAAACGCGTTTGCTCAATTTTGAAAATGTGATTTTACTTTCTGTAAATGAAGGAAAATTACCATTAGGAAATTCACAGAATACCTATATTCCGTTTGATATAAGAAAGCATTTTGATTTGCATACATTTCTTGAAAATGACGGTATCTATGCCTATCACTTTTACCGTTTGATTCAGGATGCTCAGAATGTTCATTTGTTGTTTAATGCCTTGAGTTCCGGTGTAAATACAGGTGAGAAAAGCCGTTTCATCACACAGATTGAGATGGAAAGCAATCACAATATCGAACATTTGATTGTTGAAAATACTTCTGAGCCTATTTCGAGTCAGCCTATAGAAATTGCAAAAACAGACATTGTTATGGAGCAGCTTGAAAAATGGAAGGAAAAAGTTTCTGCCTCTCACCTTACCAGCTATCTGTATAATCCGATTGATTTTTATTTATCTAAAATTTTAAATACTTCCGAAACAGACGAAATTGAAGAAGAACTTTCTATAAGAAATTACGGAAATCTTGTCCATTACACACTTCAAGAAATTTATGAAATTGTAAAAGGTAAGGTTTTAAAAGCAAATGATTTAGAGAAATCAATTAAACAAATAGATGAATATATAAACATTGCTATTGAAAAGTTAAAACATCAACCTGAATTTTATAATAAAGGGATGAATTTCATTCACAAAGCGATTGCGAAAAAAGTAATTGAGAACATTCTTAATCATGATCTGGAATTGATAAAGCAAGGAAATTCTTTAGAAATAATCGATATCGAAAGAAGATTTGAAAGTGTAGATTTCTATTTAGATGAAGCTAAAAATGATAAAGTTTCCTTCTTTGGATTCATTGACCGAATCGATAAACTGAACGGCACCGTTAGAATTATAGATTATAAAACCGCAAAAATTAAAAATTTAACGGTAAAAATAGACTCTGAAAATATCGAAGATTATTTCCATAAAGACGATAAAAAACAGGCTTTACAATTATGTATTTATCAATATGTTATTCAAAGTTTACCTGAATTTTGGGGCTTCCCGATCGAGACAGGAATCTGGAGTTTTGCTGATGCTAAAAAAGGAGTTGCTTCTCTTGAGTTTGCTCAAGGAAATCTCGATGATGCCATGCAGTCTGTGAAAAGCCTGATTATGGAAATTCTAAACCCAGATATTAATTTTGTTGAAAATGTAAAAGTTTATAATTATTAAAAAAGTCCGGTTAAGAAACCGGACTTTTATTTATTTAAAAAGCATTAAAGCCTGTAATATCTAAGCCTGTAATCAGTAAGTGAACATCGTGTGTTCCTTCGTACGTAATCACCGATTCTAGATTGGCAGCGTGTCTCATCATCGGGAACTCACCCATGATGCCCATTCCGCCAAGAATCTGACGAGATTCTCTTGCAATGTCTATCGCCATCTTTACATTATTTCTTTTTGCCATTGAGATTTGAGCTGGTGTCGCTTTGTGGTCATTTTTCAATGTTCCTAATTGTAAACAAAGTAATTGAGCCTTAGTGATTTCAGTTAAAAATTCAGCTAATTTTTTCTGCTGTAATTGGAATGCACCCACCGGTTTACCGAACTGCTTTCTTTCTTTAGAATATTGAACCGCAGTACAATAACAGTCAATAGCTGCGCCAATTACGCCCCACGAAATTCCGTATCGTGCAGAGTTTAAACAAGATAAAGGTCCTTTCAATCCTGTAACTCCTGGAAGTAGATTTTCTTTAGGAACTTTTACATTATTGAATACCAATTCTCCAGTTTTAGAAGCTCTCAAGCTCCATTTATTGTGTGTTTCGGGAGTTGTAAAGCCTTCCATTCCTCTCTCAACGATTAATCCCTGTATTTTACCTTCTTCGTTTTTAGCCCAAATAACGGCAATATCGCAAAGGGGAGAGTTGGTAATCCACATTTTAGCACCATTCAAAAGATAATGATCACCCATATCTTTAAACTGAGATTCCATAGAACTTGGGTCTGAACCGTGATTGGGTTCAGTCAACCCGAAAGATCCAATCATTTCACCGGAAGCTAGTTTGGGTAGATATTTTCTTTTCTGCTCCTCAGAACCAAACTCGTTGATAGGAAACATCACCAAAGAACTTTGTACAGACGCTGCAGAACGTACGGCAGAATCTCCTCTTTCCAATTCCTGCATAATCAAACCGTAAGAGATCTGATCAAGACCAGAACCGCCGTATTCCTCAGGAATGTAAGGGCCTAAAGCTCCGATTTTCCCCAATTCTTTCATCAAGTTTGGTAAATCGGTGTGATTTTGAGCAGCCTGATCGATATTTGGCATCACAAAACTTTCAACCCAATCTCTCACAGACTGGCGGATAAGCTTGTGTTCTTCGGTAAGTAAAGCATCAATTCCGTAGTAATCGGGAATGCTTGTAAGAGGATAATATGACATGTAATTTAATTTTCCTAAAAATAATACTTTTCACTTGGTCTGAGAAAATTTTTTAAGAAAAATAAAAAAACTATTCTTTGATGAATTTGTAGAGATAAGGAGCCTTATTAGCAGAACCGTCGAAAAGTTTTTCCATTCTTTCTAATGAATTCATGCTCAGTATTTTACGTTGGAAATTATTTCGTCTGAATTTTTCACCTAAAATTGTTTCATAAAGTGATTGTAAATCTTTCATGGTGAATTTCTCTGGTAAAAGATTACTTGCAGCGATTTGAGTATCAATGTTTTTGCGTAAATATTCCAAACCTTCAGCGATGACTCTGTCATGATCGAATGCCATATCTGGAAGCTTGTTTACCTCAAACCATGCACAAGTTTCATTAAAAGCATCAGGAAATGTATTGGTTAAAGAAAAGTCAATCAGACTGCAATATCCTACGGTGATGAATCTCTGTAGAATCCAGTGGTCTTTTGGTACCTCAAGGCCTTTGTTTTCCATCAAAGTTCTGTGGACATTATTTTGGGTACGATCTAATCTGCCAAAAGTATGAAACTGTTCCAAAAATAAGCCCTTAAGATGTGTTCTTTCGTACAAAACGCGATCCGCTGCTTCTCTTAGATCTTCATCTATAAAAACGAAACCGCCGGGAAGCGACCACAAATCGAGATCATGGTATTTAAGCAACAAAACTTTTAGAATGTTGTCATGAAAACCAAAAATTGTACAGTCTACGGATAGATTGGGTATAAAGTCTTTGCTTTCGACAAGTTCTTTAAGGGTTTCAATGTTTCTATTATGGTCAGTTTTCATGCAGTAAAAATAAAATTATTTTTTAAATTTTATTCATACTAATTTTAAAATAAGAATATTACTGTTTAAAAAAAACATTCGTGGGTAGGGTATTAGGAAAAACAAGTTAACAATTTAGTAATGTTGCTAGCTGCTTCGTTTTTCAATATGTTTCAAATAACTCATGACAAGCATACAGCTTTTACACTAAAACAATAAAATGTGGAAAAATGAAAGTAAAGAAGATACTCTAGTTTCAGTAACATCTTTCTTGTCTACTTGAATGATTGATTTTAAAAAGGAAGTATCATAACCAAATTGTTTATATACGGACCAACTGTGTTGGTATGATAACCGCTGATCCAAAAATTTCCACCTCGTAATTTTGCGTTAATTTCTGGAAAACGTTTGGAGATTTCTTTAACCGTAATACTTTTTACTTTCATGCAAATTTCATTTACAGAGAGATTAGGAACACTTTGAATCAGAAAATGAACCTCGCTTTCTTCATATCCGAGGCAGAGCCTCGATGAACTCTTTATATTAAAATTTGTACTCAATCCTGTAAAAAGTTCCGATGTTGAAAAATACTAGACGAAAGCAGGCTTTCCTTTTCTATCTTTTACACAAGAAATTCACAAGCTTCTGCAAGAATATTTATCCAATGAGAAAGAATACATTCGTTACATTGTCAATATCCACAGTTCTGTTTTGACTACATTTTATATTCCTCCACAAATAACAGGAACCATAGCGGGTGTAATTATTAATCAAGGAATATTTTTTCAACTTCAATTTTAAAGGTGTCTATCCTAACGTGAATAGTAAGTTTAAACTTAAAACAAAAGCCACTCAATAGAATGGCTTTGTTTTGAATGTATTGTGACCGCACTACATAACTTTTCGTAAGCTTTGAAAATTATTTAATCGTGATTGACATGTTCGGAACTATGATATCTCCGGTGGATCCTGAATACCGTTGTGCAAATATTTCTATATAATCATTACTTAAAAGTTCTGTAGTTGCATTGATTGGGATCACCACTATATCGTTGACAACTGAACCTCTTCCGTATACTTTAAACTGGCTCAATATAGTTCCGTTTTTTGCAATATAAATTATATATGTTCCCGTTGCAGGTACCTGAAATGATACAGAACCTGTAATTTGAAATATTCTCTTGTTTTTACCAAGGTACTTTAATCTATTCGGAACTCCGCCGTCTGTTGAAAATCTAAATAAATTGGTAGATGTGGAAATCGATCCCAAGCTACCGATTTTTACAATATTACTTGGATTACTGGTGTTGAAGCTAACACCAATACCACTTCCGACAGCATAGTCTACAGTAAAATCTCCAACAGCATTGTTGTCAGATTCCGTAGGGATTCCGGAAGATCTTACAATCCAATTGTTATTAAAATTATATCCGGGAAATATACCTGTAGCGTATGGTTTAACATAGCCTCCTGTATTAGTACCTGTAAAAACGAAAGACTCCAAAATTCCACTTCCGACTGCCAAGCCAGCTGTTGATACATCGAAGCCGATTGCTGTACCTCCTTCTACATGGCTGAAGCCGCCTTGTTTCTCAATGAGGCTAAATGTTCCGGTAAACTTTTCATAAGTTCCTGAATTGTTGCCAAACCAACCCAAGTTACTGAGCAATAACTGCGATATGTTGTTGTATGTTATACCATTGGTATTGGCAGTATATTGAACAACACTTAAAAATACCAGACCAAAGCCCGAAATTGCGCCTACCGAATTTGAACCTGCAACAACGCAATCTCTAAAAACCAAGTTTTGAGCAGCGGTACCGGAAAGATTGAATACACTTCCTCCTGAAGCGGTTAAAGTGACATTTTTAATACTTCCCCCTGTAGCACCATCGAAAATATTTCCTGTAGTTCGGATGATGATATCGTTATTGGTATCTAAACCTTGAATATAAGAGTTATTGATATCAATTGGAAAATCAAATAGTACTTGGCCATTGATTTCATATAAAGTGTTGGAATTCATGACATATTTCGTTCCTGCACCAGCTGTAAGTTCAGCAGCAAGTACAGTAGATAGCACATCTGTTGATTTAATACGTTTGAAATTTGATCTTCCGGTTACACTGCTTCCCACAGCTGACCATAGCCCTGAAGGACTAACATAATAATAAAAAAGCTTCAAAGTAGTATCATACACTAATAATCCGTCAACGGGCGATGCTATTGCGATTCTTTGTGCTGTAGTCATTCTTGGAGCCAGCATCCCTTTACTTGTAGAGCTTAGATCTAAGATAGAACTTGCCTCTGGTGCTGTTGTGCCAATTCCAACTTGGGAATTTATTGATATACTGAATACAATGAATGTTAACAGTAATATTTTTTGATAATAATAAATAGTAAAATTCTTAATCATAATAAATAAATTTTAAAGATTTTTAAATATTGAAATAATGTATTTTCGAATATATTAACTTTAGATTGAGTAATAAGAAGTGATCGAATATGGAGGGTGTGAAAATTATAATTTATACAAAATACTGAAAATATGTATTTTACATATATGCAAATGTAAGATAAATAATATGAACAAAATTGTATTTTTTTTTAAATATCTCAAATAATAATGAATAATTATATTTTACTTTTTTGTAATTATTAATTATATGTAAATATTTTTATTAAATATGTAATATTTTTTAAATAATTAATGTTTATATTTTAAACATTAATTATTGTATTAAATAAATTATTTCTTTATAAAATAATTATTGATGAATAGTTTAAACACGCTATATTTGTAGTGTTCATTGATGGAATATTTCTTTATATAGACAGTATGTAAAGAAAAATATGGAAGAACTAATCACAGACTGTTATGCAAAAAACGCATGGGAACATTTGTAAGAAAAGAAGTTTGTTTACTTTCGGTTGAATAAATGCTAATCTTCTTTGACAGTCATAATTGAAATATGATGGTGAAAGTTATACAAATTACACAAAAGCTAATATTCGTGCAGATTTTCTCCATTAAATCATGACCTACTTATTAAAATTTATTTTTAATAAGTAGGTCATGCCAAAGAAAGTCAGATACTCATCATGTGAATTAAATTACCACTTAATAATTGTTCTGTGAAGAGCTTTGTTAAATTTTAAAAGAGTATTACTATGGCAAGATTTTTAAACCAATTTTTTGATTGGAATACGGCACAAAATAAAATAATAATTTTCATTTTCTTTGTTAATATTGTCTTTGTTGCATTGCCAAATGAATTAAAAAAATACTTGTTTTTTGATTATTCAATGATTAATTTTAGAGAGTATACTCTCAATATATTTCTATTAACTTCAATAATTCTTCTAACTTCATTTATAAAATATAAGCTCAATGTTAGAAGTAGACGTAAGGAGAAAAGATATTATAATTATGGGAGGATAAAATATCGATCTATAAAACCTTATGCGAAATAAAATTGAAAAAGATATGATCGAAGTTTATTATCTCCTGATATTTAGAAGAGTAGACGGGAGTTCTTTAAAGACAAGTTTGTAGGTAACATAGTTACGGGCTACTAAGAATCTTTTCAAATCTTTTTTAAGAACCAAATTTTCAATTATAAAAATAGATTTGAATTGACATTTTTACGATAGATTTAGAGTAGGTCAATTCGCGGATAAATTTTTTATGATAATGTCAAAATAATTTTTATTGATTCTGGTGATGAAAAAACCAGAGTGCAAAACATAAAAAAATTGTAAAGTAAGTTTAAAGTGTATAGCATGTAACAATAAACATCCACACCTCTAATGCGTTGTGAATTGGATTTATATTTTGTCAATTGATTTTATTACTGATGAAATGAATATTAGTATTACTCACACCAAAGTTTAAATAACACTATGAAAACTAAGCTCTGCAGACTAAAAAATTGAATCTACTCACAAACAATAAGGATAAATTTAAAAGTTATTTTTTCCTGAAAAATAATGCTCTGCTGTACTCATAATTCATTCTGGCAATATTCAGTACAGAAATTCCTTGTGGACATTCAACTTCACATGCTTCGGTGTTGGAACAATGTCCAAAATGTTCAGCATCCATTTGTTTGACCATATTGAGAACACGGCTGCTTCGTTCTTCTTTTCCTTGCGGTAGCAAAACCATATGAGTGATTTTCGCTGAAGTAAATAATGCAGCACTTCCATTTTTACAGGTCGCAACACAGGCACCGCATCCAATACAAGCCGCCGAATCAAAGGCTTCTTCTGCGGTTTGGTGAGTTACTGCAATAGCTGTCGCATCAGGAGCCTGACCAGTGTTTACAGATACAAAACCTCCTTGCGAAATAATCCTGTCGAATGCAGAACGGTCAACTTTCAAATCTCTTTTAAGCGGAAAACCCAGAGCTCTAAAAGGTTCGATCGTGATCGTTTCTCCATTCTGAAAAGATCGTAGATGAAGCTGACAGGTGGTGATTTGTTTTATGGGACCGTGTGCGAGTCCGTTGATCATCATTCCGCATTGCCCACAAATTCCTTCACGGCAGTCATGATCAAATTCTACAGGTTCGTCACCTCTAATGATCAATTTTTCGTTTAATGTGTCCAGCATTTCGAGAAACGACATATCAGGATTTAATTCTTTCAAATCATAATCCACCAGTTTTCCTTTACTCTGATGATCTTTCTGTCTCCATATTTTAAGATGTAAATCCATAATTCTCTGTTCTATTTATAACTTCTTACAGTGGGTTGTATTTCTTCAAAAACCAAAGGTTCTTTGACAAGTTCAGGCTCATTTTCACCCTTCCAAGCCCATGCTGAGATATATTGAAATTCAGCATCGTTCCTCAATGCTTCGCCTTCTGGAGTTTGATATTCTTCTCGGAAATGTGCTCCGCAGGATTCATTTCGGGTTAAAGCATCATAGCACATCAGTTCTCCAATTTCAAAATAATCGGCAACACGTCCTGCTTTTTCAAGTTCAGAATTCATGCTATCCGCCTGTCCTGAGACTTTGACGTCTATATAAAATTCCTGTTTCAATTTTTGGATTTCTGCTATTGCAAACTTTAAGCCTTCTTCGTTTCTTGCTAATCCACAATAATCATAAAGGAGTTTCCCCAATGTTTTATGAAAATAATCAACGGTTTTTGTTCCATTAATACCAATGAAACGTTCAACCTGTTCTTTTATATGCTGTTCTGCTGCTTCAAATTCTGCATGATCTGTCGTTATTTTTCCGGTATGGATTTCTTGTGATAAATAATTGGCAATAGTGTAGGGTGCGATGAAATATCCGTCCACCGAGGCTTGTAGTAGAGAGTTTGCGCCGAGTCTATTCGCTCCATGGTCTGCAAAATTCGCTTCCCCTAAAGCAAATAACCCCGGAATAGTTGTCATTAACTCATAGTCTACCCACAGCCCACCCATCGTAAAGTGTGCAGAAGGTGATATCATCATTGGTGCTTCATAAGCGTTATATCCTGTGATTTTAAGATACATCTCAAATAAATTTCCATATTTCTCCTGGATTTTTTCTTTACCCTGATCTTTTAAAGCTTTTGAAAAGTCTAGATAGACTGCATTTTTTAACGGACCAATTCCGAAACCAGCATCAATTCTTTCTTTCGCAGCTCTTGATGAGATATCTCTTGGTGCCAAATTTCCGAATGCAGGATATCTTCTTTCCAGATAATAATCCCTTTCGCTTTCAGGTATATCATTGGCTTTTCTAGTTTCATTTTCTTGAAGAGGAACCCAAATTCTGCCGTCATTTCGTAAAGATTCTGACATCAAAGTTAATTTCGATTGGTAATCTCCTGACTGTGGCAGTGAGGTTGGATGCACTTGAATCCAACTTGGGGAAGCCATTAAGGCTCCTTTTTTATGTGCTCTCCAAATTGCGGAACCATTACAGCCCATTGCCAAAGTAGATAAGTAATAGATTTTTCCATACCCACCCGTAGCTAAAATGACAGCGTGTGCGGCGTGCCTCTCAATTTCACCAGTGTCTAAATTCCGTACAATAATTCCTCTCGCTTTTCCGTCGATGGTCACCAAGTCAAGCATTTCATGCCTTGAAAATAGCTGTACACTTTTCTTACCAACCTGCCGCATCAAAGCTTGATACGCTCCTAAAAGCAATTGCTGACCGGTTTGTCCTCTTGCATAGAATGTTCGACTTACCTGAACACCTCCAAAAGAGCGATTGTTCAGATAGCCACCATATTCTCTCCCAAACGGCACACCTTGAGCCACTGCCTGATCAATGAGGTTTAACGAACATTCTGCCATTCTGTAGACATTTGCTTCACGCGCCCTGAAATCTCCACCTTTCAGCGTGTCCACAAACATTCTATAAACGCTGTCGCCATCATTCTTATAATTTTTAGCAGCATTGACACCACCTTGAGCTGCAACCGAATGGGCTCTCCTAGGGCTGTCCTGAAAACAGAATGACTTCACATTATATCCCATTTCACCCAGTGAAGCAGCGAGAGAACTTCCTGCAAGTCCTGTTCCGACAACAATTACATCCAGTTTTTTTCGGTTGGCAGGATTGACGAGTTTTGCTGTTTTTTTATAGTTTTCCCATTTTTGTTCTAATGGTCCTTCAGGTATTTTTGAATCTAAAGTCATATTTTCTCAATTTAATTGGCGGTTAAGAATATGTAAATAGGTATTAGGGCAAACCCGATACTGATAATCAATGAGTAAGCAATTCCAATAATCTTAAACCATTTGACAAATTTCGGATGAAATAATCCCAATGTTCTGGTAGCACTGTAAATTCCATGAATCATATGATAGCATAAAGCAACCATTGAAAAAATATAAATAAGAACATACCACCATTCTTTAAAAACGACCACAACCAAGATGTAGAGGTCTTTGTTTCCATCTTCGTCCAGCGGCAAACTTCCGAATTTATAGACATACCAGAAATTCTGAAAGTGGATCACAAGGAAAATTAAAATCAAAGTTCCCAATATCCCCATATTTCTGGAAGACCATTTACTGGCTCTTCCCCGATTCTCATATTGATATTTCGATCCTGTTTTGTTATTTTTCAGCGTAATGATTAGACCATCAATCGTGTGCAAAATAATACTTGAATACAAGACATAGGAAACGATTTTAATGGCGATATTTCCAGATAGAAAATGTGAATAGGCATTGAACTGTAGATGTGCCTGCTCCTGCGGTAAAAAAAGCTGAAGATTTCCGAGGAAATGAATTATTAGAAAAAAGCAGAGGAAAAGTCCAGTTAGACACATCAGTAATTTTCTTGATAATGTTGAAAGCATATTTTGTATTTGCTGATTAATAATATCCTAATATTTTCATCCAAACTCCGCCAACGCCCATGTAAATAATTAACAGAACAATTCCTATTTCCAAGCCGCGAAGCCACCAAGATTTCAAGTCGACATATCCGCTTCCGAAAAACACAGGAGCCGGTCCGTGACCATAGTGTGTCAGTACTCCAAAAATAGAACCTAGAAAACCAAGCATCATTGCCAGTAACATCGGAGGAATTCCAACTGCAATCCCAACTCCCAGTAGAGCTGCATACATTGCGGCAACATGAGCTGTTGCGCTGGCGAAAATATAGTGACTAAAGAAATAGACAAGGATAATCACCGGAAAGGCGACGGTCCAAGTCATATCGCCAATTTTCACTTTAATGAGATCACTGAACCAGCCAATGAACCCCAGTTCATTCAGTGAACTTGCCATCATCACCAATACAGCAAACCACACAATAGTATCCCAGGCCCCTTTTTCGGATTTTACATCTTCCCAGGTTAATACAGACGTCAGCAAAAGTAAAGTTAAGCCAATGAAAGCCGTTGTGGTGGCATCGATCGATAATGCACTACCAAAAATCCACAGACCCAGTAAAATAAAGAATGCCAATAACATCAGCCATTCATTTTTGGAAATAGGACCCATTTCTTTTAATTTCTGTGAAGCCATTTGAGGCGCACCATCGGTTTTCTTTAATTCAGGCGGATATAATTTATATAAAACCAAAGGCATTACCAAGAAAGCAACCAAACCCGGTAAAAACCCGGCAGCAGCCCAGGACATCCAGCTAATATTGATTCCAAATCCTGCGGCAAACTTCTGACACATTGGATTGCTCGCTGTTCCTGTTAAGAACATTGACGAGGCAATAAGATTCATGTAATAACTGTTTAATGTTAAGAATGAACCGAGCTTTCTGTGCGTTTCAGGTTTTTCAGGTAGGGAATCAAAACTCATGGCCATAGATTTCATAATAGGAAAAATAATTCCGCCGCCTCTTGCGGTATTACTAGGAATAGCTGGTGCCAAACAAACGTCGGCCAGACCTAGTCCGTATGCCAAACCTAAAGAACTTTTCCCAAATACTCTAATGAATAAAAAAGCAATTCTATTTCCTAATCCTGTTTTAATAAATCCTCTCGCTATAAAAAACGAAATGCCAATAAGCCAGATTACTTTATCTCCAAACCCTGAAAGAGCTTTTGTGATTGATTTACCGGCGTCTCCCGGTGCAAGAACCTGACTAAGTGCGGTTACTCCAAGAGCCATCATGCACATAGTTCCCATTGGAGCAGCTTTAAGGATGATTCCCAATATAGTCGCTGCAAATATGCCGAACAAATGCCAGGCATTTTCTGCTACTCCTTCAGGTGTGGGAATAAACCATAGAATCAGAGCAACAGCAAACGTAATTGCTAAGCCTTTAAAGTTTATTTCTTTCATAATAGTTTTTTGAATGTTTAAAATCTGCTTTGTACCTGAACAATAAAGAGATTGTTGTTATATTGTGCTGTTTTTGATATGCTGTTTTTATAACGGTCGAACTGTACTCCTAGCTGAATTCGAGCTCCGTAGTTTTTCAAAAATTCCAGTCCAAACATAGGTGTAATGGTTTGTCTTGGATTTGAGTTTAATCTGAAATTGGTATCTAGGTATTCATAACGGCAAGACAATTCAAAGGCACTAAGATTCCTGTGATTGACCTCATATCTTAGGTTCGGAAGGAAGTAAGCGCCACGAATCAGGTATTGATCCGGACTATCTGTTCTCAGTTCAGGAGCAACAGCAAAATAAAGAAGATGATTCGTTGCTTGTTTAGCCTCAAGTTGCATATCCAGACTCCATTTTGAATCGAAATGTACAAGCAAACTTATATCGATTCCTACAGCATAGATCTTTTTGCTAAGAACTTCGCCTATACCACCATTGATACCAAGGTTTACATTGTATTTTTTAGAAAGACCAAAGACCAATCTTGTTGAATATTGCTTACCGTTATCGTTGTCAGTAACTTGATTTTTCCCGTTTCCATTAACAATTGAAACTGCATACTGAAAAGGAATTTCACCTAATTCAAGCTGTCCGGTTGCAGAAAGTCCAATTTGAAAACTTGTCCAACCTAATTTTCCGAACTCGGTATATTGGTTTGACCAATCCAGTGACTTAATAATGTCTATAGGATACGTTTCTTCAATACCAAACCAAGGTCTGTATTGTCCTACGGTAATCGCTAGTTTCTTATTGAAAGTATATTTTAGATAGGCATTCTCCAGAACTCTGGATTTAGGATCATTTTTAAAATCAGCAAGGTTAGCAAGAACTACTACTTCCGTGCGTTTGCTGATCTGGGCACGAACCTGAACCCTCATGTATTTGACCATAAAATTATTGTTAGTTCCTGAGCCATCAGCATGATGAAGACCATTTACATCAACATCTTTATTCATACCAACCATATAACGTGCCTGAAAAAGACCTTTGATCTGAAGTTGTGGATATTTTATAACATCTTCAATTTTTTTACTTGCCGTAGAATCCGGTATTTGCGCTATTGACAGGATGCTGATTAATATTGAAGTAAGCAGCATATGTTTTTTTAGTAATGAAAAACCACTTATTTTATATATTTTATAATACATATATTGTTTTAAAGGATTCGCTTCATTGAGCAGATTTAATTTTATTTCTGATGTATTCGTTTACTGTGATAACTATTTTAAAAAGGAGATGTATGTAAAATTTGTGATAGCACTACTTTGATAGGATTCTTACTTGTGATTTTTACTATTAACTTCAAATAAGAATTAATATAAAATCTTTTTAATTCAATAATTATTGGTAGTTTTTATCATCTTCTCTTCAGATATTTGTATGATACAAAGTTGGGTCATTGAAAATATCCGGTGTTGTAGATTTTCACATACTAATTGCAAATATCACATATGATACAAATTGTGAGAATTTGATCTTTGCTTGAGTTACTAAAGGCGCATGGTAATGAAAAAATCAATACATAGTTATCATTTTATCTCTGTTAGTCCCAAACCTTTATTAAATTGATATAATTTGGTTGCAGGAACAATAGAGAGCAAATCAACTTTAGAACAAAGTAAATTGTTCAGAAACTTCAGAATAGTTTCTTTAAAAGAATCTAGAATGATAATTCACAAGTAAAGACATTTAAGTACGATATTAGAAAACCTCTGGTATATGTACGTATAGCACATGAAAATATCGTGAGCAGCGGACGGATCTTAAACTGTATTTTTATTCTAACCGTATTCATACCAAAATGATAGCATCACCAAGTATTAAATTTAATATTGAAAAAAAATTAAAGAAAGGGGTAAAAAGTTGAGCCAACATCCAATAATTGGAACTATATAGAAACTGTGGAACAAATCACTCTTAGAATGCATGACGGGAATGGGTATTCCAAACCAGCCTTATCATCGTGAGGATGGAACATGTGTACCTAGAGGAAGGTTTCCATGCGAATATATTGCAAATTATAAGGAAGATTATACTTATACATTGCTTCCTAGTACAAACAATACCTTTATTATAATTGATTAATTTTGTATTATGAAAATATATGCATATTTAATTATGTCAGCCTATTCGTAGAGGGAATATATTGAACCATAAGTTTTTCTTTCGTGCTCTAAAGTGAGGGCAATATTTGCAGACTTTATGTTTATTGACTAAGCCAAAAAAATATGTCAAGATAATTTGAGAACAAAAAAGCACATTCATAAACTTTTTATCTCTCCATAGATAATTTTGAAGAACTGAGTTCCCATGGATAAAGATATTTTTTTACAACTGTTTAGATCAATGTTCTTGGCTTCCTCTGTCATAACAATTTCATGATAACATCAATTTGTTCTTCGTTAGCAAGCTTGAAGAGATGTTTGTTAAAAGCTGTAAATCCATTTTTTTCTTTAGCTACTTCAATTGCTTTTTCATGCTTTTTTATGAAACTCTTTCAACACGTAGATTTGTTCAATTTTTAACGCATTTTCATGTTTTATTGAGTTTGTGAATTTCCGCAGTCTACTATTAATTAAGTGTTTTGAAAATGTGATATGCAATAAGAAAACCCCCGACAAATTTAGCCGGGGGTTATCAGTTATGCTTTAATAAATATATATTAACTAATAATAATCTTCTTTGAAATAGTTTTACCTTCTATTTTAATTTTTAATATATATACGCCTTTCTGTAATTCGCTAACGTTAACCGTGGCAGTTCCTTTTTCGAACTTTTGTGAAGGCTTTATAAGCTTTCCAGACAAGTCATAAATTTCATAACTACCATTTCCTTTCAGGCCAGATTCAATTGTAAACTGTCCGTTCGTAACAGGATTTGGATAAATTTTTATAAGATCTGAATCGGATTTTACAACATCACTTACAGATAGTAAACTGGCGCAGTTGCCTAATCCTACTGCACACCAGGCATTCTCAACCTGCTGTAATTCGTTTGATCCTGCTCCGTACAAATCCGTTGCTGCCTGTTTAGATGCGGTATAGGCATTTGTATACTGACTATTTGCTGTTAGATAAGTCGCTAAAGTTCTATATGCAATCTTTTCGGCTTTCTGAATGGTGATTCCTGTGACATTATAATTGGTTCCTGAATCATTAGTGCCAGTTCCCCCTACGGATAACAAATAAAACCAGAAATTTCCTACTCCGCTGTTGGTGTGTACTCCGCCATTATCAGCAGAGCCGGTAGCTGTGCTTGCCCAGTAAGTCCCTAGATAGGTATCTGGTTGTTGTGATGCCAATGCTGCGGGTCCAGAGTTTGGATTCGACATGCTTCTTAAAAATGTAAAACCAAGGGCAGGGTTGGGAATTCCTTCACCTATATTCCAGTTGGGTGAAATTCCTGAATAAAATTCAATAGCAGCTCCGAACATATCTGCAAAAGCTTCATTTAAAGCTCCCGATTCTCCCTGATAAGCAAGGTTTGCCGTTCTGCTGACCATAAGGTGAGAATATTCGTGACCTGCAACATCTATTCCGACAAAAGGGCCAAAATATCCTGCCTGTCCCTGATACGCCCCGTTTCCATAAATCATTCCTACTACATTAAAGCCTTGTTGGGTTACATCAAATGCAGCAGCATTGGCACCGTTAACGGGTTGCATTGGCACTCCAGTAGTAGGATCGGCATTAAAATTTATATCGTAGTAATTTTTAATGATAGATCCGTTTCCATCATAGCTGTTTCTGTTGTGTCTCGCGATGTAGTAGTCTTTAGATTTTTCCATAGCCCAATGTGCTTCTACCGGTGCTTTGGTTGTATTGGCAGTATAATTCGCCGTGGCGCTTGTTATTTCTGTGATTGTTCCCGTTAACTCATTGGTTGCAAGATTTGCGCTGCCGTCCCATCCTGCACCACTTCTTGTGTGAATGTTTTTAGCATTATCCTTTAACCTGAATGAACCATCGTTAGAATCGACTGTAACTGCCTGATTTCCTTTGTAATAGGTTGTGCTCGTAGAAGGGGTGTCAACAAATAAAGGACTGTAGTCAAAACTGTTGACTAAATTTTTAGCTGGTAAATTCAGCTTGATCTGGAATTCGGGATTGTAATCATAAATTTTTGAAATCTTATTAACAATCTTTCCGGTAGCATCATCAATATAGTAGTCAAATGCTTTTAGAGATCCCAAAGCTGCAGCCTGAACTTTAGTGGCTGAGTATAGTTTAATTCCGTCTCTTGTGTTTACTTTAGCGATCACATTTTCGAAGTCTCCAAATGTCGTTTTATTGTTTTTTATATCAGCGAATATGATATTTTTCACCTCAGTACGTGATAATGGCTGAGAAATACTAATTTTGATCTCGTTGATGAGTTCTCCATTCACATACGTTACTTTGCCATCTTTTTCATGGATATATAATACATCATCGTTTACTTTTATTCCTTTATATAAATGCTGATAGATACTTCTTTTAAAGCCGAGTTCATCAACAGAACTTTTTACAAATTGATAACTGTGGTCTGAGTTTGTATGGAACCATTTTCCAAAATGATTGACAAGGGTTTCCGTGGAAATATTCTGCCCTTCAAAATTTACTTCAAAATTTCCCATTGCAGATGTTGCCGTTATTTGTGGCAGATTTTGCGAAGAAACTTCCGTACGATGACTTTGTGCGTTTAACGACTGGGAAATAGCTCCCAATGTCAACACAAAGGCCAAAGTTTTCACAATTGTAACTGTTTTTTTCATAATATTTATTGATTAAATTCGACAGTTAGTATAAAAAAAACAAAAATGTTACAATGTCTGTTAATTATTTTTTTCTAGCAATACTATTAATGAAGGTTGTTAAGCGTTTGTCTCAATGTCTCGAGATCGAAAAGATCCATTTTAATCCCTAGGAAAATGATGACCAAAATGATGATCAGGAAAGAAAAAACAATAAAAAAGTATACTGAAATAAACCAGAGCACTGTATTGATAACATTTCCTTTTACACCTAATTTCCCCATCCAGAATCTTTGACTTTTCTCGAACCATGATTTTCCTCTGCGGATCAATGGCTTTGTTTCTACATCATTGAGTTCGTCGATGATCTGCACCACATCTTCAATGTATTTACCATACATGTAATACATCCAGTATTTTAATATAAATGAAATAATCAGAATAGTAATCACAAATGAAAAAATAAATATGGCAAGATTATATTTAAAATCAAACTGAAAATTAATATGAATTAGCGATAATAAAAATGCCAGCGGAATGTATGATATATAATATGAAATATAAATCTGTTTTGAAATCAATAACTGCGTTTTAAGGGTGAAAAGATCATAGTTCGTATTGGTATTTTTGTGTTTCAAAAGTTGATAAAGCTTGAGAAACCTCGAGTAATAATATACGATTATCAATAAGGTCAGTACAGAGACCAGCATTGAGATCATTCTGATATTATGATCGTCGCTGACGGACGGGAGCCCTGTGAAAAGCAAAGGCAGCGTAATGATCATCAGCCAGAATTCTGTCTGCATATTGATTCGGAGCATCTGAAGAGGCGAGTGAATCTCATTCTGTTTCTCAAGAGATGTATCAGGTGGAATCTGGCTGTTTTCTTTTTTCCAGAGTTCTTTAAAGTTATCTAAGTCCATGATAATGTATTAAACTTTTAAAAGTTTGTTTGTTTTTCAATAATATCTTTAAGCTTTGCTTTTGCACGGTTGAGTTTCACTCTTGCATTGACTTCCGTAATTCCCAATTGTGATGCAATCTCTTTGCCTGAAAAGTCTTCCAGAAAGAAAAAGATTAAAGCCTTATCAATGGGACTAAGTTCGTGAATAGCATCATACATGACTTTCATATTCCGGTCATCCTCTTCATTGTAAATTTCTTGATCTACCAATAGATGCTCAATGCGCTGATTCTGTATAAAACTACGTTTTTTTTCACTTTTTAGAAATACAATTGCAGTGTTGAGTGCCGTGCGGTAGAGCCACGTTGAGAAATCACTGTTCCCTTTGAATTCTTTGTATGATTTCCACGCCTGATAGATGATCTCCTGATAGAGATCATTTTGGTCGTCAAAATTATCCATGTACATCTTGGAAATCTTGAAAATTACACCTTTATGTTTTTCAATTCTTTCCAGAAACTCCTTTTCCTGTGACATCGTCGGCTCGGCTCTGCACAGTTAGTATCATTTTTTTATAAATGTTACAAATTATTAACAAATTAATTAACAAATTGATGTATAAGTTTCGATTATTATAATAGTTTTTAATTTGTTATACCATGTTTTGAAATTGGTTTAAGGATATTTTTTTAACGTATCAATTAAATAATTTTTCATGATTTGGAATTATTTGTAATAAAATCTTATCACTCTATTGACCAATCTTTATTTTAAAAAGCCGACCAATTGATTTTCTGTTTAGATTTATTCGAAGAGAATAGCGCAGGGATCATTTATTTATTATTGTGAAAATTTATAGGGTTAATTGTAAACAATTTAGAGCTTATAATCATAATATTTCGATAGCACATTTTTATAAATCACAGACATAGAGAAAAAAATCACATTATGTACTATTCCTGTCCCGTTTTGGACTAATAATATTCGATGGTAACTAAGCCTGTTAGAAATTTCTGAATCAATAACAAATTGATAAAATCTTTCTATTGAGAATGAATTAGGAATTTCAGACTATACAAAGAGTAGTGAAAATTGACAGAGAATTGGTGGGGACATTATATAATTTGATGATAAATTATTACTTAACTTAGCATTGCCTGATACAAAAAACGAAAACAAATACCAAATCATTAACAAAAACAAAATTAATATGACATCTAAAACATTATTTGTGACAGCAGTAATTGCCGGAACATTATTAACAGCCACATCGTGTTCATTTTTTGAAGGAGGTAAAAACCGTGAAAAAGGTACGCCAATGGAATCGTCAAAGATAGCAGTGCAAAAAATTTTGGACGATAAAGAGGCCAATGAAGGGAAGCGTTTTTCTATTACAGGCTATTTGAATTATTCGGCGGGAATGACGGTTTATGTAGAAAGGCCTCAAACAGTATATGTCAATACAGCACCGGGTGATGACGGAGAAACTATTACTCCCATAGAGATGAAATGGGCAGAAAACGGACATAACAGTGTTTTTGTTCCTGAAGATGCGGGACGTGGATCTGATAAAACAATATTTTACGATAATGAGGGAAAACCACTCACAACGAATGATAAGGTAGAAGTATCATTTGAAGTCGGGAAAGCATCAATTTATCCTTACGAAGTAAGGATAGACAAAGTAAAATAATATAGAAAGAAAGGTCGCAGCATTAAACTAATTTTTAGAAAGAATTCACTGAATAAAATTCACCCAAGTTTTTAAAAAAAGAAAAATTGTAGTTGAGGAACCTGATAATAGATTACTAAATTTAACATAATTATATGCAGGTAAATTATTTTATACTCTTATTTACGGGGCTTTTTTTAACAGGCACCTATATTAATTACAGGTATACTCAAAAGAAAGGGATGGTATTCACGTACAAGCCCGTTTTTTTAATAATTATAGGTGTTCTATTTTTGGTTTCCTTATATGGAGTTATTTTTGGAAAACCATATAATGAAATTCTACCTTTTATACGGTAAAAGCATATTACTTTTGAATGTACCTCAAGACAGAGAAATTAAAAACTGTATTAACTTCTTATTCTAGCTGAATAAGAATGATGGTCTAAACTAATTGAAATCACCGAGCTCAAAAAAGTTGGTGAACTCAAATGAAATGGAAAAAAAAGATAGAACAGGAAATAATCATTTTCCCTGATAATAAGACTGATGCTAAAATTAAATTTTTATAAGTTTATTAAAATCCGCTACACCATTTACTTAGTATTAACGAAAAGAAGTTACCAAATGAATTTAAAGATATCGCTGACGAAAAAAACACTTATTTTCTATTCGATAATAGGTTTGGTCATTAGCTGTGCTTCGATTTATAACCTGATTTGGGGCGTCATTCTTCATGAAACCCCAACCTATAGGATAGGGGTTTTCAGTTTGTTTGGGTTCATCATTTTTCCGGTACTGCTTATTTCAACCTATCTCAAAAATAAATGTGTAATTGATAAGGACGGTGTACAGATAGGAAAAATAAAATACAGTTTTTCAGAATACGACTTTTTTATAACAACCCGTCAGCTTGCATTTAAAGATAGGCCTCTTTTTTCTATTTTCAAGAAAGACTATTTCGATTTTGTCATCAAAGAATCCGGTACAAATAATATCGTATTACAGAAAGATCTGGATGTTTTTCAAAACGATATTGAAAAAATCAAACGAGCCTTCCCAGCTGGTAAAATAAAGTATAACTAGAGTATTAGAATTATTTATCTATCCTATAAAGTAACTTTAAAATTCATAAAATGAAGAAAATACTGTTTCTCTATTTTTTATTTTCAGCCCTTACAGCTTGCAAAAATGAAGGAAATAAAGACCGGAATAATAAAAGAAAAAAGGAGGACACGAAATCAGTTCCCTTTAAGAAACAGCTTAGCAGATCCTCAAAAAGCCCTGTAATTGAAACTGCACCACCTAATAAAAACCAAGCAAACAGCATTGAAATTCTTGATGCCGATCTGATGCTTTTTAATGGCAAAGTAAAAAGATTTTTCTCTTTAAAAGATTTTAAGAAAAACTTCGGAGAGCCAGATAGTACTAAACTCATAAGGCGGAAAGAACCATGCGCCTATGTCTTTCAAAATATTGATGCAACTAAAAATTTGAATGACAAATTTTTGTACAAAAATGGTTCACGTTTTGAAAATTCACACGAAAATGTAGCGATTGATGAGTTTAAATTTACAGAAAACAATTTTATTTTATATAAGGGAATAACGTTTAATGCTTCCACTACAATTGCTCAGCTTAAAAAAATATTTCCCAATGCAGTAGAAAATATAGGTACGATGAATGTTTACGGTGAGGGCGAATTGCAGATGATTCAATTAAGAGAAGGGAATTATGAGCTTTACGATGGACACATCAATATTTTTCTTAAAAATGGTAAACTATATTTTATGCAATGGTGGCTTCCGTGTTAATTGTCAATTGATGATCTGCCAAATTCAAATATAATCAAATGAGAATTACAGTCTATATCACGTATATCATACTATTTACTTTTTGCTACTATTTCCTTAACAGGAAATTGTCTAACAAATGGATATTTATTTTGTATCCTCTGCTATTCGTTGCCCCTATATTTCCGCTTAAATTTTGGTTTCAATATGCCAAATTACATTACGGTGAACATATTGCAAGCAGTTGGCTTAAAATAATACTAATGATGTCAGCCTGCTTCTGTTTATTCAATATTGTTTATGGGCTTATTAATTTTATAGTAAGTACACAGGTTAATTTTCATCAAAATTATGGCAGACCCAATACAAATCCAATAAAAAGCTTTATAGCTGGTGCATCAAATATCAAAGGTCTTTTACATTTCTTTTTTTACACAGGAGGGATCATATTGCCGGGAATTGCGATTTTTAAATATTAAAAGACGATCAATAAGAATATATGAAACAAGATTTTGAAAAAATAGAAAATTGGTTAAAAGAAAATGCACAGAAAATTCTTAACCTTTCATTGCAAGAACCCGCTATAGAAACTGAAATTAGCAAACTGGAAAAAACAATTGGTAAAGATTTACCATCCGATTTTGTAGCACTTTATTTATGGCATAACGGATTAGATGATCAGGAAAATTTTGGAAGCCTATTTTACGGTATGGCTTTTTTTTCTGTCGATAGGATCATTGAAGAATATTTGTACAAAAAAGAGCATTATGCAACTGAAAGTATTCCACTCGAAAAAGCAGATAAAGAAGTTGACCCGACTAACATGTATAATAATGACTGGGTAAAATTCGCTTCTGACGGATCGCATACCAATTTGTTTATTGATCTTGCCCCAACCAGCCAAGGGAATTATGGTCAAATCATCTTTATAGATGATGAATACGGAACAGGGATTTTAATGGCAAATTCTACAAAACAGTTGATTGAAAATTTTAGGAACGATTTAGAAAACAATCTTTATCAATTAGATGAAGACGCATTGGAAGATGGAAATCATTATTTAACAGCTGACCAAAGAATTGACATCGTAAATTGGGAAACAAGTGAAATTTGGAATCGCTAAAAGACTTATGTTAAAATTTGTACATTAGTTTGATAACTTCAAGACGTTCTAACCTCGGTATTAATCATTTAAAACTCTAAATAAATGAATAGAATTATAAAAAATATTTCAAATTTAATCATGTTAATATTTTTTTCGTTGCTGATGTCTTTTCAAACAAATAGTTTTGATCTTGACAAATTATCCTTTCCTGTAGACCTATCTGTCATCGCGAAAAAATACGAACTCAATAAAAACAGTGATTTTTCAGGTGTCATTATTTACTCCGCTACCGATCCTGCACTGCTTCAATTCTCTGGGTTTTCCTTTTCGGGAACCCTTAATGCGCAAGATGACTCCATGTTATCCAATAATTATATATCTTTTTATGAGAACAGAACGACAAATCATGTGAATGCTTTCAGGCTGGAAATAAAAACCATCTCAAAAGCGGAGAAATTTGAGAAATTGTTGGAAAAGAAATTCGGAAAAACTGATTTTTACTACCGAAATTCGGAATTCTCGTATAGGATTTGGAATATCGGCAACAAGCTGTACTTATTAGAAACCAATAATACAGGAAGTTATAACGACGAAAAATTTAAATCCTGCACATTGTATGTTGTAGCTGACGGAGATCAACTGCTGAAGGACTATTTCATTTCAGGAGGCTTTCAAAAATACGGAGATTATCTTCAAGAGAAAAACAAGCCTGAGCATAAAGGAAAAAAATACTCTTATAGAAATTTTGTGGATGAAAATGAAAAAGATGACGGCGCACATTCATTATATCTGAAAAATTATGTAAAATAAAACATTTCTATATCAAAGAAGCTTTGCAACATTGTCAGGTTACTTCGTTAAGGAAACATCTCAAACTTTTGATCTTTTGATTTTAAAATATCCAGATTTAAAATTAAAAGTATTTTAAAAACTCTTATTGTAACTTTTGACTTAAGTGCTCGTTTATTTTGGGAAATCTTTTAATTAAATTGTATTAAAAAATGAAGGAACTAATCTTGAAAAAAATTACTCTGCGTAAACGGTGGAGTTTAGGCATATTCATCACGTGTATTATATTGATGTGGGCAGGACTGTTCATTTTATTATATTATACTTTTAGTGATGATAATAACAATTTAAATTTTCCTTTTCTTCTTATTTTGTTTATCTGTTTAGTATTTAGCACTCTGGGAATTTATATGTTTAAATTCTTTAATGCATATATAACTACTGTTAATGAATTGAGCGAAAAGGAATCATCAATATTTGTTGAACAGGGAACCTATCGCCCTTTTGCCGAACAATGGTTACCTTCTTTTATCATTTACCAGGATAAAGTGCAATTTTTTAAAATATTTAATCAGTCTGCATATAATTTTACTGATATAAAAAGTATCAATTTTAAAAAATTCAATTTTACTAGAAGCAGACAGGATTGCAGGATAACCATTCAATTGGTTAAGGGTACGAAACATCATTATCATATACATGGAAATCTAACCCAAAGGTTATATTTAAAAAATGAAGCATTGGCGTGTAATCCAAAAATTATGATTGATGATCAATATGCTTAAGAGTTGTCCATTATTAAAAATAAAAAAACAGCTTGTTTTGCTTTTAGTTCTATTGCTTTGTGCCTGCAATGGAAACAGCAACCAGCAAACCGAAAAAAAGGCAGGCGATACAATAGGCATTAACCTTAAGTTAAGCCTCTTAAAAAAAAGAACGAAAATTTGTCAGACCAACATACAGAAAATGCTTCGAAAAGTAGAGTAGCAGGGAAAACCTTTGTCGGAAAATTAAGCCAAAGCTGTAGGGCGACTACGAATGGCGCATATGATATTTATATCTTTTTACATTTAAGTTTTGATAACGATAGTGTTACAGTTACGCAGAAACTTGTAGACACTGAGACGCACATTATTGATGAAAAAGCGTACCCTTGGAAAATGATTGGTAAATGCTGTGATTATTGATCATTTTGACGATTATGTTAAACTGCAAATTAAAAAAGACAAATTGATAGGCACTAAATATGATGAATCAACCATCGAATTTATTAATAAAAATGTTGATCCTTTCAAAAGATAAAATAATTAGCATATCGTAAAAAGTAAAGTAGTAAATTTAGCAATACACGTACAGTTAGTGCATTATATTTTACAAAGCCAAAAAAGAAACCAATGACAACTAGAATATTTATCTTAACTATTTTTATATTATTGACATCAAATTTAATGGCACAGAACTGTGACTGTTTAGATAATTTTAACTTTACTGTCACAAAAGTAAGTAAAAACTATGCGGGTTATAATGACAAAGTCAATCTGAATAATAAAAAAGCGTTTAGTAAATTTACTAATAACCTGTTATCAAAATCGAAAAATACGACTAATATTGATTCTTGTTATGTTTTATTACGAACTTGGACAAACTATTTTAAGGACCATCATTTGAGAATACAGCTTGACTGGCGCTACAGAGAAAAATACCCTGAAAAACTAAGCCAGCTCAATATACAGATTCCTAAATTTAAAAACCTTCCTCCTCCGGCTAATGATATCTTAGAAAAGGAAACGAGTGTAAAACAATTAAGTGATAAAACGTTATTAATAACATTACCTTCATTTGAGTGGGATGAGAAGAATAAAATAGATAGTATTATAAAAAAAAATCAGGTGCTGCTTGACAAGACTCCAAATTGGATTATCGATTTGAGGGGGAATATGGGAGGAATTGATTTTACATACAGTCCGTTTATACCTTATCTATATACAAATTCGACAGCGATATTTCCTTCAGAATATTGGGCTAGCGAAGACAATATTAAAAACTATGAGCAGCAGCTTAAAGATAAAAGTGTGGACGAAGAAGCTAAAAAATATATTGCAGATGTTGTCACACTAATGAAAAAGAACATAGGTAGTTTTGTAAACCCGGGAGGTAAGGATACAATGTATATTAAATTAGATTCTATATATGAATATCCTAAAAAAGTCGCTTTTTTAATTGATCGCAATACGGCAAGTTCAGCAGAATCCTTATTATTAACAGCTAAACAGAGTAAGAAGGTAACTGTATTCGGCGAAAATTCTTATGGAATGTTAGATTATGCCAATTCACAATATTTCGATATTTTTTGTGCAGAATATAACTTAATCATACCTATATCAAGATCAAAGCGACTTCCTCAAAATCCTATTGATAATATAGGAATAAAACCAGACATACTGATTGATAATAATGAGAAACAGAAAATTAATTTAATCAGATTGCAGTTGGAAAAATGACATTAGTTTTAGTAGATTATAACTGTTGATGGATTTCCGATTACAACACCTATTCCTGAGCTCTCCTGAATGGCTGGCATTATTTTGCAAACTTTTTGGGAAATAGAAATGATTGCAGGTAACGGACGATAACAAAAGTAATGGATTATTATATGGATCTTATTTTAAAAAACGATTTCTATTCGATGAATAATTATGAAAGAATTCCTAAATTACGCAATGATCACAGCTTTTAAATTGAAATCAATGCAAAACTTTAAAGTAATTGTTACCATTTTTACTCTATGCTCCTCCCTGTTATTTTCGCAAAATTTTAAAACATCTTTAACCACACAAGAAGGGAAAGAATTTCCAAAAATAGATGCTGAAGGAAAAGCATTGTTCAAAGTTTATTTTCCCAATGTTGATTCGGTAGTTTTGGAAGGCGGAGATGGAATGCAAAACGTACAATCAACAACCTCTAAAGATCAGGATGGCTTTTGGAATATTTCTACTTCATCACCTTTAGAAATAGGTTTTCATTATTATTGGTTCAATGTGGATGACAAACGTACCAATGATCCGAATACAAAACTTTATTTTGGCTACGGTCTGCCCACAAGCGGAATCGAGGTCAGTTCCGGAGAAGACTTCTTCTTTCAAAAAAATGTAAAACACGGGAAGATCATTAGTGACAGCATGGATTCTAAAATTATCGGAGGTAAACGCAAAATCAAAGTATATCTGCCGCCAAGCTACGGAAGCAAAAAATTTCCTGTCTTATATCTCTATCACGGAACGGGCGAAGATATTACAGGCTGGGAAAAGCAAGGATATATCAATCATATTTTGGACAATCTTTTTGCAGAAAAAAAAGCAAAAGAAATGATCGTGGTCATGGATTACGGCGTGGCGCTGAGTCCTGAAGAAGAAAAAATGCCTGACGATTATACGAGAACTGTACTTTCTTCACAAAATATAGACAAAATCCTTATTCAAGAATTGATACCTTATATCCAAAAAAAATATAAAACAAGCAGCAATAGAGCTATTGCTGGACTTTCAAGAGGAAGTTATCAGGCGATGCTTATCGGTGCCAATCATCCGGAGTTATTTTCAGCAATTGGATCTTTCAGTCCTGTAATTTATGGAGGAACAGAGTTTCAACCCTTCAAAGATCTCCCGATTGACAATTTATTAAAGTCAAAACACAAACCCTTTTTATTTATCGGAATTGGTACAAAAGAAGACAAACGATTCCATGAATACAACACGATACTGACAAATTATCTTGCCCAAAACAGATATCCAAACTTTCAGTATAAATCAGAGGGAACGTATCACGAATGGCTCACCTGGAGACGCTGTCTGTATGAATTTGCGCAGAAGATCTTTAAATAGTATAAGCTGAAATACAATCTGACTGAAAAGAAAATCAATCCTCTTACGGAAAAATCGATGGCAACAGAAATATAATTTATTCGTACAATTGATAAACATCACAATGCTCAGCGTCGGTTTTTGTTTAATAATGAGTTTTCGATGATAAATCTTGCTTCACTTTTTGATATTCCACACCCTATATCTATTCCGAAAATCGGATAATTTAAGTTGATGATAAATCATACGTTTTAAGCACTGAGCTTTATATAGTCAACAGAAGGAGAGGATGCTTTTTTCTTTTAAGGTTGAAAGAAAAACGATTTACTTATATTTGCCTCGAAAAGCAAATTCAAATGTTCAAAAAAGTAATCACTGTATTTATTCTTGGCTTTTATACGGTTTTTTGTTCGGCCCAGCAGGTTCGACCTTCAAAATCATCTGAAATTTACCGTGAACTCAAAACCCTTAAACACCTCCCTAAAGTTTTATACCTTGCAGCTCATCCCGATGATGAAAATACAGGATTGCTCTCCTGGTTAATCAACGACCAAAATGTAGAAACGGGCTATTTGTCTTTAACCAGAGGTGATGGCGGTCAGAATTTATTAGGCACAGAGCAAGGTGCTGCATTAGGTTTAATAAGAACACATGAGCTTTTAGAGGCAAGAAAGTTAGATGGTGCCCAACAGTTTTTTACCCGGGCGATAGATTTCGGGTTTTCTAAAAATACGACCGATACCTTTAAACAATGGAATGAAAATAGCATTATAGCTGATGTAGTTTGGGTAATCCGTAAATTCCGTCCTGATGTGATTATTTGTCGTTTTCCTCCTACTGCTGCGGCAGGCCACGGACAACATGCAGCTTCGGCTGTGGTTGCAGAAAAAGCTTTTAAGCTGGCAGGTGATAAAAATGCTTTCCCAAATCAACTAAAATATGTTAATACATGGCAGCCAAAACGTGTATTGTGGAATACTTTCCGATTTGGCGCGGTCAATACGACAGCTGAAAATCAACTGAAAGTCACGGTTGGACAATATGATGCACAATTGGGAATGGGCTATGGTGAATTGGCGGGATTAAGCAGAAGTTTACATAAAAGCCAGGGTGCGGGAACACAGTCTGTAGCCGGCATCAGAACTGAATATTTTAGTCACGTTCTTGGCGAACCTGCAAAAGCAACACTTTTTGATGGAGTAACTAAAACCTGGACTTCACAAGGAAACGTTGATATTGACCAATCATTGGATAAAATTATTTCCGCTTTCAATTTTAATAAACCTGATTTGAGCTTGCCTGCTTTGATTGTTTTGCGAAAAAAGGTCATGGCTCTAAAAGATGTAGACCTAAAAAGTGATAAAATTAAATCTCTTGACAATATTATTTTAAGCTGTGCGGGGTTTATGGGTGAGGTAGTTACCAATCAGGCTGAAGCTGTTGCCGGGGATCATTACAATTTCAGGTTAAATCTGATTTCAAGAGCTGAAAATCCTGTCGTTTTAGAAAATGTAAAATGGTTAAGTCAATCAGAAATTTTCAACAGAAAACTATCAAAAGATTCTTTAATTACTATTCAGAATGAAATTCAGATTCCTGCTGATGCAGCACTTACAGAACCTTACTGGTTGGCAAAACCTCCCACGAATGCTGCAACTTTCTTTGTTCCAAATGATACTTTAATCGGTTTGCCTGAGGCAGAATCACCACTGAATGTTTTGCTTGATTTAAAAATCGGTTCAGAAAAGTTTCAGGTTAAACTTCCTTTATCTTTCAAAAAATTAGACCCGGTGCGTGGTGATGTGGTTGAAGCCTTGCGCATTGTTCCAGCATTGGAAATGAAATTTACACAACCACTTTATGTAGCCAAAGAAAATGAAGACTTACATTTGAGTTTAAATGTTAAGGTTAATTCTAACAAAAATTTTAATAAAGGTGCTCTAAACCTTATGTATAACGGAGAACGATTAGGCGGCGCTGATGTAAGTTCGCTCAATGGAAAAGATATTACCATCGATTACGTTATTCCAAAAACGAAGCTTGCCACAATAAACTCATCCCGTTTGCAATTGGATGCCAATTATATTGCAAATGGAGTCACTTATAATAAAAAACAGGTATTAATTCAGTACCCGCATTTACCCTCTTTACAATATTTTGTGCCTGCAACGGTAACCGTAATGAAAGGCGATATTCAGGCGAAGGTTAAAAAAGTGGGTTACATAGAAGGTGCGGGCGATTTCATTCCTGAGTTTCTACGCATTGCAGGTATTCAGGTAGATGTCTTGAAAGACGAAGATTTTTATGGCAGCTTAAATGAATCCGGAGCAAATGTTAGTCAAAACAAGCTGTCGCAATATGATGCCATCGTCTTGGGTGTTCGTGCAAACAACACAGAAAAAAAGCTGGGCCGTTGGATGCCTTTTTTATGGTCTTATGTAAAAGCCGGGGGTAATTTGGTGATGCAGTATAACACCAACCAGGATACAACCGTTGACCAATTGGGAATGTACAATTTCAGTATTGCCAATAAGCGGGTGACCGAAGAAAATGCTGCGGTTACCTTTTTAAATCCAAATCACAAATTACTGAACTTCCCGAACAAAATTACTGCGGACGATTTTAAAGATTGGGTACAGGAGCGTGGCGCCTATTTCCCAGCTCAATGGGATGCGGCGTATGAACCGCTTTTTGAAATGCACGATACGGGTGAAGAACCTCTGCAGGGCTCAACTTTATATGCGAAATATGGAAAGGGTAATTTTATTTATACACCGTTAGCATTTTTCAGACAGCTGCCTGTGGGAAATGTTGGGGCGGCACGTTTATTTTTAAACTTTTTATCTGCACAGAAAAACTAATGAGTAATCAATTTAAAAACTGGAACACCTGGTACATACTATTAGCCATTGCATTGGTAGTACAAATCACATTTTATTATTTGTTTACTAAATTCTGGGCATGAGCAATATAGATTGGACCGTTCTTATTTTTACACTTGTTGCAGTGGTTGTTTACGGCGTATTTATCGGTCGTGGCCAAAAAAGCAACGAATCCTACCTGAAAGCAGATAATAAAATGCCCTGGTACATTGTGCTGATAGGTATTATGGCCACACAGGCAAGTGCCATTACTTTTCTTTCAGCACCCGGTCAGGCTTATACAGACGGAATGCGTTTCGTTCAGTATTACTTTGGTTTGCCTTTGGCGATGATTGTTATCTGTATCACTTTCATCCCGATTTTTCAGCGCTTAAATGTTTATACGGCCTATGAATACTTAGAAAACCGTTTTGATAAAAAAACAAGGGTACTCACTTCACTGCTTTTTCTTTTTTCCAGAGGCTTGTCGACAGGAATCAGCATTTATGCTCCGAGTATCATCTTGTCAAGCGTTTTAAACTGGAATATTTACTTAACCAATGTTTTAACAGGTGGAATTCTGATGATTTATACCTATGTTGGTGGTGCAAAAGCAATCGCTCACACCCAAAAACTACAGTTTCTGATTATTCTGGGAACAATGGCTTTTGCAGGGTATCTGCTTATTCAGAATATGCCGAATGGAATTGGTTTTAAGGATGCACTTTATCTGGCGGGGAAATCCGGAAAGCTCAATGTCATCACTACAGAATTCGACTGGAAAGATAAATACAATATCTGGAGCGGGCTGATTGGCGGTTTTTTTCTGGCACTTTCTTACTTCGGGACTGACCAGAGTCAAGTCGGAAGGTACATTACGGCGAAAGATAATACCAATGCAAAAATGGGCTTGCTGTTGAATGGATTGGTTAAAATTCCGATGCAGTTTGCTATTCTCCTGATCGGTGCTTTGCTTTTCGCTTTCTTTTCTCTAAAACCAGCTCCGATTTACTTTAACGAACGCTCGTATCAACATTTAAAGGAAACACAACCTGAACAGGCTGCGGTTTTTGAAAAAGAACATCAGGATTTGCAGGCAAAATTTAATGCAGAATCGAAAGAAATTCTACAATTGAAAGAGACCCAATCCCCTCAACTTAAAGAAAGAATTCAGGATTTTAAAGACACACAAACTGAAGTGAAAGAACTTCACGGAAGGGTAGAAGAAGCAATCAATAGATCAAACTATAATGCGGAGAAAACGGATACCAATTATATTTTTCTGTATTTCGTAAAAAATACCTTGCCTGTAGGAATGATCGGTTTACTGTTTGCCGTCATTTTTCTGGCCAGCTGGGGTTCAATTTCCGCAGCATTAAATTCCCTTGCGGCTTGCTCATTAAAAGATGTTCATTTGATATTTAAAAAAGAAATTCCTGATGATGCAACCGAATTGAAGTATAGTCGCCTTCACACTTTAGCATGGGGGATCTTCTCAATCGGCGTAGCAATGTTTGCCACTCAAATGGGTTCTCTTATTGAAGCCGTTAATGTATTGGGCTCCCTTTTCTACGGCCCGATATTGGGGATTTTTCTTGTCGCATTTTACTATAAAAAAATCACCGGTTCAAATGTATTTATTTCTGCAATATTATCAGAAATTGTGGTTATTGCCGTTTATAACTTCGATATCGTTTCTTTCCTTTGGCTTAATGTAATTGGAGCTGCGGCAGTCATTTTATTTTCAGCAATAGGGTTATTGTTTTATAAGCCGAAAGCCGTAAATTCGTAAACAAACAAAGTAAACATACAAACAAAAATATTATGAAAACCATCATTAAATCTGCTGTTGTCCTTGTTGCGACTATGACAATCTCCATGAATGCCTTTGCACAGGAAACTAAAAAACCAGCAAGTCCTGCAGCTACTGCAACAGGAAAAATTAAAGATGCAACCATTACAATTGCCTACAGCAGTCCTTCTGTAAAAGGTCGAACAATTTGGGGTGGTCTAGAAGCTTATGATAAAGTTTGGCGTGCGGGTGCCAATGAAGCTACCACTTTTGAAACCAGCAAAGACATTACCGTTCAGGGTAAAAAACTTCCTGCAGGTAAATACAGCTTTTTCTTAATCCCTAAAGAGTCCGGAACCTGGACTGCGATTTTTAACCAGGAGGCAAAACAATGGGGTGCTTATAAATACGAAGAAGCTAAAGATGCTTTACGTGTTGATGTAAAAACAAAAGCTTTACCAGCAACACAGGAAACTTTAGTGTATAAAGTAAACAATAATGGATTCACAATGAATTGGGATAAAATATCAGTTCCTGTAGAGATAAAATAAATGTAAATATGAAAAATTAAAATCCCGTTCATTCGGGATTTTTTGTTTAAAATTTTGATAATGTATCAAAGATTACTATTTTAAATTACAGTAATATTGTCTGTCTTGTTTTGCAAAAGCTTTACAACAAGCTCATTTAAAATGTCATTACTTGCTCAATGTCAAAAGATTTATTTCTTGTCTTTAAAGGCATATAAATAAGTATTGAGGTTCAGAAATAAATAAAATACATTTCGATCCTGTCAGTTATTAAAGGATATGTAGAATTCTTATTCAACAGAAACATCAAAATCCTACAATACCAATTACAACGCACAACCCTTCAAAATACCCTTAAAGCAGAAGTACCCACAAACCTTCAGAGGCAAACCCATCCAAAAATGGCAGATCGAAAAACTCAAAGTAGGGGAGACCGCCAGCAAAGGCAAAATTCAGTTTTAGCAGTTACAATATGATTCAGTAATTTAAAAATATTTTCATCAACTGGTTGTTGAGAAACCATTAATGTTTTTAATGCATCATTATAATGTTGTTCAGCAGGTTGCATTTTATAGATGTATTTTTCACCATCTACAATAAAAACGGCATTATTATATTTTGGATTTTCTTCATTTAGAAAGTTGTTACAAAAAATAATAATTGAAACTGATCCATTTATAAATAGGTTGGCTGTCACTGCTAAATCAAATTCATTATCTGGTCGTATAACCAAATCTTTAGCATTAATATCACCGTCCATCACTGAAAATCCCTGTTTTAAAGATGCAGGAATTTCATTGTATTTAGTCGTTACTGTTTTCATTAGGAAAGTTCAGGATAAAAACCATTGATGGAGAAAGCATTTCAATAGCTCTTAAAAAATTCAAAGGGCAAATAAATCTATGGTGGTTTGATTTTTTGGTTTTGGCTAGGCAATTGCAAGAGCATGTATGAGTCCTCGTTGTGAGTGGTGATCATCACTTTGGCGAGTGCAATTTTTGGAACCAGGGTGTATGGATATGTAAGGGAAAAATTACTGCACTATTTTTTTAGTATCTTCAATACTATCCTAATTTACATGAGATTTGCTATTTGAGTTAACAGTTTAAAATCTAATAATTGTATTTTTCGACCTTCCATCATAATTAGTTTATCCTGTTTAAAACCATGAAGTATACGTGCCAACGTTTCACTTGCTGTTCCTGCCATATTAGCTAAATCGGAACGAGACAATGTAATAAAAACAATAGCATCATCTGAGCTGTTTAGTTTGTACTTATCATACAAAATAAGCAGACTTAGGGCTACACGTTCCCGTACAGTTCTTTGAGAGAGAACGGTCATTAAATTTGCCATGACACTAAACTCGTGACTTAGGCATTTTAAAAGTAACCTAGAAAATATGGCAGATTTAGTAAGTAAAGAAAGGAAATCATCCTTTGAAATAAAAGAAATCACAGAGTTTTCAAGAGTTTGGGTAGTATCGCCATAAGACTCTTCGCTTAAAATAGCTGAATATCCAAAAAATTCTCCCGCATTGTAGATATAAATAATCTGCTCTCTTCCGTCATTATCAACTTTATACTTTTTAACTTTACCTGATTTTAAATAAAAAACGCCATTGGGCATTGTACCATCGGTAAATATTGCTTCGCCTTTTCGGTAATTTTTATGATGCATTACTCGAGTAAACGTTTCTTTATCACCCTCCGGAAGTTCTTCAAAGAGATATTGGTTGTTAAAAATGAATTTTGAGATCATAATCTAGTACAAATCTAACTTATTTTAATTAATCGCAATTTTGATTTAAATCAAATTTCATCGAGATGTAGGTCATTCTATTCTGACATTAAACAACCTAATTTTACAGTTATAATAAATTGATTTTGATATGGAATATTTAGAACAGTTAAAAGATATAGGAATTAACAATACAAAGGAAGTCTATTGGAATTTATCGCAGTCTCAACTAATATCACAGACGCTAAAGAAAAGTCAGGGGGTCATCACTCACTGCGGAGCATTAGCTTGTGACACTGGTGAATTTACAGGACGATCACCTAAGGATAAATATATTGTAAAGGATGAGAACACCAAAGATTCCATTTGGTGGGGAGAAGTTAACCATCCGTTTCTTTCTGAAGATTTTGACAGATTGTACAGCAGTGTTGCTGCCCATCTTTCTGCAAGAGATATTTATGTGAAAGATGCCTATGCCTGCGCAAAGGCTGAATATCAATTAAATATCCGGGTAATTACTGAAAAACCATGGCAGAGCCTATTCGTTAACAATCTATTTTTAAGACCTACTGACAAACAATTAGAGACCTTTCAGCACGAGTGGCTCATATTAGTCGCTCCTGAGTTTAGAGCTGTTCCGGAAGTAGATAAGACACGTCAGCATAATTTTACTGTTATTAATTTTTCAAAAAAGATCATTCTTATTGGTGGAAGTGCCTACACCGGAGAGATCAAAAAGGGAATTTTTACGGTTTTAAATTACATACTTCCTCATAAGAAAAATGTGCTTTCGATGCATTGTTCGGCTAATATTGGTTTACAAGGAGATACAGCTGTGTTTTTTGGGCTTTCAGGAACAGGTAAAACTACCCTTTCAGCAGATCCGTCCAGAAAATTAATTGGCGATGATGAACATGGATGGGACAATCAGAATGTCTTTAATTTTGAAGGCGGCTGTTATGCGAAATGTGTGAATCTGAGCGAAGAGAAGGAACCCCAGATTTTTTCTGCTATCCGCTTTGGAACTTTGCTTGAAAATGTACGTTTTGTTGACGGAACAGATATCGTTGATTATGACAATATTTCCGTTACTGAAAATACTAGAGCGGCTTATCCTATTGATTTTATCGATAATGCAGTACATCCATCAGTTGGTGGAGTACCGGAAAATATTTTCTTCTTGACCTGTGATGCTTTCGGTGTACTTCCTCCCATCTCAAAATTAACTGTTGGACAAGCGATGTACCATTTTATTTCGGGATATACTGCAAAAGTAGCAGGAACAGAAGCAGGAATTACAGAACCCCAGACCACATTTTCGGCATGTTTTGGAAAACCCTTTCTACCATTGCCTCCAACAACTTATGCGGAATTGTTAGGAAAAAAATTGATAGAAAATAAGGTGAAAGTCTGGTTGATTAATACAGGATGGTCTGGAGGATCATATGGAACCGGAGAGCGTATTAAACTTTCTTACACCAGAGCCATGATTGCGGCAGTATTAGAAAAAAAGTTGGAGGATATAGATTTTGTGCGTGATGCTGTATTTGGATTAAAGATACCCATAGAATGTGACGGAGTACCTTCTGAAATCCTAAATCCCAAAAATACATGGGATGATAAATCTGCATATGATGAAACAGCCTTAAACCTCGCAGCGCAATTCAGATTGAACTTTAAATCGTTTGAATCGTTTGCGAACGAACAAATCATGCAGGGGGCACCTGTTCTTGATGTAAATCCCATGAAAAGTAATTAAAATTTAAGCTAAGATTGATATGGTTAGAAATAGTATTGATATGAAAATTCATGAAAACATTTTATACACAGAGGATCATGTATGGATTAGAATAGAAGGCAATACCGCATATGTGGGAATCACCGATTTTGCCCAGAAAGAGTTAGGCGGCATTATCTATGTTAAAATCAAAACTTTAGGAAAAAAATTAAAACAAAATGAAATATTTGGTACTATTGAAGCTGTGAAAACTGTTTATGATTTTATAATGCCTATTGCGGGAGAAATTATTGAAATCAATCCAAAATTAGTTTCCAATCCTCATCTGATAAATTCTGACCCTTATGGAGAAGGTTGGATTGCTAAAATAAAAATGAATAATCTTTTCGATGTAGAGTGGTTATTGCGATCAAGCTCATATTCAGTTTTAATCAATTTATAAGAGAGTCTGAAGATGGTGAAAATAAAGAAAACGGCACTTATACAAAACATCACATTCTCGGTGGAAAAAAGACGGAATTTGCCGGTTATGGAATGCCTCTTCAATATACAGAAATACAGCAGGAACATGAGGCCACAAAAAAAGGTGTTGTTATTTTGGATGCCTCACATATGGGTAAGATTTTAATTAGTGGAAAAAATACTTTTGACTTAGTTCAAATGATTACTTTAAATAAGACCACACAATTTACTGACGGAACACTACATTATAGTTGTATGCCCGATAGCAAAGGTATTATCGATGATCTGATGGTTTATATTATTGTTGAAAATGAATATCTATTGGTGGTTAACGCTTCAAAAATCCGGAAAGTTATAGATTGGATTCTTGCACGTCATATTTTTAATGCAGAAATAACAAATATTACGGATAGTATAACTCTAATAATTGTACAAGGCCCCAAAGCTTTGCAAACTCTTCAAAAACTGACAGATATCAATTTGAAAGACATTGATTGTACAAAATTCAATATCGGTGAATTAGCTTGTATTTCCAAAGTGATGATCTCATCATCTGGATATACAGGAGCAAGAGGGTTTGAAATATTTGTAGAAAATAAATATGCTGAACATGTATGGGATGCCATTTTAAAAGCAGGACAGGATGACAATATTGTTCCTGTCGGTTTAGCGGCAAGTGATACACTTCGTTTGGAAATGGGATTTTTTTCTTTATGGAAATAATTACTGATGATGCCTTTTATTAGCAACAGACTCAAATTCGCATAAGATCAGAAATACACTATGTGGTGTTATAAACCAAAGCAAACTAAACCAAATCAAATATGATTATTCCTAAGAATCTTTACTATACTAAAAACCATCTTTGGTTAAGGAAAATTGGATTGTGTGATTTTTGTATTGGCATCACTGACTTTGCTCAAAAAGAAACAGGAAAAATTGACTTGATAGAATTGAATGTAGAAAAAAACAGATTGGCGAAATCAGCTTTATGGGGCGTGATTTATGGAACTAATGCAACATTTTCTCTAATTGCACCTTGTGAATGCGAAATCACAACAATGAATACTGTTTTAAATACTCATCCTTCGCAGATTAATTTAGATCCATATGATTCTTGGGTTTTGAGTATTTCAGCTAATATATCTACACAAGAATTTTTAACCCAAGAAGAATATTTAAAATTAATACGATGATTTTTAAACATATAAAATTAAATATTGATGTCAAAGACAGCGAGTTCAATTCGCTCTATCCTCCTCGTATAAAAGAATTGGCAGAGCGTCATTGGACACCTGTTGCCGTTGCAAAGATGGCAGCTCATTATTTAGCAGAAACCTCAGATAGTAGAGTGTTGGATATCGGTGCTGGGGCCGGTAAATTTTGTTTGGTAGGAGCTGCTTCAACATCAGGTAAATTTTGCGGGGTTGAGCAGAGACAATCTCTTATAAAAATATCAAAAAAGATTGCTGGCAAATATAATATTAACAATGTGAACTTTATACATTCTAATATCAAGGAAATTTCCTTTTCGGATTATGATGCATTCTATTTTTTTAATTCATTTTACGAAAATATTGATCATACGTGCTCAATTGATGACGAGGTACAAAAGGACAGAGAATTATATGATGAGTACTCAGATTATGTCAGAAATCAACTTGATAAAACACCTATAGGAACACGTTTGGTAACGTATTGGAGTAAATGGGACGAGATTCCGAAAAGTTTCGATTTAGATAATACTGCTTGCAATGGATTGCTGAATTTTTGGAAAAAGGTGGTCTAGAAAGCTTTTAAAGAAGTCTCCTTGTATTTAATAAGATTAACTATGGGATATTATAGAAAGGACGGAAAAGCCACATAGTTTTTTAAATTGCTAATTTTTTTTTTAAAACCTTTTGCAATTGGACTTAAATCTTTGATTTCTTGAAATATTTCTTTAAAGATTGGATTACAAATTTAATAACTACTGACTATTTTCTTAAACATAAAAAGGATGTTTCATCACAGAGGTAAAAGCAGAACTTATTTTCACAATCTTAAACTCGCCTCAGCTCTTTCTTTTGTTGCAGGCATTGTTAATATTACAGGAGTGCTGTCAGTAAAAGTTCTTACAACTAATATAACTGGGCATTTTGCTTTTTTTTCTGAGGAAATTCTATTAAATAAATATCGAACAGCTTTTGTTTATCTGCTTTTCATTCTCTGTTTTCTCATGGGATCTTTTACGTCTAGTTTTATTATTGAATTTTTATCAGAACGTAAGAAGATTCGTCCGCATCTAATTCCCCTATTAATCGAAATTTTGCTTATTTCTTTGATTGGTCTTTCTGGTTTCAAGGAAGTAAACCTTAAGCTGACACCAAATATCATTGCATTCATACTCCTTTTTGCAATGGGAATCCAAAACTCTTTAGTAACCAGAGTTTCGCAGTCTGTGGTAAGGACAACACATCTTACAGGGTTATTTACGGATTTAGGAATAGAGCTTTCTCAAATATTTTTCTCTAAAGAAGAACTGAAATATAATCAGCTTAAAAAAAATATATTTTTGAAACTTGCCATCATACTATTTTTTTTTTGTGGATGTGTGATAGGAGGATGGCTCTATCAAATCTTTTATATAAAAGTACTTCTATTTGCATCGGGAGTTCTACTTTTTACGGTTTGGTATGATAAGATATTATATCGATACTATTTTTTAAAAAGAAAATTGAGATAGACTCTTGAGTCATATCTCATTTATTTACTTTAGTCATTTAAAAATTACTGAATTTTCTTGTTTGTTAACCATAAAATTAAACACTAATTCAATGATATTGATACCGTATAATTAATGTTTAAGATTCAAGGTTGAAATATTTTATTGGAGTATGAACTGACAGTAATTTCAGATTTTTGTTAAATTTTAGCTAAACAAAGTCTTGCCATTAAATAACTGACTGTAGACTCTGCCCCTTGGTTCAAATTAACACTTTTTTCTTCCAATCCATCATAACATCCGCCCGTTGCGGGATTATAAATAATTCGATTCAAATGATTTTTTCCCAGAAACCAGTTGAAAGCATCCTGCATCATTTCGGAATAAGATTCATCTCCGAAACATTCTTGAAATTTTGATAATGTTAAAATGGTATAAACAACATCAATCGGTTGTTCACCGCCGTTTGAATGTAATTTTATTTCGTGTTTCTGAAGCCATCCTTTGTTAGAGATTACTTTTATAGCATTATTTACGAATATCTGTGACAAAAGAAATTGAAAGGATTCCAGAGCAATTTTTTTATAACTATTTTTTCTGGTAGCCATCCATGCGCATAACATGGCTTCCGGTAAAACGCTGTTTCCATAGGTGAGATAACTTTCAAACCATTGCCAGTTTTCTTTAGCCTCATGAAGATACATTCTTTCCAATCGACCAGCTAATAGATCTAGTAAAGTTATATTCTTATCAGAGTTCTGATAATACAAACCTTTTATGATGAAGGCCATTGCTCTGGTTGAATATATTTCTTGTACAAAAGGAAGATTTTTCTGAATAATTATTTCCGCTTTTCCTACAAGATGTTTGTTAAGAATATTTCTTTTTGAGATCAAATATCCTAAAGCCCAAATTGCTCTTCCATTGGAATCTTCTAAGTTGGTCTCATAATTCTGTTGCGTAAACTCTTTTTCCTCGTTTACATAATTTAGAAAACTACCATCAGGCTGTTGGCAGAATTCTACAAAATCAAGATAAATCTCAATCAATTTTACATCGTCTTCCTCTCGGGTTTGTTCAAAATGTTGACAGATAGCAATTAAAGCACGGGCATTGTCATCTAAGGTATATCCAGAGTCAATATCAGGTTTATTGATTTTAGAAAACTGAATCATCCCAAAATCTGTGGTCATATTTTGAATATGAAGTAAATTGATTTCAGGTACAGCGTATTGCAATTGAATTTTTTTTGCACCCAATTTTTCAAAAAGTTGAGCGTGAGATATGGATGAGTTTTCCCAAGCGGTAGAAGCCATTTTTTCCAGTGCATTAGTTTTGAGTAGCTCTTGTATTTGTTCATTTTTCAAAACTTTATTGACTTCAGTTGCCAATTGTATTGGCGATTCAAAATCAATAATAATTCCTGTTTCTTTTTTCAAAACTTCCACGGCGTGTGGAATCGGCGTGGAAATGATAGGACATCCGCAGCTGATTGCATAAGAAAATGTACCGCTTACAGCTTGATTTCTGTCTTTTGAGGTGAAAAGATAAATATCTGTTAATTGCAGATATTCAAGTAACTCATCTAGAGGTAAATATTCATTAACAAATCTGACGTGATTTTCCAAACGAAGATCCTGTACCGTTTTTTCAAGAAATTGACGGTATTCTTCGCCATCATTTTTTACGATTCCCGGATGTGTTTTTCCGATTACTAAAAATAAAACATCAGGATGATCAACTATGATTTCCGGTAATGCTTGCAAGGTCGTTTCGATATTTTTTCCAGAACCTAATAACCCAAATGTTGACAGTATTTTTTTTCCATTCAGATCATATTTATCTTTTAATGCAATTTTATCCGTAAGAGGGAGAAGATGTGTTCCATGAGCAATAATATTTATTTTTTCTAACAGAATTCCATATTCTTTTGACAAGATTACAGCAGAAATTTCTGTCATTACAATGATAGATTGGCAGTAATGTGCAATTTCCTGTACTTGTTTTTTCAATTGCAAATCAGGACTTGGTAGAACAGTATGAAACGTAATGATAATATCTTTTTCCAACAATTTAAAAAATTGTGATAATCCATTTTTTATGGTAGAGAAAAATCCAAATTCGTGCTGTAGTACCACCAAATCAATTCTGTTATTTTGATTAATTTGATTTGCTAATTGCACAAATGAGTTAAAATCTGAAGTGTTGAGACGATAAGAAGTTTTTTCAATATAATCATAGTGCTCGTCTTCAGTTTCGATAGGGCATATGATAGTATTGAATGAATCTCCAAATTTCGTATTTAAGCTTTTGATAAGATCCTGAGAGTAAGTAGCAATACCACAAACCTTCGGCGGGAATGAGGTGATAAAGACAATTTCGGGTAGATATGGTTCAGGATGAACTATCGAATTAATAACCTTAGGCATTGTTTTTTTTGTCCTTCTAATTACATTGTCTGTATTCATGTTTTCCATTCTAATTTTTTTAAAGGTTATTATCTTCATTATCTGGATACTTATAGATAATCAGTTCATCCAGTAGTTCTGAAATGCTCAACGAAACGACTGCAATTCTTTGATCAGCAACACCGTAATAAATATATAGCGTATCATCTTCAACCACAGCGCCTGTAGGAAAACATACATTATTAACTTCACCTTTCAATTCCCATTTTTCTTGCGGTTTGAAAAGAGGATAGGGAAGTCTCGAAATTTCCTTTCCGGGATTATTTAGATCCAGCAAGGCTGCACATGCTGAATATACATACCCTTCAACGGAATCATGTACACCATGATAAATAATAAGCCATCCTCGCTCTGTTTCAATAGGGGGACAACCACTTCCGATATAGCTGATCTCGTGCTCATGCTTAGGTGACAGCACGATATGTTCTTTGAATTTATGAAAATAGTTGTTCCAGAACTTAGATGTTAAATCTTCAATTTTTTCAATGCCGGCGACTAATTGTACATCAGGTTTAATACGAATCAGGAAATAAAATTTATTATTAATTTTCCTTGGAAAAAAGACGAGATTCTTACACCATAAATAAACTTCTTCCGTATTTTCCTGATGACTTATCTGAAATTCGTTGAAGCGAATATATTTTTCATCATGTGATTTGTCGATTTCTGAGAAATATTTAAATTCTTCAAAGGTAATTTCAGGAACGATAATTCCCAATTTCTTCCAGTTTTTTAGATCTTTAGAAATCGCTAAGGCTCCCAAAGCATTGATGCCATCATAGGCTGTGTAGGTAAGATAGAAAACATCTTCAATTTTAATGATTCTGGGATCTTCAATACCATGTTTCTCATATTCAAATTCAGGTTGTAATATCGGATATTCATATCTTTCCTGAACCTCTAAAGGATTTAAAAGTGAGCAATAACCAATTGTAGAAATATTTCCTTTGGCTACTGCTCTGTAAAAAAGATGTATTTCGTTACCATCTTTTATAACAGCAGGATTCAGTACGCCATCATATTCAAAGTCTAATTCTGTTTTTTTAAGTAGGATTCCCTCCTTTTTTACAGCGATCATTATTGATCCTTTAGTTTATTTTGATCTTCTTTTTCTTTACGTTTTGCTAGTTTATCAACACGTTTTTCTTTTGTTGTTTTAGAAGCAACCGTTTTATCCGTAGATTTTTTATTATCTTTTTCTTTTGACATTTTGTATTGATTTTGGCTTAAAGTAAAGTTGGTCTATTGTAAACGAAAAACGTTGCAAGAGTCTTTGTAGTTTTTGTATATATCACACATAACTAGAATTTTATGCTCGGGAAATCACATGGTATATTAGCCTTTTTCTTTATTTGTAATCGTTCTTAACGAAACATTATATAATTTTGATGTGTGAAAAAATGGCTTTCCATATTATTGCTTTCTCTGTATTTGGTTTCGACGACTGAACTCAATCAACTGTTGAAATTTCCTACCCTCGTGGAGCATTACAGTGAGCACAAAAAGCTCAACCCAGAAATGAGCTTGCTGGCGTTTTTCAAAATTCATTATGACCATCCAGTAAAAGATGCAGATTATAAAACCGACCGAAAGCTCCCATTTATTTTACATTCTACATTATCTTTAGTATTCACTCTCAATTCAGATTTTTCATTTGAGATATTGGGTAGTGATTACAAATATTTTAAGGTTCACAATATTCCTGCTTTTGATGTAGATTTCTACATCAAAGGTTACTTGCATTCTATTTGGCAGCCGCCAAGAGCCTAATTATTTTATCGGTTAAATAAATATGATCTGAATATTATTAAAATATTCAGACCTAATTGATTCTATAATTTAAATTCAAAAAATGAAAACATACTTTATAGCCATAATTATGGCTCTATTAACAATTGTACCCGCCAACGCACAGACTCGTTTAGAAAAGGCGAAAAAAAAGGCTTCGGAAAATAACGAACTCATTCTGCTCAATTTTTCCGGTTCAGATTGGTGTATTCCGTGTATAAAACTTCATAAAAATCTGATCGAAAAAGAGGATTTCAAGCAATTGTCAAAAGATCAAATCATAGAATTCATTAATGCTGATTTTCCGAGAAGCGAGAAAAATCAACCTTCTGCAGAAATTAAAAAAGAGAATGTTGTTTTGGCAGATCTCTATAACCCAAAAGGTTTATTTCCGTATACAATTTTATTAGATTCTGCAGGAAAAGTTCTGAAAACATGGGAAGGTTTGCCATCGCAGGACGCACTTGCTTTCAGCAATGAGATCCGAAGTTTTTATCAGAAAAAATAATAAAAAATGCAGAAAGAGTTTCGCAAATCCCAAAAATTGATGGGAAATATGTTTGAAATCACAGTCGTTGATGAAAGTGAAACAGTTGCTTTAAAACATATAGAAGCGGCTATTTCGGAAATCGTTAGGATTGAAAAATTGCTAACGACTTACAGCGATGACAGTCAAACCAATCTCATCAACAAAAATGCAGGAATAAAACCTGTAAAAGTAGATGCTGAGGTTTTTCAGTTGATCGAAAGAAGCCTGCGAATCAGTGATATAACTGATGGTTATTTTGATATTTCTTATGGTGGAATCGATAAAGCCTTTTGGAACTTTGACCGTGAAATGGTACAGCTTCCCGATCCTGAATTAGTAAAAAAACATCTCAAACTCGTCAATTATAAAAACATTCTTTTGAAAGAAGAAAATCAAACGGTTTTTTTGAAAGAAAAAGGAATGCGAATAGGTTTTGGAGGTATTGGTAAAGGTTATGCTGCTGAAATGGCGAAAAGAATTCTTTTACAAAGAGATGTTGCTTCGGCGGTAGTAAATGCTTCCGGAGATCTTACAACTTGGGGATCACAGGCAGACGGAAAACCGTGGACAATAGGGATTGCAGATCCCGACAATGCTGCGCTTCCGTTTTCTTATATGAACATCACCAATACTTCCGTGGCAACTTCCGGCAATTACGAGAAATTTGTAGTGATAGACGGTAAAAAATATTCTCACACCATCAATCCCAAAACGGGAATGCCTGTTTCCGGGATTAAAAGTGTGACTATTATTTGTCCGAATGCCGAGATTGCTGATGCGATGGCAACGCCCGTCACGATTATGGGAGTTGATGCGGCAATTGGTCTTGTGAATCAGATCAATCATTTAGAATGCATCATTATCGATGATCACAACAAGATTCATTCATCCAAAAATATCAATTTTAAATAAGATCAAAGACGTTATTTAATCAATATAATCAATTTAAGAATTCCAAATGAAATCAACAGTTTCATTTGATTTTTAATAATCAAACAATAATTTCCAATGAAAAATATTTCAATAAAAATAATAATGGGCTTAGTTGTCTTTTTTGCCCTTTCAATGATCCATTCTTGTACAACAGTAAAAGAATACGAAAAAAGTAAACTCAACGATGCTGAAATGGTTTTGGGAAACCGAACAATTGAAAAAACAGAACTGAGTTTCCAATCTTATCGTGAAGGTTCTTCAGGAGCAAATGCCGGCAAAGTTGGCGGTGGGTGTGGATGCAATTAATTACTAATATTTAAAAAGAATTAAAATGAAAAAAGTAATTATAAGCATCATTGCGCTTTTCGGATTTTTCCATGCTCAGGCACAGGAAAATACCAATACCGAACCATCAAAAAAACTGAGTCTGGATGAGATCAATCTCGTATCAAGCTATTATAAACAAGACGGAAACAATGCTGCGGTAACTGGCGGTGTTGGTTCAGAAAAGCTCACAGATATTTCCAATTCCATAGATGTCGTTATGGTAAAATATGACAAAAAATTCAGAAAGAATAAGTTTACGTTTGATCTTGGGATAGACCATTATACTTCTGCATCGTCAGATATGATTGATCTGAAAGCCAATTCTTCAGCTTCAAGTGCAGACACCAGATTTTATCCTTCACTTGGCTGGAGCCGTGAAAACGAATCAAAAGGAAGCACGATAATGGCTGGCGTTTCATATTCCGGAGAATATGATTATCAGTCGATGGGTGCAAATATTGGTTTTGCTCAAAAGACAGCTAACAGAATGGGCGAGTTTACCGCAAGATTTCAGACATTTATCGATCAGGTATCGATGATTGCACCAATAGAACTGAGGGAAGATTCTTCAGTACAAAGTACTGGGACGAGCGGAAGAAATACGTTTGCATTTTCGCTATCCTATTCACAGATCATTAATAAGAATTTTCAACTGGAATTAATGACTGATGCCGTTCAACAGACAGGTTATCTCAGCCTGCCTTTTCACAGGGTTTATTTTACCGATGGTTCTGTGCATCAGGAAGCTTTGCCGGACAAAAGATTTAAACTTCCGGTAGGGATTCGAGCCAATTATTTCTTTGGAGATAAAATAATTCTGCGAAGTTATTACCGCTATTACACCGACGATTGGGGACTAAAATCTCATACCATCAATATAGAAACGCCTGTGAAAATTTCACCTTTCGTATCGGTGAGTCCGTTTTACAGATACTATTCTCAAAGTGGTGCGAAATATTTTCTGCCCAATCAGCAACATACCGCTTTTAATGATTTTTATACCAGCAACTATGATCTTTCAACCTTCAATAGTCATTTTTATGGAGCCGGAATCCGCATCAATCCAAAAAACGGATTATTCGGAATACAGCGACTCAATATGCTGGAAATCAGATATGGTCATTACACGAAATCCATCGGTATGAAGTCGGACATTATTTCGCTTAACTTAAGATTTAAGTAAAAATGAAGTTATTAATATTAATCATTGTAACCTGTGCAAACATTTGTTTTGGACAGGTTAATAATGATTCAACGAGAATCATCAAGCAGAGTCTGGAAAAATATGATGATAAGGTCTACAAAACCTCTTATAAAAAACTGATAATTCCAACAGTGTTTATAAGTTTTGGCGTCATAAGTTTAAATTCTGATGCACTCAAAAACCTAAACAGCTCTACAAAATATGAAATCGGTGAACATCAACCTAAGCATATTACGCTTGATAACTATACCCAATATTTGCCTGCGGCAATGGTTTATGGCTATAATCTTGCAGGCATTAAGGGAAAGCATAATTTTAAAGAGAGAACGATTATATACGGTACTTCTCAGCTTATTTCTGCTGCATTTACTTTGCCTTTAAAACATTTGGTAAAAGAAGAGCGCCCTGATGGATCTAATAATTTGTCTTTTCCTTCCGGACATACAGCGACTGCTTTTTCTTCTGCACATTTTCTTTTTAGAGAATATCAGGACGAAAATATATGGATTGCATTGTCAGGATATCCCATTGCAATTTTCACAGGAGTTTACAGAGCATTAAATGATAAACATTGGGTAGGAGATGTGGTTGCAGGTGCTGGATTTGGTATCTTAAGTACTGAGATAGCTTATTGGATATTTCCCATCGTCAATAAGATTTTTAATAACAACGAATCAAAAGGTGTAACTTTCATTTATCCTGTCATCCAGTCGAAATCTGTCGGTTTGGGTTTGGTTTTAAATCTTTAAAATTATGCATTATCCATTAGAAAAACATTATGTCAATAGGGTAGGCTGGCTTCGTGCTTCTGTATTAGGAGCCAACGACGGTTTGCTTTCTACTACAAGTATTGTGATTGGTATTGCTGCTGCTAATCCTAGTCGAGATGTCATTATTTTGACTGCCCTCGCTGGGATGATTGCCGGGGCAATGTCGATGGCTGCCGGAGAATATGTGTCGGTGAGTTCGCAATCTGACACCGAAACCGCAGACTTGCAAAGAGAAAAAAAAGAGCTGGAAGAAATACCTGAGATTGAATTGCAGGAATTGGCAAAGATCTATGAAAAAAGAGGAGTCAGCAAGCAAACAGCTTTGCAGGTAGCAACAGAACTTACCTTACATAACGCCTTAGAAGCACACGCAAAAGATGAATTGGGAATTAATGAAATTACTCAGGCAAAACCTTTTTTGGCAGCTGTCGCATCATTCCTTTCTTTCCTCGCTGGCGCATTGCTACCGATGATCTTGGCGATCTTCGCTCCGGAAAAGGAAATGGTCTATTATCAATACGGATTTTCAATAATATTCCTGATGATTTTAGGCGCTATATCTGCTAAAATTGGTGGATCCGATATCAAAAAATCTGTTCTGAGAATCTGTTTCTGGGGAACTGTAGCGATGGCTGTTACCGCTTTAGTGGGGCATTTTTTTGGAGTGAATTTAGAGTAAGTCTACATTTTAATTCTATTATTTTTTTAACATTTAAATTTTAAATATTATGAATGATGCACATTGGCATTTATTGTTAAATCATTTACCTATTATATTTCCTGTTACAGGGCTTTTAATCATGCTCGGTGGATTTATTTTTAAATCTGAAATCGTTAAGCGTACTTCTTACGCTATATTTATTTTAGGTGCGATTTTAACAGTACCTGCTTTTGCAACTGGTGAGGGAGCAGAAGAAACAGTAGAAAATTTGAAAGGGATTGATGAGAAATTCATCAAAATTCATGAGGAGGTGGCAGAAACTTTTGCGTTTCTTTCTTATATTTTAGGAGCTATTTCACTCATCGGGTTTTGGGCAAATTTTAAAAAGAAATCATTTTCAAACATCATTTCATTTGTAACCATTATCTTTTCCTTAGTTGTTTTGTATTTTGCAAAACAAGCTGGAACTACCGGTGGCAAAATAAGACACACAGAAATTCGGAATAATGGTAATTCTTCTGTGAGTTCCGAGAAACAAGATGAAGATTAATACATGATTAATACTGAAAAACAAGGTTTGCTGCAATTGCTTAAAATTGCAGCACCTTTTATCATCGTTACAAGCTTATATTCTTGTGTGGTTTTAGGATTAGAAGAATATTTTGGGGATCATATCTATAAAATTTCTGGTCAGATAGGCTCTGTTTTTGGTTTGGCTGTGGCATTCTTTCTAGGTTTCAGGATGAATTCTGCTTACGACAGATGGTGGGAAGGTCGAAAAATATTTGGCGAATTGACCAATAATACCAGAAGTTTTGTGACGAAAATTTATGTTTACTACCAAAATAAAGAGCATTTTAATGTAACAGATTCTGAAGTGCAGAAGAAAAATGCGGAAGATTTAATTGATCTCACTATTTTGTACATCAGGCAGTTTAAAAATGAAATGCATAATAATCCAAAACCTATATTTCAGACTAAAGAAGTAGATTTTGTAAATAGTTTTGGAATAAATTTAAAGCATAAAATATCCACCGAAATATTAATCGCAATCTCAAAAAGTATTGAGAATAGCTTTTTAAGACAATCAAATATTGAAAAGTCTGATTTAATGCAGCACATCAATCGTTTTTATGATATTCAGGGAAAAGCTGAACGAATCAAGAATACTCCATTTTTAATGATTTATAGCGCATTTACAAAAATCATTGTAGGTTTTTATGTTATTCTCATTCCGTTATTTATTGGTGATATCGATCTGGGTGGTGAAGAGAGTGGTTTTGAGTTACTCGCAATCCCTATTATGGTAATTATCAGTACTGCTTTTTTAACGATCAATAAACTCGCAAATCTCTTTGGCGAACCTTTTTCTGAAAACAAAACATCTGTGGCAATCAATGAAATTACCAAAAATTTAGAACAAAACTGCAATGAAGTCAAATCTAAACTGAGTTTTTTTTAGTTATTGATTGTATTTTTTCTTTACTTAAAAATTGTTGTTATAATGAGAAACAGGTTTATTTAATCCCTAATTAGAGCAAAGTTTACCACACTTCCTAGTTCTTTCACCGATTTAAAATTTAACTTATTCATATTTATAATCACTTTGAAAAAGGGTGTTACAAATTGTTATGAAGATTTGCAATAATGAAATTTAAAAATACCAGCAAAAATTAAATGGTCTGTTAAAATATAGGAAGAGTTTTGGCTTAAAAATGAGACACAGAAGTATCACCGGCAAAAAAATCCATTACTGACATCCATACATTTTTGTTTTTATAGCGATCTTTTTTTTCATTGTGTATATAATTTTTATTTAATGGTTCTAAAGTGCTAATCTCCGGATTAGTTTCCTCCCATTTATTCGGAAAATATTCTTCAACGAAATTGATCTCAAGTTTGCAGATACTCATCAGTGAGATAATTAGAGAAAAAACTTTGTCCTGCATATTACAAATTGATGTTCTCCAGTACAGTTTTTCTTCATTCTGAAGCGTTCTCAATCCCAACTGCTCGAGTATTTTGTGATTGAGTTTAATTTTATTCATGATATACAGATTGTATTTCCAAAATAAAAAATTATTGAATTGATCTTTTTTGATGATGTTTTCTTTTAAATACAGAAACTGCTGTTTGAGATAATTTGTCGACATGCTGATTTCCTTTAATATGAATTCATATTTCGCATCCTCTTCAGTATCAATATTCATCTTGATGATCAATTCTGATTTGCTATGAAGTTTTTCCAATTCTTCGATTGAATCGATAACTTTGGTAAGATCTTTATCTAGATTCACGGTAGTATCTGCCATGTAGTAGAACGCAGTAACTTTGTTGTTGTGTATTTCACTAAAGCTTTGTTTATTCTGATCTAAACCAAGCTTTTGTTTATAACGATTTAAAATATTTTCCATATGGTTATTGTTGAGTTTTTTTTATTTTTTGTTCGATTAGGCAAGGACATTTCGGATAATCATTTCAATCACTTCTCCACGATTCTTACTGAGTTTATTTTCAATTCTTGCAATAAGCATTGTATTGACCTCTGTCGAACTGTAAGTCTGAATCTTTTAAGAAGGAATCTTTTTCTTTCAATTTTTTCGATTGTAAAATCAAGTCACCGTTTATTTTGAAATTTTCAATTTTTAACTCATTTCCATAATTTAAAGTGTTTGGTGCAACATAATGATTACTTGGCAAAGATGAATCTTTAGTGAAGCATCGCTGTTATTGATTAAAAACTGATTTTTACAATCATCACACATTTTTGACAAAGAAGTGAGTTATCCCAATGTGTGATAACTGCAAGCCTTTTAATTCTATTTGTAATTCTATGATTTACAAACGGATGTAATTTTACAGTGTTGAAACAATTTAGTTTCTACTAAATGTATTACAAATGAAAACAAACGGAGAATTACAAAAAGATGTGCAGGATGCTATCAAGTGGGAGCCCTTATTACATTCTGCCGAAATCGGAGTCATTGCAAAAGATGGAGTCGTTTCATTGACAGGAATCGTTGATAGTTATGCAAAGAAAGCGGAGGCCGAAGAAGCTGCTAAAAAGATAAAGGGTGTAAAAGCTATTGTTGAAAATATAGAGGTTCATATTCCCAATTCCTATATGAAAAGTGATGTTGAAATTGCCAATGAAGTTCTTGTTGCACTAAAAACAAATTATGCAGTACCTGATGACAGAGTGAATGTAAAAGTTGAAAATGGCAGGGTAACATTAGACGGCGATGTGCATTGGAACTACCAAAAAGAAGCCGCTAAAAATGCAGTTAGCTATTTACCAGGTGTGAAAGCCATTACTAATAACATCATGATCAAATCAAAATTCAATGATATGCTTGAAAAAAAGGATATTGAAAATGCACTGAAAAGAAGTGTCATTGATGACAGCAACATCAATATTTCAGTTTCCGGAACGACTGCAACTTTAACAGGTAAGGTAAATTCATGGCCACACAAAGAAGAGGCAGGTCGTATTGCTTGGAAGACTCCAGGAATATGGCAAGTTAAAAATGAGCTTGATGTGGAGTATGAATATGCCTATTAAAAGATATTAAACTTAATCTGCAACGTAAAAGAAAATACAAATGTGCTTTTAAGTTGTATTAGAAAAATAAAATATGAAAAAATTAAATAATAAAGTTGCCATAATTACCGGCGGTTCAGGAAGTATCGGAAAAGCTACTGCCGAATTATTCTTACAGGAAGGTGCCAAGGTACTTTTGGTAGACCTTTCCGAGGAATCATTAAAAAGCACCGTAGAGGAATTAAATAATGAGCACGTAAAGTATTGTGTAGCAGATGTATCAAAAGTTGATGATGTCAAAAAATATACTAAGGAGGCTGTTAAAGTATTCGGTAAAATCGATGTGTTTTTTAATAATGCAGGGATTGAGGGCGTAGTAAAACCTATTATAGATTATCCTGATGATATTTTTGATCAAGTTATTTCAGTAAATGTAAAAGGAGTTTGGCTAGGCAATAAATATGTATTACCACAGATGAATGATGGAGGAAGTATAATTATGACTTCTTCTGTTGCCGGGATTGTAGGCTTTGTTGGTTTAGGCGCTTATGTTACTAGCAAGCATGCCGTTGTTGGTATTATGAAAACGACTGCCCTTGAAGCAGCATCACGAAAGATCAGAGTGAATTCGGTACATCCCTCACCGGTTAATAACAGAATGATGCGTTCGATAGAGGAGGGTTCATCATCGGGACATGGTGATGAGGTTAAGAAACAATTTGAGGCAGCTATACCTTTGGGACGTTACGCAGAATCATCGGAAATCGCAAATCTGGTATTATTTCTTGCGAGTGATGATAGTAAATTTATTACCGGAACTACACAAATTATAGATGGTGGCATGTGTGCACAATAATTATGAGCTTACAATAAACTTCTAGAGTTGGGTTATTCTGTAAAGGACAAATAAATGCTTAACACAAGGTAAAGGCTTTCAAAAAACAAACTGTTATCAAAACAAATGTTACAAACTGTTGAATAATATCACTTCAACAAAAATTTGGAGATTATGAAAAATAAAATAACAAAACTGTTAGCAATGGCAATCATGTCAGTTGCATTTACAACCATCGTTTTGGGTCAGAAGGTTGACAATAGAGTAAATAATGCATCTTATATTAAACCTGAGAAAATATTAAGGAGTGATGTCCCTAAAGATGTGATTGAAAATTTTGTTATAGACCATCCTGCAGTACAAAATGAGCAGTGGAGAGGTTATCCGACAGAAGATTTTAGAAATGTTTGGTACGATTATAACCCATCATTAAACTCATCATCAGCTTCAGACTATTTTGTAGCAGAATTTTGGGAGGGTGGAGAACATCAGGAGGGAATGTATTCTAGAGATGGAAAAAAGATTGCGATCCATAAAAAGATTGATTCTCAACTTCCTAAACCAATTTTAGATGCCATCAAAAAAGGAATTTACAAGAACTGGAAAATTGCTAAAGAGAAAGAAGAAATATTCAGAGACTATTCTTTAGATCAGCTAAAAGTGTATAAAATAACAGTTCAAAAAGGTTCTTCAAAACATTTCTTATTTTATTCAGCGGATGGTTCACTCTTAAAGGATAAGATCATCCAATAGAACCGATTTTTAATCAATCAAATTGATCAAATCTCTTCTGCTCAAATTAGATAACGAAAAAAATAATATTACAACTACAAAAATATTAAAATGAAAATACAAATAGGAATAGCAGAGGCTCACCGTCAATCAGTCGTAGATGAGTTAGTGAAATTATTGGCAGATGAAAACATTTTATATGTCAAAACTAAGAATGCCCATTGGAATATTGAAGGTCCGGATTTTTATGATAAACATAAATTTTTTGAATCTCAGTTCATACAATTGGATGCGATCATAGACAGTGTAGCAGAAAGAATACGCTCTTTGGGACATTACGCACCGGCATCATTAAAATCTTATCTCAGTCTCACACATCTTACTGAGGCCAAATCAGAAAAAAATGACAGCGAAGGTTTTATTAAGGAGCTTTTGCAAGATCATCAGAGCATCATCATCAGTATCTGTGAGCACGTTAAATGTTTTGGTGAAGAGTTTCATGATTTAGGTACGGCAGATTTCGTGACAGGCTTAATGCAAAAACACGAAAAGATGGCTTGGTTCTTACGTTCTCATTTAAAAAATTAATATAATGTATCATGAAAACTATCAGTTCTGGGGAATGCACTTTATATGGTGGATACTGTGGGTGGTATTTCTATTTTGGATTTTTGCCATACCCTATAATATTCCCGGACAAAAAAACAAAAAAGATTCACCACTTGATCTTTTAGATAAACGATTTGCTTTGGGAGAGATCAGTAAAGATGAGTATCAGGAAATGAAAAGCATTCTGGGAGGCTAAATATAATTCTAAGATATACTAAATATGTGTTTTTCAGCGAATGCAAGTTTTACATCAGGAGTCGTTCTTACCGTAATTGGTATCGCTTGTCTCAAAAAAACGCCACATCCTTCGACACAGTTATTTGCGAGTATTCCATTACTATTCGGGGTTCAGCAAATAGCGGAAGGGATTTTGTGGATTACGATTTCCAATCCTGATTATCGGAATACGCAGAAAGTATTTACCTGTCTGTTTTTGTTTTTTGCGCAAATTCTTTGGCCTTTTTGGGTTCCGCTATCAATCTTAATGCATGAGAAGAATGACAAAAAGAAGAAGATTCTGAAAGTTTTTCTGGCTACTGGTATAATGGTGAGTGTATATTTATCGTGTTGCTTATTATCATTTAATGTAGACGCAAAAATAGAAGGTCGACATATCAGATATATTCAAGATTATCCTTCAATCTTCAGAGGCTATGGTACTGTTTTGTATGCTGTTGCCACAGTAGCTCCGGCTTTCTTTTCTTCGATCAGAAAAATCTGGATCTTCGGTGTTGCCATAGTCATATCTTATGTTGTTTCAGCGATTTTTTATGAGCATTATGTTTTGTCTGTCTGGTGTTTTTTCTCAGCAATTATCAGTTTGTCTATATATTTAATAATCAGAGACATAAGAGCTTCTGAAAATATAAAAGTTTATATTGGTGCATCCTAGTTTAAAACGACTACCTTTGATATAATTGACCTGGTCACATCTTTCTTTTTTTCTGAATTTCTTGTAAGGCGTATCCTTATTCATTTTGACCAAAATATCTTAATAATCGTTATATAATGCAAACACCAATAACACGATATGAAGTTATACATCAAATATATGGTCAGTCTTCGTTGCAAAATGGTTGTGCAGGATGCTCTGGAAGCCTTAAAGATAAAATACTTTTCCTTAGAACTTGGATTGGTAGAAACGTGTGAAAAAACCAGTATTAAAAAACGAGAGCAACTTGCTGCAATTTTAATAAAATCTGGATTACAGCTACTGGATGATAAAAGAAGTATTCTCATCGAAAAAATAAAAACGGTGATTATTGAGATGATTCATTATTCAGATGAGATTCCGCATGAAAATTTTTCAGATTTTCTCAGCAAAAAATTAGGGTATGACTACACTTACCTCGCCAATATATTTTCTGAGGTGAAGGGCATTACAATACAGCATTTCATCATTTTGCATAAAGTTGAAAGAATAAAAGAACTTCTTCTTTATGATGAATTAAATCTTTCTGAAATTTCTTATCAGCTTAATTACAGCAGTGTTGCGCATTTATCCAATCAATTCAAAAAGATAACAGGTCTTACACCTTCGTATTTTAAAAAGTTGGGACAAAAAAGAAAACAAAATCTAGAAGATTTTTGATACGATATAATATTAATCAATAACAAATCAGTATTCAATTATGGAACCGAACGAAATCGAGAAATCAAAAACCTTCATTAGTGTGGAGATTATTGAATACATACCAAATTCCGTCGTAAGTAAAACTATCTTGAAGAAATCAACAGGAAACATCAGCGTCATGTCTTTCGACAGCGGTGAGGGTTTAACTGAAAAAACTTCACCCTTTGATACTTTTGCACAAATCATAGAAGGCAAAGCGGAAATTCTTATTGACGGAAAATCCTTTTTATTAGAAACTGGGCAATCTATCATTATTCCTGCTCACAAGCCAAATGTTGTTAAAGCGAACGAGCGCTTCAAGATGATATTAACGATTATAAAAAGCGGATATGATTGAAATTTGGGACTAATCACAACAATCAAATTATGAAAGATAATAACCTAAATGAGAGTTTCTTGTTTTAGAAGGGCAAATAGAATTTGCAACAGAACTTCAGAACACTTTACTGGAAAAAGGGCAAATGATTGCTTTGCATGAAAATATTACCCACAGTGTAAAAGCATTAAAAGATAGTTTCTTTTTACTAACACTTTCAATGGCTAAGAAGTCAATTAGTATTTAATAAAAATGCACAACACTAAATATAGTGGTTTAGATCTATATCCTTTCAATAATTCAGTTCATCCAAATTATATAAACTTTAATAATTTCTACAACTAATAATCAATACATCTTAATTAAAAATAATGAAAAAAATTCTTGTTACAACCGATTTTTCAGAACATTCAAAAGCAGGATTGATCTTCGCTATGCAATTAGCAAATCAAAATAATTACCATCTTACTTTTCTTAATGTCCACCATCCACAAACGCCTTCCGCTTGGGATGCTGTGAGAATGGATGAGTACGAAGACGAACAAAAAGATATGATACGTACCAAACTTCTGAAGTTTGTAGAAGATGTATATATAAGCTCAAAAATACAGATTGTACCAATTGATTGTATTGTAGAAATCTCTGTTTTGCCAAATGCCTGTATTATCGAATATGCTAAAGAACATACTTTTGACTATATAAGCATCAGTACAAGAGGAGCGGGTAAGTTAGAAAAAATTATAGGAACCATCGCCGCAAACCTTATTAACCATTCTGCGACACCCGTAATTGTAGTCCCTTATGATTATAAGATTAATGATATTAAAAGTATTCTTTACGCATCAGACCTTGATGATTATAAAAATGAAATATTGGAAGTTGTAGCTTTTGCTAAAGCTTTGAATGCTTCGATAGAATTATTACACTTCACATCAAAATCAGAGGAAAATAAACATCGTGAAGAGATAGAGGGCAAAATAGAAAAATTAACAGATTATCCCGTACATATACATATTATTGATAAAGATAAGAGTGTTCATCTTGTAGATGCTATCGAGACGGCTGTTGAGAATATGCAATTTTCTCCATCAGTATTGATAATGTTTACCGGGCGAACTAAAAATTGGTTTGAAAGAATATTTTATTCCAGCAACTCTGCGCAGTATGCATTTCAGACAAAAGTTCCGTTGTTGGTTTTTAATAAATCATAGAGAAATTTTAATATTTTACATAAAATGAGCTTTCCAATGTCAACTGATAATTTCAATATACAAGGTTTAGCTGACAATGAAGTAATTCAGGCAAGGGAAATGTATGGCAAAAATCAACTCAATTATAAAAAGGAAAGCACGTTTACTGATACTTTAATCCGCATTGCAAAAGATCCGATGCTTATTTTACTGCTGGTAGCAGCCTTTATTTATTTTATAAGTGGCAATGTAGGAGATGGTGTTTTCCTGACGGTTGCAATCATCTTCCAAATGTCCATTTCTTTGTATCAAGATTCCAGAAGTAAAAATGCTTTGGAGAAACTGAAAGATCTTTCCCAGCCGAATTGCAAAGTGATTCGCAATGGTAAAGTTGTAGAAATTAAAAGTCAAGATGTAGTGGTTGGTGATTATCTGATGGTAGAAGAAGGTACACTCATTACGGCAGATGGAACTATCATACATTCTAATGATTTTTCTGTTAATGAATCCATATTGACAGGTGAGTCTCTTTCTCTTTTTAAAGATAAATCTAAAGAAGACCATTTCATTTACAGTGGGACAACCGTTGCTAGTGGTTTGGCGGTTGCTATCATTAATGCTATTGGCAACGAGACCAAATTAGGGAAAATCGGAAGCAGTCTGGAGAGTATTTCCGAAGAAAAAACGCCACTGGAAAAACAGATTGCAAATTTTGTAAAGAAAATGGCAATCACCGGAGCAATAGTTTTTGTAATCGTCTGGGCAATTAATTATTGGAATACACAAGATATATTACAAAGCTTGTTACAATCGCTTACTTTGGCGATGAGTATTTTGCCTGAAGAAATTCCTGTGGCATTTACCACATTTATGGCATTAGGAGCTTGGCGGTTAATGAAATTGGGAATTTTGGTCAAACAGATGAAAACGGTGGAAACACTGGGAAGTGCTACAGTGATTTGCACAGATAAAACAGGAACATTGACTGAAAATAAAATGAGCGTTGCAAAACTATTCCTACTCTCATCAAATAAAATTTTTCAGATCCAAGACTTCCTGTCCGACGATGAAAAACAGCTCGTCGAGGAAGCTATGTGGGCAAGTGAACCCATTCCTTTTGATCCGATGGAAATAGCTTTGCATCAAATCTATAAAGAAACTGTAAAAAAAGATGAACGCTCGGATTACCAACTTATTCACGAATATCCTTTAGGCGGTAAACCACCGATGATGACTCATATTTTTGAAAATACATTAGGTAATCGAATTATTGTGGCCAAAGGTGCACCCGAAGCTTTGATGGCTGTATCCAGTCTTAAACCAGTGGAAAAGGAGCAGATTAATGTTGCTATAAACCTCTTGGCAAAAGAAGGATTCCGGGTCTTGGGTGTAGGTGTTTCAGACTTTATTGGTAATTCATATCCGGAGAAGCAACAGGAACTATCATTTCAATTTAAAGGAGTTGTTGCATTTTATGATCCTCCTAAAAAGAATATTCAAAAGGTATTGGAAGATTTTTATGAGGCGGGGATTGCCGTAAAAATCATCACCGGGGATAATTCTGCCACAACTGAAGCTATCGCAAAACAAATAGGATTCAAGGGATATGAGAAAAGTATTACTGGCGATGAATTAATGAGATTAGATGATGAGGTGCTACAAACCAGTGTAATGACAAATACCATTTTTACAAGGATGTTTCCGGAAGCCAAACTTAGAATTATTAATGCTTTAAAATCAAACCACCAAATTGTAGCGATGGTAGGTGATGGCGTAAATGACGGTCCGGCTTTGAAAGCAGCTCATATTGGAATAGCGATGGGTAAAAAGGGTGCTGAAATCGCCAAGCAAGCCGCTTCACTGATTTTATTGGAAGATGATTTATCTAAAATGGTGGATGCTGTGGCAATGGGCAGAAAAATTTATACAAATATCAAGAAAGCCATTCAGTTTATCATTTCTATTCATATTCCGATCATTCTCACAGTGTTTGTTCCACTGGCATTTGGGTGGATATATCCTAATATTTTCTCCCCAATCCATATCATATTTCTAGAGCTTATCATGGGTCCGACCTGTTCTATAGTTTATGAAAATGAACCAATCGAGAAGAATACAATGACTCAAAAGCCAAGATCTTTCAAGACTACTTTTTTCAACTGGAAAGAGCTTTCAACAAGTGTTGTCCAAGGTTTGGTGATCACTCTTGGGACACTGTTCATCTATCAGTTTTCAGTTTACCAAGGATTTAGTGAACCAGTGACAAGGACAATGGTATTCCTGACTTTGGTGACTTCAAATCTATGTTTAACCTTTGAAAATCGCTCGTTTTACTATTCTATCATTACGACATTAAAATATAAAAACAATCTGGTTCTCATTATAGCAGGAATTACGATCTTTTTAATGGTTGTAATTTTATATGTCAAACCGGTAAACGATTTTTTCTCGCTGGAACATTTGAGTTTTCAGCAAGTGTTAATTGCAGGTGGAGTAGGATGTGTTTCGGTATTATGGTATGAGGTGGTTAAAGTTTGGAAACGAAAATTAAATATAAAATGATCACCACTATAGTAATCAGAGTAAAATGCATTTCTCAATCGATATTGATGAAAAGGAAATTTTAATCTTGGCATCACTTGCTCCAAGTGGACATAATACACAACCTTGGTTTGTTAAATATCACGAACCTTTCCATTGGACTATTCTGCTTTTGTACAGATAGAGACTTATTTATTCAGTGAGTATAGGATGGCTTCAGATGTTTATAGGCTTTATTCCATACCCATGCTCATTGTTGCGCTATTGACATCAATAAGAAACAGATATAAATTACTTTAAAATGACGATCATAATTACAATTATCGGAATCTTATTACTTGTCCTGTTGCTTGGAAAAATCACAATGCGATTGAAATTCAAAAAACAAATTGCAGTTTTATATAAAAATACAGAGAAAATTTCGGGTCAACTCTATGACAGCAGCCTATTAAATGATTTACCCGAACCTGTTCAACGTTATTTTAAATTAGTTTTAAAAGATGGACAGCCATATATAAGTTCTGTCAGGTTGAAGCACAACGGAGTATTCAAAACCGATCTTAAAAAAGACTACATTAAAATTAAAGGTGAACAATACTTCTCAGTTGTAAAACCGCAATTTATCTGGAAAGGTGAAACAACAACGTTTACCGCAATCGACAATTACATTGGCAATCAAGGTAGCTTAAAAGTATTGTTACTTAATCTATTTATGGTTGTTGAAAGCAAAGGACGCATGTTGGATGAAGGTGAATTGCAACGTTGGTTGGCAGAGAGTGTCTGGTTTCCGACAAACCTGTTGCCTTCGGAAATGGTAAAATGGACAGCGATAGATGAAAATTCTGCTAAATTGTCATTCCATTATAAAGAAATATCATTTGAATTTATGGTCAATTTTAATGCGATGGGAGAAATTACTACGATGCAAACTGAACGTTTTATGACGAATGAAAAACGAGAAACCTGGCTCTGCAAAATGTCAAATTATAAGCAGGTTGATAGTGTAAAAATTCCTTTTTCTGCGGAGGTGATATGGAGATTATCTGCAGGAGATTTCAGTTATGCAAAATTTGAAGTTCAAAAGATAGAGTACAATAAATACGATCCCGGAAAGTAAAAATCTTATGGAAAAAATATCGATTGAAAGAAATTTAAAAACGATTAAGATTATACCCCTGTGTATTTCTGTAGTGCTATTTATTATCATTTTGAATTTTCCGATTTTTCAAAATCACCAGGCTCAGAAAGCATTGGCGTTGTTGGTTATGGTCGCTGTATTGTGGATGACAGAAGCTATTCCGCTTTCGCTTACAGGATTGATGATTCCCGTTGTTGCTGTATTTTTACAATTGGGTTCAACTGAAGATTCTTTCAAAGAGTTTGCGCATCCGATTATCTTTTTGTTTATGGGTGGTTTTGTCATTGCCGGCACCCTAAGTAGGTATGGACTCGACAAAATCTTAGCACAAAAACTGATTCAGCTTTCAAAAGGAAATTTTTATAAAGCAGCGATTTTCCTAATGTTGGCAACTTCCCTAAGTGCGTGTTGGGTAAGCAATACAGCAGCCACGGCGATGATGATTCCATTAGGTTTGGGATTGCTCGGATTACTGAGAATTAAAGTGATTACAGCTGAATCAAAGTTTCTAATTTTAGGAATTGCATATTCAGCGAATATCGGAGGTGTTATCACAATGATAGCTTCACCACCAAATGCTATTGGAGCAGCTGTCCTTAGTCTATCGTTTTTGGAGTGGATAAGATATTCCCTGCCTGTTTTCCTAATAACTTTTCCTTTAATGGTTATCATTTTGACGTTTTACTTTAGACCGGATAGAAAGCTCAGTATAGGGCAAATGGCGATTGTAAGAAATGAAGAAATTCCCTTTAAGATGATAGCTTCTATATTTATTTTTACGGTGACATTATGGGTGCTGGATAGTGTTTTAGCTCCCTTACTAAAGATAGAGAAAGGTTTCAATTCATTGGTGGCAGTTGTTGCGATTTTTCTTATCTACGTTACAAACATATTGAATTGGAAAGAAATTATACATTCTGTACAGTGGGACGTTTTGCTTTTATTTGGAGGTGGGCTTACTTTAGGAATGTTGATTGATAAGAGTGGTTTGGGATTGATACTTGTAAATGAGATTGTACGATTAATGAAAATAGTTCCATTGTTTCTCTTTCTCTGGATCATCATCATATTCAGTATCATAATGACGGAATTTATGAGTAATACGGCGAGTGCTGCATTGATTCTACCACTACTTTTCACACTTTCAAATCAGCTGAACATCAATCCTATGTTATTGGTATTTCCTGCGACTATTGCAGCATCTTATGGCTTTATGTTGCCCGCCGGTACGCCGTCAAATGCTATGGCTTTCGCAACTGGATCAGTGCCTCAGAAAGATATGATGAAAGTCGGGTTGCTGCTGAATCTACTTTTCTCAATAATCTTAGCGGTATTTTTCTACCTGATATTTTATTGAGAATACTTTTTACTACAATCTTTGCATACATTTAAAATCAGTCTACTTGAAAAGAATTACAGAACGAACAAATTTTGAAAATAAAGAAAGGTGTTTTTTTCTTGTTTGTAAAAAGCGGTTACTTCTGCAACCACTATGACATACATATTTACATCGTGAGAAAAATAAAGACAAACCAAAACCTAAAGATATATTTTTTAGCTTATCGGCGTAACATTGTTGTCCTTCTTTAAGAGGGTCTATTTCCTGCTTTGTACTAAACTGCGATATTTTACCATTAAGGGTGATTCTGCCCATAATGGCAACCATCCCGTTTTTCTTAGGTTTGGTTCTAACCTCGTTCTATTACTTTTTGCATTATCATATCAATCACAAAATGTTCAAAGACCTTTTATCCCCGCCATAATTCGCCCTTTTTGCTATCTTTACTTAAATGCATTATTTTTAAAATAAAAATAGGCTAATACAGAAACCGTAATTACTGCTCCCAAAATGTAAAGAGAGTAATAGGTAAGTATTTGATTTTTAAACAATAATGAAATCGTCATTGAGTTTAAAGAACTGCTTACTGAGGACACAATTACAATTAGAGAAGTGAAAGTATTGATTTTATCCTTATCAATTTTAGCAATCATCTTCGAGTTAATCACCGGATATAGAGGTGAGAGAAACAATCCGATGACTGGAAATAGAAATAACAGAACTTTCGGATGTTCTGTAAAATTAAATTGAATTACTGAGATGACCATCAGTAAAAATATAATCATTAATAAACACATCATGAAATATCTGGACAATGAAAATTTATGAATAATCTTTGATGTAATTGCTCTACCTGTGAAGGAGAAAAGTGCTAGAAAAGAGGAGGCCTGCAGCGCAAAAAAAGAATTGACTTTCAAATGGTCTTTGTAAAAAGCTGGAAGCCAAGAATTAAAGCTCTGCTCGATAAAAATTATAAAAAAACTAACCGCAAAAAAAAGGATAAAAGGCAATTTCCCAAATTCAGATAAGTCTGGGAGGATTTTGTTGCTTTTATTTTCCGGTTCAGCAATTTTAGCTTTTATAAAAAGGAAAACCGTGAAAAAAGAAATGAGGGAAATAGATATAAATCCAAATTTCCAATATTCTCCAAATTGACTTGAAATCAACCACCCAAATCCTGTATTAACAGTGAAAATACCAATCATAAAAGATGCTTCTACACTGTTCATGGTTTTTGCTAAAGATTTTTCTTCGGTCATATTATTTCGAATAATCCCGTAAACACAGATTTTTCCAATCGCAAAACAAGTCCCAATAATCGCAAACCACAGCTTAAAAAACCAAAATACTTCAACAAAGGGTAAAAATAATGAGCAAGTACCGACTAACATTAATGCAAAGATCAATGATTTTTTTGTCCCGAATCTGCTGATAAAATTAACAGCGAAAAGTGAAAAAATGGCAATCGGTATATCTTTAAAAGATTCTAAGAATCCCAATTTATCGTATGTGATATTTTGTTCTGAAAGCTGCAGTATCACAATCCCCATACAGTTTAAAACCATTGAAAAAACAAGGAAGGTAAGCTTCAGCGGAAGAGAAATATTGGGTTGCTTAACACTCATTTGGGGATTGTTTTTAACGTTTTTAAGTCAATATTAACTAATTATTACCACGTATTTATGTCTTTGAGACCCCAAAAATAGTGGAAATATTAAAATAATTATTAAATAAATGTTAATTAATCAAAAAAATATATATTTTTATTGTCTCAATTTGAGAATTAAAAAACTAACTGTATATGAATGTACAAATATCAAGAAGTTTAGGAATTATCGCCGCACTTTATTTTACGGCAAATTTCAATGCACAGACTACGCCTGCAGACACTGTTCAGAAGGAGCAGAAAATCGAGGAAGTAGTAATGATTGGTTACGGTACTCAGAAGAAGAGTAATGTGACAGGAGCAATATCAAGTTTAAAAGCTTCAGATATTGAAGATATTCCTGCGGGTAGACCAGAGCAAGTTCTGCAAGGTCGTGCTGCCGGTGTTTCTGTAATATCCAATTCAGGACAGCCAGGTTCGACTGCAACTGTAAGAGTACGTGGCATTACCAGTTTTGGAGCCGGAAGTAATGATCCGCTTTGGGTTGTAGACGGTATTGTTGTAGATAACATAGCGTGGCTTAACCAAGCTGATATCGAAGGAATGGAAATTCTTAAAGACGGAGCGTCTGCTGCAATTTATGGAGTTTCTGCTGCAAGAGGTGTAATTCTTATTACCACTAAAAAAGGCGCTAAAGGTAGATTGAACCTTTCTTACAACGGATTTTTCGGTGTTGGAAGTACTGCAAAAAAACTTGATTTATTGGATGCTTCTCAGTACGCTACAATTATGAATGAAGCAAATGTGAATGACGGACGAGGCCCTTTGTTTTCAAACCCATCATCATATGGTAAAGGAACAGATTGGCAAGATGTTATTTTTAACAGTGCTCAACGTTCTTCTCATGATTTCAGCATCAGTGGAGGAAGTGATAAATCTACATTTTACACATCTTTCGGGTTATATGAGCAACAAGGTATTGTAATGCGTGATATTTCCAACTACAAAAGATTGAATGCAAGAATCAATTCAACTCACAAAGTTCTTGATTGGTTAACAATTGGACAGACTTTAGCTTACACTCATGTAAAAGCGCAAGGTATTAACGAGAATGGTGAATTTGGTGGTCCGTTAAGTTCAGCGATTAACTTGGATCCTATTACTCCTTTGACAGTGACGAATGGAATTGCTAATCAACCTTTTCCAAGTGACTACAACAACCCATTTATATTGAGAGATGACATGGGTAATCCTTACGGAATTTCACATTATGTAAATAAAGAAATGTCTAACCCATTAGCATTTCAACAGACTCAATTGGGAAAAAATAGATACTCCGACGATTTTATTGCAAACGTTTTTGCAGAGATTAAGTTTTTAAATCATTTCACTTTTAAATCTAGTATCAACGGAAAATTATCATATTGGGGAAATCAAGGTTTCAGTCCAAAATTTTATTTAAGTCCATCTTTTAAGAATGACACATTCAACAGTCTTTTTAGAGAAACACAAAAGAGATTTGACTGGAATACTGAGAATACCATTAATTATCAAAACAAGTTTGGAGATCATAACTTAAACGTTTTATTGGGTCAAGGATATTACGAATTTAATATTGCATCAGGTCAGAATACAACCTACACCAATCTTCCTGTTAATAATTGGGAAGATGCATCATTCAATTTTGATATCGCTCCGGAAAACAGAACGGGTAATGCCTGGGATGGGAAAGAAACTCATAAGACTTCATATTTTGCCAGAGTAGTTTATGATTACAGAAATAAGTATTTGTTCACAGGAACAATGCGTAGAGATGGTTCTTCAAAATTTGGTAGAAATAATCACTGGGGGAATTTCCCGGCAATGTCATTAGGTTGGAATTTATCTAATGAAAATTTCTGGAAAGAAAATAATATTGTTAACAGTGTAAAACTGAGAGGAGGGTATGGAGTTTTAGGAAATGATGCAATTAATGATTTCCAATTTGCAAGTTTCTTGGTTCCGGGAAGTAACTATTCTTTTGGAAACAATAATATCAACATAGGTTATGCACCAAGTACCTTAGAAAACCCAGACCTAAAATGGGAAAGAACTTCTCAACTTAACTTTGCTATTGATTTAAAATTACTTAGAAATTTTGACTTAACTGTTGATGTTTACCGTAAAAAAACGACGGATATTTTAAGACAGGTAAATATTCCTGGTTATGTAGGAGTTACGAATAACCCGTGGAGAAATATCGGTGATATGCAGAATGACGGTTTGGAAGTTAGCTTAGGTTACAAGAAAAACTGGGATGATTTTGGAATCTCTGCTAATGGAAACTTTGGCTATCTTAAAAACGAGGTTACAAGATTAGAAGATGACAAAATCTTTGAAAATTTCGCATCATTTCAATCTATGGGAGCAGTTTCTAGATTACAAGTAGGCGCACCTTATGGTTCATTTTTCGGATATCAAAATGCAGGAATTTTCCAAACACAAGCAGAAATTGATGCTTATAAAAATGCAAATGGAGGTTTAATTCAGCCTAATGCAAAACCTGGAGATTTCAAACGTACAGATGTGAATGGTGACGGTAGAATTACAGAAGATGATTATGTAAATTTGGGTAACTCTGTTCCAAAATACACCTTCGGATTTACGTTAAACATGAACTACAAAAACTTTGATTTTATGCTTTTTGCTCAAGGGCAGGCAGGAAACAAAATTTTTCAAGGTTTAAGAAGATTAGATATTCAGGATGCTAATTACCAAACTGCAATTTTAGATCGTTGGACAGGTGCAGGTACTTCCAATAATATTGCGAGAGTAACAAGAGATGATCCTAATCAAAACTATACAAGAATGTCTGATTACTATCTTCAAAAAGGTGATTATCTACGTTTAAAATTAGTACAGATTGGATATACATTACCTAAAAATATTTCTGAAACAATCGGTGCAAGCAAAGTACGATTCTATGTTACGGGTGAAAACCTTGTTACATTTACAAAATATACAGGTTATGATCCTGAAATTGCCGGAGGTGACACTTTTGGTATAGACAGAGCATATTATCCTCAGTCAAGAACTTTCCTTTTTGGTGCTAATGTTCAATTTTAATTAAAGAAAAAATGAAAAATAAAAGATTTTTATATAAAAGTTTATCGGTGTTGCTTTTAGCAGGAGCAACTTTCGGTGCTGTTTCTTGTAATGATTCTAATCTTGAAGATGTAAAAAATACAGGAACATTTGATACAGAAAATTACTTTAGAAATGAAGAGCAATCCTTTAGTGGATTAGTGGCAGTATATGATCTATTAAGAAAGTATTCTGGCGGTTTTGAAAATGACGTTACATTTTTCAATGCAGCGTCCGATGATTTTTTCTCAGGAGGTGGTAGTTCTACAGACGGAGCTGGTATTCAAGGAATGTCAAATTTCACTATTAATCCTATTATTATGCCCGCAAGTTATTGGAGAGATTATTATCAAGGGATTGCAAGAGCAAATCTCTTGATTGACAGAATTCCAAATGCAAATATGAATGATCAGACCAGAAAAAGATTTGTAGCAGAGGCAAAAACACTTAGATCTCTATACTATTTTGAATTGGTAAGAATGTTTGGTAGAGTTCCTTTAATTCTGATTCCTATCAAATCAAATGATGATTACTATAACATTCCTCAAGCAAATGTGGCAGATATCTATACCCAGATTCAAGCAGATATATTAGCTTCTATAGGAGATTTGCCAATGACCGCAAATGGTGCCGAGAAAGGTAGAATAACGCAGGGAACTGCACGTGCTATTTTGGGTAAAATTTATTTGTATAATAAAAAATACAGCGAAGCAGCAGCTCAATTCGAGATGGTGAATGGAACTCCCGGAGGTACAAGCCAATACGGTTACAAACTTGTTGGTAATTTTGCAGATTTATGGGTAATTGACAACAAATTTACCACAGAATCTATTTTGGAAGTAATGCACACCAACAAAGGAAATTCAGATTGGAGTTTTTGGGGTTCAGGAAAAGATGAAGGGAATTCGGTTAATCAAATGATAGGAATTATTTCGTATGGTAAAGTAGTACCTCCCCAAGGTGCTCCGGCTAATAATGCTCCAGAAATGGTTTCAGGGTGGGGCTTCAATCCGATGACTGTTGACTTATTTAATTTCATGCAAGGTGACCCTCGTTTGGATGCTACTGTTTTTAATGCTAAAAAATTAGTTCAGGACGGCAAAATCACGTATTCAGGAGGATATAGAGATACAGGATATTTCTTGAATAAATTTATGCCTAGAGAAGCAGATAAATCTACTTTGCCAGGTACACCAGAACTAAACTTCCGTCAAAATTATATGGCAATTAGATTAGCAGACACCTATTTAATGGAAGCAGAGGCATTAAATGGATCAGGATCAAGAGCTCAGGCGCTTTTAGATGCAGTAAGAGCAAGAGTCGGATTAACACCAGTTCCAGTTTCTATGCAGGCTATAAAAGACGAAAGGAGAAGAGAGTTGGCTGGTGAAGGTCACAGATTCTTTGATTTGGTAAGATGGGGAGATGCTCCTGCAAAATTAGGTGCGAGAGGATTTACCGCTGGTAAAAATGAAATTTTACCAATTCCTTTTAACGAGCTTACAAACACAGCTTTAGTACAAAATCCTAATTATTAAAATGAAGTTTCAAAAATCATATAGTTTCTTTTTAAAGAGTACTGCACTGCTATTTAGCGGTGTGGTACTTTTATCTTTAACCTCGTGCAAGTCTGTTTCAACGGCAGATAATAAAGTTCAAATTTGGCTTACTAAAGGTGATGAAAGTGTAAAATTACAACAGCAAACTCCAAGCAGTTTTGTAAATACATCTAATAATTTTCAGAATATTGAAATTGATGACACTCAAAAGTTTCAATATGTTGACGGTTTCGGATATACATTAACAGGCGGAAGTGTTGAAGTAATCAACCTTCTTTCAGCATCCAAAAGGAAAGCTTTGCTAAATGAACTTTTCGGAAATGATAAAAATTCGATTGCTGTAAGTTATTTAAGATTAAGCATTGGCGCATCTGATTTGGATGGCGAAGTTTTTTCTTACGATGATTTACCTCAAGGTCAAACTGATCCAACGTTATCTAAATTTAGTTTGGCGAGAGATAAAGATTTAATTGCGATGTTAAAAGAAATTTTAGCCATCAATCCAAAAATAAAAATCATTGCCGCTCCGTGGTCACCACCGGTTTGGATGAAAGATAATGGTAAATCGATTGGTGGAAGTTTAAAACCTGAATTCTACGATACATATGCTAAATATTTCGTAAAATATATTCAGGGAATGCAGAAAGAAGGAATTACAATCGATGCGATAACTCCTCAAAACGAACCTTTACATCCCGGAAATAACCCAAGTTTATTGATGGTTTCAGACCAGCAGAGAGATTTTATTAAGCAAAGTTTAGGGCCAATTTTTAAGTCAAACAAGATTAAAACTAAAATTGTCGTTTACGATCATAATTGCAACAAACCCGAATATGCCATTAATATTTTAAATGATGCTGAAGCAAACCAATATATTGACGGTTCAGCTTTTCATTTATACGAAGGTGATATTTCAGCATTGAGCACTGTTCATAATGCTCATCCAAATAAGAATTTATATTTCACAGAACAATGGACGGGTGCAAAAGGTACCTTCAATGAAGATTTAAACTGGCATACCAAAAATGTAGTTATTGGTTCTATGAGAAATTGGAGCAAAATCGCTTTAGAATGGAATCTTGCCAACGACACTGAATTTAAACCACATACTCCAGGAGGTTGCACAGAATGCAAAGGTGCTATCACAGTTTCGGATAAAGAAAATTTTACTAGAAATGTGGCGTATTATATTATTGCCCATGCATCAAAATTTGTTCCTGCCAATTCTCAGAGAATTTCCTCAACGCAGACAGATAACCTTTCAACAGTAGCCTTTAAAACTCCTGAAGGAAAAACAGTTTTGATTGTTCAGAACTATAGCAAGACAGACGAAAATTTCAATATTAAATATAAAAACAAAACAGCTCCCGTAGTCATTACAGGAAGTTCGGTTGCTACCTATATTTTTTAAAATCATATGCAAGACAATCAAGCAATTTTTAAATTATTAAAGGTTCCAGCAAAAAATAAATTAAAATGAAAAAACTTTATTTCATACTAGCATTTACAGCATTTGGACTCAATGCCTTTGGACAAAAAACAATTGACCAGAAAGTTTCTGAGCTTTTATCTAAAATGACTTTGGAAGAAAAAGTAGGGCAACTCGTTCAATATAGTGGGTTTGAATATGCAACAGGCCCTCAGAATTCCAACTCTGCAAATGTTTTGAATGAAATAAAGCAAGGCAAAGTGGGATCTATGCTGAATGTAGCAGGAGCAGAAGAAACCAAAAAGTTTCAGGAATTAGCTTTAAAATCAAGATTAAAAATTCCAATGCTATTCGGTCAAGACGTGATTCATGGTTACCGAACTACCTTTCCTGTAAATCTTGGTCAGGCTGCAAGCTGGGATTTGGGATTAATCGAAAAATCTGAACGAATTGCTGCAACAGAAGCTTCTGCTTACGGAATTCACTGGACTTTTGCACCGATGGTTGACATTGCAAGAGATCCAAGATGGGGTAGAGTGATGGAAGGTTCGGGTGAAGATACATACTTGGGAACTTTAATTGGTTTGGCAAGAATCAAAGGTTTTCAGGGAAAAGGTTTGGGAAATCTTGATGCAATAATGGCTTGTGCAAAGCATTTCGCAGCATATGGAGCAGCAGTTGGCGGAAGAGATTACAATTCTGTTGATATGAGTTTAAGACAATTACACGAAACGTATTTGCCACCATTCAAAGCGGCTGCAGAAGCAGGTGTTGCCACTTTTATGAATTCTTTTAATGACATCAACGGAATTCCGGCGACGGCTAACAAATATATTTTAAGAGATTTATTAAAAGGTAAATGGAACTATCAAGGTTTTGTGGTTTCAGATTGGGGAAGTATCGGAGAAATGGTTCCTCACGGTTACGCAAAAGACAATAAAGAAGCTGCAGAAAAAGCAATCATTGCCGGAAGCGACATGGATATGGAAAGCCGTGCCTACATGGCTGAACTTCCAAAGTTGGTTCAGGAAGGAAAGGTTGATCCAAAGTTGATTGATGATGCTGCAAGAAGGATTTTGGTTAAAAAATTCGAGATGGGATTATTTGATGATCCTTACAGATTCAGCAACGAAAAAAGACAGAAAGAGCAATTAAATAATCAGGAAAACAGAAAATTTGGGAGAGAATTTGGTTCAAAAAGTATTGTTTTATTGAAAAATCAAAAAAATATTCTTCCACTTTCAAAAACTACGAAAACGATAGCATTGATCGGACCTTTTGGAAAAGAAACCACTGCCAATCACGGTTTTTGGTCGGTTGCTTTTAAAGATGATAATCAAAGAATCATTACTCAGTTTGACGGAATTAAAAATCAGTTAGACAAAAACTCAACGTTATTATACGCAAAAGGCGCTAACGTTGATGATCAGGATAAATCGATGTTTGCTGAAGCGGTAGAAACTGCAAAAAAAGCAGATGTTGTCATCATGGCTTTAGGTGAAGGTCACGCCATGAGTGGGGAGGCGAAAAGTAGGAGTAATCTCCATTTCACGGGAGTTCAGGAAGATTTATTGAAAGAAATTGCAAAAACAGGAAAACCGATCGTCTTAATGATCAACGCTGGAAGACCTTTGGTTTTTGACTGGGCGGCAGACAATATTCCTACAATTATGTACAATTGGTGGTTGGGTACCGAAGCAGGAAATTCAATTGCAGATGTACTTTTCGGAACAGTAAATCCTGGTGGGAAATTGCCGATGAGTTTTCCGAGAACAGTTGGTCAGATTCCCGTTTATTACAATCATTACAACACAGGAAGACCTGCAAAAAACAATACAGATAGAAATTACGTTTCCGCTTACATAGATTTGGATAACGATCCGAAATTTCCGTTTGGTTATGGTTTAAGCTATACTCAATTTAAATATTCTGATATGAATTTAAGTTCGACAAATCTTAAAGGAAATCAGACTTTGAATATCAGCGTAAACGTTGCCAATACCGGAAATTATGATGGGGAAGAAGTGGTGCAGCTATACATCAGAGATTTAGTCGGGAAAGTGGTAAGACCTGTTAAAGAATTGAAAGGTTTCCAAAAAGTTTTCATTAAAAAAGGAGAAAGTAAGACAATCAATTTTACATTAACTCCGGAAAATTTAAAATTTTACGATGATGAATTGAATTATGATTGGGAAGCCGGAGAATTTGACATTATGGTTGGAACCGATTCTCAAAATGTTCAGACGAAGAGAATTGATTGGACAAAATAAAAAATACTGAGAGAGCGGGATGAAACCCGCTTTTGTTGGTAGAGGACTTAGCGTTTTTTATAAGAATATTAATAGAAAGCATTGTTTGTCATTCCGAACGAATCAAAGCGGCGTGAAGAATCTATTTATTTAAATAGAATAGAGATTCTTCGTTCCTCAGAATGACAAAATCAAAGTTTAATCTTAAAATCATGAAAATAAAACTTCAACATATTTTTCAATTAATCATCGGAGGAGCTTTGGCTTTCTGTGTTGAAGGTTGTGCTTCAAATAAACCAGATTCCAGCAGAAAATTAATCTGGAATGATGAATTTAATAGAAATGGTTTACCAGATTCCACAAAATGGAATTATGATGTTGGTGGTGACGGTTACGGTAACAATGAATCTCAGTTTTATACAAAGAACCGTTTGGAAAATGCTAGAGTTGAAAACGGAAATCTTGTCATTGAAGCTAAAAAAGAAATTTGGGAAAAGAATAAATATACTTCGGCAAGATTGTTAACGAAAGGAAAATTCTCCTTTCAATATGGAACAATTGAAGTCCGTGCTAAACTTCCTAAAGGTCGCGGAACGTGGCCTGCAATCTGGATGATGAGCGAAAATATGAAAGAATGGCCCGATGACGGCGAGCTTGATATTATGGAACACGTTGGTTTTAATCAAGGTTATATTCATGCTTCCGTGCATACCAAAAAGTACAATCACATTATCGGAACTCAAAAAACTGATACATTGTTTGTAAAAGATGCTAGTGAAAAATTTCACATTTACAAAGTAGATTGGACACCTGAAAAAATTGATGTTTATATAGATGATCAAAAGTTTTTCACCTATGAAAATAAAGAAAAGACATATGAATCTTGGCCTTTTGATCAGCCGTATTTCATCATTTTAAATTTAGCAGTCGGTGGATTTTGGGGCGGAAAAGAAGGAATTGATGATTCTATTTTCCCTCAAAAATATTATATCGATTATGTAAGGGTCTATCAGAATAAAAAATAAAAGTTGCGAAAATTCCCCTCCGTTGGAGGGGTGGCGAAAATTCAAGGAATTTTTGACGGGGTGGTTTAATATAGAAAAATAGAAAGAAGAAATAAATGAAAAAGCTAATTGTAAGTTGTTTTGTAGTAGGAGCTTTTTTTAATGCAAATGCTCAGGATTATTGGAAAAAGAATGCAGAAAAAACAGCAAAAGTAATTTTTACCAATTCTAAAACCAACGAAAAGATGGTTGATAAAGGAACGGTGAAATTTGAAAAGATGGATCAGCCAAAAGAAACAGATGCCTGTGTTTTTGTAGATCCTGATTTTAAATATCAAAAACTTATCGGAATCGGTGGTGCGATCACAGATGCATCGGCTGAAACTTTTTATAAACTTCCAAAAAATAAACAGAAAGAAATTCTTGAAGCTTATTATGGAAAAAATGGGTTGGGATATACAGTTGTTCGTACCAATATGAACTCGTGTGACTTCTCAAGCGATTCTTATACTTATGTTACAGAAAATGACAATTCTTTAAAATCATTCAATGTTGCTCATGATGAAAAGTATAAAATTCCATTAATTAAAGAAGCTCAAAAGGCAATTGGAAAAGATTTTACGTTCTATTTTTCTCCCTGGAGTCCACCGGCTTGGATGAAATCTAACAAAAGTATGTTGAAAGGAGGCAGACTGGAAAATGCTTTCTACCAAACTTGGGCAGATTATTATGTGAAATTCATCAACGAATACGAAAAGAGAGGGATCAATGTTTGGGGATTGACAGTTCAAAACGAACCGATGGCAACGCAAAGCTGGGAATCTTGTATTTATACGGCTGAAGAAGAAGGGAAGTTCCTGAAAAATAATTTAGGTCCAACCCTTTGGAAAAACGGATTTAAAGATAAAAAAGTAATGATTTGGGATCATAACCGTGATTTGATTTATCAAAGAGCAACAACGACATTAAGCGATCCTGAAACTTCAAAGTATGCTCACGGAATCGGCTATCACTGGTATGAAACATGGAATAACAAAACTCAGTTATTCGACAATTTACTAGAAACGCAAAGAGCTTTTCCTGATAAGTTTTTAGCTTTTACAGAAGGTTGTAAGGAGCAATTTGATATGTCTAAAATTTACGACGTAAGTTTAGGCGAATTGTACGGAAGAAATATGATCAACGATTTTAATAAAGGAACCGCTTTATGGACTGATTGGAACATTCTTTTAGACGAAACAGGCGGACCGAATCATGTTGGGAATTTCTGTTTTGCACCGATCATTGCAGATACGAAAACAGGGGAAGTTCATTATACTTATGAATATTATTATGTTGGTCACGTTTCCAAATTCATTAAACCAAATGCTCAAAGAATCGGAAGTTCATCCAATAGAGCTGCTTTAACTTCAACAACTTTTATGAATGAAAACGGACAGTTAGTCACTGTTATCATGAATGATTCCGACAATGATATTGACACCAATCTTTGGATCGAAGGAATGTCGGCGAAGTTGTCTGCACCTGCACACTCTATACAGACTGTAATTTTATAACACTTCATATTAATATTTTTTTATCAGAATCGGCGGCACCTTTGGTGCCGCCGATTTGGCGATAGTAGAGTATATGAAAAATAATCTTGCCTGATCTGTAATTATAATTATTTCCGGAAAATTATTAAGAATTGTTTTTTGTGTTAGATTGCTTATGCTTTTAATATAAATTAGGATTTTGGATATCCTAATTTAGCGTCCAGTCCAAGTTAAGCATAAAGCCTTAATTTTAACTTATGAAACGAGAGCGAAAAATTTATGATCCAGCTTTTAAAACAAAAGCCATTCAATTGAGCAGTGAAAAAAACAATATCTCGTAATTAGCTCGAGAACTTTAAAGCTACATTTCTTTATAAATGTCGAAAAGAATATGAGGAATTTGGTGAGTGAAGCTTTCCTGGAAATGGAAATCTTAAACTAACTCCGAAGCAGGAAAAAATTCACGAATTGGAGAAAAAATTAAAGATGCAGAGCTGGAGTGCGATATATTAAAAAAAACAATCGGCATTTTCTGTTATTTTCTTTTTAAGGTATGCATGAATGCTAAAGCATTTCCAAGAACGGTGGATGAAATATGGATTCATTAAAAATCATGAATACTGAAGATGATAATATTACACAATGTCTATTGTAGCATACTCTACTAATTCCTCCAGTAATACCACTTCCTCGAATACTATTATTGGAATTCCTTTAAAAAGAATTCAATAAATTTATATTTCAATATTATTTTATTCAAAAAAGCCAAAGCTATTGCCTTGGCTTTATTTTTAACTATGAATTTAAAGCTTGGTTGAGTTTTACAGCATCCTGATTTGTAGGATCGTATTCTATAGATTTAGCAATATGTTCTTTTGCTTTTGTAGGATCGCTTTTTTGTTCTGCAAACGCAATATAAAAGTACGCATAAGCAAGATTTTTCTTATTCTGTTCGATCTCTGTAGGTTTTACAGTCGCGATATATTTTTCGTATGCAAGTTTTGCATTGGCATCATCTTTAGCAGATTGATATGCATAAGCTTGGCTGTAATAAGAAGGCGCCCAATCTGGTAACAAAACAGATATTTTTTTCCATGTATCCACTGCATTTGTCCAATCTGATGCATCCTGATACGCTGTAGCCAATTTTGCTAATGCTTCCGTATCTTTCGGATTTGCTTCAATTTGTTTTTTTAAACCCTCAATCACGGGATTTGTTTGTACCTGAGCTGTAGATGCAGTAACTTTCACACTGTCTGTTTTTGGCGAAGTTTGGGCGACAAGAGCTCCTGTACTTCCTATCATCATTAAACCTACAAATAATTGCTTAGTATTAATTTTAATCGTTTTCATATTTCTTACATTTTTAAAATTGTAAATATTGAAGTTCAAGAATAATTCCATTACAAGGAAAGTTTTAGAATCTTTAAGTTTTTTTTGAAGGTATTAACAGTTATCAGACTTTTTTTAGCGTATTTTTTGATTCTTACCTTGTTTGAGTTTATCTTTGTTTCATAACAAACCTATTATCTTTCATCTTATGAATATATTATTAGCCTCAACTTCTACAATTTTTGGCGGAGAATATCTTGAATATTTAAAAGAAGAACTTATTGATTTATATAAAGCAATTGACGAAATCATCTTCATTCCATTCGCAAGACCCGGCGGGATTTCACATGATGATTACACCGCAAAAGCAAAATCTTTTTTCGAAACAATAAATATTAAAGTAAAAGGGTTGCATGAATTTGAAGATAAAATCGAAGCCCTAAATTCAGCAAAAGGATATTTTACTGGCGGTGGAAATACATTTTTATTAGTTAAAACGCTGCATGAAGAAAACCTGATGTCTTTTTTAAAGCAAAATGTGGAAAATGGAAAGCCATACTTAGGATGCAGCGCTGGAAGTAATATTGGCGGGCAGAATATGAAAACAACCAACGATATGCCGATTGTTTATCCTTCAAGTTTTGACTGTATGGGATTGGTTCATTTTAATATCAATCCGCATTATCTCGATCCTAATCCTAATTTAAAACATAATGGAGAAACGAGAGAAACTCGTATCAAAGAATTTTTAACCCAAAACGACATCAAAGTTGTTGGACTTCGTGAAGGAAACTGGATAAGAAGAATTGATAGTAAAATTACTGTAGAAGGAAGCGAGCTGACGAGAATTTTTGAGAAAGGGAAAGAGCCTTACGAAATTGAATCAGGAACAGAACTTTAATCATCATGGAATTTTCTAAAGACGCAATAAATCAATTTATTGAAAGCAATTTATCAAACTTTTCGATAAATGGTTCAGGGTGGCATTCGTTAATTAGAGAAATGCTATATGAATTCTGTATTACTGGTTGGAATTTAGATGAAAAAGTATTTGGAAAAGAAAAATTTGGAGGATTACGTTGCTACATTTCATCTCCTGATGAAGCTTTAAATAAAAAGATTCAGGAAATTAAAAGTAAATACATAAGACTCTCAGGAAAAACTTGTGAGAAATGCGGAAAGGAAGGAAAAGGTAGATTTGTAAGTTCTTGGGAAACAACCCTATGCTTTGATCATTATGTGGAAACGATTAATATTCTTGAAATTGATAATGATGATGTGAAAATTAATGACAAATATGTTTTTAATACTAATGAAATTAGTAGAATTGATGTTCGGAATTCCTACAGCCAAATGACATTATATATTTCATCTTCGTTTACGGATAGAGAAAAAACATTCCACTTTGCCCGTTGGGAACCTAATTTTTATTTGTTATTAAATTCAATTCCTCAGCATCTTTTTTCAATTGAAGATAAAACATATGTTAAGTCAATGTTCGAAAATTTAAAAGATTGTGAAATTTGCGGATATAAATCAGTTTTTGAAAATCGTTGCTTAAGATGCATTAAAGAATCATGGAATAATTCTCTTTTAAAATATTATGACAATAAATTGGAATACATAAAAGAAATCCAGATGGATCTTTTTATTGATGAAGATGACGACGAAAAAGTTAGACAGTTTGACAAATCATTTGAAAAACTTCCGGATTTTAAATTTCTCTTTAATGATGAAGAACTCGAAAAATACAAGAAAGAGTTGCAAGAAATGGATTTATAAATAAAATTGCAATAATTTAAAATTATATTTGAATAAATATTTCTTTCATGAAAAAATCGTTTGCCATAATCATATTTTCCACACAAATTATTTTTGCTCAAAATATTGCTCAAAAATTAGATGATGCTACAAAAAATCTAATGAATTCTTCTTTGGCAGTTTCATCAAACCTATCTTTTTATGTTTCAGATGAAAGCGGGAATTTAGTTTACGAATATCAGGGAAGTAAAGGTTTATCAACGGCTTCTACGCAAAAAATATTTACTGCAGCCGCTGCTTTGGAAACTTTAGGTAAAAATTACACTTACAAAACGACGTCAGCATACTCAGGAACGATTTCTAATGGAAGTTTAAACGGAAATCTTTTCATCACATCAAACGGAGATCCTACATTGGGAAGTTGGCGTTATGAAGGCTATAAGCCTGAAAATTTCAAACAAAAATTGTTAGAAGCCATCAAAAAATCAGGAATTACAAAAATTTCGGGTGATTTGATTATTGATGATTCTTATTTTGACCATCAGACGATTCCAGGAGGTTGGCCATGGGATGATTTGGGAAATTATTACGGAGCCGGAGTTTGGGGAGTTAATTGGCGCGAAAATCAGTTTGACATTAACATCAACGGAACAGATTTTAAAAGTTTCTCTTATCCTTTAGCTGGAATTAAATGGCTGAATGATTTAAAAGCAAGCGGAAGTTCAGACCAAAGTTTGATTTTCACAGCACCATATTCTGATGTAGCTTTAATTAATGGAAGTTTACCCGCAGGAAAAGTGACAACGGTTTCTGGTTCTGTTCCCAATCCGCCGTTGCAATTGGGAGTTGAAGTTCAGAAATGGCTGAAAGATTCCGGAGTTGAGTTTTCAGGAAAAGTTTTAACAAATTCTCAAATTCAAATTGAAGGAAAGAAAGCTATAGAATTTCCGAAAAACAATATTATTCTTACTTACGAATCGCCAACTTTAGATAAAATCATTTATTGGTTTCTGAGAAAATCCGTGAATTTATATGGGGAAAATTTAATTAAAACTTTAGGAAAAGAGAAAAAAGGTAACCCCAATTTCAAAAGCGGAATTGCTTATCTTACAGAGTTCTGGAAATCAAAAGGTATTAATTCAAATATGATTAATTTCGCTGACGGAAGCGGGCTTTCACCACAAAATTATGTTTCGGCAAAAGCAGAAGTTCAGGCTTTAATTTATGCTAAAAAACAACCTTGGTTTGAATCTTATTACGACGGATTTCCTACTCAGGACAACGGTATGAAAATGAAAAGCGGAACGATGAGAGATACAAAATCTTACGCAGGTTATCACACTTCAAAAGATGGAAAGAAATATATTTATGCCATTATCATCAATAATTATCAGGGAAGCGGAAGTAGCGAATTGCAGAAGATTTTAAATATTTTAAAATAAAATTTAATTGAAAAAAAGATCCATATTTTCCAGATTCAACAACTGGTTTATTTTTTCTCTGATGACCTTAGTTGTCATTGCAATTGTTATTGCATCGACTTTGGTGATTAATTACTTAAGAAAGGAGGAAGTGCGAAGAGTTGATATTTTGGTGAGTGCTATAAAATTTCAGCAGGAAGCTACAGCACCAAGTTTGGAAGTTCAGTCATTACTTCTGACAATTTATAGTTCAAATACTTCAATTCCGGTTATTATTTTAGATAAAAATGATCAGATCATCGAGCACAAAAACATTTCAAAAGAATATGATAATAATGATCAGGAGATTGTTTCTTTGGCAAAGCGAATGGCGAAAAAATATCCACCTATTGAACTTGAATTTTCTAATGGTAATAACCAGTTTCTTTATTATGATAACTCAAAGATTCTAAATAATTTACAATATTCTCCCTTCCTTTTAGGTTTCTTTGTACTCTGTTATTTCTTGTTTTCATTTTGGTTTTTAAGAACGGTAAAGAAAACCGATGAAGGTTATCTTTGGGCAGGTTTGGCAAAAGAAACGGCACATCAAATTGGAACTCCATTATCATCAATGATGGGCTGGATGGAAATTATGAAACTTGAAAATCCGGATTCTGACGGTGTACAGGAAATAGAAAAAGACATTGAAAGGTTAAGAACAATCTCTGAAAGATTCTCTAAAATTGGTTCGGTTCCCGAGTTGAATGATATGAATTTTAACGAAACTATTCGGGAGAATTATGATTATTTAAAAACAAGAATTTCAAAGAAAATAAACTTTACACTTTTGCTTCCAACGTACAATATTTTGGTTCCGCACAATAAAATACTGATGAGCTGGGTGATAGAAAATTTAGTTAAAAATGCTGTGGATGCCATGAAAGGTGAAGGTGTTTTGCAAATGTCAGTTTTTGAACGCAACAAAAATATTTTAATAGAAGTAAAAGACAACGGCAGCGGAATGACAAAATATCAGGCTCAAAACGCTTTCAAACCAGGTTATTCAACAAAAAAACGTGGTTGGGGATTAGGTTTAAGCTTAGCCAAAAGAGTAGTGCAGGAATACCACAACGGTGATATAAAAATTTCTCAAACTGAAGTTGGCAAGGGTACGACCTTTAGAATTATTATCAAAAAAGGATAATTTCTTAATTAAATCAATGATACTAAAAGCTGATCACAAGAAGCTAAAAGCAAAAAAAAAATCACTATTTTTGAAGCATGATTAGAGCAAGTAATATCCATAAATCTTATGGTAATCTGGAAGTTTTAAAAGGGGTAGACCTTCACATCAAAGCGGGTGAAGTTGTTTCGATTGTTGGAGAATCCGGAGCCGGAAAATCTACACTTTTACAGATTTTAGGAACTTTAGACAGCCCTTCAAACCCTAAAAACTATCATACAGAAATTGAGCTCAATGGAGAATCATTTATCAACATGAGTGATAAGCAGATTTCGAGGTTCAGAAATCAGAACATAGGTTTTGTATTTCAGTTTCATCAGCTTCTTCCGGAATTTACAGCATTGGAGAATGTTTTAATTCCAACAAAAATTGCAGGAGCCAATGAAAAGGAAGCGATTGAAAAAGCGTATGATTTATTTGAAGATTTGAAAATTGCTCAAAGACTTCATCACAAACCGAATCAGTTGTCGGGTGGTGAAGCGCAAAGAGTAGCTGTGGCAAGAGCTTTAATCAATTCTCCTAAAATTATTTACGCGGATGAGCCGACGGGAAATTTAGACTCAAAAAACGCTGACGATTTACACAGATTGTTTTTTGATTTGAGAGATAAATATAACCAGACTTTTGTAATTGTAACACATAATCCCAATTTAGCTGAAATCACAGACCGAAAATTGGTCATGAAAGACGGACTGATTATAGAATAAGTTTATTACAATTAGCTTTTGCTGATAGCTTTAAATACTACATAAATTTGTAAAAAATTAAACACAATTTCTGATGATGAAACAATTTATTTTCTTGTTTCTTTTTATTATTTCATGTTCCAAAACCCAATCTCAACAGAGTCAGTTGGTTTTGCCGGCAACAAAAATATCAGAAATTAAAGATTTTCTGAAAGGAAAAAATTACAACCAGGAAATTGCCGTTTTTATTAATTTCAAAACGCATTCCGGAAAATACAGATACTTTGTTTACGATTTAAAGAATGATAAATTTTTGCAGAAAGCAATTGTTTCTCACGGTTCTGGTTCTGTAATATCCAGATCAAATGATTTGAAATTTTCTAATGTAGAAGGCTCTTATCAATCTTCTTTGGGAAAATATGAAATCCGTGAAAGTTATGTAGGCAAGTTTGGCAAAGCTTACAGATTACAAGGTCTTGATTCTACCAATAATAATGCAATGCAACGTGCCATCGTTCTTCATTCTTTTGATTGCATTCCAAATCAGGAATCTGAAAATTTAGCTTGTTTAAGTCTTGGCTGTCCCATGTTATCAAAAATTGCCTTTAATCAAACTGCAAAATATATTGACCAATCAAAAAAGCCAATTATTTTATTTGCGTTTTATTAAACCTAAAAATTAATATCTACAACCTAAATCATGTCTATAAAATTTCTTGCCGAAGATGACAGACCCAGAGAAAAGTTTTTACTAAAAGGTAAAAATTCACTTTCTGATTCTGAACTTTTGGCAATCATCATGGGCAGCGGAAGCAGAGATGAAACGGCAGTGGAGTTGTCCAGAAAAATTTTGGCATCGGTTGATAATAATTGGCACCAACTGAGTTTATTGACGATAAAAGATCTAACTAAATTTAAAGGAGTAGGCGAAGTAAAAGCAATTTCTATCGCAACTGCTTTAGAAATAGGAAGACGAAGAGCTTCACAGGAAATTCCCGAAAAACCTCAGATCTCAAGCAGTAAAGATGCTTATCAGATTTTGAAACTTCATTTGGCAGACCTCAGAACAGAAGAGTTTTGGGCAGTTTTTCTAAATCAGAGCAACAAAGTTATCCATATTTCACAGCTCACACAAGGCGGAATCAACCAATCAATTGTGGATATTCGTATTGTTTTTAAAACAGCCTTAGAACATTTTGCTACGGGAATTATCATTTCACATAATCATCCTTCAGGCAATGTAAAACCAAGTGCTGAAGATATCAGTATCACAAAAAAGATAAAGGAAGCAGGAAATCTCATGAACATTCAGCTTCTTGATCATCTCATCATAACCCAAAATTCTTATCTAAGTTTCGCAGACGAAGGCATATTATGATTAGAAGACTGAAATACAACGAAATAGATTTTGAAAAATATACCAATTGCTTAGAAAATTCTGAACAACGAAAATACTCTGCAACAAAAAATTTCTTAGATATTACTTCAGAAAAAAAATGGGAATTGCTGGTTTATAATGATTATGAAGCGGTGATGCCGGTTCCTTATATCAAAAAATTGGGGCTGAAATTTATAATTAATCCAAAACTTTGTCAACAACTTGGAATTTTTTCAAAGAATGACGAAGTATTTATTAATGACCAGTTTTTAGATTTTTTTGAAAACAAATATAGAATTTGGTATTACGCTTTCAATGATTCTAATCAATTTACTCAAACTTTAAAAAGAAGAAAAAATTATCTTATCAATCCCGAAAACTATGAATTGGTAAGGCAAAGATATTCGCCTAAACGGAAAAGAAAATTAAGATTAGATACTGAAATTCTTGAAAATTCAGAGATTCAAAAAATAAATTTCAAAGATGCCGAAAACTTTATCACTGAAAATTCACTGGGTGCTAAAGATGAGAATGATAAAAAGAAATTCATGAAAATATTTTCAGAATTAGAAAAAGCAAAACTTTTGGAAATAGTTGTTTTTATCTACCGAAAGAAAATTATTAATGCTTTGGCATTGTACAGTAACGAAAGTACAGTTGCATTACTTGGAACTTTTAATGATAAAAAATCAGTAAAACTATCTGGATCATCTTTTTTAATAGATTATATTATTTCTAAAAATATTGATTCTAAAACATTTGATTTTGAAGGAAGCGAAATTCCCTCCATTGAAGAATTTTTCACCGGTTTTCGCCCAATTTTGAAAACGTATCCTGTCCTAAGCAATTCCAAAAAAGACTTACTTAAAAATATTTTAAAAATCGGGTAATCTTTTTTAAATATTTTAGCCTTTTACCGCTGTAAAAACAAAATGTTCATCACGCATTATTTTAAAACCAAAAGGTTTCAGATCTTTTTCTAAATCTGATGCGGTATAGGGATTGTGAATTTCTATAATGATATTTTCAACGCTGGATAGCCACGAATTATTTTTACTCAACAAATCAATCTCCCCACCTTCAATATCGATTTTCATTAGATCAATATTTGATAGATTATAAGTTTCTTTCAGACTTTGAATAGAAACTGCTTTTGTTGAAATACCAGTTTCAGAAATTCTCTGATTGTAAGATAATTCATTTCTTGAAAAATTGACAAACCCATCTTCAAAGTATGCTGCGGCATGAATACATTCTATATTTTTAAAGGATTTCGTATTGTTTTTAAGCAGTTCGAAATTTTCTGTAGAAGCTTCTACTGCATATATTTTCGCATCAGGATATTTTAAAGATAAGTAGGTCGATGTAATTCCAATGTGAGCTCCCAAATCAACAATTATTTTAGGTTCTTCCTTTAAAATTGAAAGATGTTCAGCGTAGGTTTTTTTCCAGAAAACTTCGTAGAAAATATCAATATCACCCTTAAAAGTTCTTAGATAGAAAGCGAAACTTTTTTTTGCAACTTTTAAATGATAAACAAAAGTTTCATTGTTATTTAAATCTAAACTCTTCTTTTTAAATCTTGAACTGTATCTCTTAGAATTTATAATCAGTGAAATCCACGATTTTAAACTGTTGGTAATTTTTGAGGTGAAAGCTAATTTTGAGATATAATTATTAAGAGACATTTCTATGATTTTGCGTAATACAGCTGTAAATTTAGTTAAATTTTATTCTTAATAATTATAATTTTACCCGTTGCATGTTTACTTTAAACCGCTGACTCAACTGCATTTATTAAAACTTATTAAAATGGTGGTTAAATAACAAATATTTAGTAATTTTGCTTCCTCAAATTATGACAAATTTTTCAGACTATTTACCGTATGCATTTGCATTGATTGTGGCGATTCCGTTTTTGGTTTTGCTCAGACAATTTGTTTATACGTACATCAATCTAAAAAATCAGGAAATCAAGTTACTTTCTGTAAAATCAAATTCTGAAAATAAAACCCATTCTTACGAAAGAATGACGCTTTTTTTAGAGCGAATGAAACCCTCTAATCTAATTCAGAAATTTGATAAAGATTTAGCGGCTCACGAGTTTGTTTTTTTAACAGAACGTACCATCAATGAAGAGTTTGAATACAATTCGTCTCAACAATTATACTTAACGAAAAATTCATGGCAGAATATTTTTGATTCTAAAATCGCTATCATAGATTTGCTTCACAAAACTTACGAAAGTTTGAATAACAACCCTAATCTTAATGAATTTAAAACCGTTTTCATCATGAATTATATGAATGGAGATGATTACATCGGGGCAACCATTGAAGATTTGAGAAGAGAAATTTTAATAATTGCTTAAACTATAAAAATAAAGATAAATAAATGATTCCAAATTTTAAAGCACATCCGTGGCATGGGATTTCTGCAGGAGAAGATGCGCCAAACGTTGTCAACGTTTTCGTGGAAATTGTTCCTTCAGATACGATTAAATATGAAATTGATAAAGCTACAGGATATTTAAAGGTTGACAGACCTCAGAAATTCTCAAACATCATTCCTGCATTATACGGTTTCGTTCCAAGAACGTACTGTAATGAAGAAGTGATGAAATTAGCTGTAGAAAGTGGAGCAGATGACGTTACAATGGGAGATCATGACCCTTTGGATATCTGTGTTTTGAGTTCTCACAATATTCATTCTGGTGGTTTATTGATGGAAGCTATTCCAATCGGTGGTTTCAAAATGATTGACGGTGGTGAAGCTGATGATAAAATCGTTGCAGTTATGGTAAGCGACCACGCTTTCGGACATTTCAGAGATATCGCTGAACTTCCAGAAGCTGAAGTAAAAAGACTAATGCATTACTTTTTAACGTATAAAAACCTTCCGGACGAGCCTGCAAAATGTAGAATCCAGGAAGTTTACGGAGCAGAACACGCTAGAAAAGTGATTATCGCTTCTCAAAACGATTACGCAAGCAAGTTCGGAGGATAAAATTCTCTAAATGATAAGTTAAAAGAGTAAATGGATTTCATTTGCTCTTTTTTTTGTCTCGATTTTTCAATAATCAATTATAGATTAACAGTAATATTTTTTTTGCGTCTTTTTCCGCCCGTAGTTTATCCTGAGCGAAGTCGAAGGATTCCCGCTTTTTTTTCTTTCATTGCGAACATAGCGAAGTCATCTACTACACATTTTTCACAATCGCAATGCAAGAAAAAAGGGCTCCACTCAGAGGGGCGTGTGCAATTCTACGGGTAAGAAGGATTTCCACAAATGAAAATTCGCCTTTTTCCTGATTATTATTAAAATTTTTTTCACAACTCCTCAACCTGATTTATAGACTTTTAAGGAATTTACATCATTTTTAATTTTATGAATAGATTTATTTGGTATATTTATTATTCTATTACCAAAAAAATATTAAACTATGGATCTATTTTATTTAGTGCCAATTTTTGGTGTTATCGCATTACTCTACACATTTCTCCAAAGCAATTGGGTAACCAAGCAAAACGCAGGAAATGAACGAATGAAAGTCATTAGCGGACACATCGCTGACGGCGCAATGGCTTTTCTGAAAGCCGAATACAAAATCTTAGCTTACTTCGTCGTCATTGTCGCCATTCTTCTGGCTGTCATGGGAACGACGAATTCAAATTCTCACTGGAGCATCAGTATTGCTTTTGTGATTGGTGCCGTATTTTCTGCATTGGCAGGATTTATCGGGATGAAAATCGCAACAAAAGCGAATGTAAGAACCGCAGAAGCCGCAAAAACTTCACTATCGAAAGCATTGAAGGTTTCTTTTGCCGGAGGTTCGGTGATGGGAATGGGAGTTGCCGGATTAGCCGTTTTAGGTTTGGGTTCGCTCTATTTAATTATTAAACAGATCTTCGCTCCCGACGCAATGGTTGATTCTCATGAAATGGAGAGAACCATCGAAATCCTAACCGGATTCTCTTTGGGTGCAGAATCAATCGCTCTTTTTGCAAGAGTTGGAGGTGGAATCTACACAAAAGCAGCCGACGTTGGAGCTGATTTAGTAGGAAAAGTGGAAGCAGGAATCCCTGAAGATGATCCTCGAAATCCGGCAACTATTGCCGATAATGTCGGGGATAATGTAGGAGATGTTGCCGGAATGGGTGCCGATTTATTCGGTTCTTATGTTGCGACAGTTTTAGCGACCATGGTTTTAGGACGTGAAACGATGTCTGAAGATGCGTTCGGAGGTTTTGCACCAATTCTTTTACCGATGTTGATCGCAGGAACAGGAATTATATTTTCAATGATCGGAACGCTATTCGTTAAAATTAATGATGATGAAGATTCTTCTACATCAAGTGTTCAGAATGCTTTAAACCTTGGAAACTGGGGAAGTATTGTTATCACGGCAATCTCATCTTATTTCTTGGTTAATTATTTATTACCTGAAACCATGGTTTTACGTGGTTTAGAATTTACCAAAATGGGAGTATTCGGAGCGATCATAGTTGGTTTGGTTGTTGGTACATTGATGAGTATCATTACAGAATACTATACTGCAATGGGCAAAAGACCGGTTAAAAGTATTGTTAAACAGTCTTCTACAGGTCATGCTACCAATATCATCGGCGGACTTGCCGTGGGAATGGAATCTACTTTTTTACCTATCATTGTTTTGGCGGGAGGAATTTATGGTTCATATTTGTGTGCCGGATTATATGGAGTTGCAATCGCAGCTGCCGGGATGATGGCTACAACAGCAATGCAGCTAGCAATTGATGCATTCGGACCAATTGCCGACAATGCCGGAGGAATAGCCGAAATGAGCGAATTACCAAAAGAAGTTCGTGAGAAAACAGATATTTTAGATGCCGTAGGAAATACAACTGCAGCCACAGGAAAAGGTTTTGCCATTGCTTCAGCAGCATTGACAGCTTTAGCTTTATTCGCAGCTTTTGTAGGCATTGCAGGAATTGATGGCATTGATATCTACAGGGCAGACGTTCTCGCAGGATTATTCGTCGGTGGAATGATTCCGTTTATCTTTTCATCATTGGCAATTACAGCAGTCGGACAAGCTGCAATGGCAATGGTAGAAGAAGTAAGAAGACAATTCAGAGAAATACCAGGAATTTTAGAAGGAAAAGCTGAACCCGAATACGAAAAATGTGTGGCTATTTCTACAGAAGCATCACTCAGAAAAATGATGCTTCCCGGAGCGATTGCGATTATTTCACCACTTTTGATAGGTTTCATTTTTGGGCCTGAAGTTTTAGGTGGATTTTTAGCCGGAGCAACAGTTTGTGGAGTCTTAATGGGAATGTTCCAAAATAATGCAGGTGGTGCTTGGGATAATGCCAAAAAATCATTTGAAAAAGGTGCTAAAATCAATGGAGAGACATACTACAAAGGTTCAGAACCACATAAGGCGTCTGTAACTGGAGACACAGTAGGAGATCCTTTTAAAGATACTTCAGGACCATCGATGAACATTTTAATTAAATTAATGTCAATTGTTTCATTAGTGATTGCGCCAACTTTAGCTATAATGCATAAAGATAAAATTGAAGCAAACCGACAAGCTAAAATTGAAAGCTTAACAGGAATGGCAGGTGTTCATTCAGTAAACCAAAACACTGCAGGTGTGAACGCTGTAGTTGTCCCACAAGAAATAATGGGTCAGCTTAACGAAAATGGTGATTTTGTTTACAATACAGGAGCCATCCAGGAAGTTAAACTAAAAGGAGGGAAAACCATTTCTTTAGGAAATCAAAGTCAGCTTTATGTAATGTATGATCAGATTAAAAATAACAAGCAGACAGTTTTAGATCCAAATTCTTGGTACACGATTGAAAACTTATATTTTGAAACGGGTTCAAGTGATTTAAAAGCAGGTTCAGAAGCACAACTGATGAATTTAGCAGAAATTTTAACAGCTTATCCAAATCTTAAAATAAAATTGGGAGGCTACACAGATAATTCAGGAAGTGAAGATGCTAATAAACAGTTATCTAACCTAAGAGCGCAAACCGCAAAGCTTAAATTACTAGAATTGGGAATTGCTGCAGACAGAGTAGAAGCCGAAGGTTACGGTTCACAATATCCTATTTGTGAAGCCAATGACACCGATGAATGTATGGCAAAAAACAGAAGGATTGATGTAAGAGTTTTGTCTTTATAATTAAAATCAACAATTAAATAAAATGAAACACCGCAATTTATATGCGGTGTTTTTTTATCTGTGAAAATCTGGGTGATCTGCGGGAATCTTTATAAATTCTTTCTCAAATGCTCCAAAGCCTGAATAATCACATCATCTTTTTTAGCAAAACTAAATCTTATGTAATCTGAATCTTGTTTTGAATTGTAAAACGCAGAAAGAGGCAGACACGAAACTTTTTTCTCCACAGTCAGCCATTTTGAAAACTCCACATCGGTCATGGTTTTTGAAACGTTTCTGAAATTCACTAATTGAAAAAAGCCACCTTCAGATTTTTGTTCAATTTGGAGCGAAGTATCTTTAATCATTTCATTAAAAATATCTCTTTTATTCTGCATGATTTTTTGATTGTCAGACGGATCAAAAACCTCTAAATATTTTGCAATGGCATACTGGCAAGGTGCATTTGAACTGTAAGAAATATATTGCTGGTGGCACCTGAAATTATCAAGCAATTCTTCTGATGCTAAAAGATAACTGACTTTCCAGCCGGTTGCATGAAACATTTTACCAAAAGAAAAAATAGAGAATGTTCTTTTCTTAAGTTCAGAATGAAGAAACGGACTGTAATAAGCAATTTCATCATAACAATAAATATCATAAATTTCTTCTGAAATCAAATAAATCTCCTGATTTTTAATCAACTGATAAAGTTGTTCCCAATCAGGCGCCGTCCACGTTTTTCCTGTAGGATTCTGCGGAGAATTAATGATGATTGCTTTTGTCTTCTCTGAAATGCAATTTTGAAGTTTCCCCCAATTTATAGCAAAATCATTATCAAGATCATAATATACAGGAACTCCTCCATTGAGGACAATAGACGGAGCATAAGTATAGTAAGATGGCTGGATCACAATCACTTCGTCACCAAGATTCAATATAGATTTTAATGAAGTATAAAGAGCAAAAGTAGAACAGGGAACTATATTAACTTCCTCTTTTTTTAATGCTAAACTGTTCGTTCTTTTTAAATTAAACTTAATGATATTTTCTATAAGCAAAGGACTTCCTGAGAGGGATTCATAGCTGTGACTGATGATATCGGCTGATTCTTTGAGATAAAGGCGTAAGCGAGGGTCAATCTCAAAATCGGGTAGGCCTAATGATAAATCATAACTTTGATGTCTTGAAGCAAGTTCAGACATTTCGGTGAAAAATTTAAAATCATTAAATCCGTAATTTTTTTTCATCTAGTTGATCAAATTTATAAAATTGATTCTTAGTTAAAGTTAAATTATTTTTATTATTTTTAGAAAAATAATTTACGAATGAAAAAATTTCTGATTCCTATATTGTCTATCGTTATTTTATCAAGCTGTGGAACTTCTAAAGTTGCCACAAATGGTCAAAATACATCGAACTCAGCCAGTTCAAGTTCGTCTAAAACTGACAAAGCATTTCAATCTGCCTATCAAAACATTAAGCTTGAAGATTTAAAGAAAAATCTTTATGTAATCGCATCAGATGAAATGGGCGGTCGAGATACAGGAAGTCCGGGTCAGAAGAAAGCGGGAGAGTATATGATTAATTATTATAAAAGTCTCGGGATCTCATTTCCAAAAACTTTGGGCTCATACTACCAGAAAGTTCCTTCGGAATATATGAAAAAAAGAGGTGGTGAAGACTTACCTGATTCAGAAAATATTTTAGCATTTATTGAAGGAAGCGAAAAGCCTGAAGAAATCATCGTAGTTTCTGCACATTATGATCACGTAGGAACACAAAATGGTGTTGTTTATAATGGTGCAGACGACGATGGAAGCGGAACGGTTGCCGTAATGGAAATCGCAAAAGCTTTTCAAAGTGCTAAAAAAGCTGGAAACGGACCCAAAAGATCTATCTTATTTCTTCATGTAACCGGTGAAGAGCACGGACTTTTCGGTTCTGAGTATTACTCTGATAACCCGGTTTTTCCTTTAGCGAATACGGTTGTTGATTTAAATATCGATATGATTGGCCGTGATGATCCTGAAAACAGAGGCAAAAATTATGTTTATGTAATTGGATCTGAAATGCTAAGCTCTGAGCTAAAAGTTATTAATGAAGCCGCAAACAAAAAGACAGTCAATTTAGAATTGAATTATAAATACGATGACCCGAAAGATCCACAAAGATTGTATTACAGATCAGATCATTACAATTTTGCTAAAAACAATATTCCGGTAGCATTTTATTTTGACGGAATTCATGAAGATTATCATAAACCAACGGACGACGTTGAAAAAATAGACTATTCTATGTTGCAAAAGAGAACACAATTGGTTTTTGCTACGGCTTGGGAAATTGCCAACAGAGAAGCAAGAATTGTGGTTGATAAAAAATAATTTAAACTCAATATTTACACTAAAAACCTATAAGAATTTCTTGTAGGTTTTTTAAACTTAAATTTAAATGATTATACGAGAAGCCAATATTGAAGATATTCCACAGATACAGATGGTAAGAAATGCTGTGAAAGAAAACACATTGTCTGATCCCAATCTGGTTACCAATCAGGATTGCGAAGAATTTCTGACAGTAAGAGGCAAAGGCTGGGTTTGCGAAATTGACAATCTGATTGTAGGATTTTCGATTGTAGATTTAAAAGAAAATAATATCTGGGCATTATTTCTTCATCCCGATTTTGAAAATAAGGGAATTGGCAGGAAATTACACAATGTAATGCTCGATTGGTATTTCTCTAAAACAAGTGAAACCGTTTGGCTGGGTACATCACCCAAAACGAGAGCAGAAATCTTTTACAGAAAATCTGGCTGGCAAGAAACTGGAATGCACGGCAAAGAAATTAAATTTGAAATGACTTTTGATAATTGGAAAAATAAAAGGAAATAAAATGAAACAAAATATAAAATCAATCCGACCATTTATAGGAGCAAAAAACTTTGAAGAAAGCAGAGCATTTTACAGAGATTTAGGTTTTGAAGAAGTAGTTCTAGAAAACAATTTTTCGGTGTTTAAAAAAGAGGAAATCGCTTTTTATCTTCAGGATTACTATGCAAAAGAGTGGATTGAAAACACCATGATTTTCATCGAGGTGGAAAATACTGATGAGTTCTACAAAGAACTTTTATCACTCAATTTACCCGAAAAATATGCAAGCTCAAAGCTATCTCCAATTCGCACAATGGATTGGGGGAAAGAATGTTTTCTTCATGATCCGGCAGGTATTTTATGGCATTTTGGAGAGTTTTTCAATAGAGATTAAATCATGATTTACGCATTTGATACTTATTACTACGAAGACTTTGCAAAGACCGTCTGTATAGCTTTTGAAGACTGGAGTTCAGAACAAGAGAATGAAATCTTTAATGAAAAAACAAAAATTACCGCAGAGTACGAAAGCGGTGCGTTTTACAAAAGAGAACTTCCCTGCATTCTAAGTTTATTAGAAAAAATTCCATTAAAATCTAATGATATCATCATTGTCGACGGTTATGTTACCTTAAATGATGAAGGGAAAATTGGTTTGGGTGGTTATCTTTTTGAGGCCCTGAACAGAAAATTTCCTGTCGTTGGAATTGCCAAAAACGGATTTTCTTCTCCCGATTCAAAGAGGAGGGAAGTTTTCCGGGGAGAAAGCAAGACGCCCTTGTTTCTAACCTCAATCGGAATCGACGTTGATGAAGTACAAAAAAAGGTTGAGAAAATGCATGGTAATTTTAGATTTCCGACCTTATTAAAAAAACTTGACCAACTGACGAGAGAAGAATAATATTTTAATTTTAGGGTTTATAATTTTTATAAAAAGTTTGATTTATTTGTCTTAAATTTTATTTTTGTGAAAAATAAATACAAATGAAGAAAATAATTACAACAACTTGTCTGTGTCTTTCTGTTTTTGCTTTTTCGCAGAAATATTATAGTAAGATTAGCGATACAAAGATAAATCACGAAAGACTCGAAATTAGCAAGAATTTTATAGATACTTATTTGAATAAATGTGAAAATAGTGATTTTACAAAATTTGATCAATTCACATTAAGTAAAAGACTTGAAAAATTCTTTTTAAACGAAATCGAAAAATCATGCAAAAAGTCGGTTGAAATGTATGGCAAATTGAAGGTTATTAATTTCAATTCTGCTTATCTGAATAAATATACCAAAAACTTTGATCCATTAGATTTGTATATTTTTGATGTACAATCAGAGAAATTACCGGATATAAAATACATCAGTGTTTGGGTTTATCATGATCAGAATGTGGTTTCCGGAATTTGGATTTCAAAAGAAAAACCTTTAGGTAAATCTAAACCGAAAGATGATGACAAAAAAGAATCTGCCCTTTAGAGGCAGATTCAGTAGATAGATCTCATTTTTTTTAATTAGACAACAAAAAAAAAGCACAGCCGACGATGCTGTGCTTTAAATTTATTTCAAATTTAATTGCAATTCCGAAAACGAAGAGAGCAAAAATTGATTTCATTTCAGTTTTATTACATAGTAAATGTAAGAATATTTTTAATACGCAATAACAATTTAATGTTAAAATTAACAACTTATCCACATTTTTTTTGTGGATAAGTTTAAAATCTGCTTTCTTAGGGCATTTCAAAATATGATTCCCAATATTTCTTTTGAATTTACTTTATGATTATCATATTCAGTTTTAAAAGACTATATTTGGTTCATTAATATCTCTTTATAAATATTACAATTTTATTCAAGCGCATTTTATATGTCTTGAAATTTTAAGGTTCAAATTCTCTGAACCCAAATAATCTATTATATTAAAATTGAAAGGTAAAAGCAGATTGCTATTTATGACTTTGCTATTGCCACAAATAAAGAAATCATTATGAAAACAAATAGAATTGCCGTAATCGGCGGAACGGGAAAATCAGGAAAATATCTTGTTCAGCAACTTCTGGAAAAAGGGTATCCAATCAAACTATTACTTCGAAATCCCGAAAATTTCACCTTAGAAAATCCTTTGATCGAAATTGTAAAAGGTGATGCACGAGATTTTGAGGCGGTAGACAATCTTATCAAAGATTGCAGTGCTGTGATTAGTAAAATTGGTCAGCCGGTTGGTGAACAATCAATCTTTACTGATGCTACAAAAAATGTGATACAGTCGATGAATTCACATGGGATTACAAGATATATTGCTATTACAGGTCTGAACGTTGATACTCCACTTGATCATAAAAACGATAAGGTAAAAATTGCAACCAACTGGATGTATGAAAATTATCCAAAAATAACAAAAGACAAACAGGATGAATATGAGATTCTTGTGAGCTCTAATCTAGATTGGACTTTGGTAAGACTTCCGTTGATCATCCCGACTTGCGAGTCTTTTTCTACAGAAACGAATTTAGAAGATTGTAAAGGTGAGAAAATCAGTGCTACAGATTTGTCAGAATTTTTAGTTTCTCAGATTGAGGATAAAACTTTTATTAAACAAAGTCCGTTTTTGTATAATGTTTAATTTTTTTAAAACCCAAAATTCACTAATTTTTTCACAAATAAAACAATATAAAATCATTAATTTTAGTAATTGTCAAATTTGTGATATTAGTGTTTAAATCAAATACAAATAGAGCGTCAAATTGACGCTCTATTTGTATTTTACTGTTCCAGCTTTTCTTTAATATATTTTGCTGTATGCGATTTTTTATTTTTAGCTAAATCCTCCGGCGTTCCGGCGAAAACTACTTCTCCGCCGTATTTTCCAGCTTCCGGACCGATGTCGATAATGTGGTCGGCAGATTTCATAATATCGGGTTGATGTTCAATGACGATTACTGAATGTCCAAGGTCGATTAAAGCCTGAAGCGATTTTAACAATTTCTGAATATCATGAAAATGTAATCCCGTTGAAGGTTCATCAAAAATAAATAAGGTTTTGTCAGTCGTCACCCCTTTCACAAGGAAGGAAGCCAACTTCACACGCTGCGCCTCACCTCCGGAAAGGGTAGACGAGCTTTGTCCCAACTGCAAATATCCTAAGCCAACTTCTTGAAGCGGAGTCAGTTTTGTGACGATTTTATCTTCTTTATTATCTTTAAAAAACGTCAGCGCTTCATCAACCGTCATGTGAAGAATATCCGAAATGTTTTTTTCGTCAAATCTCACTTCAAGAATCTCGTTTTTGAAACGTGTTCCTTTACAGACTTCACATTCAAGTTCGATATCAGCCATAAACTGCATTGAAACATTGATCACCCCTTCACCTTTACATTCGTCACATCTTCCGCCATCAACGTTGAAAGAAAAATGTTTCGGCTTGTAACCCATCATTTTAGAAACTTTCTGTTTAGAATATAAATCTCTGATATCGTCATACGCTTTCAGATACGTCACAGGATTGGAACGTGATGATTTTCCGATAGGATTTTGATCGATTAATTCAATATGCTTAACCAGTTTTATCGGGAATTCCACAGAATCATAATCACCTTTTTTTCCGCCCATACCAAGCTGAATCTGAATGTCATTCGTGAGGATTTCTTTCATCAAAGTAGATTTTCCGCTTCCGGAAACTCCTGAAATCACCACCAGACTTTCTAAAGGTACATCAACATCAATATTTTTAAGATTATTGGTTCTGGCACCTTTTATATGAATAAATTCTTTTGCTTTTCTGCGTTTCTCCGGAACTTTTATTTCTAATCTTCCTGTAAGATATTTTGAAGTCAGCGTATCTGCATCTTTCAATTCTTTATAATCTCCTGCGAAAACCAATTCACCACCCAAATAACCCGCTTCCGGGCCAATATCGATAATGTAATCTGCGGCTCTCATCACATCTTCATCATGCTCTACAACGATTACGGTATTTCCTAAATCTCGAAGATTTTTTAAAACTCCAATCAGATTTTCAGTATCACGAGAGTGTAAGCCGATTGAGGGCTCATCTAAAATATAAATAGAACCTACCAAAGAACTTCCCAAACTTGTGGCAAGGTTAATTCTCTGACTTTCCCCACCGGAAAGCGTATTGGATGTTCTGTTAATTGATAAATATCCTAAACCGACTTTCAGTAAAAACTCAAGTCGGGTAGTGATCTCGTACAATAATCTTTTCGCAACATCTTTATCATGTTGAGACAATTGTAAGCTGTTAATCATTGGCGACAATTCATCCAAAGGAAGCTCAATCATCGACTGAATATTGTGACCGTCAATTTTCACCCAAGTCGTTTCTTCACGCAAACGAAGGCCTTCACAAGTCGGGCAAAGCGTTTTCCCACGATAACGGGAAAGCATGACACGGTATTGGATTTTATATAAATTTTCTTCAAGCATTGCGAAGAAATTATTCAGAGAAGGAAACGTTTTGCTTCCGTCACCTTTCCAAAGGTAATTTTTCTGCTCTTTGGTTAATTGATGATAAGGCTTATGAATAGGGAAGTCTTTCGCTTTTTTAATGAAATCTTTCTTCCATTCGCTCATCGTTTCACCTTTCCATGAAGCGATAGCATCTTCAAAAACAGACAAAGCTTTATTTGGAATGACTAAATCTTCATCAATACCAATTACTTTACCGTAACCTTCACAGGTCGGACAAGCACCATAAGGATTATTAAAACTGAAAAAATGAACGTTTGGTTCAAGGAATTCCAATCCGTCAAGCTCAAATTTGTTAGAGAACTCTTTACTTTCTGCTGTTTCAATGTTCTTTAATGAACAATATCCACGACCTTCGTAAAAAGCCATTTGGATGGAATCTGCCAAACGCTGAAGAAAACTTTCATCATCTTCATAAGAAAAACGGTCGATGACCAAATTGATCACCATTCCTTTTTCAGGCGCAAACCCGAAGCTTTCCAAATCTTCAATTCCTGCAACATTTCCGTTTACTTCCAATCTTGTGAAACCTGCAAGCTTTAAAATATTTAAATTTTCAGTAAAATTTTCAATATCATATTCCAAAGGAGCGGTTAAGAGAAATGAGGTGTCGCTTTTTGCTGATTTAATGTAATCAATCACATCAGAAACCGAATCTTTTTTCACTTCATCGCCGGAAACAGGAGAAAAAGTTCTACCAATTCTTGCAAAAAGAAGCTTCATATAATCGTAAATTTCTGTAGAAGTTCCTACCGTAGAACGCGGATTTGAAGAAATCACTTTCTGCTGAATCGCAATCGAAGGTGCTAAACCTTTGATATCATCAACTTTAGGTTTTTCTAGTTTCCCTAAAAACTGACGGGCGTAAGAACTCAAACTTTCCACATAACGTCTTTGTCCCTCAGCATAAATCGTGTCAAAAGCCAAAGAAGATTTTCCGCTTCCGGAAACCCCTGTGATGACGATTAATTTATTTTTCGGAATTAATACATCGATGTGCTTCAGGTTGTTAAGGTGTGCATTTTTAACGAAAACCTGTTTTTTTATATCTATTTCTGTAATTGGAGCCATAGTAAAATTAAGACCAACAAAAATACGAAATTTTGACGGATTTAATTAAAATAAATAGACTGTAAATAAAGCATATTTCATAATAAAAATTTAAAATTCGCTTCTAAAAATACTTTAGAAAAAAGATATTCTCTCAATATGATATTTTTAGAATTAATAACACTTTACTATTGTTTGATATATATTTTTATTGTAAAATTGTACCATTAAATTAGTGTTAAAATGAGAGAGTTTTTCAGACATTTGTATACACATTTAATGAGAAAAAGATAATTTACTTTTTAAAATTCCCTTTAAAGATGCACATTGCGGCATCTTTTTTCATGATATCTATCATTTGTTACTTAGATAAAGTCTCCTAATTTTGAAGGCTGCAAAATAAACTAAAAGTAAAAATGAACAAACAACTACTCGCAGTTTTTTTCCTGGCCGGGATATACAGTATCAACGCTCAGGAAAAAACAACCGAAATTGATTCAATAGAAATTCAGGGAAAATTCATTTCAACTCCATATAAAAATGCCAACCAAAATATTTCTGTTATTACAAAAGCAGATATTTTAAATTCCCCGGCGACCAGTATCGACGAAATCCTTCAGCAAATTCCGGGAATGGATATCAGAAGGAGAGGTGCAAATGGCGTACAAAGTGATATTGGCTTCCGTGGAAGTTCGTTTGAGCAGGTTCTTTTACTTCTTAACGGAATAAGAATGAATGATTCTCAGACCGGTCACAACTCGATGAATGTTCCGGTAGATTTGGAAGATGTTGAAAGAATTGAAATCATCAAAGGTCCTGCAGCAAGACGTTTCGGGCAGAATGCTTATGCTGGAGCCATCAATATCATCACGAAAGCCAACCCAGGAAAAAGAGTGAAAATAAGAGCTGAAGGTGGCGATTACGAAACATATGGACTTGGTTTGAATGCTAATTTTGGAAATGATAAGTTTTCAAATTTATTGCAGGCAAATTCAAATTCTTCGCAAGGCTACAGACACAATACAGATTTTGAAATGAAGAATGTTTTCTATCAGAATCAATTAAAAATAAAAGACGGAAGTATAAGATTACAAGCCGGTATTTCAGAGAAAAAATTCGGGGCAAACGGTTTTTATTCTTCACCCAATGCTACTGAACAATACGAAGAACTTCAGGCTTCTATCGTAAGTTTGTCTCATCAGCAAAGCTTTGGTAAGTTTAAATTAAACTCGAATGTATATTGGAGAAGAGGGCAGGATATGTATCTTTTCAACAGAGAAAAGCCTGAGATTTACAGAAATATGCACATCGGAAACAATGTGGGTGGAGAAGTAAATTCAAGCTATACTTCAAATTTGGGAACCACCGGTTTGGGCGTTGAGTTGAGAAAAGAGTTTTTGGCTAGTAATAATTTAGGCCACAGAGAACGATTTGTTTCTCAGGTTTTCTTTGAACATCATTTTTCGTTATTAGATAAAAAACTGAACATCACACCGGGAATTTCCTGGGCTAATTATTCTAACGAAGGAAACTTCTTTTATCCTGGATTAGATGTTGGATATTCTTTTTACGAGAACAACAAAATATACGGAAATATCTCAAAAGTACACCGTGTACCAACTTTCACAGACCTATATTATACCAGCAAAACAGAACAGGGAAATGAAAATTTACTCCCTGAAAGTGCAGTTTATGCAGAAGTTGGGTATCAATATCAGAACAAAAATATCTTAGGAAAAGTAAGTGGTTTCTACAGAGGCTCATCGGATGCTATCGATTGGGTAAAAAACTCTTTACAAGATCCTATCTGGTATGCAAAGAATGTCGGTGATACAGAAATTAAAGGTATTGAAGCTGAATTGAGTCATCAGATTTTCGATTGGATGAAATATACTGTGGGTTACACTTATTTAGATAATAAATTTAAAGAATTCAATGATGGTTTTTCCAGATATGTTCTTGATAATCTGAAACATCAGGTTGTCGCAAAATTACAGACCAAATTCTTAAAATACTTTACGAACGAATTGGTTTACAGATATAATGACCGAGTAAATCTTGGAAGTTACAACCTTTTGGATGAGAAATTAAGCTTTAATAAAAATGATTTTTCTGTTTACGTTTTGGTGAATAATGTTACAGATTCAAAATATACAGAAACTTTTGGCGTACCGATGCCTCAAAGGTGGTTTCACCTTGGTTTCACTTACAATATTAATATTAAGTAAACTTAACATTACGGCATTGTTAAATCATTTACTTTTGCAAAAATTTTTTGGATGAAACTTATTACAAGTCTTGGTTTTGTTTTGATGATGAGCTTTTTTAATGCTCAGGAACATATTTCTTCATTTAATGCATTGACTATAACGTATAAATTTCATCCAAAATTTTTCTTGTATGCAGAAGGACAATCCAGAGGGATCGAAGAATACACTTATCCTGATTATTATGAAATAAAAGGAGGTTTAGGATATAATTTGACCAAAAATCATAAACCGTTTGTCGGCTTAGGTCGATATGCAACCTATAAAGATCATGCAATTAATAAAGAAGAATTCCGTGTATGGTTGCAGGATGTAATTGATATTAAAAGAGGGGTGGTAAAGTTTGAAAATAGGTTTCGTGCGGAAAAGTCGTGGTTTTATGAGCCCCAGACTGACAAAAGATCTGAAAGAATGCGTTACCGTTACCGTCTGAATATTTCAGTTCCTTTAAATGCTAAGAAAATTGCACCGGGAACTTTATTTGCCAATGTGTATGATGAGATTTTTATTGTATCACCTATAAAACCTGCATTTGCAAGAAATAGGGTATATGGTGGTTTTGGTTATCAAGTTGATGAAAATTTTGGTTTTCTAGGCGGTTATCTCTGGCAGAGAGAATTTGAGGCAAAAGGAAATAAAAACGTTCACTTCATTTATTTAGCCCTAAACATCAACATCGACGGAACAAAAAGCGAGGAAACAAAAACATATCATTTCCCGGGAGCAGATTAATATTTTTCAGAAAGATAACGGTAAGCTTTTAGATATTTGTTGAATCTGTGAATGTCTTTTGATGTCAATTCGCGGTTTACTCGGCGCAAATCCATATTATCACGAAGGTCATTTAACTTTACAGCAACAGCCAAAGGAGATCTTTCCGTTCTTTTTACAAAGTCATCATAGATTTCATCATCATCATATTTCGTAAGACAGCTTATGGCGTAAAGAATATACTCCGGAAAACCTTCATCTCTTAAATAGGCAAGGCTGAAATCTTCAGGATTATCTTCTACAACGTCATGTAAAACTCCTACAATTTTCTCATCCATCGTTTTTCCGTATTCCATCACACGCATTACGTGGGCGATGTACGGAGCGTGGTATTTGTCTTTCTGACCTTTATGTGCTTTATCAGCAATTTTTATGGCTTTATGTAGCAGTTCTTCTTTTGTCATCTTGTAAAAATAGAGTACAAAAATATAAAACAGCCTCTATAAATTCTACATTTTTCTCAATAATTTTAGAATATCTTATCAACAATTAATTGTCTTCAAAAAATTACTTTGCTGCCAGTTTTTTAGTTTTTAATGAATCTAATGGATTAAGGATTTTAAATTGCGTATTGCTTTTTACCGTTGTTTTCAAACTTGAATAAAGTTCAGGATTTTCTGGTTTAGCAACAGGCATTTTATACAATTTTACCAAAGTGCTGTCGATAGAAGTCGGTTCAGTTTCAGTAATAATTGGTGAATTAAATTTGTAAAGATCCAAACTATCTCTTTTTAATGGCTCAATGAGTGAAGTTTGAGCCGATAATAAACCTGATAGAAAGATAAGTGAACCGAAAATAATTTTCATAAAAATTTGTTTGATTTAAAATTATAAAAAATATTTTAATTTCAAATGAATTTATAATATGAAAATTATTTGCTGTAAAATAAAGAATAATTAGTTTTGCGAATAAATGATGAAACCGTATTGCTTCCATTACTATTTCTATTAAAGTGGTCAACCGTCAGTTCATCTGAATATGCTTTTGATTAATCAAATTTTGAAGATATATGCACCACAATTTACTCCTTATTCTTTTCCTTCTTTTTGCCGTGATGATGCTTGTTTTGCTGGCAAAAAAATTAAAAGTTGCTTATCCTATATTTTTAGTGATTGCGGGTTTGGCGATTAGTTTTATTCCGGGAATCCCCGTTTTGAAGCTTGATCCGGATATTATTTTCCTTCTTTTTCTGCCACCACTTTTGTATGAAGCGGCTTGGTATACCTCCTGGACAGATTTTTGGAAGTGGAAAAGACCCATTACACTTTTGGCTTTCGGGCTCGTGTTTTTCACGTCTCTTGTTGTTGCGTATATTTCATCATCCATGATACCTGGATTTACGCTGGCTTTAGGGTTTTTATTAGGCGGAATCGTTTCTCCACCCGATGCAGTGGCAGCTGCAACCGTAATGAAAGGTTTGAAAATCCCGAAAAGATTATTAACAATTTTGGAAGGTGAAAGTCTGGTGAATGATGCTGCGTCTTTAATTGTTTTCCGTTTCGCTCTGGCAGCCGTTCTTACCGGAACATTTTCTATGCAACAGGCAACCGGACAGTTCTTTCTTGTTGCCGGAATGGGAGTTGTGGTAGGAATAATTGGTGGAAATGTTATGTATGCAATTCACCGCTTTTTACCCACCAATCCTCCTATTGATGCAGCATTGACAGTAATGACTCCTTACATTCTTTTTCTTGCAGCTGAGCAGTTTCACTTTTCCGGTGTAATGGCTGTAGTGACTGGTGGTTTGTTTATCTCATGGCGCTCACACGAACTTTTCAAAACAGGAAGCACAAGATTAAATATGCTGGGAGTCTGGACGACGATGATATTTGTGATGAATGCATTGGTCTTCATTCTCATCGGATTAGAACTTCCCGAAATTGTACAAGGATTAGGAAGTCATTTGGTTTTTAAAGGTTTAAAATATGGAATTATCATTAGTTTAATTGTAATTGCTTTACGATTTTTGTGGGTCTATCCGGCTGCTCATATTCCAAGGTTTCTGTTTAAAAGTATCAGAAAAAATGAGCCAAGTCCAGGTTGGAAAGGCCCATTGATTACAAGTTACGCAGGAATGCGAGGTGTAGTTTCTTTAGCAACAGCTTTGTCGATCCCCATTTACTTAGATGATAAAGGAACATTGTTCCCGGAAAGACACATGATTATTTTCATCACATTTGTGGTCATTTTCATTACCTTGGTTTTCCAAGGATTAACGCTTCCATTAATCATTAAATGGATCAATATTAATGAAATTGATACCAAAATTCCTGAAGATCAGCAGAGAAAAAAAATTCAGATTCGTCTGGATGAAGTAGGTTTAAATTATATCAATGAAAATTATCAGACTGAAATTTCTCAAAATGATCTGATTGAATATTACAAAAACAGCCTCGAAAACGAGATTTCAAACAATCAGAAAAGTTTTGATTCTGTAGAATGCCGCGACACAAAAAAAGAGGAAGTAGAGCAGTACCATCACTTGCTTTTGGAAATTTATGCACTCCAGAGAAAGGAATTATTTAAAATGAGAAAACACAAAGAATTCGAAGATTCAGAAATCAGAAAAGCCGAATTACAGATTGATCTGAATGACCTGAAAGTAACAGGAAATGAGCACTAGAGACTGAAAGGTTTAACCTAATTTTCAATCATCAATTCCTTTTCCGTCCAGAATTTTTTGGTAATATTTTTCGATTCTTGCTTCTCTTGTTTTTGCTTGTTTGGCTTGTGAAAAGTAAAATAAATATCCTTTTTGCCGTCCCGGTGTCAAAGCATAAAAAGCTTTATTCGCTTCATTGTCATTGTCTAAAACCTTCTGAAACTCTTCGGGAACTGCATAATCTTTAGCAGATTTCATAGCTACTTTTTTACCTGATTTTTCAATCTCAACAGCTTCTTTCACATAAGATTTAATCAAAGATTTTAATTCTTCAATCTCAGAAATATTTGTAAAGCGTAGCTGTCGGGCAGATTGTACGTTTTCAGTCTGTTGGATCAGGATGTTTTCAGGATCTTTTAGCAAAACCCCTTTGTGAAAAAGTAATGCACAATATTCTTTAAACCCATGAATCAACACTACATTTTTTCCCTGAAAAGTGTAGCAGGGATGCATCCATTTATAATCTTCTTCAAGCAGTTTGTTTTCAAGGAGAATTTCTCTTAAAAGATAAAATTCTTCATTCCATTTTTTAGCTTTTTCAAAAAAAAGTTCAGCTTCGGTTTGCATAATTTTTAAGAATTTATAGAAGTTAATTTTCTGTCAGCAGGTCTGAAAATCCATGAAAGAACCGTTACCATCAACAGTATCATTGAAGGAAGAGCTTCAGTAAATGGTTGCCCAACAATCAAATGAGAAATTGCTGCTCCCGACATTGCAAAGAAAAATCCTGCATAGGCCCATTCTTTTACCAATGGTAGTTTTGGAAGCAAAATGGCAACTACTCCTAAAATTTTCCATACACCTAAAATCGTTAAAAGATATAACGGATAACCCAATTTAGTGACAATTTCATTATAACCGCCAATTTGAAAAGCTTGTTGTATGCCACCTGCCAACATTCCGATAGAAAGGAAAATAGTTGTTACCCAATATATTACTGCATTTCGTTTCATAATTGATTTATTTTTTTAAATTTAAAACTACTTCTTGAAGACGGTCATGAGCCATACCTAAACCTTGCGCAAATGGCATTTTCAAAAGCTGATTGCGGAATTCTACAGATTTGAAGATGATCTGCATCGTGAGTTTACTTGATTCTTCATTTATTTTTTCAAATTCAAAAAACTCCAGCTGAACAGGAAAAGAGCTATTTTCCATCTCAAAAGTTCTTGTAATTTTTTGGTTCGGAACAAATTCAAGAATGACACCGTTAGCAGAAAATACAACTTGTCCGTTGTGAGAAGTTTCAAAACGCCAGCTTCCATGCGGTTCGTTTTCTAACTTTTGTACTTTTGTCCCCATCCATTGTTCTACGATCTCAGGTTCTTCGTAGGCTTTGAAAAGCAGATCTAAAGGAAGATCAAAAACTCTGGTGATAATCAATTCTTGCTTATCGTCTTCGGCTGTGATTTTTGTTTTTAATTCCATTTTATTTGTTTTTTTTATAGTTTTTCATTACAGATTCTAATGTGTTGAAACGGTCATCCCACATTTTGCTGAAAGGCTCAATAAAATCTGAAATTTGTTTCATTTTATTAGGATTAAGGTGATACAAGATTTCCCTTCCGTTTTGTTCTTTTTTTAGCAATTCACATTCGGTAAGGATTTGTAAATGCTTTGAAACTGTTGGTCTTGCCGTATCAAAATTAGAAGCAATCGCACCCGCTGTCATCGATTGAGTTGCCACCAAAAGAAGGATTGATCTTCTCGTAGGATCTGCAATTGCCTGAAAAACATCTCTTCTAAGATTCATACGCTTTGCTTTTAGATTTAATTAAAATGTACATTCTTTTATGTAGCTATTTGACTACAAATATAAATGTAGTTATTTAACTACGCAAATATTTTAATAAAATTTTCATTTACGTTACAGCTAATGATAACAAATACCCTTTAATGCTTATCTTCAACATTTAAATTGATCTTATGAAATATTTTTTCAGCCTTTTTACATTTTTAGTATGCTCAACAATGGTTTTCGGGCAAAACGAAAATTCATCAACTTCTACTGAGAAAAACATTGAGAGCGGAAGTACCTACAAAAAATATAAGAACGGAAAACTAGATAGCATCATCGTTACAATGGCAGCTGTAAATTATGGGAATGCCTTACTTTTTTCGAAATCAAATGATGAAATTCGCATTACCAATGTAGCCGATAAAAATTCTATCATAACGATTGTATTAAAAAATAAGAAACAAATCAGAACTTTGTTCTATAAACAACAGCCAACCGTCATTGTTGAAAATATAGATTTTGACATAGAAAATCTACCGAAGAGCTCGGTTATTTCTAGCTTAATTTCAGATAATATGGTTTTCAGCAACACCTATATTTCTAACGATAAAATTTTTGGTGATGATTTTCCCGACAAAACTTTTAAACTTTTTCACGGGCTCAGAGTTCGTCCGGATTTAGATAATTTAGATGCTATCTTTGAAAACATTGGTGATTTTTTCAGCGAAGAAGATGCACTCTTAAAAATTTTCTATGGCAGGTATGCTGAGAAATTTGCTCCTCAGGTTTTAGCTTTTTTGAAAACAGATGCTTCAGGCAAAATAAAAGACGGTATTTTTATGGATTTTAAAAACAAAAATATCAATGAAAAGAATAATTACAACATTTATAAAAACGGAAAAATTATAAAATCCGGAGCAGAAAATCTAAGCAAATTTCAAAATATTTATATGGAATATCGAGAGAAAGCAGATCTGAATTAGTGATTCTCAGAATTAATAAATTTTCGTTTTCACACAAGAAACATTTTTTATTTTTACAGATTTTCCTACTTTTTTAAGTACCCCGGTTTCTAAATTTCTTTTAAAAACGACTACTTTATTACTTCCTGTATTGGCGACAATAACAAATCTGCCAGTCTCATCTATAGTGAAAGTTCTGGGATGTTTTCCGTGTGTTTTTTGATAACCAACAGTTTCTAAAGTTCCATTTGATTGAATTTTAAAAATGGCAATATTATTTTCTTTTCCTCTGTTAGTAGCATACAAGAATTTACCATCGGGAGAAATATGAAGATCTGAACTTTCAAATCCATCCTTAATTTTTGCAGGATGTGTAGGTTTTTTTTGAATTTCTATAAGCATGTTTTCTGTAAAATTATATACAGAAATTTCACCTGCCATTTCTTCAATGCAATATGCTGTTTTTCCATTTTTACTAAAAATCAAATGCCTTGGCCCAGTTCCAGGTTTCGTCTTTATGAAACTGCTTTGTTCTATATTTAAAGGTTTTAAATCAGCATTTTCAAACGGATATATCCTAATTTTATCAGCGCCTAAATCGGTGAAAAATATTGAATTAAAATCTGGTGAAAAAACAGCAGAATGAATATGTGCTTTTGTCTGTCGATTTTGATTTACACTTCCCTCTGAAAATTTTAAAATTTGTGCTAAAGAATCTATTTTCCCATCTTCCAAAAGCGGATAAACTGAAACGCTTGCATCGGTGTAATTTCCATTCACCAGCCATTTTCCATTTTTATGAACGCTTACATAAACAGGGTTTTCTCCACCGCTTTTCTGATTGTTCATAAATTTCAGAGTTTTTTCTTCTTTATTAAAACGAAAAGAACTGACCGTTCCTCCATTTTCAATTTTGCTCTCCGAAGACGCATAAATGTATTTTCCGTCTTCAGAAATTGTAATGTAAGATGGGTTTACAACATCTTTTATTGAAGTAGTTTTTGTAAGTTTTCCTGTTTCATTATCTAATTGATAAACATAAATTCCTTCCGAATCTTTTTCCCAATTATAAGAACCAAAAAAGACAAATTGTTGCTGAGAATAAAGGTTTACAAAGATAAAAAGAGCCAGAAGTTTTAGAAGGTTTTGCATTAAGGAATTTTTTGAATTAAGAATTTGCAAGCTAAAGAAAACTGTTGGATTTGATAATGTACATTTTAATGAATTAGGCCTTAAGTTTTTATTAAATAAAAAACGCTCCATAAAAATGAAGCGTTCAAAATAATATTTTATTCAGTATTCTAATAATGTCCCTTCCCAATAAAATGTGCAGCCACTTTTTCAGTTAGTCCTACAACATTCGGGTGGTTGGTATATTTTGTAAATCTTCTTAATCCTGAAAGCATCATTCTCTGTTCGTCGCCTTCTGCGAAAGAAACAATTCCTTCTTTGGCAGCTGAGATTATTTTTTCGATTGCTTTGTAAAGATTCAATTGAGCCATTGCAACTTCTACAGAATCAGAAGAGAAATGTTTTTCAGCTCTTAGCACTGCAGATTCTGCCATGTAGATTTGGTTAAGAATTTCAGAAGCATTTAATAATAAATGCTGTTGCTTCTCAATATCCATCATGTATTTTTGAAGGGCAGCTCCTGAAACCATTAAAAATACTTTTTTAAGATTTGCCAAAATTGCTTTTTCCTCGCTCATTAATTCAGAATAATCAGGAACTTCAAATGAAGGAATTCCCATTAATTCTTTAGAAATTGCCATTGCCGGAGAAAGTAAATCCAATTCACCTTTCATTGCTTTTTTGATTAGCATTCCTACGGCCAAAAGACGATTGATTTCGTTGGTTCCTTCATAGATCCTTCCAATTCTTGCATCTCTCCATGCAGCTTCCATTGGAGTGTCTTCTGAGAATCCCATTCCACCATAAATCTGAATTCCTTCATCGGCAGTAACCTGAGTAAGATCTGATACGAAAACTTTAAGAATAGAAGCTTCTGCTGCGAACTCTTCAACACCTTTCAATTCAGCTTGTTGATGATTCATTCCTCCAGAAACCAATTCTTCAATCTTATCTTCAACATTTTTTGCTAAACGATAAGAACCTGCTTCACTTACGAAAACTCCGGTTGCCATTTCTGCCAATTTCTTTCTGATGGCTCCAAAAGTTGAAATAGAAACCCCAAATTGTTTTCTCTCATTTGAATATTGAATCGAATGATTCAAGATTCTTCTTTGTCCGTCAAGATTGGCAGCAGCTAATTTGATTCTACCAACATTCAATGCATTCAAAGCGATTTTAAAACCATTGTTTCTTTCACCCAGCATATTTTCAACAGGAATTTTCATGTCGTTGAAGAAAACCTGACGGGTAGAAGACGAACGGATACCTAATTTATGCTCTTCTTCACCAAAAGTTAAGCTGTTTGGATCTTCCAATTCTGAACGGTTGATCACAAAACCTGTAATGTTTTTGTCATCATCAATTTTTGCGAATAATGTGAAAGTATCTGCAAAACCTGCGTTTGAAATCCACATTTTTTGTCCGTTGATGATATAATGCTTTCCATCCTCTGACAATTTTGCTCTTGTTTTCCCTGAATTTGCGTCTGAACCAGCATCCGGCTCAGTCAAGCAATAAGCACCGAATTTTGTTCCTGTAGCTAGATCCGGAAGATATTTCTTTTTCAATTCTTCACTTCCGTAAAGAAGAGTGGGTAATGTTCCAATTCCGGTATGTGCTCCGTAAGCTGTTGCTAATGAGCCATTTCCTCCTGAAACGTAATCGCAAGCCAACATAGTACTTACGAATCCCATCCCAAGACCTCCGTATTCTTCAGGAACGGTGATTCCAAGAAGTCCCATTTCGCCTAATTTGCGCATTGTTTCTTCAGTCAATGCATAATCTTTTTTCTCAAAACGATCATGATGCGGAATTACTTCTCTGTCGATAAATTCTTTCGCAGAATCACGAAGCATTTTTTGTTCTTCTGAAAGTTCTTCTAAAGTGAAGATTTCGTTTGCAGCAATTTCTTTAATTAAAAACTCACCTCCTTTCAGTGTTTTATTAATTGTATCACTCATGATTTTTTATTTTAATTTTAGTTATTTAATTTTGAATTTTAGATTATGAATTTTGAATTATTCTTTCGGTCTTAATTTTACTTGAAGCGTTTTAACAATAGATGTTAAAATATTTACAATACTTTGTATATCTGTTTTATATTTTGACTCATCAAATTTCACTAATTGAGATTGTGATAATAAATCAATCCAATACTGTGTTTCTCTTGCTTCTTTACTAGCTATTGACATTTTATGAAGAAAATCTTTTTCTGAAAATCCAGCTAAGGCTTCCTGAACATTTGCACCAATAGAAGTTCCACTTCTTAATAATTGTTTTGAAAGAATAAATTCATTTTGAGATTTACATATTTTATATAACTCAATAATTGATAAAGCAAAATTGAATGTCTTTTCTTTAATTAAATTTTCCTTTTGCATTCAATCCAAAATTTAAAATTCATAATTCAAAATTATTTTATAGAAGTTCAAAGATTGAAGCAGCACCCTGCCCAGTTCCCACACACATAGAAACCATTCCGTATTTATTTCCACGTTTTCTCATTTCGTCGAGAAGCTGAACGGTCAATTTCGTTCCTGTACAACCAAGCGGGTGGCCAAGAGCGATTGCGCCTCCATTCACATTCAGAATATCGGGATTTAAACCTAATTCTTTTTTAATTGCAACAGATTGTGATGCGAATGCTTCGTTCAATTCAATCAATTCAATATCTTTAAGTTCTAAACCTGCCTGTTTTAAAGCTTTTGGAATTGCATAAATTGGCCCCATTCCCATGATTCTTGGCTCAAGTCCAGCTGCTGCATACGCAACTAATCTTGCTTCAGGCTCCAATCCTAATTCTTTCACCATTTCTTCAGACATCACGATCACGAAAGCTGCACCGTCACTCATTTGAGAAGAATTTCCTGCTGTCACACTTCCTCCGTTTGCAAAAACGGGTTTTAGTTTAGCCAAACCTTCCAAAGAAGTGTCTAATCTTGGGCCTTCATCTACAGAAAAATCAAACTTTTTTGTCTGCATTTTTTGATTTTCATCCAAGAAATTATACTCAACAGGAATTGGTATGATTTGATTGGCAAATTTCCCTTCTTGATTTGCTTTTAAAGCTTTTTGATGAGATTCGAAAGCAAACTGATCCTGTTCTTCTCTCGAAATATTAAATTGTTTTGCAACTTCTTCCGCAGTGTAGCCCATTCCCCAATAATAATCAGGGTTTGTTTTTGCAATTTCCGTTTCCGGAACAGGTTTATAACCACCCATCGGAATATAAGACATTGATTCGGTACCACCTGCAATGATACAATCTGCCATTCCAGCCTGAATTTTCGCTGAAGCAATTGCAATCGCCTCACTTCCTGATGCGCAATATCTATTTACGGTAACTCCCGGAACTTTATCGGTATTTAATCCCATCAAAGAAATTAAACGTGCCACATTTAAGCCTTGTTCAGCTTCCGGCATTGCGTTTCCTACGATTAAATCGTCAACTCTGTCTTTGTCTAATTGCGAAACAGCTGCCATCAGTTTTTCGATTACTGTTGCTGCCATTACGTCGGGACGCGTGAAGCGGAGTGAGCCTTTTGGAGCTTTTCCGACTGCTGTACGAAATCCCTTGATTATATATGCTTGTCTTGACATTTTTTTATTTATTTTAATTTAAACATACATTTTGTCATACTGAAAGCATCTAAGCTTAGATTCCTGCGGAATGACAAACTTCTTGTTAAAATATTTATAGTTATTAATTTCTCAACGGTTTTCCTTTCTGTAACATAAACTGAATTCTCTCCAAAGTTTTTCTTTCACCACAAAGCTGAAGGAAAGTTTCTCTTTCAAGGTTCAATAAGTATTGTTCGGTCACAACTGTTGGTTCTGAAAGATTTCCACCCACCAGAACATTAGCTAATTTATCTGCAATCTTTTTATCGTGTTCAGAAATATATTTTCCGGTTAACATCTGATCGGTTCCTACGTAGAACATACCTAGAGCATCTTTTCCAAGAACTTTTACGGTTTGCTCGATGGGTTGAGTGTAGCCTTGTTCAGCCATTAGTTTTGCAACTTTTTTAGCTTCGGCAATCTGACGTTTTTTGTCTACAACTACAATGTCTTTTCCTTTTTCAAGAATTCCCATATCATAAGCTTCATAAGCAGAAGTGGCAACTTTACCCATTGCTATATTCATGAAAGCCTCACGAAGTCTGTTGTTTTTAACATCATCACTGTGGAACTCTCTTGAAGTTCTTAAAGCAAATTCTTTCGTTCCGCCACCGCCGGGAATTACACCAACTCCGGTTTCAACTAGTCCGATGTAAGTTTCTGCTGCTGCGACAACTCTGTCTGCGTGCATTGTCATTTCGCAACCACCACCAAGAGTCATTCCGTGAGGAGCAACCACGACAGGAATTGAAGAATAACGAACTCTCATCATCGATTTCTGGAAATAAGCGATTGCCATATTCAAATCATCCCAATCTTGCTCAATAGCCATCATTAGAATCATCGCTAAATTTGCTCCAACAGAGAAATTTGCACCTTGATTTCCAATAACTAAACCGTCATATTCTTTTTCGGCTAAATCAATCGCTCTGTTTAATCCATCTAAAACTTCGCCTCCAAGAGAATTCATTTTAGAACGAATTTCAAAGTTGATAATTCCGTCGCCTAAATCTTCAATAGAAGCTCCTGAATTACTCCAAAGTGTTTTATTTTTTCTGATATTATCTAAAATGATGAAAGCATCTTGTCCCGGAATTTTGTTGTATTCACCTGAATTTTTATCAACGAAAATACTTTGTCCATCTTCATTTACTTTATAGAAAGATTCTACATTCTTAACCCAGTCTGAAACTTCGTAGCCAGCTTCTGTAGCCAATTCAATTCCTTTTTGAACTCCAACAGCGTCCCAAATTTCGAATGGTCCGTTTTCCCAACCGAAACCAGCTCTCATTGCATCATCGATTTTGTAAACTTCATCAGAAATTTCCGGAACTTTATGAGAAACATAAGCGAATAATGCTCCCAAAGATTTTCTGTAAAGTTCTCCAGCTTTATCTTTTCCACCAATCAAGACTTTGAATCTGTCAATTGGCTTATCTATATTTTTAGTTAATTCTAAAGTCGGGAAAGAAGATTTACCTTGAAGTTCATACTCTAAAGTGTCAAGATTTAATCCGTGAATTTCAGATTTTCCGTCTGCACTTTTTACTTTTTTATAGAAACCTTGTTCAGTTTTTGATCCCAACCATTTGTTATCTATCATTTTCTGAATATAATCAGGAAGTGAGAAAACATTGTTGAAATCATTGGCCTCAGCACCACTGTTACGAACACCGTTTGCAACCATTACCAAAGTATCCAAGCCAACAACATCGGCTGTTCTGAACGTTGCAGATTTTGGACGACCAATAATCGGACCTGTTAATTTATCAACATCAGAAACATTTAAACCTAATTTCTGAACATTGTGAAGCAAATCCATCATCGAGAAAACTCCAATTCTATTAGCGATAAACGCAGGAGTATCTTTTGCTAAAACGGTTGTTTTACCTAAGAATTTGGCTCCGTAAGACATGTAAAAATCTACAATTTCAGGATCAGTATCTGTAGTAGGTATAACTTCTAAAAGTGGAAGATATCTTACAGGATTAAAAAAGTGCGTTCCTGCAAAATATTTTTTGAAATCGTCACTTCTTCCTTCAACCAACATATTAATTGGAATTCCGGAAGTATTTGAAGAAACTAAAGTTCCCGGTTTTCTAAATTGCTCGATTTTCTCGTAAACTGACTTTTTAATGTCTAGTTTTTCAACAACAACTTCTATAATCCAGTCGGTATCTTTTATTTTCTTTAAATCATCATCAAAGTTTCCTACTTTAATACGCTCCGCAAATTTCGGAGAATAGAGTAGTGCAGGGCTGGCTTTTTTAAGTTTTTCAAAGTTTTCGGAAGCAATTCTATTACGAACTGCCTTGTCTTCTTTGGTCAAACCTTTTTTTTGCTCGGCTTCATTCAACTCAAACGGAACAATGTCAAGAAGTGAAACCTGCACTCCGATGTTGGCAAAGTGTGCAGCGATACCGCTTCCCATAATCCCTGAACCTAAAACCGTAACATGTTTGATTCGTCTTTTCATTAATATTTTATTTTAGTTATTATCGCTTAGTTTAACCTTTCGGGTTTTATTATAAATCTTTATAAACTTTCCTCAAAAGGAGAAAGTTATTTTCTGTTGTTTAAATCAGAAGCTATTTTCATAATTTCTGTCATGACTTCTTTGAAAGTTTCCAACTTTTCGGGAGCAATTTTTTCCATCACTTTTTTGTTGAAATTCACAACAACTTCCTTAGACATATTTCTTGAACTTAAACCTTTATCAGTAAGCTTAATGATCACTTCACGCTTATCGGTAGTGGTTTTTTCTTTATAAATATATCCGTTATCCTCAAGGAGTTTGATGATTCTTGTGAGAGAAGTGGGTTCAATTGCCATTTTGGGTCCCAAATTGGTGCTTCTTGTACCTTCTTTCGGATCAATTTTCAATAAGGTAAGAGCCTGAACTGCGGTAGAATCATGTTCTTGTGCAAGCTCGGTGTACATTTTCGAAACTGCTAACCAAGTCTGCTTTAGAATGAGGTCAACATTTTCTGTTTTTTCTTTATTATTATCCATCATATTTTTTTTGCTAATCGGTTTTATCAAATGTAGCAAATATTATGCATGCATAGTATTATTGAATGTTAAAATTTATTAAAAATATGATTATCAGGTAATTAAAATGTATGATTAGCATAATACTATGCATGCATAGTATGTGAAATAAATAATTAAAATGCTGATTTAATGAAGCTTTGAGATTAATTTAACTATTTCTTCGAAGGATTCACATTGGTGCTGTTTATTAGCAAATGAAATCTCCCAAACTGATTCGTTATATCTAAAATCGAAAGATGACAAATCTTTTTGGAAATTTTTTTGAAGCAAAGAATACAACATTTCTTTCTGAATCTGCGGAGATTCTATGGAAGGCGCTACAAAATTTTCATTCACCTGAAACAGTGATGCATTCGTGAGTTCATCATGCTGCAACAAAACATCTTCCACAATTCCTGAGTATAAATGATTATCTTTAATATACCACATTTTATCAGCAAATTCCTTTGCCAGTCTCCAATCGTGAGAGGAAAACAAAATGAGTTTATTTTGCTGTTTGGTTAATTTTCGAAGCGTTTTAAGGATGATTAATTTATTCTTTTCATCCAGATGAGTTGTTGGTTCATCAAGAATAATTATCGGGGAGTTTTGTGTCAAAGCTCTTCCTATAAATGCTTTCTGAAGGTTTCCGTCTGAAAGGTTTCTGAGGAGCGTATTTTTATATTGAGTTAAATCTAATTCGTGAATAATCTCCTTAACTTCTTCTTTGTCTTCTTGTTTTAATTCAAAATAGAAAGGATAGTAAATATATTTTCCGAGCGAAATAAGATCTTCAACCGTATGATTTTGCGGAATGACCGATTTAGAAAACACGACTGCAATATTCTCTGCAATCTCTTTTACCGAAAGTTTTTTTACATTTTTATTATCAATTAAAATTTCTCCTCCTAATAAAGAGTTTTGATGAAGAATTGATTTAATTAAAGTTGTTTTTCCGACACCATTATTTCCTATCAAAAGGCAGACGTCACCTAAATTCAAAGATGCATTGGCATTTGAAATTAAAGTTTTGTCGTAGCCTATGTTGGCTTGTTTGATTTGTAGGTGCATGTCTGAGCTTTAATTTCTGCAAATGTTCACAGATTTTTCTTTTTGATTTAAATATTAATGTTTGTCAAGCTGAAAGCATCTTTACAAATTTAGCTTAGATTCCTCCGGAATGACAAACAGAGATGATTATTTTTAATCATTTAAATTAAAAAAACATTCTCAAATATCTGCTTTATCTGCAAAATCTGCGAGAGATTTAAAATTAATAAATGACTTCACAATTTAGTTTAAACCTTATTCTGCTTCAAAAGCATCAACAAAATCACAGGAATTCCAAACAGAGAACTGATTACATTCAATGGAATCTGAGTTTTTTCAGCGGTAATTGAAAATATCAACATAATGAGCATTCCCAAAAACATATTCAAAATCCATTGCTGCCAAAGTTTTGACGGGTTGTAAATCAATCTGCAGAAGTGAGGGACAATAATTCCTATAAATAAAATAGGCCCTAAAAAAGCTGTGATAGAAGCAGATAAGAGTGAAGAAGTTACAATGATCAATATTTTTAAATGATTTAAATTAACTCCTAAACTTTGTGCATAAGAACTTCCTAAAGAATTTCCTATTAAAGGTTTGATGGTTTTAAAACAAAAAAATAATCCAATCCCCACTAAAATCGTCAGTACGATAATCTGATTTCTCGAAACCATATTATTCGCTCCGAAAGACCACAAAATATAGTTTTTCAGACTTTGATTTTCAGCGTAAAACTGCAAAAGAGAAACGATTGCTCCTGCAAACGCCGAAACCAAAAATCCGAAAATGATCAAGTATGATTTGTCCTGAAATTTGTTCGACATTGATAGCAGAACGAGCATCAAAAGCAAACTTCCAACAATTGCGGATAGACTTAAAAAGCTGTTCTGTAAAAATTCAGGCAGTAAAATGCTGTGAGAAAAGAAGATGTAAAATGCTACGGATAAACTTGCAATCGATGTAATTCCTAAAATATCTGGACCTGCGAGCGGATTTTGAAAGTATTCCTGCATCAGAAAACCGGATGTCGGAATCGAAATCCCTGCCAAAAGCATGACCAAAACACGATTAATTCTGATCTCAGCAATTTGTCCGTTTTCAGAATTATAGAGAAAATCATGAAGATTTAAGTTTAAAAATCCTGTATTTAGATTAATGATCGCAGCCAATACAATTGCGATACATAAAACTAAACACAAGATTCTGAATTTTTTCGACATTACTTGAGGCGTAATTCTGTATATTTATTTTGAAAATGAATTGATCTTTTCATTCAACATTTCTTCAGACATTGATCCCTCAAATTCTTCTGTTTTATTACCTTTTCTAAAGTAAGTAAAAGGAATTCCGTTTCCTTTCCATTTTTCAAAATTAGTAAAAAAGGTATCATCAAATTTAGATTCATCTACCAACACAATGTGGTTCTCTAGTCCATGCTCTTTCGCAAAGGCTGGAACTTTATCTTTCCAGGCTGCTTTATCAAGAATATCTACAAAAGTAAATTTTACAGGTTTGTTTTTTAATTCTTCAATTTTTTTCTTAAAATGAGGAATTTCCATCATACAAGGTCCACACCAAGTGGCAAAAAAATTAGTAACGTAAAGAGTATCATTCTTTTTTGCTAAATTTTGTACTAATTCTTTTTGAGAAATTTCTTTAAAATCAATTTTTGGAGCTTCTGTCGTTTTAGAAGTTGATGTAGAATCTGTTGACACCAAATTTTCTTCACTTTTCGGGCTTTCCTTTTTACAGCTAAAAAGAGTAACAGCCAAAAGTGTGGATAAAATTATCTTTTTCATAAGTAGATTTTATTATTAAATGAAATATACGATGGGTACTTCTCATTGGTTTTGTTGGTAATAAAATTGCGGTAAGTTCTGTTTGATAATTATTTTTTATTTATTTTTGAAATGAAGTATGGAACAACAAATCTATAAAGGAAAACTGACGCAGTTTCACGGCCTAAAAATAGCTAAAAAGGAAGACCTGACCAAAAATACTTTTTCGTTGGAGCTTGAAATTCCTGAGAATCTTAAAGAGAATTTTAAGTTTGAGGCGGGACAGTTTGTAAGTGTAAAATTCAATGCTGATGGAAAAGAAGTTATCAATGATTATTCGATGACTTCGGCGCCGTACGAGGAGAAAATATCTTTAGGAATTAAAGTCAATTCTAAAAATGGTGCAACCGCACAACTTTATAAAAACTATCAAGCTGGTGATGAGTTACTTGTAAGTGAGCCCAATGGTAGATTTACCATTGTTTCAAAACCTAGTGAATTCCGTACTATTGTGGGTTTTGCTGCAGGAATAGGGATTACTCCGATTATCAGTCATTTTAAAAACATTCTTTACAACGAACCGAGGACGAGGCTTTTTTTGTTCCTTGGAAATAAAAGCTCTGAGGAACTTATTTATCGTGATCTTTTAGATAATCTTGCTCATAAATATGGTGAGAGGCTTCAGATTTTCTTTTTTTATTCTCAGGAAAAAACTGCTGAACAATTTTTCTACGGGAGATTAGATGCCAAGAAATTAAATTTGATTATCAATCAAATCCTTCACTTAGATGACACCGATGAAGAATCTACGATTTGGGATGCAGTAGATGAAGTTTTGATTTGTGGAAAGGGGGAGATGATCAAAACTCTGGCAAATGCGTGTTATCATCACGGAATTCCGAAGAAGAATATTCATTTTGAATTATTTGAAGAGTTTAATGATGATATTTATCCTGTAGAAAAAGAGTTTCCGTTGATTGAAAATGTACAGATAGACTTTAAAATGTTTGGGGAAAATTATCAGACTGAACTTCCAAATAATAAAGAAAAAATTCTGCAACAACTTTTAATTCAAAAATTCAATGTTCCTTATTCCTGTAAATCGGGAATTTGCGGAAGCTGTGAATGTACTTTGGAAGAAGGAGAAGTTGAGCTTTTAGAAAACGAATATCTTACCGAAAAAGAAGAGGCTCAGGGTAAAATTTTAGCTTGCATGTCGATTGCAAAAACTAAGAAAATAAAGCTTAACTTTGACTTTAGTTGAGAATTATCCGAAACATATTTAAATTTATTTTTTCATCAATAGAATTGGGGTTTCTCTTGATATGTCTTTGTAATGTCTGGGTTTTTGGGATTACCAACGGAAGAACTTACAATAAGATTTCAAAAATTCCGCCGAGAGAAATTGCTTTGGTTTTAGGAACTTCTCCCAGGATGCGTTCGGGGCTTTCTAATCCTTATTTTACTAAAAGAATGGATGCTGCAGCATTGCTTTATCATCACGGAAAAATAAAAAAAATCATTGTGAGCGGGGAAAAAAGCAAAGGTTACAACGAGCCGGCTGCAATGAAAAATTATTTGATTTACCAAGAAGGTGTTCCGGAAGATATCATTATTGAAGATCCGGAAGGTTTTAACACTTATAAAAGTATTTTACGCTGTAAAGATGTTTACGGAAAGAAAAACGTCATTATCGTTTCACAAGGTTTTCATAATCTTCGGGCATTGTTTTTTGCAAGAAATAATAACATGAATGCGCTAGGATTTGATGCGCAAGATGTCAACAAACCCGAAAGTTTCTACAGAAACCAATCCAGAGAGATTCTCGCCAGAGTGATTGCTGTAGTTTATTTTGTATTGGGAATTTCTGCGGATTAAAAAGGATATCCAAATGCGATATTCAGTGTAGGTTTCAAAGGCTGAAATTGATTGAATCTCCACCTTTCGCCATCAGGTTTGTTCGGGTCATAAATTTTATAGGCCAAATCTAATCTTAAAGTGATATACGCTACATTTACTCTTAAACCAACTCCGCTGCCGACACCCATTTCTCTGATGAATTTATTAAATTTAAACTGATCATCAAAACCATTGTTTTCTGTATTCCAAACGTTTCCGATGTCTGTGAAAATTGCACCTTCATACATGTCATTAAGCGGAATTCTATATTCTAAATTGGTTGTCAATTTCACATTACCCATTAAATAAGTTCTCACTCTTTCGTCAACCTGAGAACCTCCGGGACCTAAACCTCCAAAAGCTACCCAAGCACGAATATCATTAGCACCACCATTAAAATAAGATCGTACAAAAGGCATTGAAGAAGAGTTTCCATATGGAATTCCTAATCCGATAAATTGGCGAAGAACCAAAGTTTGGTTTCCGTTAAATTTAAAATATTTTCTTACATCAAAATCAAATTTCACAAACTGTGCATAAGGAATTCCGAAAATTGTACGTTCCGGACTTCTCAAAACGCCACCATCATCTTTTCTTTTTTGATTGAATATACTCGGAATATTACCTGCAACTTCCATTTTCCCATTAAAATAGAATGCGTTTGGATAATCTTTTTTTCCGATTTCGTTATAGATAAAATTATAAATAAATGATGAGATAATTACGTCCTGTGTCTGTCTGTCTTTATTGACAAGCGTTCCTAAGAATGCCACCACATCATCAGCCTTTTTTTGATCTAATGTTGCTATGTAATTGTCATCTGTAATGATTTGTTCCGAAACCTGGTCTCTCGTTAATACACCTGCGTCAAATTGTTGTTTTAGTTGAGGATTAAATGCAAAGTAATCATCAAAAACAGTCCTTCTTACTGCATCATCATTTACGAAGAAATCGTAGTAACTATCTTTATTTTTTGTTAAACTGAAAAGTGTATTAAATAAAGTCAATCTGTGTGATGACTGATCATTAACGTTAGCAAAATAATTTAAACCTGTATTAAAGTTAACCCTGCCTAATCCTATATTATTCTGCACCGATGCTCCCAAAACAATTGATGATGTTGGTGTATATCTTTTAGGAATCAATTTATAGTAATTAAAAGGCAGTAACAAACGAGGAAAACTTAGAGAGGCCTGAGCTGATAGTTCATAAGCCCAAATCCTGTTATCTAAATCCCGTGGGTTCACAACACGTCCGAAAGTACCAGATAGGCTTGTAGAAAGGTTTTCTGCACCTCGGAACACATTTCTAGTAGTAAGATCGACTGAAGGAGATAATCCCCAATTCAAAAATTGAGAATAATTTAAATCTGTACCTAATTTAAGTTCATATTTTGGAAGTGGTTTTAGCAAATACAAAACATCAATGATGCTGTCATTTGGCTTTATAGCGCCACCTTGTCTTAAAGAATCTTTAGCTTTCAGAATGCTAAAATTATTCATTGCAAGAAGATTTCTTTTCGTTAAATCAAGTTGATTTTGATTATAAACTGATTTATTATCAACAATAATTGCTCTCCAGATAGAATTGGTTTTGTAATTATCATTCATTTTATGAAATCTGATTCTTCGCAGACTGTCTTTCACCGTTTTTCTGCCAAAATCACTTGGCTCATCAATGATGGCAACATCTATATTTCCAAATGTAGCACGTTTATATGGCGAATCTGCAGAATCTTTATGAATTTCAAGCGTTAATGGTACATTTTTTCTGTCTTTTAATGAGTCAGCTACAAAATAGACTTCGTCATTGCCATTATTAAATTTATAATAACCGCTTCTTCGCATGATATCATTAATTCTTGCAACCTCTTTTTCAAGAACTGTCTGATCAAGTACTTTTTTTGACTTGATAAGTGTTTCGTTCATGTTTTGCTGATAAAGACTTTTAACGCCGGCATCAGGAATATTATAGTAATATTCTTTAATATTAGTTGGGCTGTTATGCGTTAAAAAATATGTTACCGCTGCTTTTTTGGAAGTTGAATCTAATTCGTGTTTAAATTTAACCTCAGAATCCCAATAACCACGGTAGGTCATTCTTTTTTTAATAGACTCTGCGCTTTTGTCTGTTCTTGTCTGATCAAGAATTACCGGTGGTGTTCCGAAATTGTGTAAAATCCTGTCCCACAATAAACTTTTCCCAACGCTTTCAGGCATATTGTATTTCACGAATAGTGAATCCCTTAGCTTTTGATCTCTCATTTCACTAGGGTAGGTCAAATATTCACTGAATAATGTATCATACTTAGGATTTGCAGCATTGTGCAACAAAAGCCCAAGTGGCATGAAAAGCAATTCTTTCTTATTAGGTTTTTGCTGAACGTAATTCTTCAGTTCTTCATCAAAAAATTCTTTCTTATCTTCAAATTGAAAGTTGTTTTTTGTCAATAGAAATTCACCTTCAGGTACTTTTTTTGTGGTACTACAAGCATAAAGGACACCAACAACAGTTGCAAATGATAGAATTTTATAATATTTTTGAGGAGAATTCTTAAAATGCTTACAGCTCATACAATAAAAGTTTTACAGTCTTTAGATAAAAAGAAGTTCAGGCAAAAATACAATTTGTTTTTGGTTGAAGGGAATAAAATCATTTCCGAACTTCCCAATTCTAACTTTAAAATTAAAGAAATATTTTCTACAAATCCTCAAAATTTAAATTTTAAGGATACCATTATACATCAAATCACTGAAAATGAATTGAAAAAGATTAGTTTCCTACAAAATCCTAAAGATTCTGTGGCAGTTTGTGAGTTGAATGAAGAGTCTAAATTAAATGATCAAAATATTCAGTTGGTGTTAGACGGAATTCAGGATCCCGGAAATTCAGGAACAATTATTCGTCTTGCAGATTGGTTCGGAATCGAGCAGATTATCTGCAGTGAAGATACCGTAGATTTCTACAATCCAAAGGTTATTCAGGCAAGTATGGGATCTTTTACAAGAGTGAATATCGTTTATTGTAATTTAGTTGATTATTTATCTGAAACTAAAAATACAAACATAGGGACAGATATGGATGGAGAAAACATCTACACTTTTGAAAAACCAGAGAAAATAAATTTAATTTTAGGAAACGAAGGAAAGGGAATGCGTGAAGAAACCGAAAAATTACTTCACAAAAAAATATCAATTCCAAGATTTGGAAAATCTCAGTCTACAGAAAGTCTGAACGTTTCTATGGCAGCAGGAATTATTTTAGGCCAATTGTATTCAAAATAGAAGTTAGAAATTAGATTTTAAAACACAGTTTATATATTAAACTAAATTTTAGATTCCAACATCTAACTCCTTAAAATTATATAAGTTGCTCCATACTGGATACACTTTTTGTTTTTTGATAAGCCTCTAACTTTGTTCTAAGAAACTTCAAAGCCATTGGTGCTACATAAATTAATGCTGCGCCTAATACTTTCTTTTTCCAATTTGAGCTTCTCATATTTTTCTTGGCGTAATTGGCAACAAAAGCTGTCACTGCAAGTTTGACAACAGTGTCCATTGCATCACCTTTGAAGGCACTTCCGGCAATTCCCATTGCGGTATTTCTGTTTAAGAATAAATCCTTTACTTCTGAGGTCAGCTGTTTTGCGATTACATCTTTTCTGAGAACTGTGGTCTCTTCACCATCTTCATCTATCTTTTCTTTCAGATATTGATCAGTTAAACCATTGGTGAATGCACTTAAGCTTTCTTTGGTATTTTTGAAAGTCAGCAATCCTTCTAAATCCTCAACTTCACTTTTTAAAAGCTTTTTCTTTCTTCTAAGTTCTTCTAAGCTACTATAATTTCTGCTCATAATTAGTGATTTAAAAATTCTATTACTTTATCGGCTACAACGTTTACGATGCGCTTTTTAAAGATAACAACTAAAATTGTGATAAGCAAATAAAATGCAGCAACAATTAAGAATCCATATGAAGTATTGTTCAACGCTTTACCGATAAAAAATGCCAATCCAAAATTAAAAAGGATAATAAAAAAAGCAAAAGCAACTAATAAAATAACTAAGTAAGCAATTACTCCTGCCGAAATTGACGACTTTTCTGTCGCCTGAATTTTTAGCAAATCTATTCGCTTTGATGCATATTCTTTTACAGTTTCAATCATTGTTTTTTTTTAAAAGTTACAAAAAAAGGAACTTTAATTTGGTCAAAGTTCCTTTTATTATTTAAATTAAGATGAATTATCCTTTTAGATCATTCAAACCTGTTTCAACATCTTTTACAATATCAGTAGTTTTAGAAACAATCTGATCTTTATATTTGTCGTAACCATCTTTTACAGTATGTGCTACGCTGCTTGCTGTTTCTTTGAAAGTAGAAGAGATGTTTCCATACTGATCTTTTACTTTTTCAGAAACTTCTCCGTATTTATTTTTAGCTTCTTCCTTGAGGTCGTTCGCTTTGTTTTTAATCTTTTTTCTGGTTTCTTTACCTTCTTCCGGAGCATATAACATTCCTAAGATTACACCTGCTGCAGCACCTGCCAATAATCCTGCTAAAATACCTGCTGTATTGTTTTCTTTTCTAGACATTCCTTGTTTTTTTTAATTATGTTAATAAATATTTTATGTATCAAATGTTACAATTAATATACCAAATAGTGTTTTTAACCTATAAAAATTGTTAATTTTTTAAATGTGTCAGTATACTTTCTATTGTCTCTTTCTTAGTAAGCATCGTGTTATCTATGACAATTGCATCATCTGCCTGCTTTAGAGGTGCAATTTCTCGCTCACTGTCGATTTTATCTCTTGCAATAAGGTTTTCTTTCACTTGATGTTCGTCAGCATCTATTCCTAAACTCAGTAATTCCTGATATCTTCTTCTGGTTCTTTCTTCAATACTAGCAGTCAGAAAAAATTTAAAATCGGCGTTTGGCAGTACTACTGTGCCAATATCTCTGCCATCCATTATAATTCCGCCTTTTTCTGCCAAATTGCGCTGAGACTGTAAAAGAAAATCTCTAACTTCTTTTTGTTTGGCGATAAGACTTACATTATCTGAAACTTCGTTTGAACGAATTTCTTTTGAAATATTGATATGATTTAAAAATAAAACCAATTCACCATTATCATTTTTAAATTCAAGTTCAATTAATGAAAAAGAATCAAAAAGCTGCTGAAGATTGATTGTTTGGTCTTCACTCAGACAGTTTTGTAATGCAAACCAAGTAATTCCACGATATAGAGCACCAGTGTCGAGATGTACAATCCCTAATTTTTCGGCAATAATTTTTGAAATAGAACTTTTCCCTGTAGATGAGAATCCGTCAATTGCTATCACTGGTTTTTTCATACTACAAATTTCAAAAAAAAATCTGAAAGTGCAAGAAAATCTAAGATTTTATCTTACAAAAAACAAGAAATCATCTTATATTATTCTCCTTGATGACCGCTAAGATCTACAGAAATTCCGATTTGATTAACGTTAGAAGAATTATGATATCTCACATGTGCATAATCGATACGGAATTTTGAAACTTTGAGTCCGAAACCGGCAGAAAGTCCTGAGAAGTTTCTTTGATCGGCAACTGCCAATTCATTTCCTCTTCTTACGTTATATCCCAATCTGAAATTAAAACTTTTTTCTGGAAAAAGCTCCGCGCCTAAAGAGAAGTGATCGGCAATTTTTCGTCCGGCATTTACTTCCTGGCCGTTTACATTGAATTCTGAAGAAATATCAAATTGTTGTAAATCGTGAGCCGTAATGGTAATTGCTAAAGGAAATGCTTTTAATATTTTAGTATATCCTAAATCTATTCTGAAAGGAAGGTTTTCTCTTTCGCCATTGAATGATTTAAACTGATATCCGAAGTTTCTTATAACTACAGAAACTACTTCTTTAGTTCGTTTTGGATGATAGGTAACTCCCAAAGTTCCTGCCAATGCAGAAGAAGTGTAGGTATCGATTTTTGAAGTAATAAAATTTAATCCACCACCAATCGTCCAGTCTTCTTCAAATTGGTAAGCATATCCACCGCCCACAGCAACATCTGAAGCTGAGAATTCTCCCATTTCAAAACCGCTGTCATCCGTTCTTGGGATATTTCCGTAGCTCATATAACGAGCATTTACCGTTACCATGTGACCGTTATCAAGATCTCTGGCGTACGCAATGGTTCCGTATTTTGAGTCTGCGAGATATGCCGTGGCATTTACAGATAATTGTTTGTCAGATTCTTTATTCAGCAAAGCAGGATTAGCAATGGCAAAAGAGACATCGTGATCTCTCGTTGTAATTGCGTCACCACCTAAAGCAGCCTGTCTTGCGGAAACCGGAATATTCAGAAACGGATATACATTTGTTCCAGTTTGAGCAAATGAAACAATTCCCGAAAGAAATAGTGAAAAAATTAGAACTTTCTTCAAATCAGTAATTAATTAATGCAAAAATAATCCTTTTTCGTACTTATCAAAATATTTACTTCATTATTTAGTATTAAATATTTTTCTTTTTTCAATATTTATATTGATTATATTTGCAAAGTTAATTTTTAACGAAATTAATTCTCAAAAACTATTATAAATTTAAAGATGAAATATAAAAGAATCCTTCTAAAACTGAGTGGTGAAGCATTGATGGGGAACAGACAGTACGGTATCGATCCCGAAAGACTGATGGAGTATGCTCAGGAAATAAAAAAGGTAGTTGACTTAGGCTGCGAAATTGCTATCGTAATTGGAGGAGGAAATATTTTCCGTGGTGTTGCAGGAGCTGCAGCTGGAATGGACAGAGTACAAGGTGATTATATGGGAATGCTTGCAACCGTAATCAACGGGATGGCATTACAAGGCGCTCTGGAAGACGCAGGAATCAAAACAAGATTGCAATCTGCCATCGAAATGGACAAAGTAGCTGAACCTTTCATCAAAAGAAGAGCGGTAAGACATCTTGAAAAGGGTAGAGTCGTAATCTTCGGAGCGGGAACAGGAAACCCTTATTTCACAACTGATACTGCTGCAACATTAAGAGCTATCGAAATCGGTGCAGACGTTATCTTAAAGGGAACAAGAGTAGACGGAATCTACGACAGCGATCCGGAGACAAACGAAAATGCTGTAAAATACAATTCATTATCTTTCGACGAAGTATTCGAAAAAAATCTTAAAGTGATGGATATGACTGCATTCACCTTAAGTCACGAAAATAAATTACCTATCATTGTATTTGATATGAATAAAGATGGTAATTTGGTGAAGATTGTAGAAGGAGAAAATGTAGGAACTTTAGTTAATATTTAAGAAGTAAAAAGATAAAAGGCAAAAGTAAAAAGGATTATTTAGTCAAAATTAATTATTACTTATTGCTCATATTTATTGATGTGTAACTATTCAAATTTTTTATATATAATGGAAGAATTAGATCTTATCGTAGAATCTGTAAAACATGATATGGAAGCGGCTATCAAGCACTTGGATCATGCATTTCAAAGAATCAGAGCGGGACGTGCATCTACGAATATGGTTCAGGATGTGATGGTAGAATATTATGGTGCTCCGACTCCTCTTAATCAGGTTGCTAACGTTTCTATTCCCGATGCGATGACCATCTCAATTCAACCTTGGGATAGAACTGCGATCGGAGCGATAGAAAAAGCAATTATCAATTCAAATTTAGGTTTTGCGCCATCTAATAACGGCGAAAATATCATTCTAAATGTTCCGCCATTGACGGAGGACAGAAGAAGAGAATTGGCTAAACAGGCTAAAGGAGAAACTGAAGATACGAAAATCGTTGTAAGAAATGCAAGACAAAACGGTATCAAAGAACTAAAGAAACTGGAAGGTATTTCTGAAGATGCTGTAAAAAGTACTGAAGACGAAATTCAGGTACTTACAGACAAGCATGTGAAGCTTTGTGATGACCATCTTAAGACAAAAGAAGCTGAAATTATGAAAGTATAACTTTCAGTTTTTAATTATACAAAAAGTGGCTTCGAAATATTTCGAAACCACTTTTTTTTGTTTTACAGACATTTGATGCTGCCTTTTTTATCTTTATTTTTGAGAAGTAGAGCGAAAGTTTCCTGAACATCTCTTGCCGCACAATTTTTACTTTCTGTGTTGGGAATATTTTCAGGATTCGGTTTTGTCGCAGTGCTTGATTTTATGGTAAACTTTTTTTCTAAACACTGAATGATTTTATTGTCTGAAAAATACATTCGTTGTTGGGTGACATCATCCTTCGTTTCAGGTTTTTCGGGTGTGCCGCCGTCAAAACTCCAAACGGTATCATCTTTAAATACAAAAAACGGTTGATTATCATTAACGAAATAATTTTCAGTGGAAGAAAAATGACTGTCAGCTGTGAAATGTTTAATGACTTTTAAAGTTCCCTTTTCGGAATAATAAACCACATATCCTGATCTTTCTTCACACTCATATTTAAAACCTACAGAATCTAATTTCTTTGCAAGTAATTTTGAGTTCAGGAGATTGTATTCTTTTTTTATACCATCAATCGAAGTTAAATCATTTTTTAAATTTAAAGAATCAACATTTGATTTTAAGTTTAAACTGTCTGATGGATTAGAATTTCCAACAGTTTTCTGTTCATTTTCTTTTTTGCACGAAACAATCAGAAGTATGCCGGAAATCAGAAGTACTTTTTTCATTGTAATGATTTTGAGATTTGATGGTATCTCAAACAAAAAATGTGCAGTTATAAATATTATCTCTAAAATTTAGCTTCAAACCCTGTTTTCAAAGCTTTTGTTTCAGGCTCGGTCAAACTGCGTTTATAAGTTTCTTCCCAAATTTTCGTGGCTTGGTTAAAAGATTCAATTCCTAATGCTCTCACATTAGCAGCCCAAAGTAACACAGCATAATCTTTTTTCATGAAATGCTCTTTACCAAATGAAATTGACGTTTCGTTGCGGTATTTCTCTTCAATTCTTTTAGTAAAATCAAGCTTTCCACCAATACTTTCTTTTTTGATGTAAGCTTCTTTATCATTTTGCTGAGCAAAGGTGAAAACGCTCGTACTGACTAATAAGATGAATAATAATTTTTTCATTTGAAAAGAATTAAATGATTTAATTAAAGGTAATGAAAAATATCATTTTAACTGTGAAAAAAAAACTGTTCGTTGCCAACTTGATTTAAAATAAAAAGCAACCGCAAAAGCAGTTGCTCAATTTCTATTTGAAAAAAACTATTTACAGTTTTCGTTATAATCTAAAATTACTTCATCTACAATCTGAGGAACATTAGACATCACATCATCAATCTGACTTTTGATTAATCTCCCTAAACCCGATCTTTTTTTCTCATCATTTTTAAGAGAAGCATAAGAGCCGCTTGCAATTTTTCCTTTTACATAACTACAGTCTGCGGTGATGATTTTTGATTCTTTAAGATCCAGTTCTTTCAACTTGCTTCCTTTTTTGGTGTAAATAAAAGAAGGATTTTTTCTCATTCTTTCAGTTTCCTGGTCAGCTTTGTCGATTTGACTTTGTCCGGCTGAGAAAGTGGTAGGGTAACCGTATAATTTATAAACCTTTATTTTACCATCTGTCACAACTTCTGCAAACTGATTGCTTTTGGTAAGATTATTAAATGCTTTGATGTTTCCACTTAATCCGCCGGTTGCTGTGTTGAAACCTTCTTTGGTATTGGTATATTTTACAACTTCAAAATGTCTTTCGTTATTGCTATCGTCGTAGGCAACATATTCTTTCAAATCATCAGAATCCATTGTTTTAAACTTCTGCTTTTTCTTAGATTTGTCGATATCCGCGGTTGCAATAAATTTTACTTTTTTCTGATTGACCCACGGACTCATATCGCTTCCTGCCAATCTTACGATTCCTTCAATTTTCTTTCCGTTTTTATCGATAACGTAGCCATATTTTTCATCGGCTTTTAGTTCGTAATCGGTATTTTCTTCTTGTGCATAAATGCTTGATGTCATCAAACTGAACAAGCCAAACAGTAAAACTTTTTTCATTATTAATTTCATTTAAATTAGTTGATAAATATGAGGTTTTTTTTCGAGAATTTAATATTTTAAAATAATTTTTCAGTTTAAACCAAAAAAATCCGGAGACAAGCTCCGGATCTGATATTACTGATATCTTTTATGTTCTTTATCCTTTACAAAAAGCTTCGTAATAGGCTTGAAGAACGCTTTGTATTTTTCAGAATCAAACAATTGAGAATCTGTGAGTGCTTTATACGTCATCAAAACTCCAAAAGGAAACAAAATCATGTTGGGAAGCCAAGCCGCCAAATATGGACTCATTTTTCCGGACCATGCTATGTTTTCAAAACCAACATTAATTACATAAAATATAATAAAGATTACAATCGCCACAATAACGGGAACACCCATCCCTCCTTTCCGGATGATTGATCCCAAACTTGCCCCAATCATAAAGAAAATAATACACGTAAATGAATAAGTAATCATTCTCTGTTGATAAATCACAACTTTATTAAAGTACTTGACACTCGGATTAAGTTCCTGACTTTTTGAATCTAATGACGTTTTTAAATTATCTAATCTGCTGTGCGCATTATAAATCATCTCAAGCTTTTTGTCTTTTTTAATAGTATCAAATTTATACTGAGATTTCACAGGAGCTTTCGACTTGTTTTTATCCATATAACTCACTACAGAGCTTGTTTGAGATATTACTTCTGTACTGATATTGCTGACCAATTTAGCATTGTCTTTTTTGGTTTTACTAATCGTGCCAAATAATTCTTCAAACGACTGAAAACGGAAATCTTCAGTAATTTTCTCTTGTTCAATTGCTTTGTTGATGATTTCACTGACATCAAAATGAGAAACCAGCGTATCAAATTTTATAGCCTGATCAGGTTGTTTTAATCTTACATTTTCTGCTTTTCCGGCATAGCTGTCTTCAAAAACGTAACCGTTAAATAAAACCAACTGCAGATAATTTTTATTCGGAGGTGTTACAAATTTTCCTTTTTCTGCAACGATTGATTGTTGATTTTCGAATGTACTTGCTTTTTTATGAATGAAAATTCCTTCAAGATCACGCCCATCTTCACCTTCAATTTTATCAAATTTCACCATGTATCCCGGAATCTGATCTATAAACTGACCCGGTGTGAAATTCAATGCAGGTTTGGTCTGTGCAATATTGAAAAGCATATTTCTAGCCTTTCTCTGAAAATCGGGAATTATATTACTGGAAAAGAGATAGAGTAGGATTGCCAATAAAGTCACAACCCCTAAAAGCGGCATCATTACTCTCGTCAATGAAATTCCGGCAGCTTTCATGGCAGCTAATTCGTAGCGCTCTCCAAATTCACCAAAAGACATAATGCTTGCCAGAAGTATCGTCAAAGGTAAAACCATACTTACCACATTCACTCCCAGATAAAAAAGAAGCTTCATGATCTGAAACGTGGTAAGACCTTTTCCCATGAATTGCCCAAGCTGAATCCAGATAATGTTTACAATAAAAATGAAAAACAAAACACTGAATATAAATAAGAACGGACCAAAAAAGGTTTTAATGATGTATCGGTCTAATATTTTAAACATTCGCCAAAATTAATGAAAAAGCCACAAAGTTTCCTTTGTGACTTTAAATTTTAATATATATTTAGAATTATAATTCGGTAACAAGATAATTTTTGAATTTATTCTTATCAAAAACAAACATATTAGGATCTAATTGCTGGTTTTCTTTGTATTCTTTAATTGAAATTACCGCAATATCTTTATTATTTCCGTGCTGTTCGAGCTTAAGCATTTGCTTTTTTGCACCATCAATAAAAATGTAGATTGATTTTAATCCGTTAGCTTTTATCGGAGTTAATGTGATGAAATCTGCACTTACACCATCCACCGTTTTTTTACCGCTATACGCAACATTGTAATCATTTCTGTAAGATGTCAAATAATTAATTGGAGAGAACATTGTAGAACTTTCATTGGGCTTTGCTACGGTCACTTCTTTATCTTCCGTATTGATGTTGTAAATTTTGCTTCCATCGAAAATCTGTTCGGTTTCCATAATTTTCAATTTATATTTTTCTCCGGCTGTGTAATAAATTCCAGGTTCGTTTTTACTTACAACACCGTTTACACCGCTTCCAAAAGCAAATTTGAAATAAGAATTCTTTTTAGATTTGTAATTTGCAGTCACATCATCTAATATTTTTTTTGCTTTAGCATCAATTTTCTGAGCCTGAACAAAAGCAATACTTCCTACTACAAAACTTCCAAATACTATTTTTGATATTATTTTTTTCATGTTTCTTTTTCTAAATTTTCTACTACTTAGACCCTTTCAACTAACAAAAGTTAAAATATGTTTATCTGTTTTTAATTTCGCAGGTCTTCCAAAAACTGTTCCAAAGAATTCAGGTCACTGATCAGAACCTCTCTTGCTTTAGCCCCATTAAATCCGCCAACGATGCCACTTGATTCCAACTGATCCATAATTCTTCCTGCTCTGTTATAACCTAATTTCAATTGTCTCTGAAGCATTGAAGTAGAACCTTGTTGCGTTGAAACAATAATTCTCGCCGCTTCATCAAATAATTGATCTTTTTCATTCGGATCAAATGCTCCTACAGAGTTTGCTGCTCCTTCACTCACATATTCCGGAAGCATGAAAGCTGAAGCATACCCTTTTTGTTCCCCGATGAATTCTGCAAGTCTTTCAACTTCTGGGGTATCAATAAAAGCACATTGAAGTCTTAAAATTTCATTACCGTTAAAATAAAGCATATCACCTTTTCCGATCAGCTGATCTGCACCCGGAGAATCAAGAATCGTTCTTGAGTCGACGCTCGAAATTACTCTAAATGCCGCTCTTGCAGGGAAATTAGCCTTAATCATACCCGTAATTACATTTACAGAAGGTCTTTGAGTTGCAACTATCAAGTGAATTCCGACTGCTCTTGCCAGCTGTGCCAATCTTGCGATAGGAAGTTCAACTTCTTTTCCGGCGGTCATAATCAAATCTGCAAACTCATCGACAACCAAAACGATGTAAGGTAAATATCGATGTCCGTTTTCAGGATTTAATTTTCTTTCGCTGAATTTTTTGTTGTATTCTTTTAAGTTTTTACAGAAAGCATTTTTAAGCAAATCATAACGCTGATCCATCTCTACACAAAGGGAATTCAACGTATTGATCACTTTGTGAGTGTCAGTAATAATTGCATCATCTGAATCCGGAAGTTTTGCCAAATAATGTCTTTCAATTTTAGAATATAAAGAAAGTTCTACTTTTTTAGGATCTACCATCACGAATTTCAATTCACTTGGATGTTTCTTGTAAAGTAGGGAAGTCAAAATTGCATTAATACCAACCGATTTTCCCTGACCCGTAGAACCAGCCATCAAAAGGTGAGGCATTTTTGATAAATCGGCCATGAAAACTTCATTGGAAATCGTTTTTCCAAACACAACCGGAAGATCCATATCTGTATTCTGGAATTTTTGCGAAGCAATTACAGAACGCATAGAAACCATCGTAGGATTTTTTCTCGGAACTTCAATTCCGATCGTTCCTTTTCCTGGCATTGGCGCGATAATTCTGATTCCTAAAGCGGAAAGATTCAAAGCAATATCATCCTGAAGTTTTTTAATCGCAGAAACTCTGATTCCCGCCTCAGGTACAATTTCGTATAGAGTAACTGTTGGTCCGATCGTCGCTTTAATTTCAGCAATTCCAACGTTGAAGTTCTTTAATAATCCAACAATTTTATTTTTATTTTCTTCTAATTCTTCCTTATTAACTGATATTTCTTCATTTCCATAATCTTTCAGAAGATCTAAAGTCGGCATCTGAAATTTAGGCAAATCCAAACGGTGATCATACAAACCGTGTTTTTCCACCAAATCGTTTGAATGCATTTCAGCATCAGTTAAAATCTCAACAGCAGGAGCAACTTCTACATTAAATTTAATTCCGTCGGTTGAAGGAGTTGACGGTTTCATATCAAAAGCTTCTTCAGGTCTTGCAACAGGAATTACAGGTTTTGTATTTAAATCTAAACTTACGGTTGATGAAGAATCTTTTTTGATTTCCTCAAATGAAGTCTGATTAGGCGTTACGATGGTTTCTACATTCACAGAAGGCTGAATTTCGTTAGAAACTTTCGCAGGTTTTGCAGTTTCTTGCATTTTAACATTGCCGGAAACATCAGTTACAGTAACATTTGATGGAGAATCCTGAATTTCGCTTTCTAACTCTTCATCTGCTTCAAAATTTTCACTTGAATTTGGCATCATCGATTTTACTCTGCCAATCGTATTTTCATTGATTTCGTTAAATTTTGATTTGATTGAACTTGGACGAAGATTAAATTCAAGAATAAAATATAAAGCAATACTCACCACCAAAACCAGCCAAAGACCCACACTTCCAATGATTGCATTTAAAGAATCCATTATTTGGTAACCGTAAACTCCGCTTAAAACTCCGGCATTTCCCTGACCTTTTGTAATCGCTCCGAAGAAGATGGGAAGCCAACAGATAAAAAATAAAGAATGTCCGAAAGTCATCCAAGGTTTGAAGATTTTTTTCTTCAGAATCATTGTCCCGAAAACCACAAAAAGGAATGCAACAATAAATGATGCAATACCAATGCTTTCAAATATAAAAATATTGCCCAGCCAGTCGCCCAATTTCCCAAAAATATTGGAAGATTGTATGCTTTTGTCGAGCATCGTTCCGGATTGGCTTTGATCTGATTTCCAATTCATTAAATATGAAATGAAAGAAAGTGCTAGAACTCCCGAAAAAACAATAAAAGTTAATCCGAAAAAGATGCGTGGCTTCGATAAAATTTTGCCTTTTTCAGGCGACTCGCTCTGTGGTTTTTGTGTTTTCTTTTCCATAATGTCAATCTCGGCAAATTTAGTGTTTTTTTAATATTGTCTCTGTTTTTTTTCATCAAAACAAAGTCTTATTTCTGGACTGATTCACAGATATTTTAGATTTTCAACAAAGAATTTAAAACTATTAAGAATGATTCAAAATAACGGTTTCATGGGGTTCTAATGACAAAAAACAGCTTTTTTTCTCTCCCTTTCGTTTTATCATCCTTATTTTTGCATGTCTAGTAAAAAAAAATCATGAAGAAGATCCAAGATATTCTTATTTCAACCAGAACAATGGCAGTGCTATTACTGGTTTACGCATTTTCTATGGCTTATGCGACGTTCCTTGAAAACGACTACGGAACACCTGCTGCAAAAGCTTTAATTTATGAAGCTAAATGGTTTGAACTGATTATGGTTCTTCTTATTTTGAATTTCATCGGAAACATTGCACGATATCGTCTTTGGAAAAGAGAAAAATGGCCGGTTTTGGTTTTCCACCTTTCTTTTATTTTAATTTTTATCGGTGGTGCCATTACAAGATACATCAGTTTTGAAGGGCAAATGACCATTAGAGAGGGTGAAACTTCAAACGAAATTGTAACAGACAAACATTTCTTTAAAATTCAGATTGAAAATAAAGGTGATGTACTGAATTATCAGGATGTTCCTTATCTAATGTCACCATTACACAAAGACTTTAAAGCAACTTATGATTTCCACGGACAGGAAATTAAAGTGAAAACTTTGGATTATGTTCAAAGAAAAAAGGACAGTTTAGTTGTTGATCAAAACGGTGCCGAATATCTTCACTTAGTTTCTACAGCTGAAACAGGAAGACAGAACATTTACATCAAATCCGGAGAAACAAAATCAATCAACGGAACTTTGGTAACGTTCAACAGAGCTATTGATGGTGCAGTTGAATTTAAAAAAGAAAACGGACAGATTTTTATTAAAACTCCTGTTGATGCCAACTATATGACAATGGCAACTCAGGCTACAGGAACTACTGTAAAAGATCAGTTTCAGCCTTTGGTTTTGAGAAGTTTATATAATATTAATGAATTAAAATTAGTTGTTCCTGAACCTCTTAGAAAAGGAAAATTAATAGCTTTTGAAGGAGATAAAAAGAAAGACCAGAACGTTCCCGATGCAATGACTATCGAACTTCAAGGTCCGAAAACAAAACAAATCGTAGAACTTTCTGTAGAAAGAGGAAATCCTAATGCTTACAAGCAAGTAACAATGGATGGATTGAATATTATGGTGGGTTTCGGTCCTAAAATTTACAACACACCTTTTGCTATTAAATTGGATGATTTCGTGATGGAAACTTACCCCGGAAGTTCATCTCCCAGTGCATATGAAAGTCACGTAAAAGTAATTGACGAAGGAAAACAGACACCCTATAAAATTTACATGAATAATATCCTTGACTATAAAGGTTATCGTTTTTTCCAGGCAAGCTATACGCCGGATAGAATGGGAACTTTGCTTTCTGTAAACCACGATTACTGGGGAACTTTAATCTCTTATATTGGTTATACATTCCTATTTGGAGGTATGTTTGTGATGTTTTTCTGGAAAGGAACACATTTCTGGAAACTTAATAAAATGCTGAAAGACATTAATAAGAAAAGAGCAACAACAGTTGTTTTATTATTCTTGAGCTTAACGTTAAGCGCTCAGAAAATTGAAATGCATGGAACAGACGACGGAAGTGGCACCCATGTACACAAAGAAGGAGATGGTCATACCCATGAAGTAGCTCCTCAAGCAGCTCAGCCACAAGTAAATCAACAGAATTCTTTAGCTTCTCCTTTGACGAAGATGAAAATAATCTCGCCGGATGAGATTATTTCGAGAAATAAAATTAGTAAAGAGCACGCAGACAAGTTTGGCTATCTTTTGGTGCAGAATTACGAGGGGAGAATTGTTCCAATTAATACACAGGCTTTAGATATTTTAAGAAAACTTTACCAAAAAGATAAATTTAAAGGGACTGACGGAAAATATTTGACAGCTGAACAATGGTTTTTGTCAATTAATACAGATACACCAAGCTGGACGATGGTTCCTCTTATAAAAGTAGATGCGAAAGGAGGGAAAGCACTTTTAAAACGCGTAAAGGCAAATGAAGATGGGTATACAACTTTGATGAATTTATTTCCATCGGATGCTAACGGAAATCTAACTTATATTTTAGATGAAGAATATAACACAGCATTCCGTAAAAAACCGGCATTACAGTCGGAGTATGACAAAGAGGTTATTAAATTAAACGAAAAAGTTCAGATTTTCAATGAGTTTTTCAGCGGACAATTCATGAGGATCGTTCCTGTGAAAAATGACCCGAATCATACTTGGCATTCTTGGCTTGACCAGAAAATGGAACCGGATATGGAATCTCAGAAAGTAATGGGACCATATTTCGCAGAAGCGCTTCAGGCTCAGAAAACAGGAGATTGGAGCAAAGCAGATGCTGAATTAAAAAAATTGTCAGACTATCAGCAGAAGTGGGGTAAAGCGGTCGTTCCCGCAAAAGAGAAGGTTGATTTAGAAGTTTTTATCAATAAAGCAAACATCAACTTTTTCTTGTTAATTTTCTATACTATAATTGGTAGTTTAGTATTCGTTTTAGGTTTTGTGGAATTATTTAAACCTACCAAAATTCTTAACAAAATTATCAAAGGAATTATTTATATTGGACTTGTAGGTTACATTGTTCACTTTTTAGGACTTGTTGCAAGATGGTATATTTCTGGCCACGCTCCTTGGAGTAACGGCTACGAAGCAATCATTTTCATTTCATGGATAGGAGTTTCTGCAGGGATGATGTTCTATTTCGGATTCGGAAATCCAAAATTGAAAAAACAAGATTCTGAAAAGAAATTGTTAACTAAAAACCATTCTAATGCATTAATTCCTGCGGCAGGATTTATGGTTGCGGTAATTATGATGGGCTTTGCTCATGGGGCAGTAGCACTTAACCCGCAGATTACACCATTGGCACCAGTTCTTAAATCTTATTGGTTAGTTGTGCATGTTGCCATTATTGTATCGAGCTACGGTTTCTTTGCATTGTCGATGATTATTGCAGTAATTACACTGATATTCTATATAATTACAGATAAAAAACAGTTCCAATTGCATAATGATTCTACATTAAAAGAATTGGCAATTGTTTCTGAAATGTCTTTAACAATCGGACTTTTTGCATTAACAGTAGGGAACTTCTTAGGTGGAATCTGGGCCAATGAATCTTGGGGAAGATACTGGAGCTGGGATCCAAAAGAAACTTGGGCATTTATCTCAATTATGGTGTATGCATTTGTTTTACATATGAGATTGGTTCCGGGATTGAGAAGCAGATGGGCATTCAGCGTAGCAACAATGTTTGCTTTCTGTTCTATGGTAATGACATATTTCGGAGTAAATTATTATTTAAGCGGGCTTCACTCTTATGCAGCAGGAGATCCTGTTCCAATTCCGGCTTGGGTATATATCGGCTTAGCAGCCATGTTTACTTTAGCATTAGTATCTTACTTTAAATTTGTTGCTTTAAAGAAAAAGTAAATATTATATATATGACATTTAAAACTCCCGAAAAATTAATTTTTCGGGAGTTTTTTATTGTTAAATTTTAGGACTTAGGAAATTGGAGCGTTAAAAAAATTAAAACTTAATCCGTTAAAAAATCCCCACTGTTCGAAGCGCGAGATACATCTTCAAACGAAGAACTTATATAGAATTCGCGCAAGTTTTGGGGATTTTAGGATTAAGTTTTAATTTTTAGCGGAAGTTTCCAAGTCTTGAATTTTTGTTTCTTTTGTTTCAAGACAAAAGAAAATTAAATAAAAAATAAAATATCAATTACTAAAAATTCAAAACTTATACATATCTTTATGATATCAAATTAATATCACTTTGAAAATAAAAGATCATGGAAAAAGTTTTAAAACCTATGTCAGGCTATCTTGCCCTCGTTATTTGTTTAGTATTATTGGGAGCTTCAGGCTACCTTTTTGTTACCGGAGTTGACGAAAATATCACATTTGTTATTTTAGCAATTGCATGTTTTCTGTTGAGCTGTTTCTTTATGAAAGGCTTGATGATTATTCAACCAAACCATTCAAGAGTTTTGAATTTCTTTGGAAAATATGTTGGTTCGGTAAAAGACAACGGATTATTTTTTATCAACCCTTTGTATTCATCACAGAAAATGTCTCTGCGCTCTGAAAACCTCCAAGGGCAAACATTAAAAGTAAACGACAAAATGGGAAATCCCATTGAAATTGGTGTCGTAATGGTTTGGAAAGTAGGAGATACTTACAAAGCAGCTTTTGACGTTGAAAGATATTCAGATTTTGTAAAAATGCAGAGTGAGGCTGCCGTTCGTCATTTGGCCATGAGTTTTCCTTATGATAATCTGGAAGACGACCATGCACCAATTACTTTAAGAGAAGGTGGTGAAAAAATCAACTCTATTCTTGAACAAGAATTAACCGACCGACTTTCAAAAGCAGGAATTATCATTCAGGAAGCGAGAATTTCTCATTTGGCCTATGCATCGGAGATTGCAGGTGCAATGCTTCAGAGACAACAAGCTACAGCAATTGTTGCAGCCAGAACTAAAATTGTAGAAGGAGCCGTGGGAATGGTAGATTTAGCTTTAAAGAAACTTTCAGAAGAAAATATCGTTGAACTGGATGACGAAAGAAAAGCGGCGATGGTAAGTAACTTGATGGTCGTTCTTTGTGGTGAAAAAGCAGCACAACCGATTTTAAATGCAGGAACTTTGTATAATTAAGGTTTAATTAATTATTGGGAAAATTTATTTTAATGAATTTAATTTTGCCAACACAATTGAAAGATCTTTGTGCTCTTCGCTAAGTGAAACGCCTTTGCGAACTTAAAAGCAGTTAGTAGTAAAAAAAATCTTTGCGAACTTTGCGTTAAAATAATTAGTTTTTAAATCTGCTAAAAATGAAATCTCAGAACCCAAAAAACTCGTCAGAAACCCAGGCAAAAAGCAAAAAATCTTTTGTCATCAGGATTGATGAGTCTACTTATAAGTTACTTGAAAAATGGGCAAATGATGAGTTCAGAAGTGTAAACGGACAAATAGAATATTTGCTCAATCAAAGTTTAGTCAATTCCGGGAGGAAGAAAAAAGAATAGAATAAGTTTAATTAAAATAAAAAGCAGAGAAGAGATTCTTTGCTTTTTTTATTGAAAAATTCCTGTAAAATAACCACTGATGATGGTCCAGAAGTTTTTACCAAGAAAATAAATCAGTGTAGAAGTGATAATTCCTTTTACCGTAAAAAAAATAATTCCGCCAATCCCGAATTTCTTCAGCATTTTCTTCCATCTAGATTTTTTCTCTTCATCAGGTTCTTGTACAGATTTATTGGTTTCCATTCCTGAAAGTGTGTAAATTATCCTGCAAAGATAAATATGTTTATAATGATTCCAAATAAAAATAATGTTAAATCATAAAAATTTTACCATTCCCAATATTCTTTTTATCTTAGGCAAAACGAAAAGTAACATTTATGTCAAAAAAAATCAAAGATTTCGGAATTGAAAAATCTTTAAAAAATCTCGGAATAAAAGATGAAAATAAGGGAACCTCTATGGGAGGTAAATTTTTCGCTTCCGGGAAAACAATCGAAAGTTATTCACCGTCAGACGGAAGATTAATCGGAAAAATAAAAACTTCAGCAGAGAAAGATTACGACAAAGTAATTGAAACTGCACAGCAAGCTTTCAAAGAATTCAGAATGATCCCTGCTCCTAAGAGAGGAGAGTTTGTAAGACAATTGGGTCAGAAATTAAGAGAATATAAAGACGATTTGGGGAAACTCGTTTCTTACGAAATGGGAAAATCTTTACAGGAAGGTCTTGGTGAAGTTCAGGAAATGATCGACATCTGCGATTTTGCGGTAGGTCTTTCAAGACAGCTTCACGGGTACACCATGCATTCAGAAAGACCAGGTCACAGAATGTACGAACAATATCATCCACTTGGAATTGTGGGTGTGATTACCGCTTTCAACTTTCCGGTGGCTGTTTGGGCTTGGAATACTGCTTTAGCTTGGATTTGCGGGAACGTTACCATCTGGAAACCATCAGAAAAAACTCCTTTCTGTGCAATTGCTTGTCAGAATATCATGATGGAAGTTCTAAAAGAAAACAATCTTCCAGAAGGTATTTCGAGTGTTTTGGTTTCAGATCACGAGATCGGACAAAAATTAGTTGATGACAAACGAGTATCATTAATTTCATTTACAGGTTCAACCAAAGTGGGAAGAATGGTTTCATCTAAAGTAGCTGAAAGATTCGGAAAATCAATCTTAGAATTGGGTGGAAACAATGCCATCATCATCTCAAAAGATGCAGATCTGGATATGTCAATCATTGGAGCTGTTTTTGGAGCGGTAGGAACTGCAGGACAAAGATGTACTTCAACAAGAAGATTGATTATTCACGAAGATGTTTATGATGAAGTGAAAAACCGTTTGGTAAAAGCTTACGGGCAATTAAAAATTGGAAATCCTTTAGATGAAAACATGCACGTTGGACCGCTTATCGACGTTCACGCAGTGAATCAATACGAATTAGCGATTGAAAACTGTATTCAGGAAGGCGGAAAATTTGTTGTGGAAGGTGGAGTTTTGAAAGGGAAAGATTACGAATCGGGATGCTACGTAAAGCCATGTATCGCTGAAGTTGAAAATTCTTTTGAAATCGTACAGCACGAAACTTTTGCACCAATTTTATATTTAATTAAATACAAAACCTTAGAAGAAGCTATTGAAATTCAGAATGATGTTCCTCAGGGATTATCTTCTGCAATTATGACGCAGAACTTGAGAGAAGCAGAATTATTTCTTTCTCAGGCTGGTTCAGACTGTGGAATTGCCAACGTTAACATTGGAACTTCAGGTGCTGAAATTGGCGGAGCTTTTGGTGGTGAAAAAGAAACTGGTGGCGGTAGAGAATCTGGTTCTGATGTCTGGAAATACTATATGAGAAGACAGACCAATACGATTAATTACACGGCAAGTCTTCCATTAGCTCAGGGAATTAAATTTGATTTATAAATATTTTAAAGCTGAGTTTTGATATTTAAATTACTCACTGCTTATTACCAATTACTCATTTAAAAATATGGACAATACATTAGAAACAAAAATAAATAAAGTAAAAGAAATCGTTGGAAAACACGTTCTGGCAGACGGTTTTGATTTTGTCATGGACATAGAAAATTCTCATGGATCTTGGATTCATGATTCACTTACAGGTAAAAATTATCTGGATATGTTTTCAATGTTCGGTTCGGCTTCGATCGGTTATAATCATCCTTATCTTGTTGAAAGATCTGAATGGTTAGGCAAAATGGCCATCAATAAACCTACTTTGGCAGACGTTTATTCTAAAGAATATGCAGACTTTTTGGAGACTTTCGAAAGAGTGGTTATACCGGAAGAACTTCAATATGCATTTTTCATTGAAGGTGGAGCAATGGGTGTTGAGAATGCGATGAAAGCATGTTTTGATTGGAAAACAAGAAAAAATTTCGACAAAGGTCTTGATATTGAAGCCGGAATTTGTATTCATTTTAGACAGGCATTTCACGGAAGAAGCGGTTATACTTTGAGTTTAACAAATACTTCAGACCCCAGAAAATATCAGTATTTCCCAATGTTTGAATGGCCAAGAATTCTAAATCCGAAACTGACTTTCCCGATTACAGAAGAAAATCTTGAGGAAACCATCAATAATGAAAGATTAGCATTATTAAATATTGGTGAAGCTATTTTATCAAATCCTGACAAAGTTGCGTGCATTATCATCGAACCAATCCAGGCTGAAGGTGGCGACAACCATTTCAGAGATGAGTTTTTTGTTGAATTAAGAAAATTGTGTGACGAGCACGAAGTTTTATTAATCTTTGACGAAGTACAAACAGGAATCGGAATTACAGGAAAAATGTGGTCTTTTGAACATTTCAGCGTAAGACCGGATATTATTGCTTTTGGTAAAAAAACTCAGGTTTGCGGAGTTTTAGCCAACAGAGAAAAATTTGATGAAGTTCCAAATAATGTTTTCAGAGAAAGCTCAAGAATCAATTCGACTTTTGGAGGTAACTTTATTGATATGCTGCGTTTCCAATTGGTAATGGAAGTGATCGAAAAAGAAAATTTAGTTGAAAATGCAAGAATTGTTGGTGACTATTTATTAGAAGGCTTACAAAACTTAGCTCAAAAATATCCTGAGAAAATTTCTAATGCAAGAGGAAGAGGGTTGATGTGTGCCATTGATTTGCCGACACAAGAACAAAGAAATGATTTGAGAGATATCTTATTTGAAGAAGGATTAATCATACTTTCATGTGGCGATCAGTCAATACGTTTCAGACCGCATTTGAATGTTACAAAAGAAGAAATTCAGATTGCTTTAGACAAAATTGAGAGCAATATTAATAAAATTTAAAATTTCAAAATTTGGAATTGTAAAAAAAACATCCTATATTTAGATACTCAAAATGTATATTATATGGAACGTAACACGAGAGTATCAGTTTTTGAAAGTGATAAACCTTCAGAAATTCAGTTGATCAAGTCTAAATTAGAGGATGCGCAAATTACCAATGCCGTAGAAAATAATTATCTTACTTTCACAACAACGCCTACTGCGACATCGCTGAAGGTAATGGTAGATTTGCAAGATGAGAAAAAAGCATTTGATGTGATTGATGCTTATCTTCAACAAAATCAGAATCAATAAAAATCAATTTCATAATTTTAAATTTTACTACTTCGGAACCGAAAATTAATTCAAATTAGTTTTCGGTTTTTTTTGTTAAATTTTAAAAAATGTAATTATTGATTATCAAATAATAAATCATTACACATAAAAATTTTTAAATCTTAAAAAAACAAACTCAATGACTCAAAATAATACCATCAAATTCAGGAAAGCAGAAACTTCAGATAAAGATATCATCTGGGAAATCATTCAACAATCTATTGAACGAAGAAGAATTGACGGCAGCACACAATGGCAAAATGGTTATCCAAATGAGCAAACAGTTGAAAGTGATATCGCTAAAAATTTCGGATTTGTACTTACGGTAAATGATGAGATTGCCGTATATGTTGCCTTGATTTTTAATGATGAACCAGCCTACAGTACTATAGATGGAGCTTGGCTTACCAATGGAGAATTCGTTGTGATTCATAGAGTTGCAGTCTCTGAAAAGTTTGCAGGACAAGGTCTTGCTAAAAAGCTTTTCGATGTCATTGAAGACTATGTAAAGTATCAAAATGTTCACAGCATAAAGGTCGATACCAATTTTGACAACTACGCAATGCTCAAGATTTTAGAAAATAAAGGGTATATTTATTGTGGTGAAGTTCTTTTGAATTCCGGGATGAGAAAAGCATTCGAAAAAGTATTGATTTAAAAAACTTCAAAAGGTTAAATCTGTTTCGATTGATTCTTTAAGAAACTATATATTCATAAACTCTATTGAGTTTGTTCGTTTAGTTCCGAACTAAGTTTTACTTTTGTTCAGATTAATATGCTATGAATTGTAGTTAGTGATTTTCAGATCAACTGAAATATTTTTAACATTACAGAGCTATTACTAACAAATAATTTCTACCTATGAATAAAAGTATAGAAATTGACGAGAAGATTTTTCAGGATGCAGTAAAGTTTTGCAGCACGATGTTTAATCTTCCTCCATTGGCTTCTAAAATCTATTCCTATCTTATTTTCGATTTTGAAAAGGTAGGAATTACTTTTGATGAATTTGTAGATGTTTTTTCAGCAAGCAAAAGTTCGGTTTCCACCAATATCAAATTGCTGCTCAATGCTCAATTGATTATTGATGTAAATAAAATAGATGAGCGAAGAAGATATTTTTACACCAACACCGAGTACAAAAAAGTGAGGTTTGAAAAGATTGTTCAGAAAATGCAGGACGAGCTCAACCTGATAGAAGCCCTTCGGAAATTCAGAAAATTAAAGAAAGTAGATGACAAGGATTTTGAAGATAAAATGGAAGTCTACAAATCTCTTTTAAATAAAAATATCGTAAATATTCAGGAATCACTTAATAAACTATAAAATGACAAACAAGCTTATACTATTTTCTGTAGCAGCATTTTCTCTGACTGCTTGCAAAAAAGAAGCTCCGAAACAGGATGGTCCCAAACCATTTCCTGTAATATCGGTAGAAAATAAAAATATAACGGGATACGATATTTTCCCTGCAAGTATTCAGGGTAGAGTAAACAATGACGTGAGAGCCAAAATTTCGGGTTATATCACTCAGGTTTTGGTAGATGAAGGGCAATACGTTACAAAAGGACAGCCTTTATTCCGTCTGGAAACCAATACTTTAAATGAAACTGCGGCAGCAGCGAAAGCAGGAGTAGGTGCCGCACAATCGAATATCGCAGCAGCTCAGGCAGCCGTAAATGCAGCACAGGTCGAAGTAAACAAGTTGAAACCTTTGGTTGAAAAAAATATTATCAGCAATATTCAGCTTCAAACTGCACAAGCTAATCTTTCTCAAGCTCAGGCTCAGGTTCAGCAGGCAATCGCTGCAAGACAACAAGCCAATGCCAATTACAAAGGAGCAGCTGCTAATGTTGATTATTCAATTATTCGTGCGCCTATATCTGGTGTGATCGGTAAATTACCTTTAAAAGTAGGAAGTTTAGTAGGACCAACAGACCAAATGGCACTAACGACGATTTCAGATACTTCAGAAGTATTTGCCTATTTTTCAATGAATGAAAAAGAATATTTCGATTTCCTTGAAAAATCTGTCGGAGCAAGTGTTCCTGAAAAAATTAAAAATCTTCCAATGGTTGAGTTACAGTTAGCAAACGGAAGTTTATATCCTGAAAAAGGAAGAATAGAGGCCATTACAGGTTCTATCGATGCAACAACCGGAACGATTCAGTTCAGAGTTGCATTCAAAAATGCACAGAAACTTTTAAGCAACGGAAATAGCGGAACGATAAGATTCCCTAAAACATTTGACAACGTTTTGGTGGTTCCAGAAAGTGCAACTTACGAACAGCAAGGTATTGTTTACGTTTATAAAGTTGAAAAAGACACCGCAAGAAATACCGTTGTTGAAGTAATCGAAAGAATTGACAATTTAGCTTTAATAAAATCCGGGCTTAAAAAAGGTGAAGTCATTATTGCAGCAGGTACAGGAAACATTAAGCCTGGAACTGCTGTAAAACCTAAAAAGGTTAGCATGGATAGTCTTGTACAATCAGTAAAACCGAAATTCTAATGATAAAGAACTTTATTAACAGACCGGTTTTATCCACTGTAATCTCTATCCTGATCGTTATTCTCGGGGTTTTGGGACTTACAGCGCTTCCGGTTACACAGTATCCAGACATTGCACCCGCAACAGTGAGTGTGAGAGCAAACTATACCGGAGCCAACGCTGAAACCGTAATGAAAAGTGTGGTTGTTCCTTTGGAGGAACAGATCAACGGTGTTGAAGGAATGGATTATATTACTTCTACAGCAGGTAACGACGGTTCGGCTCAGATTCAGGTGTTTTTTAAACAGGGAGTTGACGCAGATATTGCTGCAGTAAACGTACAAAACCGTGTAGCAAGAGCATCCCCATTACTTCCAAGTGAAGTGACAAGAGCGGGTGTAGTAACTCAAAAACAGCAGACGAGTGCATTGATGTACCTTTCTTTCTATTCTGAGAATAAAAATATTGATGATGTATATCTTCAAAACTTTTTGAATATCAACGTTATCCCAAATCTTCAAAGGATCAATGGAGTAGGTGAAGCCAACGTTTTTGGTGGAAAAAACTACTCAATGAGAGTTTGGCTAGATCCTGCTAAATTGGCAGCGTATGGAATTACACCAACTGAAGTTACAACTGCGATCAATGATCAGAGTAGAGAAGCTGCTGCAGGTTCTTTGGGGCAAAACAGCGGAAGTTCTTTTGAATATATCATTAAATATGTCGGAAAATTTAGCGAAAAGGAGCAGTACGATGACATTATCATTAAATCTCTTCCGGATGGCCAGAATTTAATGCTGAAAGATGTTGCTAAAGTAGAGTTGGGAGGTCTTTCCTATTCGGGAGTTGGTGAAAATGGCGACAACCCTTCCATCAGTATGGGAGTTTTCCAGACTCCGGGATCAAATGCTCAGGAGATTATTGAAAACATTAAGAAACAGCTTAAAGAAAATGAAGGTTCATATCCTGAAGGCGTAAAATATACTTTCAACTTCGATACTAATGAGTTTTTGGATGCATCGATTGAAAAAGTAATTCATACTTTGATTGAAGCATTTATCTTGGTATTTATTGTGGTATATATTTTCTTACAAGATTTCAGATCAACTTTGATTCCGGCGATTGCGGTTCCGGTTTCGATCGTGGGTACCTTCTTTTTTCTGAATTTATTTGGATATTCATTAAACCTTTTAACGCTTTTCGCATTGGTACTTGCGATCGGTATTGTGGTCGATGATGCGATTGTCGTCGTCGAGGCTGTACACGCCAAGATGGAAAACGGTATTTCGAATGCTAAGAAAGCAACCGTTGAAGCAATGGATGAAATTACAGGAGCGATTATCTCGATTACTTTGGTAATGGCAGCTGTATTTATTCCAGTAACATTTATTACAGGTCCAACCGGTGTATTTTATCAGCAGTTTGGTATTACGCTAATTATTGCTATCATTATTTCAGCTGTAAATGCATTGACGTTGAGTCCGGTTTTATGTTCATTATTCTTAAAACCACACGAAGATCATCACGAAGATTATAAAAATAAAAATTTCATTCAGAAGTTCTTTTATAAATTTAATATTGGATTTAAAACTGCAACCGATCGTTATGGAAGAGGATTCAATTTCTTAATTAAACATAAGTGGGTGACCTTACTAATTCTTGTGGGCACTTGTGGAATTATCTATTGGGCTAATGGAAGTATGAAAAAAGGTTTCGTACCTACAGAAGACAGAGGAATTATCTTTACCGATGTGCAGCTTCCTCCGGGAGCTTCTATGGAAAGAACGTATAATGTTCTTAAAACTTTACAAAAAGATGCCCTTAAAATTCCTGGAATTCAGAACGTTACTATTTCTACAGGTAGAGGTTTGCTTTCAGGAAACGGTAGTAATAATGGTCTTGCTTTCGTTAAATTAAAACCTTTTGACGATAGAAAAGGTGATGGATTATCATCAGAAGAAATTTCGAAACGATTATTTGGTCTGGCAGGAAAAGTGCCGGATGCGAAAGTAGTATTCTTCCAGCCGCCAAGTGTACCAGGATTCGGTAACAGTGCAGGTTTTGAGATGGTGCTTCTAGATAAATCGGGAGGTGACTTTGCTGAATTGGATGCTAAAACCAACGAATTCATCGGAAACTTAATGAAAAGACCGGAAATTGAGTTTGCTCAGACTTCATTCAATACAAAATATCCGCAGTACATGATGGAGATCAATGTTCCTTTAGCTAAACAAAAAGGAGTTTCTGTGAATGATATTTTAGCTACGATGCAGGGATATATCGGTGGAATTTACGGTGCTGACTTTACCAAATACGGAAAACAGTTCAGAGTAATGATTCAGGCACTTCCTGAAAACAGAGTGAGTGCAGAAGATCTTAACCAATATTACGTGAAGACAAGTTCAGGAGAAATGTCACCAATTTCACAGTTTGTAACGTTGACAAAAACCTACGGTCCACAATCTGTTGGTCGTTATAACTTGTTTACTTCGGTAAAAATTACAGGAGCAAACAAAGCCGGGTTCAGTTCTGGTGATGCGATTACTGCGGTTCAGGAGGTTGCAAAAGAAACCTTGGATCAGAATTATGATGTTGAATTTACAGGTCTTACAAGAGAAGAATTAAGTTCAGGATCTCAGACATTATTGATCTTTGCTTTGAGTTTAGTATTCGTTTATTTCATTCTTTCTGCTCAGTACGAAAGTTACATTTTGCCTTTGGTTGTGGTAATTTCGCTTCCACTTGGGGTAATGGGCGCTTATTTCGGACAGAAAATTATGGGACTTGAAAACAACATTTACTTCCAGATTGCATTAATTATGTTAGTAGGATTGTTGGCGAAAAATGCGATTTTGATTATCGAATTTGCTGTTCAGAGAAGACATCATGGTGAAACAATTGTAGAGTCGGCAATTAATGCAGCTAAGGCTAGATTGAGACCGATTTTGATGACGTCATTAGCCTTTATCTTCGGTTTATTACCATTGGTTCTCGCAAGCGGAATTGGTGCAGTCGGTAACCGATCAATTGCAACAGGTGCTTCGATTGGACTATTGATAGGTACGATCCTAGGAGTTTTTGTAATTCCAGTGTTGTACGTGGTTTTCCAGACTTTACAGGAGAAAATCAAACCAATCAAGCACGAAGACATCAATTTAGCTGAATAAGAAATCTTTAAGATTTAAATAATGAAAAATTTATCAATAATAAAAGGAACTGCTTTTTCAGTGCTTACCGCTCTTATTATTACTTCTTGCCATGTACGAAAGGAGTATGAAAGACCTGCAGCTGTAGTAGATGAGAAACTCTTCCGTACAGATATGCTTCCACAGGATAGTACAAGCACGGCAAATGTTTCCTGGAAAGAAATATTTACCGATCCTATTCTTCAAAAGCATATTTCTAAAGCTTTAGAAAACAATTTAGATATAAGAATCGCTCTGCAGAACATTACTTCTGCAGAAGCGTATTTGAGACAAAGTAAAGCTGCTTATCAACCGACATTAACCGTTGGTCCTGGTTATACTTTTCAGACTCAGTCTTTGAACACTCAGTTTGGGCAGATCATCGGAGAGAGAAGATATGTCAACCAGTTTGACATTACCGGAAGCATCGCTTGGGAAGCTGATCTATGGGGAAAATTGAAAGCTCAGGAAAAAGCTCAGTTGGCAACGTATTTAGGAAATGTTGCAGCACATCAGGCTGTGAAAAGTGATTTAGTTTCTTCAATTGCTTCAAGTTATTATCAACTACTGACTTTAGATGATCAGAAAAAAATCATTCAGGAGACGATAAAAATCCGTGAGAATAATCTTGAAACTACAAAAGCTTTAAAAGTAGCAGGAACTTTAACGGAAGTTGCTGTTCAACAAAGCCAAGCCTTGGTTTATAATGCACAGTCTTTGTTAATCGATATCGATACTCAAATTCAACAATTAGAAAACACGATGAGTCTTTTGATGGGTGAACCTTCACAAGCGATTGAAAGGTCAACTTTAGAGAGCCAAACACTTCCAGCAAACTTTGCATTGGGTTATCCAGCCAATTTATTGGCAAACCGTCCGGATGTGATGCAGGCAGAATTTAATCTGATGAATGCATTTGAATTAACAAATTCTGCAAAAGCACAGTTTTATCCTACATTAAAATTGACAGGAAGCGGTGGATTACAGTCAGTGGATATTGATCATTTGTTCAGTGTTAACTCGCTTTTTGGAAGTTTAATCGGAGGTTTAGCTCAACCTATTTTAAACAAAAGACAAATAAAAACCAATTACGAAGTAAGTCTTGCAAATAAAGAAACGGCTTATCTAAACTTTAGAAAAACAGTTCTTACCGCCGGAAAAGAAGTTTCTGATGCCATCAGAGTATTTTCTGTACAGGATTCTTTTATTGATTTAAAAACAAAAGAATTGAATGCTTACAAAAATTCGGTAGAATATTCTCAGGAATTGGTGAACTACGGGATGGCTAACTATCTTGAAGTATTAAACGCCAATGTAAACTCGCTGAATGCCGAGCTGAACATTTCTAATGCACAATACAGTAAAATGAAAGCCGCAGTAGATTTATACAGAGCCTTAGGTGGTGGTTGGAAATAAATAAATAAATAAATAAATAAATGGAGCATTAGTATTAGACTAATGAATCAAAATAAATTGAACGTATGCTGTTTTTAGCATACGTTTTTTTATGATTATTTTTAAATTTCACTTGTATATATGTAGTTAACTACGTAGTTTTGTACATAAATAAATTTTATGTTAAAAATTCAACAGATCGACAACCAATATTCAGAATCAGTTATTGATTTAATTTTGAATATTCAGCAGAAAGAATTTAATGTTCCCATTACTATTAACGACCAACCAGATCTTCTTCATATTGATGAATTTTATATAGCACCTGGAGGGAATTTTTGGGGTGCCTTCATTAATGGTGAGCTTGTGGGAACAATCGCTTTGGTCAAGTTTGATGAAAAAGCTGCGGCAATCAGGAAAATGTTTGTCAAAAAAGAATTTAGAGGAAAGGAATACAGCATTGCCCAAAAATTGTTAGAAATACTTATTACATACTGTCGTAAAAATAGTATTGATGAAGTTTATTTAGGAACGGTATCTATATTACAAGCAGCATTACGTTTCTACGAAAAGAATCATTTCTCGATTATCGAAAAGGAAAAACTGCCATCAAAATTTCCTTTGATGAATGCTGATAATGTCTTTTGTTTCCTCGATTTAAAATCTTAATTATGAATGTCATCAACGAATCAGGTATTTTAGCCTTATCGACAAGATTACAAAGACTCAGTGAACAGTTGCGCAAAGACGGAGCATTACTTTATAGAGAATTCGGAATCGATTTTGAGCCAAAATGGTTTCCCGTAATTTTCACATTACATCATAAAAAAATATTGAGTGTTGTAGAAATCGCCAATGAAATCGGATACAGCCATCCTTCGACCATCAGTTTGTTAAAAGAACTTGAAAAGCAAAAAATGATCATTTCTAAAAAAGATAAATCGGATGAGCGTAAACGTTTGATTGAATTATCCCCAAAAGGTTTAGATTTAATTGAAAAAATGCAGCCTGTTTGGGAATTAATTTCTACGATTTTAGGTGAAATTGCAGACAATAACAATCATTTGCTCAGGGCAATAGAAGAAGCAGAAGAAAAATTGGCGGCGCAATCATTTTTGCAGCGAGCAATACAAATGAAAAATACGAAATAGCTCTTTTTAATTTTTATCATTTCTTTAAAGAATTTTTAGAAAATTGAAATTGTCTTTAGATTAAAGCATTTTCTTAAATAAAATTTAACAAATTATTTGCAAATATGGTTTAATTACTTACTTTTGTACCGCTTCGTGTGAAAAGCGCAAAGATGACGGGGAATTAGCTCATTTGGCTAGAGCGCTACACTGGCAGTGTAGAGGTAACGGGTTCGACTCCCGTATTCTCCACTTAAACAAAACTTTATCAAACCATATTAAAAGCTATGAAGAAACTTTTTTTACTTTTAGTGACTACTTTTTCATTAATCGGATGTACAGCTGATGACGAAACAATCTATGATTACATCGGAACTTGGTCTGGGACATACACAGGGAGCGATAAAGGAGTGTGGAATTTTGTGGTTTCTGACGATGGTAATGTTAAAGGCACAATGCATTCTGAGGTCAATAACGAAAACTATAATATCTCAGGTCATTTAGACGATTCAGGACAATTGACAGCAGAACTTGGTTTGCCGTCTGACGGTCAGTTTTCAGGAACTTTAACGCCTGATAAAAAAGGGAGCGGGAACTGGACAAATGCAGTACCAACGCCAACAAGAAGCGGTGCTTGGATTGGAGAAAAGAATAAATAATTTCTAAATTATACTATTGAAAACCTGTAAACTTTGTTTACAGGTTTTTTTGTGTTTCCAAGTTATATATTCATCCTAAAAATCTGCTGAATCAGCTCAATTTGCGAGAAAAAATCGATTATCTATTTTAAAATTCAATTTAAAGAAATCCCATCTTAATAATTTCATCATCTTTTTTCAAAACTACAAAGTGGAATCGCACATCATCCTCCGAGAAGTGTTTTAAAAAAAAATATTCATTAAGCGGTTTTTCGGTAGAAATAATTTCTTTAAAATGTTCCGACTTGTATTCTTCAAAATCTATTTTTAAAGTTTCAACAATGATTTCATCAACAGTGATATTTTTATCTAAAACCAAGCTGTAATCCCATAATCCCGCAGATATTGATACTGAATTTCCAAGACTTGGAATAATTCCAAATTGAAAGTCTTTTAGCATCTGCATGCCTGCATCTGTAGCAATTCCGTTTTTCACAGTTCTTTTCCCTTTTTCTGAAATACTGTCTAAGTCTTTAATCTCAGTCATGAGCTTTGCAAACTTCTGATAGAGTAGGGCGTCATCACATTCTTTAATATAGGACTCCAGACATTGCCTGAAAACTTTACCGATCTTAGAGCAATGACCAAATTCTGAACTGTTCTGACGAACTTTTTCGTACGATGTGCTTTTCTTAAAAGCATTTTTATTAAAGCCACTTTTCTTCCGAACGACATTTTTACCATTCAGATTATAAAAAACCAAATCTCCTACCGTTCCGTTAATTTTTAAAATGCTTTCATACGTTGCCATGCGATCAATATTGAACCTCAAATATACTAATTATTTTTAATTTTTATAATTTTAACATATAATTATAGTATAGTTGTAGTATAGTTATAGTATAATTAAATTTTTATATTTATATTTGTATTAAGTAATGAAGTAGATTAAAAATCAATTAGATATGAATTTAAAATCAATACGATATAACGAAGTTTTAAGACAGTTTGCTATTCTGTCAATTTCGGCAACGATCATCATTTCATGCGGAAGTTCGAAAGCTGTCTCGAAATCAAAAAACTCATCGAGCTCAAAGGTTTCAAAATCAGAAAGCCTAAGAAAATTAGATTCAAAATTTGATGGTAAACTTTCCGGTTCGATGAAAAGTATTTTAAAAGATGCTGAAAGATATTTAGGAACGCCTTATAAATTTGGAGGAAATACATCTTCGGGTTTTGACTGTTCGGGCTTGACCACAAAAGTGTTTGACGAAAATGGATTGAAGCTGCCCAGAAGATCAGCTGATCAGGCAAACACCGGAAAAAATATAGATTTGGAAGAAGCAAAACCTGGCGATCTTTTATTTTTTGCAACAGCGGGTGGAAGTAAAGTTTCTCATGTTGGCATTGTTCATACTATTGAAAATGATGGCGAAGTAAAATTCATTCACGCATCGACTTCTAAAGGGGTAATCATTTCGTCTCTCAACGAAAAATACTGGAATAAAGCCTATCTTCATGCACAAAGGGTTTTGTAATTGGCAATGAATTTAATGTATCTGAAATTCTAAATAATTCGTTTTCAAAATCATAAGTTTGAAAGGCTTTTGCTGAACTTTTTTGTATATTTGGCGACATATTTATTAAACTGATTTAAACTTAAAACATGTCGTTACAACAAACTATTGAAAATATTTGGGATAATAGAGATTTATTACAAAATGAAGACAGCAAAGTAGCTATCAGAGAGGTTATTTCTCTTTTAGATTCTGGAAAACTTCGTGTTGCCGAACCTACAGAAAACGGATGGCAGGTCAACGAATGGGTAAAGAAAGCGGTAGTAATGTATTTCCCAATCCAGAAAATGGAAACTATTGAAGTAGGTCCTTTTGAATTTCATGATAAAATGCCTTTGAAGAGAAATTATGCTGAAAAAGGAGTGAGAGTTGTTCCTCATGCTGTTGCCAGAGAAGGTTCTTTCATTGCTTCGGGTGTTATTTTAATGCCTTCTTATGTGAATATCGGAGCTTATGTAGACTCAGGAACGATGGTTGATACTTGGGCGACGGTTGGAAGTTGTGCACAAATCGGTAAAAACGTTCACTTGAGTGGTGGTGTTGGTATTGGCGGAGTTTTAGAGCCACTTCAGGCTGCACCGGTAATCATTGAAGACGATTGTTTTATTGGTTCAAGATGTATTGTGGTAGAAGGTGTTCATGTTGAAAAGGAAGCAGTTTTGGGAGCGAATGTTGTATTGACCGCTTCAACTAAAATTATCGACGTTACAGGTTCAGAACCTATTGAAATCAAAGGGAGAGTTCCTGCGCGTTCAGTGGTAATTCCTGGAAGTTATACCAAACAATATCCAGCGGGAGAATTTCAGGTTCCTTGTGCTTTGATCATCGGTCAGAGAAAAGAATCTACAGATAAAAAGACGTCATTGAATGACGCTTTGAGAGAAAATAATGTTGCGGTTTAAATTATAATTAACCTAAAACTAATCATCTTGAAAGAAAAATTTTTAAAGTTTATTTTAAACCCCAGATATATATTTGGGGTTTATCTTATTATAGCAGTGGTTACCGCAATCTCAAAATTTCTGAGAGGTCCGCAGGCAATCAATAACTATCTAATTTTCAAAAATGTATTTTACAATACTTTAGAACAGAAAAATTTATACTTACAATATCCTGAGCGATATTTTGATATGAATCATTATGGAGTTTTCTTTAGCCTGTTGATTGCTCCGTTTGCTATGATGCCAGATTGGTTAGGAATTTCTCTTTGGAATGTTGCAAATACTGCCATCTTCCTTTTTGCAATTTATAAGCTTCCTTTTTCAGACGCTAAAAAAGCTCTTTTTGCATTATTTTGTCTACAAGAATACATTACGGCTGCAATTAGTTTACAATTTAATATTGCTTTAGTAGGACTTTTAATGCTATCAGCAATTTATATTTACGAAAATAAGGAAGTGAAATCTGCCTCAGCCATCGTCATCGGAATCTTCGTTAAACTTTACGGAATCGTAGGCCTATCTCAGTTTTTTTTCATTAAGAATAAATTTAAATTTATTCTTTCAGGAATTATCGTTGCTGTTATTTGCCTTTTAATACCGATGATTTATTCTACACCTCAATTTGTATTGCAGAGTTATGCAGATTGGTCGCATTCTTTGATTTCAAAAAACAATGACAATCAGGTTTTGGGGAATATGCAGGATATCTCTCTGATGGGCTTTGTCAGAAGAATTTTAGGAGATGCATCGATTTCAAATCTTTCATTCTTAGCTTTTGGATTACCGCTGTTTGCATTACCATACATAAGATTTAAGCAGTATAAAAATTACGCTTTTCAATTAATGATTTTGGCGTCAACATTACTTTTCTTGGTATTGTTTAGCTCAGGATCAGAATCTCCAACGTATATTATTGCAGTTGCAGGTGTGATGATCTGGTTTTTTTTACAAAAAGAAAGAACGCCATTAGTTTTAGGCATGTTAATTTTTGTAATCATTCTTACGTGCTTTTCACCTTCAGATTTATTTCCAAAATCGATCAAAGTAAATTACATTATCAAATATTCTCTAAAAGCAGTACCTTGCATTGTCGTTTGGTTTAGAATAATTTATGAATTAATGACCAGAGATTTTGAAAAAGATTATAGCCTACAATAATATCTAAGGATGAAAAAAATATCTATTGTAATTCCTGCCTATAATGAAGAAGGAAATGTTGCATTGATTCACCAAAAAATTAAAGAAGTTTTTTCCGAATTACCTCATTATGATTTTGAAATTATTTTCGTGAATGACGGAAGCAGAGATAACACACAGCAACAATTAGAAATTTTATATAAAAAATTTGACGAAGTAAAATTTATCGAATTTTCCAGAAATTTCGGACATCAGCCTGCTGTAAAAGCAGGTATGGATAGTGCGTTAGGTAATGCTGTAATTTCAATGGATGGTGACCTTCAACATCCACCGGAACTCATTCCGAAAATGATTAAAAAATGGGAAGAAGGCAATGATGTTGTTCTGACAATTAGAAAATATCCCAAAGAAATTTCTGTCTTCAAAAGAAAAACTTCAGACTTTTTTTACAAAATTCTGTCAGGATTATCTGATGTAAATCTTACCAAAGGCGGCGGTTCAGACTTCAGATTGATGGATGCAAATGTTGTAGAAGTCATGAGAAAATTCAATGAAGATGACTTATTTCTGCGTGGATTGACGAGCTGGATGGGCTTTAAACAAAGCGCTATAGAATTTACAGCTTCTGAACGGGTTTCAGGGCAAAGCAGTTACAACCTTAAAAAGATGATTACTTTTGCCTTTACAGGAATCACGGCATTCAGTGTAAAGCCATTGTACATTGCAGCATATTTAGGATTTATATTTTCAGCATTTTCGGTAATTGGTTACGGCGCTTACGTTATTTACGCTTTCATTGCAAAAACAGAAATCTCAGGATGGGCATCATTGATTATGACCATCGTTTTCTTTGGTGGCCTGCAGTTGATTATTTTAGGAATTATAGGGATTTATTTAGGAAAAATTTTCAAACAGGTAAAAGCAAGGCCAAATTACATTGTGAAAAATAAAAACTTTTAAAATGGGATTAAAAACTCTTAAATCTGGAATTTTATATAAAATATAGTCATGAAGATAGCATTTGATGCAAAGCGTTTTTTTCACAATACATCAGGTTTAGGCAACTATTCTCGTGATCTAGTCAGGATTTTATCTCAATATTTTCCTGAAAATGAATATATTTTACTCAATAAAAATAAGTCTGAAAGAGGGAAGGAAATTTTAGAAAAAAACAATGTTCATTTCATTGAATCTTCAAAAGGCAAATTTTCCCGTCAGTTTAAAATGGGGAAAGATGCGCAGGCTCAGAATGCAGATATATTTCACGGATTATCAGGTGAATTACCTTTAAAATGGAACAAAAATCCAATCAAAAAAGTAGTCACGATTCATGATTTAATTTTCATGCGTTATCCGCAATATTATTCTTTTTTTGACCGAAAAATTCACCTTTGGAAGTTTAAAAAAGCAGCAGAATCTGCTGACAAAATCATTGCAATTTCTGAGCAAACCAAGCAGGATATTATTCATTACTTAAAAGTTCCTGAAGATAAAATTGAGGTAATTTATCAGGGTTGCCATCATGCTTTCAAAGAAGATCAATCTGAAAAATTCATTCAGAAAACCAAAGAAAAATTTGGTTTACCTGAAAGGTTTATCTTAAATGTCGGAACGATTGAAGAGCGCAAAAACCTCTTAAACATCGTTAAAGCAATTGATAAAACTGAAATTCCTTTAGTGGTTGTCGGACGAAAGACAAAATATTTCAAAAAAGTACAAGACTTCATCCGAAAAAATAAAATAGAAAAACAAATTCATTTTCTGGAAGGTGTTTCGATGAATGAGTTGGCTGTTATCTACAAGCTTGCCGATATTTTTGTCTATCCAAGTTTTTTTGAAGGGTTCGGAATTCCTGTTATTGAAGCTTTATTTTCAAAAACTGTTACAATTACCAGCAACACAAGTTGTCTTCCTGAAGCCGGAGGTAAAGATTCTGTTTACGTTGATCCTAAAAATTATTTAGATTTACAATCAAAAATAAAATTTCTCTGGGACAGCGAATCTGAAAGAAAACGCCGTTCTGATAAAGGTTTTGAGTTCGTTCAAAAATTTAATGATGAGCCGATTGCCAATGAACTGATGAATTTTTATCAAAAAATTATTTCATAAATTTCTTGGAAGTTTAAAAATAAGTTCTACATTTGTACCACAATATTCAAAAAATGAAACCGAATTTCTCAACACTTCATCATTATCATCATCTCAGCTAAGGCGGAAGTGATTGATATTTTGTGTTGAATTCATAAAAATAAATTAAAAACCGTCTGAGTAAGGACGGTTTTTTTGTTTCCACATTTCTGTGAAATTTTCATAAATCAACTTCATTTACTCAGACTAAAACTTATAAAAAAGTAATGAGTAAATTAAAAATTGCTATTCAAAAAAACGGGCGATTGTATGAAGAATCTCTTCAGCTTCTCAAAGATTGCGGCATTTCTGTAAACAATGGCAAAGACCAACTGAAGGTCTTGGTAGATAATTTTCCTTTGGAAATTATGTATCTCAGAAACTCAGATATTCCGCAATATCTGGAAGATGGAGTAGTAGACATTGCAATTGTCGGTGAAAATCTGTTGGCAGAAAAGCAGAAGGGAAATAAGATTGTACAGAAATTAGGTTTTTCAAAATGCCGTGTTTCGTTGGCCATTCCGAAAGATATAGAAACAGATCAACCACAATATTTCAATGGCAAAAAAATTGCCACATCGTATCCTAACACCCTTAAAAAATATTTAAACGAAAATAACATTCAGGCCGATATTCATGTGATTTCAGGTTCTGTAGAAATTGCTCCAAGTATAGGACTGGCAGACGGAATCTGCGATATCGTGAGCTCTGGAAGCACTTTATTCAAAAACGGACTGCGTGAAACCGTAACGCTGCTAAAGTCAGAAGCCGTGTTAGCAAAAAATATTAATCTGAATTCTTCGCAGGAAGAAATTTTAGACAAGTTGCTTTTTAGAATTAAAGCGGTTTTAAAGGCGAAAAATTCTAAATATATTTTAATGAATGTTCCCAATAGTAAGATTTCAGAAATCTCTGATGTGCTCCCGGTTTTGAAAAGTCCGACGGTGATTCCACTTGCTGAAGAGGGCTGGAGCAGTATTCATTCTGTGATTGATGAAGAAAGTTTTTGGGATGTCATTGATGAATTAAAACTGAAAGGTGCGCAGGATATTTTGATCATTCCAATCGATAAAATGGTTATTTAAGATGAATATTTATAAAAATCCAAAACGAGAAACCTGGTTTGAATTAACGAAAAGACCGGTTTTTAAAAAGCAGGAAATTTCAGAAATCATTAAAGAAATCTTCGAAGAAATTGAAAGAAATGGTGATCAGGCCTTAATTAATTATGCTGGAAAATTTGATTCTGCTACAATTATCCAATTAAAGGTAAGTCCGAACGAAATTGACATTGCTGAAAATTTAATTTCGGAAGATTTAAAACTGGCCATTCAGACAGCGAAAGAGAATATAACAAAATTTCATGCTTCTCAGAAAAATGAAATTCAGAAAGTTGAAACTACGAAAGGAGTCATTTGCTGGCGAGAAAACCGTGCAATTGAAAAGGTGGGAATCTACATTCCAGGTGGAACAGCTCCATTATTTTCAACGGTTTTAATGCTTGCCATTCCTGCTCAATTGGCGGGCTGTCAAGAGATTATTTTGTGTACGCCACCGGATCAAAATGGAAATATAAATCCTGCAATTCTTTACACCGCTAAACTTTGCGGTGTGTCAAAAATATTTAAAGCAGGCGGAGCACAAGCGGTTGCCGCAATGACTTTCGGTACAGAAACCATTCCGAATGTTTATAAAATTTTCGGTCCGGGGAATCAATTTGTCGTTGCAGCGAAGGATTTTGCCCAGAGTTTTGGTGTTGCCATTGATATGCCGGCAGGTCCCAGTGAAGTTCTGGTCATCGCCGATGAAAACGCTGTCCCTGAGTTTTGTGCGGCAGATTTGTTGTCACAGGCTGAACATGGAAGCGACAGTCAGGTGATTTTTGTTTCAACAGATTTGAATATTCTAAATGAAACGATTGAGGAAGCCAAAAAGCAGATCAAACAACTTCCCAGAAATGAGTTTGCTCAACAATCATTAAATAACAGCCATTTTATTTTATTCGATTCTATGGATGAAGCATTAGATTTTAGCAATCTGTATGCGCCGGAACATTTGATTTTAGCGGTTGAAGATTTTGAAAGTTACATCAACAAAATTCAAAATGCGGGTTCTGTTTTTCTCGGAAATTATTCCTGTGAAAGTGCCGGAGATTACGCCAGCGGAACCAATCACACACTTCCCACGAATGGTTTTGCCAAAAACTACAGCGGAGTTTCTTTAGACAGTTTCGTGAAGAAAATTACGTTTCAGAATTTGTCAAAAGAAGGATTAGAGAATTTAGGAAAAACAATTGAACTGATGGCGGAAGCGGAGGGACTTTTAGCTCACAAAAATGCAGTATCCATTAGATTAAAATGAAATTATGAAAACAATAAATATTCAAAAATTAGTTAGAAAAAACATTTCAGAATTGAGACCTTACATCAGTTTTAGAGATAATAATACGTTTGAAAACCCTTTGCTGATGGATGCCAACGAAAGTCCGTTTGGAGAATTTAATCGCTATCCGGATTCTACGCACAAGAATCTTAGAGAAAAAATATCGGTTTTCAAAAACATTTCAGCTAATCAAATAGCAATTGGAAACGGAAGTGATGAATTGATCGATTTGATTATAAAAATTTTCTGCGAACCAAAAAAAGATTCCGTTTTGGTGATGAATCCATCTTTTGCGATGTACGGATTTTATGCAACAATCAATGAAAATAAAGTTGTCCAGCTCAATCTCAATGAAAATTTCGAAATTGTAAAGGAAGATTTTTTAAATATTGTAAAAGAAAATCAACCCAAAATATTATTTCTCTGTTCGCCCAATAATCCAACCGGAAATTCAATCGAGGATATTGAATTTTACATCCAGAATTTTGAAGGAATTGTGGTTGTGGATGAAGCGTATATTGAGTTTTCAGAACAAAAATCTAGTCTTGAATTAATCAATGAATATCCAAATCTGATTGTCTTACAAACATTCTCCAAAGCCTGGGGTTTGGCCGGAGCAAGAGTTGGAATTGCTTATTCATCTGTAGAAATCACCAATTTCATCTACACAGTCAAATCACCTTTTAATGTGAATATTTTGAGCCAAAACTTAATTTTAGAAAAGCTAGATCAGATCGAAGATTTTCAAAATAATTTAAATGAAATTTTGAAAGAACGCAACTGGCTGAAAAGTCAGCTTGAAAATGTGGAATGTATTTTAAGAGTATTTCCTACCGATGCTAATTTCTTTTTGATTGAATTTAAAAATGCCGACAAAGTTTACTCTACATTGATTGATGGTGAAATTCTGACCAGCAAAAGATTTCCTCAGATTCCCAACTGCATCAGAATCAATGTCGGAAGTAGAAATGAAAATAAACGTCTTATTAATACTTTAAAAAACATTTAGAAGATGAAAAAAGTATTATTTATAGACCGCGACGGAACATTGATCATAGAACCGCCAACAGATTTTCAGGTTGATTCTTTGGAAAAGCTTGAGTTTTATCCGGGAGTTTTTCAAAATTTATCCAAAATAGCAAAGGAATGCGACTACGAATTGGTGATGGTAACCAATCAGGATGGTTTGGGAACAGACAGTTTTCCTTTTGAAGATTTTATAAAACCACAGGAGAAAATGCTGATAGCTTTTAAAAATGAGGGAATAGTTTTCAATGATATTTTAATCGATAAAAGTTTTGAATACGAAAATTCTCCCAATAGAAAACCTGAAGTCGGAATGTTGGGGAAATTCATTTACGGCAATTATGATATCAAAAATTCTTTTGTAATTGGAGACCGATTGACAGATATTCAATTAGCTAAAAATTTAGGTTCAAAAGCCATTTTCATTAGTGAATTTGAAAATGAAAATGCGGAATTGACGACGAGAAACTGGAATGAAATCTATCAATATTTAAAGCAAATTCCAAGAAAAGCTAAAGTTTTCAGAAAAACAAATGAGACTGAAATCGAAGTCGAAGTTAATCTTGACGGAAGCGGAAATTCGGAAATTTCGACTGGTTTACATTTTTTTGATCACATGCTTGAACAGATCTCAAAACACGGAAATTTAGATTTAAAAACAAAGGTGAAAGGAGATTTGCAGGTTGACGAGCACCACACAATCGAAGATACCGGAATTGTTTTTGGAGAGGCAGTTTTACAAGCTTTAGGAAAGAAAAAAGGAATTGAAAGATATGGTTTTCTACTTCCGATGGACGATTGTCTGTCTCAAGTGGCGATTGATTTTGGCGGGCGACCTTGGTTGGTTTGGGATGTGAAATTTAGGAGAGAAAAAATTGGCGATGTACCAACGGAAATGTTTTATCACTTTTTTAAATCATTTACAGATGCTTCAAAATGCAATTTAAATATTAAATCTGAGGGCGAAAACGAGCATCACAAGATAGAATCAATCTTTAAAGCTTTTGCAAAAGCGATAAAAATGGCAGTTAATCAGACCGATCAAAATTACAATTTACCATCAACCAAAGGGAGTTTATAAGATGATAGCGATTATAAAATACAACGGCGGAAACGTCAATTCTGTTCAGAATGCTCTTGAAAGATTAGGTACAAATTCAATCATTACCGATGATTTTGAACTGATAAAAAATGCTGATAAGGTAATTTTCCCAGGCGTTGGCGAAGCTTCTTCTACGATGAAAGTTTTAAGAGAAAAAGGTTTGGATCAACTTATTCCGTCATTGACTCAACCTGTTTTGGGAATTTGCCTGGGGATGCAGTTGATGTGTAAAAATAATGAAGAAGGAAATACTGTCGGAATGGGAATTTTTGATTGTGATGTGAGAAAATTTTCACCATTGGATCTCGTTCCTCACATGGGTTGGAATACTGTTTCTGAATTGAAAGCTCCTTTGTTCTCAGCAATTTCAGAGGAAAATGATTTATATTTTGTCCACAGTTATTATTGTGAATTGTCAGAAGATACAACTTCTGTTTGCGATTATATTTTACCGTTTAGCGCTTCTTTGCAGAAAGATAATTTCTTTGCAACTCAATTTCATCCGGAAAAATCGGGAAAATTTGGGAATCAATTACTTAAAAACTTTTTAAAAATTTAATGATGAAATCGCAATGATTGGAAATGGAAAATCCATAAAAAAGAGCGATTGCATATGACTTATTAAAACAATAAAAAACTACATATGAAAATTATTCCTGCTATAGATATCATCGACGGAAAATGTGTGAGGCTTTCAAAAGGTGATTACAATACTAAGAAAATTTATAATGAAAATCCGCTCGAAGTCGCCAAAGAATTTGAAGATTTTGGAATTCAGTTTTTACACCTTGTCGATTTGGATGGAGCGAAATCAAAACATATTGTTAATCAAAAAGTATTGGAAACTATTGCAAAAAAAACTTCATTGCACATCGATTTTGGTGGCGGACTGAAAACTGAAAATGATATTGAAACAGCGTTTAATTCCGGTGCAAAACAAATTACCATCGGCAGTATCGCCATTCAAAATCCTGATTTCTGCTTTCAATTGATTGAAAAATACGGAGCTGAAAAAATAATTTTGGGTGCCGATTGTGAAAACCGAAACATAAAAACTTCAGGTTGGTTGAAAGAAAGCGATAAAAATGTATTTGATTTTATTCTTGATTATCAAAAGAAAGGCATTCAGAATGTAATCTGCACAGATATTTCAAAAGATGGAATGCTTGAAGGAGCATCTACAGAATTGTATCGGGAGATTTTAAATAAGACAACCATTCAATTAGTTGCAAGCGGTGGAATTTCCTGTATTGAAGATGTTTATCTGATGAAAGAAATAGGATGTGCGGGAACCATTATTGGAAAAGCAATTTATGAAGGTAAAATATCATTAAATCAACTTCAAAATTTTATTCAAAATGCTTAAAAAAAGAATTATTCCATGTCTGGACATCAAAGACGGAACTACTGTAAAAGGAGTAAACTTTGAAGGTTTGAGAAATGCCGGCAATCCAATTGATTTAGCCAAAAAATACGAGGCAGAAGGTGCGGACGAATTGGTTTTTCTGGACATCACAGCAACTATTGAAGAACGGAAAACTTTTGTTGAGCTGGTAAAAAATATTGCTAAAGAGCTAAGTATTCCATTCACAGTGGGTGGTGGAATTTCTTCCGTAGAAGACGTTAGAAAATTATTGGAAGCCGGAGCTGATAAAATCAGCATCAATTCGTCTGCTGTTAAAAATCCTCACCTGATTTCTGAATTAGCGAAAGAATTTGGAAGTCAGTGCATCGTTGTGGCGATTGATACAAAATTTGTAGACAACAATGACTGGGTTTTTGTAAAAGGGGGAAGAGAAATGACTCCGCTGAAAACTTTAGATTGGGCTAAAAAAGTTGAAGAATTAGGAGCAGGTGAGATTCTTTTAACGTCAATGAATGGTGATGGAACAAAAAATGGTTTTGATTTAAGATTGACAAAACTGATTTCAGAAAATGTAAACATTCCCGTGATTGCTTCTGGCGGAGCTGGGAAAATTGAAGATTTTGAAGATGTTTTTACTCTCACAAAAGCTACGGGAGCTTTGGCGGCAAGTGTTTTCCATTTTGGCGAAATTGGAATTGATGAATTGAAAAATGAATTGAAAAACAGAAATATCAACGTAAGATGAAAATAGATTTTAATAAAACAAACGGACTCGTTCCTGTAATTATTCAGGACGAAAGAACATTGCAGATTTTAATGCTGGGTTACATGAATGAAGAAGCTTTTAACAAAACAAAAGAAGAAGGAATCGTTACTTTTTTCAGCCGTTCAAAAAACAGATTATGGACAAAAGGTGAGGAGTCAGGAAATTTTTTAACGGTAAAAAATATTCAAATCGATTGTGATCAGGATACGATTTTAATCAAAGTTATTCCAAAAAATACAGTTTGTCACACCGGAAGTTTCAGCTGTTTTGGCGAGAAGGATTCAAAAGGCTTCTTGTATGAATTGGAAGACAAAATTGCTCAGAGAATTGATGACAAAGTAGATGGTTCGTACACTTATTCATTATATCAAAAAGGCATCAACAAAGTCGCTCAGAAAGTAGGCGAGGAGGCTGTGGAATTGTTGATAGAAGCAAAGGATGAGAATGCTGATTTATTTAAAAATGAAGCAGCAGATTTACTATATCATTTTTTAATTTTATTGAAAGCGAAAAACTTTTCTTTAGATGAAATTGAAGAAATTCTATTGGATAGAAATCAATAAAAAAACCTGCATTTCTGCAGGTTTTAGTTTAGTATTATTGAATCATCACTTTCCTTATGACTGTGTAATGATCTGTTTTAATGTGTGCTAAGTAAACTCCTTTTACAACTCCGGAGATGTTTATTTTAGTTTGATTTTCAGTTTTCAAAAAAGAATGTCCCAACAAATCTGTTAATTCGAAAGTGAAATTTTTCACATTCTTCGGTAATTCAAAATTTAGATAATCTTTTGCCGGATTTGGAAAAACAGTAATGTTTTCTAACTCATTTGGAGAATTTTCATGAGTTCCCAAAATGGTTGTTGATGCTACAGCAAAATGTTGAAGTGCCCCCACAGAAGCTTTCCCGACATTGTAAATATATACAGGATCTGTATTGGCAAAAGTATCATTTGAAGTGTGGGGATAATTACTTCTGATTTTCTCAAAATAACCTGTGATTACTTCTCCTTTAGCTTCAAAAGGCATATAATCAGTGTTTTCAGCTTCATCAATATCTGTTAGTAGAGGTGAATAAAGACCTGTAAGAGTAACTAATTCTTGGGTTGCAGCAGCAGATGCAATAGTGTTATTTGGGTTTCCACCCATATCTTCGTCACAATAAATAGTATTATTTACATTCCCAGCTTTGCCGCCTACCTGATCAAGATTAAAGACCAATTTGATATCCAGCACACGGTTTGCACCTTGATAAGCAACTGTATTTGCGTAATGAGTGCTTCCTCTCAACCCTTGTTCTTCTCCTGAAAAGTGAATAAATTTGATCGAATATTCCGTAGGTATATCTTTCAAAATTCTTGCAGCTTCCAAAATGATCGAAGTTCCACTACCGTTGTCATTGACTCCTGGTCCGTTGATACTGTCAAAATGCCCGCAAATAATAACAAACTTGTTTGGATAAACAGTTCCTATTTTTGTGATAACAAGATTTTTTGAATTGATTGTATTGCTTCCTGATTGGTAAGAAAAAGGATCTTCAACGATCTGGCTTGCCGAATATCCGTAAGAAAGATACTTATTTTTGAGCCAGTTTAATGCATTGGCGTTGTTTGTAGAACCAGTAGTTTTGATACCTAAATTAGAAAATTCCTGCAGATTTGTTGTGATATTTGTCTGAGTAACTAGATTTGCACGGTTCTGATAAGCTTGAATAAAGGTTTGAGATTGTACATAATTTAACCCTAAAGATAAAATCAGAAAACTAAATATTTTTTTCACTTTAAAAAATTTGAGCAAATGTATAAATAAAATGATTCCAAACAATAGCTTGGAATCATTATTTCAAATCAAATAAAAATATAATTAATTTGAATATTTTTTAATAAAGAAATAGAATTTTAATATAATTTACTTTTTAATAACTATTTTCCTCGTTACACTTTCGTTGTCAGTTTTTATCGAGCAAAGATAGACACCATTTTCTAAAGCGGAGACATTGATTTCTTTTTGATTTTCAGATTTTAAAACTAGTTTCCCACTCATATCAGTAATTTCAATATTGAATTTTTTGATTTCATTTGGCAATTCTATATTTACAATATTTTTAGCCGGAGTAGGATAAACTTTTACTGATTCTAAAGAACTTGTAGATGCCTCATTGACAGAAAGATTGGTAGTAGCAACCGCAAAATGTTGAAGCGCACCAACCGCAGCTTTTCCGACATTGAAAACATACGTTGGATCTACATTGGCAAAAGTATCATTTGCAGTATGCTCATTCATACTCTGTGGAGTTTCATAGAAACCTGTAATAATATCTCCTTTGCTTTCGAAAGGAATATAATCTGAAGAATAAGCATTAGATATTACAGCTTGTAACGGTGAATATAAAGTTGTACATACTGCAAGTTGCTGTGTAAATGCTAGTGAAGGTGCATTGTTTGAATTCTGTAAAGGATTATTGCTGTTGGATATTTGATCACTCTCACATTTTACTGAATTACTTGGCGCAGACAGCTTGCCCCCAACCTGATCAATATTAAAAACCAATCTCAGATTTAATTGACGTACATTATTCTGAAAAACAACATTGTTTACATAATGATTACTTCCCACAAGCCCCTGTTCTTCACCAGAAAAATGAATAAATTTAATAGAATATTCAGTAGGGATATCTTTTAAAATTCTGGCAGCTTCCAGCAAAATAGACGTTCCGCTACCGTTGTCACTAACACCCGGGCCAACTATCGTATCGTAGTGACCACAAATAATAACGTAAGTGTTTGGATAAACTGTACCCGTTTTTGTGACAACTAAATTTTTTGTCGTATTTCCGTTTACTGTAAAGCTGTCTTCAGTAATTTGACCTGCAGTATAACCATAGGTTTGATATTTACCTTTAAGCCAATTTAAAGTATTATTATTTGCGACCGAACCTGACGTTTTTGTGCCAAATGATGCAAAATCTTGCAATAGTGAGGTGATATTAGCCTGCGTTACCTGATTGACCCTATTTTGATAAGCCTGAACGAAACTTTGAGCCTGTACGTTATATGTTGCTAATGAAAGGAGTAGAAGAGTAGTTAATTTTTTCACTTTAAATAAGATACTTTAATATTCAGCAAATGTAGATAATAAAAAAATCCCGAGCAAAAAACTCAGGATTTAATATTGATAACAAAAAATTTTACATTATTTTACTTGATCTACAACTGCTTTGAATGCTTCAGGATAGTTCATCGCTAAATCAGCTAAAACTTTTCTGTTTAATTCAATGTTGTTCTTTTTAAGAGCTCCCATAAATTGAGAGTAAGACATTCCGTGCTCTCTAGCTCCTGCGTTGATACGCATGATCCAAAGTGATCTGAAGTTTCTCTTTTTCTCTTTTCTTCCACGGTAAGCATATTGCATTGCTTTTTGTACCGCGTTTTTAGCAACAGTCCAAACGTTCTTTCTTCTACCGAAAAAACCTTTAGCTTGTTTCATTAATTTTTTTCTGCGCGCTCTAGAAGCTACGGCATTTACTGATCTTGGCATAATTTAAATTGTTTTTTTGAAAAGGGCGGTAAACTGTTTCATTACACTTATCTGCACCGTTTCAGGGTTAAAATGTTGAATTGTTATTCTTATAAACCGAAAAATGATTTATAAAAACTACTTAATTGCTAATTGACGTTTAACGCCTTTCTCATCCACTTTCGCAACATAAGAAGTAGTAGTAAGATTTCTCTTCTGCTTAGTTTCTTTTTTAGTTAAGATGTGGCTTTTGAAAGCATTTTTTCTTTTAATCTTACCAGTTCCGGTAAGTTTAAAACGCTTTTTAGCACCTGATTTCGTTTTTAATTTTGGCATTGTTTGCTTTTTTATGTTTTTGTTATCAATACGATTTTCAAGTGTAACAATATATCAGTTTACCAGTGTACCAATGACAAAATCAATTGTTACATTGTTAGACTTTTAGATTGCTACATTATCTTGGGCGTGTCCCTCACTCGTTCATTCCGCTTTGCTCCATTCACTCATTCGGGTCAGGCTATCCATTTCAAGTCCTCGCTCCATGGCATTTGCCAGCTCATGCTGTGGGCTTTCCATTTCTATCCTTCACGCAGATATTCGGTTTGCAAAATTACGAAAAATTATCATACAAAAAGAGACTTTCATTAGAAAATCTCTCTATGTGTATTTCGTAGGATAATGAGTCAAAAAGACTCATCATCAGATTGTCAAATTATTTAGCTGGTTTTTTAGGACTCATCATCATAATCATTCTCTTACCTTCAAGTTTAGGTAATTGATCTACTTTCCCAACGTGCTCTAATTCCTGAGCTAGTTTAAGAAGTAAAATTTCACCCTGATCTTTAAAGATAATAGAACGTCCTTTGAAAAATACGTAGGTTTTCAACTTTGAACCTTCTTCCAAAAACTTTTCAGCATGTTTTTTCTTAAAATCATAATCGTGCTCATCAGTCTGAGGTCCGAAACGAATCTCCTTAACAACCACTTTGATTTGTTTTGCTTTAAGCTCTTTTGTTTTCTTCTTTTGCTCGTATAAAAACTTTTTATAGTCTAATATCCTCGCAATGAAAGGTTCAGCTTTGTCTGAAATCACGACCAAATCTAATTCCTGCTCTTTGGCAATTTGTCTCGCTTTGTCAATCGGGAAAATTCCCGCTTCTACGTTGTCGCCCACTAAACGAAGTTCTCTTACGCGAATCTTATCGTTTATCATGTGTAAGTCCTCCTGAGGTGGACGTCTTTGTGGGCCTCTGTTGTTAAATCGTTGTGCTATTGCTTTATAATTTTATTGGTTAATAACTAATTTTGAATTGAAAGATTAAATCTTCAATTATACTTTTGCTTCCTTTTTGAAGTATGCTGCAAACTCATCCATGCTCATTACTCCAAGGTCGCCTTCTCCACGTCTACGTACAGAAATTGTGCCATCTCTTTCTTCATTTTCTCCTACCACAAGCATGAAAGGAATCTTTTTCAATTCTGCATCACGGATTTTTTTACCCGTTTTTTCGTTTCTCTCGTCAATCAATCCGCTAATATCGTGAATTTCTAAAAATTCTGAAACTTTTTTAGCATAATCTACATATTTTTCACTGATCGGCAATATCGTAAACTGATCCGGGCTCAACCACAATGGGAAATCTCCGGCAGTATTTTCTAATAAGATCGCAATGAAACGTTCCATAGAGCCAAACGGCGCTCTGTGAATCATGATAGGTCTGTGCTTCTCATTATCGCTTCCGATATACGTAAGGTCGAATCTTTCCGGTAAATTGTAATCTACCTGAATAGTTCCTAACTGCCATTTTCTTCCTAAAGCATCTTTCACCATGAAATCTAATTTAGGACCATAAAATGCAGCTTCACCATATTCTGTAACGGTGTTTAATCCTTTTTCTTTTGCTGCAGTAACGATTGCGTTTTCTGCTTTTTCCCAGTTTTCATCAGAACCGATATACTTTTCTTTATTATCAGGATCTCTTAAGGAAATCTGAGCAGTAAAGTCAGCAAATCCGAGTGAACCGAAAACATAAAGAACCAAATCAATCGTTTTCTTAAACTCATCCATCAGCTGATCAGGAGTACAGAAAAGGTGAGCATCATCTTGGGTAAATCCACGAACTCTTGTCAAGCCGTGAAGTTCACCACTTTGCTCATATCTGTAAACCGTTCCGAATTCTGCATATCTTTTTGGCAAATCTCTGTAGCTCCATTGTGAAGTTTTGTAGATTTCACAGTGGTGAGGACAGTTCATTGGTTTCAGCATAAATTCTTCTCCTTCATTCGGAGTTTTGATCGGCTGGAAACTATCGGCGCCATATTTATCCCAGTGTCCGGAAGTTACATATAATTCTTTTGCACCGATATGTGGCGTCATTACAAATTCGTATCCTCCTTTTTTCTGAGCATCAGAAAGGAAATTTTCTAATTTTTTTCTCAAAGCAGTACCTTTTGGCAACCAAAGTGGTAAACCAGCACCTACTTTTTCTGAGAAAGCAAAAATCCCTAATTCTTTACCTAATTTTCTATGATCTCTTCTTTTCGCTTCTTCTAATAACTCAAGATATTCAGTCAGTTCTTTCTGTTTCGGGAAAGAAATCCCATACACTCTTGTTAATTGTGGATTTTTCTCATTTCCTCTCCAGTAAGCACCTGCAGCGTTCAAAATCTTTACGGCTTTCACAATTCCAGTGTTTGGAATGTGACCTCCACGACAAAGATCTGTGAAGTTATCATGCGTTACAAAAGTGATTTCACCATCATTAAGATTAGAAATCAATTCTACTTTATATGGATTATCTGCGTAAGTTTTTAAAGCTTCAGCTTTAGAAACAGGGTATAGTGAGAATGTTGAAGCTTTTTTAGCATTTTCTAAAACTTTCTTTTCAATTTTCTCAAAATCTTTTTCAGACAAAACTTCGTCACCGAAATCTACGTCATAATAAAATCCGCTTTCGATTGCCGGACCAATTGTTAATTGAGCGTTAGGATAAAATTCAAGGATAGCCTGCGCCAAAAGATGGGCAGAAGAATGCCAGAAAGCTTTCTTACCAAGATCATCATTCCATGTCAAAAGCTGTACCGTAGAATCTGTGGTAATAGGCGTGGTAACTTCGACTTGTGTGCCGTTTACAACTGCGGAAATGGTATTTCTAGCCAATCCCTCGCTTATAGATTTTGCCACATCCAACGGAGTGACTTCTCCCTCAAATTCTCTGACGCTATTGTCCGGAAGTGTAATTTTTATCATTGTTTACTAAGAAATTTTAAGTTGCAAAAATACGCATTTTTTACTTCTTTATGAAATCGTAGCCTGATAATTCACAAAAAATACAATTTATTTTAAATTCTGACGTTAATGTTTATTTTTCAGTAACCGTTTTATAGTTTTAAAATCGCTTTTAAAGAATGTCAAGTTTCGGATTTATGATAAATTTTGAAATCTGCTGAAAATCGCAGCCCGACCTGAGTGAAGCTCTTTTTTCTAGCGATGCGATTGGCTTACTGTGTAAATGATGATATTAATTGGTTCGCATTGCCGGAAAAAAGCAGAAACCCTTCGACTTCGCTCAGGATAAACTACGAGGCGGAAAAGCTGCCCTAATAAATAGTTGCAAAAAAAAATACTAAGCTTTCACTTAGTATTATCTGTTTTTCCTGATTTGTTTTCTGAAGATTTTTTCACATCTTCTTTATCTACATCAGGTGGATTTTGTTTTTTTGAGGAAGCAGGAATATTTTGAAAATCTTCATTCTGCTTTTTCGTTTCTGCGGAATTTGCAGATTCTTTCTTTTTGTTATCGTCGTTTGAGTTCATAATTTTGAATTTTTAGAGTCCAAGAACACCGAGTTGTCCGGTTTTATCTTCTATCGTATAGTTCAAAGCCTTTGCCAAAACGAAAATATTGTTCAGATTTTCCATCAATTGCTGTTTGCCTTCAGTTCTCAGTTTGTTTTGATCTACAGAATTGATTGCCGTTTGTTTCGCCTTTTGCTGAACCGTTTTAATATCTTTTTCAGAAATTCTGTTGATAAAAGAATCGTCTAACGATTGAATTTCCACACTTGGAGTGATTCTGATATCAGCGTTCGGAAGATCTGTGATAATCAGTTTTTTATTCACAGAATCGACTTCCATTTTCATTTTATTTAAATCATAGGAAACCTGCGCATTGGTCTTTGTGTAGGTTATGACACTATTGCTTGTCATTTCTTTTCCAAAAAATTCGTAGCCAAATTTGGTCTTTTGCATCGCAGAAAAATCCTGCTCCAAAACGACCATTTTATTCATCTTCGAGATTTGATTGGTCAAAATATAGTAGTCAGATTTCTCAGTTTTCTCACTTATTTTTAAACAAGATCTGAAACTAAAAAACAGAATTAACATCAGGAGTATTCCTGCAACAAATGGAAGAACAAGTTTTAAATTTCTCAATTTTCTTTTTTAAATATTTCTTTGATCACCGATTGGTCATCTTTCTTTAAGATTTCCACAAGATCTCTTTCGATGTATCCTGTAGTCGGCATTTCAATAATTCTTCCAATTTCCTTGCCATATTTTTCAACGATGATGGTTGGAACCTTCTGGATGTTATATTTTGATTCGTCGCCGGTAGGAGATTCTTTCTTACGGTTAACCGCAATGATTGTCAATCTGCTATCCGGATATTTTACTTCTTCCAAAATCTTCATCAACCTAGGAAAATCTCTATGAGAATCTTCACACCAGGTTCCCATGAAAACGATTAGATTGTAAGAATTTATTTTGTTTTTCTTTAATTCTCCGACAGCCTTATGATCTAAAGCATACTCGTTGAATTCTTTGGTATACCATTCAGAATAGGGTTCTTTTACAAACTGCTCTTTTAATTGGTTCCCCAAGAGCATTTTGCCGTCGTTTGTTGTTTCAACCTCGCGATTGACAACTACTTTCTGAGCGCTAAACTCCTGAACAACCAATGAAATCATTGAAACTGCCAATATCTTGGTAATAATTTTCTTCATCTTAATATCTTAATTTTCGATAATTGTTTTTAAATCGGCAGGAGAGTAGTATTTGTTTTTCAATACTTTATGATCTGCCTTTCTGTATACATTGAATTTTTCTCCGGATTTTTCGTAGAAAGATTCAACGTCTTTTGCTGCGTAAAACTCTACTGTTTCGTTTGCCTGCTCTTCATTATCGCAAGCTTTCGACATATTTGAACGCTGAACTTCATTAAACAGTTCTACAAATTTATCACCAAGCCCAAATTCTAAAACAGCACCGCTCAAAACATATTGCAAATCGCATAACGCATCAGCAATTTCAACTAAATTTTTATCTTCAATTGCCTGTTTTAGTTCATTTAATTCTTCCTGTAAAAGCTCAACTCTCAGATTACATCTTTCCTGAGAAGGAATCTGTGGAGTCTCCAAAATAGGAGCTTTAAACGTGGTGTGGAATTCTGCTACTTGGTTCAGACTGTCTATTTTTTCCATATTTATTATAAAATTTCAACAAATATAAAAAAATGCTGCCTTAAAAAGCAGCATTTATAAAATCAAAATAATATTCAAATTATTATTTCAATGTTTAAAGATTATATTAATATTGAGATTTCTAAAATAAAATAATAAACCCTATGATTCTAATACAGGTGTTTGAGTTGCAAAATTTAATTTATATATAACCTGAATCTTTAAATTTCTTCTTTCTTCTTGAAGATCAGAACAAGTATAGTCATCTTTATAAAAAATTCTTATTGCTTTGATAGACTTTTTTGCATTAATAGGCATATTGCTAATAATTTTAGCATATGCGTTTTGTACAGCTACCGAAGCATAATAGTTTTCCATATAATCATTAAACGTAAATATATTAAATGTAGATAGGCTGCCGTCTGGCTCTGGTATAGTAGTTCTTACGTCAGTAAAAGTAAACTCTTTATAATAATTATTCTCAAAATAAGAGCCAGATGGAGGAGTATTATTGTCAAACAAGATTTGTTGAATGGTAACACCTTGATCGTTTAAGTATTTAACAATTAGCTCAGGTAATGAAATAACTCCTTGTGTAATTATAGGTTGATATTTAGTTCTTACTTTTACCTTGGTGGGGAAATTAGAAAAGACATCAGGTAAAGTAGTAACTGGATCTATTGGTTGACCAAGCTCACATGATAAGTTATTAGGAAGAAAATCGATAAACATTGCTCCAATATCTCCACTCTTACTTAAAGTAGGTTTAGAAGAATTTGAAATTTCAGTTACTCCTAAATTTTCGCTTTCGCGATTACAGGCAAAAAGTGTCATTAAACCAAGGATTAATAATGATTTTTTCATAAAGTTTTTTTTTAGTTTATAAAATAATTACAGCAAAAGTATTCTTAATGCATTTTGTAAACCATACCATGAATATGGTATATTCCATTTTGGGTATTTCATGATCATTATTCTATTTTATCCAAAGCAATAAAATAATTGTCTTAAGATTTAACAACAAAAAAAGCTGTTCCTTTGCGAACAGCCTTTCCACGTTTAATTTTTCAATGGTTAATTTTTGATAAATCTTTTTGAGATTTCTCCAATCTGGATCGTGTATGCTCCTGCGGTAAGGCTGCTTACATTCACTGTGCCTCTTTCGAGTTTTCCTGAGTTGATTAGTTTTCCACCCATATCGAAGATTTTATAATCTTCTGCATTCGTATTTGAAACATTTAAAATGTCTCTTACAGGATTTGGATATAATTTAATATCAGTCAATACATTTTTGGCATCAAAATCATTTCCTCTTCCTGATGAAAGAATATTTAAAGTATAATCTTCAACCTGCCCATAAGTGTAAGATCCGCAAGATGATGAAGGAACAGAATTATACTGCATCATTACTCTCATTCTCGTACTTCCTAGCGTTGCTGTTGAAGGAATCGTGATTGAACCTGTTACAGGAGTAGTTTGTGAACCTGTTTTTGTCCAAACCAATTCTCCGCTGTCTGTAAAATCACCGTCTTTATTATAATCAATATAAACTGCGTACGCTTCATTATATTTAGTTGACGTCCAAACCGGAGTGATAGAAATTGCATTTGCAGTTCCTGTGGTTACATTTGTTGAAATAGAAGTGAAGTTTTCGTATCCGGCAGTTCCTGTCGAAGTATTATTGATGCTTCCAAATGTTACATTTCCAATTCTTTCATCTGCAGTATTCGTAGCGGTTGCCGTACAATAAGTAACAGTGCTTCCCGCAAGTGTAGTTACTGTTGCCGTATTGCTTGCTGTAGAAATATTTCCTGCTGCATCTTTAGCTCGTACAGTAAAGCTATACGTTGTAGAAGGAGTCAAACTCGTTACAGTATAAGTTGTAGAAGCAGTATTTCCAATCAATGAAGAACCCTGATAAACATCATAACCCGTAACGCCTACAGCATCTGTTGCGCCAGACCAAGAAAGATTGGTGGTTGTAGAAGTTGTTCCTGAGGCTGAAAGAGTAGGAGCAGTAGGAGCAACTGTATCTGTGCTTCCGGATCCTGCATTTACTGAAATATTAACATTATTGACATCAAAGAAAATGTGGTTGCTTCCTTTTACCATAATTCTTCCTGTCGTTGTCGTAACATTCGGAATTACTACCGCCTGAGAACCGTCATTTGGAGTTCCAGCCAACAAAGTAGTCCAGGTTGTCCCAGAATTTGTCGACCAAAGAATATCTACATTGGCTGCGTTGACACCATTTGCAGTTGTTCCGGCTACGTTCCAAGTTATGTTTTGTGAGCTTCCTCCTGCGTAAGTTGTCGCTGTACCTTGTGAAGTAATAATGAAGGGTCCTGCAGTTGCATTCACGGTAACTTTAGCATCGTCAGAATTGTTTCCGGAACCTCCGGCTCTGTTATCACGAACTGTAAATCTGAAATTTAAAGCTCTTGCTACAGAAGAAAGTGCTTCGACATTGATTTCTGAACCAGCTGTGGTTGTTGCACCTGCTAAAACAGAAGCCATTCTTGGGAAATATCTTACAGGCGTTGTCGTTGGTGTCCAAGATCTGAATGTTGGTCCTGTTGCTTTTGTTGCGCTTGCTGCAGAACTTGCTCCTGTTTGAGAAGATGAAGCGTTGTCAACTTGCTCCCAGATATAGGTTAAAGAATCTCCATTTGCATCAGTTCCCGTTCCTGTCAGCATAAATGGTGTGCTTTTCGGAATGGTATAATCTAAACCAGCATCGGCAGTTGGAATTGAATTTCCTGTAGAAGTGCTTACCGGACAGGTTTTAGCTTTAATATTATTCGTAATCTGTTGAATACTTATCGCATGAAAGAAAGAATCTGAATGCGGCTGAATATCCTGAGCCGTAATTCCGGCATAACCCATGATTGTTGAGCCTGAGCCCGGTTCCATATTCACGCCGGTTCCTTCATTTCCGTGTGAAAAAGTGTGATTACCACCAAATTGGTGACCTAATTCGTGCGCAACATAATCAATATCAAAATTATCACCGGATGGGATTCCGTCTGATGGGGAAGTATATCCGCTACCTTTCGAACCATTTACACAAACGCATCCGATACAGCCAGCATTTCCGCCACCTCCTGAAGCTCCAAATAAATGCCCTACATCATAATTTGCTTCACCAATAACTGATGTTAAAGTTGACTGAAGCTGAGAATTCCAGTTGCTCATTTGTGCAGCAGCAGAATAAGGATCTGAAGACGCACTTGTATAAATTACCGCATCATTATTGGCTATTAAAACCATTCTTGCTGCAAAATCTTTTTCAAAAACACCGTTTACTCGGGTCATCGTATTATTCATTGCAGCTAAAGCGAGTGCTTTTGTTCCTCCGAAATAAGTTGTGTATTCACCTGTTGAAGAAAGCGCCAATCGGAATGTTCTTAATTTAGCATCATCTGCGTTAGGTCTTGCTGCAAGAGTAGTGCTGCTGATTCCTTTTTGAGCAACATCGATAACAGTGCATTCAAAAGTATTTAAGTTATCTTTTTTATCCGATTTCTTATAGACTACATAAGAAGAAAGATCTTTTGTGTAAGGTTCAATAAAAACAGCCGATTTGTCACCATAAATTTCCATTGAAGAGAGTCCCAGAGGAGAAATACTGAAGTAAACCGTAGAGTTAGGATCTTCAAGACCTTCGCCAACGTAAGATTTAATATCCGGATATTTTGCCGCTAGTTGAGGATCAAAATTTGAATTTTCTCTTACTTTAAAGTTCTCTAATTTTCCGTCAGAATTGGGAAACGAAATAATAATTTCTGATTTTGCTCCCGAAGCTAATCTTTTTGGGGCTTTAGCAAGAGCGTTTTTTAATCCGTTGATATCAAGCTGATAAATTTTAGGATTAAGAATGTTTGTTTTGTTTTCTAAAACTTCTGAGTTTGTTTTTGAAGAAGCTTCAGACCATAGTCGATCAGTCTGAGCGAAAGAAATGCCTGAGATAAAAAGCATTCCAATCACAAATAGTTGTTTTTTCATAAAAAATATTATTTTGATTGTGGAATACCAAAGCTAATAAAATATTCTTTATGAAAAACAAAAAAATTTAAGAATAATTTAGATAATCACTTTAAATTATTATGCATTACATTAAATATGATTCAAATTAATTCCTTTATGAATAAAAATAGCACATACAAACGCATGTGCTATCTTATTCTTATACAAGTATAATCAATTATTTAGTAATCTCTCTACCGATAACCAATCTTTGGATTTCAGAAGTTCCTTCTCCAATGGTACATAATTTAGAATCTCTGTAGAATTTCTCAGCAGGGAAGTCTTTTGTATAACCATAACCTCCGAAAATCTGTACAGCGTTATTAGAAATTCTAACACAAGCTTCAGATGCGTACAATTTTGCCATTGCACCTTCTTTAGTCATTTTCTGTTTGGCATTTTTCAATGTAGAAGCTCTTTGAATCAACAATTCTGAAGCGTCGATTTCCGTAGCCATATCTGCCAACATGAAGTTGATTGCTTGAAATTCAGAAATTGCTTTCCCAAACTGTTTTCTTTCCTGAGCGTATTTCAAAGCAGCTTTATAAGCTCCTCTTGCAGTTCCTAGACTTAAAGCAGCGATAGAAATTCTACCTCCATCTAATATTTTCATTGCCTGCTTAAAACCTTCACCAACTTCTCCCAAACGGTGAGAATCTGGTACACGAACATTATCAAAAATAAGTTCTGCAGTTTCTGAAGCACGCATTCCTAATTTATTTTCTTTTTTACCAGAAGTAAAACCAGCCATTCCTTTTTCAAGAACGAAAGCGGTTGAATTATTTTTAGCTCCAATTTCACCTGTTCTCGTCATCACAACAGCGATGTCACCTGAAATTGCGTGAGTGATGAAGTTTTTAGCTCCGTTAATTACCCATTCGTCACCATCTTTAACAGCAGTTGTAGACATTCCGCCAGAATCAGATCCTGTATTGTGCTCTGTCAATCCCCAAGCTCCAATTACTTTTCCGGTAGCTAACTGAGGAAGCCATTTCATTCTTTGCTCTTCGTTTCCAAACTCATAAATATGATTGGTACAAAGAGAGTTGTGAGCTGCTACAGAAAGTCCGATTGAAGGATCTACCTGAGAAATCTCATCCAAAATAGTCACATACTCATGATAACCAAGACCAGAACCACCGTATTGTTCAGGAATTACAATTCCCATGAAACCCATATCACCTAATTGATGAAATAATTCTTTAGGAAAAGTTTGACTTTCGTCCCATTCCATAATATTGGGTCTGATATTTTTCTCAGCAAATTCTTTTGCTGTTTCAGCTATCATTTTAATGTTGTTGATAGTTTCTGTATTCATATTAGATAATAGTTAGTGCCCAAAGATACTTAAATTGCGGAAATACTAAAAAAAATTATTATGCCATCAGTATTTTTCGCCTAATGTTTTATTTATCAGTTTTTTATATTTTATAAATTAACATTTTATTAATGAAGTTCAATACACTAAATTACAATATTTTACTAATTTAGCCATCCAATTTTAAGAGAATGAAAAAAATTTTACTTCCTATATTTTTAATTTCATCATATGCTTTTGCACAAATTCCTGCAGGATATTATGACGGAACTACAGGCTTGACAGGATATACCTTGAAAAGTAAAGTACACGAAATCATCTCAGCAAATAACGTGAACTGGCATTATAGCGATTTGCCCAACTATTATAACCAAACAGATCTAGATAAGTATTATGATCATGGTGCAAGTAATACTAACTTTTTATTAGATATTTACTCAGAAATTCCTTTGGGACCAGATTCTTATGAGTATACATCTGCAAACTTAATCAGTTCTTCAGGAGCAGAAGGCTTGGGATACAATAGGGAACACGCAATTCCTCAGAGTACATTTAACAGTAATTATCCTATGTATTCTGATTTACACTTTGTGATTCCTACTGATGCAAGAATAAATCAGTTACGTAATAATTATCCTTATGGTATAGGAAATTCTACAGTTCATTACTCTTTTACAAACACATCTAAAATTGCTAACAGTGCAATTCCCAATTATGTGTATACCAATAGAGTGTACGAACCCATTAATGAGTTTAAAGGTGATATTGCAAGAATGCTACTGTATTTTGCAGTAAGATATGAAGATAAATTACCTTCATTTAACTATTCAACCAACATTAATCCTGCAATCGACCGCTCTGCATTTGACGGAACAGCAGAACGTGCTTTTGATCCTGCGTACATCACCATGTTATTGCAATGGCATCAACAAGATCCTGTTTCACAAAGAGAAATAGACCGAAATAATGCTGTATATAATATTCAGAAAAACAGAAATCCTTTTGTTGACAATCCTCAATGGGTAAATACTATGTGGGCGCAAACTCCGGATACTATTGCTCCGCAAGCTCCTTTAAATTTAAACTCTACGCAGACAGGAGCCTATTTTACAAATTTAACATGGTCGCCGAGTACCAGCACTGACGTTATCGGATATAACATTTATCAAAATGGAACATATCTGACTACTACAAAATCATCCTCGATTATTATTGATCATTTAAATCCCTCAGCCTCATATTCATTCACAGTTCGGGCATACGACAATGCTTACTTACAATCAGCCGATAGCAATACAGTTTCAGTATCAACTTTAGCTACAGACACGAATTCTAAAGATCTTTTTGTCACCAAATACATTGAAGGAACAGATAATAATAAAGCTATAGAAATTGTAAACAAAACCGGACATGAAGTTGATCTAAACAATTATAGCATCAGAGTTCAGTTTTACAATAGCAACCCTCCAACACCGAGTTATTATTATGGAAATAGTTTTGAATTGGAAGGGAAAATTCCCAACAATCAAAGTTTCATCATCCTTAATCCAAAAGCGACACTTTCCTGTGTAACAAATGATGGGGCAGATTTCCTGACAGCGGGTGATGCTTTGAATTTTTCGGGAACTCAATATGTAGAATTAGCATACAAATCTTCAACATTGGATGCAATTGGAATGAAGGCTGTACAAAACAATAATGCAAATCTTTCTTTGTACAGAAAGTCTACCGTAACACAGCCGAGTATAACTTTCAGCAGTGGAGATTGGGACTCTTATGCAGCAAACTACTGCCAAAATTTGGGCGTACTTTCTACTTCAGAAGACCTATATGTTGATACTGAAGAATTTAAAATTTATCCCAATCCGGTTCGTGATTATATTTATATGAAAGGAAATCTTCAAAAAATTGATGAAGCGCAGATTTTAGATTTTTCAGGAAAACTAATTTTTACAGAAAAAAAACCTTTTAAAAACAAAGAAAATATTTCTGTAGGTGATTTACAGTCAGGAAATTATATGCTTAAATTAGGTGGGAAAGTCTATCCGTTTATTAAGAAATAAAATTAAAAATATCATACCATTTATATAAGCAGATTCACTAATAATTAATATCTATAAGTGTATCTGCTTATAATTTTTACATATAAGTATTTATGCTTATATTTGCAGAATGATAGCGGTCATCACGGGTGATATTATTAATTCGCAACATGCAGACACTGAAGTTTGGATTACCAAACTAAAAAATCTTCTTGAAAAATGGGGAAGTGCTCCACAAACATGGGAAATATACAGAGGAGACGAATTTCAGTTTAAGTGCAGTATAGATGACGTGTTCTGGCGTTTTCTAGCCATCAAATCTCTTATCAGAAGTCAGGAAAATTTAGATGTAAGAATTGCCATAGGCATCGGTGAAGAAAATTTTTCATCCGAAAAAATTACGGAATCCAACGGTACAGCTTATGTAAATTCCGGGAGATTATTGAATGATCTTAAAAGTGACGGACACACCGTATCTATCAAAACTTCCAACGATTCTTTAGATCGTGATCTCAATATTTTGCTTAAATGGTCTTCAAAAGATTTTGACAGCTGGACGATGGCAACAGCCGAAATCATCCACGAAATGATCATGAATAATGACATCACACAAGAAGATCTTGCCAAGAAATTTACGATATCCCAATCATCGATCAGCCAAAGGCTGAAACGTGCAAACTACGAATTGATCGTAGAAACCAATCAATATTTTAGAAAGAAAATTTCAGACCTTTAACATGATATTTACTCAACTCATATTGGCACATCTACTCGGAGATTTTATTCTTCAGCCAAATTCTTGGGTTTCAGATAAAGAAAACAGAAAACTGAACAGCAAATATTTGTACCTTCACGTTCTGATTCACACCGTGTTAAGTTTTATTTTTCTTTGGAATCTTGAATTATGGTGGGTTGCAGCATTGGTGGGGATTTCACATTTAATCATCGATTCCGCAAAGCTTTATTTTCAGAATATTAAAACTAAAAAAAGATGGTTTTTCATCGATCAGCTTTTGCATATTGCAGTGATTGCAGGAGTTTCTTTTTATTTTAATGAATTTAATTTTGAATTTTTAAAAGATCAAAACACTTTAAAAATAATTGTCGCAGCATTGTTTTTATCAAGTCCTGCATCAATTATTATTAGAACTTTACTGTCTTCATGGACGCCCGCTCCGGAGACACAAACCAGTTTACAGACCGAATCTTTATCAAGTGCCGGAAAATATATAGGAATCTTAGAACGTCTTTTGGTTTTTACATTTATCATGGTTAATCATTGGGAAGGCGTAGGATTTATGGTCGCAGCAAAATCTGTTTTCAGATTCAGCGATCTTGCTCAGGCAAAACAAAGAAAACTGACAGAATATGTGCTCATAGGTACATTGCTAAGCTTTGGAATGGCAGTTTTAACAGGAATTTTAATTAAGTAAAATAATATAAATCTAATGCAGAAACGGAAATCGTAGATTCGCGAATTCCTTTTAAAAAAAGTAAAAATTATGAGTCAAAAGAAAGAAATGTTGTATGAAGGTAAAGCAAAACAGGTATTTGCTACCGATAATCCTGACGAAGTAGTAGTACGTTTCAAGGACGATGCTACAGCATTTAACGCTCAAAAAAGAGGATCAGTAGATTTGAAAGGTGAAATGAATAACGCCATCACCACTCTTATTTTTGAATATTTGAATGAAAAAGGGATTAAAACTCATTTCATTAAGCAATTGGACGAAAGAGAACAATTGGTAAAAAAAGTATCTATTATTCCTTTGGAAATGGTGGTAAGAAACTATTCTGCGGGAAGTATGGCACAAAGATTAGGTGTTGAAGAAGGAATTAAATCTCCGGTAACTATCTTCGATATCTGCTACAAAAAAGACGAATTGGGAGATCCGCTTATCAACGATCACCACGCAGTTTTCTTGGGAGCAGCAACATACGAAGAGCTTGACGAAATGTATGAATTGACTTCTGATATTAATGAAATTTTGATCGATTTATTCGACAAAATGAATATCATCTTAGTTGATTTCAAAATTGAATTAGGAAAAACTTCTGACGGCGAAATCATTTTGGCAGACGAAATTTCTCCTGATACTTGCAGACTTTGGGACAAAGACACGATGAAGAAGCTGGATAAAGACCGATTCAGAAGAGATCTTGGTGAAGTAACTGAAGCTTACGTTGAGATTTACAACAGACTGAAAACTTTACTTAATAAGTAAAGTTTGAGAAGTTAGAAGTTAGATATTAGAATTTAGTATGAAATCGCACCGAATTGAAGATTTAAAAGTTTGGAGTAAATCAATGACTTTAGTAAAAGAAGTTTATTTGGTTACTGCCGAATTGCCAAATGAAGAAAAGTTTGGCTTACTTTCTCAAATCAGAAGATGTGCCGTTTCAATACCTTCCAATATTGCAGAAGGAGCAGGAAGAAATAGCAAAAACGAATTTTATCAATTTCTTGGGATTGCGTTTGGTTCCACTTACGAACTACAAACTCAATTACAATTATTAATAGATTTAAATTTTATTTCCGAAACGAAAGTAATTCCTTTAAAAGAACTTTTAGCTGAGATACAGAAAATGATTTATTCATTGAAGACAAGTTTAAAATTATAATTGAAGTTAACTTAGACTAATTTCTAAAATCTAACATCTAACTTCTAATTTAGAAAAAATAGAAATGAAAAGTTTAGACATTCATAAAAGTGAATATTTAAAACAGTTTGAGACTCAAACCTACGGAAGAAATCTTTTCAGAACGCAGGAAGAAGAAAGACTGGACGCTCCCAATGAGGAGTGTGGTATCTTCGGAATGTATTCTGACAATGATCTTGATACGTTTTCTCTTTCACAATTCGGGCTGTTTGCGCTTCAGCACAGAGGTCAGGAAGCTTGTGGTATTTCTGTTCTAAAAGACGGAAAAATCACCAATATGAAAGATGAAGGTTTGGTTTTGGATGTTTATAAAGAGATCCAGGATCCTGAAACTTTTATGGGAAATTCTGCAATCGGTCACACCCGTTACACGACTGCAGGAGACAAAAAGAAGTATAATTTTCAGCCATTTTTCGCCAAAAACGAATATGACCAGATTATACTTTCTATCGCTCACAACGGTAACTTAACCAATGCGAGAGAATTAAAAACAGAATTGGAAGCTGAAGGCGTTGTTTTCAGAGCCACGTCAGATTCTGAGGTTATTTTAAGATTAATTCAAAAAAATCTTGATTTAGGTCTTCGTGGAGCAATTAAAGCGACAATGGAGAAAATTGAAGGTGCGTATTCGGTTGTTGGAATGACGAGAAACAAATTTTTCGCATTCAGAGATTTCAACGGAATCAGACCTTTGGTTTTGGGTGCAGTGGACGAAAAAACGTATGTAGTTGCTTCAGAATCTGTAGCTTTAGACGCTGTTGGCGCTCAATATGTGAGAGATATTCTTCCAGGAGAAATCATTTACACCAACGAAAATGAGCCCGGAAAACTGAATTCTTACATGGTGAATGAAGAAAGAGGAAAGCAAAGAATCTGTTCTTTTGAATATATTTATTTTGCAAGACCCGATTCTACTTTACAGAATATCAATGTGTACGAAATCAGAGAAAAATCTGGTGAAAAAATCTGGGAACAGGCTCCTGTAGAAGCAGATATCGTGATTGGAGTTCCAGACTCTGGAGTTCCGGCTGCGATTGGTTTTTCTAAGGCTTCTGGAATACCTTTCCGTCCGGTTTTGATTAAAAACAGATACATCGGAAGAAGTTTCATCGTACCGACTCAGGAAATGAGAGAAAGGGTAGTTAACTTAAAACTAAACCCGATTATTTCTGAGATTAAAGGAAAAAGAGTCGTAATCATCGATGATTCAATCGTTCGTGGAACGACTTCTAAAAGATTGGTAAAAATTTTAAAAGAAGCTGGTGTAAAGGAAATTCACTTTAGAAGTGTTTCTCCGCCAATTATTGCACCTTGTTATTTAGGAATTGATACGCCATCAAAAGATGATTTGATTTCTGCAAATATGTCGACTGAACAGTTGAGAGATTATTTAGGAGTAGATTCTTTAGAATTTTTGAGTACAGAGAACTTAAAAGTAATTTTAGGTTCTTCGAATCATTGTTTTGGATGCTTCACTGAAGAATATCCTGTTGCAAAAGGAGAAGAAATAGAATTGTTTAATTAAGATTAATAATTCATAGTAATAAAAAGTATACTGAATGGTTTTCAGTATACTTTTTATTTTTAGGAAAAGTGTCAGTTTACAAATATAAAATATCCTAAAACCACTATTCCACTCTAAATTAAAAAGTCTTATAATTTACATTATGTTAAATAGAATATTTTTCAATATTCGTAACTATCTGAATTACAGTCAAAAAAAGTATTTTTGAAAATCTAAATTTTTAGACTTTATCCAATTTTTATTATTTTAAATTTTAATCTTATCAGCCATTCACAGTTTATAAATAAATTTTCTATTATGAAACTTGCAAAAAGATTTTAATAAAAAAAGCTGTCAGAATTTTCTATTTCCTAATCGCTGAGAATCCAATATTTTATTTTTCTTTGGAAATTATTCTTAGAAACAAATCTACAGCATTTTCAGTTTTGAATATTTTCTTGTTGCTGAATTTCTTTTTAATTATTTCATTAAAGCAAAAAAGGTCTATCTGCAAATTGCAAACAGACCTTTTAATTTCTTACAAATTATTTCAAATTTGCTCTAAAAAAACTTTCCAATTTATCAAAAGGAATTACATCCACTTTATCATACAAATCTACATGAACTGCGTTTGGAATAATCATTAATTCTTTCGGTTCATTTGCCACTTTAAAAATATCTTCGCTGAAATATCTGGAATGTGCGTTTTCTCCGGCAATCAAAAGCATTGGTCGTGGCGAAATTTCTTTTACATAACTTAAAATCGGCATATTCATAAATGCTATCGGATTCGTAATTAACCAAGCTCCGTTCGAGTTAACAGAATTGACATGAAAACCACGCGGCGTTCTGTAATAATCGAAATATTCTTTTACAAACTGAGGTTCATTGCCTTTCAATGTTTCAGGTAAATTTCTTGGTCCGTCGGCAGGTTTTCCTTTTTCAGCATCTTTCCATCTTTGCTTACTTAAGTCTTCCAAAGTTTTGGTACGTTGTTCGGGTGTTACAGAATCATTATACCCATTTGACATTACTCTCGTCATATCATACAAACTTGTCGTGGCAACAGCTTTCACTCGTTTATCAATCACAGTTGCATTTAACGCAAAACCGCCAAAACCACAAATACCGATAATTCCGATTTTGTTTCTATCGACGTTTTTCTGCAATCCTAAAAGTCAATGGCCGCACTGAAATCTTCAGTGTTAATTTCCGGAGAAGCTACATTTCTTGGTTCTCCTCCACTTTCACCCGTGTAAGATGGGTCAAACGTCAAAACAACAAAGCCACGTTCCGCCATTTGATTGGCATATAATCCTGATGACTGTTGTCTCACTGCACCGAATGGTCCGCTGATTGCCAATGCAGATAATTTCTCGTTTCCGACATTTTTTGGAAGGTATAAATCACCAGAAAGTGTGATTCCGTATCGGTTTTTGAAACTTACTTTTTGACGGGTTACTTTATCGCTTAATTGGAATGTATAATGTTCTTTTGATGTATCCATTTTTTCTGAATTTGATTTTTTTTGTGCAAATGAGTATCCTGAAATCAGAAATACCATTGCGATTGCTAATGCTTTTTTCATTTTATTTTTAATTTAAATTGATTTAATAAATTTTGCAGGAATTCCACCAACCACGGTATTATCGGGAACATCTTTTGAAACTACTGCTCCAGCTGCAACAACTGCATTTTCACCAATCGTTACGCCAGGCAAAATCGTTGCATTAGCACCAATCCACGCATTTTTTTTGATAAGAATAGATTTGCAAATCAGACCTTTTCTTTCTTTGGGATTTAATGGATGATTTTCGGTAATGAGACTGACTTTCGGGCCAATTAAAACATCGTCTTCAATTGTAATTCCGCCCAATGCAAGAAAGGTACAGTCGAAATTGATGAAGACATTTTTACCGATGCTGATATGCTTTCCGTAATTGATGTAAATAGGTGTAAATACGGCAACATCCTGAACTTTTTTGTCTAAAATATGAGATAACAGCTTTGCAATTTCATCAGGATTTGAAGAATTATTCATCTTAATGAGAAGTTTTTTTACAGCAAAAGCTTCTTCCCGCAATCTGTACATTTGAGAATCATCAGGAAGTATAATTTCACCGTTTAAAAGCCTTTCGAAAATATCTTTTTGAAAGGATTCCGGATTTGAAATAAGTTGTGAATCTGACATTTTAAATTGATTTGATTATCAGATACAAAGGTATTGCGACTTACAAGCAAGCCGTTAAAGATTATCAAACCAAAAGTTAAGAAAATCAAACTTCAGATAACCGAAAAGCTTTAGGATTGGTTCCTGTTTGTTTTTTAAAGAAATTATTAAAGTAAGTTGGATATTCGAAACCTAGCGCATAAGCGATTTCGGAAATGCTCCAGTCGGTGTGCTGCAAAAGTGCTTTTGATTCTGTAATGATTCTTTCGGTAATATGCGAAGTCGTAGATTTTCCGGTGACTTCTTTTACTGCACGATTCAGATAATTGATGTGCACATTCAGATGCTGAGCATAATGTTGCGCTGTTCTTAATTGAAGAGGATTTGCAGTGGTTTCAATCGGAAATTGTCTTTCCAATAATTCCAGAAAAACAGAGGTTAATCTTGACGATGCATTTTTATTTTGTTCGTAATTTTCCGAAGGTTCCATCTTCAGAGATTCGTGAATGATGAGACTGATGTAATTCCTAATCAACTCATCTTTAAAGATATAATTACTTTCTTGTTCGCTAATCATTTTCTGAAAAACGGTATTAAGGAAAATCCTTTGCTCTTCTGTAATTTTCAAAACAGGAGTTCCACCGATTTTAAAAAATGACGACTGTTGAAGGCTCTCCGAACGTTCAGAATTTTTAAAGAATTCTTCAGAAAAAAGAATGGCATACCCCACATACGTTGTAGAAATCGTTTCCCAAGAATACGGAATGTGCGGATTGCCAAAAAAGAGAATCGTCCCCTCCTGCTCATAGGTTTTATCAGAATAATGAATTTTGCTTTTTCATGTAGTCAGGCAAATTTTATAGAATTCTTTTCTGCTGTAGGTTCTGGTTTCAGTACCGTCTCCTTCTATTTGAAATGCTTTAAAACCTTGCAGCTTTAATTCATTATTAAAATTTGAAACTTCTCTGATTACTTTGTTAGCCATTTTTCAAAGTTAAGAAATTCAAACTTATCTTATTTTAAATTTAATCAAAATATTAAAACGCCAATAGAATTTTCTGCCGAAACAAAAAATTCTACCGCTTTAAATGTTGTTAAACTTAAATTTTACGAAATAGTTCTCGACTCAATCATCACAAAATATCCGATTCTGTCTTTAATCAGCCATTTGCCATTTTGAAAAACATATTGGTCATCATACTTCACACTGTAATCTGTTAAAACATCATTTCCATCAGCTTCACGAATCATTTTAATCTGAGAAAAAGAAACGCCTGTCGCTGTTTCGCCATCAATTTTTGTGGTATGCTGACCATTCAACGTAAAATAGGTTTTTACTTGTGAAGCGTGCAGATTAAAATCGCTTTCCATTTTCTCTCTACCCGAAACATTGGCTACCAAAGCACCATTCATAAAGACTTTATAGGTAACGTCAGGCGTAAATAAATCCATCACTTCCGAGATTTTCCACTCATCACTTAGGTAGGCATAATTGTCAACTAAGTCTCTCAAATCTTGCTTGTTTTTTAAAATTTCTAATGTCATAATTTTGTTTGTTTAATTAAATTTTACGATTACTTTCTGTAATTATTCTTGGACAAAATTATACTATATTTGCTTACATTTTATTAGTTGTTACCTAAAGGTTAGCTACTAACATAAACCAAAGTTATGGCAGAATCAAAAGAAAATCAAACAGATAACAAGGCTTTCACCGAAGATTGTCATAAAGTTTTAATGGCAGTTTCGGATGCATTATATGCTATTGGCGGAAAGTGGAAACTGATGATTATTATCGCAATGGCGAGAGGAAACAAGCGTTTTACAGAAATTCAGCGTCAAGTCAGCGGAATTTCTGCAAGAGTACTTTCCAGCGAACTGAAAGAACTCGAAATGAATGGTTTTATCATCAAAAAAGTAGAAAATGGTTATCCTGTAAGTATAGAATACGAACTTCTACCCTACAGCCATACGCTCGAAGAAGTTGTGGGTGCAATGACAAAATGGGGAATGCAGCATCGGGAAAAAGTAAAAGCCGAAATGGGTTCGGAAAAATCTAAAAAACAATAATAAGCATTAAAAAACCTTCTTAATTTAAAAACAAGAAGGTTTTTTTTTCAAATCAAATCTGCTTTTGCAAATTCAATTTTATCATTTTTAAAAATAAAATCAAAGCTTCCGCCAATTTTACCCTCTGGAAATTCTCCTGTAAATTCTACTTCCAAGTAAGCTGAGTTTTCTTTAACTTCTAATTTCCTCAATTCAGTCTGAGTTTTATAACCAATAAAATAACTCACAAAATAATCTTTAATTCCGTCGTGACCGATAAATTTTCTTCCGACTGAAGGGTCGTCCAAAACGGCATTTTCTTTGTAAAATTCCAAATATTTTTCGGTTTTATAACTGTTGCTGACGGCAATCCAATCTTTGATAAACGTTTCTATATTCATTTTAAATCTAGTTATGATAAAAACCTTGTTTGAATTGCACAGGCGTCTGATTGGTCTTATTCTTAAATAACTTATTGAATGACTGCGGATGCTCAAAACCCAATTGGTAAGCGATTTCTGCTACCGAAAGCTGAGTTGTTGTAAGGTAATCTTTTGCTTTTTCAATCAGTTTTTCGTGGATGAGCTGTTGAGCATTTTGCCCCGTCAAAGACCGAAGCATATCACTTAAATATCGTGGAGAAAGACTGAGTTTGGTTGCGAGAAACTCAACGGTTGGCAAACCTTGATTCAATCCGCTTTCTTTATCAAAATAGGCATTTAAAAGTTCTTCGATTTTCGAAAGTAAATCGTTGTTTACGGCTTTTCTGGTAATGAATTGGCGCTTGTAAAAACGATTGCTGTAATTGAGCAAAACCTCGATGTGCGAGATGATTACATCCTGACTGAAGTCATCAATCGTGTTATTTAATTCTTCTTTAATATTATCAAAAACCGAAAAAATAGTCTCCTTTTCTTTGTCCGACAAAAACAAAGCTTCGTTCGCAGAATATGAAAAAAATCCAAAGCTTTTAATACGGGTAGCCAATGAATAATTCCTCAGAAAATCAGAATGAATCAGCATCGTCAAACCCTCATACTGAATATCATCTGAACTGGTAGAAAGCAACTGGTTTGGAGCCGTAAAAATCATTCCGCCTTCGTCAAAATCATAATAACTTTGTCCATATCCCATTTTTCCCTTCAATGTTTTCTTGAACGATATTTTGTAGAAATTGAACAGAAAATGCTGATTCAGAAATTTATCTTCCACAACCATATTGGCGTTTTGAGTAATGCTAATCAACGGATGAACGGGCTTCCCAAAACCCAGCATCTCGTGAAGCTGAGATATGGAATCTACTTTTATCGGGTTATTCATTTCTTAATTTTTTTTAATTAATTAAATCTCCAAAAGCCATCTTTTTCATTTCCTGAACGGCAGCTTCAGAACCGATTTCTAAACGACGATTATACAACTGATTGGCAAATTCTCCCGTCACATATCGCAATTGGTTTTTTCCGTCTGTAGCAGCTTCGTAAACTACATCTGCAATCCATTCTACTGGTTCGAAATTATCAGGATTCATTAATTCAAATAATTTCTGCATTCCGTCTTCGTAAGCCGGATGATTGGCAACGGCTAATGATTCTCCTGCAAAATTAGTTTTAATTCCGCCGGGCGCAATGGTTTTGATGCCAACATTATGCAAAGCCAGCTCAAAAGACATACTTTCGCTCCATCCTTCCAACGCCCATTTTGTAGCGTGATAAAGCGAATCCAGAGGGAAAGTCAACAGTCCGCCAATTGATGTCGTTGTGATAAATAATCCGTTTCTGTTTTTTCTGAAATAAGGAATGAAAGCCTGCGTTACACGAATTACTCCGAGTAGATTGGTATCCAATTGTTTTACGATTTGTTCGTCTGTCAACGCTTCCAAAGCACCAATCAAACCATAACCTGCATTGTTGAAAACCACGTCAATCGTATGAAGTTCAATCGCTTTTTTTACCGTTTCCTGAATCTGCTCGAGATTGGTAACATCCAATGGAAGTAAGGTTACGTTTTCTAATTGAGAAAGTTCTGTTTCTTTTTCAGGATTTCGCATTGTTGCGATAACATTCCAGCCGTTTGACTGAAATAATTTGGCTGTCGCTTTTCCTAAACCTGATGATGCGCCTGTGATGAAAATTGTTTTTTGCATTGTCAATTTTGTTTAAATTTTATAATACAAATGTCCGCAGACGCAGTGAGGAAAATGTTGCCAAAATGAGTTTGGTTGTATCCGAAATGACGAAACAACATCCATTTAATTATAACTCTGAATTATACATTAGCAGTCGTGAAGAAGCTACATTATCTAATGTTGATAGCTTGAAAGACAAGATTCATTTATAATGGATTCATCTTGATAAAATGAAATCAGTAAACCTATTATTAATCTGGTTTGCTGATTCCCAAATTTTCATTGACATACAAATTCGGGTTATTCACCAGCTTTGAAACAAAATCTGCAATACTTTTTCTTGAAATTGCAGAACCTGTTTCCTGCTGGTCTTTTTTGGTCAAAGTGTAATCAACCTCATCAATATTGGTAAACCAATCCGGACGAAGAATAGTATAATCTAATCCGGATTTTTCAATAATGTCAGCCAATTTTCTGTAAGGAACCAAAACCGGTTTCAAGGGCGTTTCATAAATTCCGATAGAACTGATAGCGATGATTCTTCTGACCCCTAATTCCTGCATTGCTTTTACAATGTTTTCTGTCATCCATTCAAGATTTCCTTCAAGATTAACATACACAATATCTTGACCTGAAACTGCTTTTTTTATATCATCAAAATTCAAAGCGTCGCCTTCGAAAATTTCGCAATCATTAGAAAGTTCTTTAGAAATTCTGTTTTTGTTTCTCAAGAATAGAGTGATTTTTATACTTTCCAAAGGTTTTACGGCTTCAATTACAGATTTGGCAAGACTTCCGCTTGCTCCTATAACGATTACTTTTTTCATATTTCTATTTGAATTTTTATGGATATTTCTAAATAAAAATCTGCGGAAGATTATTTTTCCCGCAGATTTATGTTGATATTTCTTATTAAATGATTGAAAAATTATTTCCCCACTCTTGCCTGAAGCGCAGCAGGATAACGCTCTCCTACGATTTTGATTTTCTCTAAAGCAATATTGATTCTGCTCAATTCCTCTTCAGATAAACTAACATTCACCGCACCAACATTTTCTTCTAATCTGTGGATTTTTGTAGTTCCCGGAATTGGAGCGATGTATGGCTTTTGAGCCAATAACCAGCTCAGAGCAACTTGTGCAGGCGTTGCATTACTTGATTCTGCAATTGCTTTTACGAGGTTAACCAACTGCTCATTTGCTTTTCTGTTTTCTTCGGAAAAACGGGGAACAATATTTCTGAAATCTGAACTGTCAAATTTTGTATCTGCATTGATAGTTCCCGTCAAAAATCCTCTTCCAAGCGGACTAAAAGGAACAAAACCAATTCCCAATTCTTCTAATAATGGAAGAATTTCATTCTCTGGTTGACGCCAAAACATAGAATATTCGCTTTGAAGCGCCGTAACAGGTAAAACTGCGTGTGCTTTTCTGATGCTTTCAACGCCGGCTTCGCTCATTCCGAAATGCTTTACTTTTCCTTCGGCGATCAAGTCTTTTACCGTTCCTGCAACATCTTCCATTGGTACATTCGGGTCAACTCTGTGTTGATACAACAAATCGATGACATCGGTTTGAAGATATTTTAATGAGTTTTCTACCACTGTTCTGATGCGCTCCGGACGGCTGTCAACACCTTTAGACGAATCTCCATCGGGAAAACCGAATTTGGTAGCCAACACCACTTTATCTCTGAATGATTTTACGGCTTTTCCTAAAAATTGTTCATTCAAACCCTGGCTGTAAGCTTCTGCTGTATCAAAAAATGTGATGCCTAAATCGTACGCTTTCTGAATTAATGCAACAGCATCTGCTTCACTGGCTGCAGGACCATAACCAAAGGTCAAGCCCATACATCCCAATCCTAATTCTGAAACTTCTAATCCTTGTCCTAATGTTCTTGTTTTCATGTTTTTATATTGAAATATTTAAAAGTATAATTACTGACTGATCTTTTTAACAGTACAAATGTCTGTCTTATTTTGAATGATCTTCTTATACCAATTACTGCTTTACTTACCATTATTACTGATATCATTTTTTAAGCGGTTTTCTGCGTAAGGGATAGAAGCGGCATCCTTTTGCGAGGAGGAACGACGAGCAAAAGATATAGCGGATAGCCCGACCCGCTTGCATTTTTGCGTTGGCAATAGGCGTTGGCAAATGCAAAGGGATACGCCCAAATGATACAGATTACGGTTTCTCTTACCATTATTACTGATTTGACTCAATTTATAATCACCAATGACTTGGAATGTCTAATTTTGTTTGATAAATAGGAAATAAGATGGATAAAGTTGTGAATTTTAAGACGGTAAACGACTATAATCAATTTAACAAAAATGAGACTCTGCACCCATTGGTAAGTGTGGTTGATTTGTCTAAATCTGATCCCAGAGCGGCTCATAAAATGACATTCAATCTGTTTTGTGTAGTTCTGAAACAAACCAAGTGTGGAGATTTGAGATATGGGAACAATACCTACGATTATCAGGACGGAACGCTTGTATTTTTTGCTCCCGGACAGGTGGTAGAAGTTTTGAACGAAGAAGTTTATCAACCTACAGGAATTGCTTTGGTTTTTCATCCCGATTTATTGGTGAATACGTCTCTGGGGAAAAGAATGCAGGAATTTGGGTTCTTTTCTTATCATACCAATGAGGCGCTCCATCTTTCTGATAAGGAGAAAAGACTGGTGATTGAATGTTTTGAAAAAATCTCTTACGAACTGCAACAATCGATCGATAAACACAGCAAAATGCTGATTACTTCTAATATTGAACTGTTTCTGAATTACTGCATCCGTTTTTATGACCGTCAGTTTATCACAAGGGACAATGTTAATAAAGGAGTTCTGGAAAAATTTGAAGAGTTGGTGAATGAATATTTCTCTTCTGACAAGCCGCAAAGTATTGGTCTGCCATCTGTTGCATGGTGTGCTGATGAATTGCACCTGTCGGCCAATTATTTTGGAGATCTCATTAAAAAAGAAACCGGAAAAACGGCTCAGGAATACATACAGTCAAAGGTAATTGATGTGGCGAAAGAGAAGATTTTTGACATCGACAAATCAATCAGTCAGGTGGCGTATGATTTGGGGTTTAAATATCCTCAGCATTTTACGAGGCTGTTTAAGCAGAAAGTTGGCGTTTCGCCTTTGGAATATCGAAGCTTGAATTGATAGATTATTAAAAAAATACTTTCCTGTTTTTTTATAACAGTATTTTTTGTGGAAATAAAATTATTTAAAACTTTTTGTTTTTATTCCGTTTATTACTTAACCTACTCGATAAATTAAGACAGTAATTCTTTGGCAATGTTGGTAGAATACTATAAATAAAAAAGACTTTCCTTTAAATTGAAAAGCCATTTTTTAAAATATCTAAGTTTAATCACCAAACAAAAGTGTTCTAAACGCTTCCGAAGCCAAAAGAACCTGCACCGACCAATCATTAGCAGCATCGCTTCCAGCATCATCTGAAATGTATTTTAAACATAAAAAAGGAATATTTTCCTGCATGGCAATGAGAGCCAAAGGATACGCTTCCATGTCGATCACATTGTATTCTGTGTTGATGTGATTCATCTCAAAACTGTCGCCGCTGCCACAAATTCCTTCTTGTACGCCGTCCATTTTTAAACCATTTTCGAGAACGATTGGGATATTGGATAACGGTGTTTCGAATTTTTTAAATCCTAAACCCTGCGCATCCATATCACGCTGAATAAACTTTGTACAACAGATGATCTCACCTTTATGAAAACCTACTCCACCCGCCGAGCCAAGATTCACAATTAACTTAGGTTTTCTTCTGATGATTTCTTTTGTCAGTTCAATGGCAGCACTTACTTTTCCGATTCCGGTGATGAGTTTTTGGGTGTGATCAAAAGCTTTTCCGGCTTCAGATTCTAAAGCGAAAACAAAAAGGGTATCTTCAACCGCAAACGTTATTTGATTATTTATTTTTATCATTTTAAATTAAAAAATAGCTTATATTAAACACTGCAACCATCTGTATCACAAGACAAATCAGAGTTTTCAGAACTTTTAAAAGGCTTTACAGTTTCATTATACGTTTGAGTTAAAGCTTCTTCGAAAAGCTCTGCCGGTTGAGCACCTGAAACGACATATTTTCCATTTAAAATAAAGAAAGGAACTCCGGTAACGCCGTGGTTACGACCTTCTAAAATATCCTGATTGACATCGTTATCAAATTTGTCAGAGCTAAGAGTTTGCTGTGTTTCTTCTTTATTAATTCCTAATTTTTGTGCTAAAGATGATAAAACTTCTGTATCTCCCACATTTTCGCCATTTAAAAAATGAGCTTTGAATAATTCTTCTTCCATCTCTGAAGATTTACCGTGCTTTTTCGCTAAATGAAGAATTTTGTGTGCAGGAAATGTATTGGTAATTAATGCTTTTTCAAAATTAAAATTAATACCAGAAGCTTTTCCCATATTTACAACCTGAGCGGTCATCTGCTTTGCCTGTTCTTCAGGAAAACCTTTCTTCTCTCTGAAATATTCTGCCGTAGTTTTTGTTTCAGCAAGTTCTAAAGTGGGATCAAGCTGAAAACTCTTCCACTCTACTTCTACTTCATCTTTAAACGGCAGTTTTTCTAATGCCTGCTCAAAATTTTTCTTCCCGATATAACAGAACGGACACATCACGTCTGACCAGATTTCTATTTTCATTGTATATAAATTTTAATGAAATTATTATTTTGTCAAAGTTAGCTGATCTCTTTCATTGTAAAAAAAATTATGACGATTTATTCTTTGCATAACTGTGGTAATTCTTGTTTTCGTTCCAGTATTTTTCTGACCGCAATCATTAAGAAAGCGAGCAGACCAAAAACAAAACCGATCCACGGATTATATTCAACGCCTTTAGTCATAATCATCCATCCGCCAAGCGTAGTTCCAAAGGTAACTCCTAAATTCCCGAATGAGGTGGCGAGACTGTTGGCAAATTCCATAGATTGGGGAACAGATGAAATCATATAAGTGGAAGCATTCAGAAAACTCGGAGAATATAAAAATCCCCAAATCCCGATAACCACAATATTGGCTAGGAGATTACTCCCTGAAAAATATAACAAAACAGGCATGATGAGTGTTCCCGAAAGAAAAAATGCGGTGGTATTTGTGATATTTTTGCTTAACATTTTTCCTGCAATCCAATTGGCAAATACACCAATAATTCCGAAAACAAAAAGCATATAGCTCACCATCGTGGTATCCATTCCTTTTGCTTTATTAAGATAATCTGCAAAATAGCTGTAGGTAGAAAACCATGCGGTAATCATAAAAAAATTCATGGCAGTGCTGACGATAAAAGTTGGTTGAACTAAGATTTTCAATTGGCTGGAGTACGATTTTTTTCCCTTTACAGGTAATGACGGCAGTGAAAAGTAAATGATGACTAAGGCAATTAAACTTACAATGGTCTGAACCATAAACGACGATTCCCAGGATGAGATACCGGATAGCCAGGTTGCAAAAGGTACCGTGGTGACCATTGCAATTGCTACTCCACTGAAAACAATGCTCATCATTTGATTTTCATGCTTTTTATCAACCTTTGATATGGCGACAGACAATGCCGTTGCAATGTAAACCGGTTGCAGAAATGCAGGAAGTATTCTTACCAACATCAGCAACCAAAACGGCGGAGATAACGATGAGACAATTCCGGTAACCAGAAAAATAGAAATAGCAGTCAGCATTACTTTTCTACGGTCAAATCCTGATGTCAGCAAAGTCATAAAAGGACCTGTAAGCGCAATAATTAGTGCAAAAGCACTTAATAAATACCCCGCTTTGTCAATGCTGATCTTATAATGCTCGGCGATTTGAGGTAAAATTCCAATGACTCCAAATTCGGTTGTGATCACCGCTATAAATCCTAAACATCCTATGTATGCGTACTTCTTCATTATCAATTTTTATTTTTCTAAATTTTGGGTTGCAAATTCTGCGATTTCTTTTACAGCTGACTGTACTTCCGGAAGAATACTTCCCATGTGCATAAAACCATGAACCATATCTTTGTAAAAAGTAGTTTTCACTGAAATTCCGGATTTTTTCATGTTTTGAGCCAATTGTTCACCTTCATCTCTTAATGGATCGTGCTCTGCGAGAATAACTAATGTGGGTGGTGTTTCCTTAAAATCCGTCATTAAAATTGGAACAGCTGAAGGATTTTTTTGATCTTCATCAGAAGAAAGGTACCATTTCCAGGCTTGTATTCCCCATTCTTTGTTCAAAACAGGACCGTCTTTATACATTTCCCAAGACTGAGTACGGAGCATATGATCTGAAGCAGGGTAAATTAAAACCTGAAACTTCAATTGATTTCCCATTTCTGTTGCTAAAGATGTTGCCAACGTTCCACCTGCACTGTCACCGACAATCCCTATCTTCTGCTGATCGATTCCTAACCGTTCTGCATTTTCTATAAGCCATTTCGTAGCCTGTTTACAATCATTTAATCCCGCAGGAAAAGGATGTTCGGGCGCCAGACGATAATCTACAAACAAAATAACCGCTCCGGTCGCATTGGCAATTTGACGTACAATTGCGTCATGGGTTTCAAATCCACCGGAAATAAACCAACCCCCGTGAATGTAAATGATCGCCGGAGATTTTGACACGTTTCCTTTTGGCCTGTATAATCTGACAGGTATTTGATGATCATCTGCTGGAATACTTAATTCCTCGATGATAGCTACTTTCTCTTTTTTACCGCTCATCTGTTGAGCCATCGTTTCGTAATTTTTTCTACTGATATCTAAAGGACTTTTACCTTGAAACACCTCGATTTTCTGTAAATGATTTAAAACTTCACTTATTTGTGGCGTCAATTCCATCTCTGATTTCTTTTTAGTTTTGCTGATACTTTTGCAGGAAACAATTCCCAGAATAATGAGTGTAAATAATATTTTTCGCATGTTTCTCTGTTTTAACAGTGCAAAATTAATCTGAAGACTTAAATTTGCATAGTACACAGCTAAATGTTTGGTACTAACAAATTTGTAAGTAATGGGAACCAGAAAGGAAAATTCAACGAATAGCATTAATGAACAGTACATTACACAGGAATGCGACTTAACCTATGCAGTCTGCAAAATTGGTGGAAGATGGAAGCTGTTAATACTGTGTAAACTTGAAAACGGAAAATTACGCTTCAGTGAAATCCGCAGAAGAATTTCCGGAATTACTGAAAGAATGCTCACTCTTCAGTTAAGAGAAATGGAAAAAGAAGGATTGGTAAAAAGAACTGTTTATGCAGAAGTTCCGCCACGAGTTGATTATGAATTGACCGCAATCGCTGAAGAACTGGTTCCAATCTGGAAGCAGCTTGATCATTGGGGCAAAAAGCATAGAGAATTAATTCAGGGGCAAGTGGTCAACGTACAATGTAACGAAGAAAATTAAAGAAATTTTTTTTAAATATTTAAGCTCAATAGTATTTTAATCACTTTGATTGTGAAGGCTCACTCTTTTACTGAAAACTAAGTGGGCTGCCAAGGCAAGAACTCCCATAACAATCCCCACAGTACAAACTCCCTCCCACTGAGCATATTGCCAAGCTATAGAAGCCAACCATGTTCCCAATGATCCGCCGATAAAATAAGAAACCATGTAAACAGTATTCAAACGGTTGACTGCAGTGGTTTTCAGTAAAAAATAATTGGTCTGATTCATAATGTGGCTCGACTGCACTCCCAAATCAATCAGAACAACGCCAACAATCAATCCCCAATAGGTGTTTCCTGCAAAATAGGTAAATCCCCAACTTCCGATTAAAATCAACAGAGCGTATAAGATGATTCTGTTTAAAGAGATTCTTTTCTGCAGTTTTCCGACTTTAGCGGCAGCTAACGCGCCAACTGCTCCGGCTAAACCAAAACTTCCCACTACAGAAGCTCCGACCTCAAATGGCGGTCTTTCCATGTGGAAAACTAAAGTTGTAAATAACGCACACATCGATCCGAAAGCCATTGCCCCACGGAAAGAGGCTAACTGTAAAACAGGCTGAGTTTTGGCTAAATGGGCTACAGACCTCATCAATTCAATATACGTTCCTTTAAAATTGGGTTGCAGTACAGGAAGCATTTTGTAGACGAAAAGCCAAACTAAAAGCATGAGTCCTGCTGCGATACCGTACATCGTGCGCCATCCCCACAGTTCTCCTACAATTCCCCCAACAAATCTTGAAAGTAAAATTCCGAGTAATAATCCTGAAACGACTAATCCTATATTTCCTGATTTTTCTTCTTCTGAGGATAATTCAGCCGCTATCGGAACAAATAACTGAGGAATTACCGATATAATTCCTATCAGCAAACTCGCTACGTATAACATCCAGACTTCTGTGGCAAATGTCATCAACAATAATGCTCCAAAAACCAAAAGCAGATCGATTAAAATCAGTTTTTTACGCAGAAACTTATCTCCCAAAGGAACAATCAGAAGTAATCCGAAAGCATAACCCAATTGGGTAAGAACAGAAATTTTTCCCGCTGCAGTTTCTGAAATATTAAAATCTTTAGAAATCAATCCAAGCAAAGGCTGATTATAATAATTATTGGCAACTACAAGTCCGGAAATAACGGCCATAAGCCAAACCACGGTTTTTGAAATACGTGAAGTAGATGAATCGAGCATTAAAGTTTTTATTTGAAATCTTTTTAAATGAAAAAACTGAGTAAAGGTAGGCATTGTGTAATTATTTTCCTGATTGAATCATTGAAAAAGATAAAATCTATGAGGCTGGTTTAGTCATTAAAATCTTATATTTGGCTACCCAATATTATTACAAATGATCACAAAAAATAAAACCTTCATGCTCCTTTTTGCCCTTTTCAGCATTCATGTATTTTCCCAGAACAAAACGAATTTAGAGTTAAGAAATTCTCTTGAAAAAATCATTTCAAGTAAAAAAGCTGATGTAGGAATTTAAATTATCGGAACTCAAAACGATATAGTTTTGATTAAAGCTGATAATTTTTATTTAAATAAAAAAGACTAATATATTTAAAATATGAACCGAATAATTCTATTAATTTTCAGTTTAGTAACATTTGCTCTACATGCTCAAACCTCAACAATTTATTCAAAATCTTACGGGAAAAACACAAATCCGGCAATCATTTTCATTCACGGTGGACCGAGTGGAAATGCTACACTATTCGAAGGTACAACAGCGCAGAAATTAGCAGACAAAGGATTCTATGTAATTGCTTACGACCGTCGTGGCGAAGGCCGTTCAATCGACAGTACGGCAATATTCACTTATGAGGAAGCGAGTAAAGATTTAAACGAAATTTATAAGCTCTACAACATCAAAAAAGCAAATCTGATTGCTCATAGTTTTGGTGGTTTGGTTGGAACAATTTTCACAGAGCAAAATCCTGAAAAAGTAAATGCATTAGTGCTTGCAGGAGCTCTATTTTCACAGCAAGAAACTTATGATCATATTTTAAGTACAACCAAAGCAATTTACAAAGAGAAAAATGATAGCCTGATGCTTTCTAAAATTATTGAAATTGAAAGTTTAGATAAAAATTCAGCGGCTTACCGAAAACAATGCTTTGAGCTAGCAGGTCAAAATAATTATTTTAAAATGCCGTCTCCAACAATTGAAGCAAATAATCTCCGAAATGACTATGAACGAAGTGATTTCTTTAAAAATAATATCCGAAATTCTCAGGCACCGATTCTGTTTTACAAAAATGAAATCATGAATAATATCGACACTAAACCCATGTTAAAAAAGCTGAAAAATAAAGTGAAATTATTTGCCATTTATGGAAAGCAGGACAACATATTTTCTGAGAAACAATTGAATGATTTGCAAAAAATCGTCACAAAAAAGAATTTCAAAATCATAGAAAACTGTTCGCATTATCTCTTTGTAGATCAGCAAAAAATATTTATTGACACTATTGAAAAGTGGATAAAATAAAACCTTCAAATTTACTTGAGCCAAATAGTAATTGAAAATGATAGATTAAGTACATGAAAATAGTTTTTTATCAGCCTCAAAATAATATTCTGAAAAAATATATGGAAGGTTATTATTTTATGCTTCCCGATGAAATGAATCAACCGTTTCATTATTTTACCTTTCCAAACAATTTTTTTATTCTTTCTGTGGCAATTGGCAGTCAGGTGATGACGGATAACAGGCAAATCATCATTTCAAAATCTACTGAGGGAGAGATCATTGCCGACTATCTTGCACGTTATACGACGCCGGTTGAAATTCTTTATAAAAATCCTGTACCTGAAATTACTATTTATTTTAAACCTGCGGGCATCAATCATTTTATTGATAAAGCTCATCTACTTTTCCAACAGGGAAATGCCATTAATTTTAATCCGTTTCCTGACTTTTTTTCAACAATGAAGGAAATACTGCAACTGAAGAATCATAGCCTTCAAATAGAATTGCTCGAAGAATATTGGCTTTCAAAATTTGTACAAAAAGACCTGCAATTGGTAGAAGATATTTTACAGGATATGGAATCGGATATCAAAATTGCCGACATTGCTTCCAAGCACAATATTTCGAGACAACATCTCAATACACTTTTCACAAAAACAGTAGGAAAATCCTGTTCTGAATACAGAAAGATCAACCGTTTCCGCTCTGCTATTGAAAAAAAGAAAAGCGCAAAAAACCTTACTCAACTTACTTACGACAACCTGTTCTACGACCAATCGCACATGGCAAAAGATTTTAAAGAACTGACCAAAGTAAGCCCTCATTCTTTTTTCAAAAAAATAGACATTAATAAAAAAAATATCTGGCTGTATATTTAGACTTTACATTTTTACAATTTTCCTGGTTACGATAGTCATACTTTTGTAATATTAAAAAAGGCAAAAAATGAATTTCGACTTTAGTAAAAACTATATTTTAGAAAATGAATGGGTAAGATTAGAACTGAGTATTTTAAAAAATGAGTGGAATGATGATGTAAAATCTAAACTTAAAAACAGTATTGAAAAATAAACTTTTAATACAAAGAAGCGCAAAAACAGTATTCCTAATTACATAAGCATAGATTTAAAAATATGAACATACTAAAAGCCGAAACTGAAGACAGTGAATTACTGACAACCATCACCAAACGCTCAAAAGCTTATTGGGGATTTTCGGAAGAAATATTGAAAGAATGGGAACATTTACTTATCATTTCAAAAGATTACATTGAAAAAAACATAGTCTATAAATTGGTAGAAAACGAAAATATTATAGGATACTATTCCTATTTTTCAATTGATGAAAAAACAATTAAACTTGATAATCTTTTTATCCTGCCAGAGTTTATTGGAAAAGGATTTGGAAAAACTTTAATGAATGATTTTTTAGAAAAAGCAAACCAATTAGGAATAAAAAAAATAACACTCGATGCCGAACCTAATGCAGAAAACTTTTACAAAACTTTTGGATTTGAAACCGTCGGACAGCTCGAAAGTTCAATCAAAGACAGGTATTTACCTATAATGGAATTACGTTAGACAAAAATTCTCCAAAAAAAAGTACGAAAAGCACGAAATTAAATTATGCAATATACCAGACAAACATTCTCAATTTTTACGGTTCTGTTAATTCTGACAAATAATTTATTTGCACAAACCAAGCAAATCAAACAAATCGATTCATTGATGAAATTGTCCCATGAAATCGGTATTTTTAATGGGAATGTTTTGGTCGCAAAAAACAACAAAATAATATACAACGCTTCCTTTGGATTTACCGATGGTACTAAAATGAATAAATTATCGACTGACTATAGGTTTAATATTGGTTCGATTACAAAAGAATTCAGTGCAGTTGCTTTGATGCAATTGAAAGAACAAGGCAAACTGACACTTGACGATAAGGTTTCCAAGTTCATTCCTGAATTGCCAAAATGGGCGAATAAAGTTTCGATTAAAGACTTATTGCAATACACCAGTGGAATACCAAACGTCAATTGGAAAAACATTAAAAATGACAAAGACCTATTTGATGGTTTAATGTATGTCGATTCACTCGATTTCAAACCTGGAACAGCCTACGATTACAACAACAATAATCTTTTTTTAAGACAGTTTATTGTAGAAAGGGTAACCAAAATGCCTTTTAAAGTTTACGTAGAAAAATTTATCTTTAAACCTTGTCAAATGACTTCATCCGTGATGACACCTTTCGAAAATGAAGAGAAAATTGCCAAAGGATTTAATAATAATTTGGTTCCGGACAAACCAGATTTGCCGATAACAGGCGGAACTTACCTCACAACGATTGATTTATTAAAATGGGCAAATTGTCTATACCAAAATAAAATAATCAGCAAAAAATCACTTTACGAATTAGGTCAGCATTTTGATTTACCGGAAACTCAATCAGCATTGGGAGAAACAAAATTTAAAAATGAAAATCTAATCGAGCATTTACATGATGGAAGGGCTGGAAACTATGAAGCTATTTTAGTCTCTGATATGGATGAAAAGTTTACCGTAATTTTATTGGACAACAATTATAACGGAAAAGTTTTTGAAATATCTGATGCCATCATCTCAATACTCAAAAACAAAAAATATTCTTTTCCAAAAAGAACAATTGACTAACAACTAATTACAACTACAAATTAACATTAAATAATTTTTCAAAACACAGATGAAAAACTTTTTCAAAATCACATTCTTCGCCGTAGCAAGTGTATTTACTTCATGCACCGCAGACGCACAGCAAAAAGACAATTATTCCTCAAAAATCGACAGCTTGGTAAAAGCTACCAATCCTCGAAGTTTCAACGGTGTGGTTTTCATCCAGCAAAACGGAAGAATAAAGTATGAAAAAGCGTATGGCTATGTAGATTTTAATAAAAAAGCACCTCTGAAAATCTCTGACCGATTATCAACCATGTCTATCGCAAAACAGATTACTGCCACCCTTATTTTGCAGGAAGTTGAAAAAGGAACGATTGATTTGCACGTACCTATTCGAAAATATTTACCAGATTTCAAATATTCTTGGGCAGACACGATTACTGTTCATCACTTGCTGAATCATACTTCGGGATTATATAGCGATGATTTGAAACCGAATTTGAAACTCAAAACGGGAAAAGAATTCAGCTATTCTAATGTCGGATATTCTGTCGCGGGAATGGTTTTGGAAAAGCAAAGTGGGAAAACTTATAATGAATTAGTGACGGCCTTATTCAAAAAATGTAAAATGAACAGTAGCTCCTATCCTATCGAGATTAACAGTCAGCTTTTAACAAAAGGGCATACTATAAGAAAAGAAGGAACGTTTAAGCTGAATGAAAAATCAGCTTTCAATGCTTCTAATTATTTCGCAAGTCATTTGATTGTGACCGCGCAAGATTTAGCCAAATGGAATGAATGTCTTCACAACGGAAAACTATTAAAACCGGAAACTTATCAATTAATGACTAATTACTCAATAACTGCGACCCATCAATTATTTAGTGAAAAGCCAATTGGTTACGGATATGGTTTGAGAATCAACGATAAAGCTAACATTTACGAAATTGGGCACACTGGTTTTCACCCTGGCGAAGGTTTTACTGCGGTCAATTTATACTATCCGAAAACAAAAACCAGCATTATTGTAATGGAAAATGTAGCGAATGAAAACTTTGATATTGCTTATTATTTTGAGCAGGAAATAAGAAAAATTGTGAAACAATCTGAACTTTTGAAATAATATTTTCCAATGAAAAAACTAATATTAATTCTCAGCCTTTCTCTTTTCTCTGTTCAGACATTTGCTCAAAATATAGATGAACTTCGGAAAGAACTTAATCAAATCATCTCAACGAAGAATGCAACCGTCGGAATTTCATTAAAAGGAATTGAAAACAAAGACACCTTGAGCATCAATGGAAATATGAACATGCCAATGATGAGCGTTTTCAAATTTCATATTGCGTTGGCGGTTTTGAATGAGGTAGATAAGGGTAAACTTAATTTGAAACAGAAAATTTTCATTAAAAAAGAAGATTTAAAAGAAGACACTTGGAGTCCGATTCGAGAAGAATTCCCTAATGGAAATATGGACTTGACTATAGACCAATTATTACGCTACACCGTTTCTCACAGCGATAATAATGGTTGTGACATTCTTTTGAAATTAATTGGCGGGACAAAAGCAGTTCAGAAATTCATCAATAAAAACGGAATAAAAGATTTCACCATCAAAGTGAATGAAGAACAAATGCGGACTTGGGAAAATCTTTACATCAATACAACAACACCGATTGCTACAACAGAATTATTAGAGAAATTCTACAAAGGAAAAATTCTGAAAAAAGCCACTACAAAATATCTCTACCAAATAATGGTGGAATGTTCCAGAGGAATCACCTGGATGAAATCCGGACTTCCTGAAGGTACAGAATTGGCACACAGAACAGGAATTTCCGGAACTAATAATGAAAATTTACGAGTTGCTATAAACGATATTGGCATAATAAAACTTCCGAACGGAAATCATTTTATCCTTTCCGTTTATCTGAAAAACATTACCGAATCAAGAGAAGATACCGAAAAAATAATTGCAGATATTACTAGAGTTACATGGGATTATTTTGCTAAGAAATAATAAATCTTTTACTTTAGATTGTATAATTTTTTTTTGAATGAAAATTATTTATTTTCCAGGCTTTGGAGGAAATGAAAACTCAGAAACGTATAGAAAAATTCTGGAGAAATATCTAGATTCTAAATTCATAGTTTACGATAATATCAATGCGGAGTGTGCTTTCTTGCAAATTCAAAATCAAATTCAAAACAGTTTATCTGAAAATCCACTTTTGATTGGGCAAAGTCTGGGTGGTTTTTGGGCAGAACATTTTGCCATAAAATATGATCTCAATTCAATACTAATCAATCCCAGCATTGAACCTGAAGAATCTTTGAAAAAATATGATTTGTCTGATGATGATTTGAATAGTTTTAAAAAATTTAAGTCAAGAGAATTTTCAAAAAATAAAATTTCAATTATACTTTCAAAAAATGACACGGTTGTAAATCCTAAGCCTATTTTAGAAAAATATAAAAGTTTGGTAGATTTTAAATATGTTGAAGGTGACCATAAATTAACTGAATTTGAAACACTTTTTGAGGAAATCAAGAAGATGATATTCTAAGATTAATTAGCAATCAAGCGTTATCAAGCAGAAAACTAAACAAAATTTTGACTAAGTACATTTTACTGAAGCAAAGCTATTAAATCTATTTTAATTAAAAGACTTCCTGAATTCCAAAGGTGAAATCTCCGTTTTAGCTTTAAACAATTTACTGAAAGACTGAGAGTGTTCAAACCCCAATTCATAGGCAATTTCACTTATTGAAAGTTCTGTTGTTGAAAGTTTTTCTTTGGCCTTCTCAATCAATTTTTCGTGGATGTGTTGCTGTGTGGTTTGTCCGGTTAACTGTTTCAATAAACTTCCTAAATAATTGGTTGAAATATTCAGTTGCTCGGCAATGTAATTGGCGGTTGGCAAACCTTTATCAATCATATTTTCATTAAAATAATCTTCCAGGATGATTTCTAATTTATCCAAAACCTGATGATTGGTCTTTTTTCTGGTGATGAATTGTCGCTGATAAAATCTTTCGCAATAATTTAAAATAACTTCAATCTGCGAAATAATGATATTCTGAGTGAATTGGTCAATTCCAGACTGGTATTCTTTCTCGATTCCTTTAAAAAGTCCGATCAAAGTCTCTTCTTCCTTTTCGGAAAGAAATAAAGCTTCGTTCACATCATAGCCGAAGAATTTATAATTATTAATTGTTTTTGCTAAAGGTGTATTCCATATAAAATCTGGATGAAAAGCCAAAAGATAACCTGACGGTTTTGTCTCATATTTGCTAATAATCATTTTAACAACCTGTCTCGGAGCAATAAAACACATCAGACCTTCATCAAAATCGTATTGACTCTGCCCGTAATGAAGTTTCCCCTGAATATTTCTTTTAAAACCCATAAAATACAAATCCTGAACCCAGCTTATTTCGGATTCCTCGATTTGATATTCCACCAAACTATAATCTACCAGACTGATGAGCGGATGCTGAGGTTTTGCCAATCCTGAAATTCTGTGAAATTCAGAAATGGTATCGATGGTGTATAATTTTCTGTTATGCATAACTTTAAAATTAAAGGCAACAGCAAGAAACTGTTGCCTTTACAAATTTAATAATCTGTAGATGTACTTAGCGTTTTAAACTCAGAAATTTCACTTTGAAGTGCGTTTAATTTATTTCCCGCGATTCCAAATGCATCAGAACCCAAAACCAAATGAACCGGAGGATTTTCTAGTGCTACCAATTCCATCAATGCTACAGCTGCTTTTTCCGGGTCGCCCGGTTGATTTCCGTTGATGTCTTTTTCGTGTGCAGTCTGGAGTTGTCTTGCTACGGTGTACTCTTCAATTTCAGTTTTCGGAGTTCTGAGTGAACCGCCCGTTAAGAAATCTGTTCTGAAATATCCAGGATAAACTACCGTTGCACTCACTCCAAATTCTTTCACTTCTGCAGCCAAAGCTTCTGTAAATCCTACAACTGCAAACTTAGTGGCGCAATAAATTCCCCAACCTGCAAATTCTCCTGTCAATCCGCCAATTGAAGCGATATTAATAATGAAACCGCTTTTCTGTTCTCTTAAATATGGCATTGTTTTTCTGATGATATTCAGAGAGCCGAAAACGTTGGTGTCAAAATTCTGGCGGCTTTCCAAATCTGAAATTTCTTCCAGAGTTCCCAACTGTCCATAACCGGCGTTATTTACCACAACATCCAGTTTTCCGAATTTTTCTATTGATTTTGAAACTGCTGCTTCGACAGAGTTCTCACTAATCAAATCAACTTCAAGCGGAAGAAATGAAGTATTTTCATCACTGACAGCCTTCTGAAGTTCAACAATATTCCTTGAAGTTGCTGCCACAGAATGACCTTCTACCAATAATCTTTTGACTAAAGTTAACCCTAACCCTTTTGAAGCTCCTGTCACGAACCATACTTTTTTTGTGTCCATTTTTAATTGTTTTTAATTGATTAATTTTTACAGTACAAAGGTGGAAAATCAAGAAAAGTATATTGTGACCAAATCAAAGATTATTGTAGCCAAATCAAAGGAGAACTACGCAATCAATTTCATTATTTGTGATGAAATTGATTATTTTTGATAGTTATTAAAGCTTTAAAATTTACTTTAGCAATACAATTAAAATTTAATGAGAAATTTACTTTTAATCATCATACTCTTCGTCTCAAATTTATTGTATGCTCAAGATGACAGGCTTAGTAAGGATAAAGCAGAGAAAATTCAAACTGTAATTCATTTATTTAAAACTAAAAATATCAAGGGAATTTCTGAAATTACAAACTATCCTTTGAGTAGAGAATATCCCTTAACGGATATAAAAAGTAAGCATGAATTGATCAAAAGATTCAATGATGTATTTGATCAAAACGTTATTGATGAGATTTCAAAATCTAAAATTACAGATTGGTCTGAAGTAGGATGGCGAGGGATTATGCTTCATCGAGGAACGATGTGGATCGATACAGACGGAAAAATAACTGCTTTAAATCATCAAAGTGAAACTGAAAAGAAACAACGTTTTAAATTAATCTCCGAACAAAAAGAAATGCTTCATTCATCTTTAAAATCATTTAAAAATCCTCAGGATAAATTTAAAACAAAGCATTATCTCATAAGAATTGACGAATTAGAAAACGGAAAATACCGATATGCTTCCTGGAAAAACAATCAAAATGAGTCTGCAAAACCTGACATCATTTTAATCAACGGAATTTTAGAATTCAGTGGAAGTGGCGGAAATCACACCATTACTTTTAAGAAAGGAAATTTTAAATATATCGTCTACAGATTTCATATCGGAGCGAGCGATACTCCGGAAATCAGTCTTTCTGTAGAAGAAAATAATAAAGAAATTCTCAATGAAGACGGTCAATTACTAGAAAAATAAAATGCAAATCTTAATGATTATGAATTTCAAAAAAATATTATTTCTCATCTTAGTATTTTTAGGTTTTTACTTTACCAAAGCGCAGGAGTTCCCGAAGGAACAACTAAATCAATACACTCTAAATCACAGTGTAAATTATGGAAACGACACCTTAAGTATAAAGATTACAAATTCTTTATCAGCTCCATTGAGAGTCAATTTTGTTTTTCCTATTCTCAGTGATCAAAAAATAGTAACAGATAAATTACAGTTTACGATTTCTGAAAATTTTATTTTTGAAAAAAAGATTTTTGCTCCTGATTTACAAACTTCTCAAATTTCATTTACATACGACTGGGCATTTGGTGATGATAACAAAACCATCAAACAGAACAATCTTGCACTTCCCTTTCCTAAAGGAAACCAATACACTGTGATGCAATCAAACAATGGCAGTTTCAGCCACAATGATAATTATTCAAGATATGCTATTGATTTTGATATGAAAGTTGGTGATACCATTACAAGTGCCGATGACGGTTACGTCGTAGGAGTTATTAAAGATTATCAATTTGGCGGAAATGATATTAAATGGACACCCTACGCCAATTATATTACGATTTATCATCCTCACAGCGGGCTTTTCACACAATATGTTCATCTTAAACAGGATGGTAGTTTTGTGAAAGTTGGCGATATGGTAAAACGTAATCAACCGATTGGCCTAAGTGGAGAAACCGGGTATGTTTCGGGTGCGCACCTTCACTTTAACGTACTTGTTCCCGAAAAAAATAAAACATTAATTTCAGTGCCTTTCAGTTTTGAGAATAATCTTGATGCTAAAAGTTTAAAACGAAATATGAAAGTGAGAAAATAATGTGTAAGTTTATTTCATTCAAAAAACTGATATGAATTCTTTGATTAAATTCCTTACAAAATATGGCTCTATAAGCCCAGAAACTGAAAATGAATTGCTAAAAAAGATTCAGTTAATCAATAAAAAGAAAGGCGATTTTTTTCTCAAACAAGGTCAGGTTACATCAAGTCTACTCATCATGGAGAAAGGTCTGATAAGAGCATTTTTCGTGAAAGATGACAAAGAATACAACAGCTGGTTTGCCATTGAAAATGAGATTATCTCGTCTATTCTTCCTTTGTATGCAGGAAAACCGTCATTTGAAAACATTCAGTTTTTAGAAGACTCTACTGGATATTGGATTTCCGTTAATGACCTGAACGATTTATACAGAAAACATCCCGAACTTGAAAAGATAGGTAGGAAAATGGCCGAAGAGCTTTGTATTGTTTTGGAAGAAAGAATTACGTCTTTACATACAGAATCTGCTGAGCAGCGCTATCAGAATTTAGTAAAAAACCAACCACACTTACTACAAAGACTTAATCTTGGTCACATCGCTTCCTTTCTCGGTATCACTCAGGAAACATTGAGCAGAATCAGAAAACGGTAAAAAATTTTGATGTATATCAAAAAAATGAGGCATTCATCAATGTAATTTTGCAGTATAAATTTATAAAATGAAATATCTGTATCTAGCTGTAGCCATTATATTTGAAGTAATTGGCTCCAGCTTTTTGAAGGCTTCTGAAGGATTTACAAAATTAGTTCCGTCAGTAATCAGCATTACTACGCTTGTCATCTGCTTTTACACATTTTCTATAGCCATAAAGTATATTCCGCTTGGGATTGCTTATGCGAGTTGGGCAGGTTTGGGAATTATTCTTACCGCTTTGGTCTCTGTTTTTATATTTAAACAAAATTTAGATTTGCCTGCTATTTTAGGGATTATTCTTATCATTTGTGGTGTCATTGTGATCAATTTCTTTTCAAAATCTGCATCTCATTAATTAATTTTAAAATTTTATAAAAAGATTAACATCAGTTGAGCAAAACATCGTGATTTCTTTTATTATTTTTAATTTTTAAAAATTAAATTTCAGATGAAAAAAATCGCAACTCTGTTTGCCCTTGCAGGAACCCATCACATCAATTATATCATTTGATGGTAAGACCATTTCCCAAAAGAAAATGGAAAAGAAGCTAAAGAAAAATTACTAAAAGAAAACAATTACTTAGATATCAATTTGTACAGATAAAATTTAAATTATGAAGAAATTAATTACAATTACAGGAATATTTGCATTCTTACTCGTTTCTCAAAATGCTTTTTCTCAGGAAAAAAATGCAGCAATCAATGCGAATACAATTAAGAGGGACACTAAAGAAAAAACAGTCATCTATAATGGAAGTGTGAATTACAAATCAGAGTTTATTTCCTTTGATAATGCTGAGCAAGTGGTGATGGATGAAAATACAAGCACAATGAAAATTTACAATCCAAAAAATTTAAAAGTCATCAGTGTCAAAACTCTTACGAAGCCTCAAAAAAAAGAAAGTGATTTTATTACTTATAATTATAAAGAAAACACCATAATTTTATAAACGATATTCCTAATAATATCAATGATATACAATAAAGCTTTAGAATAGTTTGGTTTTTATGATTAAATTATTCTAAAGCTTTATTGTTTTATACTTTTTATAAATAAAAAAACTGTCCTTAAAGTAATCAATAGCATTCATACGTTTTATTGATAAACATAACAACTATGAAAATCCCTACCATCCACGGTTACATCGAACGCAGAATTTTAATTAATTTCACCGCACATCCGAAAGATGTTGAAAAGATTTTACCTTTCCCTTTTCGTCCGAAAATTTACAAAGGCAAAGCAATTGTTGGGATTTGTTTAATTCGATTAAAAGATATTAAACCCAAAGGTCTTCCTGATTTTATAGGAATTAATTCTGAAAATGGTGCGCACAGAATTGCGGTTGAATGGGATGAAGGTGGCGAAGTGAAATCCGGAGTTTATATTCCAAGGAGAGATACTTCTTTACAGCTGAATACTTGGGTCGGCGGAAGAATATTTCCCGGAAAACATTATTTAGCAAAATTTAATGTCGATGAAAATAAAGGAAATTATCATGTAGCTTTTAAAAGTTCAGATGATACAGAGATTTCAATTGAAGCCAAGGAAACTGAAACATTTAATAAAGATTCCGTTTTTGAAAATTTAGAAAACGCTTCTGATTTTTTTGAAAAAGGTGATTTAGGATACTCTCCAAACAAAGAAAAATTTGATGGTTTAAGACTCAATGCATATCAGTGGAAAGTAAAACCGCTGGAGGTTTCAAATATAAAATCCAGCTTTTTTGAAGATGAGAATGTATTTCCGAAAGGTTCAGTTCAATTTGATAATGCCTTATTGATGAAAAATATTGAGCATGAATGGAAAAGTGAAAGACCTATTTGATTGATGAATTACAAATTAAATTAAACAAAAAGACGAAAATTTTATCTAACTAAAATTTGTAAAATTATTTTTTCTAAATTAAATCTCAATTCATACCCTTTGGTGTAAAAATAGATAGCTTACAAGCATCAACCACAATCATCAAAATAATAAGGTATGAAATCAGAAAATATTTTAGAAAAAAGAAGTCTGCAAGGTAAAACAGTTGTTGTAACCGGAGGAAGCAGCGGAGTTGGTAGAGCTACCGTAGAAGCTTTTGCTTTAGAAGGTTGCAATATCGTCATCGCCGCCCGTGGACAGGAAGCTTTAGATGAAACTCTACACTTGTGTCACGAACTTGAAGTGAAAGCAATTGCAGTTCCTACCGATGTATCAGTAGCCGAAGAAGTTGAGAATCTTGTAAAAAAAGCCATTTTAGAATTCGGGAGAATTGACATTTGGGTCAATAATGCCGGAGTGATGGCAAGTGGGAAATTTGAAGAAATCCCGATGTCACTGCACGAACAGGTCATTAAAACCAATCTTTTCGGATATATGCACGGCGCATATAGTGTACTCCCGATTTTTAAGGAACAGAATGAAGGAATTCTTATCAACAACGTCTCTATTGGTGGATTTATGCCGGCACCATACAGCGCAGTCTACTCCTCCACAAAATTTGGAATCCGTGGAATGATGGAATGTCTTCAGGGTGAAATTTCAGATTTTAAAGATATCCATATTGCCAATTTATATCCACAGATTCAGCGTTCTACAGGAAATGCACATTCGGCAAAATATTCAGGATTAGATTTTAAAGTTCCGCCTTTTGCTTCAGACCCTCGTGATACTGCAGCTAAAATTATTCAATTGGCCAAAGAACCTAAAAAAGATTTATTTCCAGATTTTACATCCAGAGCTTTAGTCAATCTTTACGGAATGTTTCCAAAAACTATCATCAATACCGCTTCTGCAGGAATGAGACTGATGATGAAACTTAAAAACGGCGAATCCACTTCAGGAAATGTTTTACAACCATCACCAGAACCCCACCAGATCTACGGAGAAACTTCCCTCCCTGTTCCTAATAAAAATACAAAAATTGCTATGGTAGCTGGAGTCACCTTAGGCTTAGCCTATATGTTTTTTACTTCAAGAAAATCAGGTAGCAGTGAAAATTAAGTAAAACTTTTATAATTTGTAATAAAACGGAAATTTTAAAAAATTAAATAATATTCTTTTATCTTTGAAAATAAACGATTTATAGAATTGCTGTATTAATTCTTCGCAATTTCTCTGTTGATTACAATTACAATCTTTATTTTAGCTAAACATAATCAATTTAACACCATCTAAAAAGTTATGAAAAAGTACATTTTTTTAGGTTCATTATCATTTTTGTTAATGAATTGTAATAAAAAAGTTGAAGCAAACAAAGCAGTTGCAGATTCAGATTCTCTAACAGATACTACTTCAACTGTGATTGATACTTTAGGCTCCAAATCATTCTGTTATTTGGGCGTGACCGGTAAAGACAGTGTTTTTGTAAGCATCGATGATAATTTGGGTACTGTAACCGGAAAAATGAGATACAAAAACAGTGAAAAAGACAGTTCAAAAGGTGATTTAGCAGGATTTAAATCCGGAGATACGCTTAAACTGACTTACGAATTTGCATCAGAAGGAACTACCAGCAAAAGAGATATTTTCTTCATTCAAAAAGACGGAACCCTTCTAGAAGGCCTTGGAAATCAGAAAGATGAAAATGGAGAAATGAAGTATGCTAATGAAAAGAATGTTGCCTATAAAGACGGACAAAAATTTGAAGCTGCCGACTGCGCAATGGTTTCAAAAGCCTTAAAATAAAATCACCAATCAATCACTCTGCACAAAGCAGAAAATTATATATTAATAAGATAACCAAATCTTTATGCAAAATTTAAATGTTAAGCCATTTTCAAAAAATGACCTTATTGAAGGATTAAGAAAAAAATTCCCACAGTACAAAATTCAGACAAGTTTCGGAGCTTTACAAGTAAGAACCAGCGGTTTTACACTTACCGGAAATGTGAAAATAGATGCTTTCCCAGAATCTGGTAAAATTAAAACCACAACACAGTTGGATTCTGGTGTTTTTTTAATTTTCATGTTACCCATTGGACTTTATGTTTGGTCAAAGAAACAGAAAATAAAAAATTTAGAGAATGAAATTCTTGAAGGAATCAGCACTATTTTAAATTAAAATTTCCTCAAAAATCATAAAAAAATGCAACTCAATTCGGTTGCATTTTTTATTTATTTTTTCAACTTCACAATTAATGAAGATATTCAAAGGAACCCAATACAAATCGTAAAGAGATTTTTACATTTTGTGAAATTTTGTTTTACAATAATTCCTTTTGAAAAGTTTGTTTGCGGTAAAAACCTTCTAAACAGATTCACTCCTCAATAAAATTCATAATTTGATAGTTTTTCTTTTCTAAATTTCAGAAATTTGCAATTATGAACATTAAAGAAAATTACAATAATATAAAAGATCAACTTTCTTCACATGTTGAATTAGTTGCGGTTTCGAAAACACACCCCGTTTCAGCGATTCAGGAAGTTTATGATTTAGGGCAAAAAGTTTTTGGTGAAAATAAAGTACAGGAATTGGTTGAGAAATATCCTCAACTTCCACAAGACATTCAATGGCATTTGATTGGACATCTTCAGACCAATAAAGTAAAATACATTGCAGAATTCATTGATACGATTCAAAGTATTGATTCTGAAAAGCTTTTAAATGAAATCAATAAAGAAGCAGGAAAGCACAACCGAAAAATCAAGGTTTTACTTCAAGTGAAAATTGCTGAGGAAGAAACTAAATTCGGTTTAGAAATAGAGGAAGCTGAAAATTTATTTAAAAAATTCATTGATGGTGAATTTCCAAATGTTGAAATCACAGGATTGATGGGAATGGCCACTTTTACAGAAGATGAAAATCAGGTGAGGAAAGAATTTGAAAAATTAAAGAGCCTTTTTGATAATTTAAATACAATCAGACCATTACAAACACTTTCTATGGGAATGAGTGACGACTTCCCTATCGCAATTGAGTGCGGAGCAAATTCTGTACGTGTAGGTTCTGCAATTTTTGGAAGAAGAGATTACTCAATATAACCTTTTGGGAATGATTTTTGTTAATACTCAACCAAAAAATACCTAAATTTGCGACTATGCAAAAAATCCTTATTGTAGAAGACGAAAAAGCAATCTCCGGAGTACTTCACAGTATTCTTTCGGATGAACTTCCCGATTATGAATTTGTAATTGCTGAAGACGGCCTTGAAGGCTATAAACATGTTGAGAAAGAAGACTTTGCCTTAGTAATTTCAGATATTAAAATGCCTAAAATGTCGGGTACTGAATTTTTGAAACAAAGTTTGGTTTTGAAGCCTGAATCAACATTTATCATGATTTCCGGCCATGCCGATATCGATTCTGCGGTAGCTTGCTTAAAGGATGGAGCTTACGATTTTATCTCAAAACCAATCGACATCAACCGATTGATTACAAGTGTGAAAAACGCTTTGGTAAAGGAAACTTTAAAGAAGGAAAATAAAAATCTTCAGACTGAAAACAAAACTCTGAAAAGAAAAGTCAACAAGAAATACCAAATGATTGGTGAATCTGCTCCGTTGAAAAAAATTCAGGAGATGATTGAAAAAGTGGCGGTTTCTGATGCAAGAGTTTTAATTACAGGCCCAAACGGTGCAGGTAAAGAATTGGTGGCTCACGCTATTCATAATTTAAGTGAAAGAGCAAGAGGTCCGATGGTAGAAGTAAACTGTGCTGCGATTCCTTCTGAATTGATTGAATCTGAGCTTTTCGGACACGTAAAAGGATCATTTACAGGGGCTATTAAAGACAAACAAGGGAAATTTGAACAAGCTACTGGCGGTACTATTTTCTTAGACGAGATCGGAGATATGAGCTTAATCGCTCAGGCAAAGGTTTTAAGAGCATTGCAGGAAAGCAAAGTGTCTCCCGTAGGAAGTGACAAAGAAATAAAAGTTGACGTAAGAGTTCTTGCTGCAACCAACAAAAATATGGCTGTAGAAATCGAGGCTGGAAGATTCAGAGAAGATCTATATCACAGACTTTCGGTTATTGAAATCTATGTTCCGCCTTTGGATGAGAGAAAAGAAGATATCAAATTGTTGGTTGACCACTTCTCTACGTTGATTTCTGATGAGCACGGTACAGCTTTGAAAAAATTTGATGACACTGCGATTGATGCTTTAAAAGCGCTATCATGGACAGGAAATATCAGAGAATTGAGAAATGTTGTAGAAAGATTAATTATTCTTGGTGGAGCGTCGGTTTCCGCAGAGGATGTTGCAAGTTTTGTAAGAAAATAATTTAATTATTAATTAAAATAAATTATAAAAATTTGCAGTAACTATACTGCAAATTTTTTTTGTAAAATGTTATGAGTTTTTTAAATAAAAATTACACGAAAGAAGCCCTTACATTGGCACTTCCGGTAATGCTTACTCAGGTTGGGCAGGTTTCTGTAAATCTATTCGATAATATTATAGTAGGTAGATTATTAGGTGCGGATGCTTTGGCGTCTGTTTCTTTGGGGAACGCAGTGTTTTTCTCGATGTTTGTTTTAGCATTGGGATTTTCGTTTGCTATTCCGCCATTGGTTTCTGAGGCGCATTCTCAGAACGACCATAAAACCATCAATTCGGTATTCAGTCATGGTTTCGTGATCAATATGACCGTCGGAATTATTCTGATGTTGGTCTTATTTTTAGGGTTACCGCTACTCTATCATTCCGGTCAGCCGGCGAAAATCATTCCTGATACAGCAGACTTTTTATGGATCATGGCGATCAGTATTGTTCCATTTATGGCATTTCAGACTTTAAGAGAAGTTTCTGAAGGATTATCCTATACAATCGGAGTTACGAAAGCGACGATTATTGCGAATGTAATTAATATCGTTCTGAATTACGTGTTCATCAAAGGAATTTGGATTTTCCCAGAAATGGGTGTAAAAGGTTCAGCTTTAGCCAGTTTAATTGCCAGAATTTTCATGGTAGTTTTTCTTTATTTTGTTTTAATGAAAGAACCAAAAACCAGATTATATGTCAAACAATTTTCATTAAAAATGCAGGTTTTTTCTAAGAATATGTTTGAAAAAATGGTGAGACTAGGTTTCCCGACTGCATTACAGATGTTCTTTGAAGTGACAGCTTTCGCAGCAGCAGCTTTTATCTGTGGATTAATTTCAGCTCACGATATTGCTTCACATCAGATTGCATTGAGTATGGCATCATTTACTTTTAACTTATGTATCGGTTTCAGTGTGGCTTCAACAGTGATGATTGGTAGAAAACTAGGCGAACAAAACTTTGTAGAGCTTAGAAAAATAGGAATCAATAATTTGAAAATAGCCTTTCTTTTCATGTGTCTTTGTGGGTTATTTTTTGTTTTGGGAAGAAATATTTTACCTACATTTTTCACAAAACCTGAAGAAGTTGAAGTGATTATGTTGGCATCCAAACTCATGATTATTGCAGCATTATTCCAGCTTTCTGATGGAGTTCAGGTGACGGCTTTGGGAATGTTGAGAGGTTTGCAGGATGTAAAAATCCCGTCAATCATTACATTTATTGCGTATTGGCTGATTACAATTCCTTTAGGATATTTCCTTTGTGTAACCTTAAGAATGGGCGCCTTCGGAATGTGGATTGCCCTTGGATTGGGATTAACGATATCCGCATTTTTGCTGGTGAAACGTTTTCTGGATATGTCTGCACGAAGAATTAAAGCAAGTAAATTATAATATTGAAGCGGTCTTTCGATCGCTTTTTTTATTTATTATCTTTACTTTAAGATTCGCACTTAAGAATGAAAACTATATTAGAAACCAACCGCCTTTTGCTGAGAGAATTTGAAATCACCGATGCTCAAAATTTCTATGAATTAAATTTAAATCCAAATGTTATCAAATACACCGGAAATTCTGCATTCAAAGATGTAGATGAAGCTAAAGCTTTCTTAGAAAACTATTCAGATTATCAGAAAAATGGATTTGGAAGATGGACAGTTATTAATAAATCAACTCAAGAATTTCTTGGCTGGTGCGGATTAAAATATGATGAAAATTTAGATGAAACCGATATTGGCTTCCGATTTTTTGAACATTTTTGGAATCAAGGTTTTGCTACCGAAAGTGCAAAAGCCTGCATCAGTTATGGCTTAGAAAAATTAAATTTGAAAACAATTGTTGGAAGAGCCATGAAAGAAAATACAGCTTCCATAAAAGTTTTAGAAAAAATCGGACTTCAATATCAACGAGACTTTAATTTTGATGGCCAAAAAGGTGTCATTTATTCAATTGAAAATAAAAATTATTAGATAAAAACTATGCAAGAGATTATATTAAAACAAATTGGAACAGAAAACGTAGAACAACTGCAAGAAATTGCCAAACAAACTTTTTCCGACACGTCATAACACTGAGGAAAATATGGCTCAGTACATAGCTAAAGGTTTTACCATTGAGAAGTTAACAGCAGAACTTCAAAACAAGAATTCAGAATTTTTCTTTGCTTTATTGGATGAGGAAGTTATTGGTTATTTAAAGGTAAATTTTGGGGATGCCCAAACCGAATTACAGGATAAAAATTCGCTGGAAATTGAAAGAATCTATGTTTCAAAAGATTTTCATGGTAAAAAAGTGGGACAAATTCTATACGATAAGGCATTAGAAATAGCACAGAATAAAAATTTGCAATATGTCTGGTTAGGCGTTTGGGAAGAAAACATCAGAGCCGTTCAGTTTTATAAGAAAAACGGTTTCGTAGAATTTGATAAGCATATTTTTAAATTTGGAGATGAGGAGCAGACAGATTTGATGATGAAGAAGGAGTTGAAATAAAACAAAATATTACTCCCTTTAACGTGTGTAATTATTATATTTGCTGAAAAAATTTCACTTAATAAAATGCAAAAAGCACTTGTTTTCATTGGTATTTTCATGAGCCTTTTTTATTATTCTCAAACCAACAGATTTGTTTACGAACTGCAATACCGCAGAGATTCTACAGAAGATTATAGAAAAACATTAATGAATCTCGACATCACCGCAAAAACGGTTAAATTTTACGATAAACAATTTGCTGATTACGATTCTATCAATAAAGAAGCTCAGACTACTGTCTCAAAGTTCAGTACTAAAACAGATCAGATTATCTCGAGAGAGATCAACTCTTTCAAAAATAATTGGTACAGAGATTTTTTTGAGTATTTCGTAGTGAAAACCAATGATGAAATGACTTGGAAACTGATGTCGGAAACGCAGAATTATAATGGATATCAACTGCAAAAGGCAACGACAGATTTCGGAGGAAGAATTTGGGTTGCCTGGTTTTCAAATGATGTTGACATCAAAGAAGGACCTTACAAATTTCGTGGACTTCCCGGACTGATTTTTCTGTTGGAAGATTCTGAGAAAAACTTCATTTATCGACTTAAAAAAAATGTAAAGCTGCCACAAACGTATGATACAACTGATTTTATAGAAACTCATTTTGGAAAGCAGGCAATCCCAATAACCAACCAAAAATTCAATACCTATCTTGAAGATTTATATCTAAATCCTACCAGAATGATTTCTGAAAATATAAAAAACGGTGGTAAAGCCAACTTTAAAAATGAAAATATAGAATCCATAGAAGATCTCAACAGTAAAAAAGGAATGCTTCAAAATGGAATCAAAGGCAGATATATTTTTATTGAAAAAGATAAGCAGCCAAATTTTAAAAAGTAATTTTTCTTGTTCGTTTCATCTGAACAAAGTTTTCGTACGATACAGTTTTTTATGGATTACGTAGTCCTCTCTTTAACATCTTTCAAAGCTTTGTTCAGACTTCGAACTGTAGTTCCCAAATAAGTTGCCATATCTTCTTTTGAAACTTTCATTTCTTTCGCTTTTAGTTCTAAAAGTTGAGACAAAGTATGTTCTGTTGCGTGAAGTTGCTGATAAGATGATCTGTTTGAAGTATTAACAATACGTTCAGCAAAAACATCAAGCAATAAATGATTTAAATTGATGTTGCTCTTGATCAGTGACTGAAAGTACGGAATTGTCATCGAAAATACTGTAACTTCTGTTATCGCTTCGATACTGCAAATACACGGAACATTCTTCATCACCTCTATTTCACCAATAATCTCTCCTTTTCCTAAGAATTCAACAATGTACTCGTGACCATTTTTTTCTGTGAAAAAACATTTTGTAATTCCGGTTCTGATGAGCATGATATTGGTTGAAATCTCATTTTGGGTCAGTATTTTTTCTCCTTTTTCAAAAGATTCTACAATGATATTTCCTTTATTGTCCTGATTATTATATATTTTTTCTAAATAATCTAAAAATGGTTGGTTTGTTTTTAACATAACTTTTTTTGTAACAGAAATCCTTTTGGAATTTAATATTTAAACTAAATTTTTACAGCAGAAAATTACAAAAAATAACATGAACACAATGTGAATTATTCTATATTGAAATCCATAAAAAAATGGTTTTTAAGATTTATATTTTTTAAAACAAATTTCCAACTCCGGGTTATCTTTCCAACCTCCAGATTCAATCATTGAAATAATAATCATCTTTTTTAAATCCTCCAACTCTCTGGTTCTCCCTTTTATCACGGCATCTTCCCAAGGTCTTTTATCTTCAGGAATTACATATTCAATAATAAATTCATTATAATATTCTGATTGGTATCCAGCAATTGAGATATAAAACTTATCACTTCTATCATTATTAAACAGAAGTAAGTGAGCATGTGAAGTTAAGCCGTAAATGACAGTATTTTTAAAGCTTGTATTTAAAAATTTCAACACTTCCAACATTGGAGTTCCAACATCTTCAAATGTATCTTCAGATTTGGGAACAAATTCCCTGTAAAAATCTTCAAGTGTTTGTCTTTTTTGCTCTGAACGTCTTACTATTGGCATAATTTTCAATTTTAAAATACAAATAAAATAAAAACCCGCTCAAATGAACGGGTTTCATATTTATTTCTTCAGACATTTCTCCAGAAACTGATCCTGTTCCCAAAGAAGATGAAGAATGTTTTCTTTAGCTACATATCCGTGAGCTTCTTTCGGAAGAAGTACCATTTTCACAGGTGCGCCAAGGTTTTTCAAAGCCTGAAAATATCGTTCGGTCTGCAAAGTAAATGTCCCAGGATTGTTGTCAGCATCACCATGAATCAGCAACATCGGTGTCTTCATTTTATCTGCATTCATAAACGGTGACATCGTGTTGTAAATTTCAGGAATATCCCAGTAATTTCTCTGTTCACTCTGGAAACCAAAAGGCGTCAGCGTTCTGTTGTAGGCTCCACTTCTGGCAATTCCGCAAGCGTAATCTTTAGAATGAGTCAAAAGATTGGCCGTCATAAATGCTCCGTAAGAATGTCCGCCAACTGCTACTTTATTTCTGTCGATGTAACCCAACTGATCTACAGCATCGATGGCTGCTTTTCCATTGGCCACCAATTGAGGTATGAAAGTATCATTCGGTTCTGTTTTTCCTTCTCCGATGATTGGGAAAGCAGCGTCATCAAGAACGGCATACCCTTTAGTCGTCCAGTATACAAACGAACCGTAGTATGGGAACGTAAAGTCATTCGGGTTTTGGGTATTTTGTCCTGCTGTGTTTTTGTCTTTATATTCTGTAGGATATGCCCAAATCAACAAAGGAAGTTTTTCTTTTCTCGCTTTCCTGTCGTAGTTTGCAGGTAAATAAAGTGTTCCCGTTAAAGTAACGCCGTCATTTCTTTTGTACGTAATCACTTCTTTATAAACATCTTTAATACTTTCAAAAGGATTGGCAAAATTAGTAACCGCTTCTGCTTTATTAGATTTAATATTTTTCTTAAAATAATTCGGATACTGACTTGCCGACTGCTGAATTGTCAATACCTCTCCTTTCGCAGGATTGATGATATCGATGATTTCTTCTTTTGCGCCTTTAAGATTTGAAGTGTAGAGTCTTTTCTTTTTCAATGATTTCATATCCATCTCATCGATGAAAGGATGCTGTCCGTCTTTGGTGAATCCTGCTCCAATTAAATATGCTTTGTCACCTTTCATATCTAAAACATATCTTCCAAAATCATTTTTGGTGGTATTAAAACTTCCCGGATCGCTGTAGACATCTTGATAATTTCGGTCTTCAATGACCTGAGATTTTCCGTCATTTAAATCTACCAAATAAGATTTTGTATTTCTCGTGTCATACCAACCTTCAGAAACAATTGCGTAATGATTGTTTGTCCAGCTGGTTCCTTCATATCTTTGTTTAGTTTTAAAGAAAGACTTTGGAGCAGCAGTAAATGGAGCTTCCCAAGTGAAAACTTCATCTCTGAAATCAACAGTTTTCGACTGATCACCACCATCCAAAGCTTCTGCAAAAACTAATGTAGCAGGCTGATCAGCTCGCCAGCTCATATCTCTTTTTCCTATTCTTACAGAAGAAAAGCCTTTTGGCATAATTTCATTCAACGGAACTTCATTGACAACTTTTACAACGTTTCCTTTGCTATCATAAACAGTTGTCGTCATTGGGAATCTGTTCAACGGAACAATGTATGAGAATGGTTTTTTAATGGTCGTCAGCATCAGATAATTTCCGTCGGGAGAATAGCTGATTCCACTATATAAATCCTGCTCTTTTATCTTTTTTAAATTTCCGTTTAAATCTACATTAAACAATTCTGATGCGGTAAGAATTTCAAAATTCTTTTCATCCTGAGGATTTTTAAGCAGATCCTGATACGTTCTGTTTTGAGAAACCTTTCCGTCAGCGGTCGAAACAATCGGTCCAGTTGGTAAATCTTTTGAAGAATCTGTTAATTTAGGTCTGTTTTCAGGAAGAACTTTAATCAGAAAACTTTGAGAGTCTTTGATCCAACTATACGGATTTCCTAAATTGGCATTTAGATTATCTTTTGTAATTTTCTTTGCCGTTGCAGTTTCTAAATCGACAATCCAAAGTTCAACTCCTTTATCGGTCGTATTGGTAAAAGCTAATTTTTTCTCGTCGGGCGAAAAAGAAGTATTGGTAATTTTAGGATTTGTAGGTAAACCTTTTACCTGAACTTCAGTTTTATCATTCATCTTTCTTACTTTCAGATTGTAAGAGTAAGAAGTAGAACTCGAAATATTCGTTACCGGATTAATTCTCAAACCTCCCAGTTTCATTTCCTGCTGATTAAGATCATCTAAGGTTTTATAAGTCGGTCGGAATACAAAAACCACCCAGTCTTTTTTTGAATTAGTCAAAACACTTGGCGGCCTGTCGTAATCTGCAAGTTTAAGGATTTCTGCAGAAGGTTTCTGATAAGAAATGTTTTCCTGTGCATCATAGAGGTTGAGAAACGCCAGTAAACAGATGGTTAGTTTGATCTTCATAATCTTTTTTGATTTTTCACGAATTTAATGAAAAGTATTTAACCAAAAAAATTGTATGAAATTATCCTGAAAACTTAAATATTCAAATCAAAAGGTTTTTAGAAGCATATCAACCATAGTCCCATTTAACAAAGATTAGGATACAATCCTATTAAATGAAAAATATGATACAAAAAAAGCGGCAAAAAAATTACCGCTTGTATATTTTTAAAAATAAAACTTTACCATTCTGAGGCTCTTCTTTTCTTTTCTATCATTCCATCAATCGAGAATCTTCCCGCTCCTAAAACCATGATGAGCAAATAAATTGCTAAGTAAAGCAAACTCATTTCTTTTTTATCAAATGGATCAGCACCATGGACTACAAATCCTACAATGATCATCGTAAAGATGAGAAAACCTACGGCTATTCTTGTAAATAATCCCAAAATCAGGAAAATAGAACAGACAAATTCAGCAAAAACCGTCAGACCTAAAGATATTTTCGGACCCAATCCGAGGAAATCAAAAAATTGAATATCACCACCTTCTAATAACATCTGAAGCTTTGGAAAACCGTGAGACAACATCGCAAAACCTATAAATAATCTTACTATCAATAAAACGATGTCTATGTATATGGGATTAGCTTTTAAGTTTGAATAACTCATTGATTAAAAATTTAGTTTAAAGATAATAAAAATCTTTTAATACAACGATGAATATTGACTTTTTAGTCTATCGGTATCCGAAATTCTTCAAATCTCTGTCGTTTTTTCTCCAGTCTTTTTTCACTTTAACAAACAGATTCAAATGGATTTTTTTTGAGAAAAATTTCTCCAAATCTATCCTGGCTTCCGTCCCTACTTTTTTGATGGCTTCACCTTTATGTCCGATGATTATTCCTTTTTGGGTATCTCTCTCTACATAAATAATAGAATCGATGAAGATAATTCCTTCTTTTTCTTTAAACATTTCGGTAACCACTTCTACCGAATATGGAATTTCTTTATCGTAATTCAAAAGAATTTTCTCTCTGATGGCTTCGTTTACAAAGAATCTTTCAGGCTTATCAGTATACATATCCTTATCATAGTACGCCGGGCTTTCAGGTAACATTGATTTTAATTTTGGTAAAATAACATCAATATTGAAAGCATTTAAAGCTGAAATAGGAAGAATTTCTGCTTTTGGAATTCTTTCGTGCCATTCTGTAGCTATTTTTTCAAGACCTTCCTGATTGGTCTGATCAATTTTATTCAGTAACAGTAAAACCGGTACCGGAATTTTATTCAATTTCTCGATTAAAAATGCTGATTGTTCAGATTTATCAGTAACGTCTACTATATAAAGAAAAACGTCTGCATCCTGTAATGAATCTTTTACAAAATCCATCATTTTTTCCTGCAAACCGTATTTAGGATCTAAAACTCCAGGAGTATCAGAAAATACGATCTGTAAGTCTTCTTCGTTATAAATTCCAAAAATTCTATGTCTGGTTGTCTGTGCCTTTTGAGTAACGATTGCCAGTTTCTCCCCCATCAATTGATTCAGAAGGGTAGATTTTCCGGCGTTTGGCTTTCCAACAATATTTACAAATCCTGCTTTATGCATATAAAAAAATTAAGTCGCTTTTATTACGATTTGCAAAGTTAGTAAAACAAAATCGGTCTTGTGGTCTATATTAAAATTAGATGCTGAAAAAAGTCTATTTTTGGTTGATATTTTATAATCGCAAAGTTAAACTAAGGTTTTGGGACATTTAAAAATTTAAAGTTTAAACAAAGCCGTTACACTTATTTACGAAATACAAGGAATGATAACTGCTTCAACTAATTTTTAACAAATTTAATTTCTACATGAATATCAACGAAATTATTGATAACATCTCCCCGCTTACTACCACTTCTAAAAAAAAACTGAAGCAGCATATCACTGAAGTAAAGCATCCAAAGGGGCATGTTTTAATGGAATCTGACAAAGTTGTTCCTCATATTTACTTTTTGAAAAAAGGTATTGTTCGTGCTTTTGCGTCGACGGAGAATAATGATATTACCTTTTGGTTTGGAGCGGAAGGCGAACCTGTGGTTTCAATGAAAAGTTACGTTGAAGAAAAACCTGGATATGAGAGTATTGAACTTTTGGAAGATTGCGAACTTTATCAATTAGAAACTTCAAAACTGAAAGCTTTATTTAATGAAGATATCAATATTGCGAATTGGGGAAGAAAATTTGCTGAACGGGAATTGATCAAAACCGAAGAACTGATTATCTCAAGGCAGTACAAAACGGCTTTGGAGCGTTATAAAGATTTGCTGAGAGATAAACCGTATCTCATCCAAAGAGTTCAGTTGGGGCATATTGCTTCCTACTTAGGAATTACGCAGGTAAGTTTAAGCAGGATTCGTGCAGAAATAAGGTGATTTTTTTAAACTCTCTCTGATGATAGAGATAGTGCAGATTTTTTTTAAATTAATCTGCTTGATTTGCTAAATCTGCGAGATAGTATTTCTATTTAAATTAAATATTTCTTTCAAAATAAAATTTGACAATCTCTAAGATTCATTTATTTTTTAACAAATGTAAAATTTAAAGCAAAACTAAATCCTCAACTTTGCGTCATAAATTATTACTCATGAATTGGATTATTTTAATTATCGCAGGGCTGTTTGAAGTTGGGTTTGCCTCTTGTTTAGGAAAGGTAAAAGAAACATCAGGAAACGAAATGTACTGGTGGTTTGGTGGTTTTTTAGCTTGTCTTACAATCAGTATGCTTTTACTGATCAAAGCTACAGAAACTTTACCTATTGGAACAGCTTATGCAGTCTGGACGGGAATTGGTGCAGTGGGAACTGTCTTGATGGGAATTTTAGTTTTTAAAGATCCTGTGACCTTTTGGAGAATGTTTTTTATCTGTACATTGATTGGCTCGGTGATTGGCTTGAAGGCGGTTTCCCATTAGATTTAAACACAAATAGCACAATTTTTTTCACGAATTTCACAAATATAAATTCTAAGATATATAAATAAAAACGTCTTCAAAATTGAAGACGTTTTATTATTTTTTATAAACTACAGGCAATATTTCGTTGTGATTGAGTCCGTATTTTAAAATCTCTGCATCAGAGAATTGCTTTGAATAGAAATTAGGTTCTGTTTCAAAACCAGCTTTTCTCAAACGGTCAAAATAATCCATTCCGTACCAGCGAACGTGGTCGTATTGACCGAAGTGTTTCTGACGTTCTTTCGGATCTTTAATGGTGAAATCTTCGTAAGTTTTTTCCAAAGAATTTTTCATCGGAACCTGAATGATTCCCCAACCACCAGGCTTCATAACACGATACAATTCGCTGATCGCTTTGGCATCATCTTCAATATGTTCTAAAACGTGATTGCAGAAAATGACGTCAAAACTCTCGTCTTCAAAAGGTAAATCTAAAATATCAGCTTTCACATCTACAATCGGCGAATAAAGATCTGCCGAAATATAATTGAGGTTGCTCATTCTTTTAAATTTTCTGAGAAATTCCTGTTCGGGAGCGATGTGTAAAACCTTGCAGTTTTTAATGAAAAAATCGGTTTCATTCTGAAGATACAGCCACATCTGACGGTGTCTTTCTAAGCTTAAAGTTCCCGGAGACAAAGCGTTTTCTCTCTGTTTTCCGTAACCGTAAGGTAAAAATTTCCGGTATGATCTTCCATCAATCGGATCGAAAAACTGATCTCCTTTGAAAAATTGATAAATCAGCGGACGCGCCCAAACACTCATCTGAATAAGCATCGGACGAGGGATTTTATTAAGTAAAAACTTGGTTAGCTTTTTCATTAAAATTCCATTTGGAATGGCATTTCTTCATCACTTTCGATGCCTAAAGCTTCGTAAACATATTTAAATGTTGAAAGTAAAACAGGTTTACCATTCACCACAGCAACGTCATGTTCAAAATGTGCTGAAGTTTGGTTGTCAAGCGTTGTCACCGTCCAGCCATCATTGTGGAACTTCACTTTTTCAGTTCCCAAATTGATCATTGGCTCTATCGCAATCGTCAAACCGTCTTTAATAACTTTTCCACTTCCTTGTTTTCCGTAGTTCGGAACACTTGGATCCTCGTGCATTTTTCTGCCTAAGCCGTGGCCTACCAATTCTTTTACAACACCATAACCTTCTTTTTCACAATACGATTGAATCGCATGAGAAATGTCTCCGATTCTTTTTCCTCTTACACATTGTGCAATTCCTTTATACAGAGAATCTTTGGTTACCTGAAGTAGTTTTTTGATTTCAGGTTTTACTTCACCAATTTCAAATGTATAAGCGTGATCGCCAACAAAACCATTCAAAACCGCTCCGCAATCTACAGAAAGAACATCACCTTCTTTGATCTCTTCTTTGCTTGGAAAACCGTGAACTACCTGCTCATTTGGTGAAATACAAAGCGAATAAGGAAAACCTCCATATCCTAAAAATGCAGGTTCTGCCCCATGATCTTTAATGAAATCATGCGCTAATTTATCTAAATATAAAGTAGTAATCCCAGGTTTGATTTCCTTTGCCAACATTCCTAATGTTCTGGAAACCAACTGAGCACTTTCTCTCATCAGACGAATTTCGTCTATTGTTTTTAATTGAATCATTTTCTTTCTTAAAATGTATCAATCTAGCAGTGTATCAGTGTAACAATTACTGATTGCTAGATTGTTATATTGGTAAATTGTTACGTTGAATATTTTACCAGAAAAGCCCTTTTTTCTTTTCTTTTTTCAGTTTTGAATAAGCTAAAACTTCCTTCCCTTCTACACGGAATTCTATTCTTTCATTAATAATATTATAGATCTCACCCCAACCAGGAAATCCACCAAGATTTCTGTCATCAATAAACCAATCTGCATCTAGTTTTCTTGATTGAGTTTCGCTATCAAAAACTTCTCCTTCAAAACTTGAATTGATTGCATAAAATTCGATTCCGTTTTTTTTACAGAATTCTACAGCTTCATCAAGAGTTTTGCCGTGTCTGTAGGTCCAAAGGATTAATCTGAATCCTTGAGCCTGCAATCTTTTCAACGTTTCAAATGCGAAAATTTTAGCTTTCCCAATTCCGGGATATGCATCATCCACGATTGTTCCGTCGAAATCTACAGCAATTTTTTTATTACTAACCATTTTTTGTTCTTTTTTAGCTGGGCAAAGATAATAAATAAAAAAAGAGTGTCGAAAAAACATCCGACACTCTCTATTATAATTTATTGTTAAAATAAAATTAATCTTTCACCCAACTAAACTGAAATTGTAAATCCGGAGTCGAAACTCTGTCTGTGATTTTCTGTAGTCTATTGGGAAGTTTCATTAAATATTCCTGAGCTTTTTCTGCTTTTTCTGTAAGACCTGTAATGTGTTCAATTTTCCATTCGTCTAACAAATCTTTCATGATATTGATGTAATCCTGACCTGTGTAGACCATGCATCTTTGCGCAGCATCTGAGAAATGACCCCAAAGTTCACCGGCTTTTTGTCCCGACTGTCTCATCATGTGAGCAGGCATTACAATTTTTTTACGCATCATATCTTCAAATGCCAAAATCATCTCAGAAGGATCTAATTCAAGAATTTTAGCCACGAAATGTTTATAAGCTTTTGCGTGTCTTGCTTCATCTGCAGCGATTACACCACACATTTTCGCTAATTTTCCGTTTCCGGATTGTTTTGCCAAAGTACCTACTCTTCTGTGAGAAATATTGGTTGCTGTTTCCTGAAAACTTGTATAAACAAAATTTCTGTAAGGATCCATACTTGTACCGATATCAAAACCATCACTAATTAAATATTGCGTGGTAACCTCAACTTGTCTCATATTTACTCTGCCACACAGATAAAGATATTTATTTAATAAATCTCCATGTCTGTTTTCTTCACCTGTCCAAGATCTTATCCAGCTTGCCCAACTCGGTCCACTTTTTTCCTGATCAATTCCGTCAACGCTCATTAACCAAGATTCGTAAGAAGGTAAAGCTTCTTCAGTGATACAATCGCCAATTAAAGTTACAAAAAGGTCATAAGGCATTTCACGTGCAAAAGTCTGAATTTCATCTAAATCATATTTGAAATTTTCGCTTGACGGATCCGGTAAATAGTCTGATGGCTGCCAAATTTTTTCAATTGGCGTCAAAAATTTATCAAGAAAAGAACCTACTTCCTTTTCCAAAATACCCATTACCTCTTTTCTTACGAGCTTATTGTACATTTTTAAATACGTTTATGAGTTGCAAATATATTAATATTTTATTATTTGTAGCATAATATTGTATGTGTCTCATAGTAAGTCTGGTATAAATCACAAAAAATACCGCCATCTTTTAAGACAACGGTAGATATATCATAATCGTATAAGTTTAGCTAACTAAAATGTCTCCCGTCATTATTGCAGGGATTTCAACGCCCATTACGGATAATATAGTAGGAGCCATATCACCCAGTTTTCCTGGTTTTAAAGTCCATTCATGATCTTTATCCATTACAATTAAAGGAACCAAATTGGTTGAATGCTGTGTATTTGGTGAACCGTCTGCATTAATCATTACGTCAGAGTTTCCGTGATCGGCAAGAATGAAAACTGCGTAACCATGTTCGTAAGCTGTCGTTGCTACTTTTTCTATGCACTTGTCAACAGTCTCGGCTGCTTTTACGGCTGCTTCAAAAACTCCTGTGTGACCCACCATATCGGTATTTGCGAAATTTAAACAGATAAAATCTGCGGTTTCATTTTCAAGTTCAGGAAGAATTGAATTAGTGATTTCGTAAGCAGACATTTCTGGTTTTAAATCGTAAGTCGGAACATCTTTCGGGCTCGGGCACAACAATCTTTTTTCACCATGAAATTCTTCCTCACGGCCACCTGAAAAGAAAAATGTAACGTGAGGATATTTTTCTGTCTCGGCAATTCTGATCTGAGATTTCCCGTTTCTTTCCAGAATTTCGCCAATTGTTTCATGAAGAACATCTTCATCAAAAACAACTTTTACATTTTCGTACGTTTTGTCGTAATTGGTTAGGGTAACATAATGAAGATTCAGCTTTCGCATAAAATATTCAGGCATATCGTGCTGACAAAGAACTTCAGTGATTTCTCTTCCTCTGTCTGTTCTGAAATTAAAGCAGATTACCACATCATTATCAACAATCTTTCCTACTGGAACTTCATTTCCGATCTGTGTATCTTTAACTAAAATAATAGGTTTAATAAATTCGTCAGTTACTCCTTCATTGTAAGAATTCTGAATAACAGAAGCTGCATTCATTGTTCTTTCTCCGATTCCGTTGACCATTGCATCATAAGCTAATTTTACACGTTCCCAACGTCTGTCTCTGTCCATTGCGAAATATCTTCCGATTACCGTTGCCAATGCACCAGTCGTCGTGCTCATGTGATCCTGAAGTTCTTTAATAAAACCTAAACCAGAATGCGGATCGCAATCTCTACCGTCTGTAAATGCGTGAACGTATACATTTTCATGCAATCCGTATTCGCTGGCAGCCGTTAATAATCCTTTTAAATGATTGATATGTGAATGCACTCCTCCATTGGAAACCAAACCGATAAAGTGCACGTTTTTCTTCTCTGCCTTAGCATAAGCAAAAGCTTCCTGAATCACTTCTTCATGCCCCAAAGTACCATTCTCAACCGCCATGTTGAGTTTAACCAAATTCTGATATACCACTCTTCCGGCACCCAAATTCATGTGTCCAACTTCAGAATTTCCCATCTGTCCCAATGGAAGTCCAACTGCAAGACCACTTGCCTCTAATGTGGTATGTGGATATTTTTGATAACAGCTATCTATAAATGGTGTATTTGCCTGAGCTAATGCAGAAACTTCAGGATCTTGACCCAAACCCCATCCGTCAAGTATTGCTAGTATTGCTTTTTTTGACATTTTAATTTAATTTTTTTAACAAACAAATTTATCGATTTTGAAATGAATTGAAGAATTTGAGAGACTTAAATTTTTATTAAAAAGCTTCATAAATATATTAAATGAAACTCGTTATGCATTATGAAGATGAATTTAAATGATTGATATTCAAATAATTGTTTTTCTTCGCTAAATGAAATGCCATTCTTTGTCTTAAAAAAGAAATGTATTTTAAAAACTTAGTCTTTCTTAGCGATAAAAAAACGCAAGGATAAACAAGGATTTTTTTAAAAATACTGAAATAAAGGTAAACAAAGCCGTTTTACTTATTTTAGAAATACAAAAATTTAAAATGCACAACGAGTTAAAGGAAGTAATATTAAATTTTCAGCATCAATCATCTGTGAAAATCTGTGTGATCTTCAGGATAAATACTACCCACGGATTACACAGATTTTTTTATCAAAAAAAGCCACTTTATTCGCTTTATATTGTTTAATCTTTAAACCTTTTAATTATTTTATTAATTTTGCGCTATGGATTTACGTGATCAACTCAAAAACCTTTTTCCTGAGCATGAAGAGCAGGAGTTTCAGATGCCTGAAGAACAGTTTAAGCAGAAAGAACCTTTGGTTTGTAAGTTTGAAAAGAAAGGCAGAAACGGAAAACCTGTAACCATCGTTGAAGGTTGGGAAGGTAGTGAGGAAGATTTAAAAAAGATTTCGAAAAAAATAAAAACCACACTAGGAATAGGTGGTTCTGAAAAAGACGGTACGATTATCATTCAGGGGGATAACCGTGATAAAATCATGACTATTCTTAAAGATTTGGGCTTTAAAACAAAAAGAGTCGGCGGATAATTTTTAAAAGTAAATCTGCGTTTGAGGCATCAGTTCTTTCAATTTTTGGATGGTTGCTTTTTCCATAGGGTTTCCAACTAAAATTAATGTTTTTAGATTTTTAAGTTGTTGAAAATCTATTGGAAGATTTTTTAGTTGATTGTTTGCCAGATTCATACTCACAACACCTTTTAAGCCCTTTACTTTAGAAGAAATTTCTTTCAGATTGTTGTTGCTTACATTCAAAAACTCAAGATTTTTAGATTTAAATAAATAATCAGGAAGTTTTACAATTGCATTCTGCTGAAGCTCCAGATATTTTATTTTTTCGGGAAACTTTACATCGGCTAAATCATTGATCTGATTGGCAGAAAGATTTAGATATCTTAAATTTTTAATTTTATTTAAATCCTGCGACACAAAACTGATTTGATTGCTACTCAGATTGATTTCTTCTAACGCCGGAATTTCCAGCAACGCTTCAGGGAAAACATTCAGATTATTAGCGTCAAAATGAACCGTTTTTAATTTTTGCAGTTTTGCAATATTCGGATTAATCTTGGTAAGACTGTTCAGATTCATTGAAAAAGTCGTCAGTTTTTTCAGTTCGCTAATTTCATCGGGAATAAATTTTATGCTGTTTGAATTAATATTTAAAATTTCCAATTGTTTCAAACGAAAAATATCATTATCTATTTTCTCTAAATTGTTAGCCATCAGATTTAGAAAAAATAAAGAATCCATCTTCACGAGATCATGAGGGATATTAAACAATCCTTTTTCTCTGAAGCTCATGCTGTAAACTGTTTTACCACTTTTCAGAGCATCTTCAACATTAGTATATGTCGGAAATTTCATAGGGTCGATTTGTGCTTTGATAGTATATAGAGATAAAAAGGCAATGATGAGAATTAATTTTTTCATGAGAATATCTTTTGCAGGACATTTAATTTAAATATGATTTCGTAAAAACGAAAAAAGCCACCGACAAAGAAAATGTCGGCAGCTAAGAAAGAAATTAAGTAATTATTTTTTTAGAATTTTCACGGTCTTTTGGAATCCTTCAGCCTCGATATTGAGCATCAAAACTCTTGAAACCTGAAGTTGAGAAGTAAAGTCTAAGTCTAAAGATGAATTGTTTCCTGAGAATTTCTTTTGGTAAACAATTTTACCATCCATGCTGTATGCAGTCACTTCAAGGTTTTTCAAAGCTTTAGGAGAATTGATTTTCACTAAACCTGATGTTGGGTTTGGGGAAACCGTAACTTCTGTTTCCTTGATTGTTTCGGTAGTTCCCAATACTGCAGTTGTGCCCAAAAATTGTTGTAAAGCAATGACCATAGTAGCAGATTTCCCTTTATAATCAATCACGTTTCCAGTTGCGTCAATATCTGTAGAAATCGTTGAAGAAGGATGCTGAACAGAGAAGAATCCAAATTTATGATCTGGTGTAAACGTAAGACCAGTCGGCTCTGAACCTGCAGGCATAGAAGCAAATAGTCTTACTTTCGGATTTGCTGCGGTATGATCCGGTGCAATTACCCAAATGTAGTTTTTACCACCATCCTGAAGAACCCAAAGATTACCAAGTTCATCAAATGTAAGGTTGTCATTACCATCTCCCCAAGATTCAGTTTTCACACCCTGTGCAGTGTTGAATGAATATTGAGTAGTACCACCTCCTGCGAAAACTTCAACCTGAGAACCTGTCATTCCGTTGTCTTGTAAGCGATATATTTTGTCTAATCCTTTTGCAGTGAAGTAAATTTTACCATCAATCGGGCTTATTTCAACATCTTCTACACCGTTGAAAGAAGTTCCGCCTACCGTTAAGGCTGCATTTGCTGCATTATTCTGATCTGCCTGTGTTTTATTAGGAACCGGCACCCAAGTAGCAGTAGTTCCTACAGGATTTCCACCGCTGATTCCCTGATCAAGTTTTAGAACATATAAATTTCCTGATGCAAGATTGTTTGGTACATCCATCACGTATTTGTACACCATGTTTGTTCCGCCATCTTCACCGTAATAAGCGATTGTTCCTGCATTGTTGATTACTACATTTTCATGATTCATCTTACCCATTTGCCAAAGTTTATCTTTAGTTCCTGAAGGATTGTGAGACATCACCTGTGCAGTAACAGGATCAATTTCTACCAACCATCCGTAGTCATGGTTTCCATCCGCATTGCTGTCGTTTCCTGTTACAGATTCTTCAGCAGTAACAATTGTTCCCCAAGGTGTAACACCGCCAGAACAGTTTCTGATGGTCTGAACCAAACTTGGTGCAGAAAAGCTAACGCCTCTTGATTTCGTTAAAGCCCAAAGTTTTGTAGTTGTGTTATAATTAATCTCTGCCATGGTTACTCCACCAGGACTAGTCTCGTGATTTACTGACAAATAACCGTCTGTGCTGCTTGCATTTTTAGCAACATACCCTGTAAAGTCATTTTGTCCGCCAACAAGTCCGCCGCCTTCTGTGTAAAGATCACCTTCTTTTAAAATCATCTGAAATCTATGCTCTGTAGGGATGATCAGTTTTGCAGTCTGAGATGTAGGAACAATAGATGTAAAACAGCTGATGTGTGTTCCTGTACATGTATTAGCAGGAGGAGTAATTACTCCTACGTTTTTAAGATAAGCATCAATCGTTAAATCTGAACTTCCTGAACTTCTGTTATGCAATTCAATCGAAATTCTGTTGTTTCCTTGTACAAATTTGTTTTTAGGAATAGAGAAAATGTTGATTGCCGTTTCTCCTGATCCGTCGATAGTTGAACTTGAGAAAGTACTGTGAGTTACCACACCAGAAGGCATGTTATCTCTTATGACCTCTTCACCATTCAAATACACAATGATACCGTCATCTCTTCTTACACCAAACTCCATTGTTGCAGTAAGATCAGCTAAATTTACAGTAAAATCTTTTGTAAGGTAAGCTGTATCTACACCTGCTACGAAATTAGTAGTCACAGGATCACCATATCCTAAAGGTCCGTTTCCTGATGGCCATGATACGTTGTTATAGTTGGCATCTTTCCATGTGCTGACAAGAGCTACATCATTGTCATTATATTTCCAAGATGAACCTAGACCAAAAATTGTAGTCTGAGCCTGAAATGCTGAGCTTGTCATTAATACAAGTGCTGCAACTGAAAGTAGTTTTCTTTTCACTTTTAAATACTTTTATTTTTTCTGTTGCAAAACTATTTTATTATTGCGAGCCCCCTGTTAATAAGGCTTTAACAAAATCTCTCTGAATATTAATTAATTTCAAACCTAATGTTACGGGGATTAACTTTATGTTAAATCGTCAATGAATTTTAATTATTTGCCTTTTGCTTTGCTGATATCCGTCAAAGAATTCAGGAAGGCAATGATTTGTTTAATTTCAGTTTCAGTTAAATTCAGTTTATCTGCCGGTAAAGTCTGATTGTTAATCTTTAAACCCAAACCTTCTGCCCCACCTTCATTGTAAAAATCTAAAACTTCTTCTAAAGTATTGAATGCACCATTGTGAAAGTAAGGTTTCGTTAAAGCAATATTTCTTACCGTCATCGTTTTAAAAGAGTTTTCATAAATCCAGGAATCTTCTTTTTTGACGTTGCTTTTTATTCTTCCTTTATCAGAATCGATTTCTAAAGGAGATATTTTTATTGGTTGTTTGCTAACACCTAAAACTTCAGATTCATTTTCATTAAAAAACGGCGGAACCAATCCTGAAAAATGAGGAGCAAAATGACAAGTTGCACAGTTTGCTTTTCCCATGAACAGATTAAAACCTTTTTTTGCATCATCAGAAATCTCTTTTTCGTTTCTCATAAAACGGTCAAAATCGCTATCAAAAGAATAGAGAGAAGCAACATAGGAACTCAGAGCTTTAGAAAAATTCTGCTTGTTGATGTCTCCGTTTTTAAATGCCTTTCGGAACGCTTTTTTGTATTCAGGTTTGTTTTTTAGTTTTTTAATTATACTTTCATAGCTTGTATTAAACTCATCATTATTATAGATTACGTGCTCTGCCTGTTGCTCAAGGTAAAATGCACGCATATCATAGAAAAATCTTTTGGCAAAAACGGCATTATACAGTGAAGGGGAATTTCGCAACACCGTCTTTCCTTCCACATTACTTAAAGATTTAGTTTTAAGATCAGTAAAAGCATTTTCAGGAAGATGACAAGAGGCACAGCTCATTTTTCCGTTGTCGCTGAGATTTTGGTCATAGAAAATTTCTTTTCCTAATGCTTTCAGATCGTCATTGTCTTCAGAACCTTTTAAAATTGTAAAAAAATAAGGATCTAAGAAATCACTGCTGAAAAAGTTTTTATTGGCAACATTCCAGCCTGAAAATTCTTTTAAATCATCTGTTTTTCCGTCCCAGCTTCCTAATTCTTCATAGAGTGGCTGCAGATATTTCTTATAAAACTCAATTCTGTCAAATGTTTCAAAATCTTTATTTTTATTTAAATAAAGAATACTTTCATCTATAAGTTGGTAAGCTTTCTCTGAATTGTAATTTTTAAAATACGCATCATCCTGAATGTATTTTTTCATTCCTTTTAAAGCAAAAGCAGCTTCTTCAGAGATGTTTAATGAGCCCGGCGTATCGAAACCAGTCAATCCTAGTGTGTAAATTCTGATTAATTCGATTCTTAGAGGCAATGTTTTGTTATTTCCTTTGCTTAAACCATTCGTTATGGTGCTTAAATAGAAATTATTGTAATTGTTGTACAGAAAATCTGTGATCTCGATGATCTTATCCTTTTGTTCAGCTATTTCGTCAGAAAAAATCAATTCATCCAAAACCTGCAAACCTTCCGGCGGAAGGGTGTATGCAGTTGTTCCTGCAGCTTCAATTCTGAATAATGGTGCGGCGTTGAGATGCGTTTTAGAAAATTCTGGATAATGATAAGCGATGAAAAATTCAATTTCTTTATATGAATTTCGGGTATTTCTTAATGAGTTCTGAAGCTGTTCTGCATTGATTTTATCCTCTTTAAAAAGATAAACGTCTGTCTTTAAACTCTCAAGATGATTTTTAAAACTGAACAAACCCTGAGCAACAAATGTTTTTTCGTTTCCAAATCCTTTATGAACCGGATTGAATGACATTGCCGCAATTCCAATGAATGCGATAAGAATAAGTAAAGGATAAGATCTTGTAAAATTTTTCATCTGCAAAACTATCATCCCAACGTTACCGCAGTTTTAACGAAAAATTAAATAATGTTTATATTTTGCTTCATTTAATTTTCACTAATTTTAAATCCCTGAAAAATTCAGGTTCACAAATTTCAATCAAACTATAAAAATTATATGCTCAATAAACTCGCAGCCTCAGAATTGGTTCTGAATGAAGACGGAAGCGTTTACCACCTGAATCTTTTACCCGAAGACATTGCCGATAAAGTAATCCTTGTGGGGGATCCTGACCGTGTTCCGAAGGTTTCAAAATATTTCGATACCGTAGAAATCAAAAAAAACAAAAGAGAATTTTATACTCACACCGGAACTTTGCGCGGTGAAAGAATTTCTGTAATGTCCACGGGCATCGGAACAGAAAACATCGATATCGTGATGAACGAGCTTGATGCTCTGGTGAATATTGATCTTCAAAAAAAGGAATTTAAGACCGAACATAAATCTTTGGAACTTTTCAGAATGGGAACCTGTGGCAGCGTAAATCCTGATGTGCAGGTCGATAATATGCTGGTAACCCAAAATGTCGTAGGTCTTGACGGACTGATGCATTTCTATCAGGATTACCATTTTGAAAATGAATTTTCGAAGAACTTTTTAGAGAAATTCCCTTACGAAAAGATTAAACCTATGCTTTATTTCTCTGAATGGTCAGAAGATTTGGGCGAAGTTTTTAAAGATGCAAAATACCATGGCAACACGGCAACTTTCCCCGGATTTTACGCTCCACAGGGAAGAGAACTTCGTTTAAAAGCTTTGGATGACAAGTTCCTCGAAACTTTAAATGACTTAGGCATCACCAATTTTGAAATGGAAACTTCTGCCATCTATGCTTTCTCTAAACTTTTAGGTCACAAAGCCATCACCGTTAACAATGTCATCGCCAACAGAAGACGTGGCGAGTTCTCAGCAGATCATCATCAATCTGAAAAAAGACTGATTGAGTGGGTTTTGGAGAGAGTGATTCGCTAAATCTAATTGTCTTAAAAGGAAAATATAAAAGCAGGATTCATGATCCTGCTTTTTTTATGGCGTTTCATTAATTAAGGATTTTTCTCACCCTTATCTGGCATAGTTGATTTTTTCGACAGTTTAGCAGCTTTTATCAGTTCATTGATGTCAGCATACAATAACTTCCAATCGTCGATGTCTTTCATAGCAGTAATTAAATTAAGAAAAGATTTTAAAATTTTCTCTAAATCTCTGCGAATTGCTGATGCACTTTTCATTTGTCTTAAATTGGCATTTGCTCCTGCCTGTTCAGCAAATATCAATTCGAAAGCATCATGCTTAGACTTTATTTCATTGAAAGCCGGAATTAACGAAAGTACATTGAGTTTCTGAGTATTCTCCGGTCTCTCTAGTTCCTCGATCAGCTTTTTCATTTGTGCGGTTTGGGCAGAATAGCTTAACCGGTCGAGATCCAGACCAAATTGTTTGAAGATCTGATAGAGGTCTTCTGCGGATTGGTAGTTGGATAAGATGAACATTTTTCGGTAGCTGCTGAGAAAGGCTTTCAAAGTTGTGTAAGTAATATCTCTTTCCCGATCTGCATTTGCAACATCATTTCCTTTTCCGCTGAATGTCATTTTTGTGTAAACGGCATCGTAATCTGCATAGTTCAGCTTAAGCTCTGCCAGAAGTGGATGACCATTGATAACAGGATAAGTACCTGATTCGGAAGTGTAGATTGTTCTCTGCGCGAGCGTTGCTAAGTCTTTGGTGCTTAGCTTTCTTAATGTGATTTTCATAAATCAAATGTGTTTTTGTTAATAATTTATTTAATGAATTCTGTTTTTAAATATATTATTTTTTTGATTTCTGGCAAAACAATCTGTTTAGACTAAAAATATTTTGTGTTTTAGTTTAAACAATGTGTTTAGAGAAAAAACAAGTTATGGTTTTGTTTAAACAAGTTGTTTTGGCAAAAAACATTCTGTGTTTTAGTTTAAACATGTTGTTTAGAGAAAATGACAGTTGTGGTTTTGTTTAAACTGAATGTTTGGGATTTTGATAGTTTTTATTTCTTTAATTGCAGTATAAATACGGAATCAGATAATCAGATAGTTATGTAGCTTGCAGTCTATTATTCGATTAAAACCTATGCTTTTCAGTTATTTACGGTTTTCCGTAAAAATTTGCACAACAGTTCGGTTATATTTGAAAAAAACAAAAAACTTCTTCAACTATGGCTTCTACAACAACAAACAAAAAAGAAATAGTCGATTTCCTTTGGGAATGGGCAGAAAATAATGGAGAATGGAGCAAATTATTAATTGATAAAATAATAAGTACAGAAAATAGTTTACTACCAGACGAAAGAAATCAAATTCTAAATTATTTTTTGCAATCAATAAATTTACATACAGGACTTCCTTCGCTAACAATTACAAAACCAAGCTATGCTCCGACTGATAAAGTAGTCGAATTAGAAACCTTATCAGAAATAACTGGAGTAAATAAATTAGCTAAAAATCAAACATTAAAATTTAGCAATAATATTACTGTCATTTATGGCGAAAATGGAACCGGTAAAACTGGCTACGGTAGAATACTTAAAAGTTTAGGTTTCAGTTATGATCCGAATAATGTAGTTCATTCAAATATTTATGAAACAGCTGAAGAAAAAACAGCTGTGATAAATTTTAAATCTAACGGTATAACTCAAACCTTTAATTGGACAGGAGATAATAAAAATGCAGAACTTCAAAATATTTCAGTATTTAATAATAGTTGCGTTCAAATTTCATTATCCGATAGACAATTAATAGTTTCGCCAATTGGTTTCCATCTATTTAATATTGTTTCATCAGAACTAAATGAACTTACACAACTACTAAATACTAAAATTGCTTCTTATCCAACCGAAATTTTGTGGACAGAAACTTTGAATTTAGGAACGCCGCAACAGATTTTTATTTCAAGTCTTTCTGCAATCTCAACGGAACAAAAGCTAAATGAATTATCAAGTATAAGTCAAGCCCAAGAGCAAGAATTAATGGATAAGAAAAAAGAATTATCTCAGTTAAATAAAACTTTACTTGAAACAGAAATTCAGAATCTGAACAGTTCATTCGTAGAACTTGGTACAATAATTACTAAAATTCAAACTTCGCAAACAAATTTCACATCAGAGAATTGGCAAAAACTTATTAATTTTAATAAGGAAATAAAAATTTTAGAAAGTCAAACTAAAAAAGGTATTAAAGAAATAGCAGAGGGTAACGGAATTGAATTTTATGAAACTCCACAATTCCAATCTTTCATTAAAGCAGCAGAAGATTATATAAAAGTTATAGATAAACAGGAATATCCAAATGAAGAAGATATTTGTATATATTGTTTACAGCCACTTAAGGAGCAGGCTAGAGTTTTGTTATCAAACTATAGGATTCTTTTAAATGACAAAACACAAGAAAGTTTATCAGTTTTAAAACAACATAAAACAAATCTAATAAATCAAATTCTAAAAATTGAGACAAGTTTAATTATCCACCAAGCTACTTTCGGGATAGATGAACATAAAAAAATAATTCAACCTGAAGAACTTTTAGAATTCAATAAATCATTAGATTCTTTAAAATCAACTTTTACAACAGATAAAGTTTCTGATGACTTAGTTTTCAGTTTCGACTATGACAAATACATTAGATTTTTTAATAATAAAAGAACAGATATTAATACAATCCTTGAGCAAAAGAAATTGTTATTAACAAATCTAGCTACGAAAGAAATTGAACTAAAGAATAAAATCCTTGAACTTACAGACCGTAAATTTCTTTCGACAAAAACAACTGAAATTAAAGGTATAATTGCAAATCTTAAATTAATTAAAATACTTCAATCAAAATCAAATAGCTTTTCAACTAGTCCAATAAGTAGAAAAACGACCGACGCAAGACAACAGTTAGTAGAACAAAATTTCAATGAATTATTTCAAATTGAATTAAAACTTTTCAAAAAATCAGACTTAAAAATTGAATTAAATTTCGGAACTGATAAAGGGAATTCCAAAATTTCACATCGTCTAAACTCCATTTATAAACTCACTGACATATTAAGTGAAGGAGAACAAAAAGCAATTTCATTAGCAGAGTTTCTAACAGAATTACAATTAGATAATATTAAAGCTCCGGTAATTTTTGATGATCCAGTTAATAGTTTAGATCATAGAATAATTGATGAAGTAGGAAAGAGATTTATTGAACTTTCAAAACAAAGACAAGTTGTAATTTTCACTCATAGTATATTATTACTTCACAGCCTTATTCAACAATCAGAATTAGAAACTAATAAACAAGCCAATATAAATTTTGAATTTCATAAAGTGAAAAGCAATTTTGGAATTACCGGAATACTTGATGAGGTTGAAGCGATAAATTCATATAGTTATTATACAAAAAAACTTCAGGTTGTAATTGATACACGACCAACTCCGCAGCTGGATGAAGCCAGACTGGTTGCTGAAGGTTATGGACATCTTCGTTCTGCTATTGAAATTTCGGTAGAAGATGATGTGCTTCAAAAAACAATTAAAAGATATAAAAAAGGGGTTGCTTTTCCAGCTTTATTGAGAATTGACGGTAGCAAAATTGATACTAACAAAGGAAAGTTAAATGATTTGTATGAAAAATGTTGTGTTTCAATCGACGGTCATAGCAGCCCTGAAGAGATTCATACAACACCAACGATAGAAGAATTAAAAATTGACTATAAAGATTTTACGGATCTTCGCAAAATTTTTAAAAATTGAGAAAACAAAGTATTTTAAATTTATTTATATATTATCCATAAAAAAACCTGCTCAAAAGCAGGCTTTTCTATATAAAATTAAAAATCTTAATGTCCCGATTTCGCATCAGCATCCTGCTTCACATGACCCAGATATTTAGTGCAATACGCCCCAAAAATCAGAATAAACACATAACAGAACACTGGAATAATAAATGAATGCTGAACTCCGAAAATATCAGCTAAATATCCCTGAAAAATAGGAACAATCGCACCACCCAAAATTGCCATTACAACCAATGACGAACCCTGGCTCGTGTATTTTCCTAATCCTGAAATCGCCAATGTGTAAATATTAGAAAACATAATCGAGTTGAAAATTCCGATTCCTAAAATGCTGTACATCGCCATTTCGCCATGATTTAACATCGCTGAGATCAATAACAAAACGTTGATTCCTGCAAAGATGGATAAAGTTCTTGCCGGAGCAGATTTTCCCACAAAAAAAGCGACAAAATTTAAAGCAATAAACACCAGGAAGAAACTGATTTGTGAAAACGTTAAATCAACAATACTGAAAATCACTAAGAAAACCGCTGCTGCTGCTCCCAACATATATAATACTTTCTTGCTTTGGCTGATTGAATGATTCAAAGAAATCGCACCCAAGAAACGCCCAATCATCGCACCTCCCCAATAAAGAGAAAGATAATTTTTACTGACTACTTCATTAAGATTCATAACCTGTGGCTGCTCAAGGAAACTGATGATAAAACTTCCTACCGCTACTTCCCCACCTACATAACAGAACATCGCAAAGACTCCGAATAAAAGATGAGTGTGCTGCAATGCGCCCAAACCTTTTACGGCTTCCTCTTCTTCTGTTTGAAACGATGGTAATTTTACTCTTGAAATTAATAAAGCCACCAGCAATAAGATTCCTGCAAAAATTAAATAAGGAATTCTTGTTGCTACTGCAGAGAACGAACCGTCATCAGCTGAGAAAAACTCAAAGATTAAATGTCCTCCCAAAACTGGAGCAATCGTGGTTCCAAAGGCATTGAATGCCTGAGTCATGTTGAGTCGGCTTGATGCAGAATCTTCTGAACCTAACAGCGAAACGTAAGCGTTTGCAGTGATTTGAAGAACCGTAAATCCTAATCCCAAAACGAACAATGCTCCTAAAAACAATCCGTAAGAAGAAAATGTTGCCGCCGGATAAAACAAAATACATCCGAATGCCGCAAGGAAAATTCCAAAGAGAATTCCTTTTTTGTACCCAACTTTGTTGATGGGATCTCCGCTTGATGTGGAAACCAAAAAATAAATTAATGAACCTATAAAATAAGCTCCGAAGAAACAAAACTGTACCAACATCGATTCGAAAAATGTCAGTTTAAAGAGCTGTTTCAGGTATGGAATAAGGATGTCATTCATACATGTGATGAATCCCCACATAAAAAATAAAAGCGTAATGGTAATCAACGGAATGGTATAATTCCTTTTTGATTGTACTTCATTATTGATCATATACATTAAAATTTAAAGAGGCTAAAGATAATCTCTTTTGTTTATAATATCTTAATTTGAGACAATGAATTTACAATTATATTGTCTCAAATTTCATTGACAAAACCCGTCAATTCGAGTGAAATTCTGAAAGAATTTTGTATCGAGAATTTTTTGGAATGTTATCCCATTCTCGATACAATTTTTTCCACTTCGTTCCAAAAATCACTCGAATTGACGCAGTGTTAGAATACTTAACTAAGGTTTCAAATCTTCAAACTGTTTGTCTGCAGGGAAAACGTGCTGTACTTTTTCAACCACCAATTCTTTCGGAAGCGAGAAATCTGTGGTTTGTTTGATGTCCAATGAAGATGCTCCTATAGAAACTTTATAATTTCCTGCTTCAGCCACCCAAGCCGATTTTTCGGTGATGTAAGATGCCAAATCTTTTGGATTTAAAGTCAAAGTGATGATTTGAGACTCTCCCGGTTTCAAATCTTTTGTTTTGGCGTACGCTTTCAACTCAGATTTTGGTTTATCGATGGATTGGTTGGGTGCAGAAAGGTATAATTCTACCACTTCTTTTCCAGCCACTTTTCCAGTATTTTTCACTTCAACTGTTACTTCTAATTTGTTATTAAAAGTTTTAGAATTCAGTTTTAAATTGCTGTAAGCAAAGTCGGTGTAAGATTTACCAAAACCAAATTCGTAAGACGGTTTGACATTGAAGGTGTTGAAATAACGGTAGCCAACATAAATACCTTCTTCATACGTCACTTCTTTCGGATTGTCTGCAGGAATTCCCGGGAAATTCTTTGATGAAGCGTGGTCAGAATAATTCACTGGGAACGTCATCGTCAGTTTTCCTGAAGGATTTACTTTTCCGGAAACCACGTCAGCTACGGAATGTCCGCCTTCCTGACCAGGTTGCCAAGCCAATAAAATAGCATCAACTTTATCTTTCCACGAAGCCGTTTCAATAACACCACCGATGTTTAAAATCACCACCACTTTTTTCCCTTTTGCGTGGAACGCTTTGGAGATTTTGTCCAGCATTTCGATTTCTTCCGTTGCCAGATTGAAATCTTCGTTCACTACTCTATCACCGCCTTCTCCGGAGTTTCTACCCAAAGTCACGAAAGCAATTTCTGAAGTTTCTGCCTTTTTAGCCAGGAAAGCATCGTTCATTTTCATTTCAGCCAATCTTCCCGGAAGTGCCAAAATGCCTCTTGCTTTTCGGCTTTCTTTTTCGGCAGTTGCTTCTTTTTCAGCGAAAGGTTTGTATAAATCAACCAGTTCTTTGTCCAATTTGTAACCTGCAGCATTGAGACCTTCCAACAAAGAAACGGTGTGTTTGTTGTTGACACTTCCACTTCCCGTTCCGCCTGTAATCCAAGCGTAAGAAGTCACTCCGAATAATGAAACTTCTTTCTGTTTATCGGCAAAAGGCAAAGCATTTTTTTCATTTTTAAGCAAAACCATTCCTTCTGCTGCTGCATTTCTTGTCACTTCAGCGTGCTGAACTAAATCTGGTTTATCGCTGTATTTGTATTGCGAAAAAGTTGGTGTTTTGAAAATATATTCCAAGATTCTTTTTGCATTAAGATTTGCAACTTCCTGAGATAATTTTCCTGAATCCAACGCTGCTAACAATACTTTTTTCTGAGTAGGAATTCCAGGCATTAACAAGTCATTTCCTGCATTCATTTGTTTTACTACATCGGAAATTCCACCATCTTTGATTGATTCAAATCCGGGAAAACCTCCGAACCAATCGGTCATTACGATGCCTTTGAAACCCCATTCGTTTCTCAAAACCTGAGTCAATAAATCTTTGGAATCTGAAGTGTAAACGCCATTAAGTTTGTTGTAAGAAGACATTACCGTCCAAGGCTGAGATTCTTTCACCGTGATTTCAAAGTTTCTTAGGTACAATTCTCTCATTGCTCTTTCGGAAACGTGTGCATTGATGGTCAAACGGTTGGTTTCCTCATTATTTGCAGCAAAATGTTTGATGGAAGTTCCCACACCCTGAGATTGAATTCCGTTGACGATTGCTGCCGCAGTTTTCCCAGAAATTAAAGGATCTTCAGAATAGTATTCGAAGTTTCTTCCGTTCAATGGATTTCTGTGAATATTTAAAGCCGGAGCCAAAAGTACATCTACTCCATATTCTTTCACTTCATTTCCCATTGCTTTCCCAACTTGCTCCAACAACGATTTATTCCAAGTTGAAGCCAACGCTGTTCCCACTGGAAATGCCGTTGCGTAATACGTTTTTGAGTCATTATCTCTTGTTGGAGCAATTCTCAAACCAGCCGGACCATCCGCAACAATCGTCGCAGGAATCCCAAATCTGTCAAAAGAATCCGTTCCACCGGCAGCTCCGGGAACCAATCCTTGTTTTGAATCTCCAACAGGTCCTGTCAAAACTTCAATTCCGGGCATTCCGGTTCCAATCAGAAGATTTACTTTCTCTTCATTGGTCATTTCCTTGATGATGGCATCAATTCTTTTGTCCACCGAAAGACGTGTATCTTCCCAAACATCCAATTTTCCGTTTTTGTTGGAATCTTTAAATGTTTTTCCGCCAACTGTTACCATTGCATTTTTACTCTGAGCGTTCGCAAATGGCGATGCAGCCAATAAAGCCAGGAATAATCCTGAATATTTTGCTTTCTGAGAAAGTTTTATCAATGTTGATATGTTCTTTTTCATTTGTAAATATTTATATTAATTTAATTTTTTTGATAGGATACTATTCTATCCTTTAGTAAAGCGTCCCTTGGAATTTATTGATCAATTTTAGAATATCTCGCAGATTTTGTAAATGTTGCAAGTAAAAAATCTGCTTAATCTGTTTACTCTGCGAGAAATAAATTCTATAAAAATTTGTGGAATCTCAACCAATCCAAATAAACATCCGACCATTGGTCAACAGGAAGATTTTGTTTTCCCATCCCGAAACCGTGACCGCCTTTTTCGTAGATATGAATTTCGGTTGGTTGTCCTGCTTCAAGCCATTTATTATATAACAAAATTGATTTTGGAGCAAGTTTCAATTGGTCATCGCTTGCAGCACAAATGAACAATGGCAGAGGCGTTGAAGGAATCTGAGTATCTAAAATCTCCTGACTTGGTCCGCCATAAATGGAAGCTGCGAAATTCGGTAAAGTTGAAGCATCTTTGCTGTGAAAAACGCTTTCCAAGATTACACTTGCGCCCGCAGAAAATCCGATTACGCCTAATTTTTCAGGATTGATATTCAGTTCTTTTGCGTTGGTTCTGATGTAGGAAATTGCCGTTTTGATGTCCTCGCCTGCCATCACCTTTATAGGTGCAGTTCTTTGATCGAAAGACATTCTGTCTTTGATGCTTTCCATCATTTCTTTTGCCGGATCGTTGGATTTTGTTTCGAGTAATCTGTATTTTAAAACGACAGCCGTGATTCCGTTTTCTGCTAATTTTTTAGCGACATCAATTCCTTCTCTATTGATGGATAAACTTTGGAAACCACCGCCCGGAGCAACAACGATAACTGTTCCGTTGGCTTTTGCCTTATCGGCTTCGAATAATAACATTGAAGGCTGAGCTACGTTGAAAACGACTTCCGTTTTGAACAATTCATTGAATTGCTGTGCTTCTTTCTGCGTCCAGTTTTCTGTTCCAGGTGCTTTTCCTTTGTATAATGGAATTGATTTTTGAGCGTTAATTGTCGTTAAACCCGCAAGAAATAAACTTGCTATGATTAATTTTTTCATTTTATTTTTTTTGATTTTTTGGTTCTTAAACTTTGTAGTTAGTTTGCTTTAAAAGACAAATCTTCAACTTTGCGAAGCGCAGCCCGACTTGAACGGAAATCCTTTTTTGCGTAAACTTTCAGTTCTATTTAAACTGAAATTGTCTTGCAAAAAAGATTGGGAGCCCTTCAACTTCGCTCAGGATAAATTACAGGCGGAAATAGCTGCCCAAAATATTATGTTAAAAGAAATGAGACCGAACATAATGCCCGGTCTCAAGACATCAATTAACTAATTTTTGCTGAACTATTGCTTATGGTATTTTTGAGTTCTTGCATCTTTTATCACGCCAGACCAGTTCATTCCATATCCGAAATCATAGTTGTGACCTTCGGAATCTTTGTGCGTTTCCATATCGTAAGGCACGTCTTCTTTCTGCTTTTCAACCGTCGACATATTCGCAGGCATCTGAAGCGGAAGCAATCCTGAAGGTTCGTATTTTCCGGTCACGACATCCACAACTGCTTGATTCGACACATTGAAATTCATCAGAATTGCATCGGCGTGTTTTTCAAATTCGTTAAAAATCATTGGCTTAGAAGCCGTGATAGAAATGATCACAGGCTTTCCATTTATTGCTTTGTAGGCGTTTTCTATGGCTAACAAATCTGTGAAATTAGTGGCTGTAGAAGTTTTATTTTTAAACGTTCTGTCGTGAACATTGGGTGCAACAACCGGGTCTCCTGCGGCAATACTTTTTTCACGGGCTTCTTTTGCTGTGTACGTCTGATATTGAAGAGAAATCGGAACATAACCGTTTCCGCCTTCTTTGGCGTCGATGTCGCTGTAACCGCCTTCTTCACTGTGCGGACTTTTCACGAAAACCAAAGCGAAATCAGCTTTTGCGGGATCGTCTGTTACGTTAAAATGCTTCTTCATTTTTTCAATATCAACCGGATATTCCAAAGATGGTCCGGTGTAAATTCCCCACCAGTTGAAGGTTGCAGGAGAATATCTTTTCGGAATGTAAGCTGTTTTTCTTTCTTTAATCGGAAGAATATTGGCTTTGTTTTTCAATAATACGATGGATTTTACCTGAGCTTCATAACCTGCTTTCATAAATTCAGGATTACCAACGATTTTCTTGGTTTCTTCCGTGTTTACATAAGGGTTTTCAAACAATCCGGTTCTGAAGAAGTTTCTCAACAAACGAACGGCTGATTGTTCAAATTTTGCACGGTATGCCTTTTCGCCGTGTTCTTTTACTCCCATTTGATAGGCTTCCAAAACAGGCGCTTTGTCGTTATTTCCTCCAAACTGGTCGACGCCCGCTTCCAACACTTTGTAATGACGTTCTGCGATGGATAATTTTTCTGCTCCCCAAGGTTTTCCGGCAAATCCTCCCGGAGATTTTGGTTCGTCTGCGGTGATTAACCAATCGGTGCAGACTACGCCGTCATATTTGTATTTTCCGCGAAGTAAATCGGTGATGAGATATTTGCTATAACCGTTTCCAACGTTTTCTCCGTTTTTCGTATCCTGATTGAAACTAATCGTGTAATAAGGCATTACCGCAGAAGCTTCTTTGGTTCCACCGTTGAGTTTGAAAGCACCTTCTGTAAAAGGTTTTACGTGATTCTGAAAATTATTTCCCGGATAAACAGCATATTTCCCCATCGCCCAGTGACCGTCACGACCGCCTTCTTCAGGGCCGCCTCCTGGCCAGTGTTTGACCATTGCATTTACACTTTTGTTTCCCCAACCATTTTTGCTTCCGATTGTTGTCTGGAAACCGTCGATGTAACCTCTTCCTAAATCTGCGGTCAATTCTGGACTTTCGCTGAAAACATAAGCGATTCTGTACCAGCGAGGTTCTGTTCCTAAGTCAATTTGAGGAGATAAAGCGGTTGAAATTCCCAACGCTCTATATTCCTGAGCAGCAATATTCCCGAATTTTCTAACCAATTCAGGGTCAAAAGTTGCGCCCATTGCCAAACCATCCGGCCAAAGTGAAATCTGTCCGCCTGCTCCTTCATTAAATTCTGCCGTTACGGTTGCAGAATGTCTCGGGTCTGTACTGTTGTTAGCAGGAATTCCCAATCCTAAACCTTCGATGTATGCCTGGATATTATTGCTCCATTTTGCGGCAATTTCAGGAGATTCTACTGTTGTTACTAAAACGTGGCGAAGATTATCTTCTTTTAGGAACTTCTTTTGCTGGTCTGTCAAATCAAAAGCTTTTGCACCACTTTCTTTGTAGAACATTCCGTTGTATTTTCCTGCTCGGAAACCTTCTGCAGGAGCCGGAACTGATTGATGACCGCTGTACAACATCAATCCCGCAATCTGCTCAACCGACATTTTTGAAGCTAAATCTTTTGCTCTTTCGTCAACCGGAAGTCTCCAGTCTTCGTATTTATCGAGCTTTCCATTTTTATTTAAATCTTTGAATTTATTTCCGCCAACCGTCAGAATTTTTACGCCTGAATCTGCAGAATATCCCAAAACCGGACCCTTGGAATTGGTCACGGTTTGGATATTTTGAGAAAATGCAGTGACGCCTAAAAATAAAGCGGCTATATTGAATACTGATTTTTTCATTGTTAAATTTTAGAAATTAAAGTTTACTGAAAATTGTCCTGTCAATGGCATAATGTAAGTTCCCGTCAACAATTTTCCATAGTATGGACTTGCATCGGTAATCAATTCGGCACCGTTGATGGTTCCGCTCGCTCCTCTTTGGTTCAGGAAGTTGATAACTGTTGCGCCAAGGTTGATGTTTTTATTAACCGTATAACTTACACCACCGAAAGTTTCCCATCTTGGAGCGAAGTATAAAGCGTTGGTAAGATTCGCATATTGTTTTGAGAAATATCTGAAACTTGCCCAGAATCTCCATTTATCAATCGTATAACTTGGGTCGATTTCCATCAACACTTTAGCAACACCTAACACATTATTATCGTTGTAATCGTAAGCTGTTCCGAAAGCATTGAAATTGAACTTTTTGTAAACTGGATTTTGTAAAGTCAATAAATAATGTAAATTAAATCCTTTGAAAGGTTTTACTACAAAATCGGTTGTCCATCCAATGGTCTGAATATCATAGTAAACCGTAACGTTTTGAGCTTGAGTCGTATTTGCAGGGTTGACCAAGTTGTATCTGTTCAGGTTATTATTCTTTTTAAGATAAGTCGCCTGAGAAATCAACTGGATATAATCTGTATTCCAGAAAATTCCCAACGCTCCCAAAGGACTTTTGATTTTATTCGTATTCGGTTCGAAAGCCTGAGAATAACTTTCCAGTCTTCTGTTTTCCTCAGTATATAAAGCGTTTGCGATAACACCGAAGTTTTTGTTGATGTTGTAAGTTGCATTCAAACTACCGCCGATTTGGTAAAAGCTTTGATTGATTTGATTAAATTGGCTTGGGTCTGTAAAGTTGAAACCTACCGTTCTCGGTGTCAAAGAATATTCACCATCAATGATGTGGTTTCTTAGATGTAATCCGTAGCTCAAGTTGAAATTATCCGAAACTTTCCACTCATCTGTGCCGTAAACTGAAAGTTTATTTTCCGTTCCACTGTGGAATTCACCACCTGCATTGTAATTGTAAAAACCGTCAGCATCAGTCGTCGGTCCGATCAGTCTTTGAGGCTGTGGCTCAACAGTCTGGAAGAAGAAAGATCTGTTTGATGTGAATTTATCTATATTGTAATATTGTTCTAAGACTCCAAAAGTAACATTGTGATTTCCCAATTGTTTGTTTAATGAAAAACGTCCTGCAATATTGGTAATCGGCGTTGAAGGTGTATGCATTGCTAACTGAGTTCCAACCGCTCCGGTATAGGTCTGATCTGTTGAAGCAATTGTATATCCAGAAGCTGCATTGGCATTGAAAATACTTAAAGGAATGATATTAGAAGATTTTGCTGTAGCAAAGTGTGCCCTTGTTGAGAATTTGAAATTCCAGCCGTTGTTTAATAAATAATTACCGAAGATATCGATGTTGTGGGATGTATTTCTACTGTCGTTTCCGTCCATATTTGCCCAATAGGTTTGTCCGGAAAAGATGTCTTTCATTTTGATTTGTCCGTCTCTCACAACGTAAGAATCTCTACCAATTCTGAAATTGTCGAGCTCGGTTACTTTACCTTCTGGTCCGTATTGGAAAACGGCATAATTGGTGATGCTGTAAGAATCTGCATATTTGTATTGAATCGAAATCTTTCCTTTATCATCATTGAAATATTTGGTAACACCCGCTCTGAAAATTTTAGTTTCGTCAACATTTCTTGTGAAGCCCAATTTGTAAGTACTCGGGTCGAAGTTTGCAAATGCGCCAACAGTGTAAGTCCAGCCGTTTTTAGAAATTGGTCCTGAAGCGTTTACATCACCTTGCAGCCAACCGAAAGTACTTGTTGTGAACTTTCCTTTTAACTTAAAATCTTTGGTTCCAGTTTGAGAATAAGAGTTTACTGCAAAACCAAGGTCGCCCATTGTATTTGCCAGCTGATCCATTTTCAACAATCCGGTTTTCTCCAAGCCTACACTTTGTCTCCAGGTTTTGTTGGGAAGTTCCGGCCAGAAAAAGTAAACGGCAGGCAAGTCGTTTTCGAGAATGGTAATTCCACCAACTGTTGATGGCAAACCGATATTCACGTCTCTCGGACTTGTGTTATTGGCTGCGTTCAACATTACGTTTCTGTTGTTATCTTCTTTGGAAGAAGTGGTCACAGTTTTCACTCCTTCCTCTGTTTTTACAGCGTTCAGCGCATTCTTTAAAGCCAACGTATCAGTTTTTTCTTGTCCAAAAACTGAAGCAAAGGAAAGCATTAATCCTAAAGCTGAAATTTTAAGTGTAGATTTTCTCATGTTTTATTATATAGTTTGTCTTTTCTTTTTTTATCCTTTTTTCAAGGCACAACATCTCCTGCACCCAATTTTGGGTGATTTCTACATTCATTAAAACTGTTTGGAATTTTTAGTAACCTGTTACTTTTTAAGTTTTTTTAATCAATGAAACATACTTGATGTAAAACTTCAATCTAATTCCAAACTGTATTTCGACTTTAGGTGAAAAGAATATTCATTTATTGTCGAGCAATAGATATTCAATAAGAATATCTTGAAATAAATAATTAATAACAGGTATGTTTTTCATTGTTTCATAATGAAACATTACAATTATACATTGTTTAGACGAATTACCAAAAGAAAATATTAATAAAAATTAATATTGAATTTAAAATACTGATTATCAATATTTTAAAATTTAGTAACAATAAAAAAAATCATTGATTCATATGGAAACTATAATAAAAATCAAGTTAAAAAATCCCCAAATTCATATTCTATTTACCATATTTCAGAAATTCTTAATTTTTTAATGTTAAATTTGTCATATTAGATATTCACAAAACAGTATATGGATTCACAACAACAATTTTTAAGGAAATCTGAAGAAGCTAAAGACCTTTACCTCCCCCATCTGTCTGCCGATCCCGTAGTTTTTGGTTTTGATAAAAGTGAATTGAAAGTTCTACTCCTTCAGATGACCTATCGCAAACAATGGCTTTTGCCTGGCGGCTATGTGAAAAAAGATGAAGATTTGGACGAAGCTGCAAAGAGAGTTTTGAAAGAAAGAGCAGGAATATCAGATGTTTATCTTGAAGAATTTGCGGTTTTTGGGAAAAAGAAAAGAAGTGAATTTTATTTCGAAGATTTTGATGATTCTCTGTGGCACAAACAACGTTTCGTTTCAATTGGATATTACGCTTTATATAATCCTGACAATGCAAATCTAATCATTGACGAATTCAGTGATAAGTGTGAGTGGGTATATTTAAGCCAGCTAAAAGAAATTGAATTGGCGATGGATCACCGCGAAATCATTGATAAGGCATTACTCGCTTTAAGAGAAAGAATTTCCTATAAACCAATAGGTTACAATCTGTTACCGGAGAAATTTACTCTTTCAGAATTGCAGAAATTGTATGAAACCATTTTAGGAAAAGAACTCAACAGAGGAAATTTTTACAGAAAAATAAAAAATTTGGGTATTCTCAGAAAATTAGATGAGCAACGCCGTGGCGGTGCCCACAAGTCTCCTGACCTTTACTCTTTTGATGAAGATAATTATAAGAAAGCTTTAGAAAACGGTTTAAATAACTGGTAATAAAAAAAATCCTGATTTGCTCAGGATTTTTTTATGTTATAAACTTAGTTGTCTCTCAAACTCTTCAAAGTATTTTGCCAAATGAATTCCATCTGCCAAACCATGATGGGCTTCGATAGAAACGGGAAGATATTTTTTATCCTCACGGATATTGAATTTTCCAAATGTAATTTTCGGAATACATTCTTTCGGATCAAAATTAGTTGGATGAAGCATGGCAGAAAACGATTTCCAAGGAATAGTCGTATGTCTGATATGATTAATCGGTAAAACATCATTGCTGATTCCTAATCCTGTTGAGTTTTGCATCGCTTTTACTTCCTTTTGCAATTCTTTATTAAAAGTTTCGAAATCTTCTGAATAATGGAAAAATGAAAAACCAAATGTTCCGTCGGGTCTTCCGATAGTACATCCTACGTGCACTTCATCATATAAAATTACTTTTCCGTCAACGATTCTGAGCTTTAATTCATCTACCGTATTGATGGCAATCATTGATTTGTGAAGATAAACAGCATAAAAAGAATGTCCTTGTTCTTTTGCATCATCATAAGCTTTTGTACAGTCAACTTCAGTTGTAAATCCGAAAAACGGACTTTTCATCTTTGAGAAAAATTCGAAATGTTCCTTTCTGTTCCAGCTTTCAATATCTATTACTTTCATTTTTATAGTAACCGTTCCTTTTTATTTATTTAAACAATAACATCCAAATTTTTTTCAGAAAAATCAAATTGTTTTTCCCATTCTTCAAGTAAGCTTAAAATGGGTAATAATGCCAAGCCTTTCTCAGTAAGTCTGTACTCTACTCTCGGCGGAAGTTCTTTGAATTCTTGACGGGTTACCAAATTGTCTTCTTCCATCTCTCGCAGCTGATCTGTAAGAACTTTTCGTGAAATAACTGAAATTCTGGCTGCAATCTCACCGAATCTTAAGATGCGATCTTTAATGACCAGTACAATAATTGGTTTCCATTTACTACCCAAAGCCGACATGGCTTTTCCGAGAGGACAGCTGCAATGCTTAATCTTTTCTTGTCTCATGATATGTTAAATTAGTTATTAGTTACCGCTAAGTTACTAGTTTTTTTTAACTATATGGTACAAAAATAAACTATTATTAGTTACTTTGTGTAACAATTAGGAATTTAAACATTTAAATTAATTTAAAAAGATGAATATAGACGCATTATTTGCTCCATTCAATTATAAAAATCTGAACCTTAAAAACAGATTAGTAATGGCACCCATGACAAGAGCCCAATCTGACAATGGAGTTCCTACAAAGGCAATTGAAGATTACTATGCAAGAAGAGCTGCTTCAAACGTCGGCTTGATTTTATCAGAAGGTACTGTAATCAATCGTCCTGCCTCAAAAAACATTCAAAACATTCCCGATTTCTACGGAACGGAAGCTTTGCAAGGCTGGAAAAACGTAATTGATGCCGTTCATCAAAATGGCGGAAAAATGGGACCGCAGATCTGGCACGTTGGTGATACAAGAAGTTCTGAAACCTATCCGGAAATTCCGATGGAAAAAGCTTCTACCATGTCTTTGGAAGATATCAAAGATACAATAGCGCAGTTTGCAGCATCAGCAAAATCAGCTAAAGATTTAGGATTCGATTGTATCGAAATTCACGGAGCTCACGGTTATTTGATCGATCAGTTTTTCTGGGAAGTTACCAATACCAGAACAGATGAATATGGCGGGAAAAACATTAAGGAAAGAAGCCGTTTTGCGGTTGATGTCATTAAAGCAATCAGAGCTGCGGTAGGTGAAGATTTCACGATTATCATTCGTCTATCGCAATGGAAGCAGCAGGATTACAAAAGCAGGTTGGCAACAACACCATCAGAAATGGAAGACTGGCTTTTACCATTGAAAGATGCGGGTGTTGATATTTTCCATTGTTCTCAACGTCGTTTTTGGGAACCGGAATTTGAAGGTTCTGATTTAAATTTTGCTGGTTGGGCAAAGAAAATTACAGGTCAGCCAACGATAACTGTAGGTTCTGTAGGTTTAAAAGGTGATTTCATGAGTGCATTTGCCGGTGAAGGAAGCGAAAAAGCTGATCTTTCAGAATTGTTGCGCAGATTTGAGCGTCAGGATTTTGATCTTGTTGCTGTAGGCCGTGCATTATTGACCGATCATCAGTGGGTACAAAAAATAAAAGAAGGACGAACCGAAGAAATTTCAGATTTTTCTGCCGAGAGCCTTGGCGTATTGTATTAATTTGATTTAAAAGTTAGATAAAAGCAGTTTCATTTTGAAACTGCTTTTTTTATACGTGATTTTGTAATTTAAAATCAGAAGGATTTATCTTATTTAAATTTTTAAAATAGTTGGTCAAATGACTTTCGTCTGTAAAACCGAATTCAAAAGCAATCTGCTTCATCGTCATTTGTCCGGACTGAATTCTTCTTTCGATTAATTTAATTTTGTAATCGGTGATGTAATTTCGGTAGGAAATATCAAAATTTCTTTTAAAATAGGCACTGAAATAGGTTTTTGAAATATTAAAATGTTTAGAAATAGTATTGATTCTTATTTTATCCGGAGTATAAATATTCTGATGAATGTAGGAGATTAAATCATCTTTTTGTGTTAGGCCGTTATCAATTCGTATATTCAGTTTAAGTGAAGCCTCACGAATCAATCCGAAAAGCGAGAGTACCTGAAAAAATACAATCGGTGAATCTGAAATCTTATGAAAATCGCCATATTGGAAAATATTTTCTACCGTCTTTCTCAGAATCGTTTTGCAGGGTTCATCAAAAATCAGTTTTTCTTCTTTCAGTAAATGATTCCGCATAATCTCTGTTGGCGATGCAATCACCAGATGATCGGGAGAAAGATGTTTATTTACTTTAAAATAAGCATCGTTAAATTTAATGAAGAAAAAGCTGGTCGATTTTTTGATGTCAAAGAAATGCTCATCATCAGGAGAAATGAGATACAGATCTCCGGCTTTATAAGGAATGACAATCTGATTAATATGATGATTTCCGCAACCTTTTGAAATGTAAATCAATTCGTAGTAAGTATGACTGTGCCTCGGAAAAGGATAAACCGATGCTTCGAAAGTATCAATTTCTAAAGGTTCAAATTGTTTTCGTTTCATAGCTTAAATTTACAACTTGTTAAACGATTTTTACAAGTAAAATCTTGTTTTAAATGACAAAATTTGTACAAAGTATTAAAAGTAAGTCAATGAAAATTTCTTTTTCTCATTTTTAAAAACTATTAAAAAACTCAAATACAGGAGAATATAATAAATAATTATTAACAACAATCTATTAATATAAACAATAAAATGGAATACAGAAAATTAGGAAACAGCGATTTAGAAGTTTCAGCAATCACTTTCGGAGCTTGGGCTGCAGGTGGATGGATGTGGGGAAGTACAGACAGAAATGAAGCAATTGAAGCCATCAAAGCTTCGTATGATGTTGGTGTAACTTCCATAGATACCGCTCCTATCTACGGACAAGGTGCTAGCGAAGAAATCGTCGGCGAGGCCATCAAAGGATTTCCCAGAAATAAAGTTCAGATATTGACAAAATTTGGGATGCGTTGGGATTTGTCTAAAGGAAATCTTGCAATGAAAAGTAAAAATAACAATGGACAGGATATTGACATTTACAAATATGCAGGGAAAGAAAGCGTAATTTACGAATGCGAACAGAGTTTAAAAAGATTAGGGACAGATTATATTGATTTATACCAAATTCACTGGCCAGATTCTACTACGCCGATTGATGAAACCTTTGAAGCTGTTTCAAGGCTTATTGAGCAAGGGAAAGTTCGTTTTGCTGGAGTTTGTAATTATGATGTGGCTCAAATGGCAGAAGCTGAAAAGACTTTACAATTAGTTTCCAATCAGATTCCGTTCAGCATGGTAAACCGTGGGATTGAAAAAGAAATGGTTCCTTACTGCATTGAAAACAACAAATCTATTTTGGCATACAGTCCGCTGGAAAGAGGTTTGTTGACAGGGAAAATTACTTCCGATTATAAATTTAAAGAGGGCGATCACAGAGCTGGTCATGCTCATTTTCAGCCAGATTTTATAGAGAAAACGAATCAGCTTTTAGATAAAATTAAGCCGATTGCAGAACAGCACAACGCTTCTTTAGGTCAATTGGTTTTAAAATGGACGATTGAAAGACAAGGAATCACGATTGCATTAGCAGGAGCAAGAAATGCAGAACAGGCTGTACAAAATGCAAAAGCAATTGATATTCATTTAAGCAAAGAGGAATTGAAAACAATTGATGATTTGGTGAATGCTTTTTAAATAAAAAAATGGAAAAAAGAAATAACAGATACCAGATTGATCTTAAAGAATTATCATTAAAAGACGGTTCGGAAGCCGGTAAAAATCTCTCTTTTGGATTTGAAAATCATGATGATTTATTTAAAATTTTTGAGGTTGTAAAATCAAAGAATCTTTTTGAAGATGAAAAGACGTCGTTAGAGTTTAGCTTAGGTTTAAAATTATTTACAGAAGTCATGCTGAAAAAAAGAAAACATCCACTTTTCGAAGACCTGCAGCCTGCAATATCGGAATTTATGAAAAAATTAAAAAATTATTAAATTAAATCAAAAATATGAGTGAGAAAATAGGTTTCCATCGGTTTAGGAAATATGGGACATCCGATGGCAAAAAATTTGGAGAAAGCAGGATTCCTAGTATTCGTTTACAACAGAAGTGCAGAGAAAACTGAAGATTTTAAGACTCAGTCAAAAGTTGCGGTCGATGTCAAAGAATTGGTAAAAAACAGTGATATTATTTTTACGATGTTGACCAATGATCAAGCGGCAAATGAGGTTTATATGCAAATTTTAGAACTGAATATCTCAGGAAAACTTTTTATAGACATGAGCACAATTTCGCCCGAAACAAGTGGCAAGATTGCGGATGCAGTGAAAATAAAAGAGGCCTCATTTCTTGACGCTCCGGTTGCGGGAAGTACAAAACCTGCTGCCGAAGGAACTTTAATTATCATGGTCGGTGGTGACGAAAAAGATTTAGAAAGAGCTAGACCTTATTTAGAAAAACTCGGAAAGCAGATCAAACACTTAGGAAAAAACGGAAAAGGTCTGGCTGCAAAATTGTCGGTCAATTATTTCATTTCGGCTTTGTATCAAGGTTTGGCAGAAACAATTTTATTTTCGGATAAATTAGGAATCAAAAGAGAAGATATGCTTGACATCATCAACGAAAGTGCGAGCGGAAGCGGAGCCACAAAAGTGAAAACGCCTCTTTTGATAGAAGACAATTACCAACCTGCATTTTCTTTAGATTTAATGTTAAAAGATATTCTGCTGGCGAAAGATGCCGGTGCCGATTTTCCTTTGGCCAAGACATTAATTGAAACCTACCAGTCTGCTCAAAACGAAGGTTTCGGCAAAGATGACGTGATTGGAATTATTAATTATTTAAAAAAGAATAAAAGTTAAAAATTAGTAATCCGCGTAGAAAACCAATTGAATAACGAAAACGAACATCCAGCTTCATCTTCCAACCAAAATAAAAACTATGAAAGACTTCAAAACAATATTCTTCTTCCTGAGACTTCCGATCGCCATTTCATTGGCAGGACACGGATTAGTAAGAATTCCAAAAATACAATCCTTTACCGAAGGAATGGTGAAATCTATGGAGAAATCGGCAATTCCGGAAGTATTGATCACGCCTTTCGGATATCTGCTTCCATTTTTAGAAGCGATAGTCGGAGTTGCTTTATTGATTGGTTTTAAACCGAAATTAACAATTTATGCTTCACTTGCCTTGATGAGCATCCTGATTTTGGGAAGCAGCTCTGTTGAAAACTGGTCAGCGATTGAAGCGCAACTACTCCATTCTCTATATCTGTTTGCGCTTTTGTGGTTTTATTTAAAATACAGTTTTGAAGAACATCAACCCATAATATAACAATATGAAAGAACGAATTTTAGAAGGCGAATTGTGGACTGCCAAAAAAATTGAGAATAATTATATCGTGAGCATTAAAGACAAATCGAGTATTGTGCAGGCATTGCATGATTTTGTTTTAAATCAGAATATCAAATCCGGACAGGTGACAGGAATTGGCGCGGTAAGTGAAGCAACACTGAGGTTTTTCGACTTTTCTACGAAAGATTATGTTGACAAAAAGTTTGACGAACAAATGGAAGTTACCAATATATCAGGAAACGTTTCGGTTGCGGAAGATAAACCGCTACTCCACACCTGCATATTACTTTGGGAAGACAGGATTACTCGGCCATTGCAGGGCATTTGCAGGGTGCAAAAATTCGGGGAGCGGGAGAATTTTTCTTTTATCCTATGGGAATTCCGGTTTTTAAAACTAAAAATGAAGACATTGGAATTATTCTCTATGACTTTGAAAAGTCTGATGAGAAAGCATAATTTTGTTCTAAATTACCCAGATGTTTGACGTCCTCATTTCACATATTCAAAACAAAGTACATTTAACCGAAGAAGAAAAAATCGAGTTACAATCTTTTTTCTCGGTTAAAAAATTAAAGAGAAAACAGTTCTTACTTCAGGAAGGAAATATCTGCACGCATCTTTCTTTCGTAAGTAAAGGTTTGCTAAAATCTTATTTTGTTGATGAAAAAGGTGGTGAAAACATCAATATGTTTGCTTTCGAAGGCTGGTGGATTTCAGATTTTAAAAGTTTTATCAGTCAGGAAAAGGCAGTTCTGAATATTGATGCAGTCGAAGAAACCGAATTGTTGATGATCAGTCTCGAAAATTATGAAAAACTGATGTTGAAAATTCCGGTGATGGATCGTTACTTCAGGATTTTGTATCAGAACAGTTTAGTGACGAAAGATTATCGTTTAATTGCGTCTAACAGTTACACTGCAGAGGAAAAATATCTCGAGTTAGCTCAGAAAAATCCAGAAATGATCCAAAGAATTCCACACAATCTGATTGCTTCATTTTTAGGTTTAGCTCCCGAAACGGTCAGCAGAATTCGTAAAAAACTTTTATTAAAAGGTCAAATCTAAATTTAAAATTTATATCATCAACTATTAATCAAAACTCATGATCCAGATCAAGTGTTTTCGATAGCAACCGCCATAGCTTTGTAGAAGAAATTTTACAAAATGGAAAACAATAAAAATATCGCATTAGTGGTTGGTGCCACCGGAATTACAGGAAGTAATCTCGCCAACGAACTTCTATCTCAAGGCTGGACAACCTACGGAATCTCCAGAAATACCAACAATAGTATCGAAGGATTAGTTTCCGTTAAAGCAGATCTTTTAGATACGGAAAGTTTGGAAGCTGCTTTAGAAAACATCGCTCCTACTCATGTTTTTTTTACAACATGGATGCGAAATGATACCGAAGAAGAAAATATCCATGTCAATAGCGCTTTGGTGAGAAATCTATTAGATGTTTTATCTCCAAAAAAATCAATGCAGCACGTTGCTTTGGTTACAGGATTGAAGCATTATTTAGGGCCATTCGAAGCATATGCGAAAGAAGGAAAACTACCTGAAACTCCTCTTAGAGAAGAGCAACCTAGACTTCCGCTACCCAATTTTTACTACGCTCAGGAAGATGAGATTTATGCAGCTTCTGAACGAGATGGTTTTAGCTGGAGTATTCACAGACCGCATACTGTAATTGGTTATACAGTCGGAAATGCAATGAATTTAGGAACGACATTAGCAGTTTATGCAAGCATTTGCAAAGAGACCGGTAGAAAATTTATCTGGCCCGGATCATCCGCACAATGGAACGGAATTTCTGATGTCACTGACGCAAGAATTTTAGCTAAACAATTGGTTTGGGCATCAACGACAGAAGAAGCGAAAAATACAGCATTTAATATCACAAACGGAGATATTTTCCGTTGGAAATGGCTGTGGTACAGATTGGCAGATTATTTTGGTGTTGAAGCAATTGGTTATGAAAACGAAATCAAACCACTCGAAAAAGAAATGCAGAATAATCAGGAAATATGGAGTAAAATAGTCGAGAAATACAATTTAAAGGAAGAAAATATAGAAAGATTGTCATCGGCATGGCATACCGATCTCGATTTGGGAAGACCACTTGAAGTGATGACAGACATGACCAACAGCCGAAAAGCGAGATTCAGAGAATTTCAGAATACAGAAGATTCTTTCTTTGATTTATTTAAAAAATTGAAAGAAGAAAAAATTATCCCTTAAATATTTGCGAGAAGAGTTGTTTAAAAGCAGCTCTTTTTTTTTGATTAATAAAATTTGTTCCTTTGTAAAACAGACCAATTAGTATTTTATGAAAAAATCGCAGGAAACTCGTTTGAATATTCTTAGAAAAGCATTTGACTTGATTTACCAAAAAGGGTATCAAACAACAAGTGTTGATGAAATCATTGCTACAACTCAGGTTACAAAGGGTGCTTTTTATTATCATTTTAAAACGAAGGACGAAATGGGTCTAGCAATTATAAAAGAATTGATGATTCCTAATTTTCAAAATACTTTTATCGAACCCTTTCAAAATGATGATAATCCGATGGACATAATTTATAATTTAATGCATTATTTGTTGATGGAAAATGAGCATTTAAAGGTTGAATACGGCTGTCCGGCTTCCAATTTTACCCAAGAAATGGCTCCCTGGAATATTGATTTTACAAAAGCTTTAAACCAACTTTCTCTGCAATGGGAAGGTGCTATGATTGACGCGATTGAAAAGGGAAAAGAAAATGGAATAATCAAAGCAGAGTTAAGTGCAAAAGAGGTAGCCGTTTTTGTATTATCAGGATATTGGGGCGTTCGGAATTTAGGGAAATTAGAAAATTCGAAATCTGTTTATCTTATTTATTTAAAAGGACTTAAGTCATATTTTGACTCGCTGAAATAATTTTTATTCAAAAAACATACTAATTAGTATGTTTTTATTTTATCTTTGTTGCATTGAAAACTTTAAACAATGTATCAAACCCTTACATTTCTTCATTCTACTTTCCGCTGGCTGGTTTTACTGAGTTTGTTCTACTCTATTTTCAGAGCTTACAAAGGTTATTTTTGTAATAAAGAATTTTCAAAAACTGATCATTCAGTAAGACATTGGACTGCTACGATTGCTCATATTCAATTGGTTTTAGGAATTACTTTATATTCTCAAAGTCCGATTATCAAATACTTTTGGAAGAATTTCAATGAAGCTAAAGAATCATTAAACTTAATTTTCTTTGGATTGATTCATATTTTATTGATGCTGTTGTCTATTATTTTAATCACAATTGGTTCATCCGTTTCCAAAAGAAAAACGACTGATAAAGAAAAGTTTAAAACAATGTTGATTTACTTTTCAATTGCTTTACTCATTATTTTCATCGCTATTCCGTGGCCATTTTCACCGCTTGCTAACAGACCTTATTTCAGATAATTATGATTAATTTATTTAAAACTAAAATCGGACGCTTAAGAATCATTGCCATTCTTGAAGGAATTTCATTATTAACCTTAGTATTTATCGCCATTCCAATGAAATACGGATTTGATAATCCTGCTTTTGTAAAGATGATGGGGCCAATTCACGGTTCATTATTTCTGTTGTTTTTATTCAATACTTTAAGTGTTGGCGTAGAACAAAACTGGAAATTCAAAGAAACGACCTGGAAAGTACTTTTGGCTTGTATCATTCCGTTCGGAACATTTTATATCGATAAAAAAATACTAATCAAACTATGAAGAATATCTTGATTTTCTGTGGAGTAATCTTGTTGATTTATGTTGTTTATAGAGTTTATAAATACCAGACTTTGGACGATGGTTTAGACAAATTGATTAAAAACGGAGCCGTAATTTTAGATGTAAGAACTGAAAAAGAATTTGAAACCGGACATATCGTTGGTTCACAGAACATTTCTTTAGGAGCAATTCGTGAAAGATATGTAGAACTTGATCCTGATAAAACGTATATCACAGTTTGTTCCCACGGTTTGAGAAGTGTAAAAGTTGAAAATATTTTAAAAGAAAAAGGGTTCAAAAAAGTTTACAATGGCGGTGCCTGGATCGATTTGCAGAAAAACTTAGATTTAAAATAAAAATTCCGAAAGAAACAAGCTCTTCCGGAATCAATAAATTGATAAAACCTATAAATTCTTATTGTTTCGTAATTTTTAAATCTTTGAAATAACCGATTGTCCCAATATCCACCCAAAGTCCAATATTTCCCGATTGCGTTTTTCCCTTTCGTTCATTCACAACAAATGACGGGTGCTTTTGATTATTGACATATAAAATCGCAAGTCCATTTTTCAGTTCAATCCGTAACGTAATCCACTCATTCAAACCTGAGTCTGCATACGTTTCGTACTGTCCTTTGAATTCCGGTTTTCTTAATTTTTCAAACTTAAAATCCGGATATGCATAATATTGTACACTGTGATTTCTCGCAAATTGCTGTTCAGACCTTGCTGCTTTTGGTCTTAAATAAATCGATTCAAATGCAGATTTATCTTTATTAATATTAAAAGCTAAACCTATAAAACCTTGTGCAAACTCAAATGGAGAAGGTTTTTGAATCTGACTGTATACTTTTACCTCAATGATTCCGTTTTCGATATTTGTATTCGCTAATTTTAAGAAAGTCGCTTCGTCAACCGTATTCTCCAGATGATTCACGTCGAAAGGTATTTTTTCTAAATCTCTTTCAATCTTTAAAACTTTATCGCCTTCAAAATCAATGACAGAAGCCTTTACATTAGAAATTTTAAATTCTTTATTTTCAAATTTTATCGTTTGACCATAAACATTTGTAATAGTCATACCGGTAACTATTAATGATAATACTTTATTCTTAAACATTATATTTTTCCTTTTGCTTCGGTTAATGTAACTGGTTTTCCCAACGCTCCGAACTCGTGAAGGTCTCCAAAAACTTCAATTCTGATTGATTGATTAATACCTCCGATTCTTAAAGGTTCAAATCCACTATCATTAATTAAACCTTCAACTTCAGGATTGATACTTTCATCATCTGTAGCATAAAATAAAACTAATTTCTCCGGATTTTGATAAGCAGATTCTGATAAAGAGGAAGCACCAAGAGTTCCTAAAGCCTTAACTAACTTTGCATTTTCAGGTAAAAATTTCGAATTGATTTCTCCGGCAGATTCATTTTCGCCAATGATTTTTTTGAAACCTCCATTTTCATCTGGAGCAATTGGATTAGAAGGGTCAACAATAATTTTTCCTTCTAAATCTTTTGAATATTCTTTTAAAAATCCTTCAATCGCTTCAAAAGGAATTGATAAAACTAAAATTTGTGCATTTTTTACAGCATTCGGAATATCACTCGGAAGAACATTATTTCCCCATTTTGCAGATAATTCTTTTGCTTTTTCAAGGTTTCTGTCGGCAACGAAAAATTCTCTTTGTGATTTTGCAAGATTTCCGGCAACTGCCTGTCCGATATTTCCTAAGCCGATTACGGCTACTTTTGATGTTGTTGTCATTATTATTTCTTTTAAAATTATAATGCAAATTTCCATCAGAAAGGAGGCTTTTTCCAATGAACTAAATTAAGAAATAGACTTAATCTAGATTAAGATTTTTCTTTAAGAAGTTTAGCTTTTAGCTTGCTTAAAAATTCGGGTGTAATACCCAAAAATGAAGCAATCTGCGTTTGTGAAAGCCGGTTGGAAAGATGAGAATAGGTTTCCAGAAAAGAAAGATACCGGTCTTCGGCTGTCGAACTTATGTTTTGAAGCAATCTATTTTGAAGTGTGACAAAACTGTCTTCAATTAAAACCCTGAAAATTCTGTCAAATTTTGGAGCAGAAATATATAGCCTGATTAAATTTTCATAGCTAATCTGAAGAATCATCGTATCTTCCAACGCATCGATGCACAATTCTGAAGGTTTTTTCTGATGAAAACTTCCAATATCACTCAACCACCAGTTTTCTGAAGCAAATTGAAGGATATGTGTATTTCCTTTTTCATCAATTTTATACATTCTCAAACAGCCACGAACAACAAAATTGAATTGATTACAGACATCATTTTCCTGCAAAACATATTGTTTTTTCCTGTAAAGTCTCGATTTAAAAAATTCTGTCACAAGTTGAGTTTCTTCCGCATTCAAAGGAATTATATTATTAAAATAATTTAGTAAAGGCTCTGAAGAAGCTTGAAGCAGGTTTTCTTTCATTGAAAAATTTTACAAGACAAATTTATGATAAGTTTTAACATTTGGTTAGCTTTTTGAATAGTAAATTCCAAACCAAACACACTCTTGAAACTCATCACATTCACAAACAAAGGTATTTATTGTCCGCAGGGGAAATTTTATATTGACCCTTGGCGACCTGTAGATTATGCGGTCATCACCCACGGTCACGCAGATCACGCCCGTTGGGGAATGAAAAAATATCTTTGCCATCACTTCACAAAACCTATTTTACATCAAAGAATTTCTCCGGATATCGAATGTCAGACTTTGCAGTACGGCGAAGTGTTAGACATTAATGGTGTCAAACTTTCAATGCATCCCGCAGGTCATATTATTGGCTCGGCACAGATTCGTCTAGAATACAAAGGTTATGTGAGCGTAGTTTCCGGAGATTATAAAGTTCAGGATGATGGTTTGAGCACGCCTTTTGAATTGGTAAGATGCAATGAATTTGTGACTGAAAGTACGTTCGGACTTCCCATTTACAACTGGCTCGAAGTTTCGGATTTAAATAAAAGACTTCAGAACTGGGTTTTAAGAAATCAGGAAAATCAAAAAACGTCTGTTTTCATCGGTTATTCTTTGGGTAAAGCTCAAAGGATAATGAAAGCCGTTGAAGGAATGGGAAAAATCCACGTTCACTACTCGATTGGCAAATTAAACAAAGCTTTTGAAGAAGTAGGAATTGTGCTGCCCGATTATAAAGTTCCCGATTTTAGAGAAAGTATCAAACACGTTGCCGGCGACATCGTCATCGTTCCGCCCGCTTTGTTGGACAGCAATGTCATCAAGAAAATTCCTGATGCGGCAACAGCGATTTGTTCCGGTTGGATGCAGGTTCGCGGTGCAAGAAGATGGCGAAGTATGGATGCCGGTTTTCCAATGAGCGATCACGCCGATTGGAAGGGTCTGTTACAGGCTATCAAAGCGACAGAAGCAGAAATCGTTCACGTAACACACGGACAAACTGAGGTTTTTTCTAAATATTTAAATGAAATCGGAATTAAATCTGATGTTGTGGAAACTTTGTATGGCGATGATGACGAAGAAGTGACTGAAAAAGAAGTTGTATTAGATAAAAAAGAAGAAGAAGAATCAAAGCTGAATAAACCTTAAAGGTTTGGGAAGCTCCGTAGGAGCGGAATGTTTGTAGAAAGAAAGTAATGTGAGAAGTCTGAGCTCCGTAGGAGTGCCATGTTATATTTAAAACGTAGCCCAGCCAAAAATAAAAACATTCAATAAATGTGAATGTTTTCCAAATTAAAGAAAATTAAGAAATGAAAAATTTCGCAGAACTCATCAACGCTTTGGAAAGCACGAATAAAACCAATGCTAAAATCGATGCCATTATCGATTATCTTGAGCGTGCACCTGATGATGATAAATTGTGGTTTATCGCCCTATTTACGGGGAAAAGACCCAAGCGAAATGTGAACACCAACTATATGAAAGAATGGGCGTTGGAGATTACCCAATTGCCGTTCTGGCTTTTTCAGGAAAGCTATTCTTCAGTCGGCGATTTGGGTGAAACGATATCCTTGATTCTTCCTCCTCCCAACGAAAAAATCGAAAAAACCTTATCCGAATGGATGACGGAAATAATCGGACTGAAAACGAAAACTGAAGCTGAGAAAAAAGAATTTGTTCTTAATTCGTGGAACGGTTTGGATTATACCGAACGATTGATTTTCAATAAATTACTGGGTGGAAGTTTTAGAATTGGGGTTTCCTCAAAGATTTTGATTAATTCCCTCACAAAATTTTCCGGACAAGAAGCAAGCACTTTGATGCATAGTTTGATGGGAAAATGGCAACCTGATGAAGTTTCATTTCAGGAACTGATTTCTGCTGAAAATATAAATCCTGACAACTCAAAACCCTACCCTTTTTGTTTGGCTTACCCTCTGGAAAAAGAGCTGGAAGATTTAGGAAAACCCGAAGAATGGCTCATCGAATATAAGTGGGACGGAATCCGTGGACAAATCATCAGAAGGAACGACGAAGTTTTCATCTGGTCACGTGGTGAAGAGCTGGTAACGGAACAGTTTCCCGAAATTGCCGAGACCGTAAAAGCAATGAAAGGCAACTTTGTGATTGATGGCGAAATACTTGCGGTAAAAGAAGGCAATGTTTTAAATTTCAATGAATTACAAAAGCGATTAAACCGCAAAACTTTAACTAAAAAAATGCTTGCTGAAATTCCGATTGAGGTTTTTGCATACGATATTTTGGAACTCGAAGGAAATGATTTGCGGGAAAAACCCATCTCTGCCAGAAGAGCAATGTTGGAGGAATTATTATTAAATGAAACTCCGGAAAATATCAAAATTTCTCAGGCTATTGATTTTGAAGATTGGAGTAAATTAGATTTAATCAGAGAAAATTCAAGGGAAATCAACAGCGAGGGTTTGATGTTGAAACAGAAAAATTCGCATTATCATTCCGGACGAAAAAAAGGCGATTGGTGGAAATGGAAAATTAGTCCGTTAACGATTGATGCCGTCTTGATTTATGCTCAAAAAGGTAGCGGACGACGAAGCGCTTACTACACCGATTACAGTTTTGCCGTGAAAAGTGGCGACAAATTGGTCACCATTGCCAAAGCATATTCTGGACTGACCGACAAAGAAATTATGGAAGTCAGCAAGTTTGTGAATAAAAATGCAATTGAAAAATTCGGTCCTGTTCGTACTGTGAAAGCTGAATTGGTTTTCGAAATTGCGTTTGAAGGAATTGGTTTTAGCAATCGTCATAAAAGCGGCGTTGCATTGCGTTTCCCAAGGATTTTAAGATGGCGGAAAGATAAAACCGTGAATGATATTGATGATATTGAAGAGATTAAGAAACTGATACAGTAAAGTTTTAAACGCAATGGTCGCAAGGTCTCTTTTAAAATTTTTGAAAATATTTTTCCGTTCGCAAAGGCGTTTCACTCAGCCACTGGACAGTGCTATCTTTTACTGAACGAAGTGCCTTTGCGAACAAAAAATATGCACAAGAATGTCAAAAAATCTTTGCGCTCTTTGCGTTTAAATATATAATTAACAGAATTTGAGCAACTACGAAAATACCGAAGGCTTTAAAATCATTCAAAACTGGATGATGGAAAAAGGTAATTCTCCATTTAAATTTCAGGTTGATACCTGGAAGAAATTTGGCAGTGGCTACAGCGGAATGGTGGTAGCTCCGACTGGATTTGGGAAAACATTCTCGGTATTTTTAGCTTTGGTTTCAGACTTTCTTACGAATCCTGATAAGTATAAAAAAGGGCTGAAAATGATTTGGATAACGCCACTTCGTTCGCTTTCCAAAGATATTGCCAAAGCAATGCAGGAAGCGATTGACGAGATTGGCTTGGATTGGGCGGTTGGTGTAAGAAACGGCGACACCGACCCGAAAGTCCGTCAGCAACAGGTAAAAAATATGCCTGAAATTCTGGTCGTAACCCCAGAAAGTCTGCACTTGCTTTTGGCTCAGAAAAATCATCAGCGATTCTTTAACAGTATGCACTGTGTTGCGGTGGATGAATGGCACGAATTGCTGGGTTCTAAACGTGGTGTGATGGTTGAATTAGGAATTTCACAGCTCTTCTATTATGTTCGGAAACTTAAAATCTGGGGAATTACAGCGACCATCGGAAACCTTGATGAAGCGCAGGATGTTTTGATTCCTTATGACATTAAGAAAACAAAAATTACAGCTAAAGAACTTAAGAAAATCGACATCATTTCTGTTTTTCCGGATGAAGTTGAACTTTTGCCTTGGGCTGGGCATCTCGGACAAAAATTGGCTGATAAAGTCGTTCCTATTATTTTAGAATCCAAATCGACCATTGTTTTTACGAATACCCGAAGTCAGAGTGAAATGTGGTATCAGCTTTTGCTGAATGCTTATCCAGATTTTGCCGGACAAATTGCGATTCATCACAGTTCAATTGATGCGCATCTGAGAATCTGGATTGAGGAAAATTTAAGTTCAGGAAAACTGAAAGCTGTCGTTTCAACTTCATCTTTGGATTTGGGAATTGATTTTAAACCTGTGGATACCGTCATTCAAATTGGTTCTGCGAAAGGTGTTGCGAGATTTTTGCAGCGTGCGGGACGAAGTGGCCACTCTCCTTTTGAGACTTCGAAAATATTCTGTGTTCCCACGCATTCATTAGAACTGATTGAAGTTGCTGCCTTAAAGGAAGCCGTTAAACAGAAAGTTATTGAACCTCGTGAGCCGGTAGTTCTGTGTTTCGATGTTTTGGTTCAGTTTCTGATGACTTTAGCAGTTGGCGACGGATTTTTCCCCAACGAAGTTTATGAAAGAATTAAAAAAGTCTACACGTTTCAGGAAATCAGGGATGAAGAATGGAAAGCGATGATTGATTTTCTCACGATTGGCGGAAGTGCTTTAAAAAGCTACGAAGAATATCACAAAGTTGTCGTGATGGAAGATGGTTTGCACAAAGTGACTTCCAGAAAAATTGCAATGCTCCATCGAATGAATATGGGCGCCATCGTTAGCGATGCGATGCTAAAAGTGAAATTTATTTCCGGTGGTTATATCGGGATGGTTGAGGAATATTTTATTTCGAGACTGAAGAAAGAAGAGAAATTTATCTTGGCGGGTCGGGTTCTGGAAGTGGCGATGATTAAAGATATGACCGTTTTCGTTCGGGCTTCCAAAGGAAAAGCACAGGCTCCGAGTTATTTGGGTGGACGATTGCCTTTAAGTTCAAATTTGGGTCATTTTTTACGAGAAAAACTATCAGGAGCATTGAATCCGAAAGCTTCTGAGAAGGAACTGAAATTTCTGCATCCGCTTTTAGCCAATCAGGAAAAGCGCTCGCACATTCCGAAAAAGGATGAATTTTTAGTTGAATTAATTAAAAACCGTGAAGGTTATCATTTGTTTATGTATCCTTTTGAAGGGCGTTTGGTGCACGAAGTGATGGCTGCATTGATTGCTTATCGAATTTCAAAATTAGCTCCGATTTCCTTTTCGATGGCGATGAATGATTATGGTTTTGAATTGTTCAGCGACAAAGAAATTCCTCTGACTGAAGATAATTTAGATAAGATTCTGACCAGAGATAATCTGATGGTTGATGTGATTTCTAGTATCAATTCCGCGGAAATGGCTAGGCGTAAATTTAGGGATATTGCGGTAATTTCCGGAATGGTTGTTCAGAATTTTCCGGGACAACAACGTTCGAATAAAGCTTTGCAGAGTTCAGCTGGTTTGATTTTCAAAGTGTTGGAAGATTATGACCCGAATCATTTTCTCGTAAGACAGGCGTACACCGAGGTTTTTAATATGCAATTGCAGGAACAGAGATTGGTAGAAGCTTTTAAACGAATTGAGAAATCGAAGTTTATTTTAAAATATTCCAATAAATTTACACCTTTGAGTTTCCCGATTAAGGTTGACAGTTTGCGACAGACTTTAACAAGTGAAAATCTGGATGCAAGAATTCAGAAATTAATTAAACAATCAGGAAGAAATATTAAAGACGAATAAAAACTTCCATCTTCGAGCCTTCATCTTCCAACTTTACTATGAATATAGCGACCAAAATCATAACAATTCAAAACGAAATTTTCACTTTAACTAATCAAAGAGCTTTGTATTGGGAAAAGGAAAAGTCCTTAATTTTTTCAGATTTACACATCGGAAAAACCGCACATTTTCGTAAAAATGGAATTGCTTTGGCAAATCATATTATGAAAAATGATTTGGAACGTTTATCTATCTTAATAGAAAATTTTCAGCCAGAGAAATTTATTATTGTTGGAGATTTATTGCACGCAGGAAATAATTCTGATGTTGATATATTCTGTGAATGGAAAAATCAATATTCGGATATCAAATTCTGTTTGGTAGAAGGTAATCACGACAGAATTTCGAAAACTTTAGAGAAAAAATTGTGTTTAGATTTTAAAGCAGATTCATTGGAAATTAATGATATTTTATTCGTTCACGATTTTCATAAATCTAATTCTAAATTTCAAATCACAGGGCACATCCATCCGGGATTTGTTATTAATTCATCTGTTAAAAGGATAAAACTGCCCTGTTTTGCTGTGACTTCTAAACAATTATTGTTACCTGCTTTCAGCGAATTCACAGGTCTGGATACAAAAAACATCCCTAAAAAAGGAATGTATTTTGTTTTTACAGATTCTGAAATTTATGAGATTTAGATGAAACTACAATTCATCAAACCATTTGTAGATATCGACTGATGAAGAGATATTCAGTTTTTTTCTGATTCTGTTTTTTCTGTTTTGTATTGCTTTCGGGGTTACATAAGTGTAGGTCGCAATTTCTTTTGTCGTTAGATTCAATTTCAGATATATACAAAATATCAGCTCCGAATTTTGGAGATTGGTTTGTATTGCTGCCAGTTTTTCAAAAAAATCCGGATTTGAAGTTTTGAATTTACTCAAAAGGCGCGGTGAGTTGTCTTTAGCAAGTCTTATAATTTCCTCTTCTGCCAAATTTTTCATCATATTTCTCAATTATATTTTTTTTCATTTCAAAGTATTACATCTATTTAATAATAAGTTTTCAGATATATTTCTACCATCAAATGATTAATTATCATCAAATATATTAGATTATACTGTTGACTTTTTATGATTGAAATCAAGATGTCAAAATTAAATTAAACTCGAATCAAAAACTATGTGGTATCTGTGTGGTAGCATATTAATTCACTATTAATAAAAATTATTTTTTCTTTACATTTTATTAAAACATCCCTATTTAAAGTAAATACAAGGAATAATAATTAGTGTTTTAAATCAATTTATGATTAATGAAGATCTACTGTTTTCTAATGGTGCAGAATATAAAAATTTTAAAGCAAACGAGATAATTTTTGCAGAAGGCGACACACCTTCCTATTATTTTCAGATTACAAAAGGTAAAGTGAAAATAAACAACTTCAACGACCAAGGAAAAGAGTTTATTCAGAGTATTATTTCTAAAGGTGGAAGTCTGGTGCCAACTGCCCTATTTTCTACAAAACCTTATCCTTTAAATGCTATTGCCATCGAAGATTGTACATTAATCAGACTTTCAAAACATAATTATTTACAGCTTTTAAAACAAAATCCCGATTTATATGAAACTACTTTGAATTTCATTTCAGAAAATATGTATTACAAATACATTATGATGCAAAGCATGTCATTTCAAAGTCCTGAAAATAAGCTCAAAACGTTGATGAATTACCTTAAAAATCAACATCAGGACCAGTCGCAATATTCATTTCAAATTCCATATACTCGTCAGCAATTGGCTTCTCTCACCGGATTAAGCGTCGAAACCGTCATCAGAGTCACAAAAAATATGGAGAAAAATGCTATCCTCAAAATACAAAACAGAAAGATATTTTTCTGATACTTCCTGCTTTTGATTTTTAAATCTGAATTTTTATCCGTTGACAATCAATCCGCCGTTGGGATGCAAAACCTGTCCGGTGATCTGCACAGCCTGATCTGATGCAAGAAAAAGAAAACTTGTAGCAATTTCTTCTTCAGTTGCATTTCTTTGTAGTGGCGGTTTAGATTGATCTTCTTCCTCTTCATCAAAAGTTTCTTTAGTAAGTGGTGTCGCCACTGGTCCTGGTGCCACTGCGTTTACCCGAATTCCCTTGGGTTTAGACTGTAGTGCCAATGATCTTGTGAATGAAACAATTGCTCCTTTCGTTGCAGAATAATCTAAAAGCTCCGCATGACCTTGATAAGCTGTAGCAGAAGTAGTATTGATTACAGACCCGCCCTCTTTTAAATATGGAAATGCAGCTTTTGTCAATAAAATCATCCCGATGATATTTGAATTAAAAGTTGTACGAATGTTTTCTTCCTCCAAATTTTCAATACTATCAGACGGAAATTGAGTTCCTGCATTATTGATTAAAATATCTAATTTCCGGAACTCTGAAACGGTTTTTGCAACTGCTTTCTTGCAAAATTCCGAGTCATTGATATCGCCTTGTAAAATGATTGATTTTCTTCCTAAAGAAATGATTTCATTCATCACTTTTGTCGCACCTTCTTCATCCGAATGAAACATAATGGAAACATTGGCGCCTTCTTTAGCAAAAAGTAATGCCACTGCTTTTCCTATTCCGCTGTCGGCACCTGTGATGAGTACCGATTTGTTTTCTAACTGCATTTATATTTCGCTTTTTGGTTTTATTTTAAATTAATTTTAAAAGAAAATTTTTCTATTGTCAATTTTCACTGTAAAATCTTTTTCCATTTTTTTTATGGTTCTGATAACTGTTTCTACACGAAGTCCCGTAAGATTGGCAATCTGCTGTCGAGTCAGCTGAACCTGAAATGATAACGGAATATCGTCACTGTGAAAACTTTTTAAATATTCTAATAAACCCGTCAGTCTTATAACCGGATCATTTGAAGCTAAATTTTGCATCATAATAAATTGATAATGCATTCTTTGAGACATACAAGAATTGATTTGAACAGAGGTTTCCGGATGTTTTTCAAGAAGATTCAAAAAATTAGGTTTAGCCAATTTTATTACTCTGCAATCTGTAATTGCTTCAGCGTTGATTGGATATCTTTTGTCAATAAATAACATAGAATCTCCGAAGCTTTGGCCAGATCCTAAAATATTGTGTATAAATTCTCGGCCTTCATCATCCTGATTATTTTCCTTTACTTTTCCCTCTACAATTTGAAAATAATACAAAGGAATTTCACCTTGTTGAAAAAATCTCTCACCTTCTTTGTATGATTTTATTTCACCTCCGAAAGCTTTTAAAAGATCTTCATCTAATTTAGTACAGCTAATGGTTTTCATATCATTTAATTAGTTTACCGAATTTTTAAGACATATTTTGTGCCAATTTCCATTCAAGCATTACTTGATTTAGTAAAATCAATCTTATATCCTTAAACTTAATTTACAACAATTATGATTTGAATCATAATTTATCAATATATTTAAACTATTTAATGTATTTTTAAATTATTTTAAAGTAATTATCATTTTTTGAGCTGTTTTTTAATTTTTGGTTAGATTTTTGAAGTTGAAAAATCAGTTAGAACATTTTTCTAACGTAAGAGAAATCACCACTTCTCTTTTTTTATTAAATCACACTTAAATATTAATATTATGTCAACAGAAAATCTAACGCACCTCGAGGCGATTAAAAAAATTAAAGAACTTTCAGAAAAGGCAAGAATTTGTATGTTTGCTACAGATCTTGAAACTTTACCGATTACTTCAAGACCAATGGGGCTTCAGGAAACTGATGATGAAGGTAATCTTTGGTTTATCAGCAGCGAAGCAAGTAACAAGAATTTTGAAATCAGAGACGACCGCAGAGTACAGCTTTTCTTTATGAATAACAGCAATTCTGAATACTTGTCAATCTACGGAGAAGCTTCAATTTATAAAGATAAAACTACCATCGAAGAAAAATGGTCAGCAATGGCCAATGCCTGGTTTGACGGTAAAGAAGACCCAAATGTATCGATCATTAGAGTAGAGCCGAAAGAAAGCTATTATTGGGATACCAAGGCAGGGAAATTGGTGAGTATGCTAAGTTTTGTGGCTGCTGCAGTGACCGGAAATAAAACTGACAATTCAGACGGTGTTGAAGGAAACGCAACGATTTAGAATTTTAAAACTATAAAAATGTAGCCATGATTTTTGAAGACCAACCGCATGCTGTTCGCCAGGAAATGAGCAGCATGCCACACGAAAACCTAAAGTTCATCACCAATATAATCAATTTTACGGGTGACAAATCTTTCATTCTCACTTCTTTGCAAAAAATTCAGAACAGCACACTCTGTGAGATTAAAAGAAATACCATCGATAAATTCATCAAAGAATACGCCCTCAATTTTGACGGATTTGTTGAAAACGACATCAGTCTTCATCATAACTCAAACCAACAAGTCTGTCCTGTTTTTGCGAAGAAATCTTTCGATAAAGTAATGATGGAGCAGGAATATCTGAATCGATTGGTAAGTATTTTGAATCCGGATTAATGATTAATCTGTTATAAAATTTTTTCTCGCCAATTCTTTTCTCACACGGCTTAAGCTTTCAGGTGTAATTCCTAAATATGATGCTACCATCCATTGTGGAACCCTGAGAAGCAGATCAGGATACATTTTGATGAATTTTAAATATCTTTCCTCCGCAGTTTCACCCAATAAAGAATTGATTCTGTCTTGTAAACTTTTTACATGTTTCTGAAGAACCAAATCATTTTTTTCAATACTGTTAGGAAATTCTTCTAATAATTTATTAAAAAAATCACGTTGCAAAACTGATACTTCAGAATCTTCTACCGCTTCAATATAATAGTTTGATTTTTCACTAAAATAAAGACTGCTTCGGTCACCAATCAACCAGTTTTCAGGAGCAAACTGAATAATGTGCTCTTTACCGTTTTTGTCAATAGAAAACATTCTTAACAGTCCTTTTTCTACGAAAAATGTATTGCGGCAAACTTCACCGTATTGTAACAAAAATTCGCCTTTAGAAACTTTTTTTGTTTCGTATTGTATACTGCAAAGGCTTAATCGTTCTGCCGGAACCTCTAAAACTCTTGCTAAATAATTAGTCATATTACTCATGAGGTGATCTGGCTTAAAGTGATATCCTGATGTGATGCATTATTGATTTCGTCACCATTTTCGATGACAATCAATTGCGGGCTTTCGTGTCTTATCCCGAAATCTTCAGCGATCTTATTCGAAATATTTCTATGTGCCAAAAGGTCTAAAAAATAAAGTGTAGCACCATGCTCCTGAGCCTCTTCAATTTCTTTTTCAAAATTTTTCAAGACCGTTTTACTGATAAAACAGCTCGTAGAATGTTTGAAAATCGCAATTTTTCCCGAATACGATTTTTTTATAGCTTCTTCCAAGTCTTTTTCAGATTCTATTAAATTCCAAAAAGATTTTGATTTATTTTCTTCAGCCTTTCCGCCAAATATTTTATCTAAAAAACTCATACATTAAATTGTTTTAAATGGTGATTGAGGTGTTTATATTCCATAAAACCCCAATCTTTTTCTTTCATCGTTCCAAATAGTGCGTGATCATTAGGTAAATTATGATTTTTATAAGCTTTTACGTATTCGTTCAGCGTATTCAAAAGATTATTTTTTGCTACCTCAAAATCACACTCAAAATTAACGATTAGTTTTTGAAAACTCGGCATATTATGCGGAATTCCATTATTGAAAATCTGAATTTCTTTTTTAGTTAAAATTCCTATTGCTCTGAATATAAAATTTGGCTTAGAAAGATGAACTTTTTTCAATGGAACTTTTAAAATCAATTCGCAATGAGTCAACATTTGGGCAACGTTCATCCTACCCCATTTTCTATGAGAATTTTCAGAAAGAAGAGAGATTCTTGAGATAATTTCATTCAAATCATTGCTGTTATGAAGACTTTTTTTTACCAAACTTTTTCGTTCTTTAAGTTTTCAATATGTGCAAAATGATGATTGCAATGCCAAGCGTAAAGCGCCAAAAAATATCTGAGATTATAGTCATCTTCCTTTTCAGGATGACGGAAGGTTTTTTCAAACTGCTTGTTGGTCATTGTTTTTAATAATACATACCATCTTTGATGAATACCTTTCAACATTCTCATCGCTGGTTTTACCGGCATGCTTATACTGTCCTGAAGTTCAGCCCATTTTGCTTCATCGTAAGGTTTTATTATTGGATTTTCTTCCGTTAAAGCTAATTTAAAACGAATAAAACTGTTCGCATGACTGTCTGCCAGATGATTTACAAGTTGTCTTACTGTCCAGCCGCCTTCTCTATATGGCGTGTCTAACTGCTCATCTGAAAAATCTTCAATTAGTTTTTTTAATTTTTCAGGGAAATTTTTGATGACTTTGATATGGCTTTCCAACTCAATGTCGCAACTGGTATTATTTTCTTGGAATTTTCCGATGGGAAATTTTTTATGCTCTAAATTATTCATAGTTGATTTTTATTTGAGTCTTGCTTTTCTAATTTTTTTAAGCAATTTCTGATGATAAGTTTTTTGTAAAAATATCAAAAATTCGAGAATTTAAATATGAAATAAACTTTAATTATAAATATTTTGCCTGAAAATTTTAGACAAAAAAACTCCAATTCTTTTAAAAATTGAAGTTTATTATAAGTTTAATTAAATACATTAATAACCATGTAAATCAATGCCTTCTGTTCGTTGCAAAGTCACTTTCTTTCCCATTTTTTTCTGAATCACTCTGAAATGCTGCAATTCATCATCCGTCAGAATATTGATGGCAGTTCCTCTTTCACCTGCACGACCTGTTCTACCAATCCGATGAATATAATCTAAAGGCGAACGCGGCAATTCGTAATTAATCACACAAGGCAAAGACTCGATATGAATACCACGACCAATTAAATCGGTTGCAACTAAAATCTGAGCACCATTCACTTTAAATTCTTCCAGATTATTTCTACGAGCACCCTGCGATTTCTGACTGTGAATAGCAACAGCTTTGATTTTATTTTTCTTTAGTTTTTCAACCAAATTGTCAGCAGATTTTGTAGATGAGACAAAAATCAGTGCTTTCTCAACTTTCTTTTCTTTAATTAAATATCTTAAAAATGGACCTTTGTCTTCCGGAGCGACATGATAAGCCAATTGCTCAATATTGTCAATTTCAACTTCTTCTTTTTTAATTTCAATCAATGTAGGATTCATTGAAATACATTTCTTCATCTCAGAAACCTTTTCATCTAACGTTGCAGAAAATAACGTCGTTTGTTTCATGACAGGCATCATGCCGAAAAGCTTATCCATCTCTTCCCCAAAACCTAGCTGGAACATTTTGTCGGCTTCATCAATCACCAAATGTTGAATTCCTGAAATACTCAATGCGTTATGGTCGATCAAATCTAAAAGACGACCAGGTGTTGCAATAAGTACCTCTACTCCAAACATTCCTTTCATCTGAGGATTGATAGAAACACCTCCATAAACTGCCATTGTACGAATCTCACGCTTCAAGTTTTCTGTAAAAGCTCTGAAAACTTCATCAATCTGAATCGCTAATTCTCGTGTAGGAACCAATATCAAAACCTGAACGTTACGGTCTTTTTTCACTTCTGCATTTTGCAGTTTCTCTAAAATAGGCATTACAAAACAAGCTGTTTTTCCGGAACCTGTTTGCGCAATTCCCATCAAATCTTTTCCTTGTAAAATTACAGGAATAGCCTGTTCCTGAATTGGAAATGGTTTTAAGTAACCTAACTTTTTAACAGAATGAATAATATTGCTTGATAATCCTAACGACTCAAATGACATAAAATATTGATTTATTGCAAAGATAAGCTATTGATATTTGGTTTATACCTCGAAAATGAAATACCGATTGTAATAATTTTAACAAAATAAAGATTTTAAACTTTTAACCTTTTAATTTCCATAAGGTTTGTGATTCCGGAGGAATCTACATATCGAAAATAAAATATAGTAGTAGATTCCTCCGAAATGACAAACTGAGCGTTCATTTTTAGGTATTAATAAGCTTCTTCACATTTATAAAATTGGTTGAGAACGATATTCTAAATGCCGTTTTGTCCGATATTTAAAATTTGGATAAATTTTTGAATATTAGATTTTAATAAATTATTAAAAAAAATCAACCATAATAATAAGTATGAAAAAAGCATTAATAATAGTCGATGTTCAGAATGATTTTTGTGAAGGCGGAGCTTTGGCTGTTCCGGGAGCCAACGAAGTAATCCCGTACATCAATCTTCTGATGGAAGAAAACGAATATGACCAAATTGTTCTGACTCAGGATTGGCATCCTGCAAATCATAAAAGTTTTGCCAGCAACAATAATAGAAAAGTTGGCGAAAGTATTATTTTAAATGGTGTTCCGCAGTTTATGTGGCCAGATCATTGTGTGGAAGGAACTTTCGGGGCAGAATTTCATAAAGACTTAAACAGAGAAAAAGTAACTCATGTAATTCAGAAAGGAAAAAATACTGAAATTGATGCTTACAGTGGTTTTCAGGATAATAATCACTTTATGAAAACCGGTTTGGATGACTTTTTAAAATATCATGATATTCAATTGATTGAAATTGTCGGGCTGGCGTTAGATTACTGTGTAAAATTCACAGCTACAGATGCTGTGGCAAACGGCTACGTAACTTGTCTTCATTTTAACGGAACACGAGCTGTCAATGTAAAACCAGATAACGGTAAAGATGCCATTTTTGAAATGATTCAGAAAGGGGTGACGGTCTTGGGGTAATCTGTTATAAGTTTTGAATTATTAATTATGAGTTCATTCTAAACACAAACTAAACTGATAATTTACTACAAAAAAAGACGCAGAATTAATTTTCTGCGTCTTTTATATTTTAAACTTAAAAGCTCTATTAAAGCATCTTTAAATTATTCACTTCCAAATCTGTAAGGATTCTCCAGTGTCCTCTTTTGATGTTTTTCTTTGTCATTCCGGCAAACATTACTCTGTCTAATGCTTCCACCTCGTATCCTAATCTTTGGAAAATTCTTCTGATAAGACGGTTCCAGCCGATGCTGATTTCCATTCCAATTTCATTTCTCGGTTTCCCTTCGATAAATGAAATTTGATCTACAACTGCGATACCTTCTTCCAAACGAATCCCTTCTACAATCAGTTTCATGTCTTCATTGGTCAATTTCTTATCCAAAGTTACATGATAGATTTTTTTAGAATCAAAAGATGGGTGCGTCAGTTTCTTCGTCATGTGTCCGTCATTGGTCAAAAGAATAACTCCCGTCGTAGAACGGTCTAATCTTCCCACTGGGAACAAACGATATGGTGATGCATTGGCAACCAAATCCATTACGGTTTTTCTTGCTTTGTCATCTTTGGTTGTAGAAATATATCCTTTTGGCTTATTCAAAAGTACATAAACCGGTTTTTCCGGAGTAATACCTTGTCCGTCGAAAACCACTTTATCCGTTTTCTCAACCTGATATCCCATTTCGGTAACTACCTTTCCGTTGACCTCTACCAATCCTTGAACGATTAAGTCGTCCGCTTCTCTCCTGCTGCAAATTCCTGAGTTTGCGATGTATTTGTTAAGACGAATCGTGTCTTTATGAACATCTTTTTCAACCTTTTTGAATCTTCTTTTTTGTACAAAAGATTTTGCTCTGTCGTCATCTCTGTCAGTTTCGCTGCCAGGTCTTCTTCCATATTTTAAGCTTCCTCTTTCGTATTTATCTCTGGTATTAGTACTTCTTACACCTCCCCTTTTAGATCCGAAAGATTTCTTTTCTTCACCTTTGTTGGATACAAATGGTTCTTTTTCAGTTTTTGAGTATTTCTTTTCCATTCGACTCTCATAGCTAGTATCAGATCTCCTAGAATCAGGTTTTGAAAAAGGTGTAGAGCTGTCTGTATCTCTATCGCTTCTGCCGAAAGGCTTTTTCTCAAATTTTGATGAGCCATTGTCATCTCTATCTTTTGGCTCAAAACTTCTTCCGCCAGTTTTAGAGAACGGCTTTTTGAAAGATTTTGAATCTGAAGAATTTCCAGATTTAGGAGAGCGAGGACTGTCCGAATTTCTTGTTGAAGATCTCGGTTTTTTTGGTCTTCCTGAATTATTATTGTCTCTGCTCATTCTAAATATTTTTGCAAAGATAGTGATTTAGTTACGAGTTAGAAATTAAGAATCATAACTTTGTACAATTGTTTGCTTATTAATTTATTCAAAAATCAAAAAATGATTACTTTTTTAGACCAAAATTTTTCTCAGCTCAACGATTTTATTACTCAAAACACATTCAGCAAAATATTTATTCTTGTAGACGAAAATACGCATGAATACTGTCTTCCTGTACTTTTGGGAAATTTGGAAACAGAAATCAGTTTTGAAATTCTGGAAGTTGAGCCTGGTGAGGAAATGAAAAACATTCAGACGGTCACTCAATTGTGGGAAATTTTAACTGAAATGCAGGCTGACCGAAAAGCTCTGATCATGAATCTTGGCGGTGGCGTAATCACCGACATGGGTGGTTTTATTGCTTCTACCTATAAAAGAGGAATTCAGTTTATCAATATTCCTACTACTCTTCTATCCATGTGTGATGCATCTATTGGCGGAAAAACTGGAATTGATCTGATGCATTATAAAAATATGGTAGGAACATTCAGTTTTCCGGAGCAGATTTTTGTGTATCCTCAGTTTTTAGAAACGCTTCCTTATAAAGAACTGCGAAGCGGCTTTGCCGAAATGCTGAAACATGGTTTGATTGCAGACAAAGCTCATTGGGAAAATTTAACTCAAATTCAGAAACTAGACGTTGAAGGTATTCTTCCACACATTCAGACTTCAATGGATATTAAGCAGGAAGTTGTAGAGAAAGATTTTCACGAGAAAAATATAAGAAAAACCCTGAATTTTGGTCATACGATTGGTCATGCGATAGAAAGCTTATGTTTAGAAAAAGAGAATCCTATTCTCCACGGTGAGGCTGTAGCATTGGGAATGATTTGCGAAACGCATCTTTCTTATCTGGAAGGTTTGATTTCAAAAGAGGATTCAGAATTGATTATCGAAAACATTGAGAAATATTATTCATTTATAGATTTAAGTGAATTTAAAGATGATGATATATTCAGATTATTATTAAATGACAAAAAGAATGCAGATGCAAAAATCAACTTTTCCTTACTTTCAGGAATTGGTTCTTGTGTTTTTGACCACGAATGTAAGACACAAAACATTCAAAAATCATTGGATTTTTATAGAAAACTGAGTAATTTTTAAGCTAAATTTAACAAATATTATTCATAGCATATTATTTCAATACATAATTTAAATACTTGATTTTAAGCTATTTAAAAATATATTTTCAATTTAATGATATCTATCATATCTTGTCCAGACCCATAATTTTGATTTTGGCAAACAATTTGAAAGATACCACTCGTCAAAATGAAAAATTTGACAGTAAAATTTAAAATTAGGAAATAGTAAATATTAAAAATTTAAAGTTATGAAAAAGTTAATTTTAGGACTAGCAATTACAGCAGGTTCATTAGCATTCGCTCAGACAACAACAACTAAATCAACATCTTCATCAGATGTAAGATTCGGTGTTAAAGGTGGTATGAACGTTTCTTCATTATCTAAAGATGCAGGTCTTGAAGACCAAAAATCAAAAATCGGTTTTAACGCTGGTATTTTCGCAACAATTCCGGTAGCAGAATCTTTTAGTATTCAGCCAGAGGTTTTGTATAGTCAATATGGAGCTAAAATAGAAAGCACAAACGAATTTACAGTACTTGGTACAACAACTAGAAATGTTGAATCTTATTCAACAAATCTTGATTACATTGCAGTTCCTGTAATGTTCCAATATAATTTTGTGCCAAACTTCTATGTTGAAGCAGGTCCTGAATTCGGATTTTTAGTTGGAGCTAAAAATAAAGGTGATAGAACTACTACCGTTACAACAGGTTCTAACACTTCTACATCATCAGCAAGTTATAGTGACAAAATTGATAAGGATAATTTAAATACATTCAATTTTGGTATCGGTCTTGGTGCTGGTTATTACTTCACAGATAATATTGGTATCACAGCGAGATATGTTGCTGGTGTAACTGATGTTGCTAAAGACAGACCAAATGGTTCTGATGCAGTAAGAAACAATACTTTCCAAGTAGGTTTGGCTTACAAATTCTAAGGACTGTAAGTTTTTAGACAAATTTTAATTCAATATACGTGAGGTTAGGTTTTACATAACTCCTAACCTCTTTTTTTTTGGCAGAATCGCCATTCTCACATCATGACATTCTCGTTTCATCGGTGTTTAAAATGAATTTTTAAGTGATAATTAATTGTTCAGTAATTAAAAATATAATTACTAAGCAACACTCTATTTAATATTAAAAGAAAGATTATGAAAAAGTTATTTTTAGGATTGGCAGTTGTTGCCGGATCATTTGCATTTGCACAAGAGGTAGAAACTATATCAGCTCAGCCACAACCACTTCATGTTAAAGAACCCGTAAGATTTGGTATAAAAGGTGCTGCTACAGCAACTCAATTTAGTGAACAAGAATTAAATGGTAAAAATCAAAAAATAGGCTTTAATGCAGGAGTTTTTGTAAATATTCCTTTATCAGAGAAATTTGCTTTACAGCCAGAGGTTTTATACAATCAAATGGGAGCCAAAAGTGTAGTTTCTGATACGGAAATTATCACCGGTGCCACAAGTGTAAGAACAAAAACAGATTTCACAACATCGCTAAATTATGTTTCTGTACCACTAATGTTACAGATGAAACCATCAAAGAATTTTTATATTGAGGCAGGTCCTGAATTTAGTTATTTTGTAGACGGAAAAAACAAAGGTGAGCAAACAATTGCAACTACAACTGCAGGCACGACGATTACTCAGACACAATCGTCATCAGAAAGCATCAACAAAGATGATATCAAAAAATTCAACGTTGGTTTAGGTCTTGGTTTAGGATATTATTTCACTCCTAATCTTGGTATCAATGCAAGATATGTAAATAGTCTTACTCATATTGCCAACAATTCGGATGCAGTAAATGATGCTCAGAAAAACATCAATACCAACAGAGGATTTCAGTTAGGTTTAGCTTACAAATTCTAGTAATAGAAAATTTTATTTCAAAGAATAAAATCCGTCACATAAAATTGTATGACGGATTTTTTTGGTTTAAGTAAATTTTAATAATGCTTCTTTAAAACTCATTAATCGTCACATAAAAATATCCGTGAGTTAATGAAGCAGAACTGCCATTTATATTTTCAAGTTAATTTGAATATTTAATAAAGAACTACGCAACCCCATTTGTAAAGGTATTGGATAAAGCACCGAAGTTTATTCCTCTGTTTGTACCAAATCTACCTATGATATAAGAATTTTACTTAAAAAAACAAATCATCATAATTCTACAAGTATAAATTCAGACAAGCGTAAAAGATTATTTAAATTTTATGAAAAATTTAACTATCACATTTTTTTTTAGGAATAGTTCTTGTTTAATCTAATATATAACACTTAAATACTATAATATTATGGACAATCAAGATTACAACAAAGCAGAAAAAGCAGTAAATAATACAGAAGATGCATTAAGAAATACTGCAAGTGACGCAAAATGGAAAATTAGTGATCTAGCTGACAAAGCGAGAGATTATATCAAAGAAAAACGTGATAATGATCAGGAAGCTACTCAGGAAGACTGGCTAGACAGAGTGAAAGCTAATGCTTCTGAAACATGGGAAGACATTAAAGATGGCGCAAGTGATGCCTGGGAAAAAACAAAAGATGCTGCTGAAGATGTGAAAGCAGAATGGAACAAGAAAACGAATTAGAAAAATTCAGTCTTTTAAATATATTCAAAGAAAATGGAGTCTTTTTACAAAGGCTCCGTTTTTTATTATGTCCTAAACATAAATTATTGCTACATTTGTAGATATTAAACATTAAAAAATTATGTCATACGGTTTACTTAAAGGGAAGAAAGGAATTATTTTTGGAGCCCTTAATGAACAATCTATCGCATGGAAAGTTGCTGAGAGATGCCATGAAGAAGGCGCTGAATTTATATTATCTAACGCTCCTATCGCTTTAAGAATGGGAGAATTGAACGGATTAGCTGAAAAAACAGGTTCTGAAGTAATTGGCGCAGATGCTACTTCTACAGAAGATCTTGATAAACTTTTTGATGCTGCAATCGCAAAATTCGGGAAAATAGATTTTATTCTTCACTCGATAGGAATGTCCGTAAATGTAAGAAAGGGAAAACACTATACTGAGATGAATTACGATTGGACAGAGAAAGGTTGGGATATCTCAGCAGTATCTTTCCACAAAGTAATGCGTACAGCGTGGGAAAAAGACTGTATGAATGAATGGGGAAGCATTTTGGCTCTTACTTACATTGCAGCTCAAAGAACGTTCCCGGATTACAATGATATGTCTGATAACAAAGCATACTTAGAAAGTATTGCAAGAACTTTCGGATATTACTGGGGTGACAGAAAAGTGCGTGTAAATACTGTTTCTCAGTCTCCTACCGTTACTACTGCAGGAAGCGGAGTAAAAGGTTTCGGAGGTTTCTTAGGATATGCTGAAGATATGTCTCCACTAGGAAATGCATCAGCTCTTGAGTGTGCAGATTACTGTGTAACTTTATTCTCAGATCTTACCAAGAAAGTAACGATGCAGAATTTATTCCATGACGGAGGATTCAGCAGCTCAGGAGTTACTCAGAAAGTCATCAGCAAATATGACTAATAATTGATTATTAAAAATCTTATGAGCCTTTGTAAAGGTTCGTTAAATAAATAAACCCATGAATTTTTCATGGGTTTTGTTTTTTGATTTTGTTACCATCCGGAAAATTCACCTTCCACGTACCCTCCATTCACATATCTGGAAGTATCGTTTGTATGCCATGCGTATACTCACCATAAGCATCAATTAAAGATAAATTGTATTCCAAAGAAATTGATTTCTAACTTTTTAATAAAAAAGTTTATTATGATAATTAATACTTAATCATATTAAAATAAATCCAATAATACTTATCAGATTTTATTTTTAATTAATATTCTTACCAAAAAAATCTGTTTCACCTTTTAGATGACTGACAATTTTAATTATATTTTTCTGAACTGCAGCTTCAGTTTTAAGATTGTTAATATATTTGATGAGTTCATTTCTTCTGGAAGGCACTAAGTTTTCAAAATTTTCTAACGCCGTAGGATTATTTTTAATTGCTTTATCTAATTCCGGATGAATGGTATGAGTTCTTTCAGCATCATCGTAAGCAATTGAAACATCAAGAATTTCACTAATTCTTTTTGGTGAATTTTCTAGCATCGTTACATTGATATACAACCTCCATTCTCCAAGATATTTCATTAAATTTTGTCTGAATTCTTTTCCATTCACAAATCCTTTTACAGGAACTGGGCTCTTATTTTTCCCCGCTTTTTCGAATATTTCATTTAAAATTTCTTCAGGTACAAAAACAAAAGGATTTATTCCTATAATCTCTAATTTGGCTGTGAAATGATTATTTTCCATGAAGAACAAAGTTACATTTTTTAGAATATAGATAGTAAATTTCAGACTCTCACACAAACCCGTTTTGTAATACAATCTCAATATTTAATTACAAAGTATTCATTATCTTTGCTGTAATAAATCTATTATACATAATGAAATTTTTTATTGACACTGCAAACTTAGAGCAAATTAAAGAAGCTAAAGATCTTGGGATTCTGGATGGTGTAACCACAAACCCATCATTGATGGCTAAGGAAGGAATCAGAGGAGCTGAAGCGATTAAAAATCATTACAAAGCAATTTGTGAAATCGTAGACGGAGATATATCTGCGGAAGTACTTTCTACAACTTACGAAGAAATGATCAAAGAAGGTGATGAATTGGCGGCAATTCACCCAAATATCGTGGTGAAAATACCGATGATCAAAGACGGTATCAAAGCATTAAAATATTTTTCTGATAAAGGAATCAGAACTAACTGTACTTTAATTTTCTCTGTTGGACAGGCTCTTTTAGCTGCTAAAGCTGGTGCTAGTTATGTTTCGCCTTTCTTAGGAAGATTAGATGATATTTCTACAGATGGTTTAAACTTAATTGAAGAAATCAGATTGGTTTTTGATAACTACATGTACGAAACTGAAATTCTAGCAGCATCTATCCGTCATTCAATGCATATTATTGACTGTGCTAAAATCGGCGCGGATGTTATTACTTCACCACTTCCTCCAATCTTGAGTTTGTTGAAGCACCCATTAACAGATAGCGGTTTGGCTCAGTTTATTGCAGATTCTCAGAAACTAGCTTAATCATTTTTAGTTTGAAATATGAACGCCCGAAACTTTAGTTTCGGGCGTTTTTTATTGTAGTAAATCAAGTTCTAAAAGATTATTATTTTTAGCATTATTTTCTTTAGCTCTTTTTTCCTGATCTCTCATCATTTTGCTGGTATCAAGTTCTTTTCCGTTTGCATCTGTAAAAGTAACTTTTCCTCCTTGTGACATTAGCTGCCTCATACCTTTTGTAGGATTGTTTCTTTGGTCAATGAACTGTTTTTTATATTTATCTGTATTTAAAATAATTATTGGTCTGAATCTCTCTTGATCATTTTCACTAACCCAAACTTCATTTGGTTTTAAATTTTTCACCTCTTTTAAAACATAAGAGTGTGAGTTTGTTTTATCTTCAATTTTTACAATCAATCCAGGTAAACCATTGAATTTATAAGGACCGTCCTGAAAAGGAATATCAGTAGTAAACCATGCAATCCAATTTCTTCCTGCAAACTGAGTAATTGCTTTTTGGGTGTTAAACTCTCCTATTTTTTCTTTATCAGGAAGAATCTTCCAATTTAGTTTTCTGTCATCAATAACTTTATAATCATCCATATCTATCTGACTAAAGAAATTAATTATGTAATCCGGATAAGTTTTTTCGACAATATACTGAACTCTTCCAAATTTAATTCCTTTGAAATCATGACTGCCTTTTTTATCCATTACTTTCATCAGCGAATCTGCTACAGCTTTATCTCGGCTGTAAAATTTAGAACCATTTTTTGAAATATCGAGATACATCAGTTCTGTTTCAGATTTATCTTTTGCTGTAGAATCGCTCACAAATTTATATTCATAGCTGAATCTTTGATTTTGTGCATACAATAGAATACTTGAAAAAGTGAAAATTGTAAGTAATAGGTTTTTCATTATTTGTATTTAATTATTGTAATAACTCTAGTTCTAAAACATTATTGTTCTTAGCATTATTTGCTTTAGCATTTTTTTCCATGTCACGCATCATATCCTGAATGTCCAAAGGCTTCCCCTTTTCATCTATCATCATTATTTTATTACCTCCAGACATCATTTGACGCATACCTTTAGTTGGATTTTCTCTGTTATCTTTAAACTGTTTCTTGTATTTTTCCTGATCTATGGCAATTATGGCATTAAAACTTTTCTTTTCTCCGTCACTTTTCCATTCTTGATCAGACCGTAATTTTTTGATTTCTTTCAGAACAAATGAATGCGATTTAGTTTTATCTTCAATTTTAATAATTAATCCAGGCAAACCATTAAATTTGTAAGGGCCATCCTGGATGGGAATGTCAGATACAAACCAAGCTGTCCACGTTCTTCCGGCAAAATTACAGGTTGCTTTTTGGGCATTTAAATCTCCAATTGTTTCTTTTTCCGAAAGAATCTTCCAATCCATTTTGCGATTATCAGAAATCTTGTATTTACTCATATCAAGGTTATCAAATAAATTTATTTTAAAATCAGGATAAGATTTTTCAACTACATATACAACTAATCCATAGTCAATTCCGCTAAAATCTTTATTTTGATTTTTTACAATCTCCAAATGTAGAGAATCTGCTATTTCTCTTTTCTGGCTGAAGAATTTCGAACCTTTTTTGGCGACATCAAGATACATGAGCTCAGACTCTTTGTCATTCATTTTTGTAGAGTCTTTTACGAATACATATTCGTATGCAAATCGTTGGCTTTGTGCGAAAACAGTGCAGCTGAAAAATGAAAGCAATCCTATAATAATTTTCTTCATTTAAATTTTTTCACTAAAATAGGATATTATTCTCTATTGGCAAAGATTCTTAAGTTAGAAGTTAGAAGTTAGAAGTTAGAAGCAAAATTAAGAATTATACTACTAAGTAAAATTTAAAACAAAAAAACCTCTCGAGATGAGAGGTTTTAATATAATATAAAAAGAAAATTACAGTAACAATGTTAATGGACTTTCTAAATATGTTTTTAAAGTCTGTAAGAATTGAGCTCCCGTAGCACCGTCTACCACTCTGTGGTCACATGCTAATGAAAGTTTCATAAGATTACCTACTACAATTTGACCATCTTTTACGATTGGTTTCTCAACAATAGCACCTACTGAAAGAATTGCAGCATTTGGTTGATTGATAATACTTGTAAAGGTTTCAATTCCGAACATTCCTAAGTTTGAGATAGAGAATGTAGACCCTTCCATTTCGTTTGCTTTAAGACCTTTAGATTTTGCTCTTCCGGCCATATCTTTCATAGCAGCAGAAATCTGAGTGTAATTCATTTGGTCTGTGTTTTTCAGAACCGGAACTACCAATCCGTCAGGAATCGCAACTGCTACTCCAACATTGATGTTTCCTCTGTGAATTACTTTATCTCCTGCCCAGCTTGAGTTCACCTGCGGATGTTTTCTTAAAGCAACTGCTGTCGCCTTAATAATCATATCGTTGAATGAGATTTTAGTATCTGGCAATGAGTTGATTTCTTTTCTTGCCTCAATCGCTTTATCCATGTTGATTTCAACCATCAGATAATAGTGAGGAGCAGAGAACTTACTTTCAGAAAGACGTTTCGCAATGATATTTCTTACTTGAGAGTTTGGAGTTTCTGTATCTTCTCCCTGTACAAAGCTTAAAGCAACCTGAGCAGCCGCATGAGTTTGTGCCGGAGCAGCTTCAGTTTTTTGTGAAGGCTGATAATTTTCAATATCTTTTTTCACAATTCTTCCGTTCTCACCAGAACCTTGAAGACTGTTGATGTCAACGCCTTTATCCTGAGCCATTTTTTTAGCTAGAGGAGAAATTGCTACTCTGTCTGATGACGAAGTATTTGTAGTTTGTGCAACCGATTTCTCTTCTGCTTTCGCTTCAGATTTTTGTTCAGCTGGTTTGTCCTCAGATTTTGTTGCCGGTTTTGCAGCTCCAACTCCTGAAACATCAGTTCCTTCAGGGCCGATAATTGCTAACACACTGTCAACAGGTGCAGCTCCACCTTCTTCAACACCTTGCTTTAGAAGAACTCCGTTAAATTCAGATTCGAAATCCTGAACTGCTTTATCTGTTTCGATCTCAGCAAGAAGATCTCCTTCTTTTACTGTATCTCCAACGTTTTTGTGCCATTTAGCTACCTTACCTTCTGTCATTGTATCAGAAAGTCTTGGCATTGTAATTACCTCTACTCCTGCAGGAACTTCAGCTGAAGTTTGCTCAACGCTTGTAGATTCGTTTTCAGTTTTAGATTCTTCTTCAGATTTTTTCTCTTCAGAAGCACCTTCAGCCGCCGGAGCATTTCCTCCTTTTAAAGAAGAAATATCTTCACCTTCTTGACCGATAATTGCTAAAATAGAATCAACTGCCGCAGCAGCACCTTCTTCAACTCCTACAAATAAAAGAGTTCCTTCAATTTCAGATTCGAAATCCTGAACCGCTTTATCCGTTTCAATTTCAGCTAAAATATCTCCTTCCTTTATTTTATCTCCTACTTTTTTATGCCATTTCGCCACCTTACCTTCCGTCATAGTGTCGGAAAGACGTGGCATTGTAATAACTTCTGCCATAATCTATATTGATTTGAGATTCGAGATTCGAGATTTGAGATTAGATAGCCTCAAATTCAAATATCAAATTAATTATTAATTTTTAGTTTTCTAATTTGTCTAAGAATGGATAATCTTCCTGAGCGTAAACATACTCGTAGATTTTTTCTGCGGTCGGGTATGGAGAATTTTCCATAAACTCGATGCACTCTTCTACAAAATCTCTTGATTTGTTATCTGTAGCTTCCAATTCTTCTTCAGTTGCCCAGTTGTTTTCTAAGATTCTCGCTTTGATTAATTCTATTGGATCGTCTTTTTTTGCAATAGCAACTTCATCCTTAGATCTGTAAGGCTCAGCATCAGACATTGAGTGACCTCTGAAACGGTACGTTCTTGCTTCAATGAAAGTCGGTCCGTCTCCTCTTCTAGCTCTTTCAATAGCTTCGTAAGCAGCTTCAGCCACTTTCTCAGGATCCATTGCATCAACGGCTAAACAAGGCATTTCGTAACCTAATCCTAGTTTGTAGATATCTTCGTGATTAGCAGTTCTTTTTACAGAAGTTCCCATCGCATATTGATTGTTTTCAACCACAAATACTACCGGAAGTTTCCAGTTCATTGCCATGTTGAAAGTTTCGTGAAGAGAACCTTGTCTTGCAGCACCGTCTCCGAAGAAACAGATGTTTACCGCTTTTCTGTCAAAATATTTATCTGCAAAAGCAATACCTGCTCCCAAAGGAATTTGACCTCCTACAATACCATGACCTCCGTAAAATCTGTGTTCTTTACTGAAAATGTGCATAGATCCACCCATACCTCCTGAAGTACCTGTAGCTTTACCACAAAGTTCTGCCATGATTCTTTTTGGGTCTACTCCCATTGCCATCGGATGAATGTGACATCTGTAAGCAGTGATCATGCTGTCTTTAGTTAAATCCATTGCATGCGTAAAACCAGCAGGAATAGCTTCCTGACCGTTGTACAAATGTAAAAAACCTCTGATTTTTTGTTTTAAATAAAGAGAACGGCATTTGTCTTCAAACCTTCTCCACATTGTCATATCTTCATACCACTTCAGGTATACCTCTTTAGAAAATTCTTTCATGTGCTAGCTTCTTGCTTATTTATTATGAAATAGTTGAGCAAAAATATAAAAAAAACTTTGTTTTTATTATATATAGAGCAATTGTTTTTTTAGTTATAATGTTATATTTACATCACAAACTTCAATATGGAAGAAAAAAAGACCTCATTACTACACATTGTTTCAAGAATTATTTCAGATTTTTTTAATCCTTTAGTTTCTTTGGTTATCTATTTCGTGTATTTCAGTATTCAGAATTACACCTTTAAAGAAGCTTTCACACACTTTTTGCCTATTTTACTGATGACCATTCTTCCGGTAATTATCTGGATTGTCTGGAATGTAAAAACAGGTCGATATACTAATATGGACGTATCAAATAGAGTTCAAAGAAAAACATTGTATATTTTCATTGCTGTCTGTATTGTTTCTTATTTGACGTTCAATTATATTAAGAATGGCTTTATAGATTTCGTGATGTTGTTTATTTTAATTCTTCTGTTCGCATTACAATTCAGTAATTTATATATTAAAAGCTCGATGCATACTGCATTCAATGTATTTGTCTCTGCGTTATTCTTTGCATTTGATGTGAAAATTGGTTTTGCATGGCTTGCGATTGCAATTTTGGTCGGAATTACGAGAGTTATTCTGAAAAGACATACCGTAAAAGAAGTATTTATGGGAGCAGGCATAGCTGTTTTGGTTTCTTTTATTTATCTTTATTGCAACAATAAGTATCAGCGCAATGATATACCGACTGAAGTGATTCCTGTGGAAACTACAATCAAATAAATACTTTGCGAAAAAGCGATACCCTACTATTTTATAAAATTTAAATATGAAAATAAATCATCTTACATCAGCAGAAGAGAACTTAATGAAGCTTTTTTGGGACTTAAATTCTTTTTATTTAAAAGATGTCATGGAGAAACATCCTGAACCAAAACCGCATCAAAATACAGTTTCTACTTACCTGAAAATATTGGTTGAAAAAGGTTATTTATCTACAGAAAAAGAAGGCCGTATTTTTAAATACAGCGTCATCGTTCCTTTTGACGAGTATAAAAAATTTATATTGAGAGAACTCACGCAGAATTTTTTCAATAATTCTGGCAAAGAAATTTTAGAATTTTTGTTTAAAGAAAATCTGGTATCTCAGAATGATCTTAAAGAATATTTTGATCTTAAAATTGAAATGAAACCTGTAAAAGTAAAAACTCCAACTCTCGAATATGCTGAAGAAATACTGAATCCTAAGAAAGATAAAAAAGGAAAGGATAAGAAAAAGAAGAAGAAAAAAGATTAGTAGTTTAGTTATTTTCTGGTTGTTAGTTTAAAACAGAAGAATTAATTCAATACTATTTTTTCTTACAATTAAAGACATAAAAAAAAAGCGGCTAAAAAGCCGCTTCAATTTTTTACCAACGACTTCCGCCGCCTCCGTTACCTCCACGGTTGTTGTTGTTTCCGTAACTACCACCTCCAGAGTTACCTCCTGAACGGTTGTTACCATAACTTCCACCTCCGCTTCTGTTATTATCAAAACTTCTTCTTGGTTTTTCTTCTCTTGGCTTAGCCTCAGACACGTTAAGAATCTTTCCGTTAAGTTCTTTTTGATTAAGAGCTTCGATAGCTTGAGCTCCTTCTTCGTCACCCATTTCTACGAAACCGAAACCTCTAGAACGACCAGTTTCTCTGTCTGTAACAATTTTAGCAGATGATACATCGCCAAATTCTGCGAATAAATCGTGCAACTCATATTCTTTAGTTGCGTAATTGATGTTTGAAACAAAAATGTTCATTGTAAAAAAAAAATTAAAAATTAATATAAATTCTGGTATAAAAGAAAAGCAACATAATAATGAACATAATATTGATTCCTGATATAAACGCTTGCAAGATACAATTAAATTAAATAAATCAAAACTTTTTTTAAACTATTTCAACAAATGCGTTTAATTTAATACTGAATTAATATAAAATCTATCAAATCAGCAGTTTATAAAAGTAAAAAAGTACCTTTTATCTGCTTTTTAGGTTAAATGAATCACACAATTGAGATTGTATATACATGTAATAAGTTTAATAAATTCTTTGCAATTCAATAATTCAGTTTTAAACATTAAATTTGTGCTGCAAATATCAATTACATGAATTACCACACAAGGAAATGGGTAAAACCTGAAGATTTAAATCCTAACCAATCACTTTTTGGAGGAAGACTTTTACAATGGATCGATGAGGAAGCAGCTTTATATGCCGTGATTCAACTTGAGAATAAAAAAGTGGTGACAAAATATATTTCAGAAATCAACTTCGTAAGTTCTGCAAAACAAGGAGATATTATCGAAATTGGTATTGAAGTTTCAGCATTCGGTTCAACTTCGTTAACTTTAAAATGTGCCGTAAGAAACAAAATGACGCATCAAACCATCATTACTGTTGACAGAATTGTAATGGTAAATCTTAATGAAGACGGAAATCCTTCACCGCACGGAAAAACAAAAGTAGAATTTGTAAAAGACCGATTGGGCAATCCGTCATGAAAATTCTCATAAAAAATATGGTTTGCGACCGTTGTATTTCCGCTGTTGCTGATATTTTTAAAAAATCTGAAGTTAAGATTAAATCTGTCCAATTAGGAGAAGTTGAAACTGAATCTGACATTTCAGAAAATGAGTTGCTCCCAATTGAAAATAAGCTGGAAGAAATTGGCTTTGAAATTTTAAAAGATCCCTCTCAACAACTTATCGAAAATATTAAAAATCTTGTTATTCTTAAAATAGGAAGATTAGATACCGATGAAAATTTTGTTTTATCAAATTTCTTAAGTAGCGCATTACATAAAGATTACAGCTCTTTATCTAAAGTTTTTTCTCAGAATGAAAATATCACTTTAGAACAATATTACATTCTCCAGAGAATTGAAAAAGTAAAAGAACTTCTTTTCAACAACGATTTTACTTTAACCGAAATTGCCGGACACATGGGTTATAAAAGTGTGCAACATCTGTCATCACAGTTTAAAAGTACAACAGGCTACACTCCTACTCAATTTAAAAAGTTAGAAGTTCAGAACAGAAAACCATTAGACCAAATTTAAAAAGTGAAGTAGTAATCAGTTATTAAGTTTTACAGTTAAATACTTCTAACTAACCAAATTCTGTAACTATTATCCTTAAATTTATAACAGTCTTCCATTTTCATTTTGGAAATTTGTAGAATAAATTTAGATAATGCAAAAACAATATAAAATACTTGGGATGACCTGCTCAGGTTGCCAAAAGAAAATTTCAGAAAAGCTCAACAGTCTTGAAAATATAAACGCAGATATTGATCTCAAAAGCAATACGGCGACCATCGATTCTCATAAAGAAATTAATTTAAGTGACTTAAATAAAGCCTTAGAAGAAGCAGGAAATTATAAGCTTGAAGACCCAAATAATCCAGATAAAGTTTTTGTAAAACCTCAGGATAGAGTTTCTCCATCTTCCGTTTATTATTGCCCGATGGAATGTGAGGGCGATAAAGTATATTTTAAACAAGGTGAAAGATGTCCGGTCTGCAACATGTTTTTAGTTCCGATTGAGGAAAAATTGGCAAAAGATCCCAATTTTAAACCTACTTTTTCTAAAACCAATTTACCTGAAAATTTTAAAGATCATATCGGCGATTATTACTGTCCGATGTTCTGCGAGGGTGACAAAATTTATGATGAAAAAGGTGACTGTCCAATTTGCCACATGCATTTGGAAGAAATCACGGAAGATTTAGTTGAAAATTCAGTTTCAAATCATCATTCACATTCCCACAATCATCAGCATCAGGAAAAACCAAAAGTTACGGATGACATGGCGGGGAAATATTATTGCCCGATGTTTTGTGAAGGAGATAAAACCTATGACTCCAACGTTGGCTGTCCTGTCTGCGGAATGGACTTGGTAAGATATCCTGATAAAAATGGCGAAGGCGAAGAAGACGAAACGTTCAATATTTTAAAAAGAAAATTCATCACTTCGTTAGCATTCACAATTCCCGTTTTTATTCTTTCGATGGGCGGAATGTTGATTGATTTTCCGTTTTCACACCAGATTCAAGGTTACATTGAACTTGTTTTAACGATTCCTGTGCTGTTCTACTCAGGATGGTTTCTGATGAAAAGAGGATTTGTTTCATTTAAAACCTGGAACCTGAATATGTTTAGCCTGATTGCTTTAGGTGTTTCCGCTGCGTTTTTGTTTAGCATTATTGCTTTGTTTTTCCCAGATATTGTTCCTCACGAAATTCGAGGGCATAATCATGAAAGCCCGTTGTATTTTGAGGCAGTTTGTGTGATTATTACCTTAGTTATTTTAGGTCAGTTAATGGAAGCCGCGGCTCACAAGAAAACAGGAAATGCCATCAAAGAACTGATGAATCTTTCTCCAGATGAAGCCAACTTAATGGTAAATGGCGAGGAAAAAAAGGTTCCACTATCAGAAATAAAAATAGGAGATTTATTAAAAGTAAAACCGGGCGAAAAAATTCCGGTTGACGGAAAAATTGTCGAAGGAAATTCTGTGGTTGACGAAAGTATGATAACCGGCGAACCCATTCCTGTTGAGAAAAATTTGCATGATAAAGTAACATCAGGAACCATTAACGGCAATCAGGTTTTCATCATGAAAGCTGAAAAAGTGGGTGACGAAACGTTGCTTTCAAAGATTATTAAAATGGTGAACGACGCAAGCCGAAGTCGTGCTCCGATACAAAAACTGACGGATAAAGTGGCAAAAGTTTTTGTTCCGACCGTTATTTTTGTTGCGGTCCTTACATTTATTTTATGGCAGCTTTTCGGTCCGGAAGGTAAAAAAAGTTTATTCGCTTTTGTGAATGCAGTTGCCGTTCTCATTGTGGCTTGTCCGTGTGCTTTAGGTTTGGCAACCCCAATGTCTTTGATGGTAGGAATTGGTAAAGGAGCGAAGAATGGTATTTTAATTAAAAATGCCGAAGCACTTGAACAAATGAATAAAGTAAACGTTTTAATTACCGATAAAACAGGAACTTTGACTGAAGGGAAACCTTCGGTTGAGCATATTGAAACTTTAATTAATAATCAAAATTTAGTTTTAAAGTTAGCCTATTCATTAAATCAAAATTCAGAACATCCGCTATCAAATGCTGTGATTAAAAAAGCAAAAGATGAAAATATTTCGGCTGAAAAAGTAAGTCATTTTGAAAACATTTCTGGGAAAGGGGTGAAAGGAATTATTAATGGAAAAACCGTTTATTTAGGAAATGAAAATCTTCTGACTTCAAATCAAATTCAGATTCCTGAAATTTTAAAACATAAAGCAATTGAAATTCAATCAAAAGCGCATACGATTTCTTATGTTGCGCAGGAAAATGAAGTTTTAGGATTGATAAGTTTTACCGATAAAATAAAGGAAAGCTCGAAAAAAGCAGTCGAATTACTTCTGAATGACGGAATTGATGTCATTATGATGACCGGAGACAACGAACATACCGCAAAAGCCGTTGCAGATGCTCTTGGAATTAAACATTTTAAAGCCAATTGTCTTCCGGAAGATAAGTTAAATGATGTCAAAAAACTTCAGCAACAAGGAAAAATCGTAGCCATGACCGGCGACGGAATCAACGACTCCCCTGCTTTAGCGCAAGCCAATATCGGAATCGCCATGGGAACCGGAACCGATGTGGCTATTGAAAGTGCAGAAATTACTTTATTAAAAGGTGATTTGATTGGTGTTGCCAAAGCAAAAATTCTAAGTGAAAAACTCCTCAAAAACATTAAAGAAAATCTCTTCTTCGCTTTCATTTATAATGTTCTGGGAATTCCGATTGCGGCAGGATTGTTGTATCCTTTTTTCGGAATTTTATTATCTCCCATGATTGCAGCAGCGGCAATGAGCATCAGCTCTTTGTCGGTGATTTTAAATTCTTTGAGATTGAATTCTGTTGATTTGAATGTGAAATAGATTTCGTCTTGATTAATGATATTGCTCTCGCAGATTAAGCGGATTGAGCAGATTTATTTTCATTTATTTTCTAAATGTTTTAAATGTCTACAAAAAATCTGCTTAATCTGAAAAATCTGCGAGAAATAAATTAATTGAATTTTGAAAATGAAAAAAGAAAAAAATTATATCGGATGCTCAGGCTTTTACAATAACGATTGGAAGGGAACTTTGTATCCCGAAGATGCTAAAAGTAAAGATTATTTAAGTTTGTATTCTCAGCAGTTCAATGCGGTAGAAATCAATTCTACATTTTATAGAAAACCAACCGCCAAAACACTTCAAAAATGGTTTGATGAAACTCCTGAAGATTTAAAATTTTTCATTAAAATTCCGAAGACGATTTCACATGTAAAAAGATTGGAAAACTGCAAAGAAGAAATCACCGAATTCTGCGCGCATATTCAAAGCAATTTAAAAGAAAAGCTCGAAGGATTTTTATATCAGTTTCCGCCTTCATTTAAAAATACGGAGCAAAATTTAAAACTGATTTTAGAGAATATTGATTCTCAATTTTTAAACGTTATTGAATTCCGTCATGAATCTTGGTGGAATGAGGAAATTTATAAAATTTTAAAAGACAATAAAGTCATTTTCTCCGGCGTAAGTTTTCCTGGGAAGCTTTCAGAAGATATCGTAATCAATTCAAATGATACACTTTACTATCGGCTTCACGGAAAACCTGTACTTTATAAATCAGAGTATTCAGAAGATTTTTTAAATGATTTGGCAGAGAAAATTAAAAATTCAGGTTTGAAATCATTTATATTTTTCAATAATACCTGGGGGATTTCGGCGATTAAAAATGGTTTATATCTTCAAAAAATTTTGGCTTAATAATTTTTATTAAAATTTAATTAAATCTAAAAATTTCTCACAATTATTGGTATTAAAATTGCTAAATTTAAAACTTGAAAATTAACATTTTTTAACAATTTAATATCCATCAATTTTTATGAAAAAAACTTTTGCGGAAAAGTCTTTTAACAGGACTTTTCTAGGGATGGTTGCAGTGTTCGGTGCAACATCAATTTTGTTTACAAGTTGTAATCAGAAAAAAAACAAGAAAGAATCTGAAACGATGATTTCTAAAGAACCTCCCGTCGCAAAGCAAGTTTTGAAAATTGATGATGATGAAGTCGTCTCAGACAAAAGAGTTATTTATCTCACTTTTGATGACGGTCCCAATCGCGGTACTGAAAACCTTCTTAAAATTCTTCATAAACGTAATGTTTGTGCCACTGCATTTTTAGTGGGCGAACATGCCAACGGAAGCAAACGACAAAAAGACGACCTCGAATCTCTCAGAAAAGACAGATTAATCGAATTGGCTAATCATAGTCACACCCATGCTCACAACAGATACACAGATTTCTATCAAAATCCTGCAATGGTTGTGCATGATTTTGATACTGCAAAAGACAGTTTACGATTACAGAATAAAATTGCCAGAACTCCTGGAAGAAATATCTGGAGACTCAATAATATTATGAGTACCGATATCAAAACTTCAAATGAAGCAGCAAACAGATTAAAAACTGCAGGTTATAAAGTAATCGGCTGGGATCTCGAATGGAAACCCACCAATAAAATGCAGCTTAAAGATAATCATCAGGTCATGCTAAAAAAAGTGGACAGTATCTTTTTTAATGATCTCGAAAAAACTTCAAGACATCTGGTTTTTCTTACTCACGATCAATATTTAACGGATGCCGATTCTGTAAATGAATTGGATTTATTTATTGAAAAACTACAAAAAACCAATCGTTTTGTATTCAGAAAAATTTCAGAATACCCGAAAATTAATGAAGTTCTGAATTAATAATTTTACCACAGAGAAACAAAAGATGTATAATGCTTTAAGAGAGTGTTGAAAGTTTAAAACTCTCGCTGATTTTGTAGATTACGCAGATTAATTTCAATCAAAAAAAATCTGCGTAATCCCTTTAATCTGCAAGAGGTTTTTTTTTAATGATTATCAATAATTTCTATAAAGTCATCAACGGCTTCGTCACTTGTATTCCATGAGGTAATCAATCGGATCGCAGATGATTTTTCACAGATACTTTTCCAAACATAAAATTCAAATTTCTCTGATAAAATTTCAATAAGCTCATGGCTTAAAATCGGGAAAATCTGATTGGTAAAAGTGTCAGATAGAAAAGATGTCCCCTTTTGCAGTAAAGCATTTTTTATTTTCATGGCTTGTTGGTTAGCGTGTTTTGCCAGATCAAAATACAAATCATTCTGCATCAATTCTAAAAACTGAATTCCCAATAAACGACCTTTTGCCAACAACGCTCCTTTTTGTTTGATATTAAATGCAAAATCTTCCTGCAACAGCAGATTGTTGATGATAATCGCTTCGCCCAATAACGCTCCGTTTTTTGTTCCACCAAGATAAAAAACATCGGTTAATTTCGCTACATCTTCTAAACTTAAATCGCTAATTTCGGATGTCAAAGCATGTCCTAATCTTGCTCCATCCATGAATAAATACAGATTATTGTCTCTGCAGAAAAGGGATAAACCCTCCAATTCATTTTTTGTATAAACCGTTCCAAGTTCAGTAGAATTAGAGATGTACACAAGCTTCGGCATTACTTGGTGCGGAATATTTTTGTGATTTTCCAGGACAGGAATAATATCGGATGGAGTTAATTTTCCGTCTTCTTTTTCAATGCTTAAAATTTTATGTCCTGTCGCTTCAATCGCTCCGGTTTCATTATTCAGAATATGTCCAGTCGCCGCAGAAATCACACATTGATAAGGCTTTAAAATGGAAGAAATAACAATCAGATTTGCCTGAGTTCCACCTGAGACAAAATAGACATCAGAATCTGGATTATTTATTTTTTCTTTAATTAAATCTTTAGCTTTCACCGAATACTGATCTTCTCCATAACCAGCCTGCTGATCGAGGTTATAATGTACAAGTGCTTCAAGAATTTTGGGATGACAACCCTCAGAATAGTCGTTTTTAAATGAAAATTTCATAGTGTAAAATTAAAAAAACTTAAAATAACAAGACTCAATTTTAAATATTATTTTGTTAGATTTGTAATGAAAATCATCTAACATTTTGAAGACAACATTAACCGAAGAAAATTATCTGAAGGCTTTGTTTCATTTAGTTGACAATGAAGGTAAAGTGACGATTAACGAACTCAGCAAATTCCTCAATGTGAAAATGCCGAGCGTTAATAATATGATGAAGAAATTTTCAGAAAAAAAATGGGTTATCTACGAAACCTACAAACCTCTGAAAGTTACCGAAAAAGGCAGACGTGAAGCTGCATTGGTGGTCAGAAAACACAGACTGACCGAAATGTTTCTGGTTAAAAAAATGAACTTCGGATGGGAAAATGTTCATGAAATTGCCGAACAGCTGGAACACGTTCACTCAAAAATATTTTTTGATAAGATGGATGAAATTTTAGATCATCCCAAATTCGATCCTCACGGAGAACCCATTCCTGATAAAGACGGAAATATTATCTCGATGGATTTACAGAAATTAAGCGACTGCAAAGTTGGAGAAAATATAGTTTTTGCTTCTGTAACCTTATCGGATGATGCTTTTCTGAACTACCTAACCGAAAGAAAACTTCTCCTGAATACTAAAATAAAGATCATTAAAATTGAAGATTTTGATAAATCTGTAACCGTTGAAGTTGACGGAAAGCACGAAGTTTTAAGTAAAAAAGCAACGGAGAAAATTCTGGTTAAAAAATAAACTTTTGACTTTGAGAGTTTCAGCTTATGAAAAATTAATTATTCTGAAGTTGACTGAAACTCTCAAAGTCAAATTATCCTTTTAAAATTTCGGATATTTTTTCAATTTCTTCCATCGTATTAAAATAATGGGGAGAAAGCCGTATCGCTCCAGGCACATTTTTGTTAGTAAAGTCAATCAGTGCAGAATTTTTATAACTTACAGAGAAGAATACATTATTTTCTGTAAGGACTTTCTGAATATTCTCTAAATCATTATCCGCACCACAAAAAGTCACAATACTGCTTAATCGATTTCCCTGATCTAAAACCTTAAAACCTGAATTCTGAAGATTCTCTCTTAGTTTTTCGGATAATTTTCTGTTGTAATTTTCAATATTTTCCAACCCTACATTGTTTGCATATTTTAAAGTTTCAGTGAAGCCTACAACTGAACCGTATGAATGCTCAAAATATTCAAATCTTTTTGCAGTTTTAAATAATTCATAATCATTAAATTTTGACCAATATGCGCCCATTGCATCCAAAAGCAGGGGGGCATAATCTTTCTCCAAAACTCGATCTGAAACATATAAAAAACCAGTTCCTCTTGGTCCTCGAAGAAATTTCCTGCCGGTTGCGGTAAGAAAATCACAGTACATTTTTTCTACATCGACGACCATTTGTCCAACAGACTGACACGCATCCACCAAATAAAAAATATCATATTGACGGCAGATTTTGCCCACAGCTTCTACATTTTGAATCAATCCAGAATTAGTAGGAATATGAGTGACAGCAACTAATTTGGGATTATATTTTTTAATTAAATTTTCAAAATCCTCCAGATCCAATTCGTTATCAGGAAGATTTTTCATTCTGACGATTTGTACATTCAGTTTTTTCTGTAAAGAAATAAATGTAATCTGATTGGAAATATAATCGTCAACCGTGGTAATAATACAATCGCCTTCTTTGAAAACAATACTCGACATAGCTTTCGCAAAAGCCTCAGTTGCACTTGCTGCAAAGGCAATATTTGAAGGTTTGCAGTTGATTAATTTTGCAGTTTCTTTGTAAAATTGTTCCAGTAAATCAACATTTCTGTTGGCAACTTCGTATCCTCCGAATTGTTCTTCCTGATGAAAGTAATCAACCATTGATTCTACGACGATGCTAGGCATTAATGAAGAACCTGCGCTGTTTAAGAATATTTTGTCAGACAATCCTTTTGTATCTTGTCTTATTTTTTCAATGTTCATTTTCGATATAACTATAGAATTATTTTTATGAATTTCACTCAACAATTTTACATAAAAAATCCCGAAATATGAATCACGGGATTAGGTATTTTAAAGTTTAAATTGCTAGTCTAAAACACTCCAACCTCTTTTCGGATTGGTGTTTGAAGAAACTTCCTGTTCGTTAACAATAATATTTTCTTTACGCTGACCGATGTAATCGAGTTCGCTCAATTTAGAGAAAATAATTTCCAGACTTCTCAACATCTGCTGAATGTATAAAAGCGGTTCGCCACAGTTGTGGTGGTCGTAATTGGTTTCTGCAACCGTTGATAATTGATTGAGTAAAGTATGAGGCGCAATTTCGCTCCATTCTAAACTGTAATTGAGCATTTCTTCCAATTCTGCAGGCACCAAAACCTGAGTTGCATTGTACATTCTTAAAGCCAGTTTTGCAAAAGATTCAATCAAAAAAACCGGTGCCTGGTAAGGAATTACATTTCTGAACTGGAAATACATATCTCCAAATGTATTTACCAAAACTGTACACAATGATTTTACATTTAAGGCTAATGCTGTATTTTGATTTTTATGGGAAGCTTTCTGAATGATTTTAAATGCGTACTGTTGTAGATTTCCAATTGATTTTGCATAACCATTGTAATAATCAATCAATGCAGGATGACTTTGTACTGAAGTACAAGGTGGAATAAAAGTAGAATTCACCTGAGTAATATTTCCTTTAAAATCGACCTTTCCTACAACGAGATAATTTCCTCCTGAATAACTGCTGTTCAGTGAAGAAACCGGAAGCAATTCGATATGATAATTCGCATGAGCATTCGGATGTCTTGGCGGAATTTCTTCCGGATCAATATCTCCAAACGGAACTTTATCAAAAGGATTCACCGAAATTAGAATATAATATTCACCATCGATGTTATCTTCCTCCATATTCATCGACTTCGCTAGCGATTTTACACTCACTCTCCTGTCTTTGAGTTCAATTCTGTAACCGGCCAATGTAACGGCGCTGCAATGTTTAATCACAAGCTGAACATCGTTGGTAGCGGTATTGTGAACATCAAAGATAGTTTTGTCTGTAAATTCGTTCGGAATTGGCAACAATCCGTAGTTATATGTAGTTATGGCCAAAGAATTGGCGTCTCTAATCGTATCTATTAAGAAATTATCCTGATCATTAAGATGTCTCTGGGAAACTTTCATCCCGTCGACCCAGTTGATTGCAAAATGTTTGATTGGCTGTATCATAGTAATACTTTTTTAAAATTTGTGATTATGCTTTTCTTTTTCCTTCTTCCTCATGCTGAATCACCCTTTTACAGATGACCACTTCATTTTCAGAAATACTGTTGGTGTTGATATCCTGATCAAAATCGATGTATTTTCTGAAACTGAAAAAAGATTTTTTGGTGTAAAATATCCAGTAATATGATTCTTTCGCTTCGTCTGACAAGTGAATGATTGATTTCGGATTTTTATGATTGTAATCGTCTACCACACGGAAAAACCAGTCTCCGAAAGTAACTCCTGTCGGTAAAGTTTTAGCTTTAATTCTAAATCGGTTGGCATCTTCAAGATTCTTGCTCAATTCAACATTTAAAACCATTAATCGGTCAAAATCTGCTCCTTCAAAATCCGGTGGTTTCTGATCTGGAGAATATTTCCAGGTTTTATAAATATCAACCGGAATACTGATAAACTGAATGTAACAGTAGTGAAAGACCATCGGAACAAAAAAGATCAAAGCACTGGTCGCAGACATAATCGGATATCCCTGATCTTTACTGATCCAAGTGAAAATGAGTACGAATAAGTAAGCTCCCAAAAGAACACATGTGATTGAAAGTACAGATTCAAATAAAACGCTTAAGCCAAATGACTGAATGTGTTTTCTAAAGAATCGATGCATTAAATTAACATGAAAGATTCCTAATAATAAGTAAATCGCCTGCGAAATCAAATACCAATAAGGATTAAATAAATTCCTTGAGAATCCAAAAAAACCTGGAATTGCCAGGCACAAACTGCATAGCAAAACATAGATGATAATAACCTTAATTTTAATTGCAGGCTGATTTCGTCTGATGGCACCCATGATGCCCATCATAATTACCGCCAATAGTGGCACTAATATAAATCTTAAAAATACACCTTTTACTGATGAAAATTCCATTTAATTCAATTAATAATGATTGTGATTGATGATTGTAAATATAATAAAATATTTTACAGAAAAGTAGAGAAACCTAGCCTGTTAGAATTTCTTTCGTCATCTTCCAGCATAAACGAATATTCTTTCTTTTCGGTGACAAAATTTTCTTCAATATCTACGTGTACCGGTAAGCAATAATCGTACAGAGCCTGAAGAACTTTTCTGAAAGGATTTCCCGGAATATATTTTTTCATTTCATCATACGGAATCGGGCCTACATTGACGATCCAATTTCTTTCTCCATCCATATGTTTTCCACTTGGGATGTACGTTACGCCCAATCTCGAATTCCCTAATAAAATAGAATCGTCTTCTTCCTCAATTCTGTCAATAACATTGGGCGTAAAAGTAATTTCTACAGGAACTCCTAAAAATGAAGTCATACAACGCTCGAACCATTTTTTATCGCCTCTTATCTGATGGAAAAAAGGTAAAATATGAATAAAAATATACGCATTCTTTTTATCAAGCATCTTTACAACCGGCCAAAGCTCTGAAAACACCGTCAAAAGTGAATCGGTATCGCTTGCGAGATCAAAATCGTATTCTTTCAGCAAAGCGCCGATTTCTGTGAAGAAAATTTCAAGTTCGAAAGGCATGAAAAATTTTCGTGCATCCTCTTCTACTCGTTTTTGCTTTCGGATTTCATTTACTACACTTTCAACATTTTTTCTTGAAGTGTTAAGTGACGGCGGGTGAAAAAGTCCTTCAGGTAAATAATCATAAATACCTTCTCTATAAGTCTTTATGCTAAGAACTTCTTCGTCGAAACCAAGATATTGACTAGAAATACTTTTGATATCCTTTAAATAAGCCCGGTCGTTACTTCCGATTCTGTCGATAAAAATATTGCTTACTGCCCGATGGTATTTCAGGAGATTGACGGCAACTGCTTCAGCTTTAAAATCTGTCTGCAGTTTGTTATAATGCATATCTACAATGCTATTGTCGTACATACTTTGTGATTCGTGATTCTGGTTGTTAGTGTAAAGATAATATATCTCTTAAATTTGAAAAAATATTCTTTTAAAAATGTCTAAATATTTTGCTAATCCAATTTAGTGATAAATTTAGAATTTAATGAGTAAAACAACAGTTTTTTTTAATTAAAATAAGACAGATTAAATTTATTTAACAATCAATAAATATCACAAGAAAATATTCCGAATTTCATCTGATTTTGAAAAGTCTATCCTATCTTTGCCATCTAAAATTATTATTAAAAAAATGAAAAGTATTTATTCTAAAATGCTGCTTTTATTAATGATCTCCAGCTCAGTATATTCTTTTGCGTGGGGATTGACGGGTCACCGAGTAATTGCAGAGATTGCAGAAAACCACTTGTCTGGTAAAGCAAGAAGGGAAATAAGAAAAATGATGGGGCAAGAACGTTTGGCGTATTGGGCAAACTGGCCAGATTTTATCAAGTCTGACACTACAGGAGTGTGGAAGCAGACTTCAGTATGGCATTATGTGAACATTGATCCACAAGCAGATTTTACATCATTTGAAAAAAATCTGAAAGCTCAGTCAGGACCAAGCCTATATTCGCAGATTAAAACGTTATCTTCACAAATCAAAGACGAAAAAACTTCTGAAAAAGACAGAAAAATTGCTTTGATTTTCCTTATTCATATGATGGGAGATTTAGCACAGCCAATGCATACAGGAAGATCTGAAGATTTGGGAGGAAATAAAATTAACGTTACTTATTTTGGTGACAAAACAAATTTACACTCTGTTTGGGATGGAAAGTTGGTTGATTCACAAAAATACAGCTATACAGAATATGCAAAGCTTTTGGATATTAAAACGAAAGATGAAGTAAAGCAAATTCAATCAGGAACGTTAGAAAATTGGTTGTATGATTCTCACCAGATTGCCAATAAAATCTACGCACAAACACCAAACGACTCAAAATTGGGTTACGATTATCAATACAAATTCAATGATACTATGGAAAGACAGCTTCTTTACGGAGGCTTGAGACTGGCTAAAGTATTGAATGATCTTTTTTAAGAGTCAATAATGAATGAGTGAATTTTAAAAATCAATTTTTAATTCGCTATCAATTATATAAAGTGAGACTTCGGTTTCACTTTTTTTGTTCCGTCAGTTCGAGTGTTTTTCGAAGCAAAGCGAAGAAAAATGTATCGAGAACCCATGAACTTCGAACAAATTCAGTCATTGATCAAAAACTTCTCGATACGCTTTCGTTGAAAGCTACTCGAAGTGACGGATCATCTATCTTCATTTTTTGAAACACGAGCCATAATTTACAACTAAAAATCCAGCATTATTTTAATTAAATAAAAAATAATTGAAACATGTGTAACCTTTTGATCGTTTCAAACGTATAATATACAGTAACTCTATTTTTGAGAATAACGATAAATGAGACAATTAAAAATAACCAAGCAGGTTACCAACAGGGAAACCGCTTCACTAGACAAGTATTTGCAGGAAATTGGTAAAGTAGAATTGATTACCGCAGACGAAGAGGTAGATTTGGCACAAAAAATCCGCGCCGGCGACAGAGTTGCGTTGGAGAAATTGATTAAAGCCAACCTTCGTTTCGTAGTTTCAGTATCAAAACAGTACCAAAACCAAGGTCTTTCTCTTCCCGATTTAATCAACGAAGGGAATTTAGGATTAATGAAAGCTGCAAAAAGATATGACGAAACAAGAGGTTTTAAATTTATCTCTTACGCCGTATGGTGGATTCGCCAGTCGATTTTACAGGCTTTGGCTGAGCAGTCGAGAATTGTAAGATTACCGCTGAACAAAATTGGTTCGATCAACAAAATCAATAAAGCATACGCTCACCTTGAACAAGAAAATGAAAGACCACCTTCTCCGGAAGAATTGGCTGAAGTTCTTGACATGAGTGAAGAAGACATCAAAGAATCAATGAAAAACTCCGGAAGACACCTGTCGATGGATGCTCCATTGGTAGAAGGTGAAGATTCTAACTTGTATGACGTATTGCGTTCCGGAGAATCTCCAAGCCCGGATAAAGATTTGATGCTTGAATCTCTTCAGATTGAAATTGAAAGAGCATTAAACACGTTGACGCCGAGAGAGGCTGATTTAGTAAGATTATATTTCGGACTGAACGGTAAACATCCAATGACTTTGGAAGAAATCGGTGAAACTTTCGATCTTACAAGAGAAAGAGTTCGTCAGATTAAAGAAAAAGCAATCAAAAGACTAAAACACAATACAAGAAGTAAGATTTTGAAGTCTTATTTAGGTAAATAATTTTTAGTTTAAATAATTATTAAGCGGAGTTTGATTTTTTCAGACTCCGTTTTTTTTATATTTTTGAATTAAATCAATTAACAATGAAATCTGAAATAAAATATATTGAACTGAAGACTGGTTATAGTGACAACAGCCCTGCTTGGATTGGTATGGTGTCATTTTCTAAAACTGGAAGAACTTTATATTTTGATGGAAAAGCTTTTCAAAGTTTAAACGGAAATGGTATTAGTGGAAATTATTACGAAATTGAATCTGGTGATGAATATTGGATTTCAGGAGTGAAAAAAAATCAAAATGACCGACATCTTTCTGCGGGTGGAAAAACACATATTGAAAAAAGAGTTTTATCTGAATATTTGCAGATCATAAATCAAACAAATTTAAAAGAAAAAGATTACGACATAATTGAAGTTGAAGAAGAAATTCCTACTACCAGAATTAATGAAATTGAAAATCAAAAGTATGAGTCACAAAGTGGAATTGATGATAATAAAAGATTTCTAAAACCAACTGAAATGACAAATGAAGAACTAGAATATTTTATTGATTATTACAAAGATTATTCTATAAATGGTAGATACTTAAAAGGTAGAAAAAACTCAAGAAATTCGATGAATGAATTAATTTCGGAAAAGGAAAATAGAAAAAAGAAATTAAAGCGAAATTTTTAATTTGATTATGCAAATCTCAATCATCGGAGCTGGAATTGGCGGTTTGACTTTAGGAAATATTCTGAAGCAACAAAATTTAGACTTTACCATTTACGAATCTGCAGCGGAAATAAAACCTGTCGGAGCAGGAATTATGATGGCCGTCAATGCAATGCAGATTTTTGAGAAATTAGGATTAAAAGAAGAAATTGAAAACACCGGAAACAAAATTCATGGAATTTTTATTACTGATGCAAAGCTGAAAACTATCTCAACAACCAATATTTTGGCTTTAGAAAAGAAATTCAATTCATGTAACGTTGCCATTCATAGAGCAGATTTACAAAATATTTTAGCTTCAAATATTGGTCTTGAAAATTTACAGCTGAATCATAATTTGCAAAAGATTGAGAAGAAAGAAAATTATCATTTAAACTTTGAAAAGGGAAATGAAATTGAAAGCAAAATAGTCTTCGGAGCAGATGGAATTCATTCGAAAGTCCGTAATCAAATTTTAGGAACCGGAACCATCAGAAATTCCAAACAAAAATGCTGGCGTGGATTGACCAATTTTAATCTTCCGGAAAAATATCTTCATCATGCTTTAGAAGTTTGGGGAAAAGGAAAACGCTTTGGTTTTGTGAAGCTTTCTGAAAATCAGGTTTATTGGTACGCTTTAATCAACGAAAATAATTTTACAGAAAATATTGATTTAACTGAAACTTTCAGAGATTTTGATCCATTAGTTTTACAGATTTTGGAAGATACAAAACCAGAAAATATTATTTTAAATGATATTATTGACCTCGCTCCTATTCCGAAATGGTTTGCTGAAAATCTTTGCTTAATTGGTGATGCAGCTCATGCAACAACTCCGAATATGGGTCAAGGTGCCTGTCAGTCAATTGAAGATGCTTATGTGCTTGGGAAATTATTGGAAAAAAACAGAGATTATCATTCGGTTTTTGAAGAATTTCAAAAGATCAGAAGGAAAAAAGTTGATCATATCGTCAATACCAGCTGGAAAATCGGCCAGATTTCTCAGTGGAAAAAAGGAAATACTTTAAGAAACTTTGTGATGAGATTAATTCCTGAAAGTACTAATCAAAAAATGATTGAGAAAATTCTACAGCTAGAAATATGATTTTTCAATTCTCTGGCTGCCAATTCTTTTCCTACTAAAATATTTACGAAATTTAAAACAAGTAAATAAAAAAGACTGCTTAATAATTAAAGCAGCCTTTGTCTTTAGTAGGTTAGCGTAATTCCGCCTCCCCAGCCCATTTCATTATCGTAATTTCCGGAAACAGATAACCATTTTTGTAGAATATATCGTATTCCCGAGGTAAATTCTCCATCAGAATTGACACTGAAATTCCCTCTCAATCTTCTGGAAATCGGAATATCTTCCCGGCTTAATTCCAATAATACTTTCCCATTGTGATCAACACTTGCATCAGCCGTAATCAGCATCGGAAAAATATATTGGGCACCAATAATGAACGCAGCTTTATTTTTCGAAGCTTTTTGTTGTCCGAACCAGGTTTTCTTACCATGAAAATCTTCTCCTATTTCTTCAGCCATTTTTCGTTCCATGATTTCATGACTTTTTTGAATCCTCAAACCTGCATAAGGAATCGCCCACTGAAATTTTCCTAAAAACCGACCGACTTTAAAATTTCCTTCAAAATGATCAAACTCCCAATTCGAATGAAACTCATTCAGATTTGCCCACCTTGGTCCGAACATGGTCATGGTTTCAGCATGCATTTTATTGCTGTGAAGATCGACCATCGCCATAGAACTGATCATTCTGTTGTCTTTTAAAAAGTTTTTCCAGGCTAATTTTCTGTTCGGCAGCTGTGGATTAGGTTTTGAATCTTCGTAACTGAAAATCCTTCCCATTCCCGCCATCATGTGATACAAAATATGGCAATGAAAAAACCAATCTCCATCCTGATTGGCTGCAAATTCAATCGTATTGGTTTCCATCGGCATAATATCTACAACATTTTTTAGGGGTGAATATTCTCCTTTTGAATTGATCAGCCTAAAATCGTGACCGTGTAAATGCATCGGATGCCGCATCATCGAGTTATTGTACAAAGTAATTCGCAAAACCTCTCCTTTTTTCACTAAAATCTTATCTGTTTCTGTAACCGTTTTATTATCTAAAGTCCACAGATAATGATTCATATTTCCTTCCAGCGTAAATTTCATTTCACGAACATTTTCTGTAGGAAGAATTGTTTTTTCTGGAGATTTTAAAATATTGTATGATAATCTTTTGATTGATTTCTCTTCTTCCATTCCCGAATGTTGAGAATGGTCTTCTTCTTTTTCTGATTTTTTTTCTTTAATCCCCATCATTTCATTCATGTGCTTCATCGTCATTTTTCGCTGACTTTCAGAAAGTTCAGGATACATCACTTCATTCATGTCCATCATCTGATTTCCCATGACCATGTTCATCGGTTTCATATTTCCGCTCATCTTCATCATGCCGTTCATCATTTTCATCCCTTCGAAAAGCTTTAATCTCGGTAAATTGGGAGCTTCAATTTTCTCACCTGAACCTAACCATAAAGAAGCGTGACCAATTCTGTCTTCTGAAGTTGCACGAAATTCAAAACTTTTGTTCTCAGGTATCGTAACTTCGATATCATAGGTTTCCGAAACACCTACAATTAAGCGATCTACTTCTACAGGGACGACATCATTTCCGTCATTTCCGACCACTTTTATTTTTCCGCCTCCAAAATTTAGCCAGAAATAAGTGGAAGATCCTCCATTGGCGACTCTCAAGCGGACTTTATCTCCCGCTTTTAGATTTGAATATTCAGAACTTGGAAAACCGTTGATCAAAAATTTATCGTAATAGACATCGCTTACATCCATAGCTTCCATCCTCTTCCATTCATTAAGGGCTTTTGTTCCAAAGTTTCCGGATTTTATTGCTTCCCAATAACTCTGGACTGCATTTTTCTTAATCGCATACCAATCGGTATTCGCCATATGAAGTCTTCTTGCAATCTGCATAGGATCTTCGTCACTCCATTCACCTAAAAGCACCGGAATTTCTTTTGTGTATTCCGTTTTAGGCTCGCCTTCTCTTTTATTGAAAACCAGAATTCCGTTCATCCCGATTTGCTCCTGCAAACCCTTGTGTGAATGATACCAATACGTTCCGTTCTGCGAAACTCTGAATTTATATAAATGAGTTTCTCCGGGCTCCACAGGTTTCGTCGTCAAATAGGGAACTCCGTCGTGTTCATTAGGTAAAATCACGCCATGCCAATGGAAACCCGTATTTTCTTTCAACATATTATGAAGATAAATCTCTGCAGTGTCACCTTCTGTGAAATATAAAGTCGGAGCCTGTAATTTCCCATTCACAGCGATTGCTATGCGGTTTTCTCCCGTGAAATTGACAATTGTATCTTTTACATATAAATCATAGCGAACCGTTTTCCCACCAAATGACACTTTTCCGTTTTCTGAATTTCTTTTTAAAAAAGAATTTTTAGGTGTAGGTTCAGACTCAGATTGAGCATGATTTTCAACTTCCACTAAATCCATTCCGCATTTTGGGCATTTTCCAGGCTTGTCGGAAAGTACTTCAGGATGCATCGGACAAGTGTAGCTTATTTTAGACTGAGATTGAGACTCAGGTTTAGTTTGAGTTTTTAAATGTAAAATTGGTTTAGCACTAAGAGTTTTATTAATCTCTTTAGATTTCTTACCACTGCTTACTTTTCTAACTTCAACTTTTTTCTCAACCTTAGGCTTAGCCTTGATTTTTATTTCTGATTTTACTTTTGCTTTCGGTATATTTTTTACTGATGGTTTTTCTACAATCTTAGGTTTTATGACAACGGTTTTCTTTACCAAAGTCATTCCGCATTTAGGACAGTCACCGGGTTTTGATGCAATAACATCTTTATCCATTGGACACGTATAATATGTCTTAACGGATTGTGAAAAACTGAAAATAGAGAACAAAAGCATCAGAAACATTATTATTTTTTTCATAATATTTCAAAATTCTTTATAGCTGAATATTAATCCACTATATTAAAGTAGATTTTAATTAAATACATCTAACTGATTATTAAACAAATAAATAAGATATTTATTTAATCTCTGATTTTACAGAACCACAAGAAAGCATAGAACTTCCGTAATAAGGATTAATGATTTTTTTCTCGTTGCTCAACCAGCTTCCATCTGCCATCGGACAAAACTGAACAAAAACCGGATTTGCTGAAACTTTAAACTGCTTTGCCAAAGCAATCATGTTGTCTGAAAGATTAAAGAAACTCTCTCTTTGGGCCGCAATATCTTTAGCACCTGAAATCGCTGTTGCATCTTTTTTCAGAGTACCTACATTCCCTTCAGAAAGAACTTTGTAATCTATAGCAGAAGCAGTTTTAATAAACTCTGTTGCCGCTTGAGAAGTTTTGTCGGCATTATCTGAAGCCAACGCATCTTTGATGGTGATATAGTTTTGGTAAAGCTTTGTTACCTGAGCGTCAGATTTTAGCTGAGCAGAAACAGAAATAATTGCAAATAAAGAAAATAGGGCTGTAATGATATATTTTTTCATTGTTTGAAAATTTTAGATTGAATAATAATTTGAAAATCGCATGATGCGACAAAGTATGTCGTTCATTATGATATGAATATCAAACGACTAACAAATTTTAAATTCTAAAATTACAATGATGAATAAAGATCGGAACCGGCCAGTTTTCCGGCGGAGCATTGATCTGAATTTGAGTGAATTTTGTAGCTGAAAAAGATCTGTCTGTGAAGATAAACTGATGATTTTGAATTTCTGAAATAGTTTGCAGAAATTCAATTTTCAAGAAATCTGATTTTTGAGAATCATCAACTTTCACCAATTTTATTTCGGTTTTGCAGCAGTCTCTCTTTTCTTTCGTTCCGCATTTGCTACAGGTATCATCAGATTTTTGAGTCACTGAAACCAATTCTTTCATACAATAATGCATGCTAAAAACTGCTCCGGAAGAAAAACCGAAGTAGAAAATAGAAAATAGTATGACAAGAATCTTTTTCATAAGCTGAAACAAAGGTAAAAATATCCGTTGAATGATTGTTACAAAATTGAGGGATATTGTTATAAAATTAAGGCTAAAAAAAACTCCTGAAAATTTCAGGAGTCATTGTATATTTTTGATAAAATTTAAGTTTTTATTTAATCTTAAACTCAAGCTTGACATTAAAGAACCTTCCCGTCAAACGTACTGGAACTGGGTACATCAAATTCGTATTCGCATCAGTTATCCATTGGTTAGAAACTGTGTTGTTAATATTAAATGCATTAAAGACCTGAACTCCTAATGTTAATTCATCAAAATTACTCAAGAAACCATAAGTCTGTTTTTTTTCTTTAGCATCTACAAATGCATAAGAAAGACCTAAATCCACTCTCTTGTAAGAAGGCAGAGTTTTCTGATACTGATAAGGATCTGTGAAAACCGGCGCTCCGTTTGGTAATCCCATTGCATAGGTTAACGTAAGATTCACACGCATTTGCGGAAATCTTGGCATATAATCCTGATAAAACATTGCAAATCTGAATCTTTGATCAGTCGGTCTTGGAATATCTCCTCTTCCATCAATATTTTCATAGATTCTTGCATAACTTGCAGACAACCAAGAATCTACCCCTGGAACAAATTCTCCAAACAATCTGGTATCAAGTCCGTATGCATATCCTGAAGCGTTATTTTTACCCGAATAACGGATTCTCACATTATCCATATAATATGGAATCAGATTATCCATTTTTTTGTAGTATGCTTCAGTCGTTAATTTGAACGGACGGTTGTCAAACTCAAATTCAAAATCATTAGCTACAATTGCCTGAATCGAACGTTGGGATTTTATATTCGCATTAAAATTTCCATTTAAATCTTTAATTTCTTTATAGAAAGGTGCCTGGTAATAAATACCTCCCGAAACCCTGAACAACATATCGGTATTCCAATCTGGTTTTATTGCAAACTGAGCTCTTGGTGAGAATATGGTTTCATCATTAAAACTCCAATGGGCAACTCTCGCCCCAGCGTTTACAAAAACTTTGCTCGAACCCCAATAAAACTTCTGAGAATACTGTCCATACGCTGACATTCTCGTCGGTTCGATATGATTATTACCCTGAATGCTGTAAAATAAATCAAGATCTGAAGCATCAGGAAATCTCGGATCATCCGGAGGTCTTGGCACGCTGTATCCAGATGAATCTACTAATTTATACTCATTGGTTAAATCACGAAGATTTTCTTTTTCATATTTAAAACCAAATTCAATATCTGTATTTACATTCGGTGAAAAACGAGTTCTGAACTGCGTTCCGTAAGTTCTTACAAACAAATCATTACGAGCATGTTCAATCTGTCCGCCTATATCGTAAGATGTAATCGGATTCCCTGTAATCGGGTCAAAAGTCTGTAAAATATAACTCGAAGCGATTGTATAATATTCTTTTTCTCTGTTTTGATAAGCAAAACTGTCTAAAGTAAATCTCCATTTGTCAGACGGTTTATAGTTCATAGAGAACGTTCCCATCATGTTTTTGTACTGATCGTTTTCTTTACCGTTGTAAAAAACAGAAAGATTAATTGGCCTCTGCAAAGAACCAAAGTCTACACTTCGCTCTTTGGGAAACATTTCATAGTCGTTCTTTGAATAATATCCGATGAATGACATGGTAAATTTATCACTCACATGATAATTCAGATAGGTCTGAAAATCGTAGTATACCGGGTTAAAATCAGTATCTTCATTCAAAGTATTCAGTACCAAATTGGTATTTCTATATCTTCCTGAAAATAAAGCTGTTAATTTTTTATTTTTTGAAGCTAAACCAGTTGTTAATCTTCCACCAATTAAACTTGCCTCTCCTGAAATTTCAAATTTTTCAGGCTCACGGTAATAAATATTTAATGCTGAAGACATCTTATCACCATATCTTGGCTCAAAACCGCCGGCAGAAAAATTCACTGTAGAAACCATATCAGGATTGATGATGCTTAAACCTTCCTGCTGAGAATTTCTTATCAAGAAAGGTCTGTAGATCTCAATATCATTAATGTAAATAAGGTTTTCGTCGTAGTTTCCACCACGCACCATGTATTGCGAAGACAGTTCTGTGTTGGAGTTTACAGAAGGTAACGTTTTAATAATTCCTTCGATCCCTCCGGAAATGCTTGCCACATTCTGAGCATCTTTTGCAGATATTTTTACAGTGGTAAGGTCATTCGTGCTTCCTGTTACTTTTTTCTGGAAAACGACTTCCTCAATATCTGTTGTTCTTGTTGTATCTCTCTTTTTGGTTTGGGAGAATACTAACATCGGAACCATGAGGCTCAGTGGTAAAACTAGTTTTTTCAAAAGAAATTATTTAGAATTCTAAAATTAAGGATTTTTTAACAATTACAAAATGGATTCTCTAACTCTTGTTAATTTTTGTAATAAATCTTCTAATAAATCAAGTCTAAGCATGTTGGCTCCGTCAGATAAAGCAGTTTCCGGTGTTGGATGTGTTTCGATGAAAATTCCGTCTGCGCCAACTGCAATTCCTGCTTTGGCAACGGTTTCTATCAAATCTGGTCGTCCTCCGGTAACGCCTGAACTTTGATTAGGCTGTTGAAGAGAATGCGTGACATCCAAAATTACAGGAGCATAAGCTCTCATTGTTGGAATTCCTCTATAATCAACTATTAAATCGGTATATCCGAAAGAATTTCCTCTTTCAATGATGGCTACTTTTTGATTATCTGAATCGGTTACTTTCTGAACTGCAAACTTCATCGATTCCGGAGAAAGAAACTGGCCTTTTTTTAATGAAACACATTTTCCGGTTTTTGCAGCAGCAATTAATAAATCAGTCTGACGAACTAAAAATGCAGGGATTTGTAAAACATCAACATACTGCGCCGCCAAAGCCGCATGATCGTTTTCGTGAATATCTGTGGTGGTTGGAATATTAAAAGTTTCCCCAACTTTTTTAAGAATTTCCAGAGATTTTTCTTCACCAATTGTCGTAAAAGAATCTACTCTGCTTCTATTGGCTTTCTTGAAACTTCCTTTAAAAATGTAAGGAATATTGTATTTATTGGTCAGTTCAATTACTTTTTCTGCAATTCTCAATGCCATGTCTTCACCTTCGATGATGCATGGTCCCGCGATTAAGAAAAAGTTTTTTGAATCTTTGTGCTGTATGTTATCTAAGTACTGAATCATTTTTATTTGAATTAAAAAGTTCAGTAAAAATACTTATAAAGTTTCAGAATTGGAAATTATTTATTGCTAAGAGTAGTTAAAGATATCTTGCATGAGAGCAGTATAAAAAACAGTAATCAGAATAAAAAGTATAAAAAATAAAACTAAATACAAATAATAGTTTTCTACTCTAAATACTTTTATTAAAAGTAAATGAGCGAAAGATAAAATTGAAAAATAACCTCCAAAAGTTATAACAGCTTCCAAAATAGAACCATCTCCATCTATCAAACAATAAAATATTGTGAAAAGAATAATTATACTTAAACTTATTGAAAACCTTTTCAGTAAATTTATACGTATTGAAAAAACAAAGTAAAAGAAATTTGCTATAGCAAAAGCTATTATTAATAATAAAATTCCAAACATTAAAACTTTTTCAAAATCTTCTCAAATGTATTAATATTTCTGCTTGTAAACTGATCTTTCATATTTTTTCTGCCTAAAATTTTCCCGAAAGTAGAATCTAAAGTATTCCCTTTTGGAACCTGCCAATAGAAATTGCCGTTAACGATCTTTGCAGCTTCATTTTCTGTTTTTGAAGCGCTTTCAAATTCTTTCATTAAAACACTTTCTACATCTTTATTTCCTATAAATGTATAAGCGTGCAAATCTTCATTTTTCTCAAACGGATTTGAATTCCAAAAACTTTCAATTTCTTCTTTAGATTTCACAAAAAGAAATGCTTCATAATTAAAATGCTCCGACATTGCTTTTTCAAGAATCATTTTTAAATCTTCAACTTTTTGATCTGAAGTAAAAATAATATTTCCCGATGCCAAAACCGACACAACATCCTGCATTCCTGCATTTTTGAAGACTTCACAGACTTCTGCCATTTTCATATTCGTGCCTTTTACGTTGACACCACGGAGGAAAGCACAGTATTTCATTGGTTTAGGTTTAAAGTTCTGAATTATTTATCTTTCATTCTTTCGTAAAGATTGTAATCCGTTCCGGAAGGCTTCAGTTTGTAAATTTTCTCTAAAATCTTGTTGTCACTTTGCAAATGATTCTTCACACGGAATTCATTTAACAATTTATAATGTGTTTTATAATAATAGGCATCTTTTCCTTCAAATAAATTATTGTAGGAAAGCAGATATTTTGGTTGTCTTTTTTTAACGGTATTCAGCCAATAATGAGGTTTGTCTTTTTTTATTTCTTCCTGAATTTGCTTGTCGACCAACCCAACTTCGTCGATGGTTTTTAAGCCAGAAAAATAAGGAATGTATCCCGCAGGTTCGAGCAAAATCCATTGTTTTTTGTCTTTTTCGTAGTTGTTTAAAAATAATCCGATCGATCTTCTGTAATTCCACTCACCGTTTCCGGTTGCGATAGAATGTACGGTTTGGAAAGTCAACATTGGTAAAATATAGAAAATAATCAATGCAGAAAGCCACCAGTTTCTTTTTACTTTTTGTTCTAAAATAAAAACTAAAACCGGAACGAACAGTAAAATCTGCGGAACCCAATAATACCAGTCGAAAAGGCTTTTTTGTGAAAGAAAAATAATTTGTTTCGTCCATGCAAACAGGAAAATAATCCATAGAAAATAATTCCTTTTTTCTCTCTGTCTGACTAAATATATAAAACACAACAACTCAAAAATCGCAATAACAATCGTTAACGGATTGAAGTCACCCGGAATTTTCAACATTCCCCAGAAGTTTCCGTAATTTAATCTGAAATATTCGAAATCCTGATGGAAAGTATACACTCTATCGTACGCCAACTTTTTAGCAACAATCGTATTATTTACAATTTCACCGAAGTAAAACCAATTGAAAGCCAAAGCTGCAGATACTCCTAAAATTCCACCTAAAATATAGACCCATTTTATTTTTCTGTTCCAAAAAGTATCAACCAAAAAGACAATTCCGAGGAAAATTACGGTATCAATTCTTGTGAATAAAATCAAGATTGGAAATACAATGAGTGCCCATTTTTTTTCTTTTTTAAAGCCATAATAGAGCAAAGCCATTTCGAGGAAAAACAAAATTCCGTATTCCATTCCGAGAATCGAAATCTTGATGGAAGGCGGTAAAAGTCCAAATAAAAAGATAAAGATTGCTTTATGCCAAGGATTTTTTAATAATAAATGAGAAAGAAATAAACTTCCAATCGTAAAAAGAATGGTGTTTAAAATCAAAAGAGGTTCGATAAAATTCTCTTTCCCAAAAATTAAATTGAAAAAATAAGAAACGAAAACATACAGATGTGTTGTAGAAGCTGATATTTTGGTATCGCCATTGAAACCAATCACTCCGTAATCCAGTAAATTTTGGGCCACCCGCCAGGTGATGAAAGCGTCTTCCTGAATATGGTGCGTTAATAGAAAATAAAGTTTTGCAATCACTGCAAAGATTACAGCATACAGCGGGAGATTTTTACTGGTGTTTTCGGCCATCGCGTTTTTTTGATGCACAAATATAATTCTATTATTCTTGAATATCAACAATAAAAAAAACGGAACCGAAGTTCCGTTTTGAAGTATTTTAAAAATTGATTTTTACTGTGTCGCTTTGATAATTGCTGAAGTAATCTGATCTTCTTTTTCTTTTGAATAAGTAGAATCAAATGGCTCCATAATATCAAATAAATACTGATAGAAAGGGGTGATTTCCTGTACTTTCTCAGATTCTTTCATCGCTTTTTCTTTGCCCATCTGCTGAAGATCTTTTACGAAAACATTGAATTTCTTATCAATTGGTTCGATAGATTTTACCAGGTAAGCGTAAGCTTTTTCGTTTTGTCCGATCTTTTTATAAGCATCAGTCACTGCAGTTACTACAAGAGAATATTCCATTGGTTTTGATCTCATCTGTCTTCCGGTAAATGCCTGCTCAGATTTACTTAAACTTAAGTAATAATCGTACTCTTCAAAAATTCCTTTCTTCAAGATTTCAGCTAATTTTAATGCTTTTTGCTCTTGACCGGCAACGATGTAACCGTAAACCATTGAACTTAAAGAACGTGGATCATTGTATTTCTCTGCAGGAATTTCTTTTGATGCTAAATCTAAAATTTCTAAAGCTTTCGCTTTCTGTCCTGACAAAGCTAAAGCTGCGGCAGCTCTACTTGCAGAACTTCTGTAGCTGATAATATTTGAAGTAGCTGTCTCATCAAAATGAACGTTCAGGTCTTTGAAATTACCCCATTTGAAGTTTTTCACAACGTTGTACAATGAGTTGGCATCTACTCTACCCATTTCTCCATCACTGCTTCTTGGTGTATGAATAGGAACCAATCTGTAACTGAAACCGTCAAACTGAAGATATTCGTCTAAGAAGAAAATGTTTTCGCTTTCATAAACTCCACCTGAAGAGAAGTTAATCGGACGTTTCCAATCGAAGTTTGCCAAAATATCAAACATCATCAGGTTGTTTTTATATAAAGTACCTGATTTGTAATCAATCATAATCTGATCAACTGTATTTGGAACATCAGCAGCATTAATGATTCCTGCTTTCAAAGCATTCTGCTTGTTTACCGGTAAAATAAATTTGCTTACAGGTAAGAAATTGTATTTCTCATAACGCGCTTCACCAAAGATCATTTTTAAAATTTCATCTTTTTCAGGAGACTTCACTTTAAGAAAATTCACAGCTTCTTTTAAAGTCATTGAATCCTGAACCAAGTATTTCTGGAACGGCTGCAAAAGATTAGCAGGAGCTCCTGACTCTTGAAGATTGGCTAAAATATTCTTCCAGTCATCTTTTTTCATCAGATAAATCTGGTCATTAGAACCGTCTCTGTAATCGTCGTGGGTCAACTGACTTGGGATTCCGCTGGCGTTGTATGTTTTTCTTTTTACCTGATCGATATTCCAAGGGGTTGAAAGAAGGGTAAAGTTCACCACTTTCACATCATCACGGAATCTTTCAGTTTCCTGCATTGCCCAAACCGGATACGTATCGTTATCTCCATAAACAAATAGAATATCATCTTTTGGTAAAGATTTTAACATTGAATATGAATAATCGTACGCTGTATATCTACCGCTTCTGTCGTGAACATTATAATTCTGGAAGCCCATCATCAAAGGAACTGCCATTAAAACAACTCCAAAACCGATGTTGGCAGCATTTGATTTTACTTTAGACTGTAAATACCAGAGAATTGCTCCAGCACCGAGCCCAATCCATATTGCAAAGGCGTAGAAGGAACCGACTACTGCGTAATCTCTTTCTCTTGGCTCGAAAGGTTTCATTCCGGTGTAGAAAACAATTCCCACACTCGTTAATATAAATAAAGATAAAAGGGCATAGAATCTGCCAAAATCTCTCATAAATTGGAAATAACATCCGATAATTCCTAATAATAAAGGTAAGAAGAAGAATGCTACTGTACTTTCGTTATGAAATTTCGCAGGCATTGCATCCTGATTTCCTAAATTGAAGTTATCGATAAAAGGAATTCCGGAAATCCAATTTCCACTCGTATTTTCACTGCTTCCTTCCAGATCGTTTTGTCTTCCTGCGAAGTTCCATAAGAGATATCTAATGAAATAGTATCCATTCTGAAAGGTGATGAAATAATTCATATTCTGAGCAAAAGAAGGTCTTTGAACAGTAATTAATTCATAAGGTTTTACCTTCAAATAATCCGCGGCAGTTATACTTCCATCTTCATATTTACCTCTCAGTTCGTCAAAAATTTCTTTAGCCTGCGGATCATCAGCAATATTTTCATTGGCATAATTAAACTGAAAATCTGGCGCTCCGTACATCGAGATATAATTGCCCATTACAGCTTTGTCTTCGCTGAACATTCTCGGCATCAAGCTCACATGAGCTGGATTGAAAACATAGTTAAAACGGTCACTTGTTTTTCTGTACGTTCCTGTTTTTTCATCTTTTTCAAAAACTTCTCCTGTTTTTGTAGTTTTAAAACTTCCGTCTTCATTCTTTTCAATCCCGCTGTTATCTAAAAATGCAGTGTAGTTTTGACCGTAAATTGTAGGCCAGTCACCGTATTGCTCTCTGTTGTAATAATCAAGCATACCAATTGCGGTATCCGGATCATTCAGGTTCATTGGCGGATTTGCATTAGCTCTGATCGGAATTACCATCCAACATGAGAAACCAATCATCATATATACTACCGATAAAGCAATCGTTTGAAAAATATTTTTCTTCGCCTGTCTCGCATATTTTAGAATGAAATAACAGATAGCAACCAATATAATGAAACCGGCAATCGTTCCTGAATGGAAAGGAAGACCTATACCATTGACAAAGAATATTTCAAGTTTTCCGAATAATGACATAATTACCGGGAAAATAATTTTGAAGACAATAATTAATATTCCTAATGTAATAGCATTTGCCCAAAGGAAATTCTTCCAGGTAAATTCATAATTTCTTGCATAGTATACTAAACATATTGCAGGAATTGCCAACATACACATCATGTGAACACCTACAGAGAGACCTACAACAAAGAAGATTAAAATAATCCATCGTTCATTATCTACTTCTTTGTACTCGTTCTCCCATTTGGTGATAAGCCAAACTAAGATAGCAATAAACAGTGAAGCCATTGAATAAACCTCTCCTTCTACCGCAGAAAACCAAAAAGTATCTGACCAAGTAAAACAAAGAGCTCCAATTGCTCCGGCAAAAAGAATAGCAATTTCCTGATGTTTTGTAACTTCCTCAAAATCTTTGTTCAGAAGTCTTCTTACAAAATGGGTAATCGTCCAGAACAAAAACAGAATCGTAAATGCACTGAATAATGCAGACATTGCATTAATTACAATAGAATAATTTTCACCTTTTCCAAACGCAAAAATTGCAGCAACAGCACCCACAATCTGGAACAAAGCTGCTCCCGGTGCATGTGTTACCTCTAATTTTACGGCTGAAGAAATGTACTCACCACAATCCCAAAAACTAAAATTGGGCTCTATCGTTGATAAGTACGTGAAAAATGCAATAACGAAAATCACCCATCCGAGAAGGGTGTTCCATTGCCTAAAAGTCCAGTTTTTCATAGTATAAAATCAATTAGTGCGAAAATAAGGTTTTTAGATTAGTTTATATTCGATTTTAACAAAATTTAAAAAATTGGCGTGCTTTTTGTCAACGTTTCGAGGCTGTAATCAAAAGCTTAAAAGAGATAATTCTACTTTCAGCACTTATAATTTCTGAAAAGTTTAAAAATTATTTATTTTTTTGTATTTTTGCGGTCAGATTTTATTTGAAAAAAATAACAAATAATGAGTAATGTTTACGATAATATTCTTGGCTTGATTGGGAACACCCCTTTAGTGAAACTAAATATAGTAACTAAAGAGATTCCTGCAAAAGTTTATGCCAAGTTAGAATCATATAATCCTGGACATTCCACCAAAGATAGAATCGCACTTCATATTATTGAAAACGCTGAGAAAAAAGGTTTATTAAAGGAAGATTCTGTAGTTGTAGAAACTACTTCCGGAAATACTGGTTTTTCACTGGCTATGGTTTGTATCATCAAAGGATACAAATGTATCTTAGCTGTGAGTGACAAAACAAAAGCTGAAAAAATAGCTTATCTGAAAGCTCTTGGTGCTACAGTATATATATGTCCTGCGAATGTACCTGCGAATGACCCGAGATCATATTATGAAGTAGCAAAAAGAATTGCTGCAGAAACCCCAAATTCTGTTTATATCAATCAGTATTTTAATGAATTGAATGTTGATGCCCACTATCAGACAACAGGTCCTGAGATTTGGGAACAGACGGAAGGGAAAATTACTCACCTTTTTGCATGTACAGGAACTGGCGGAACATTATCCGGTTCTGCAAAATTCTTAAAAGAAAAAAATCCAAACATCAAAATCATCGGTGTAGATGCTGACGGATCTATTTTGAAAAGTTACCATGAAACCGGAGAAATTCATAAAGAAGATGTTCATCCTTACCAGATTGAAGGAATGGGGAAAAATTTAATTCCTTCAGCCCTGCTTTTTGATAAAGTGGATGAATTTGTAAGAGTAAATGACGAAATGTCTGCGTACAGAACCCGTGAAATTGCTTTAAAGGAAGCTATCATGGGAGGTTATACAACCGGAGCTGTTACTCAAGGATTGATACAATATGCACAATCTCATGAACTGACTGAAAATGATTTCGTTGTCATGATTTTTCCTGATCACGGATCAAGATACATTACAAAAGTGTACAGTGATAAATGGATGGAAGAACAAGGATTCATCAACAACTGTTTTCACAACTATGATGAAGTTTTCAAAACAGAATTCATCAAATAATAAGAATTTATAAATACAAATTAAGCCTTTTCGTAAATTACAAAAGGCTTTTTTACATAAAACATACTCATACAATGGTAGATATTTTTGAAAGAATAAAACAAAATCCGGGACCTCTTGGTCAGTTTGCAGATTACGCAGAAGGATATTTTGTATTCCCAAAATTGGAAGGTCCGATTGGCCCGAGAATGAAATTTCAAGGTAAAGATGTAATTTTCTGGAGTGCTAATGATTATTTAGGATTGTGTAATCATCCTGAAGTTTTGGAAGCTGACGCAAAAGCTGCTGCAGAATTCGGAATGTTTTATCCGATGGGCGCTAGAGCAATGTCCGGAGAAACTCAACAGCACCAGCAACTGGAAAAAGAATTGGCAGAATTTACTCAAAAAGATGCTGCTTATCTTTTGAATTTCGGTTACCAAGGGATGGTTTCATGTATCGATGCGTTGGTGACAAGACATGATGTGATTGTTTATGATGCAGATTCTCATGCTTGTATCGTTGATGGAGTTCGTCTTCACATGGGAAAAAGTTTCACTTTTAAACATAATGATATTGAGAGTTTAGAAAAAAACTTAGCAAGAGCAACCAAAGTAGCTGAAGAAAACGGCGGTGGAATCTTAGTGATTACAGAAGGTGTTTTCGGAATGAGAGGAATGCAGGGGAAACTGAAAGAAATTTGTGATTTAAAATCTAAATTCAATTTCAGACTTTTGGTTGATGATGCACACGGTTTCGGAACTTTGGGTAAAACCGGAGCCGGAGCTGGAGAAGAGCAAGGATGTCAAGATCAAATTGATGTTTACTTCTCAACTTTTGCTAAATCAATGGCTGGTTTCGGAGCATTTCTCTCGGGAGATGAAACTATCATCAGATTCTTAAAATACAATCTTCGTTCTCAGATTTTTGCTAAATCTTTAACAATGCCAATGGTAATCGGAGGTTTAAAAAGATTAGAATTGCTTAGAACACGTCCCGAAATTAAAGCTAAATTATGGGAAAATGTTTACAAACTTCAAAACGGATTGAAAGAAAGAGGTTTCAATCTTGGAAATACCAACACTTGTGTAACACCGGTTTTCATTGAAGGAACTACGATTGAAGCGACACTTTTGGCAAAAGATTTAAGAGAAAATTACGGTGTATTTACTTCAGTTGTTGTATATCCTGTAATTCCAAAAGGAATGATTTTATTGAGATTAATTCCTACGGCTTCACACACAGATTCAGAAATTAATGAAACTTTGGCAGCTTTTGAAGGCATCAAAGAAAAATTAAATTCCGGAGTTTACGCAGAAATGGAAAAGCAAATGAATATCGAGTACAAACAAATGTAATTTTGATTTTCAATTAAATAAAAAAACCGTTAGAATCTTCTAGCGGTTTTTTTATTTAAATTTTAAAACATTAAGAAGATGAAAAGATTAAGTTTAATTAAGATTTAAATAAATTTGAATGAAGCAGTCTGCTTAATAATCTTTAGATATTAACTTCATAATTCTTACCATCTAACTTTCTTAATGTTTATTTTTTTAAATTACTCAAAAATTTTCTTCATTTTCCATTTAAACCCATAAATTTGCAAAAAATTACTTTTGAAAGATCTTCTTCTCATCACTCCTCCTTTCACGCAACTCAACACTCCTTATCCGGCGACAGCTTATATCAAAGGTTTTCTGAATACCAAAAATATATCAAGCTATCAGATCGATTTGGGGATTGAAGTGATTTTGGAATTATTTTCAAAAGAAGGAATTCAAAGAATTTTTGCCAAACAAATTGATTTAAAAAATAGTTCTGAAAACTCTCAAAGAATTTTTGCTTTACGAGATGAGTATATTAAAACCATCGATCAGGTTATTCTTTTTTTACAAAATAGAAACCCAACTTTAGCCAGACAGATTTGTTCGATGAATTTTCTGCCTGAAGCTTCCCGTTTCAATCAGCTGGATGATATGGAATTTGCTTTTGGAAATATGGGTTTACAAGACAAAGCTAAACACTTGTCTACTTTATATTTAGAAGATTTATCTGATTATATAGTTGAACACGTTGATTCTGATTTTGGTTTCAGCAGATATGCCGAAAGATTAGGAAAGTCTGCCAATTCTTTTGACGAATTATATTTAAAATTAAATTCAGACCAAACTTTTATTGATGGTATCACTTTAAAAATTCTTCACGAAAAACTAGAATTGGTTCAACCAAAACTGGTTTGTTTTTCCGTTCCGTTTCCCGGAAATTTATATTCTGCATTTCGATCTGCGAAATTTATTAAGGAAAATTATCCTCATGTAAAAATTGCAATGGGCGGTGGTTTTCCGAATACTGAATTGAGAGAAGTAAAAGACACAAGAGTTTTCGAATTTTTTGATTTTATCACTTTAGATGATGGAGAAGTTCCTCTTGAATTGGTCTACGAAAATTTAAATAAAGATGAAAACTCTCAGTTTAAAAGAACCTTTTTACTTGAAAACGAAGAAGTTGTCTACAAAAATAATTCTATCAAACACGATTATAAGCAAGCACAAGTTGGAACACCTGACTACACTGATTTACAATTAGATCAATATATTTCGGTCATTGAAATCGCTAATCCGATGCACAGTTTGTGGAGCGACGGAAGATGGAATAAACTCACGATGGCGCATGGTTGCTATTGGGGAAAATGTACTTTCTGTGATATTTCTTTAGATTACATCAAAATTTACGAACCCATTTCAGCCAAAATTTTGGTTGACAGAATGGAAGAATTGATTGCAACAACTGGAGAAACGGGATTTCATTTTGTTGATGAAGCCGCACCACCAGCTCTAATGCGTGAAGTTGCTTTAGAAATTCTGCGGAGAAATCTAGTTGTAACTTGGTGGACGAATATCAGATTTGAAAAAAGCTTTACCAAAGATTTATGTTTTCTCTTAAAACTTTCAGGTTGTGTTGCGGTTTCTGGCGGACTTGAAGTAGCAAGTGACCGATTGTTAAAATTAATTGATAAAGGAATTTCCGTAGAACAGGTTGCGCAGGTAACAAGAAATTTTACTGAAGCCGGAGTGATGATTCATGCTTATCTGATGTATGGCTATCCTACTCAGACCATTCAGGAAACGGTAGATTCTTTAGAAATGGTTCGCCAGCTTTTTGAAATGGGAATTCTGCAAAGTGCATTTTGGCATCAGTTTGCGATGACCGCTCATTCGCCTGTCGGATTGAATCCTGAAGAATTTGGAGTCACTCCGATTAAACAGGAAATTTTATTTGCCAACAACGATATCGATTTTACAGACAGAACCGGAATCGATCACAGCAAATTCAGTTTTGGTTTAAAAAAATCTTTATTCAATTATATGCACGGAATTAATTTTGAATTACCGCTGCAAAATTGGTTTGACTTTAAAATTCCAAAAACAACGATTCATCCTGATTATATTCACGATTCACTTTTGGAAGAGGAAAATTTTACATTTAAAGGAAATTCAAAAATTATTTTTTTGGAGAAAAACGTAATCGCTGAGAATTACATAAAAACAAAAAAACAAAACTCTTGGGCGTACAAGAGAATTACATTCCATTTAAAAACAAATATTATTTCTGTAGATTTTGAACAGGAAAAAGGAGAATGGCTGACTAAAGTTCTACAAGAAAATACGTTTGAGAATCCGAAACGGATTACTTTGCAACAATTGAAAACTGATTTTGAAAATAGCTTAGAAGATTTTGAATTGTTCTGGTTTTCAAAACCGATGCAGCAGTTGAAAGAAAATGGAGTGATTTTGAGTTTGTAGGTTTAGGTTTAGGTTTAGGTTTAGGTTTAGGTTTAGGTTTAGGTTTAGGTTTAGGTTTAGGTTTAGGTTTAGGTTTAGGTTTAGGTTTAGGTTTAGGTTTAGGTTTAGGTTTAGGTTTTAAAATTATAACTAATGTTTGTCATTCCGTAGGAATCTAAGCGTTTTTATTATGAAATTATTGCCTAGATTCCTACGGAATGACAAACCGAACATCAAGAAAATTTATATAAAATAAAAATCCTGAAAATTATTTTTTTCCAGGATTTTTTATGTTTAGGCTAAAAGCCAATTGAATTTTATTTTTTGATAAACAGCCTTCCTTCGACAGGCTCAGGATGACATGCAATTTCCTATTGAAACAATATTAGAGTTTTCATTAAAAATTTGTTTGAAAAATTTACTTTTTATCTTTTTCAACTCCATCTTTTACCACATCGCCTACAATTACTTTTTCCTGAATTTTTATAAAGTTTGGATCCAAAATTGCCATTCGTTCTGCAATTGCTTTGTAAGTTGGATATTTCAAAATCGAAGCTCTTCCTGACATTTCTCTGTACAATGTAAAAGTTTTTCCACCAGCAGTTTTGATCTGTTTTGTGGTTGTGATGTACTTTCCGATGTACTTGCTTTTAGCATCATAAATTTCAATGTCGATAAAAGTTTTGTCAGTAACACGATCATCTGAACCGAAACTTACTGGTAAATTAGTGAAATATCCCACCGGAACGCCATTGCTTAAAATCTCACCAACACTGTTGACTTCAAGATTTAATTTATCAATTTTTGTTCGAATTGTGTATGCTTCTTTTGTTTTACTATCAAGTTTCCGTTTAGGCATATTTTTAAAAAGCTCATCCAGATTTTTGATGTTGATTCCTCTTTCATCAATAATTTTTAAACCTTTTATACAGGTATATACCGCAGATTTCTCATCACCAGAAAATGCAGATGGTGATATATAATCTAAATCTAAAGTTTTTTCACGGTTATACACCCGATTAATTTTCACGTAACTATCTCGTACTGAATCCACAACACTTTTATCAACAAATTCAACAGTGAAAATCGGCGTTTCCTTTAAATCCATAAATGTATATTCATTAGATTTATTGGTAATTTTGGCTACGTGAGTTCCGTCGAGACTTACAATTCCTCTTTTAGTTTTAATAATTTGAGCATTGCATATAAAACTCAGAACTGTAAAGAATAAGATTAAACTTTTCTGCATGAATCAGATTTTATAAGGCATAAAAAAAGTGTAACAAAGTTACACTTTCTTGAAAATATATTTAGCTTCTCAATTTAATTATTCGCAAAGGATAATTCCTTTATCGTGATTAAATTCTATCACACCGCTTTTTATAGGATAAGAAAAAACAGAGTCTTTTTCATTTTCTTTAGTAAAGTTTTTAGCAAAAGCTTCGTTGATAGAATTTGCATACAATTTAACTTTACCTCCAACTAATGAAGAAACGATTCCTGCGTGGTTTTTCATGATGTGGAATTCACCATTTTTTCCAGGCAACAATACAGAGTTTACCTCTCCTTCAAAAACTACGTATTCTGGTGTTAAAATTTTTATATTCATTTTAATTTAGATTTAAAGATTTCAGAATTCAGATTTCAGACATAAAAGTCTCATGTCTAGAATCTGACATCTTGTGTCTAATTAATTTATTATGCGTTGTCTGCTAACATTTTTTGTCCGGCTTCGATCGCTTCTTCGATAGTTCCTTTCAAGTTGAAAGCAGCTTCCGGTAAGTGATCCAATTCACCATCCATAATCATGTTGAATCCTTTAATAGTATCTTTGATATCTACCAATGATCCTTTAAGACCTGTAAACTGTTCTGCAACGTGGAAAGGCTGAGACAAGAATCTCTGAACTTTTCTAGCTCTGTAAACTACAGATTTATCTTCCTCAGAAAGTTCTTCCATCCCTAAGATTGCGATAATATCCTGAAGAGCTTTGTATCTCTGAAGAATCTCTTTCACTCTCTGAGCACAGTTATAATGTTCTTCACCGATAATTTCCGGAGCCAAGATTCTTGACGTAGAAGCCAATGGATCTACAGCAGGGTAAATACCTAATGAAGCAATTTTTCTATCTAGTACAGTTGTTGCATCTAAGTGAGCAAACGTCGTAGCAGGAGCCGGGTCAGTTAAATCATCCGCAGGTACGTAAACCGCCTGTACTGAAGTAATTGAACCATTTTTAGTTGAAGTAATTCTTTCCTGCATCGCACCCATTTCAGATGCCAATGTTGGTTGGTAACCTACCGCAGATGGCATACGACCCAATAGTGCAGATACCTCAGAACCAGCTTGTGTAAAACGGAAGATGTTGTCTACGAAGAACAATACGTCTCTACCTTGTCCGCTTTCACCACCGTCTCTGTAGTACTCAGCTAATGTAAGACCAGAAAGTGCTACTCTAGCTCTTGCTCCTGGCGGCTCATTCATTTGTCCGAAAACGAATGCAGCTTTAGATTCTTTCATAACCTCTAGGTCAACTTTAGAAAGATCCCAACCACCGTTTTCCATAGAGTGCATGAAGTCATCACCGTATTTAATAATACCTGACTCAAGCATTTCTCTCAAAAGGTCATTTCCTTCTCTCGTTCTTTCACCTACTCCGGCAAAAACTGAAAGACCACCGTGTCCTTTCGCAATATTGTTAATCAACTCCTGAATCAATACTGTTTTACCTACACCGGCACCACCGAACAATCCAATTTTACCTCCCTTTGCGTAAGGCTCAACTAAGTCGATTACTTTAATACCTGTGAATAAAACTTCTGCAGAAGTTGAAAGTTGATCAAATTTTGGAGCTGGTCTGTGAATTGGAAGACCACCTTCCTTAGAAATATTTTGAAGCCCGTCGATAGCATCCCCAACAACGTTGAATAGTCTTCCGTTTACAGCTTCACCAATTGGCATCATGATAGGATTACCATATCCTATAACTTCCTGCCCTCTTTGAAGACCGTCTGTAGCATCCATTGCGATACATCTTACTGTATCTTCACCAATATGTTGTTCTACCTCTAAGACTACTTTTTCACCGTTCCCTTTGATAATCTCTAACGCATCATAAATACTAGGAATTGCTTCCACATTATTAAAAACTACGTCGATTACAGGACCAATAATTTGAGAAATTTTTCCTTTAATTTGGTTTGCCATTGCTAAATTTTTTCTTGGTGCAAATATAATGAATCTTAACAAACCTGCAATTGCTAAAAAAAAGATTTTTATCATGCTTTTTCAATAATTTCCCATTGTAAAAATTTATTAGTTTCCCAATCATTTTGCGGTCGAAAACATTGGTAAATTGTTATATCGATACATTGTTACATTATACTTATATTTGCTGTCAAAATTTTTCCGTTTTGAATATCTTCAAGAATTTTAAAGATTACCACTCAGAAAAGCCTTTAGCATTATCTTTAGGCATGTTTGACGGGGTGCATCTTGGTCATAAGTACATTATCGACGAGTTGAAAAAAGTGGGTTCTGAGAATGATTTAGAAACGGCAATCCTCACTTTCTGGCCGCATCCTCGTTTTGTTTTTAATCCTAATGAAGATTTAAAGCTTCTCAATACGATTGAGGAAAAGAAATTTTTGATGGAAAAATATAACATCCATAATTTATTTGTAAAAGAATTTGATGATGAATTCAGAAATCTTACAGGAGAAGAATTTGTACGCCAGATTTTAATTGAAAAATTAAATGTAAAATATCTGATAATCGGTTACGACCATTCTTTCGGGAAAAATAAAAGCGGTAATTTCGAATTGCTTCAAAAATTGTCTACAGAATTGGATTTTGAGGTCGAACAAATGGAAGCCATCAATATTCACGAGAATAATATCAGCTCTACCAAAATAAGAAATGCACTCTTAGCAGGAAATATTAAAGAAGCCAACGAAATGTTGGGTTACTCCTACTCGATTTCCGGAACAGTTGTTCATGGAAAGAAATTAGGCAGAACTATCGGCTATCCAACTGCTAATATCGAAACCGAATCCATTAAACTTTTACCTAAAAAAGGAGCTTATATTGTTGAAGTTTTTATAAAAGATCAACAATATAAAGGAATGTTAAGCGTCGGAACAAACCCAACCGTGAACGGAGAAAAATTAACCGTTGAAGTTTATATTCTTGATTTTGAAGGAGATATTTATGATGAAAATATCACAATAAAATTCAGAGATTTCATTCATGAGGAAATCAAATTTGAAGGTTTGGATAAATTGATTGAAAGATTGGATGAGGATAAAAGATTGACGGAAGAGTTTCAGTTTTAAGAATTCTCAATTTCCTCTTTCGCTTTTTTCGTTAAAGATTTAAACACTAGATCATAAGAATGGTCAATCATTTTTAGAACTAATTCTCTTTTCAGCCCATCTAAAGAAACAGAATTCCAATGGGTTTTGTTCATATGAAATGCTCCTGTAATCTGATGATGTTGCTCACGAAGTTCTGCGCTCCATTCCGGATCAGTTTTCACATTAATTCCTACGGGTTGTCTTTCTAATGACATCAATAGGAAAATCTTGATTCCTACTTTCATCACAAGCGTTTCATTATCAAAAGGAAAACTCTCAGTAACTCCCTTTTTGGACAAACAGTAATCTAAAATCTCGTTGGCATCCATCTTTATAAGTAATATTTAATAGGTAATGAGCGATGATAAAATAATTAATTCTTAAACTTTGGTCTAAATTTAGTAAATTTAAGAAAGAAATCTCAGGATTTTTAAACAACCATAAATCAAAATTATTATGAAAGCTTTGGTCATCGGTGCAACAGGCGCTACAGGAAGAGATTTGGTTAAACAATTGCTGAATGATAATGATTTTGAGCAAGTAGATGTTTTTGTAAGAAAGCCTTTAACTATTCAAAACGAAAAACTAAAAACTCACATCGTAGATTTTGAAAAACCTGAAGACTGGAAAGATTCGGTAAAAGGTGACGTTGCTTTTTCATGTTTGGGAACGACCTTGAAAGATGCCGGAAGTAAAGAAGCCCAAAGAAAAGTTGATTACGATTATCAATTTCAGTTTGCAAAAGCTGCCAAAGATAACAATGTGGAAGATTATATTTTAGTTTCTGCTTACGGAGCCAATCCGCAATCTAAAATTTTCTATTCTAAAATGAAAGGTGAATTGGAAGATGCTGTGAGAAAGCTTCATTTCAATAAAATCACCATTTTCAAACCCGGAATGCTTGAAAGAAAAGATTCTGAAAGATCCGGCGAAGTTTTAGGAAGCAGAATTATCAAATTTGCCAATAAACTTGGTCTTTTTGAAAGTCAGAAACCTTTGCCTACAGATGTTTTGGCGAAAGCAATGATTAATTCAAGCAAAATAAAAAGCAACGGTTACTCAAGTATCAAGCTGGGAAATATCTTTGGCTTTGCCGAGAAAAGCAATGAGTGATATTTGTGGATGGTCAATTTTCAGAGATAAATATTCATTAGAATACAAAATAAACTCCGCTTAGAAATAATTCTAAGCGGAGTTTATTTTATTTAATACTAAGATTTTTTATTTCAAATACTTAGTAATCGCCTCATCAGTAGGTTTTGTAGTACTGATAAATGAATCTATTAACTTACCGTTCTCATCAACCAAAAATTTAGTAAAATTCCAAAGAATACTTGTGTTTTTTACTCCGTTCAGTTCTTTTTCCGTTAGATATTTAAAAATCGGTGCGGTGTCATCTCCTTTTACAGAAACTTTTGCAGCTAAAGGAAATGTTACGCCGTAATTTTTTTGACAAAATGCTCCGATTTCAACGTTTGAACCAGGCTCCTGTCCGCCGAAATTGTTGGCAGGAAAACCTATTACAACCAATTTATCTTTATATTCATTTGATAATTTTTCAAGATCAGCATATTGTGGCGTGAAACCACATTCTGATGCTGTGTTTACAATAAGAATTTTCTTTCCTTTGAAGTCAGCGAAATTGATTTCTTTCCCTTCTTCAAGAGCTTCTACTTTGTAATCGTATATTGTTTTTCCCATAAGTTCTTTACTTTTAGCTTTAGAAACGTCGGTTTTTTTCTGAGCGCAGCTGTTAAAAAATGCTACGAAAGAAAGTAATATTAAAAAGATTTTTTTCATTTTTTATTTATTTTACAGTTTCGCTGTTATGTTAATTCAAGTATTAAAATTTAAAAATATTGGCAGGAAATACTTTATTTATTTCCACTTTGTTCAGAAGCATGACGTAGTCTCCGTCTTTTTTTGTGCTTGCAGATTCTATTCTGAACGGCATAACCAAGTTACCAACTTTTTTATAATCTGAATAATTTAATGTTTCTTCTTTTTTTATCTCTTTTAAAAGCATAAAATATTTAGTATCAAAATAATACAGATTTTTATTAACATTTTTAGTCAGTTCTACTTTGTGACAATAGATATCTCCTACTTTTTCTTTGCCTAGATATTTAGCTTCAAAACCTTTGTTTTCCCAATCGATAAAATCATTATCAAAACTTTCTGAAACATATTCCGGATATACCTGAAGTTTATTGGTTGCGTAATTCATCGCATACCCTTTAGTTCCATCGTAGCCTTCAATTGCGGTATCTTTTCCGTTGATGGTCAAGACGGTTTTGGTTAAATTCGGGCGTTGTTGATAAATTTTGATTGGATATTCATCTTTCACACCTAAAATTACTTTCCCTTGAAGTAATACTGAATTTAAAAGCTTCCAGTTCGTTAGTCCTCCGGACAATTCAATGTTTTTATCAATAATTTCTTTAGCGGTCTGAGCGAAAGATAGTTGCGAAAATATAAGGACGAATACTAAAATTAATTTCTTCATTCAATCATTTTTATCAAGTCAAATATAAGTCTTTCTAGTCTAATGTAACAATCTATCAATCTAACAGTGTAACAAAATTACGGAATTCTGTAATGTAAGATTACTTATTAACTTTCTTTTAACTCTTCACATTAGCCTTTCAACTTTTTAATTGTTTTTTTTTACTTTACAATAACTTTTTTGCTTTTTCCAAATCCTCAGGCGTATCAATTCCGACTCCAATGAAATTGGTTTCTATTAGCTTGATTTTCATACCATATTCCAGATAACGGATGCATTCTATTTTTTCTGAAATCTCCAATGGTTTCATTTCTAATTTTGAAAATTGAAGCAAAGCATGTTTTCTGAAAGCATAAACTCCGATGTGTTTAAAATAATCAACATTATAGGAAATTTCTCGGTGAAAAGGAATCACAGAACGGCTGAAATAAAGTGCAAAACCATTATTATCAGTTATCACTTTTACATTATTCGGGTTTTCAATTTCTTCTTTTTCGTGAAGTTTTATTTTTAATGAAGCTAAGGAAATTTCCTGATTGTCATCTTCCTTAAAAACCTGAATCAGTTGCTTTAAAGGTTCTAATTTTAAAAACGGTTCGTCGCCCTGAACGTTGATCACAATATCACAATCAATGTTCTGCACAGCTTCTGCAATTCGGTCGCTTCCCGTTTCGTGTTGTCCGGTCATTACTGCTTTTCCGCCGTGATTTTGAATTTCATTAAAGATCAATTCAGAATCTGTTGCGACGAAAACTTCATCAAAAAGTCCGGTTTCTACAACATTTTGATAAGTCGTCGTAATAACTGTTTTTTCACCTAAAATCTGCATCAGTTTTCCGGGAAAACGGCTGGCTTCATAGCGCGCAGGAATAACAGCGATAATTTTCATTTTATTTAAATATAAATTATTAAAAGTGAGTTTTAGTTTAAATAATTGACTAAAAAGATGATTCCGTAAATCCATGAGATATATAGAAATGAATAGAAAAATCCAAATCCTAAACTTCTTAAAAGATTATCTTTACAGCTTTTCGAATTTTTAAATACCAATCGTAAAGCTCGGAAAAAAATCCAATATAGCATTGCCGCAAAAAATAAAATTGCTGCCCAAAAGAAGAATCCTAAGAAATATAATAGAAAAGCGAACACAATAGAAATCAAAAACCATAGAATAATTGAAAAGATAACTCCTCCTATGCCATCTCCTACAGCTGGTGGATCAAAACCGGAAACCTCTGGTAAAGAAATATTATCCGAATATTTTTTGATTCTTTCTTTATGTAAAATATGTCCTACATTCTCTTTCAGTTTTAAACCAAAATATAATCCTGAACTAATAAACACAAAGAATGTTGCCGCTAAAATAGAAGTTGATAGTATAGAATTTTGAAATAAAGATCTGTGAGAATTTGTTCCGGAAAGCCAAACACTCAGAATAACTAAAATGATGATTGCTAACGTTAAGTAGCTTAACCATTTTGTTTCAAGAAAAGTTTTCCTCTGAAATTTCATCAATAAATTATGGATAATTTTTAATTAAATATTTCGGCTAAAAAAATTGCCGAAGTACAAACCTTCGGCAATTTATGTGATTTTTCTTAAAGTTCAAATTCTACAATAAACAAAAAACTTATTTCAAATTATTTAAAGCATTCTCCAATTTCGGCATCATTACTTCAATTTCATTGATATCTAAGCCTCCAACAGAAGCTCTGAACCAAGGCTCAGATTGAGCTTCCCCAAATGCTGAGAAAGGAACTAAAGCAACTCCTGCATCATTGATTAAATAGAAAACTAAGTCTGAAGAATTCTCAATTACCGTTCCGTCAGGTTTTGTTTTTCCGATATAGTCTAATTTTATGGTCAAATAAAGCGCTCCCATCGGTTCGATGCTCTCTACTGCTAAACCTTTAGCTTTTAAATCCTGAATTCCGTTGTGAAGAACTTTTAAACTTGCTTCTAATTTTCCTTTAAAATCATTGATAAATGTGTTTACATTATCAGCATTCTGAAAATATTTTGCCGTTGCTTCCTGCTCCGGTTTTGGTGCCCAAGCTCCCACGTGCGTCAATAAAGCTTTCATTTTGTCAATTACATGAGAAGGACCAAATCCCCATCCTACACGAACTCCAGTCGCTGCAAGACATTTGGAAATCCCTTCAATATAAATCGTGAATTCTCTCATTTCAGGGAAAAGAGAAACCGGATCAACATGTTTTGCACCGAAAGTAAGATTAGAATAAATCTGATCATACATTAAATACAACGGTTTTTCGTCTACACCTCTTTTGCTGTTTTCCTCTAAAATCATTTCACAAATCTCTCTCAACTGAGATTCTGTGAACATCGTTCCTGTAGGATTTAGTGGCGAACAAAGAGCCAAAAGAACAGCTCCGGTTAAGTGAGGTCTTAAATCATCAGCAGTGGGTAAGAAATTGTTTTCCGGAGTTGTCTTAACTTCAATTGCATCTGCAGAAGTAAGATATGCGTAATGATTGTTGTTCCAAGACGGTGTAGGATAAATTACTTTATCACCTTCGTCAACAATTACTTTATAAACTGCATAAATCAACGGTCTTGAACCTGCTGTAATTAAAATATCATTCGCTGAATAATCTAAATTCCATCTTGTTTTCAAGTCTTTTGAAACTTCATTTCTCAATGACAACAATCCGTTTGCTGGCGGATAATTGGTTAAATTATTCTGATACGCTTTCTGAATTTCTTCTTTTAATTCTGCAGGAATCGGGTAAAGATTAGAATTCAAATCACCAATCGTAAGATTAGCAATCTCTGCCCCTTTCGCCTTTAAATCATTTACTTCGTTACCAATTTTTACAATTTCAGAACCAATAAGGTTCGCTGCTAATTTTGAAACTTTCACTTTTATTTACTTTTAAGATATTATATTTTAGGTGGCAGAAATTAGGTTATAGGATAACCGTTATTTGTTATAATTCTAATTTTAACGCAAAGTTCGCAAAGTTTTATTATCAGCTAGCTGTTTTTAAGTTCGCAAAGGCGTTTCACTCAGCAAAGAACACAAAGTTTTCAATTGTGACAAAGATTACAAACAAATAGTAAACTTTTATCTAAAACCTAATTCTTGCTACCTTATTTAATTTAACTGAAGATCTTTTCTTACTTCTTCTATTTTTTGCTCTAAAGATTTCAACGTTTCTTCAAAGTCTTCTTTTGAAGTTATTTGTTCCTTTACAGAAACATAAAATTTAATTTTTGGTTCTGTTCCTGAAGGTCTTACGCAAACTTTTGTTCCGTCCTGTGTATAATAAATCAAAACATTCGATTTTGGAATGTCATCCATCACATGTTTTTTATTTTCAGAAACTACGAAATTGGTTTGCTCTTTAAAATCTTTTACTTCTTCAACCGCTGAACCAGCCAATGATTTTGGAGGGTTTTCACGGAAATTCTTCATCATATTCTGAATTTCTTCCGCTCCATCTCTACCTTTTTTAACGATGTTAATTAAACCTTCGTAATACATTCCGGTTTCCTGATAGATTTCGATAAGGTATTCGTACATCGTTCTTCCGTTTGCTTTGCACCAAGCTGCAATTTCGCAGGCTAAAACGATACTTCCACAAGAATCTTTATCGCGAACGAAATCTCCCGTCATAAATCCGAAACTTTCTTCACCACCGCAAACAAATTTTTCCTGACCTTCAAAATCCCGGATCATTTTTCCGATCCATTTGAAACCTGTTAATCCAACTTTACAGTCAACACCGAATTTTTTAGCAATATCAAAGAAAATATCTGAAGTTACAATCGTAGAACCGATGAATTCTTTTCCAGTAATTTTACCCTGTTTTTTCCATTGATCCAAAATATAATACGTTAGAATCGTATTACATTGGTTTCCGTTTAACAATTGTATTTCGCCTTCCAAATTTCTTACAGCAATACCCAATCTATCACCATCAGGATCTGTTCCGATAACGATATCTGCGTTGGTGATTTTAGCTAAATCCATTGCCATTTCCAAAGCTGCAGGCTCTTCAGGGTTCGGAGAATCTACCGTTGGAAAATTTCCACTTGGAATCATTTGTTCTTTAACCAAGTCAATTTTCTTGAAACCAGCTTTTTCCAAAGCTTGAGGAACTGTTGTGTAAGTTGTTCCGTGAATTGATGTGAAAACAATATTTAAATTTCCTTTTTCAACATCCTGATACGTTGAATTTTCGATACAGGCATCGATGTATACTTCATCCTGCTCCTCTCCGATCCATTCGATCAGATCATCGTTTCCGTCAAATTTAATTTCTTCAAATTTTACAGAATATACTTCATTGATAATTGCTTCGTCATGTGGCGGAACAATTTGCGCTCCGTCATTCCAATAAACTTTGTAACCGTTGTATTCTGGCGGATTATGAGAAGCTGTCAACACAATCCCTCCGTTGCATTTTCTGTCACGAACAGTGAAAGACAATTCAGGGGTTGGTCTGTGGTTTTTAAACAAAAGAACTTTAATTCCGTTTGCCGTTAAAACATCTGCAACCAATTTTCCGAATTCTTTTGAGTTGTGACGAACATCATAAGCTATCGCAACACTAATTTCTTTACCTTGAAATTGCTGCAACATATAATTCGCAAGTCCCTGTGTTGCTTGACCTAATGTGTATTTATTTAAACGATTGGTTCCAACACCCATAATTCCACGCATTCCTCCTGTACCGAATTCCAATTCTCTGTAAAAAGAATCTTCTAAGTCCGGAGAATTGCTGTCAATTAATGTTTGAACAGCATCTTTTGTTTCTTTATCGAATGTATCACTCAACCAAAGTTTCGCTTTTTCTAATGTTGTCATATTTGTATTTGTGCGTTTTTATAGTTTGTTAATTTATAAATTATCGTTTATCAAATTTGGAAATCCAATTTCGACAGATTCAAATTCTTTTTTATTTGTGTTAAATCTATATTTTTTTGAAATCTGATGTGTTGTTTTTTCAATAATTTCTTCATCAAAAATCAGATAATTTTTATCTAAATTGTACTTTCCAAAGTAATGACAAGTTACATGAGGAGAACTTGCAATTATCTCATAAGTTTTATTTTTATATAAATAAATTGTCAACCTTCCTGGAATACTACCATCAACTAAAAATCTGCGCCCAAGTTTTTTTTCTGAATTCAAATTGTTGAAAAGAACATGAACCGAAAAAACAAAAACCAAAGCGAGCAAAACATAATTGGTTATTTTATATTTTTTTCTTCTAAAATCAATACTATAAAGAATTATAATATTAATGAGAATTAGAAATACAATAAATGGAACAATAAAAATATTATAAACCGTTTTACAATAATCGCCACCATAAAATTTTGTGATCATTATTAACATCCAAAATAGAGCAACTAAAGTTGAATATTTAAGAATGCTTATAATTATTTTCTTCGTCTTCAACAATTACTGCAATTTTTTGTTTTCTACTTTTGTTGTTTTCTCAACTTTAAAAGCTCTGATCGGATCATTGTAATAAACAAATTTCGCAGTATTCTTCACTGTTCCTTTCAGTGAATCTTTTACATTGACTTCAGCATAATTTCCATTTTGAGAATCAAGATTAAGATTGGTTATTTTCCAATACGGAGCAATCAAACTTGCTGTATCAGAGATCTTTATCACTGCATCTTTCGTTTCGCCTAAAAAATTAGCGCGACTTCTGTTCAGCATTTCCACTTCTGCTCTTCTTGTGTTCACTGAACCCATAAAAGTAGCATTATTTTTTAAATTGAGTCTAAAATTATCAGTTTTAATTTCGCTCGAAATATTCATTTCAACAGAATCTGAAAGAGAAACTTTTTCCAAATTGTACTTAGAATAAATCGTCACATTGTAGAAATCTACACCTTTTGTCCCTCTGCCTTCTTTGATGGAAAGTGTTTTATCATCTACGTCAACATCAAGATTATCAGCGATATTCGGATAGGTTTCAATTTCAACAAAATTCTTTGGACCTCTTGCGTAAAATACACGAAATTTTCCGTCCAAATCTAAATTAACGAATTCTTCAACGTCAATTTCCTTTTTTTCTAAGTTGCCTTTCGGAGAAATTTTACAGCAGGAAATTAAAGCTAAAAATGAAATTATATAAAAAATCTTTTTCATCTTATATCACTTCGTCAATATTATAATTCTTGTGCTCTCTGTTGGTTCGGATGATCATTTCACCTAAGAATCCTGCGATGAAAAGCAAAGTTCCCATCAACATCATCGTTAATGCAATGAAAAACCAAGGATTATTGGTGATTAAATGTCCATAAATTCCTCTTGCAACATCAATCAGTTTTGAAATGCCCAGCCAAAATGCTGAGAGAAAACCTACGATAAACATTATAGTTCCAACCGCTCCAAAGAAATGCATGGGTCTTCCACCAAAACGACTTACAAACCATAGCGTTACTAAATCTAAAAATCCACGAACGAATCTTTCTGTACCAAATTTTGAAGTACCGTAAGGTCTTGCCTGATGTGGAACTTCTTTTTCTGTAATTCTTCTGAACCCTGCATTCGCCGCCAAAACCGGAATATAACGGTGCATATCTCCGTACACATCAATCGATTTTACAACCTGTTTTTTATAAGCTTTCAGACCACAATTAAAATCATGCAAGTACACACCCGAAACTTTTCTTGCCGCAGCATTGAATAGTTTTGAAGGTACATTTTTGGTCATTACATTGTCAAAACGCTTTTTTTTCCAGCCTGAAACAATGTCGTAATTATCTTCAATCACCATTCTGTACAGTTCAGGAATCTCTTCCGGAAAATCCTGTAGATCGGCATCCATGGTAATGATTACATCACCGTTTGTTCTTGCAAAAGCGGCATGTAAAGCTTGGGATTTCCCGTAATTTTTGGAAAATTTTATTCCGTGGATTTGTGGATGCTGAACTTTTAAATTCTCAATAATGCTCCACGATAAGTCTGTACTTCCGTCGTCGATAAACCAAACTTCATAAGATAAGTTACTGGTTTTACAAACGTTATCAATTCTTGTAAAAAGCTCTTCGAGAGATTCTTCCTCGTTAAGCAACGGAATAACTATAGATAAATTCATTTAAATTTTAATAAAAAATTATTCTTCAATGATTTCTTCAGGCATTGTTTTCTTTCTGAAAAATGCCCCGAAAAATACTGACAAAACTACGTAAAATATAAGAATTGCTGCAAAATATCCTGAAAAATGACTTGCTGTCAACATATCTTTTCCCTTAATTGTTTTAGGATCAAATCTCTGAAGACCTTCCTGATATTTTTGCTCGAGCTCATCGATGTCTTTTTGGTGTTTCAAAATCTTTTTTGCAGACAAATATTCTTTGTCCAGTTCTGATTTTTGTCTCTGTACATATTGATAATTCAAAAGATCTTTTGCATCGGTATCAATGAAATTTAGGAAAGAAAAAATGCTTACAATTGATAAAATTCCGCCTACAAACATCGGAACAAAAGCTCTTTTGAATGCTTCTCTGAAACCCATTCTATATTTATTCCAACGAGATTTTACAGACCAAAACGCTGCTAAAGCGTAAAATATTGGCAACACGAATGCGTTGACTTTCAACGAAGTATCAAAATACTCAACTCCTGAAAAAAGAAAATAAACTACAAAAAAGATCAACATTGTAGCGGCATACAATAAAATTCCTAAGGTTACTGGACTTTTCGTCATAATTCTGATTTTTAGAAAATTTCTTAAAAAATATTGGTCTAAATTTCAGCGGTTTAGCTTTAATAAAGGGATTTTCTAAGATTTTTTCTTTAATAATATTTTTAAGTTTACAATTAATTCCTATCTTTGCAACGGCAAGTCCTAAACAACCAGCTCCTAAAAACCCTCCAGGGTGGGAACGCAGCAAAGGTAATTGGTTGAGCGGTGTGATTTAGGTAGCTTGCCATTTTTTTATTTTTAAAATTAAGAGATTAAGATGATTTTATTTAAATTACTTAATCTCTTAATTTTTTTGTTATATATCGAAACTTTCGCCCAATTTTGGAAGAATCAATTCAACATTTTTATCACTAAAATTTTTCACAGCATTCTCATGATCAATCTCAATTGCCGGGAAAGTATCAAAATGACATCCGATTACTTTTGGAGTTTTCAATAATTCTGATGCTGCAAAAGCCGCTTTTCTTGAACACATCGTGTAATGACCACCAATCGGAAGGATTGAAAGATCTAAATGACCATACAATGCAGGAAATAACTGCATATCTGCCATTACTCCGGTATCACCAGCCAAATACACGTTTTTACCTTCAGGAAGCCTGAAAATATATCCCACAGGAACTCCACCGTAACTTCCGTCAGGGAATGAACTTGTATGATGAGCCGGAACCATAGAGATTTTCAAATCACCGATTTTCGCTGATCCACCTAAGTTTACATCGTCTTTATTTTTAGCATCTTTGAAGTATGCACAGATTTCTGGCTGACCAATAATGGTAGCTTCAGGATAGTGTTGCAAAACCTCTCCGACGTCAGCAATGTGATCGCCGTGAGCATGAGTGATCAAAATATAATCGATTTTCTGTGCACTAATATCAAATCCTGATTCTGCTTTTTTGTAATTATAAAAAGGATCGCAAAGGATCGTTTTTTCTTTGTACGTGAACAGGAAACAGTTTTGTCCTAAGTATTGTATTTTCATTTTAATTTATTTTTATTAAACACTAATTACACAAATTTTATCACGAATAGCACTATTAAAACAGTGTATTTGTTAAGAAAATACAAGTTTATTAACTGAAAAAGTTAAGTCCGAAAGCAGTAAGAACGGCCATCATAAAGGTGATAATCCCGACTTGCTTTAAGAAAGGGTCAAGTTGTTTAGGCTCTTTTACTTCCATTATTTTTCTTCTCAGTTTTGCAAGAGGTAATAAAAGAATCATCACGATGAAAACATAATATTGCTTCGATTGAATGAAACCATTCATTGCTAAAAAAATTAGGATTAAAATCAAAGGAAACTGCAACAAAACCATTTCGTAAATCATTGCATTTCTAAAGCCCATTCTCAATGCAAGACTGTTTTTACCCGATAATCTGTCGCTTTCAATATCACGCATATTATTAAGGTTTAAAACCGCCATACTCATCATTCCTACAGCTGCTCCGGGTAAAAGCATATCCCAGCTGAATGTTTTGGTAAACAAAAAATAACTTCCGCAAACCGAAACCAAACCAAAGAAAATGAAAACAAAAACGTCTCCCAATCCCATATAACCATAAGGTTTTTTGCCAATCGTGTAACCAATTGCCGCCAAAATACTCGCCACACCCAAACCAATAAAGATGTAAAACTCATTCATAAAATCTGGAATGAAAGCCAAATATAAAAGTGTAATCGTTGCAATAAAAGATAAAACAGAAAATAGAATCACTGCATTTTTCATCTGTTTTGCCGTAATTTTTCCGGAGGCTACTGCTCTTGCTTCTGCCTCGCCGATTCTTTTTGCATCGGTACCTTTCACACCATCACCATAATCATTGGCATAGTTTGATAAAACCTGATACAATAATGTCACTAGAAGTGCCAATGCAAAGATTTTCCAGTCCCAGGTACCGCCTTCGCCCCAAAGTCTCCATTTTGCGATGAATGACCCCATGATAATTCCGCTCAGAGAGAGCGGTAATGTTCTAAGCCTTGCAGCCTTTATCCAATCTGACATTAAATTTTATTTAATTATTCTTAGAATTTTCAATTTTGTAGATACAGTAATTCAGCAGTTTTTTGAGTTTTAAATAGTTTAAAGCTGCTATTTTAAAGCGTCCTGCGGAGGTATAAAAAGTGATTGTTCCTAAGTTTGTTTTCCGTTGCCAAAAATACTGAGAAATTTTCACAGTTTGAAGTTTTTCGACCTCAAAAGTTCGGTTATCGATGTCCCAAATTCCTGATTTTAGTCTGATAAATTTTTCGTTGTAAAATAATTTTAAATTTCGGAAAGAAATCAAAATCAATAATTCCGTTAAAACAATGTAAATGACCGCTAAAAACCAGTAGTTTATCCATATTTCCTTTTCAATAATAGAAATTAAAAGCAATGGCAAAATAATCCACTGGAAAGTATTGACAATAATTAATCTGAAATTAGGTTTTAAATAATTTTTAAAAACCGGAATCTCATTCCAAATCGCTGAGATCAGTTTTACTTTTTCATCATCATTAATTCCCGGAACAGCTGCTACATTTTTTTCACCCTCTTCTTCATTCTTACCAATCTGAAGAAATTTTACATGAGAAATCTTCAATTTTTTCTGAATCCAGTTTTGCGTTTCGGTGACTACCTGCACTTTCGATTTGTTGACAATCGAATTTCGGGTATTAAACAACCCGTATTCAAAAGAAAAACTCTGATTGTTTTCAGTAATTTTAAAATTGAAAAATTTAATTAATGTACGAACTGTGTTAATTAAAATTCCGACAACGATCACAACCAACACAATTCCCAAAATAACAGGAATTGAAAATGCCAAAAACTGAGATTCTACGGTATCATAGTCTAAATCTGTTTTAAATTCTGCTTTTTTAAGCAAGTTCGTAAGTTCAGAAAAACCATAAATTATTAAACTTAACAGCGCAAAAAAACTTTGAATATAATTTGCGGTAATGCCGTATTTTAGAATGCTGAGCGTTGAAATTTTAATTGAACGAAGTTCTTTATTCTCTTCTTTATCTAAAACTTCATCAAGGTGTTCGGTACTGTTTTCTGTTTTCTTCTCCGTTAAAAGATATTTTTTTAGATCAATCGCATTTTGTTTTGTCAATGCTGAAATTTTCACTTCTTTTTCAGAACTTCCAGGTGTGTCAATTTCAAGTTTATAAATATTAAAAAACCGATGAATAAAAGGTTGCGAGATATTAACTTCCTGAATATTTTCCCTTTTAATTTTAGTTACCGAAGTATTGATAATTCCTTCATGAATAACAAATTCTTCATTTTCTTCGTCAATATAATATTTGAAATGATAATATTGTAAAACCGCAGAAACAATAAGAATTAAGAGTCCGGCAATTATAGCAAGAATAACAATCCAAGGCTCTATTTTATCTTTTCTGACAAAAAAAAGGATAACGAAAACCCATAGATTTTTGATGACCATTCCGATATTGTACAGAAAAAGTAGTACAATTCCCGTTTTGGACTGACGTTGAGGCTGAAAAAAAGAATTAAGCTTCTCCTCCATCTTCTGTTTTTTCCTTAGAAATACTTCTTCTGATGTGATTGTTAATTCCCTCTGCAATGTCTTCTGGCAGACCGTTGATGGTAATATCACCCCCACTTACTCCAGCTGTGAATACAGAAACTGATTTTAAATTTAATATTTTAGAAAACCAACCCTGCTCTACTTTGATGTGCTGAATTCTGCTAAAAGGGACAATGATAATACTTCGTTTCAGCCAACCGTATTGGTAGACCAAATCCTTTTCACGAACTGCATATTTTCTGAATCTAAAACCAATCACTGTATTTAGAAAAAGAAAGCAAATCATTAGAAAAATTCCAATAACAATTGCCCAAACCTGAATTTTACTTAAATTAAAATAAAAGAAATAAAAAGCGACACCAACAATACCAACTAAGAAAATCGAGAACAAAGCAAGATTCAATAAAATAATCTTGAGATATTTTGGCGACACCGCCGTCAGTTTTAAATCACTAAAATCAGGAATTTCAAGGTCGAAAATCTGAGGGTTTTGAAAGTTTTGTTCCATTTAATTTAAATATTGAAGCTCAGTTTTTCTAACAGTGCATCTTTAATTAAATTAAAGATGCACCATTTAAATCTGTTGTAAGAACCTCGCTCATGTAATCAAAAAAAGGACGCATTGCTAGAAAAGTGGCAATGACTTCTTTTTGAAAATTGTCAGAAAAAACCTCTTGATCAGAAAATCTTCTCATGACAACAAATTGTTTTTTCTTGATCAGATTAATAGCGGGATGATTTTTATCAAAACCTTTCGGAGCAATTTTCGCACCTTCTTCACCCTGTAATTCGCCGAAGTATTCTACAAAAATTTTATCTGACATAATTTTTCTGATTTCAGTATCACTGGTTTCAAACTCCTTTCGAATTCTAAGCAAATCTTCCGAGTTTGGACTCCAAAAACCACCTCCAACAAAACTGTTATTTGGCTCTAAATGAATATAATAACCACCTCTAAGCATTGGTTTTTTCCGAGATATTCCTGCACCAAAATTGGTTTTATAAGGCGTTTTGTCTTTGGAAAAGCGTACATCTTTATAAATTCTGAAAATATGAATCTTTCCTAAACTATCATATTCTTCAAGCTGAGAATAAATTTGATTAAAAAAAAATTTATTTTCCTTTATAATTGAATCATATTCTGATTTGTGCTCAGAAAACCAAACACGGTCGTTGTTTTTCTCTATTTGTTCGAGAAATTCAAATCCTTTTTTCAATATGAGCATATTATTATTTAAGAAATCCACTGATCTTTTCCGAAATCCGGTTTTCTCTTTTCCAGGAAGGCATTTCTACCTTCTTTTGCTTCTTCTGTCATGTACGCCAATCGGGTTGCTTCGCCTGCGAAAACCTGTTGCCCAACCATTCCGTCGTCGGTAAGGTTCATTGCAAATTTCAGCATTCTGATGGAAGTTGGAGATTTAGCTAAAATTTCCTGAGCCCATTCGTAGGCAGTATCTTCCAATTCGTCATGAGGAATTACGGCATTCACCATTCCCATATCAAAAGCTTCCTGAGCAGAATAATTTCTTCCTAAAAAGAAAATCTCACGAGCTTTTTTCTGTCCGACCATTTTAGCCAGATAAGCTGATCCGTAACCACCGTCGAAACTCGTTACATCGGCATCAGTTTGTTTAAAAATAGCGTGTTCTTTACTCGCTAAAGTAAGATCACAAACCACATGAAGCGAGTGACCACCACCAACAGCCCAACCCGGAACTACTGCAATCACAGCTTTTGGCATAAAACGGATCAAACGCTGCACTTCAAGAATATTCAAACGGTGTCTTCCGTCTTCCCCAACATAACCCTGCTGACCTCTAGCTTTTTGATCTCCTCCACTGCAGAACGCCCAAACTCCGTCTTTAGAACTTGGCCCTTCTCCTGAAAGCAACACTACACCAATAGAAGGATCTTCTGACGCATCATAAAATGCATCATACAATTCTGAAGTTGTTTTGGGTCTGAAAGCATTACGGATTTCCGGTCTGTTGAAGGCGATTCTTGCCACACCGTTGCATTTTTTATAAGTAATATCTTCGTATTCCTTTACGGTTTTCCACTCGATCATTCTGTAAAAATTTTTCTCAAATATACGGAATTAGAGAGAGATTTCAGATTGATTTTTAAAGATAATGATGCAACATTTAAACTAAACTGATTGATCATCTTTAAGAAATCAAAACTGAAATACACATAAAAAAAAACCGAAACAAAATGCTTCGGTTTTATATGAATTCAAACTAATGAATATTATTTTGGCTGTTTAGCCTTAAGTGCAGCTTCTTTAGCTTTCATTTCAGTAGCTTTTGCCTGATTTTTTGTAATAACATAGATTTCTCTCAAAGTAGTAATGGCATCCATATTTTCTGGATTTGTCTGATGCCATTTTTCAGCATAAGGCAAGGCTTTGTTGAATCTTTCCTTTCTTGCCTCAATTAATGTTGTAGCCTTATCCGGATCTGACTTTCTCAACGCATTAATGCTTTCAACCGCCTTTGCATCATCACCAAGTGATGTATATACTAAATTCTGATATGAATTGTTAAGCAATGCCGCGTTAGTTCCCGCAAGTTCAATTGCTTTTTGAAATGAAGCAATTGCATCAGCTTCAGTCGCAGGAGTTTTCGCCTGCAAAACTCCTAAATTATACCAATTGGTAGCATCATTAGGATTTTTGGCTAATTGTTCTTTCAGATTTGTTAAGAATTTATCTGTGTTTCCAGTAGCATACAATGCAGAACCTTGATATTCTTTCAATTTAGCATTATTCGGAAATTTAGCCAAACCTTTTTCAATTAAAGCTAAAGCTTCATCATTCTTTTTAGCATTTAAAAGTAGGGTTGATAAAGTTTCATACAAATCTGGCTCTACACTTTTAGTCTGTTCAGTTTTAAAATCTGAATAGTCTTTTGAAGATGACTTCTTCAATAACTCCCAAGTATTTTTATCATACGTTTCAACGTCGCCAGACTTATTTTGTTTTGCAGTGTACTGGGTTGTAACGCCTGTATATCCTGAATTAATTAAATCAGTATAAATTTTAATCGATTCATCTACATTATTTGCAAGAGCATAGCTTAATCCTGCGTAATACATATAGATTTTATCGTCTTGACCACTTGTCTTCATTAAGTTGTAAACTTCTAAAAACTTTGGAGCTGCAATGGCATAGTTTTTCGCCTGGTAAGCATCCATTGCTGCTTTATTAGAAGCTTGTAATTGCGCATTTACATCCTTTGCATCTTTCTGTCCGAAAACAAATGCTGATGAAATGATAGCTATACCTAAAATTAGCTTTTTCATAATAATAACAATTTTATTTTTATTTTAATTATTCTTCAGAAGCGGTATCTTCAGTTGTATCTTCTGAGCTTTCGTTTTCTAAATTATTTTCTATTTCCGGAGCGTTACCTTCTTCTGTAGGAAGAACTATTCCTTCTTCGCCTTCTAAAAGTTCCTCTTCTTCAACAACGTCTTTATCCATTTCTACTTTGGCGATAGCTGCAATTTCGTCATTCTTTTTCAGATTGATCATTTTCACACCCTGAGTATTTCTACCCATCACACGCATCTCATTCATATTCATTCTGATCGCAACACCAGATTTATTGATAATCATCAATCCATCGTCATCTGTTACATTCTGAATTGCAATAAGATTACCTGTTTTTTCAGTGATATTAAGCGTGATAACACCTTTTCCACCTCTGTTGGTAATTCTGTAATCTTCAACAGCAGTTCTCTTTCCGTATCCTTTTTCAGATACTACAAGCACTGTGTCATTTTCGATGTCATTCACCACAATCATACCGATTGCCTCATCATTATCTTCCATGCTGATACCACGAACTCCAATAGATCCTCTACCCACTTCTCTAACTTTCGCTTCAGGGAAACGGATACATTTACCATTTTTAGTAGCAATCATGATTTCAGATGTACCATTTGTAAGGTATGCACCCAACAACATGTCATTCTCTCTAATTTCAATTGCATTTACACCATTTACTCTTGGTCTAGAATATGCTTCAAGAGAGGTTTTCTTAATTGTACCATTTTTGGTGACCATTAATACGCTCATTTGATTTACATATTCAGAATCTTTTAAGTTATTGGTTCTGATGTATGCTTTAATCTTATCATCTGGCTCAATGTTGATCAAGTTTTGTACCGCTCTTCCTTTTGCAGTTTTAGAACCTTCAGGAATTTCAAATACTCTTAACCAATAACACTTACCTTTTTCTGTAAAGAACAACATGTATTGGTGATTGGTTGCAGATACGATGTATTCTAAGAAATCTGAATCTCTCGTCGTCGCTGCTTTATTTCCTACACCACCTCTGCTCTGAATTTTGTATTCTGAAAGCAACGTTCTCTTCACGTATCCTGCGTGAGAAATCGTAAGAACTACCGCTTCATTCGGGATAATATCTTCAATAGACATTTCACCGCCAGAATAATCGATTTCTGTTCTTCTTTCGTCACCGTATTTTTCTTTAATTTCAACTAATTCATCTTTAATGATCTGGAATCTTCTTGGTTCATTAGCCAAAATATCTTCCAAATTATTAATTTCTTTCATAATTGCTTCATACTCATCACGGATTTTGTCAAGCTCCATTCCTGTCAAACGAGCCAAACGAAGGTCTAGAATCGCCTGAGCCTGAAGTTCAGACAAATCAAATTCCTGAATAATTCCTTCTTTCGCTGCCTGTGGATTGGCACTGTGACGAATAATTGCAATCGCTTTATCTAAAGAATCCTGAGTTCCGATCACCTTCATGAAACCTTCAAGAATGTGCGCTCTTTCTTTTGCTTTTCTAAGCTCATACTCCGTTCTTCTTACGATGATAACGTGTCTGTGCTCAACAAAATGATGGATGATATCCTTTAAATTCAATTGCTCCGGTCTTCCGTGTACCAATGCAATATTATTAACACTGAAAGAAGTCTGAAGCGAAGTATATTTATATAATAAGTTAAGGACAACATTAGGAATCGCATCGTTTTTTAATTCATAAACAATACGCATCCCGTTTCTGTCTGATTCGTCTCTGATTTCGTAGATACCCGGAATTTTCTCATCCTTCACCAACTCAGCAGTTCTCGCAATCATTTCAGCTTTGTTAACCTGATAAGGAATCTCAGTTACAATAATTGCATTTCTGTTGTGAACTTCCTCAAAGCTTACTTTTGCTCTCAGAACGACTCTTCCTCTTCCGGTATGGAAAGCATCTCTTACCCCGTCATAACCGTAGATAATTCCTCCTGTAGGAAAATCTGGAGCAACGATGTGCTGCATCAATTCGTCAATAGTAATTTCTCTGTTATCGATGTATGCTGTAATTGCATCTACCGCTTCAGTTAAATTGTGAGGTGCCATATTGGTCGCCATACCTACTGCGATACCAGAAGTACCATTTACCAAAAGATTTGGGATTTTTGTAGGCATCACGCTTGGCTCCGTCAAGCTATCATCAAAGTTGTTTTGAAAGTCAACCGTTTCCTTGTCAAGGTCAGATAAAATTTCGTCTGAAATTTTCTTTAATCTTGCCTCGGTGTAACGCATGGCTGCAGGCGGATCACCATCCATTGACCCAAAGTTACCCTGCCCATCTACTTGTGGATAACGCAAACTCCATGTCTGAGCCATTCTTACCATAGCATCGTATACAGAAGAATCTCCGTGTGGGTGATATTTACCTAAAACATCCCCTACAATTCTTGCAGATTTTAAGTGTTTTCTATTTGAAAAAACGTTCAAACCATACATACCATAAAGTACTCTTCTATGAACAGGTTTCAAGCCATCTCTTACATCCGGTAAAGCTCTTGAAACAATAACGGACATTGAATAATCAATATAAGATGACTTCATTTCATCAACGATGTTGATAGGAATCAATCTTTCTCCTTCTCTTTGCATATATAACTTTTATTGTAATGATAATCAGATGTTTAAAAAACAACCTGAAAACTATTTATTTTGAATATTTAATAACGGGCTAATTTACGAAAATTTTACCGATTTTTGCCGAACTATTTATTCAAATAATCTTAAAAATTCTTAAAAATATGAGCGTATTGAGCATTACTTTCCATTGCACAAAAGACAATATCGAAGAATGGGAAAATTACGTGGATGACACCTTGGTTCTGATGACGGAAAATCTTTTGGATGTCGAAAAATATATCCTCTCTGAGGTACACAGCGACTTCATTGAAGACGGCAAAAACTATAATCTTCTTTTAATTTTTGATGATGAAGAAAAAAGAACTGAGTTTATGGAAAGTGAATTATTAAACATCTCTGAAAGAATCGAAAAAAAGTTCGGACAGGAAGTAATGATCTTTAATACTTTTTTAAATCCTAAGAAAAAGAAGATCTAATTTATATTTTAGACAAAATCTTTTCAATCTGATAAAATAAATAGGCTGTCCCATTTCTGAGACAGCCTATTTTTATAAATTAACTACAACAACCGGTCTGCTATGATAAACACGGGGTTGTCTGTATCTCTTGTGAGTATAATGCCTGTAAGGTCTCGCAGGTCTGTAATAGTGTTTCTTATAATGATGCCTTGGAGCCTTATGATACGCTACTCTTTTGTACTTCATCTTGTGATGTCCACGATGATGATGTTTGTACGAGTGAGGATGATGGCGTTTTTGGGTAGGTTCTGCCTGATAAAATGCAACTGCAAAAATAACTAAGAACACACCAATTACTTTAGATAACAACTTCATAATGATAAAAATTTCAAGTTAACTTCTCAAAAAATACAATGATAATGCCAAAAATTGAGAAAAATTATAATCGTATAACGAAATAATTTCTAAAATCATATGTGTAGAACCTTATCTATTTCTGTTTCTTGGATGAGCTTCTTTCAGTTTTTCTACTTTTTTATCGTGTCCCGGCGGCATTGGTCTTTGACTTGGATGTGGAACACATGATGAAAAAAATCCCGCTAAGATTAGCATTGCGACTGTATTTTTAAGAAAATTCATAATCAAATTATTTTAAATTAATAATCTGAATGATACAATCAAAATGCCAAAAGACTACTCGCCCAATTCCCAAAAAAATTAATAAGATTTAAAGTACAATCTCACTTCTTCTTTCAAGCATCACCAAATCTTTCCATTCGCCATGAAGCTTTCCTACTTTCTCACGGACACCAACCGTTCTGAAACCATTTTTTAAATGAAATTTGATAGACGCTTCATTTTCTGGAAAAATATTAGACTGCAAAGTCCAGAATCCGTGGTTTTCACTGTCGACAATTAGCTTTCTTAATAAAAGTGACCCTAAACCTTTCCCGACATAATTATGGTCAAAATAAATACTTACCTCAGCGACCCCTTTAAAACATTCTCTTTTACTTACAGGCTTCAAAGCAGACCAACCAATCACCTCACTCTTTTCATTTTCCAAAACCCAGCGGCAGTCGTTAATAAAACTTGTATTCCAGACCTCAACATTCGGAAGTTCGGTATCGAAAGTGGCAATTCCGCCATCTATCCCCTGCTGAAAAATTTCCATCACACGGGTTTCGTCTTTTGGGAGCATTTCTCTTATTTCGTAGTTCATTTTTTAATGATATTTTCTTTTATTTTTTCTCTTAATTCTCGAATAATGCGTTTGCTTATCTTTTTCATCCTCAGAAATTACACTGATATTTCCATCGACTTCCAGAATCGAAAGTTTTACATTCTCTATCTTTTCTATTCCGTGTTCTCTGATGGATTCGTTCAACTCGTCAAAACTAATTTTTACCTTTCGCAATGCAACGTGGTCTACAACTCCGTCTTTTACTAAAATCACAGGATCAGCTTCCATAAAACTCGCAAATGTACGATTGGAAAACATGAGTCTTTTTAATATAAAATTTGCAGCAAACAAAACTAGGGCAGCTATAATTCCGCCTTCCAGTGAAGTATTATTGCCCACCATCGCATTCTGTACAGCATTTGAAATTAAAAGCAACAGAACAACATCTCCCGCATTGAGCTGTGAAAGCTGGTTTTTCCCAAACAGACGAATGGCGATCACCATAAAAAGGAAAACGCAGAGAGAGCGGACAACAACATCAAGAATAGGATTCACAGGATGGAAAATTTAAAATCAAATGTATGCAATTACAGGAAATAAAAAAACTGCTTTTTCAAGCAGTTTAGGGAAATTGTATATAGTTTGTTTGATCAATTATTTCAATTTATCTGTGGGTAATATCAACCGTCACCGGCATCACATAAGATGAGGCAATCATGTTTTCATTAAGCTTTCTTGAATCAATTTTATACTGAAGATGGCTTAAAACATTTTCAATTTCTTTACTTACATTTTTACAATCACCTTTTGAACGTACATTCACGATTTTTCCATTCTCAGCAACATCAAACTTCACCTCAGACTTTACAATACCTTCTTTATACTCAGAGTTTGTAAAATCAAACTGATCCATTAGCAGACTTCTGATTTCATTGAATGCATCATTTTTATTCAACTGAACTTCCTGAATGGTATTACTTGAAGTGGTCTGAGCTTTTACATTACCTGCGACTGCAGTTAATCCTAATGCGAAAAGTGAAGCAACAAATATTTGGATTTTATTTTTCATATGTATATTTTTTTATTGTTTTTAATTGGTCATATGTTATCGCCAGAAAATTTAATTTTTTACACTAAAATTATAAATAGCGATTTCATAACTCTTTGGTTTTAAATTATATATTAAACTTGTTTTGATTTCTAAACCAAAGATATAAAAAAATATTCATACTAATTTCACATTGAGTTAACATTGAGTTAACATTGTAATATAAAATACTGAAATTCAATTATTTAAATTTCTAAAATAATTGAATTGTTAACATTGGAGTTTAAATTATGTGCATAAAAAAGGCTAAACATCATCAGTTTAGCCTTTTCATATTCTGTTTGTCATTCCATAGGAATCTCGACAGTGAATTTTAAAGTAACAGTTTAGATTCCTACGGAATGACAAAGATTCTGTTTAAATTTTTAGATTAAATTTATCACATCTCCTTCTTCAAATACTTCCCTGTCAAACTCTTCTTTGATTTAATAATCTCTTCCGGAGTTCCTTTGGCAATAATCTCACCGCCGTATTTTCCACCTTCTGGACCAACGTCAATAATATGATCTGCCAATTTAATCACGTCCATATTATGTTCGATGATAATGAATGAATTTCCTAATTCCACCAATTTATTAATGGCATCCATCAGAATTTTCACGTCTTCAAAATGAAGTCCGGTAGTTGGTTCGTCAAGAATATATAAAGTATTTCCTGTTTGTCTTTTTGCTAATTCTGTTGCAAGTTTGATACGTTGCGCTTCACCACCGGAAAGTGTTGTCGATTGCTGTCCCATTGTGATATAACCCAAACCAACATCTTGCAAAGTTTTCACTCTTGCAAAAATCTTAGGAATCGGCTGGAAGAAATCTACCGCTTCATCAATCGTCATATCCAAAACATCGGAAATCGATTTTCCTTTGTAACGAACTTCCAAAGTTTCTCTGTTGAAACGTTTTCCGTTACAGGTTTCGCAATGCACATAAACGTCTGGTAAAAAGTTCATTTCAATGACTTTCAAACCACCTCCCTGACAAGTTTCGCATCTTCCGCCTTTTACGTTGAAAGAAAATCTTCCCGGTTTGTAACCACGGATTTTACTTTCAGGCAATTCTGAAAATAAATTTCTGATATCGGTGAACATTCCGGTGTACGTTGCCGGATTTGAACGTGGTGTTCTTCCGATCGGAGTCTGGTCAACATCTACGATTTTATCAATATTATCTAGACCTTCTATTTTCTTGTAAGGCAAAGGTTCCTGAACGGCTCTGTAAAAATGTTTGTTCAGAATCGGATACAAAGTTCCGTTGATCAGAGAAGATTTTCCGCTTCCTGAAATTCCTGTCACAACCACCAATTTTCCTAACGGAATATCAAGCGTTACATTTTTAAGATTGTTTCCTGTAGCACCTTTTAAGACGATACTTTTACCATTTCCTTCTCTTCTGACTTCCGGAATGGCAATTTTTCTTTTTCCGTTGATGTAATCTGCAGTGATGGTATCTGCTTTCAGTAAATCTGCAGGTTTTCCCTGCCAAAGAATTTCTCCACCGAATTTTCCGGCTCTTGGACCAATATCCAAAACCTCATCGGCTTCCATGATCATATCTTTATCATGTTCTACAACCAAAACCGAGTTTCCGATATCACGAAGATTTTTTAATGACTTGATCAGTCTTTCATTATCTCTTTGGTGCAAACCGATACTTGGTTCATCCAAAATATACAGAACATTTACCAACTGCGAACCAATCTGCGTTGCCAAACGAATTCTCTGAGATTCTCCACCGGATAGGGTTTTTGAACTTCTGCTCAGACTTAAATATTCCAAACCAACATCTAGTAAAAACTGAAGTCTGGTTTCGATTTCCTTTAAAATTTCATGAGCGATAATTGCGTGTTTCGGCGAAAATTTATCTTTTACATCTCTCAACCAATCTTTCAGATCTGATAAACTCAAACCATTGATCTCAGCGATATTTTTTCCGTCGATTTTAAAGCTTAAACTTCCCGGCTGAAGACGTGCTCCTTTACATTCAGGACAGGTTTCTTCGGTTGTAAAATGTCTTTCGAGCAAAACACCTTCATAAGACTCTTTTTCGTCAATGATTTCTTCCATAAAAGGAATCAAACCATCAAAACTGATCTTTATTTTTTTGGCAATTCCTGCATACTTCAGGTCTTTATTAAATTCTTTGTGACAACCGTTGTACATATAATCCAACGCTTCTGCAGGAATATCTTTAAATGGAGTCGTCAATCCTAACCCGAAAATTTCAAGTATATTTTTGACCTGTGCTAAAATCCATTTATTCGATTTAATATCTTCCAAAGGCAACAAACCTCCCTGATTAATGGATAATTTAGGATTTTCAACAAAATAATCGGTGTTGATTTTCTTGATGGTCCCTAAACCTTTACAACTTGGGCAACTTCCTTTCGGAGAGTTGAAAGAAAAAGTATTTGGTTCCGGCAAAGCTAATGAATGACCTGTTTCGGCATCCATTAAATTTTTAGAAAAATATTCAATTTCGGTACTTCCCAGCTTTTGAATTCCGATTACACCTTCTCCCATTTCCATGGCGGTTCTCAGTGATTTCTCCATTCTCGTTTCAGAGGCAGATTCACCAATGATCCAACGGTCAATGACGATGTCGATATCGTGGGTTTTGTAACGGTCGAGTTTTAAATCATACTCAATATCCTGCAATTCACCATCGATTCTTGCCTGTCCGTATCCTTTCTTCGCCATCTGAACAAAAAGTTCGTGATAATGACCTTTTCTTGAACGAACAACAGGTGCCATCAACATCAGCTTTTCGCCTTTGTAGTTTTCTTTAATTGTATCAAGAATCTGATCTTCGGTGTAGCTAACCAATTTCTTGCCTGTCGTTTGAGAATAGGCATCAGAAACTCTCGCAAACAATAAACGAAGGTAATCGTAGAGCTCAGTCACCGTTCCCACTGTAGAACGGGGATTTTTGTTGGTCGTTTTCTGTTCAATCGCAATTACGGGAGACAATCCTTCAATTTTATCAACATCGGGACGTTCCAAACCGCCTAAAAACTGACGTGCATAAGCAGAAAAAGTTTCTATGTAACGACGCTGACCTTCGGCAAAAATCGTATCAAAAGCCAATGATGATTTTCCGCTTCCGGAAAGTCCGGTGATTACCACCAGTTCATTACGCGGAATTTTGACATCAATGTTTTTAAGATTGTGTTCTCTGGCTCCGTAAACTTCTATATATTCTTTTGATTCACTCATAATTTGGGGTGACCTTACATGAAAATCACGATTTGCAAAAATACGGAATTTTATGGAATTTATTGAGTTAAAAATTGTCTCGATTTTAATTGGAATGCCACATAATTTTCATGAGTTTTAAATCTAATATCCTACCGTATCATTATCATTTATCTTAATTAATTTATTTAAAAATTTTCAAGAATTTTCACTATTTCTGTTCTCTTTTAATGAGTCCAAAACGTTTGTGATACTAATAATCTTTTTGTCATTATACCATTTTAGCGATAAACTGAGATTCTTCTTTACTGAAATTCCATTATCAAAAGTAATAATTAAAAAATATGTGAACATACATCTTTTTATTTCAAAATCTTTAAAATGAGTAACAGGCATTTCTACAAATGGACGTATGTAACCACTCTTAAAAACAGAATATTTTTTAAAAGAAATACATTCTCCGGAATATTCAAATTCGCGATAATTAAAAAATATAATAAAACATAAGATTGCATTTGCAATACATATCGTGAAAATCTGAAAACGTCCCCTTAAAATAAAAATTGCGATGATGATTAATATGATGAAAAGAAGTAGAAGATGAAATCTGATATTTCTAACGTTATTTTTGTTATTGATTTTCATAACAAGATGTAAATTTTGATTAAAAAAATCACTAGCTCTTTATATAAACTAGTGATTTTTGGTATAGAAAAAATTGTATTTTGAATACTTAAGTTTGGTAAAATTACAAATATCGAAGTATAACAAAGTTTGGTACTTCAATCATTTTCAGGAAAATAAAGACTAGCATTTTCATTATAATGCTTTTTTTAAATTCATCAATAACAATTTCATATAACTAGAATAAATAAACGTAATGTGTAAAATAACAGCATCAATCTCCATTACTGTGTAAAATATCATAAAAATCTCATATTCAGTAAATTAAAACACAAAAACTATTATTTAAGCTATTCATTTTCAGGAATACGTCAAACTCTTTCTTTTATAATTATTTCCAAAACCGTATTTTTATTGGGGTAAAATGAAATGGATTTGAACTTTTATATAATAATCCAATACTAAATTCAATCATATCATTCTACTGATTTTGAATGATATGATTCAAGATCTCAAAGTATACATTTTCATCATTTTATATATCAAAAGTTTAACGACTTCTAATAGTGGGATTTTTACTCATAAATCAATCAGATTTTATTCAGATGGTTTCCACTACCAAACCCCTCCATTTTAACAAATATTAAAATATAATCACAATTAATACATTCAGGTAACACTAAATTTGAAATTAAAATGCAAAAGCATTAAAACTAATGATATATGGTTAAAAATCTATTGACACTCTTATTGTATTTTGTAATATTTATAATTACAAACAATCTAAAAGCACAAGACCCGGAGAAATACAATCTAATATACAGCAAAACCTATTTGGAAACCTCTCAAAAGGATTTTAAAAAAGCTTTAGAAATTGCAGATTCTCTTTATAAAATTTCAGAAACCCCAAAATTTAAAGCTAAAAGCCTGATGCTTTCTGCAACGCTTATACAACAATCCGGTAATGATAGAAAATCTTTAGAATATGCATTAAAAGCTGAAGAGTACGTTAGAAATTCTGATGATTATCTATGGCAATCAAAAATTTATGGCTTTTTATCATCTCAATATAGAAGTCTGGGATTGTTTAACCAAGCTAAAGACTATATCAATAAGTCTGAGTATGTGATTAAAAAGATTAATAATGCATCTGTTGCAAGTAATATGCTGGGGTTAGTGATGCAGGAAAAAGCCTATTGTGAAATAGAATTTAACCATTATAAAAAAGCCTTATATTATGTAAATCAATCAAATCATCTTTTTAAGAGTATTGGTAACAGAGAGCCTACGCTTGTTGCTAACAATTACCAATTAGAAGGAATCTGCTACTACAAGTTAGGTGACAATAAAAGAGCGCTAAGTATTTATCAGAAAGCAGCATCTACTTTAGCTCCAATGTCAGATAATTATTTAAAGGGTTTAATTTTTAGTGGAATTGCACAAGTATACATTGAAACAAAAAATCTTGATAAAGCAAAATTATACCTTGATAAAGCAGAAAGTATTGCAGAACAATCTAACTATCTGAGCTTAAAAGATGAGATCTACAATACTTCTCAGCAGTACTATTTTGCTACAAAAAACATCGAAAAACTGGCTGAAGTAAAAATTAAACAAGATTCTACAAAAGAAAAAATATCTTATAACACTTCTGCTTTTATTGACAAAGAATATTCTGATTCACAACAAAAATACCAAATTGAAGAAAAAAAATCTCACAGAAACAGCCTTATATTAATTCTGCTTATTACACTTTTTTGTGTATATATTATTTTAATTTTTATTAAAAGTTCGAATTATAAAGCAAACCATACAAACATCAAAGTAAACACAAAGCAAATACAAGATAATCACATTCATCAGGTTTTCAGCTTAGAAGAAAATATTCAGCAAGAAAGTACAGATAAAGAAATCATCACTAATTTAGATTTTGGGCAGCCTGCAATGATGACCCCTGCAACAGAGAAAAAGCTGCTTGCAAAACTTGAAAAATTTGAAAATTCTACTTTATTTACTCGAAATTCTATATCACTGCCCTATCTCGCCACCTACTGTGATACCAATACTAAGTATTTGTCTTATGTGATTAATAATTTTAAGCATAAAGATTTTAATAATTATATCAATGAATTACGAATAAAATATATTCTTGAAAAACTTAAAAGCGATTCTAAATACCAAAAATATAAAATAGCAAGTTTAGCCGATGAAGCAGGTTTTTCTTCTCAGAGTAAGTTTGCGGTTGCATTCAAAAAAATCACAGATATTTCCCCTTCACATTATCTTCAGGCTTTAAATGAAGAAAAATTAAATAATTAACATACAATAAGCACATATTTAAACAACAAATTTCGAAAACAAAAAACATTATAAAACAAAATATAAAATACTGAAAATCAATATTTTGAAATTTAATTATAATCACCCATTTTCCTGAATACTAGCCAGTAAATATTTGTAGCACTAACTCAACAAAGCTACTTTTGAAACGTCACAAAAAACAATTCATACGGAAATAATAAATCTCAGCTAAAATGAAAAAATACACACGATAATAAAATACAGTTCTAAAAATTTACAAACAAATGAAAAAACAATTTATTCTCTTCAGCAGTCTCATTACCGGATTTGCTTTTTCCCAAGTAGGTATTAACACCGAAACTCCCAAAGCTACGTTAGATGTAATGGCATCCCCCTCAGACATTACAAAAATCGATGGATTTATTGCTCCCAGACTCAAAGGTTCTGAACTAAAAGCTAAAGATGCTAATTATGATACTCAACAGACCGGCGCTATTGTTTACATAACTGAGGCTTTGCTTTCAAGTTCTACAACTACAAAAACTGTTAATGTAACAACATCCGGCTATTTTTATTTTGATGGTAATATATGGCAAAAAATGAAGGGGGATTCTATTGCAGCTGCAAACCCTTGGAATTTAGAAAACACAACAACCGCAGCCACAATAAATACCCAAAATATTTATCAAAATGGTAACGTAGGTGTTGGTGATTTTGCCGCAATAAAACCGCTTGCAAAATTTGATGTCAGAGGCAATATGCGTGGAGGTATACCTCATGCTGATGAACTTAGCGGAACGTCTATACCTGGTGTAAATTCTTTAGCTTATGGCGTAGAAAACAGAGCTTCCGGAGAAAACTCTACTGTACTTGGTTGGAGAAATAATGCAAGTGGTATAAGAGCTCAAGCAATTGGATCATTTAATATTGCTAGCGGCCCATATTCATTATCAATGGGAGGAAATCAATCAGAAGCTACCGGAGATTATTCAGTTGCCATAGGACAAAATGCGAAAGCTACTGGTTACTATTCATCTGCATTTGGCATGAATCCTACATCCAGTAATATATTCAGCATGGCTATAGGTCTAAATGCAGTGGCTAGTGGATTATATTCGCTTGCCTTAAGTACACACACTGCAACTGCAAGTGGAGATCAATCTGTAGCAATAGGAGCCTATACAACTGCCCAAGGAATTGCAGCAACAGCTATGGGAAGACAAACATTAGCAGCCGGATTTGTTTCAACTGCCATTGGAGAAAGAAATGCTATTCGAACAGGATCACTTACTTCTACACCCATACAGGATGATGCTTTATTTCAAATTGGTAATGGTAATTCTTATACACCACCTTACACCTTCAATAATGCGATGACTGTGCTTAGAAATGGTAACACTGCAATAGGCGTAAGTGGTGAAGAAGATGATGCAAAACCGACTGAATTATTAGACTTAGGAGGTACACAATTTGCAGGCAGAGGTGGTCTGAGAATCCGAAATATCAATACAACTGCTTACACAGGAACATCAGCAGACAGGATTGTAGTTGCAACTTCTACAGGTGTTATAAAATCTGTAACGAGAGCTTCGGTTTCTGCCGCAGATTTTAATTTTAGTACCCTTCCAACATATGCTAATGATGCAGCTGCGGCTACCGGAGGTTTGGCCGTTGGTAAGTTATACAAAACAAGTACTGGCGAAATCAGAATTAAATTATAACATATCAGAACAGCTTAATAATTCTCATCATAACAACTTGAAATTTAAAGCCGAAAAAAATTACATATTTTATAATTAGATTAATTATTGTAAAACATGACTGTCATTAACTTTTTAGTTAGTGACAGTTCTTTAAATACATAATTTTTATAAAATTTAAATATATTTCTTAGCTTTAGTCAAATCTTTATTCTTATTTAAATATTTTTTGTAAAAAAGTTTACATCCTCATAAGTAATTGTTACACAATATTCTATTTCGTTGATTGCTTAAATTTATCGAGCGAACAATAGATACCAACACTAAACTCTTTTTTTCCTTTATAGTTTCTGAAAGCCTATCAAGAATCATTATATTTTATCTTCATCAATTTTATCTAAATTTACAGTGTATTAATCAACATTCATGAACAGATTACGGCAGCATATCGAAGAAATAAGTCGCATTACCGATGAAGAATTTGAATCTATCAAAACATTTTTCACACTTAAGAACGTCCGTAAAAATCAGTTTCTGCTTCATGAAGGTGATGATGTACAATTTGAGTTTCTGGTCTTAGATGGAATTTACAAAGTCTATTATCTCGACGAAAACGGAAAAGAACACATTGTACAATTTGCTAAGAAAAATTGGTGGATGACTGATTACAGCAGTTTTTTTAAACAAAACAAATCGACGATGTTTGTAGAATGTCTTTCAGACGGAGAAGTTTTGTGTCTTACTTTGGAAGGAAGAGAAAAGCTGGCTTCAGAATTTCATACCATGGAGCATTTTTTCAGAATAAAACTGACCAACGGCTATGTTGCTTTGCAGGATAGAATACGACTTCTGTTATCAAGCACTCCTCAGAAACGATATGAAGAATTTTCAAAATTATATCCTGACCTCATCCTGCAGATTCCTAAAAAATATATTGCTGAATATCTTGGAGTAAGTAGGGAAACATTGAGCAGGCTTTATTCAAATGCTAAATAGTTTATTTAAAGTTTTAAAGAATTTGAAAAGTTTAAGTGTGATTTCGGTCACACTTTTTTGTGACTTCTCTCCTTCTGTTTCGCCTTGCCGCCACCATACATTTGCTATAGAAATTTAAACAATTCCAAATCGGTTAAACTAAATATTTATTAACAAAAAATTTTAAAGTCATGAAACCAAAAGTATTAATAATCGTATCCAATGCAAACGCTATCGGACCGAACAACAGAAGAACCGGAACTTTCTTATCAGAAGTTGCACATCCGTATGCAGAATTTGAGAAAGCAGATTATCAAATTGATTTTGCGAGTTTAAAGGGTGAATCTCCATTTTTAGACGCATTAAATTTAGCAGACGATCCTGATAATTTAAAATTCCTCACAGGTAAAGGTTGGGAAGACATGCACAAAGCTGCTAAACTTTCAGAAGTTGATGTCAATAATTACGATGCAGTTTTCATTCCTGGTGGTTTGGCTCCGATGGTCGATATGCCTGAAAATGCTGAACTAAAGAAGGTAATCGCTGGAGCTTATGAAAGAAATGCAATTGTAGGAGCTGTTTGTCACGGTCCGGTTTCTTTACTCAATGTAAAATTAAGTGACGGAACTTATTTGGTAAATGGTAAAAATATCGCCTCTTTCACAACGGAAGAAGAAGACAATTACGCAAGAGCCGATGTTCCTTTTGATTTACAAACTGCATTGACTGAACAAGGTGCTGTTTTCCATGCTGCGGAAGCCTGGTTCGCAAACAGTATCGCTGACGGAAATTTAGTAACCGGACAAAACCCCGCTTCTGCAAAAGGTGTAGGTGAAAAAATAGTAGCAATTTTAGAGTCTAGAAATTCATAATTTAAAATCTAAAAAGATGAGCGAACAAGCAATTTACGTTTATGCCCAATGGCAGGTAAAAGAAAGAAAACTGGATTCAGTATTGGAAATTATGAAAAAGGCTGCCCAAAAAAGTTCTGAAGAAGAAGGAAATTTATTTTACAAAATTCATCAGAGCAAAGCCGATAAAAATACATTGATCCTATTTGAAGGATATGAAAATGAATCAGCTTTAGAATTTCATAAAAACTCAGAACATTATCAGAATCTGGTTGTGCAGCAGATTATTCCTTTGCTGGAAAAAAGAGAGGTTATTCTGATGGATCAGATTATTTAAATTAAAATTCCGAAAAGCTTTAGTTGTATTTAAAGCTTTTCGGAATTGTTTTTTATATTTAAATAAGATTAATTTTCAAAAAAATCTACATCCTCATTGGTAATCATTACCCGATATTCTATACCGTCGATGGCTTTTGAGATAATCTGATTTCTAAGAATATTCGCCATATTTTCCCAATACACTCTTCCGTAGAAAGAATAATTTTGTGGAATAACCTCGACTTCAACCGTTCGAACGAAACCTTCCTTTGGTTTGTTACTGATCATGGTTCCTCTTTTTACACGGACATCTTTTAATTCATCTTTTAAAACCATTCGCACGTAATTTTTAACGTCTTCAAGCGAAATAATTTTATCTCTGGTCGTTAACGCATATTTGTATGCCTGAATACTGTCTGAACCTTTCTGCTCTTCCGCACCACCGATGGTTTCGGTAAGAAGTATCAGTGACTGAGATTTTAATTGGTTCGAAAGTTCAGTTCCAGGACGCATATGGTTGGCAAAAGTACAATGCGTAATCCAAAATGACGCATAAGTATGATCGGTTTTCTCAACAGGTTCCATAATCACGTAGTTGAGCTCCTGCTTGATGCTTCTTTTGGCGTTATTTACTTTCTGCACCATCGACTTCATCTTGTCAGACATTTCGCTCAGCATTCCTTTGACGTTGTCACGATTTAATAAAGAAAAAGCTGCAATTTCATCTCTCGTCAACTCAAGAACATTCGAAATCATATCCACCGCATTTCTGTTGTTGAATCTTTCCATTCCACCTTTTCTTACAGTATACAGACCTTTTTTCAGATCATCTGAAGGAGTGAAAGGAATTTCGGTATACTTTCTTCCTTCCCCGTCCTGTACTTCATCTACGTACAGAAAATGTTCACCTTCCTCAGTAATCAGAGGAATATTATTTCCCATGATATCTAAACTGTACTCTGTCTTTTTCCAGCCACGATTGTAAATGGGGAAAGCGTTTAATACAAAAGTGAAATTATCTAAAATCTCAGCGGAAAACTGCGGAGGAAATTCAAAAGTCAGCCACAAGAAGTTTTTGCCGTCAATATATTTCTGAATCTCTTCTCTTCCGTTTAAAAAATCTAAATCCTGAGGCAATGTTCCCGCTTCTGAAAATAAATCTCTTGAAAGTCCGGTTACTTCAATGAATTTATGATGATAAATACTTTTGATGTCTTCAATGATTTTCGTCTGAATAGATTGCTCATGAAAAAGTTGTTCATAACCTTCTGCCTGTTCTTTTTTAAGATACGTTAAACCTTCCTTCACAAATAGAGGATTCCCGTTACTTGAAACGGTGATGTAAGGAAGTAATTTATACACAAAATCTAAATGCTCAAATGCAGGATTTGAACAATACAATCCCAAAGCTCTTGGGAATTTTTCGTTGGTGTATTTTGAAACATTAATTCCAATCGTTACTTTCCTATAATCAGACGGTCTTCCCTGAAACCTTGAAATTGGGATTTTATTTAAACGATCATCAATGCTGTAGCATGTGTTGCCAACGAACATAATGGCAGTCTGTGCCTTATTTGTTTTTACACTCCCAATAGGTGTAAAAGGAATATTCAGTTGTTTATCTGATTCTGATTTTACCGTTGAATTCATCTGCTTTCTGAAGAAAAATTCAGTATGCTCAAGCAAAACCTCTGAAGATTCAAAAGGAGCCGTATATGCAACGGCGTGCGCAGGAATCGGATGGGTGTATATAGATGGGGTTAAAAGTTTCGCAAGCTTTTCTAAAATTCTCGCATTAACGGTTTGAATTTCATTATTCGCTTTAAAAACTTCCGTACTGAAAGCATCGATTAAAAGTTTAACAAAAGGATCCAGCGACTGCGGACTTTTCAATCCCCAGACTTTGGTAGCATTTTGCAACATTCGTGCTTTTACAGACTCTTTCGAATAAATATTCTGATCTAAATTCATATTTGTGATAAGGTGGTGATTAATCGATTGACATAGGACTCAAGAACAGTTCTGTGGAAAAACTAAAGCGTTCTCCGGTAGCTTCCATTTTTGCATTGATGGCGATCCTTACTTTTTTCTTGATTTCTGTATGTTCTTTGGTGTCATAGTTGTGCTCTACGACTTCTACATGGGCGTCGACCTGTGGCTGAACGATTCTCGGTTCAAACTCCTGAATCTGCCTTTTAAGACTTTTGATAAAAACATTTTCCCATACGGCTGATGTAATTCCATTATCAAATTCCAGATTCCAAACGTCATTGCCATAATTTTCATCATATCTGTTTTCACCTTTTTTTGTGGTAATCAGGAGCATAATGTTGTGGGCAATACTTTCACCCATATCGCAGGTGTCTATACTTCCACCTTCAGACATCAGCGTTGACGGCACAAAGGGCATTCTGTAATTTGGTGTGTCCATAGATTTTTGTTCTCTATTTTAATTTTTTGGTGTCATTATTTAAAATGAAATACCAAATTAATCATTTTCGGGAAATAATATGCAGTAATATTTTGAAACTTTTAAGTGAATTCGAAGTTTCAGATAATGGTGAAACAAATTTTCCGAGAACCTTGGAAATCTTAAAAGTATTATTTCAAATTTTATAGAATGGAGATTTATGAGATATTATATGGTTTATTTTACGAGATTATCTGTTACAAAATACTTACCTGAACTTTTAACGTTATTAAATTCAGCACTATAGTATATTTCATTTTTATCAAACTTAATTAGGCTTATTTTCATTTTATAGCCAATTTTGAAGCTGGAATCATTGCCGATAACTTTTGTTATGGTAGCACTTATTTCACAAGGTTTTTTTTCATTACGTTCAAGGTGACTGATTATAACACTACCTGTCGAATAGTCTTCCCTTAACTCATTATCAGAAACGGTTATAATTGATTTTGTTTTGCCGATGTCTGAGATCGTATACATTTTTAGCTGATTAAATTCTCTGCATCTTTTGTCTAAATCAATTTCGTTGATCATTGTGGCTCTCTTTGGTAAAACTATGATCTTATCGCTTAGCTCAGGAAAAAGCTTCAACATTGTTTCTTTATCATTTCCTGAAGTGTCAATAAACTTCCAATTTTTACCATCGTTTATTGAAATTGCAATCATTGTATAATCACTTTCTATTTTTCCTTTTGGAGTCTGCATCAAAATTGTCTGTGTAAAACTTGTTTGTAGTTGATTTTTTACTTTAATCATTTTCGAAAAGCTTTTAAAGTTTATATCTAAAAATATGTACCCTTCAGCTTCCATTTTTTCGACAGCAGATCTTGATAAATTGATTACCTTCTCTCTTCCTCCAGATATTTTGAAAACATTGGGATAAACGAAATCACCATAAGCTTCGAATCTTTTGTTTAGGAATAGTAATTTTGTTTTATTTAAGTCTGAAACTAAATTTTCATCCGGAGTTTGAGAATACAATAAGTTGAAAAAGACTAAAAATAATATGCTAAGGTTTTTCATGAGAATTATTGACTGTAAGTTCTATTTTTATTCATAGCCCCGATTGAACGGCCTGTTTGAGCTCTTTTCAGATTTTTGGGGGGGGGGGGGGGGGGGCCCCCAAAAGTGAAAAGAGGGGGGTGGGAAGGGGGATAAGGGACGAAAAAAAAT
>NZ_JALDNB010000001.1 GCF_022699665.1 Chryseobacterium aahli | reverse complement strand
TACACCCCCCCCGCCCCCCCCCCCCCTTTTTTTTTTTTCCCCCCCCCCCCCCCCCCCCCCCCCCCCCCCCCCCCAAAAATCTGAAAAAGCGAGTAGTGAAAGCGGGAATAAGCTCCTAAAAAAATTACGAATCTGTATTTTTATTTCGATTAATGATGTAATAAACGGGAAGTCCGAGTAACACAATCAGAAAGCCCGGCCATGTATATTGTTGTTTATAAATCAGAAGAAGAACGCAGAAAACTGTTCCAATCACCAAATAAATAATGGGAGTAACCGGATATAACCAAGTTTTGTAAGGTCTTTCGAGATTGGGTTGCTTAAATCTTAGGTAAATTACTCCGAAAACGGTAATCATATAAAACAGAACAATAACGAACGAAATCATATCTAAAAGATTGCCGTACTGTCCGCTCAGACATAAAACCGAAGCCCAAACTCCCTGCATCCAAAGAGCGTTTGAAGGAACATCATTTTTATTGTTATCAATCGCCGATTTGAAAAACAAACCGTCTTTTGCCATCGTCTGGAACACTCTTGCTCCTGCTAAGATCAATCCATTGTTACAACCGAAAGTTGAAACCATTACGAGAACTGCAATAATTACGGTTCCTGCACTTCCGAAAATATTCTGCGAAGCGGCAACGGCTACTCTATCATTAGCTGCAAATGCGATAGAATCACGGTCGATGGCATTTAAATACACAAAATTAACTGCGATGTATAAAAGCATTACCGCTGAAGTTCCTAAAATCATTGCCTTGACCACATTTTTCTTTGGATTTTCAATTTCTCCCGAAACGAAAGTCACACTTTCCCAAGCCACAGAACTGAAAACTGAACCTACCATTGCAGCGGCAATTCCACCCATTAAGGTCATTCCATCAATTGATTCCCAGCCCGTTTTTAAAAAGTTTCCTTTAGCATCTTTATCAATATTATTAAAAGCATCTGTTCCTAAGCTGAAGTTTTCTGCCAAATGTGAAAAATCTACGAAGATAAAACCTGCAGCGATTAATCCTAGTAAAGCCAATATTTTTGAACCTGTGAATACATTCTGAAGGAGTTTTCCACTTTGTACCCCTCTCGTATTGATGTAAGTGAGTAAAAGAATGATGGCTATGGCTAAAATCTGAATCCAGGTAATTTGAAATTCTCCACTTTGGAAAATAGGAGCTGCATCATTGAGTGAAGGCACGAGATAGGCTGTGAACTTTCCGAAAGCCATTGCAACAGCAGCAATTGTACCGGTTTGAATAACCGTAAACAATCCCCAACCGTAGAGGAAACCCATTTTTTTACCGAAAATTTCTGTGAGATAGGTGTACTGTCCGCCCGCTTTAGGAAACAGAGCCGAAAGTTCGCCATAGCTGATTGCTGCAGCAACCGTCATGATTCCGGTAATAATCCATACCACGATCATCCAGTAGCCTGAGCCGAGATTTCGCATCATGTCGGCACTTACGATAAAGATTCCGCTACCGATCATAGAACCCATCACGAGCATGGTAGCGTCCCAAAGTTTTAGTTTTTTCTGCATATTCAAATATTCACATCAAATATAGATAAATATGCAATTCTTTTTGCTTTTTGTTTTGAATTGATGAATGAACTGTTTTTTATCAAGTTTTTATTCATTTGAAATTCGATTATTATTATTAATTTTGGAAAAAATATAAGAATGAAATTAAAATCCATATTATTTTTAGTAGCAGTAAGTGCTTCAACGTTAGCATTTGCTCAAGAAGGTAAGAAATTCGGACCTCCGGCAGGAAACGCAATCGTGGGTGATACTTACGGATCTACAGTTACATCTGCAGAATCTAAGGCAATGAGTGTAGATAAACTGGCTAAAAAATTGAAAAAAGACAACAAAAAAGTTGAAAACGTAGCCATCAAAGGAAAAGTGGTAGACGTTTGTGACAAAAAAGGTTGTTGGTTGACCATTCAAACTGAAGACGATACTCAATTTTTCGTAAAAATGAAAGATTACGGATTTTTCGTACCGACAGCTTTGAAAGGTAAAAATGTAGTATTAGAAGGTAACGCCGAAAGAAAAGTAACTTCTATTGACGAGCAGAAACATTACGCAGAAGATGCTAAAAAGCCTCAAGCTGAAATTGATGCGATCACAAAGCCAAAAGAAGAAATAAGATTCGTAGCTAACGGAATCAAAGTCGTTAACTAATACTCGATATAACTTAAAAGAAAAGCGGAACAATTAATTTGTTCCGCTTTTTTTATTCTTCTATTTTAAAACTGACTTCCGCATCCAATTTGGGATATTTTGTTTCACTTACGAATCTTTTTCCGGTGCAGTCTATTTCCAGCCAACCTTTTCTTTTCTTAACCTCACCTGCCTCTATGACAAAAGGGACAAATGATATTTCGTCTTTTCCTTCTTCAAAAATCTCCCTGTACTGTACAGCAATATTAAGGATGCATTCATGATCCGTATTTAACTTTACATTTCTGTAGACAATATCGTAATGTGTTTCCTGATTTTCCGGAATTTCAAGATATTTTTCCCAGCCTTTTGTATCAGATTTTAATTCGCTGATTGCTTTTAAGGCATAATACAAAGCAATTGTATAATATTTTCTTGTTCCCTTTCTTGTATAGTCATCAATAAAATGTCCGCCTTCGAACAGAATGGTCGGCATTCCGCCTTTGATGAAATTATCACCTGTAGAAGTGGGATAGAACTCATCGGTATATCTTCCGATCTGATTGGGTATCAAATCTTTTAAACTGTCATAAATTTGACCAATGACCGCCATACATTTCTTTCTGTTTTCGGTAACCGTTCTCTCTTCATTTTCAGAAGGTGCCAAAAAGGAGAGTGTCGCAGGATGTACTCCGTCCGTTGTGAAAATGGTGCGTTGCTCATGAAGATTTAATGCGTAATGGTATTTCTTCGACGAAACCAATTTTTTCAAAAATTTGATTTCTGTACTTGCTTCATTGTGGAAATCTCTGTTTAGATCTATATCTGCAGCATTGAGTCTCGTCCATCTTTCAGAACCGTCAGGGTTTAGCATAAAGATAAAGTCTAAGCTGATTGTATTGAAAAGATTTTCTTTTAATTCCGGATGCTTATCATGAGTAAATAATAGATCAAGCATCGCATGTGTTGCGTTCGATTCATTGCCATGCATCTGCGACCAGGCAAGAACATTTATCTCGCCATTTCCTACACTCAATTTGTAAATAGGTTTATCTAAATATGATCTTCCAATCTCCTGAATGTAATCGCTGAGATTGTTCTGTAGGTAAGAAAATAATTTTTCGGGGGAAATATAGCGATTTTGGAAATCGGGATTTTGGATATACAAATGTTCAAAATTCATTCTAAAGAAATTTACATGAGTCAAAAATAATGATTTTTGAGTTTAAAATAAAATTAACATTTGTAACATTATCAAACAATGTAAATTGCCAAAAAGTCTGTTAGTTAAATTGTGGATTGTTGATAATTTAATTAATAGTATTTAATTAGCTGTAGTTCAAGTAATTAAAATAATCATCTCAATAGTTAATTTATCTTTACTTTAAGTATGGATAAGTCGATTTTAGCCTATTTGAGTGTTATTATACTAAACATGTAGAATGTGGATTAAGCTATAAACTACACTCATTATACAAATGTAAATTAAGGTTATTTATTATTTTATCCACATAAATTATGAGCTCAAAGTCAGTTTAAATGAATATGCTAAAATAGTTGCTGAAAGTTTTATATGTGATGATCATTTCAATCTTAATGTTTTGTTAAAACCTCTTCCTATAAAGGTTTATTATGCACTAAAATTAAAATAAGACGTTATTATATATCCTAATTCGCTACAAAACCAGCCATATAGCCTCTCTCCCACTCTACAACACGATGATAGGTCACAAAATACCTGTAGAAAGGAGATAGAAGAAATTATTGATCTTTTATGCGTTAAAATAAATTTCGGAATTTTAGTTAAAAATATTATCTCGAGTTATACTTTAAGTGTGATAGCAATTAGAATTTACTTAATTAATATTTTGTGGATAAAGTTTAAAATTTCATGAGAATATTATATAAATACATGATAAACAAATATTTAGTATTATTTACTTTTGTATATTAACCATTACTAACATTGTTTACTTTTGTATTTTGCAATTGTAAATTTTATATTTACATTTGTAACAAGATTAAAAGCTTGTTTTTATGAGTTTAAATGAGAGAATTTCAAAAGTTATCGAATATTCTAAGCTGAGCTCTTCAGAGTTTGCAGACGAAATTGATGTGCAGCGATCTTCTATTTCGCACATTACCTCCGGGAGGAATAAACCCTCTTTAGAATTTATTATAAAAATAAAATCAAGGTTTCCTGAGATTCTTTGGGATTGGCTGGTGACTGGTGACGGTGAAATGTTGAAATCTGATTTACCAGAAACTGAGCATATTCCCGAAATTGAAAATTCGGAAGAAAAAACGAAACCGACATCTCTTCCCGATTTATTTACGCTGATGAACGACGATGAAGATTTTGGAACTGCAGAAGAAAAAACTGAAGAAATTCAAGTCTTGCGAGAATCGATTATTCCGCATCAAAGTAAAGCTGAAGAAAAAATATCCGATTCTCAGCCATTAGAAAAATCAAACGAGCAAACTATCAAGCAAGTTATTGAAAATCAAACTAATAAGATAAAACGAATTGTTCTGTTCTACGAAAACGGAAAATTTGAAAGTTTTGAGCCTTAAAAATAAAAAGTCTGACCATTTTTTGATCAGACTTTATTTTTGAATTTTAAAGGAAAAATAAAATGCCCAACATTTTTCATGTTAAGCATTTTATTAGTTTTTATTTTGTTGTAAAATTCTGTTCTAAGTTTTACTTAAAATATTTTACCAACCCAAATAATAATCCGGGCTCAACCAATGAGGACGATCAACTCCAAAATATTCATTAAGCATTTTTTCAGCTTCACAGAAAGCTCCTTCTACCCAGCCCTGTTGATCTGAATATGCTTCTCCGCAAATATGAATTTGCTCATCAGTTACAGGTTTTCTCATATACGGCATTACGTTTTCAACTGAAAATCCTGCTTTCCAGGCGTGATATCCTGCCCCGAAAGGCTCATCCGTCCAATCTCTGAAATAGGTTACATAAGGATCCGGTATTGTCACATCATCGCCATGAAGTTCACGAAGCTGATTCATCAGTTCATTAACCATCAGTTTCGTTGCCTGAACTTTATCCAATTGGTGAAGCTCTCTTAACGAAGCTGATTTCGCAGGTTTTACTTCAAATAAAACTTCATCATCAGTCAATGCTTTCCAGAATGTTTCGGTCTCCATATCTCCGTAACTTCCAAGCAGCATCGAGTTGTCAGTTTGTGGATCTGTCCCAAAATAATAACATTGTCTCATCGGCAGATCGGTGATAGAATGCCCGGAATCTATTCCTAAATTTTGCCACCAAGGATATTCAAAACCCATCAATATCTTAAAGGCAGGTTCCATAATAACAGAACGGATATTTTCATTAAGCAAAGAATTTTTATTGGTATTGAAAAAGAAATTATTCTGATCCAGAAGCTCTAAAGATTTTCTCGGCATCGCCAAAACGATTGTATTGGCATATACTTTCCATTCTGTGTTGGTTTTCAGATTAAGAAAAATCAACTCATACTTGTAAGAGTCTGCCAAATGATGATTTTTGGTGAAAGTAAGTAGCTTATTTTCAGACCAAATGCACGCTCCTTCATGTTCCATATAAGAATTGGCTACGGCATAAGCAATGCTGTCATAACCCTCTTCAATGGTTTTGTAAATTGTTCCTGCAGAGAAATCTCCCACCATGTAAGGAAATGCTTCTGCAGAATTCCAATTGATTGTATTTGAATAATACCCTCCCGCATTTGCCAGGAATTGATAGCCTTCCTGTGAAACCTGATCTTTAATTAAATTCCAGAATCCGATATCGTTTACTTTACGTTGATCGTAAGGTGAATTAGGGAAATTGTAGACCAATTTTGGCTTAATATCATCCCAATCTCTGCTGGTTAATTCAAAAGAATAATCGTATTCTGAATCTTTACCTTTAATAATTTTACTTCCATAAGTGCTAGCCACCCAAGTGTCAGCCATAAGAACTTCATAAATAATTTTATTGAATAACTGGTCTGAACTAAAACCGTAATCATCATTATTCAGATAATATCGTGTTGCCAGTTTTTCACCTTTTTTCTGAGCCACATCCCACGCGTTTTGCTTACAACGGTCTTTTCTGAGATACATTAATAATTTTGACGGATCCCCCATTGGGAAAGGAATAGGAGTCATTTTATCTTTCAAAACAGGAATACGGATGTTGGGATCTTCCTTAGGAACGTAACCTTCAATTAACGTCGTCACAATCTGCTGAGAAGTAAGATAACGCATACCGCCTAATTCTCCCCAGAAGTTCATTCCGGGCATGATTACAGATTCTAATCTTCCGCCAAGTTTATTGTTCATGTCAAAAATCTGTACATCGCTTGCCTTAAATTTTTCCTCTGTAACCAAACGATATGCAGTGTATAATCCTGAAGTTCCGGCGCCGATAATGGCAACTTCAATTTTCAAATCAGGATTTTTTCCTGTATTTAAAGGTGTATTTTTATTCATATTATATTAGTTTTAAAGTGATTTAAAGTATTTTCTTCCTAATTGGAAAGGCGTAATATCAAAATCTGTATGACCATCTAGTGCAAGATCTGACATAATTTTACCTAAAAAAGGGGTGAATTTTGCCGCCCATCCTGTAGCATATAAAACAATATTTTTATGATTCGGTACATAGCCGGGAGCAAAATCGATCAACAGTTCTTTGTTTGGAATTTTACTTAAAGCAATAAGACATGTTGAAGTATATTCTGGTTCCGTGCTTAGGCCAGTCATGTGATTTTGTACCCATTCTGAAGTATAGGCAAGCTCTTGCGGATTGGGAATTAATGTTCTGTCACTAGGTTCATCCAAAGGATTGATCACAAAATCAGGTGCTATCCGAATATATTCAGGATGATCCCAATCTACAGAAGGAAAGCCGTAAAACTGATTGCCGTTTTCACCTATCGCATTTTGGAATACAAACCATGTCGGATATTGAATATTGGGGTCAGTCTTTTTAAAATATGCTGAAGACATATTCCAATACGTTGCTTCAATTTTAAATTCAAGCAAATTGATCACACTGTTGATATACGGACCGGGAATAATTGCCAACTTTTTAGTGATGTAAGCTCCGTTTGGAGTAATAATTTCAAAGAGTTCGCCTATCTGTTTAATTTCAAGTACCGGCGAATTTTCCTGTAACTGAACGGTTTCTTCTTTTTTACATAATTCTAGAAGAGCCTCAATCGTAGCTTTAAAATTAATACTTGCGCCATCCGGTTGAAACAATCCGGTGTAAGTATCGGATAAATTTCTGAAATGATATTGCTCTTCGATTTCTTTCGCTGTCAAGGTAGTGTAAGGAACATTTAAAGCCTTTAAAGCTTCTTCAGCTTCAGCTATATTTCCTTCTGTGGAATGTACATTGGGATCTCCAAACCATAGTGTTCCCACTTTATCAAGCAATTGTGTGGAAGTAGTTTTTTCTAATTCATCCCAATAAGGCTGTGCATCTAAAGCCATCTGTACCATATATTCATCAGGATATGGAATTCTGAACTGACGAGAAACTCCTGCCGAACTTCCCAATTGATTCGCAAAAGTAAATTGCTCAAGAACCAAGGTCTTTGCCTTTCTTTTACCCAAATGATAAGCAGTTGCAAGCCCTATTGCTCCACCGCCTATGACAATAACGTCGTAATTTTCTGTATGCATGATTTAGTTTTTAGGTATTATTCCAAATTTTGTAGGATTAATAAGCTATTCAAAGTAACGAAGAAGATTACATTTGTTGTAGAGTAGAAATAACCAAATACTGTTTTGAGTAGAAATACCTAATGCTTTAATAAGGTTTTTTAGGTATTGAAAATCGATAGATTATACTAAATTTTTCAGATGTTTTTATGGACAACATCATTAAATTAAAAAAGCAATCCCACATTTTCGTAGGATTGCTTTTTTAGTAAATATTCGCTGAGTTACGTCCAATTTATTGTAGTAAAAGCAGCAAAATTTTATTTTAAAAGAAATTACTTCTTTCTTCTGTCTAATTCTTTTTTAATTAAACCTAATTCCCTTCCGGTTTGTCCGGCAACAGAAGTGTTTTCTCTCGCTCTTCTTGTAAGATACGGAACAACATCTTTCACAGGTCCGTAAGGAAGATATTTAGCTACATTATAGCCTTTATCTGACAAGTAGAAACTAATGTTATCACTCATTCCGTAAAGCTGTCCGAAATAGATGTGAGGATTATTATTTTCAAGACCTTTTGCCTTCATTTTATCCATCACCAATTCAGATGAGATCTCATTATGAGTTCCAAAGAAAGCAGAAACTTTATCGAGATGATTCAATATAAAATCAATTCCTGCATTGTAATTTTTGTCTGAAGCATCTTTGTTTGGCTGAATTGGATCTGCATAACCTTTTTCAGTCGCTCTCGCTCTTTCCTTTTCCATATAAGCGCCACGAACAATCTTATAGCCTATGAAATAGTTCTTTTCTCTAGCTCTCTGAAGATTCGCCTCCATATATTCTAAACGATGCGTTCTGTACATCTGGATGGTATTCCACACAATTGGTTTTTCCTGATTGTACTTTTCCATCATCTCTTCACAAAGCTGATCTGCAGCATCCTGCATCCAGGATTCTTCGGCATCAATCATCACTTTCTTCTCATGTTCATGACAAAGTTTGCAGACTTCATCAAACCTTTTAACAACTCTCGCCCATTCTTCCTTCTGGCTTGAAGTCAGTTCAACATTTTTACCCACCGCTTCATACAAGTCAATTCTTCCGAAAGCCGTAGGTTTAAAAACGATAAAAGGAATTGCAGGATTTCCCACAGAAAATTTAATGATATCTTTAATTTCCTGACAAACAGCATCAAAGGTTTCCTCATCTTCTTTCCCTTCAATTGAGTAATCAAAGATACTTCCAACGCCTCTTTTGAAAAGCTGCTTCACCGCTTTCATACTTTCTTCACGTGTTTCACCGCCTACAAACTGCTCAAACAAAGTGTTTTTTACAATTCCGTTGACGAATGGAAAGTTATTATGTACGGTGAAATTAAGCAGAGAAGTTCCGATATTGGTCAAAGCCGGCTGTTCAATCATCTTAAACATCCAATACGCTTTTCTCAACTGAGCATCTGTTTTATCGGCAAATGCGACTTTAGTATCGTTAAAAATGGGCATCCTTTTTATTAAATTTTGATTTTGGCAAATGTAAGAATAACCTGAATGTTTTTAAAATATATTTTTTTAGTTTTTTAATTCTGAATCTTAGGCTCGAAAAATGGTGATTTTTAACGCAAAGTTCGCTAATATTTTTTTCACTACTGACTGCTTTTAAGTTCGCAAAGGCGTTCTACTTAGCAAAGAACACTAAGTTTTCATTCAAATTGACTATTCAAAATTAAAGAGTTTTGTATTTGTAATTTTTTGAAATTCTTTTTTGGCACTTTTGAATTCGTCGAAATAACATTTAATTTTCGATTTGCAGTAAAAATATTCTACAGCTTACCCTCGATTCCGTTGAGCAGCATTGCGATAATCCCTACAAAAACCCAGAAACGTAAAATATTGAGTGTGAAAAATTTAGATTTTTTCGAAGATTTTAAAAGTAAATAAATACACGCAATCATAACGAACAATCCTAATGCAAAATAATAAGCCATGAATCCGGAAATCCCTGTTTTAGCAATGAGCTTCATTGAAACCGCAATCGTAATCATTAATAAAGAAATGATAATGGTTTTGGTTGTTTTGCTTTTAAAATAATTGGGAATCGTAACATAGCCAAAAGTTTTGTCAACACTTTTCGTCAACATATCTTTTACAATATCGATGCATAAAAGAATCAGAAATAAAAAGATGGCCATCAGCAGAACTTTCTTTGAGAAAGTCTCGTAATACACCATCATCCCGAAGAATGGATATAAAGTGAGGCTGACGAATGTGAGGTTATTTAAGATTAAAATACGGCTCATCTTGTGACTGTAAAACCACATGAAAAATTGATATATAAGAAAGAAAATAAGAACTCTGTAAGAAATAAAGCTTGCAACACCCAAAGAAATTACCGTGAGAGCGAGATAAGCATACAAAAAATATTTTTGCTTGATAAAACTTTGGATCCTTGTTCTGAAAGGTTTTACAATATGATCTTTTTCAAAATCATAAAACTGATTGATGATTCCGCCAGAAAGTATGGAAAGAACGGTACAGAAAATAATACCGTGAACTCTAAAATCGAAGACGAAATTTCTGAAAGATTCTTCCTGATTAAACAGGAAAAATGTAGACACATATAGGGCAAAAGTTAGCAGAATAGTAATGAAAAATCGTGCTCCTAAAAGAAAACCGACAAATTGTGAAAGTCTGTAAAACACAGATTTGGAAACAAAATTCTTTTCCTGGAAAGTTTCTTTTTCAGAATTCATTCCCGGTAAATTTAAAATCTATAAATCACTTCTTTATGGAAACCATCAAGCATTTTTTCAGCTTTTTCGTAGTCTTTAGTAAAACCTAAAATGTAACCACCACCTCCGCTTCCGCAAAGTTTTAGGTAATAAGCATTGGAATCCAATCCTTTTTTCCAAACATTGAAGATGCTTTCAGGAATCATCGGACGGAAATGTTCATAAGCCCAGTGAGATAGTTTTTTAAGGTTTCTGAAGAACGGATTCATATCTTTTTTCAGGAAAGAATCTATACACGCATTGTTATAACGGATAAATTCTTCTTTCAACGTTTTACGGAAACCTTCAGTTTTCATTTTTTCAAAGAAGATCTGAACCATTGGTCCGGTTTCACCTATACTTCCTGAATCAATTAAGAAAATAGCTCCTTTACCCGCTTCACTTTTTGGAATTGAAACTTTGTCTACACTTTCTTTATTTTCGATAAGAATTGGCAGATTCATATAACAGATCAAAGGATCAATCCCTGAACTCCTTCCATGAAAATAGCTTTCCATCAAACCAAAAACCTTCTTCAGATTTTTTAACTGGTCTTTAGAAACATTTTCAGGAATATATTTTGTGATAGAATATCTTTCGAAAATGGCAGCAACCAAAGCTCCTGAACTTCCAACACCATATCCTTGAGGAATGTTGCTGTCGAAAAATAAACCTTTAGAAATTTCTTTTTGAAACTCAGAAACATTCAATTCAAAACCTTCTGGAAGTTCTAAATCCTGTAAATATTCTGAATATTTGATCAAATGACCATTAGACTTTTTTTCAAATTCTGAGTCTAATGATGAGAACTTTAAAGCCCCCTTATAAAAGCTGTATGGGAGTGTTAAACCCTGGGAATCTTCAATGATTCCGTATTCTCCGAAGAGAAGAATTTTAGCGTAAAATAGAGGGTTCGTCATTGTGTAATAAATCTTTTGTGCAAAGTTAACGTATTCTGCTGAATATTAACAAATTTTAAGCCAATAACGTATTTTAAACCTTAGATTTCAAGAACCTTATTGTAATTGCCCCTGCAGCGAAGAATGTCGACATTGCAATAAATGCATACTGCATATTACCAAATTTCTGAATGATCACACTGAAAATAAGCATTCCACAAATAATGGCAATCTTTTCAAGCACGTCGTAAAAGCTGAAATACGTCGTGTTTTCCATCGAGTTTTCCGGCAAAAGCTTTGAGTAAGTAGAACGAGACATCGCTTGCAAACCTCCCATTACCAAACCAATCAATCCTGCTAAAGCATAGAACTGAAGTTGAAGATTAGGATTTTCTTTATTTAAAGAGAATGCAGAAATGCAACAAACAATCCAAATGATAACCGCTATCGTAATCACATTTTTGTTCCCAATTTTTTTTGATAATCTTGAAAATAAGAAGGCTCCGAAAATTGCAATAATCTGGATTACCAAAATGGTAATGATCAATTTGTACTTATCTGCCTGCTTTGGGAAAATATCGGTACTTCCGAAAGGTACGGCCATTAGGAAAATCGTCTGCATCCCAACGCTGTAAAAGAAAAAACTTAGTAAAAAGAATTTTAAACTTTTATCAGCAAACAGTTTGCTTCCCACTCTGAACAATTCTCTGAAACTTTCTTTGGCAATATCTTTATAGAAACTGATATTATCTTTTAAAACCTCAAAAAATCCGCCTTGTTCTTCATGTCTTTTGAAGATGTTTTTATAATTTAATAAAACCAAATCTTTAGGAAGTTTCTCTTTCACATCACCAAACTGAGGCAAATGTTTGAAAGTATATTGTGAAAAACCAAACCACCAGGCTCCCGTCAACAAAAAGCTGACTCTGATATAGATATTCGTCTGTTCAGCTCCTTTCGCAACTACCTGAATTAAAACCAAACAGATAATCAATAAAACAACCGAACCTAGATATCCGTAAATATACCCTTTTGCAGAAAGTGCATCCTGCTTTTCAGGCGTGGCAATATCTGGTAAAAACGAATTGTAAAATACTAAACTTCCCCAGAAACCGACACTTGCCGTGATACTGAAAAGCAAACCAAGGAAAATATTTTCCATTCCGGTGAACATGGCCAATCCCATACAAGAAGTTGCTCCCAAGTAACAGAAAAACTGTAAGAATGACTTTTTATTTCCAATGGTATCAGCTAAAGATGATAAAAATGGCGATAAAAGCACAACCAAAAAGAAAGAGATTGCGTAAGAAAAACTCAAGACCGCTTCCGGTTCATACGTTTCCCCAAAAACTTTAATCATATTTCTCACCGGAATTTCCTGAACTTCATTCGCCGCTGCTACATACTCCTTTTTGTTGTAGGCAGTGGTCAGAATCGTATAGTAAATAGGAAAAATTGCAGACGTAATCACCAAAGAATAAACAGAATTTGCCCAGTCGTAGACTGCCCAGGCTTTCATGATCTTTGGGTTGTTCTTTATGTTTTGTGAAGGTTGAATTTCAGTTTCAGACATTTTAAAATGTATTAGTTGCACAAAAATAGAAAAACCGCTGAATATTCGGTGATTTTTATTTTGTTTAAGAGAAATATTATTGTTTGGTTTAAATTAAATGAACATTTAAGAGATTTTTAATGAAAAATAAAACACCTGTTCCTATTAAAGTTCACCTATTAGTCATTAAAGAAAAAAACCAAAAACAGTTATGCTTTTGGTTTCATTTTATTTTATTTTAAAAAATTATTTATTTAAAAAATCCTTGAATTTTGGATACTTGAGAACTTTAAAAATAATTAATACAATGCCAATACTCTGAAGAATGGATCCTATGGTTAAGCATAAGTTCCCATTCATTGCTCCAAATGAAAGATGAGTAATCTTTAACCAAGCTCCTAATAAATTTAATAAAAAGCCTGCTAAAAATACAAAGATGGCATATTTTGCTTTCATAAGTATTTTAAATATTTTCAATAACAATAGCAGAAGCTCCACCGCCACCGTTACAGATTGCTGCAGCACCGTATTTAGCGTTGTTTTGCTTTAAAACATTAATCAAGGTAACAATGATTCTTGAACCTGAACTTCCAAGTGGATGTCCTAAAGCTACTGCTCCACCGTTTACGTTTACTTTAGCAGCATCTAATCCTAAGATTTTATTGTTTGCCAAACCAACTACTGAGAATGCTTCGTTAAATTCGAAAAAGTCGATATCAGAAATTTCTAAACCTGCTTTTTTAAGAGCGATTGGTAAAGCTTTTGAAGGTGCAGTTGTAAAGTTTTCAGGTTCCTGAGCTGCATCAGCATAAGAAACGATTTTTGCTAAAGGCTTCAATCCTAATTCTTCCATTTTCTCTTTAGAAACAAGAATTAATGCAGATGCACCGTCATTTAAGGTAGATGCATTCGCCGCCGTAACTGTTCCTTCTTCTTTTTTGAAAACGGTAGGAAGTGTAGGAAGTCTGTCGAAATTAACCGCTTTATATTCCTCATCTTCTGAAAAAATAATTGGGTCACCTTTTCTTTGTGGAATCGAAACAGGAACTACTTCTTCAGCGAACTTACCTTCGCTCCAAGCTTTTGCAGATCTTTTGTAAGATTCGATAGCAAAGTTATCCTGATCTTCTCTTGTAAAATGGTAATCTGTCGCGCATTTTTCAGCACAAACACCCATGTGAACTTTGTTGTAAACGTCTGTAAGTCCGTCTAACACCATTCCGTCCTGCATTTTAACATCACCTAATTTGGTAGCGTTTCTTGCATTGTAATAATGTGGAACTGAAGACATATTTTCCATACCTCCAGCAACGATAACGTCTGCATCACCTGCTTTAATCGCCTGTGCAGCCATCGTAACTGCTTTCATTCCTGAAGCACAAACTTTGTTGATGGTCGTAGAAGGGGTTTCGTTTGAAAGTCCTGCTCCTAAAGCAACCTGACGTGCTGGCGCCTGACCTTCGCCAGCCTGCAAAACGTTACCCATGTATATTTCCTGAACGTTTTTTGGATCAAGATTAATTTTATCTAATGCTCCTTTTACTGCTGCTGCTCCCAGTTTGGTAGCAGGAACTGTTGATAAGCTTCCCATAAAACTTCCTATTGGAGTTCTTACTGCGGAAACGATGAATACTTCTTTCATATGTTGAAATTTATTGTTTTTTAAAGGTCATATGTTATCGCGGAATCTTTACTAATATTTACGTTTCCAAAACATGGCGATTTCATATCTAGAAATTTATTTAATTTTAATTTATTCTATTTTTTCAAGGATAATTTCATCTGTTTTATTAAAATACTGAGACGAAATTTTTATAAACTGATGATCTGTTTCTATAATTTTATTGGTAATAACGTCGCCAATTCTGATTTGATTTTTACCATCTGATTTCCCAGTAACTGTGGTTTTATATGTGCAGTTATCAAGAAATTCGACTTTATATTTGATGTAATCTTTTCCGTTGTTGGTGTATTCTCGCTGAGAATCTTTTTTTATGACAATGTTCCATTTTTTTGCAGAATCACCTTCTTTGATGAACTTTCCTTCCTTCATAAGATGGCATTTCGCAGGCGAATCCGGCAATAAGAAATGTTCCTGAGATTTTACTTTTGAAGAGCAGAAAATCAATATGATGAATAAAAATGAATATGTTCTCATATTTTTTTCTTTGTCGCAAATAACATGATGATAGCCCCTAAAAATTCAACTGCCCAACCCCATTTTAGCTTTACCGTTGAAGCTAAAGTCTCTGTCCAAGATTTAAATGGAAGAAAACTGAAGTAGCTGAATGCCTGATATTTTGTAGCAATAATAGTAAAGAGAAATAAAACAATTAATAAAACACTGAACGTTCTTACGATTTTCGGGCTGTTATTGAGTATTCCAAACAATGCAATAGCCGAGAAAACCCAGCAGGCAATTGCTAAATAATGATCAACTTTCCAAAAGTTCCAATTTCCGATAATCGGAACGTGTACGAGCGGCAGGAAGCTTCCGACAACTACCAAAATCAATCCAATTAACTGTATATTTTTCATCTTTTTATAAGATTCTGAGAAAGCCAAAGTACAAAAAAAAACACACTTTTTTTGAGTGTGTTTCAAAATCAATTATTTGATTATTAGTATTTAAGATTAATAAAATATTTAATGAAAAATTAATTATAATTTAATGAAAAGTAATTTTATATAAATAATTAAAAATTAAGATAAAGTAATTCTAAACCAATCTGAAAACCATATTTGTTATTTATTTTGACATTATCACCAGAAAATGGTGTGAAATCTCTTTTTACAAAAACATTAAAAGCACCAAAACCTACCGATAACTTTCCTCCAAATAAAAAATTATTAACCATATCGGGAATATTTTCACGGTCAACAACTCGATGGTCATCTACATTTTTGTAAATAATTTGATTCTGCGTTAAAAGCCTTACACCTCCGTAAATACCTGCTGTGATCCTAAAGTTTCCTTTGGTATTGTCCAGCATTTTTTCACCGTTTTCTACAGTATATTTAGGATTCAAAACAAACACAAAGTCTAATGGTGCTACGATGTAGTGATTTATAAAACGGGATTTCTTTAAATGTCCTTGAGTAAAATCTGTCAAAACAATTTCATTATTATTAAAATCAGCTATTTGAGAATTTTTTGGAACAAAAGTGTCACCTCTGTATCCAAAACCAAAGCGATAGAACACGGGTGATGTCAATGTTCCTAATTGTCTTGTAAACCTGAATTCTACTACGCTAGACACTGATTTACCAAATTTCATCTGAGAAGATTCACCTCCCAAAGCAAATGATGATGCCGATTTTGTGAGATCGATGTAACCTATCGCAATATTGACATCAAATGTATTTAGAATTTCTTTTTTTGTGCGCTTAGAATCTTTAAAACTTACTAAGGCATTGTTCTGTGCAAACTCAATCTTGTCAAAAGCTTTTCCTTTTCCAAGAACTGAATTTTTCACAATTTCTTTGGTTGTGTTTTCAAGGTCAGATTTTTGACTATCAACTTTTTCATTGATTATTTCTTCATATTTCAAAGCGATATCTGCCTTTTGTTTTTGTTTTTCATCTGAAGATATTTTTTTGTTCTTAAAACTTTCATCGAGTTCATCAAGCTCAATATTCATTTTAGATTTTTCTGAAGTAATGATGCTGTCTATTTTTTTTGAATAGATTTTCATTTGAGAATCCATGTGCGGATTTTCCTGTGCAAAGCCAAAGGAGAATAATAGGATGGCAGCTATTGAGACGAGTTTGGTTTTCATATAGTTGTTATTTTTAAGTTTAATTATTACACAGTACTTTATTTCTGTTTGTCTTTCAAAACAGTATTTATAGATTTAAATTGTAAGTTTTTATTTGGTTTCGAGAGAGTCTGAATAAATAGTGAAACCTAATATTTTAAATGAATTTGGGCTTTTAATTTTTATTTTTCCGATATCTAAAACCCCGAATTTTCTTTGTTCGTTCTGATTTTCTTCACGGGTTTTATCTAATTCTCTTCCAAGAAGCAACTGTTCTGCATTGGTGTAATTTACTTTTTTGCGTTCTGCAACCGTTTGTTTTTGAATTGGAAGATGGTCAATTTCTTTAACGATTGGGTTTTCTACAATTTCATCTATTATAATTTTCTCTTCAGGCAAATTCTTTTCAGAAATATTTTGTGGATTAGCTGAAATTAATTGCTTTGGTTTCTCTTCTTTATTAACCAAATTAGCCTTAGGATCAACATTTTGAATTGCTTTTACAACTAGATTTTCTGATTTAGGATGAGATTCTTCATTGATAATATTCACTTTTTCAACTTTATCTTTCGGAAATTCTTTAGTCAGTATTTTTTTATGATCAGTTTGGTTTTCGAAGTAAAAATAGGTGCCGAAAGAAATCAGCAGAAGTACTACAGCTGCATATTTCCACCATTGTAAAGCAGGCTTTTGATCAACATTGACTCCTTCATCAATCCCCGCTTCAATTTTAGACCACAAATCTGCTGAAGGCTTTATTTCCAGCTCTTTGTAATCAGATTTTAATTGTTTCAGTATTTTTTTGTCCATTTTCTTTTACTTTTAAATAATCAGCAATCCATTTTTTGGCTTTGCTTAATTGGCTTTTGCTTGTGCCTTCTGAAATATTCATAATTTCAGCGATTTCCTGATGCTTTTTGTCTTCAAAAACATAGAGATTGAAAATCAATCGATAACCCGTCGGCATTTGTGAAAATATTTCTTCGAGATTAATTTCAGTCAGCCTTTCATCAATCTCATCATCTGCATAATCATCGACAATTTCAATATCTGAGTAAAGAATATTTTTATTTTTCCTGACGAAAGTTATGGAGTCATTCACAACAATTTTTCTCAGCCAAAACGGAAAGCTTTTCCATTCTTTGCAATCCCCGATTTTATTAAAACACTTCAGAAATGCATTTAACAGAATATCTTCAGCATCATGAATGTTATTTGTATAAGAATTTGCAACCGCCAGCATTTTAGCTGAAAACAACTCGTAAAGAGCTTTCTGAGCTCTCCGATCCTGTTTTTTGGCAAGTTTAAAATTCTCTTCTAAATTCTTCATGTATCAGTTTCTATCTATAAGACGGCAAAAGTTTAAAATGGTTGCCTTAAAAATAAAAAAAATTGCACTTTTATTCAAAGTGCAATCTAATATTTTAAAAATCAGTAAAATAAAATTAGTGATTGATGTTTGTTACTGCTTTAGGATCATGTTTATGTTTAAATACAATTGCAAATAAAATCGTAACTATAAGTGCATAAGCTGCAAAAATATACCATGAAGTTTGCCATCCTGCAAGCTGCAAAGCAGGATCGGTTTGAGAAAAAACATAGTGATTTACAACTTCCTGAGCTCCCAACATTCCTATTGTAGCACCAAAACCATTTGTCATCATCATGAATACTCCTTGTGCGCTCGAACGTATACTTTTATCGGTTTCTTTATCAACGAATAAAGATCCGGAAACATTAAAGAAATCGAAAGCAATACCATATACAATCATTGATAAAACGAACATCCAAACTCCTCCACCCGGATTTCCGGTTGCAAATAATCCGAATCTTAAAACCCATGCAAACATTGCCATCAACATTACTTTTTTAATTCCGTATCGTTTTAAAAAAAATGGAATTAACAATATACAAAGTGTTTCTGACACTTGCGACAACGAAATCAATGCATTTGCATTATTTGAACCCCAGGTATTTGTATATTCAGGTATTTCTTTAAAACTTGTGATAAATGGATTTGCATAACCATTTGTGATTTGCAATGAAACACCCAAGAACATAGAGAATATAAAGAAAATAGCCATTTTTCTTTCTTTGAACAAACCAAAAGCTTTCAAACCCAAAGCGTCTGACAAGGTTCTTTTTTCTTCACTCTTATTGACTGCGCAATTTGGCAAAGTAAATGAATAAATGAATAACACAATTCCTAAAATACCCGAAACAAAAAACTGACTGTAGCTATTTTGTAAACTAGGAAAATTGGTTTCGTTCGAGAAATTAAAGGTTAAATTTCCATCCTGAATACCTGCAAAATTCACAAACAACATCGCACAAATAAAACCTACAGTTCCCAATGTACGTATTGGCGGGAAAGATTTAATCGTATCAAAATTATTATTAACCAAAACCGTGTATGCAACAGAATTAGAAAGTGCAATGGTCGGCATATAGAAAGTAACACTTAAACTATAGAGAAGAAAAAGCTTAGAAAACTCTACATCAGCTCCTGCTGACATTCCGTAATACCCTGCCCAGATTAGGAAAACTGCTGCAAGAAAATGGCAAATTCCAAGAAGCTTCTGAGCCTGAATCCAACGATCGGCAATAATTCCCATGATAGCAGGCATAAAAATAGAAACAATTCCTTGCATCGCATAGAAAAGTCCAATTTTTGAACCTAATCCTACCGAACCTAGGTAATTCCCCATGGAAGTAAGATAAGCTCCCCAAACCCCAAACTGCAAAAAGCTTAGGACGGTCAATCGTAATTTTAAATTCATTGTGTATTTATAATATCTTAATCAATTTTCTTTTTTCGTCTCTTGATTTCTTCCTGAATTTCAAGAGCAGTATCAAAATCTTCTTCTTTTACAGCGTCATCCAATAACTTCTGTAACTCCTCCATTGAGACATTTTTTAACGTGTCTTCATCTTGCATGGTTTCAGAAAAAACATCATCTTCTTTTGCCGTATCTTCCAATTCAAGCAAAATTCCGGCTTCATTTAATACCTGTTGAGTGGTATAAATTGGTGCATCAAATCTTACTGCCATAGCAACAGCATCCGAAGTTCTTGCATCCAAAATCAATTCTTCCTCAGTTGCAGAATTTTTAAAATTGATATTTGAAAAGAATACGCCGTCAACAATCTGATAGATGATGACAGATACCAATTCAAACTTTGCTGAAACGATAAATTTTGTAAATAAATCGTGGGTAAGCGGACGCGGCGGATGAATGTCTTTTTCTAAGCCTAATGATATGGATTGCGCTTCGAAATTCCCGATAACAACGGGCAATTTGACGTTTGTTTCTTCATGTTCCAATAACAAAGCGTACGCCCCCGATTGGGTCTGGCTGTACGATATTCCGCGAATGATTAGCTGTTTATAATCCATGACTACAAATATAAATTAATTTTTTATTGTAGGTTTTACTTTTTAGACAAAAATAAAAGCCCGGAAGCCGAGCTTTTATTGTATTTGTTTAAATTTTAATGAGTGAATTGTGAATTTAATTTTAAAAATCAATTTTGCTGTGCAAGCGAACAAGCGACGCAAATTTATCATTCACAATTGACCTTTTTATCCTTTGATTGCTTTAATTTTCTCTGTCAATGCAGGAATGATCTGGAAGGCATCTCCTACCACACCGTAATCAGCTGATTTGAAGAACGGAGCTTCCGCATCATTATTGATCACAACGATAGTTTTAGAAGAGTTTACACCAGCCAAATGCTGAATAGCTCCAGAAATACCAATTGCTATGTAAAGGTTTGGTGAAATAGCTTTACCAGTTTGACCAACGTGCTCTGTGTGAGGTCTCCAACCAATATCTGAAACCGGTTTTGAACAAGCTGTAGCAGCGCCCAAAACGTTTGCCAATTCTTCTACCATTCCCCAATTTTCAGGACCTTTCATTCCTCTACCAGCAGAAACTACTACTTCAGCTTCTTTAAGGTCTAATTTCCCTGAACTTTGTTCGTGAGAAATTACTTTCGTATCCTCATTAGCTACTGAAAGATTTTTCACTTCTTCGGAACCAGAAACTGCATTTTCTTTAACACCGAAAGCATTTTGAGAAACCGTAAGAATCACTCCTGCTCCTTCAGCTTTTGCATGCATAAAACCTTTTCCTGAGAATGCTTTTCTTTTCACCTGAAATGGAGACTGGCTTTCCGGTGCTTCCAAAACGTTTGTAATTAAAGAAAAATTCTTCATTATAGCCAACATTGGCGCTACTGAAGAAGCATCTGTAGTGTGAGGAAAAACAAGAATATTTCCGTCTGCAACTTCACTTACTGCCTGAGCATAAGCTTTTGCCGAGAAATTTTTAAGACCTTCATCTTTGATATTTATTACGTTTGTTGCTCCATATTTATACAATAAATCTGAAGAATCTGTTGGGTTTACAGAGATTGCCGTAACGGTTTCTCCCGCCTGATCTGCAACTGCTTTAGCATAAGAAACTGCTTCAAAAGCTGCTTTTTTGTAAACTCCGTTTATATTTTCTGCGTATACGAATACTGCCATTTTTCTTGAATTTAAGATTAAAAAATTTAATAATTAAAAGATTAGATAACTTTAGCTTCTTCGTGAAGTAATCTTACCAATTCATCTAAATTATCAGGAGAAACGATTTTCACTGCTGCTCTTGGCGGAACTGAGTCATAAGAAACTCCCTGAACTTTCACTTCTGAAGAAGTAGGTTCAACAACCTGCAAAGGTTTCGTTCTTGCAGACATAATCCCTCTCATATTTGGAATAATCAAATCTTTTTCGTCAACCAATCCTTTTTGTCCAGCGATTACAGCAGGTAATTTAACTGAAATCGTTTCTTTACCACCTTCAATTTCTCTTACAGCTGTCGCTTCGCTTCCATTTACATCTAAACCAACTGAAGCGTTTACGAAAGGCTGATTCAACAACTGAGCAACCATTCCGGGTACAGAACCACCGTTGTAATCAATTGATTCTTTACCACAAAGAACTAAGTCATAACCTCCATTTTGAGCTACAGAAGCAATCTCTTTTGCTGTAGAATAGCTGTCTTTAGGATCAAGATTTACTCTTACTGCATCATTTGCACCAATTGCCAGAGCTTTTCTAATTACTGGCTCAGTAGAAGCATCCCCCACATTCATCACAGTTACAGTTGCACCCTGAGATTCCTGTAACTTGATTGCTTTTGTTAAAGCAAATTCATCAAGCGGATTGATTACCCACTGAATTCCGTTTTTGTCAAATGCAGATTTGTCTGCCGTAAAGTTAATTTTAGAAGTAGTATCAGGAACACTACTAATACAAACTAATATTTTCATAAGTATACTATATTTTTCTTTTGCTTCGCCAATAAAATCAGAGAATCAATTTTGTTTGTTAAGTGTTGTAAATATAAATAAAAAATATATTATGCATGCATAATACTTATTTAATTATTATTCAGCGCATTATAAGTTTTTAACTCTTTGGTTTTGATGCCCTAAACTCTATCTTGCTCGGCAAAACTCTCGGATTCATTTTTAAAATATCAAGCACCAAATTCCCCATGTCTTCTGGTTGAATTTTCCATTCATCTTTCTCAGAAGGAACATTTCCATTAAAATTTGTAGCAACAGAACCTGGCATGATTACGGTAGATTTAATATTATATTTTCTTAAATCAATCATTGCAGCCTGCGTAAAGCCGACAACACCGAATTTTGAAGCATTGTAACCTGTCCCGTTTTCAAAGAAATTGGCTCCGGCAAGGCTTGAAATAGTAATATAATAACCTTCTGTTTTTTTCAATTCTTCAACGGATGCTTTTAATGTATGAAAAACTCCGGTCAGGTTGGTTTCTATCATCGAATTCCATTCTTCAGAAGTCAATTCGTCAACTGGCTTGAAAATTCCTAATCCAGCATTGGCTATTATAAAATCTAATCGTCCGAACTTTTCGATAATACTTTGAACTGCTTTTTCTTCACTTTCTAAACTACGCACATCGGAAACCAATCCTAAAACATTTTGCGAAAACTTTTTTAATTCATTTTCTGCCTTTTCTACATCTTCTTGATTTCTTCCTGAAAATGCAACTGCAATTCCGTTTTTTAATAAAACTTCAGCAATTCCAAAACCTATGCCTTTGGTTCCGCCTGTGATGTATGCTACTTTATTTTCAATCATAATTTCTTAAAATTTATTTCTCTAAAATAACAAAAACGCCCCGATTGGAGCGTTTTAATGTACTAATATTTATCAGTATTTATTTTTTGATGAATTTTTTAATTAGCAAACCGTTTTCTGTTTTTAATCCTAACATATAAACTCCGCTTTGCAGTTCTCTTACATCTACTTTTCCTTCTGAATATTTTGCATCTCTTCTAGAACCAGTCATATCGTAAATGTAAACATTTAATATTTTCGTTTTAGATTTGACATTGATAAAATCGACTGCAGGAGTTGGAAATAGTGTTACACCATTTTCTTTTAAAACAGCTTCATCAGTAGCTAAAAGCAAACTTTCTGTTGCTACTGCTCTTGCCACCATGTTATCATATAAATGAGTAGAAGCAGTTGCATTTGTAGTTGTCCAATCATACGCCGCATAATCAATTTCTGCTGGTTCTGTTGTTGTACCTGTGATAACCTTTGTGAAACCTGGCCCTTTGAATGTAATTGTTGCGTTTGCTGAATTATATGCGAAACCTAATCTCACCCATGTATTTGCTGGTAAAGTTACAACTGCTGGAGTTGTTCCGGTTCCAACATTCGTATATACATCTGTTCCACCAGGATTAGTAAAGTATCCTCGTACTTCTTTTGTAGATTGATTTACAGATAAGCCAACAAAAACTTTTTCTGCAGCATCTATCACTTCTATACCACCACCATTCTGACTTGTAGTTGTACCACCTGTAAAATAGTCATATTCTACTTGAAACACATTATTACCTGCAGTTCTAGCTGTCCAAGCTGACGCCAAACCATCCTTCCACATATAACGGGATGTTGATGAACCCGGAAGTGAAATCTGCAATGCTTTTCCAGTTCCAGAAGTTACAATAGAGTAATCTGCATTAACTCCATTAAGCTTAGCAAAAACAGGTGAAGATTGACCTACCGCCGTAGCAGTATTTAGTGCGTCGAAGTTTTCTTGCTGAAGTATTTGAGCATTTCCGTAGATTGAGCTTACCAGCATTAAAGAAAGTAATGTTTTATTCATAACTATTTTTTTAATTTTGCTTAAAGTTAACATTTTTCCCTTAAAGCAATAAGAAAAATAACACATTGTTGAATTATTTTATATAATAAACAAAAAACGCTCCGAATGGAGCGTTTTAATTTACTTTATTTTAGGCGATTATTTTTTGATGAATTTCTCTGTAGAAATACCATCTTTAGTTTCAACACTAATTAAATAAATTCCTGCAGGAAGAACTCTTACATCTATTTTATTATCTTCTAATTTTACATTTACTTTTCTACCTGTAGCATCTACAAGAGAAACTTTATTGATTTTAGAATCTGTTTTAATGTTTAAGACCTCTGAACTTGGGTTAGGATATATCTTTACACTACTTTTTATCTTTTTGTCTAAATCTATAGATAATGAAATTTTGGGGAATATTCTATTCTTTCCAGTGGATGACTCTTCCGTAATTTCACATCCTTCAATGAATGCTAAATATGTAGAACCATTCATAATATTGGTATTTGGCAAAAGCGTAATACTATTTCCTGCTTTCATCGTTATATTTTTAGGTGAGCTTATAGTATAGTTATTTGTTGTAACTATACTATTATTAGCTTGGTATGTATAGTTATTATGTAATTCAGGTGAATCTAAAACTATGTCAGGAGTGCAATTATTTATAATCTCATATATTGGTTTTTCTATAAGTTGCGGTAAACCTGCGCCTGCAATCATATTCACACCTGAATTATGTACTCCCAGGAAAATATTATTTATATCTAAACTTATACCCGAACCATACACATTTGGATTTAAAATTTTACTCAAATATTGGCTATTGATGATACTGACATATATATCACCATATTTATTCCTTTGAATAGTTCCACACAAAAAATCAAGGCTTGCAATCTGCATATAATTTATGTTTGATGGTGTTGCAGACAATAAATCTACAGCATACAAATTTTCACGACCCAAATATAATATTGATGCATCTGCATTAAATTCAGGAGAGTATGAAGAAATACTGTTTATCTGTAATACAAAATCGCTGGTTATTTTTCCTGTATTATAATTAAAAGAATATACCTTATTCATGTAATCAGGTGATCCGCTCCATGCACTTATACATAAATAATGTGAGAAATTATTATTAGAACTTAATTTGGGTGAAGCTTTTACTCCATATACTTGACTATTGAGTGAAAAAGGGAAATTCAAAGCAGATACAACAGGATTCCCATTACTAAAACCTTGATTACTGATATTGTATGAATATAAGCTTTGGTCATTTGGAATTAATAACCACATAGAACCATTAGAACCGGGAACAACTGTTATGGCTTCAGACAAAAAACCATTTCCATTATTATCTGTTACCAAAATATTTTTTTGAGTATCTAATACTCTTCCTAAAGGAATCCCGAAACTATCTAATCCTCCCAAAGACATATCAACAATAGAGTATTTAATATAATTTCCGAAACTATATTCACCTCCAATAAAAATGTAATATTGATTTGAATTAGATAAGCTTTTAACAATAACTAACTGTTGGGTTGATTGATGACCTGACAAACCAGATCCATTGTCCATTATTTGATTATTTCTGTTCCAAACATTAGCTCCATCAGTGTAAAACAACAGCTTACCACTACTATCACTTACAGTACCACACGTTTCTACAAAATACTGTCCTGTTACCATTTGACTGGTATTAATTACAACTGGTGCAGAAGTAGAAAAATTAACTGCCGCTAGCTTCCCAAAATACCAATTATCATTCTCGCCCTGCGAATATCCCAAAGAATATAAACACAGAAGCATTATCAAAAAAAACTTTTTCATAAATAAGTTATTACATGATTAATAATTATTTATTCACTTTTTTCTCCAACGTCTCAATACGCTTACTCTGTTCTTCTATATTCTTCTGTTGCTGCAAAGTATATAAAGTAAGTTCTTCTATTTTCTTTAATAAAAGAATATTCATTGCTTTAAGCTCTATGCCATTGGCAATAGCTTCTTCTGTCGTAGGAACTTCAGGTAAGTGACCATTTTTATTAATGTAAGATTCTAAATCTCTCAAAGGCGTCAGCTTATAATCTTTAGCAAAAACATAATCTGCCCAACCGTTGCTGGCTGCAATTTCTACTTTTACTTTTTCAGTTTTTATGCCGTTTCTTACGAAGAGGCGATAGTCTGTGCAATTTGCACAATCTACGTTATAAGTTCCAATTCCTATTTTGGTATAGTTTGAGATAAAAAATGTAGGAGCCATATTATTAAAATATCCATCAAAAGTGTATGCTAATGTACTTGGAAAAATGTGTAAACCTTCAGAAAATCTGGTAAGATAAAAGTCAGTCTTATTTTTTCCAGAATTTCCCAATACAACACTGTTATCTAGATTAGGTTGAACACTTACATTATGAACTGACGGTAAAATACCTGCTGTTAGAAATCTACTCCCTCCTAACACATTAAGCTTTTGATTATATAATGTTTGGATACCAATACTCACATTTCCATTTCTGAAAATATGATCTGTAGAATTTGTAGCACCATCCCACTGCTGAGAAGATAAAGAATTTGAAAATAAGGCACCCATCGCCAACAAAGCAATTTTTTTCATAGTTATTAATTTTAATGATTAAGCTATAAAAATAGTTAACTTTTTGAGATATGAAAAATAAAATTATTTAACAAAAAAACACCCCATTTGGAGTGTTTCATATCAATAAAATAAATTGTTGTTTTATTTTTTGATGAACTTCTCTGTAGAAATACCATCTTTAGTTTCAATATTGATTAAGTAATTTCCTACAGGAAGTTCTCTTACATCAACTTGATTACCTTCTAATTTTACATTTACTTTTCTACCAGTCATATCTACAACAGAAACTGCGTTGATTTTTGAATCTGATTTGATATTTAAGATGTCTGAAGTTGGGTTAGGATAAAGTGAAATGACACTTTTTTTATTGACAGGAACAGTATTTACATCATTAATGGATAATGTTGTAGTATTTCCAAATTGTGCCAAAATATTATCAATACCAACGGTATTATTTACTGTATTTCCAGTTGCAGTAAGATTTTGAAGATATACGTCTTTAGCAACCATACCAGTAATTTGATCTGGATCGGTAGTAACAGAACTTCCTCCTCCTGGCCATGACCAGCTCATAGCACCAGTAGTCTTATTATAACTGTAACTAACAGTAACCCAAGTGTTCACAGGGAAAACTGGTGCAGTAGCATCTGCCACAGCAAGATATAGTGTTGGAACACCGGCATTATTAAAAGTTCCTAATCCATTTAACTTTTTAGTAGCAACATTATATGTAAACCCTCCAATAGCTACGGTTGTAGTACCAGTAGTACCCACAACAACAAACCTGTATTCTCCTGCTCCCGTGGAAGATCCTGTGTAAATGTCAGCAGTTGCGTGCACAATATTATTTGCAGCTGTTGCTACAACAGTTGTAACTCTAGCAGCAGTTCTATTATTAGGATTTGAAGTTGCAACGTATCCATTTCCACTTGTAGTGGTTAAAGACAAACCATGTGCAGTATCTATTGCAGCAACTTGATAATCTGTTGCAGTACCACCGGATATCAACCAACTATTTTGTCCTGCAAGATTTCCTGCTGTCAATGAATTAAAATTTTCATTCACTATTACTTGAACCTGCCCAAACATCAAAATTGTTGCAGAAGTCAACAATAGAGAAGATAAAACTTTTTTCATAAAAATTAATTTTAATTATAATATCGTAAATATAATAAAGTTTAGCATATCATTAAAACAAAAATATGTTAAAATTTAAAAAAATCCTCAAGAAAAAACTCTTAGGATTTGATATTCGCAAATTAATTCACTTTTGATTACTTCGAATAATTCTCAAAAAACAAAGGTATACTCTCAATTCCTTTATAGAAATTAAACAAACCGTAATGCTCATTAGGAGAGTGTATAGCATCAGAATCAAGGCCAAAGCCCATCAAAACTGATTTTGCTCCTAAAACTTGCTCAAATAACGATGTAATAGGAATACTTCCACCACTTCTGTATGGTAGCACCTCTTTTCCAAAAGCTGTTTCCATTGCATTTTTAGCAGCTAAGAACTCTTTTGTATCACTTGGTAAGACGTAAGGCATTCCACCATGATGCGGTGTTACTTTTACTCTTACATTATCCGGAGCAATTTTTTCAAAATATTTGGTAAACTTTTCTGTAATTTCTTCCGGAGTCTGATAAGGAACCAGACGCATAGAGATTTTCGCAGAAGCTTTAGAAGGAATCACCGTTTTTGCACCTTCACCTGTATAACCGCCCCAAATTCCGTTGCAGTCTAATGTCGGACGAATGGAAGTTCTTTCTAAAGTCGTGTAACCAGCTTCACCTTCCACTCCATTTAAACCAATTGATTTTTTAAACTCTTCAGGATTATCTTTCAGCTTGTTCATATCTGCTCGGTCGGCATCAGAAACATCTTCAACATTGTCGTAAAAACCATCAATGGTGATTTGTCCGTCTTCGTCAATCAATTTTGCAATCATTCTAGAAAGCACATGAATAGGATTCGGAACCGCTCCACCATAAAGACCTGAGTGTAGATCTCTGTTTGGACCTTCTACTTCCACTTCTACATAACTCAAACCTCTTAACCCTGTAGTTACAGTCGGTTGTTCGTTGCTGTAAATATGGGTGTCAGAAATCAAAATACAATCACAAGACAATTTTTCTTTAAATTCATTCACAAAATCACCTAAACTTACAGATCCCACTTCTTCTTCTCCTTCAAAAATAAACTTAATGTTACAAGGAAGTGTATTGGTCTTCATCATTGCTTCAAACGCTTTGATCTGCATAAAAAACTGTCCTTTATCATCTGCAGAACCTCTTGCGAAGATGGCTCCGTCCGGATGTAGTTCGGTTTTTTCAATATAAGGTTCGAAAGGTGGTTTTCTCCACAACTCTAAAGGATCTGGCGGCTGTACGTCATAATGACCATATACTAAAATAGTTGGTAAATTTTTATCAATCAATTTTTGTCCGAAAACAATGGGATACCCTTTGGTCTGGCAAACTTCTACGTCGTCTGCGCCAGCGTTTTTCAAATGTTCTGCTACTTTATCAGCACATAATAAAACTTCATTTTTATAAGCCGGATCAGCAGAAATTGAAGCGATTCTCAATAATTCAAACAATTCATCTACGAAACGAAGTTTGTTTTCGTTGATGTAATTTAATGTCTCTTGCATTGTCAATTTAATTTGGATAAATTTAAAAAAATTGGACTGCCTAAACAAACAAAAAGAGGGTTTTATCTTTCGGGACAGTTTTAAAGCAAACAATCCCGCACAAGTGCAGGATTGATGTATATTTTTGAAAACAATTAGTGTCCTGCTTTTGCAGAGTCTGCATGTTTTGCTGTTGCGCTGTCTTTTTTAGGAGCTTCAGTTTCGTGAGCACCATGAGCAGGAGTTTCATGAGCAGGTTCAGCGCTGTGACCGTCATGACCACCTTGGTGATCGTCAGAATATCTTTCAACACCTTCTTCCAATTTCAAAGTATTCTTGTTTCCGCCAGCCTGAATTTTCTTACAGCTTACTGCTACTGTTGCGATAGCCAAACATATAATTAATTTTTTCATATGATTTATTTATTTTCTTTAAAAGGTCATCTGCAATAGCTCAATCTTCCTGAGTAACAAGCACTGCGATTTTGTACCAAAATTTTTGATTGCCCAAAAGTAAGAAATATTGCATTTTTCGGCAACATTTTCAGACTGATTTTAATATTAATTTTCCTTTTTTGGATTGTGTAAAAATAAGATAGTCATTTCCGCCATCTTTCAAACCATATTTTTTCTTAATTTCTTCTGGTTTCAGCGGATAATTTTTAGAAATAATATTAAACTGACCTTTCTTTTTAATATGCTTTCCGTCAACCACTTCCATTTCAAATATTCTTCCTGAGAAATTATCTATTTTAATATTTGAAGTATAAATATGCGTATTTTGATGAAGTTTTTTAAGCTGAAATTTTTCTGAAATCAGATTGAAAATTCCGGCTTTTAATAAGGTATTATTTGGAATATAAATAAATTTCTCAGGCTCAGCATATTCTGCGAGAGCATTTTCTTCATCCCCAAGCTGAAATTGAAAGTCAGATTCACTACTTTCAAGATTAATGCAATAACATTGAATAGATTCTGAATGTTCATTAGATAAGAAAACTACTATTTCTTTCACATCATTTTTCACTGCAATAATATCGATTCTCGAAATATTTTTTAAAACAGAAACAAGATACTTTAAATCAATTAAAGGCGACAGCTTAATAACAATCTGTTTAGAAATAGTCAGCAGTTTTTCCTGAATTTCAAGAATATTAGGCGACAAATCTTCTAACAAGAAAACTTTGTTTTTCTGCTGATCTCTTCTGGCTGGATCGAGATAAATTACATCAAAACTTTCTGTATTTTGAATTAGAAAATCTTCCAATTTTTGATTGATAAATTTGGCTTTTTTTCCTAAAGCGTTCCAATTATGTTCTACAATTTCTAAAAGCTCAGGATTTTGTTCGACTAAAGTAATTTTCTCGAAATTTTCTGAAAGATAATAAGCATCGATCCCAAAACCGCTTGTAAGATCAATGAATTTCTTCCCTTTTAGAAGTTGCGCTTTATAAACTGCTGTTTTATCTGATGAAGATTGCTCTAAGCTGAGCTGTGCCGGGAAAATAATTCCTTCTCTTAATAGAAACGGAAATTTTTTCTGAGCAACCTGTTTTCCTTTGATCTGCTGAACAATGTCCTGCATAGAAACATCAGGAAACGGAGATTTTCTTAATAATAAAGAATGCAGATCTGAATTTAGATTTGCTTCAATATAGTTTTGTACATCTTTATAGAGAATAGGAATTTCCAAAGAATTATCTTTTGTAAAAAATATAATCAGTTAAAATAGGTTCGATTCCATTCCGCTTTAGAAGAGAATTGATTTGCCCGCGGTGATATGTTGAATGGTTGATTGCCTGAAAAAGTATTTCGAAAATAGAATTTTCAAACTTTGATCCTTTTGAATTTTGATATTCAATTCTTTGGTCAAAATCTGAGTTTTCAATAATTTGAATACTTGTTTTAAAGTTTTGATTGTTTATTTCTTCTAATTTTTCAAACGAATTAATTTGCCAGACTTCAAAAGATTTTTCATTTAAAATTCTAGAATTCCAGACTTGTTGAGCGTTTAAAGTATGATTGATTAAACTGATTATTTTCTCGTCTACTTTAGAAATATTTTCTGAAATAATTCTGATCATTTCGTTGTTGAAATGATAGGTGTATTCAAATAGATCAATCAATTTTTCCTTCATTACTCAAACATTTCAGCCCAACGAACCGCTTTAATTTCTTTTTCGCTATAAAGCTCTTGAACAGATTTTTTCTTATCCAATTTTGGATATAAATTCACTCCAATCAGTTTTATTTTTCCTTCCTCAACCCATTTTTGCTCTTCAACAGCCTGATCGTAGATTTTTTTCTGAAGAATTCCTTGTTTTAAAGATTCCAAATAACCACCGTTTTCTTCAATTTCTAAAAAGAACTGCCATGATTTCTCAGCAATTTGTTGCGTAATATCTTCAATATAATAACTTCCGTTTGAGGCATCTTCAAAAACGTTAATGATGCTTTCATAAGCCAAGACAATCTGTTGCTTAAAAGAGATTTCCTCTGAATTTTCAGTATTATTTCCGATCTGATAATTTGTACTGAAAACTGCATCTGCTCCGCCAATCATTGCCGAAGCCAATTCTAAAGTTGAACGAATCAAGTTATTTTCGCTGTCAGAAACTGACTTATTTCTCAAAGAAGTTTCTGCAAAAATGTATGGAATATCGTCTAAACCATATTCTTTTGAAAGTTGATTAAAAACCAATTTAAAAGCACGGATTTTAGCCATTTCAAAGAAATAATTTCCTCCAACCGCTAATCTAAAAAGTATTTTATTTAAAATTTCTTCTCCATAAACTTCCCCAAGTTCTTTTGTTTTTGCCAAAGCAATCCCCAACTGCTGAACAATAGACGCACCCGCATTTTGGTGAAGCGAAATATCTACACAAATATTTCTTCTGAAACTTTTTGCCAATAATTCTTTGACTAATTGGTCATCAATCACTGTATTAGTTTCATCAAAAACATCAATCAAAGAAAAATATTGATCTTCATCTGCCGGACTGATGTGCTCTGCCAAATCTTTATTGTTGATGAAAATGGTTTTCTCAGCCAGATTTTCCACATTTTCATTCAGTAAAAAAGCAAAAACATCTTCTTCCAAAGTTTCGTGATACGTTGCTACCAAATGGGTACTTTCTTCAACTTTCGGAAGATTGACCAAAAGTTTTTCAACAGAATCATAGAAAGGTTTAACATCAATTCCTTCTAAATTTTCTTTTTTCAGAATGGTGTAAATATCTTCGGTTTTAAGCTGTTTTTTAACAAGATTTTCCCAGTTGGAAAAGGTTTCTGTATTTGACATAGATGATGAGTAATAAGTAATGGGTAATGAATAATTGCGATTTGCAGACTTATTTTAAAACTACTGAAAAGCTATCGATTATTCACAATTCACTTTAAATTATTTCTTAGCGATATTTGTGCTGTCTACCACCAGGATGAATATTTCTTCATTTGGTTTTTTCATGAAGTAATTTTCTCTGGCGTATTTTTCTTTCTCAGATTTATTATTCATCAGTTTTTTGTAGAATTTATCATTCTTATCGTATTCTGTTTTATAATAATCGAGCTGCTCTTCGTATTTATTGATTTCTCCGTTCAACTCATTGATTACCAAAAATGAAGTTTTGTCGAAGAATACCATCCAGACCAAAAAAAGACTTATCGCAATGACATATTTATTCAAAACATAATGCTGAAGAAATTTCAGGGTCTCCGATTTGGGTTGGATTTCTTTAATTAATTCTTTTTCAGCCATTTTTTTAGTGTTTTCTTAGTGAGTTTTTAATAACAGTCGTTAAAAAATCTATCGCCACAGAATTTTGCTTCATGTTTGGAATAATCAAATCAGCATCGTTTTTTGATGGTTCAATAAATTCCTGATGCATCGGCTTCAAAGTCGTCTGATAACGGTGCAAAACCTCGTTCAGATCTCTTCCTCTCTCCTGTGTATCTCTCCTGATCCTTCTGATCAGTCTTTCGTCTGAATCTGCGTGTACAAAGACTTTTAAATCAAATTCTTTCAGCAATTCTTTGTTGGTCAAAACTAAAATTCCTTCTACGACCAATACATTTTTCGGTTCAACGGTAACATGATCGCCCGTTCTTGAATGCGTAACAAAACTGTAAACGGGTTGCTCAATCGCCTCGTTATTTTTTAATGCTTTTACGTGTTTCAGCATTAGTTCAAAATCAATTGACTTGGGATGATCGTAGTTCAACGCTTCTCTTTCTGTCAGTGTAAGATTGTGATTATCATGATAATAATTGTCCTGAGACAATATATTCATTCCCTCAATATCAAGCTGCTGAATAATTTTATCAACAACCGTAGTTTTGCCGGATCCTGTTCCTCCCGCAATTCCTATTACAAGCATTTTTAATATAGTTTGTACAAATATACTATTTAAGATGGAAGTTTGAAGTCAGAAGCCTGATGTTTTTTTTAATTGAAATAAATTTTATTCAATATGATTTTTTGTTTAAACTCTCTACCAAAAACAACAAACTCCGACGATTGCCGGAGTTTGTATTATACGATTTCGCTTGTTAAGCTTCTTGAAATTAATTTTTCGTGCATGGGTTTCAAAACATCCATAGAGCCTGTTTTTACGGTGCATTTGCCTTTGTAATGTACGAGCATTGTACATTGTTCGGCTTGTATGAGATCATGCTTGCAAATTTCTATTAATGCTTCAATCACATCATCAAAAGTATGAATGTCATCGTTATGCAAAATTAATTTGTACACTTCATCGGTTTCATCCAAAACCAGCACTTCTTCTTCGTACTGACGTTTTGGATTTTCGTAATCTTTTATGCTATTATAAAAAATCATGGTCTAAAAATTTTAATCTTCTCCTAATTTGTCTAAAATATCATCAACGATATTAGTTCCATTATAAATCAATTCTACCATTTCAACACTCTTATTATTCATTTTTAAGATTTTGAAATGATAATTTTCCAAGTCAAATTCCTGATTTTCTTCAGGGATGTCTTCTAAGGCGTGCAGAATAAATCCGGCCAAAGTATTGTACTCACTTTCTTCAGAAACGGTCAGTTTTTTAGGTAAAGATTCGTTGATTTCGTCCAAAGGCTGTGTCGCTTTTACCCAAAATGTATTTGGTCCCACTTTATCAACCAATTTCTCTTCATCATCTTCTTCATCCTGAATTTCACCTACCAATTCTTCTAAAATATCTTCCAATGTAATAATTCCTTCAGTTCCACCAAATTCATCAATTACTACTGCTAAATGTTGTTTCTTTTGTTGGAAAACTTTTAAAAGATCGGAAATCTTTTTACTACCTACCACGAAGAACGCTTCTCTCATTAGCTTTTCTAAATCGGAGTGATCTATTTCGCCTTTTCTTTTTATATATTCCCGAATGATTTCTTTGGCATAAAATATTCCGATAATATTATCAATAGAATCTTTGTAAACAGGTAGTCGAGAATATCCGCCATCCATTATTTTAGAAATAATATCTTCCACAGGCTCTGCAATGTCTATAGATGAAATATTTTGACGCGGAACCATAATCTGTTTTGCAGAGTGATCTGTAAAATCAAAAGCATTTTTAATGATTTCGTAGTTTTCTTCTTCAATTTCTCCACTGTCAGCGGATTGCTTTACCAAAAGCTGAAGTTCTTCTGTCGAGTGAATTTCGTGTTCTGAGGCAGGATGCACTTTCATTAAACGTAAAAAAAAGTTCGACATCTTATTCATCGTCCAAATGAATGGTTTAAAAACTGTGTAGAAAACACGCAATGGCATAGCAATGAACATTGTAGTTGCTTCCGATTTTCTAATCGCTAATGATTTAGGTATCAACTCTCCAAAGACAATATGCATTACAGTAATTAAAAGAAAACTGGAAACCAATGCAATAGTTGTTATTGTAGCATCTGCAATCTGAAAATTAAAATAGTGAAAAAGGTTTTCGAAAATATGATGAAGAGCACTTTCACCTACAAAACCTAAGGCAAGTGAAGCTAATGTTATCCCTAACTGAGTTGCAGAGAGATACTCGTCTAAATGTTTAATGATGTGTTCAGCTTGTTTTGCCATCGAGTTTCCTTCGGCAGCTTTCAACTGAATTTGGGAATAACGAACTTTAACGATAGAGAATTCTGCGGCTACAAAAAAACCATTGAGCAATACTAAGAGTAGTGCTAATAAAAGCTTGACGACGTCTGAGTCCATTTAAAAAAATATAATTTTATTGTGCAAAGATATACAAAATAAAACTAACAAAAAAAGCATCGAAGATATCGATGCTTTAATATTTTATGAATATATTCTTACGAATTTTTCAAAGCTTCTGCTCCAGAAACGATTTCTAAGATTTCGTTTGTAATGGCAGCTTGTCTTGCTTTGTTGTAGAAGATAACCAGATCATTCTTCAACTCCTGTGCGTTGTCTGTTGCTTTGTGCATCGCTGTCATTCTGGCACCGTGCTCTGAAGCTACTGAATCTAACACTGCTTTGAAAACCTGAGTCTTGATAGATTTAGGAATCAAATTATCTAAAATTTCAGCTTTATTTGGTTCGAAAATATAATCTGTTTCTACCTGAGTTTCTTTAGCATCAATTTCTGCCATAGAGATTGGAAGAACTTTTTCTGTAATCACATCCTGAGTAGCTGCATTGACGAACTTATTGTAAATTACATACACTTCGTCAAATTTACCTTCTCTATAGTTACTCATTACCGTTTCGGTAACGTTTGAAACTACATCAAAACTTAACTTATCAAAAACACTGCTTTCGTTAGAAAACACTGTACGGCTTCTTCTTACCGCATCATAAGCTTTTTTACCAATGGTAAGAACTTCAATTTCGTACTGAGAATTATTCTGAAACTGAATATTCAGTTCTTTCACAATATTTGAGTTAAATGCACCAGCCAAACCTCTGTTTGAAGTAACAGCGATGAAAAGTACTTTTTTAACCTCTCTTTTTTGAGCATAAATAGAAACCTGATCAGGATCTGAGCTAGAATTTACATTCTGGATAATCTCCTGCAATTTTTCAGAATACGGTCTCAACATTACGATGGCATCTTGTGCTTTTTTTAGTTTCGCTGCCGAAACCATTTTCATAGCACGTGTGATTTGCATCGTAGATGAAATTGAACTGATTCTTCCTCGTATTTCTTTTAAGTTTGCCATATTGGGTTAGTTGTTGGTTGTCGGTTGTTGGTTGCTAGTTTTAGAAAATTCTGTCAACTATCAACCAACAATCATCAACTAATTTTAGTTATATTTTGAAGCTAAATCATTAGCAGCCTGCTTAAGAACACCTGTAATATCGTTATCGATTTTCCCAGCTTTGATAGCAGCCATAGTCTCTGGGTGCTTAGATCTTAGGAAAGCAATATATTCTTCCTGGAATTCTTTTACTTTTTTCACAGGAACGTTTCTCATCAAGTTCTCTGTACCAGCATAAATCATTGCTACCTGAGTATCTACAGGAAGTGGTGAATTTACCGGTTGCTTCAACAACTCTACGTTTCTTTCACCTTTAGAGATAACTGCTAAAGTAGAAGCATCAAGATCAGAACCGAATTTAGCAAACGCTTCTAATTCTTTGTACTGAGCCTGGTCTAATTTAAGAGTACCAGAAACTTTTTTCATTGATTTGATCTGAGCATTACCTCCAACTCTAGATACCGAGATACCTACGTTAATTGCAGGACGAACCCCAGAGTTGAACAAGTCAGTTTCCAAGAAAATCTGCCCGTCAGTAATAGAGATTACGTTTGTTGGGATGTATGCAGAAACGTCACCCGCCTGAGTTTCGATAATAGGAAGTGCTGTTAATGAACCACCACCTTTTACGATTGGTCTTAAAGACTCAGGTAAATCATTCATTTGGCTTGCAATAGTATCATCAGCGATCACTTTTGCAGCTCTTTCCAATAATCTTGAGTGAAGATAGAAAACGTCTCCTGGGTAAGCTTCACGGCCCGGTGGTCTTCTCAATAGTAGAGAAAGCTCACGGTAAGCAACCGCTTGTTTAGATAAATCATCATAAATGATCAAAGCAGGTCTACCAGTGTCTCTGAAGAACTCACCGATAGAAGCACCAGCCATTGCAGAATAAACCTGCATTGGAACCGGATCTGAAGCATTAGCAGCAACAATTACTGTATAAGCTAAAGCACCTTTATCTGATAAAGTTTTTACAATCTGAGCTACTGTAGAAGCTTTTTGCCCGATCGCAACATATATACAATATACAGGATTTCCTGCATCAAAAAATTCTCTTTGGTTGATGATTGTATCAATCGCAACAGTAGTTTTACCTGTCTGTCTGTCACCAATGATCAACTCTCTCTGACCTCTTCCTACAGGAATCATTGAATCAATTGCAACGATACCAGTCTGTAAAGGTTCAGTTACCGGCTGTCTGTAGATAACCCCTGGAGCTTTTCTTTCCAATGGCATTTCGTACAATTCACCTTCGATAGGTCCTTTACCATCGATTGGATTTCCTAGAGTATCAACTACTCTACCTAACATCCCTTCTCCTACTTTGATAGAAGAGATTCTGTTTGTTCTTCTTACTGTATCTCCTTCTCTTACCAATTTACTTTCACCTAAAAGAGCCACACCTACGTTGTCTTCTTCTAAGTTTAGTACGATACCTTCTACATCGCTAGCAAATTTCACCAACTCACCGTACTGTACATTTTCTAACCCGTATACACGAGCAATACCATCACCGATGGTCAAAACTGTACCTACTTCCTCAACATTTGATTGAGTGTCGAAGTTGGCCAACTGTTGTTTTAAGATCGCAGATACTTCTGCCGGATTTATTTCTGCCATTATATGGTTGTTTTTTTCTTAATTTAAATGAAAATCTTTTTTGATATTATTAAGCTTAGATTTTACAGATGCATCGATCTGCTGATCACCTACTCTTAAAATATATCCTCCTAAAATATCAGGATTGATGGTAAGATTTAAGTCAAAGTTTGAACCTGCTTTTACTAAATCTGTAGATTTTAAAATCTGGTCAACGTTTTCTTTAGAAAGCTGAGTCGCAGTGGTAAGTGTAATTCTCTGTACCCCGTTGATATCTTCAACTTTATTGATGAATTCCTGAGCAATATTTTTCAAATGATTTTCACGACGATGTCTGATCACTAAAGTAATCAAATTCTGAGAAACCGGTGAAAAACCTTTAAAAATCTCTTTAGCAACGTCCTCTTTCTTTTTTGCATCGATGTAAGGCGTCTTGAAAAATTTGTTCAAATCCTCAGATTCAGACATCAGTTTCTTAACATCTTTCATTTCAGCAAATACAGCATTAGTCTGTCCAGATTCGTTTGTGAAATCCAGCAAACCTTGTGCGTATCTTTTAGCTACTTTAGATGTAAGCATTCTTAGTTAAGATTAGATTTGTTTAAATAATTTTGAACCAACTCGTCCTGAGCTTCGCTTTTCTCTAAATTTTTCTGCAAGATAGATTCTGCAATATTTACAGACAAAGCACCAATCTGAGTTCTGATTTCTGACATTGCAGCATTTTTCTCAGTTTGAATGGTTTGCTTAGCAGCCTCAATCAATTTATCTCCTTCAGCTTTAGCAACATCTTTAGCTTCACCTACAATTCTGTCTTTAATTTCTCTAGCTTCTTTAAGGATAGAATCTCTTTCAATTTTAGCTTCACGAATAATTCTTTCGTTATCAGATTTAAGATCTTCCATTTCTTTTTTAGCCAATTTAGCCTGATTCAAAGCATCAACGATAGAAGTTTCTCTGTCATTAATAGATGTAAGAATTGGCTTCCAAGCAAATTTACCTAGCAAAAACAAAAGCGCCAGAAAAATAACCGTTTGGATAATAAATAATCCTGATGAAAACTGATGAATTAATTCCATTATATAATGTATAAATAATTATTACTATTTCTTAAAAAAACCATGTCCCGCAACCAACCGTTACGGGAATGGCCTAATTTGATTAGTTTACTGCAAATAGAGCAGCAAACGCAACACCTTCTACAAGTGCAGCAGCGATAAGCATAGCTGTTTGAATTTTTCCAGACTGCTCTGGTTGTCTAGCGATAGCCTCAAGAGCAGCAGCTCCGATTTTACCAAGACCAATACCAACACCTAGTACAACGATACCAGCACCTACAATTTTAGGAATTTCCATAATATATAATTTTAAAAAATTGTTTTAAACTAAATTCTATTTCTTAATGAGCGTGTTCATGATCATGATCCTGAACAGCCATACCGATAAACAGTGCTGACAACATCGTGAAAATATATGCCTGTAAGAATGCTACCAATACTTCCAATAAGTAAATTACTAATGTAAGGAAAGGGAAAGCAACTCCGGCGATAACATTTTCGAATACGTAAATTAAACCAATCAAACTCATTACAACGATGTGTCCTGCAGTCATGTTTGCAAAAAGACGAATCATCAATGCAAATGGTTTAGTGATCGTTCCTAATAATTCAATTGGCAACATAATCAATTTCATTGGTACAGGAACTCCCGGCATCCAGAAGATGTGTTTCCAGTAATCTTTGTTTGCAGAAAATGTTGTAATTAAATAAGTAAGGATTGCTAAGAAGAATGTCATGGTAATATTACCTGTAACATTAATTCCGAAAGGCATTAATCCTAAAACGTTTAAGAATAATATAAAGAAGAATACCGTTAAAAGATATCCCATAAATCTTTTGTACTTGTGACCAATATTTGGAATAGCAACTTCGTCTCTTACGAAAATCACCAATGGCTCTAAGAATCTTGCAGCACCAGTAGGTATTTCTGATTTCTTATAAGATTTTGCCATTTCACCAAATAACACTAACATAAAGATAGATACTAAAAGAATCATCAATACACTTTTAGTAATAGATAAATCAATTGGCTTTTCGTTTGTTGGGTGACCATCTTCACCGATTGTTAAAGTTCCTGCTGCATCCGTTTTGAAAATTTTCTCGTGGTGAAGCTTATAATAAGAACCGTTGCTTTCTATAACATCACCGTGCATGAAACCTTCTTTGTTACTCATGAAAGAGTGGATTCCGTTATCATAAAAAATAACAGGAAGAGGAAAACCAATGTGGTGACCTTCTTTGTCAACCATCAATGTAAAATCGTGAGCATCTAATAAGTGATGATCGATGAACTCTTTGTTTTCTTTACTTACTTTGTCTTTTTCTGAAAGCTCTTGACCCGGAGTCTCTACAGCAGTAGCCTCACCATGCTGAGCAGACACTAGACTTAACATAAAAATACTGTAGAATAAAACTGCAAATTTCTTTAACATTGATAGGTTTTTTTCGTTGTGCAAAAATAGATTTTTTTTTCTAGTTTCAATAAATATTTTTACTGTTTTTTGTCATGATTAATCAACCGAATTGCATAATACGTAAGCAGAGTCGTTAATACAAAATAAGGCACCACAAAATGGAATTTATAGTTCGGAATTGTTTCAAAATGAAGCTTATTCTTTATAAGATACATTAAACCGAATTTTAAAAGGATTAAACCAATAACCGCCAAGCCCAAAAATTCGGGCACTACTCTATTAATTAAAATAATCATCGTAATCATCATCATGAACATTACGCTCAGGAAAAGATAAAATTTGATGATAATAATTTCATCAAGATGAAAAACAAATTTCCACAGAGAAAAATGAATCAAAAATGTTAAAAAGAAAATTATAACAACAAGAATGTTTGGATTAGATTTCATGTGCGGATTTTATTTTCGTTTTTAATATCTAAAAAACGAAGTCTATTTTTTGTTTTTTGCAAAAATAATCTTTTTCGGAAATATTAACCTACAATATCCACTTTTGATGTCTTTAAGTCTAAAAAATATAATGTTATTTTTTTTTTTTATTTAAAGTATCTATTACGATTTGCTTTTTCCCTGAAGTTTCAATTTCTAAAATTAGCATTTCGGGACTTTCTGAAATTAACTTTGCATCAAAGTATGCAACTAAACCGGTTTTCATATCGGGTGTAAAGAAAATTCCTGATGATTTTTCTGCAATGACTTTTTTGTAGCAGCAATTTTGTTTTAGTATTTTATATTGATGCGAACTTGCCCTCAAAAGATAACTGCTATTTTTAATTGATTTTTCATGACGGATTGAATCTGAAAAAATAACATAAGTAAGAAGCAAAAAAATTCCTATTGCGAGAAATAGAATTAGAAAAAAGCTCTTCCATTTTTTTAAAATTGCTAACAACAGAAGTTCTATTAATATTCCACACAACCAAACAAAATTATAAACCAATGTAATTTCAACGATTTTAAAATTTCGAAGTAAAGCGTCAGCAATGCTGAAAACAATCATTAGCAAAGAGAAAATGAAGAAAAATTTAATAGTTATCTGAAAACTTTTATTGTTGATCAAACTCATTTTATATTTTGAATAAATATATTAAATATAACATTTCTAAAAAATTGACAATTAAATATATCACTAAGTATTGTAAATTTAATCAACATCTAAACGTTTTTAAATATATTTGATAGAAAAATCACAGCATAAAAATATGATGAAATTACTCCTACAATTATATTTAATTATTCTAAGCACATCGATGTGCTCGCAACAGAATATTTCGAGCAAATTAATCAACGAAAATCTTGACATTAATGGATTCGCTGAGTCGTCAGAAGACCGGGTTCTTTTCAGAGGAAAAGTTTATTCCATAAAAAATTATACGTCTGATGAGAGTGGCAAAAAAGGAGAAAATGACAAAATATTTGAGGGAAAAAGTTTGCATTTAAAAGATCATACGATTTACAGAAAAGATGGCAGAAGAAGTTTTCGTAGAGAAATTTCGGGAAATTATTCTTCTACAGCAAAATATTATTATAATGAATCTTCGGGGAATTTAATTTTAAAAGAAAATCAATACACCAGAGAATACGGAACATCACAATATTCGAGATGGTATTTTTATAATGATGAACAGATTATTTCTGAAGAAGTTGAAATTGAAACAAATAAGACCAAAACAATTTTAAATAATTATACAACATACAAAACGGAAGATTCTGCAACACAGAAAAAAATCATCATTTCGGAAATTGGCTCCGACAGCATCTCAAGTCCTGACAACATCTATATTTTCAATCAAAAAAATTTAATAAAAATTAATCCGCTTTATCAATCTAAAATTCAAAAATTATCTTTATTGAATGGAATTTATAAACTTTATGAAGTAGACGGTTATGTAGTTGAAGGCAGAAAAGTATATTATAAATATGATAAAAAAGATCACCTCATTTCAGAAATCTGGTATGATAAAGACGGTTTAGAAAATAAAACCGAATTCAGCTATAACAACGATTACACAGAAAGTATAGAATCTGATTACCAACTTCGTGGAACCGAAATAGCATCAAAAAAACATACTAAATATGATCAGTACGGAAATAAAACTTTTGAGCAAACAAAATATTACGACGGATCTGTCGGAAGCATCGAAGAATACGAGTACAAATATGACAAAGAAGGAAATTGGGTTGCCAAAAAAAGATTTTACAGCGAAGCAGATAAAGGGCTTATAGGAAAGAAAAAACTGACCACAATTGAAATTCGTGAAATTGAATATTACACAGAAAATACTAAGCAACAGAATCATGAACTTCCGAAAATGCCTGATATCATCAACCAAATAAGAACAAATATTACAAAAATTGCTAAAAAGAAAAACTCTTATTTAGATGAAAAAAAACGTGCTATTGATAACGAATCTTATGACGCAGAAATCACGTTAAAAGTATCTGCCGATATTAAAAATTTTACTCCAAAATATTGGGAATTAAAGAAAATCGCCTATGGAAATTTAGATGAAGATGAAAACGATGAAGCTGCAGCAGTATACGAAATACCAAACATCGATCACGGAGATGCAGAACAGGTACTCGCCATATATAAAAAAGAAAATGGAAAATGGAAAATTCTGCACCAGACTTCAGCTCCATTATTATCTTCACAAAGTGGTGGAGTGATGGGAAATCCTTTCAACGGAATTTCTATTTCTAAAAAAAGCATTGTCATCAAGCATTTCGGGGGAAGCAGAGACAAATGGGAATACACACATCGCTACCGTTATCAGAATGGTGATTGGTATCTTATTGGTGCCTCATCAAGCTTTGGTACGCCATGTGATTATTGGGTCAGTTTCGACTACAATATTAGCACAGGTGATGCTACTTATAAAAAAACAGTTGAAAACTGTAAGAATGGTGAGAATAAAGTCGTTCAGTCTCAAAAAGAAAATAAAAAAATAACTCAGCCAAAAATGAATGATTTTACTCCCGGTGATCATACTTTCAAATTTCCGAATGTAAAAAATGAAATTTATTATTAATTTTAAATCAATATTCAATCACTTAAATCTCACATAAAAACGATGAAACTCCTCCACTTCCCCATATTTCTTTTGTGCTTTTTATTACTAGCTTGCAGTAACGACAAAACCCAGAAAAAATCTACAATTGTAAAGAATAATTCTCAAGAAAAACAAGGAATCCCGTTTACATCTGATGCAAAGACCATTCATATTTTTGTGGCATTGTGCGACAACAAATATCAAGGCATAGTTCCTGTACCCGAAAAAATAGGAAACGGACAAGATCCTGACAATAATTTGTATTGGGGATGTGCTTTCGGAGTACGTTCTTATTTTAAAAAAAGTGAAGAATGGAAATTTATAGAAAGCAGAAAATTAAAATCTGAAAAATTAGAAAGAATTATTTTTAAACACATTACCAAAAATTATTATTTAGTTGCAGATGCTTACGACGGAAAATTCATCAAAGAATCCACTCTTGATTTTCTAAACAGCAGCAGTGGGAAAAATAAAGACACTTTAAATGTAGGTAAAACTACCATCGGAATCGGCGGAAATTCAAAATTATTAGCTTACGTTGGTCATGATGGTTTGATGGATTTTCAATTAAATGAAAGCTTCGAAAATACCGATAAACAAAAGCGTGATGTAATTATTCTGGCATGTTACAGCAAAAAGTATTTTTCACCCCATTTAGCAAAAGCCAACGCAAACCCCTTAGTTTGGACAACCGGGTTAATGAGTCCTGAAGCGTACACTTTGCACGATGCGATTTCAGGTTATGTATTAAACGAATCTAATGAACAAATCCTAACGAGAGCCGCAAAAGCGTATTCAAAATATCAAAAATGCAGTGAAAAAGCAGCGAGAAATTTGCTTGTGACGGGTGGGTAAATTTAACATCTGAATCTACAAACATTTCGCTCCTACAGAGCTTAGCATTTCTAGGTTTACTTAGTGCTACAAACGTTTCACTCCTACGGAGTTCTTATTCAAAACACAATTACCTTAAAGATAGAGTACATATAATTTTTGTATAATTCACAGTTTATTTAATGGTATAAATTTTTAAAACGTTAACCAATTAAAATTCAAGAAAATATTGCAAACCAAAAACATTCAATAGCCCTTTTATAGCTGACTGAAATTCCTTATTTTTGCAATCTATAATTTACAATCAATATGTTCAATAGTTTACAGGATAAATTAGACAAAGCACTTCACAATCTTTCCGGACGTGGAAAAATTACCGAAATCAACGTTGCGGAAACCGTAAAAGAGATTCGTAGAGCATTGGTAGATGCCGATGTTAACTATAAAGTTGCGAAAGATTTAACCAAAAGAGTTCAGGATAAAGCTTTAGGAGAAAACGTTCTTACTTCGCTTACTCCCGGACAATTGATGACAAAAATTGTTCATGATGAATTAGTAGGTTTGATGGGTGGATCTCACGAAGGAATTAATCTTTCTGGTAAACCTTCTGTAATCCTTATCGCAGGTCTTCAGGGTTCTGGTAAAACTACTTTTTCAGGGAAGCTTGCTAATTATTTAAAAACAAAAAGATCTAAAAAACCTTTATTGGTTGCCTGTGACGTTTACCGTCCTGCTGCAATCGATCAGTTGAAAGTTCTTGGTGGACAAATCGGAGTTCCGGTTTATACAGAAGAAGGTGCTACAAACCCTTCTACTATTGCTGAAAATGCAATTAGTTTTGCTAAATCAAACGGTCACGATGTAGTAATCGTCGATACAGCAGGTCGTTTGGCGATTGATGAGCAGATGATGAATGAGATTAAATCAGTTCATTATTTCATTAAACCAAACGAAACTCTATTCGTGGTTGACTCAATGACAGGTCAGGATGCTGTGAACACGGCGAAAGCATTTAACGATGCTTTGAATTTTGACGGAGTTGTTTTAACCAAATTAGACGGTGATACTCGTGGTGGAGCTGCTCTTACGATTCGTTCAGTAGTTGAAAAACCAATCAAATTTATCTCTACCGGAGAGAAAATGGAAGCTTTAGATCTTTTCTACCCAGAAAGGATGGCAGACAGAATCTTGGGAATGGGAGACGTTGTTTCCTTAGTAGAGAGAGCTCAGGAACAGTTTGACGAAGAGGAAGCAAAAAAACTTCACAAGAAAATTGCTAAAAATGAATTTGGTTTTGATGATTTCTTAAAGCAAATCAATCAGATCAAGAAAATGGGTAACATGAAAGACTTGATGGGAATGATTCCGGGAGTTGGAAAAGCCATTAAAGATGTTGAAATCAGTGATGATGCATTTAAACATATTGAAGCGATCATTCATTCTATGACTCCTGACGAAAGAAGAAGACCTTCTATCATCAATACTCAGAGAAAAAACAGAATTGCTAAAGGTGCAGGTAGAAAAATTGAAGATGTAAACGCGTTGATGAAACAGTTTGACCAAATGGGAAAAATGATGAAGATGATGCAGGGGCCGCAAGGAAAACAAATGATGCAGATGATGAGCAAAATGCCAAACATGCCAGGAATGGGCGGAATGTTCGGAAAATAATTAAAGAATTTTCAAAATATACAACTCTCAGAATTTTTTCTGGGAGTTTTTTTGTTTGAGATTTATAATCTGTCTCAATTTTATTTAAATAGCTGATTATCAGAAAATGTTTCTAAGGGTCACGTGACATCTCTAATATAAAAAGTTATCAGACTGAGCTTATCGAAGTCGTTTCATATTTTTTAAGCAGCTGATAATTTAAATACAAAAAAATCCTGAGAAAAATCTCAGGATTTATATCAATTAAATGATTTACTAATTACTTAGCGAATACATATTTAACACCGATACCTACATTAGCTAGGTTTAAACCGAAGCTATAGTTGTTTGTAGCATCACCGTCTTTTGGTTTGAAGTTATTGTAACCGAATTCACCGATTGTAGCTTCAATAGTCCAGTTTTTGTTTAAGAAATAATCTAAACCTGGTTTTACAGTAACTCCTACAGAAGTATATTTTGCTTCAGAAGAAACAGAAGAAGTAGTTGTAGTAGTTCCAGTTGTAGTTACAGAAGAGTTTTCAACTTCAGTTTTTCCGAACTGCATTGGTACAGCTAACTGACCGAAGAAATACAATTTATCAGATAAAGTCCAGTATTTTCTTGCGAAAGGAGCTATAACAAAAGCTGGTTGTTTAACTTCTCTAGTGTTCACTGTTGTAGCAGCAGGACCAGCAACAAGTGTTGTAATATTAGTATCTTTCTGAGTTTGGAAACCAACTCCTAAACCTACTGCAAAGTTTGGTGCAACGAAAAATCCAGCTGTAGGAAGTACGTTAAAGTTTTCTTTTTTAGTATCTCCGTTGTTAGATTCTACCTGAGAATAACCAACAGTACCAGATAAATATACAGTTCCTTTAGCGATTTGAGCGTTTGATAATCCGAAAAGTGCAACAGCACTTGCAATTAATAATTTTTTCATTTTGAATAATTTTATACTTTCTTGGTGCAAATGTATAATGACAAAATTGAATATTAAAATTTGTTAACATGATAAAAATCACCCATGGATATTGACTTTTTCGAATTAAACTCGCATCAGCGAGATTTAAATAATTTTAATTCAATAATATCAAATAAAAAACTCCAATTTTTCAATTGGAGCTCAATATGACCTATATTTTAGATATTTTACTTTAAAAAGAAGTTAACGCCTAAATTGATGGCACCAAAATTAGAATCTATTCTTCTGTCTCTGTCAAAGTCTCTTCTTTCACTGCCAATGTTCTGATATCCTAAATACAATTCTGCTTTTGGTAGTTGAAAACCTACTTTTGGATATACATATAAACCACTGTCTACTCCATCTTTAGTAGAAATCGCTCCTCCTAGATCAAGCCCTACAAAAAGTGGCAAACCATTAAATCTATATTTACCTGAAGCTGCCAAAGGGACAAACCCGAAATCATCCCATCTGTCTTTACCAAAAAAATGAGAATATCCGGAAGCAACACCTACATCTAAACCTTTCATAACATTCCACATATATGCAGCGTCTACACCTAAAGTAAATGAAGCATAATCTGCAGCATCACCCACGGGAGCACCAATATGACCTCCTAACTTGAAACCTGATTGAGCATTTGCTAAACTTCCAAACAATGCAAATGCACCCAGTAATAGTATTTTTTTCATTTTAATTTATTTAAAAGCTTTATTATTTGTCCTGTTTAAAGCAAATGCAATGCCGCTTGTGGTATGTTAATAAAAAAATGCAAGACAAATTTGCCTTGCACATATATTTTAAATTATTTAAAATTAGAATTTTATTGCATATCCGATATTAACAGAGCTTAATTCTGCTCCATCTTTACTAATAGCTTTATAACCCGCATAGATCATATGTTTTTCAGCAAATGTGTAACCTACTTTTGGTTGATAGTAAAAACCACCACCATCAGCATCACCAGTAAGAAATGCATAACCTATATCTGCACCTACATTAAAGCCTCCATCAAAAGTATACGTAGCAGTTGCAGCAACTGGGATTGATCCAACATTAAATTTATACGATTGACCAGGAATTGAAACCCCCATAAAACTTACACCTGGAATGTTAACTTCCTTTCCAAAATAGTGAGAATAACCTGTAGTAGCACCAACTTCAAAGTTATCAGAAATACCAAAAGTATAAGCAACATCTACTCCCGCATTGAATGAATAAGAATCACCTGCATCACCAATAGGTAAACCTGCATGAGCACCTACTTTAAAATGATTTTCTTGAGCATTGATAACTGTAGTTCCTAATAATGAAACCGCAGCAATAAGTAATAATTTTTTCATAGTTGAAATTTTTTAAAATTTTAAGACTCAAATATATCACTTTTTAAAGAAGTGCAAAATATTTTTTTAAAAACATGAAAACTTATCTGTACTTAAAAAAAACTTATTCTCTTACTTTCTTATCTTCTTCATTATATGCCAAAATAATCTTTTTCACGACTGGATGACGTACCACATCTTCTTCCGTTAAATACACAAAACCAATCTCTTTCACATCCTTCAAAATTCGCATTGCTTCTTTTAAACCTGAATGTTGTTTCGGTGGCAAATCGATCTGCGTGGGATCTCCAGTGATGATAAATTTAGCATTCATACCCATTCTAGTCAAGAACATTTTCATTTGGGCATGGGTTGTATTTTGAGCTTCATCCAGAATTACAAAAGCGTCATCAAGCGTTCTTCCTCTCATAAAAGCCAACGGAGCAACTTCAATGATTTTCTTCTCCATAAAACCTTCAAGCTTTTCATGAGGAATCATGTCTCGAAGTGCATCATATAAAGGCTGTAAATAAGGATCAAGTTTTTCTTTCAAATCTCCCGGTAAAAACCCAAGACTCTCTCCTGCTTCCACTGCGGGTCTCGTCAGGACGATTCTTTTAACTTCTTTGTCTCTCAAAGCTCTTGCGGCCAAAGCAACACTCGTATACGTTTTACCCGTTCCTGCAGGACCAATAGCGAAAACCATGTCTTTTTTCTCAGTTTCTTTCACGAGTTTTTTAAGATTGGTCGTTTTTGCTTTGATAATTTTACCATTAACTCCTTTCACGATAATATCCTGATCAAACACAAAATGCTTTTCAGTCTCGTCTTTCAGATTAAGAAAGTTTTCTACATCTTTAAGTCCTATTGAATTGTTTTTTGATATAAACGACACAATGTCGTCAAGTTTAAGTTTAAATATATCAAGAGCTTCCTGATTACCCATCGCAAAAATATGATGGTCTCTGCCAGTAATTTTAAGGGTTGGAAAGCTGGATTTTATTAAATTGAAATATTGGTTATTAACTCCGTAAAAGTTTTTTGCATCAATACCTTCTAGATCGTACGTTAATTCAAACATGCAAATATTTTTATTGTTTTAGATTTTTAAATTTAAAAGTTTTTTTTCAGATTTAAATCAAATTCTTATCCACATTATTTATTTCTTTCCTTTTATTTTAGATAAATTTGCACTTCTATCAGATTTATTCATGTCAATTATTACCCTCACCTCAGATTTCGGACGTTTAGATTACAGAGTTTCGGCTATGAAAGGCAAAATCCTGTCTTTGAACCCTGAAGTTAACACTATTGACATCAGTCATGATATTCAGGCATATAACCTTATTCAGACCTCTTATATTGTAAGAAATGCGTACCGTTATTTTCCAAAAGGCACCATTCATATTTTGGCTGTTGATAGTTTTTTTCACAAATCGAGAAAAAATATTTTATACAAAGCTGATGGATCTTATTTTCTTGCAGCAGACAACGGATTGCTAAGTTTGATCTTTTTTGATATTAAACCTGAAGCGATTTACGAAATCACGCTTAACAATAGATTTGATGATGTCGTTAATTTTACATCAACAGATGTTTTCGTTCCTGTTGCAGTTCATTTGGCAAACGGGGGACTTCCTGAAGTAATTGGAAGAAAAATTGAGACGACAAAACAGCTTTTATTTCCAAAACCAGTTTATAATGAGCCCGAAAAGATGATTATTGGGGAAGTAATGTACATTGATAATTTCGGAAACATAATATCAAATATCAGTCAGGAATTCTTTGAAACTTTAGCGAAAGGTTTCGAAAAATTCACTATAAAGTTCAGAAATTTGAGTTTATCGAAAATCTATTCAAGCCATACCGAGGTTGTATCCGACTGGGACAGAGAAACCGAATACCACGGGCAATCTGCAGCAATTTTTAACGACAGCCAACAGCTTGAATTAACCATTTACAAAGGCAGTAAAAAGAACGGTGCTAAAACCCTTTTCGGATTAAACGTTGGAGAAAATATTTACATCGAATTTTTCTAAAATTATCTATTTCATAAAAAAACCGATTTTTTTTATATATTTGTCAAAATCTAAAATTAGAAAATGGCAGAATACAAATTATTGCTTCCTTCTATGGGTGAAGGCGTGATGGAAGCTACGGTGATCACTTGGTTATTCAATGAAGGTGATCAGGTAAAAGAAGATGATTCGGTAGTAGAAATTGCAACAGACAAGGTAGACTCGGATGTACCAACACCGGTTTCGGGGAAAATCATAAAGATCTTAAAACAAAAAGACGAAGTTGCAAAAGTAGGTGAAGCCATTGCTATTTTAGAGATTGAAGGAGAAGGCGGAAGTACAAATACTGAAGAAGTAAAATCTGAAACTTCATCTCCGGATGCAGAAACGATCAAAGCAATTGAAGAGCCTTTAAATCCAACAGCTACTTCTCACGTAGAATTTTCGGGAGACCTTTATTTATCTCCACTAGTAAAATCTATCGCTCAACAAGAAAATATTTCTGAATCTGAACTGAAAACCATCAAAGGAAGCGGTTTGGAAGGAAGAATTACCAAAGAAGATATTTTATCACACGTTTCCAACAGAGGAAACCAGCCTCAGCAGGCTGTTCAGCAACAAGCAACTCCGGTTCAGGCAGCTTCTACTCCACCAGCAGTAACTTCAGCTCCGGCTTCTACAATTTCTGTAGCTGCAGGTGACGAGATTATTCCTATGGACAGAATGAGAAAAATCATCGCTGAAAACATGGTGAAAGCAAAACATATTGCTCCTCACGTAACCTCTTTCATCGAAACAGACGTTACCAACGTTGTAAAATGGAGAGCGAAAAACAAAGATATGTTCGAAAAACGTGAAGGTGAAAAATTGACTTTCATGCCGATTTTTGTGAAAGCGATTGTAAAAGCTATTCAGGATTTCCCGATGATCAACGTTTCTATCAACGGTGATAATATCATTAAAAAGAAAAATATCAACATCGGTATGGCAACCGCTTTACCAGACGGAAATCTTATTGTTCCTGTAATTAAAAATGCGGATCAGTTATCATTGTCAGGTTTAGCAAAAGCAATCAACGATTTGGCTTACAGAGCAAGAAATAAAAAATTAAGACCTGAAGATACTCAAGGTGCAACATACACGATTTCTAACGTAGGAAGCTTCGGAAACTTGATGGGAACTCCTATTATCCCTCAACCTCAGGTTGCAATTATGGCAATCGGAGCTATTGTTAAAAAACCTGCAGTTCTTGAAACTAAAGATGGTGATGTAATCGCAATCCGTCAGTTGATGTTCATGTCTCATTCTTACGATCACAGAGTTGTAGACGGTTCTTTAGGTGGAATGATGCTGAAGCACGTTCACGATTATCTTCAAAACTGGGATTTGAACACTGAAATATAAGTAATGAGTAGTTGGTAATGAGTAATTGCCAATACTTTTAAATATAACCTTCGAATTTTTTTCGGAGGTTTTTTTATGGAATATCCTATTCATTTTTTTAAACACTTAAGTTATTTAAGATTTACAAAAATCAATCATAGTGAGAACATTTAAGGTTAAAAAATCTTTGGTATTCAGTTTTATTTTATTCTTAATAATACTTATGTGTTTTTAGATTTAAATTCAAGGAAATTTTCAAAAACCATATGCATTATGAATTTCAAAATTTATTCATCTGAATTTGTTTTAAAATTTTCATATTCGTAAAAAATAGTTTAGATTTGAGTTATGCGCAAAATTTTGTTATCGATTCGCAAAGGTCTCAAAAAATCTTTCGACAACATCCGAAACGAACAGCTGAAGCACAATCTGCTTCAGGCTATTCCCTTTTGGATTGGTTCGGTGATTACGGGCTTTTTTGCAGTAATGTATGCGAAAATATTTGCTTGGGGTGAAAATTTATTACACTTCATTCTCAACTGGCATGATTGGATGATTTTCTTCATCGCTCCGGTTGGTTTTGTACTTTCATGGTGGCTGGTAAAAGAATTTGCACCTTACGCAAAAGGGAGCGGAATTCCACAAGTGATGGCTGCCGTAGAATTGGCAAATCCGAAGGAACATAAAAAAATCCGAAGTCTTTTAAGCTTAAAAATTATTGTTTTTAAAATAATTTCATCTGTAGTTTTGGTAATTGGTGGCGGCGCAGTCGGTCGTGAAGGACCAACTATTCAGATCGCTGGTTCAATTTTTAGGAAAGTAAATGAATATCTTCCCGAATGGTGGCCGAAAATTTCGAAGAAAAATATGATTATGACTGGCGCCGCAGCCGGATTGGCAGCTGCTTTCAACACACCTCTTGGAGGAATTGTATTTGCAGTGGAGGAACTTTCAAAGACGCATATCAATTACTTTAAAACAGCACTTTTCACGGCAGTTATTATTGCGGGTTTAACGGCTCAGACTTTAGCGGGTTCCTATTTATATTTAGGATACCCTAAAACGAATGATGTTTCATTAATGGTGATGTTTCCAATTATTTTGGTGGGTGGAGTTGCAGGAATTTTGGCAAGTCAGCTTTCGGTAACCATGCTCAAAATGAATGACTGGAAAAAGAGAAAATTGAAAACAGATAAAGCCAATGTTCTATTTCTTATTGGTTCTGCTTTAATAATCGCTTGTATATCCTTTTTTATCAGCCGAGAAGTTTTAGGTTCAGGAAAAGAAATTATGGAGCGTGTCCTTTTCACTCAGGACAAACATGAAGATTGGTATGTTCCTATTTTAAGAATGTTGGGTCCCGCATTATCATTTACTTCTGGTGGTGCAGGTGGAATTTTTGCTCCGGCTTTAACGGCGGGTGCTAGTATAGGATCGGTAATTTCTGGAGCAATTCGTTTAACACCAAATGAAACGAATGTTGTGATTCTCGCAGGGATGGTCGCTTTTTTAACAGGAATTACCAGAGCTCCATTTACTTCAGCGATCATTGTTTTAGAAATGACTGACAGACATTCGTTGATTTTCCACTTGATGTTAGCCGGAATGGTATCTTCTATAGCCTCTATTTTAGTGAGCAGACATTCTTTGTATGATGTATTAAAAGTAAACTTTCTTACTGAAATTAGAAGTAAAGAAAATGAAACGGTTTAGATTTTTTCTATTTAAAATTTTAAATCAACAAAAATCATTAAATAATTTCATCATATAATATCTGATTCATTGTGTATTATAAATATAATTCATATTTTTGCACCTCGAAATAATTAACAAATTCATTTACATTATGAACAATTACGAAACTGTTTTCATTTTAACTCCCGTTCTATCTGATGCTCAGGTGGAGGAAGCAGTGAAAAAATTTGAAGATCTTATCAAAGAAAAAAACTGTGAGATTGTCACTAGAGAAAATTGGGGATTGAAGAAATTAGCTTATCCAATTCAATTAAAAAAGAATGGATTCTACACTTTAATCGAGTTTAAAGGTGAAGGAACTGTAGTTGCTGACTTAGAATTGGCATTCAAACGTGACGAAAGAGTAATTCGTTACCTTACTACAAAACTAGACAAGCACGCTTTAGAGTACGCTGTAACTAGAAGATCTAAACTTAAAGCTTCAAGAGCTTAATATTACTAACCCAAATTTAAAAAAGACAAAGACATGGCAATAGATGATATGGCTAAACAAGCCTCTGCTGGAGGTGAATCTGAAGTAAAATTCCTTACTCCACTTGATATCAATACAAAAACTGATAAAAAGTACTGTAGATTCAAAAAATTCGGAATCAAGCACGTTGATTACAAAGACGCTGATTTCTTATTACAGTTCGTTAACGAACAAGGTAAAATTTTACCAAGAAGATACACTGGTACTTCTTTAAAATACCAAAGAAAAGTTTCTTCGGCTATCAAAAGAGCAAGACACCTTGCAATGATGCCTTACGTAGCTGACTTATTAAAGTAAAAATTGCAATTAGCAATTGGCTACTAGCTTTTAGCTTTTGGCTTTTGTTGCTGAATTAATATTAAATTCTAACGAAGTGAAGAGAAACCCGATGAATAATCGGAACTCGGAACTCTAAAACGGACAACAACAATGGAAATTATCCTTAAAAAAGACGTAGAAAATTTAGGTCTTGAATTCGATACAGTAAATGTAAAACCAGGTTATGCAAGAAACTTCTTGTTACCTCAAGGGATCGCTCTTTTAGCTACACCAAAAAACAAAGCGACTTTAGAAGCTACGTTGGAAGCTAGAAAAGAAGAAGAAGCTAAATTAGTTGCTGCTGCAAACGCTGTAGTAGATCAATTGAAAAAAACTTCTATCACTATTCCTGCAAAAGTAGGTTCTGGTGACAAATTATTCGGATCTATCAACAATGCAGATCTTTCTGCAGCATTGGCTAAAGCTGGTGTACAAGTTGAGAAGAAATACATCAAAATCCCAGGAAACACGATTAAGAGAACTGGTAAAGTAACTGCAGTAGTTAGACTTCACAGAAATGTAGAATACAACTTCGAGTTTGATGTAGTATCTGATGCTCCGGTAGAAGCTCCTAAACCAGCTGCTCCTAAAAAAGTTGCAGTAGAAGAAACTCCTTCTGAAGAAGCTTAAGATTCTAAAGAGATTTTCTCAAATATATTAACCACTTCGCAAGAAGTGGTTTTTTTATGGCTATACTTTGGCATATTTTTTACCGTAATTTACTTTCAATAAAGAATGAATTATCAAGATATACTCCACTCCCAAAGGGAATTTTTCAACACGCAAAAAACGAAGAATTTAAAATTCAGAAAAATGTATCTCGAAAAGCTGAGAGATTTAATTATTCAGAATGAAAATTTTCTTTATGAAGCGATTGATAAAGATTTTGGAAAATCTCAGTTTGAAACATATGTTACGGAGATTTCATTTGTTATAAAAGATATTGATTATTATTTGAAAAATTTAAACTCACTTTCAAAACCAAAGAAAGTCACAACCAATTTAGCCAATCAGATTGCGACCAGCAAAATCCACTCTGAACCTCTTGGTTGTACTTTAATCATCGGAGCTTGGAATTACCCTTATCAACTTTCTTTATCGCCTTTAATAGCCTCAATTGCCGCCGGAAACTGCTGTATTTTAAAACCAAGTGAAATTGCCGAAAATACAATGAAAGCAATGGCGAAAATAATCAACGAAAATTTTCCACCGGAATACATTTATGTTGTTGAGGGCGGAATTGATGAAACTACTGAAATTTTAAAATTAAAATTTGACAAAATATTTTTCACCGGAAGCACAAAGGTGGGCAAAATCGTTTACAAAGCCGCCGCAGAACATTTGACACCCGTAACCTTAGAATTAGGTGGGAAATCGCCTGTAATCGTTACGAAAGAAGCCAATATAGAAGTTGCGGCCAAGAGAATTGTCTGGGGGAAATTTTTAAATGCCGGACAAACCTGCGTTGCTCCGGATTATATTTTAGTGGAAGAATCTGTGAAAGAACAATTCTTAGAATCGTTGAAAAAATTTATTGCGGAATTTAGATACGAGTCAAATTCCGAACAGTACACAAGAATTATCAATAAGAAAAACTTTGAAAGGCTTACCCAATTAATCGACCCACAGAAAGTATATTTTGGAGGAAACTTTAATGAAGAAAATCTTTATATCGAGCCAACGATTTTAGATAATGTCAATTGGGAAGATGATGTGATGCAGGACGAAATTTTCGGACCTATCTTGCCTGTAATTTCATTTACCAATTTCCACCAAGCTTTAAACTCAATTTTAGAATTGGAAAAACCTTTATCAGCCTATATTTTCACCAATAATAATGAAGAGAAAAATCTATTTACTCAAAAACTATCCTTTGGCGGTGGCTGTATCAATGATGTGGTCATGCACTTAGGAAACGACAATCTTCCTTTTGGCGGAGTCGGAAACTCTGGAATGGGAAGCTATCATGGAAAATTTGGTTTTGAAACTTTTTCACATCAAAAAGCAATCCTTGACCGTGCAACTTGGGGAGAACCAGATTTGAAATATCCACCCTACTCTGAAAATAAAATAAAGTGGATTAAGAAACTTTTATAAAATAAAAAACCGAGAAATTTCTCGGTTTTACTTTTATGCTTTTGTCGTCCAGTTTTTGAAAAATTCTTTTACTTTTTCTAAGCTGTAGCCTTTATCTTCTTCCAAAACATCACTTTTCTGCACATGAATCATCTTTCCGTTCTGATCTAGAACGATGAATACAGGATAACCGAATTCGTCACCGGGATTTCCATATTTAGAAAAAACTTTTTCGTTTTTATTCTCTGGTGAATAATTTAGGTGATAATACAAATAGTTGTCATCAACTAACTTCTTCAATTCCGGAGTTGTCTGAACGTATTGGTTAAATCTTAAACACCAGATACACCAGTTTCCTCCCGCCTGAATCATAATGTTCTTATTTTCCCTTTTCGCTTTTGCCACTAAATTTTCGATATCTTTTTCAGCATTGGCTTTAGCGTCATACGGTTTTGGCAACTTAGCTTTTTCAGCTAGTGCTGCTTTCTTTTTAGCTTCTTGTTCGGCAATTTGTTCGGGTGATACAATAAGCGCTTTGTCGTTAGAGTTTTTAACACTTGAGCTTGTTTCTTTTATATCTTGAGCAAATACAGTACTTCCTAATGTAAGAAAACTGAGAATTGCTAAATTTTTTGATATCTTTTTCATACGTAAATTATAATTGTTTTAAAGGTCGTATGCAATCGCCTAATTTTTATTGGGATTTGTGCTTCCAGATCATGGCGATTTCATACTATAAAATTAAAAAAATAATACTTATTTGTAGCAAAAATGAAACCATAATTTTATTATTACTAAATTTGTAGACTTTATGAATTTTCTGATCAAAATACTTTACTTGATTTCTAAAATACCGCTAAGAATATTATATATTTTTTCGGACATTATCTTCTTCCTGAATTACTATTTTGTAGGATACAGAAAAAAAATAATCACGCAGAATCTTAAAAATTCATTTCCCGAAAAATCAAACGAAGAGATTGCAGAAATAAGAAAGAAATTTTACTTAAATTTTTCAGATTATCTTATAGAAACTGTAAAATCTTTTACCATGTCTGAAACAGAAACCAAGGTCAGGATGCAGCACATCAATCAACACTTATTTCAAGAAGCTAAAGATGAAGGTAAAAATGTCATTTTACTGGCAGGTCACGTTTTCAATTGGGAATGGATGAATACTTTGGCTACTGTGGTTCCTCAAACCAACTGTCATCCCGTTTATAGAAAAGTGAACAGCACTTTTTGGGAAGATCAAATGAAAAAAGTGAGAAGTAAATTTGGCAACACAGCCTTAGAAGCCAACGAGGTAATTATGAATATCTTAAGAAACAAAAACAATGGCGATTCCATTTATCTTTTTGTTGCTGATCAGACTCCGCATTCTTCTCATGTGAACTACGGATTAGAATTTCTTAATCAAAGAACACCTGCTTTTATTGGCTATGACAAATTAGCAACCAGAATGGATTTAGTATTTATCTATACAGAAATGAAAAAGGTAAAACGCGGCCATTATCAAATCAATTATTACAGAATGGAGCCGGAAGGAGAAAAATTTGTAACCAATGAAGTGGTAAGAAAATTCCATCAATTATTAGAAAATACCATCAAAAAAAGACCCGACAATTACCTTTGGTCACATAGAAAATGGAAATATCAGGATTCTATTAAAACTTTTGATTCTGAAAAATTTAAATATTAATGTCAGAAAACTTAGCCATTGTTATCCTCAACTGGAACGGGAAAAGCTGGTTAGAAAAATTTCTTCCAAGTGTAATCAACTATTCTCAAAATGCTGAGATTTATGTCATCGATAATTTTTCTGATGATGATTCCGTAGACTTTTTAAAATTCAAATTTCCAACTGTTAAGATTGTTTTAAATGATAAAAATTATGGTTTTGCAGGTGGATATAATGAAGGTTTAAAATCGATTAATGCAGAATTTTACTGTCTTCTGAATTCAGACGTAGAAGTTACCGAAAATTGGATTGAACCGGTTTTAAATTTATTTAAGAAAGACCAAAAAATAGCAGCAATTCAGCCTAAAATTTTATCTTACTCAAATAAAAAATATTTCGAATTTGCAGGAGCCGGAGGCGGATTGATTGATAACTTAGGCTATCCTTATTGCAGAGGGCGAGTTTTTGATGATGTGGAAGAAGACAAAGGCCAATATGATGATGAGACTGAAATTTTTTGGGCTTCGGGATGTTGCTTTTTTATAAGATCCAAAGATTTTTGGGAGCAAAATGGTTTTGATGAAAGATTTTTTGCGCATCAGGAAGAAATTGATTTATGCTGGAGATTAATAAATTCAGGAAGAAAAATATATTACACCGGGCAATCAAAAATATATCACGTTGGAGGTGGAACTTTAAATAAACAAAGTCCGCAAAAGACTTTTCTCAACATCAGAAATAATCTTTCGATGATGTTGAAAAACTTACCTTTTCCAAATTTAATTTGGATATTATTTTCAAGAATGATATTAGATGGAGCTGCAGCTTTCTATTTTGCCTATAAAAATGGTTTCTCTCATCTTTGGGCAGTTTTACGAGGTCATTTTGGTTTCTATGCTCAGATTCCTGGCACTTTAAAACTTCGTCAAAAAAATCAGATCAAAAAGTATTATCAAACTGAATGGTTGATTTTTAAACATTTTTTAGGAAATAAAAAGAGTTAAAATCATTTATCAATAACCATTCATCAATTATAAAAATCACATGGATTTCTGCGCAATAGATTTTGAAACGGCCACTCACGAAAGACATTCGGCTTGCGAATTGGGAATTTGCGTGGTTGAAAATTCACAGATTGTATCGACCAAAACATGGCTGATCAAGCCTCCCAGCTTTCCTTATTTTAACCAAAGAAATATTGATGTGCACGGTATCATTCCAACAGATGTGAAAGACGCTCCTACTTTTGATGAAATCTGGTACGAAGTTCAGGAAATGATGTACGGAAATTTAATGATTGCTCACAATGCAAGTTTTGATGCGGGAGTTTTGAGAAGTTGTCTTGATTACTATGGAATGTTTAAACCTAATTTGAATTATCTCTGCAGCATTCAGGTGGCAAAAAAATCATGGAATTATCTTCCTAAATATGGTTTAAAACATTTAGCAGAACACCATCAAATCAAATTTAATCACCACAGAGCTGGCGATGATGCTGAAGCTTGTGCAAGAATTGCTTTGTTAGGGTTTGAAAAACTGATTATTACAAGTACAGATGAAATTCACGAATGTTTTCAGGCTAAGCTTAAGAAATTGTGATTTTTAGAAGGATAATGAATTTCATTTTTTATTGAAATTTCATTTCCTACAATATAGATTTTCAAAGCTAAAAAGAGATAGCGTTACTACGGAATGCACCTTTTCATGTTGACATAAATTTCTACACAGATTTTGCTCCTACGGAGCAATTAATTTTTATGCCTAATATTTCGTCACAAGTCTTAAAACACTTACAAATTTTGAAATGTTTCATCACTTTAATTAATGTAAAAATCGCAGCCCGACTTGAGCGGAAATCTTTTTTGTTTTTTAAAACAAAAAAATTGGGAGCGGAAGGCGGAAATAGCTGCCATTAAAAAAAAACTATTTACTCAACAACGTCAAATTGCTACCAAAATAATCTGTATTTAATTCATTTTTGCGAATATCAATTGACAAGAATAGCGGAAAGTAAATTGAATTTTGGAATATCAATCTCAAAATTCTCATGAGTTTCTTCGTTTCTTACCAAATACATTCCACTCATATTTCCGACGCCTGAACGCAGCATAACGTTTGAAAAATAAGCGAACTGATCATTGGGCTGTATATCGGGAGTGAGACCGATTACACCATCTCCTACAACCTCAGTGAAACCAAATCCTACGTCAAAGATGAGCCATTTTCTTTTTAGAATTTTGATAGGAAAATCTCCTTCATTTTCTATCACGATGTTGTATTTAAAAACAAATCGGTTTTCAGAAGGATAGGAATTTTTGCTATCATATTCAGGGGTCACAGACACCTTAATATTCGAAGTAATTTTAGAAAACATTTTGTTCGTTTTATTATTTGATACAAAAATCTCGCCTTTTTTGAAGGCGAGATTGTATATGATGTTCCAGGAAATAATTAATTATAATCCAAGACCTTTCTTCTCGTCTCCACCCAATAGAATTTCTACCGGATTGTCGATACCTTCTTTTACCGCAACAAGGAATCCTACAGATTCTTTACCGTCGATAATTCTGTGGTCATAAGACATCGCAACATACATCATTGGACGAATCACAACTTGTCCGTCAACCGCAACTGGTCTTTGGATGATATTGTGCATTCCTAAGATTGCAGATTGTGGCGGGTTGATAATTGGCGTAGACAACATTGATCCGAAAGTACCTCCGTTTGTAATCGTGAAAGTACCTCCAGTCATTTCGTCAACCGTAATTTTACCGTCTCTTACTTTGATTGCTAAGTCTTTAATGTTTCCTTCCACGTTTGCGAAAGACATGTTTTCAGCATTTCTCAATACCGGAACCATCAATCCTTTAGGACCTGAAACGGCAATTGAAATATCGCAGAAATCGTAATTAATTTTGAAATCTCCGTCTATCGATGCATTTACATCAGGATACATTTGTAATGCTCTTGTAACCGCTTTTGTGAAGAAAGACATGAAACCAAGTCCAACTCCGTGTTTTTGAGCAAATTCTTCTTTATATAATTTTCTTAGTCTAAAAATTTCAGACATATCAACTTCGTTGAAAGTCGTCAACATAGCCGTTTCGTTCTTTACAGAAACCAATCTTTGAGCGATTTTTCTTCTAAGAACTGAAAGTTTAGTCGTTGTAGTAGATCTTGCACCTGTAGCTGTTAAAGAACTTCCGCCCATTGCAGGAACAGCAGCTAATTCAGCGTCAGATTTAGAGATTCTTCCGTCTCTTCCAGATCCTGAAACCTGAGAAGCATCAATTCCTTTTTCGTCAAGAATTTTCTTTGCAGCAGGAGACGGAGCACCTGTAGCATAAGATTGAGGAGCAGCAGGAGCTGGTTTTGGAGCTTCTACTTTTGCAGGTTCAGCAGCAGCTTTAGGCGCTTCTTCCTGTTTTGGAGCTTCAGCAGCCTGAGCAGCACCACCTTCTGGTTTAGCAGCATCCATATCAATTAAACAAACAACCTGACCTACCTGTACTACATCACCTTCTTCAGCTTTTAAAGTGATAACACCACTCTCTTCTGCAGGTAATTCTAAAGTTGCCTTGTCTGAATCTACTTCAGCGATTGGTTGATCTTTTTGTACATAATCACCATCTTTTACAAGCCAAGTTGCAATTTCAACTTCTGTAATTGATTCTCCCGGTGAAGGAACTTTCATTTCTAAAATTGACATATCGTATTTTTTATTTTTTTAATGGATATTTATTATAATTAAGCTGTTACAGGTCTTTTAGCAGGAGCATCATCTCTGTCAAAAACTCTGTTGATCACTAAGTTTTGGTTTTTCTCAAACATTTTGTGACTTCCAGGAGCCGGAGCACCACTTGGTACCGGAGAAATAACCTGAATTCCTGTATCTCTGAAGTTTCTCAAGATATAAGACCAAGCTCCCATATTTTCTGGTTCTTCCTGAGCCCAAATGATTGATTTTTTGTTTTCATATTTAGCAAAAACAGCTTCGATAGCATCATTTTGAAGAGGATATAACTGCTCAAATCTCACCAAAGCAACATTTTCACAATTTAATTCTTCTTTTTTAGCTAATAATTCGAAGTATAATTTACCTGAACACAATACTAATTTTTCAACTTTCGCAGGGTCTGCAGTTGGATCATCTAAGATAGGCTGGAATCCTTTGTTTGAGAAATCTTCAAGCGGAGAAACCACTTTCGGATGTCTTAACAATGATTTTGGACTCATCACAATTAATGGCTTTCTGAATGACCATTTCAACTGTCTTCTCAACAAGTGGAAATAATTGGCTGGAGAAGTAATATTCGCCACTACCATATTTTCGTTTGCACAAAGCGTTAAGAATCTTTCTAGTCTCGCTGAAGAGTGTTCTGCTCCTTGACCTTCTGAACCATGAGGTAATAACATTACCAAACCATCCTGAATTTTCCATTTTTCTTCTGCTGCAGCTAAATATTGGTCAACGATAATCTGCGCTCCATTTACGAAATCTCCAAACTGTGCTTCCCAAATTGTCAAAGTATTAGGAGATGCCATTGCATAACCATAATCAAATCCTAAAACTCCGTATTCAGAAAGGTGAGAATTGAAAACATCAAATCTGCTCTCTGAAACTTCTTTTAAAGGAACATATTCTTCCTCAGTATCTTCAGTTTTTACAACAGCGTGTCTGTGAGAGAACGTTCCTCTTTCCACATCTTCACCAGAAATTCTGATGTTGTGACCTTCAACAAGAAGTGTAGCATAAGCCAGCCATTCTCCAAGAGCCCAGTCTAAAGAGTTTGCCTCAATAGCTTTGATTCTGTTATCAAAAAGTCTTGTAATTTTATTGATGAATTTTTTATCAGCAGGAAGCGTTGACATTTTGATTGCTAATTCTTTCAGTTTAGCTAAATCATATCCTGTATCAACAGCATCTTGCACAGCACCTCTTTTTGCAATAGGGAAATTCGTCCAATCATCTGCCATGAAAATATCCATCACATTTTTCTCGATTTCCTTAGAAGCATCAAAGTCTTTATCTAAAAGCGCTTTGAATTCTGTTTCCATTTTTGCAATTACATCGTTTGATGTAATGTTATCTTTCAACAGTTTATCTTTATAAATCTCTCTTGGATTCGGATGTTTTGAAATTAATTTATACAAGTTAGGTTGTGTAAATCTTGGCTCATCCCCTTCGTTATGACCATATTTTCTATATCCTAATAAATCAATATAAACATCTTTACCAAATTTTGCTCTGAAATCAGCCGCAAAGTGAATTGCATGAACTACCGCTTCAGCATCATCAGCATTTACATGCATTACAGGAGATTCTGTTACCTTTGCAACATCTGTACAATAGGTAGAAGACCTTGCGTCCATATAATTAGTTGTAAATGAAACCTGATTATTTACAACGATATGAACTGTACCTCCCGTTTTATACCCTTCTAAAGTCATCATCTGAGCAACTTCGTAAGCAATACCCTGACCAGCCAATGCACCATCACCGTGAATAACGATTGGTAAAATTTTAGAATAATCACCTTTGTATCTGTCATCAACTTTAGCTCGGCAAATACCTTCTACCAAAGCAGAAACAGTTTCTAAGTGAGATGGGTTCGGAGTTAAGTTAATAGAAACTTCTTCTCCGGACGCTGTTTTTATTTTTTTAGATGAACCTAAGTGATATTTCACATCACCTGAGAATACATCTTCTTCAAATTCTTTTCCTTCAAATTCTGAGAAAATCTGCTTATAAGATTTCCCGAAGATATTAGTTAAAACATTTAATCTTCCTCTGTGAGCCATCCCTAGAACAACCTCATCAACTCCCAATTGTGAAGATCTTGAAATCAACTGATCCAAAGCAGGAATCAGAGATTCACCACCTTCTAATGAGAATCTTTTCTGACCTACAAATTTTGTATGAAGATAATTTTCAAATGCTACAGCCTGATTTAATTTAAGTAAAATCTCAGTTTTTTCGTTAGCATTAAGGCTTGGATGATTTTCGTTTACCTGAAGCCACTGCTTGATAAACTCTTTCTCCTCAACATTATTGATATACGTATATTCTACACCAATAGAGTCGCAATAAATATGTTCTAGATGGGTAATCAACTCTTGAAGAGTTGCAGGACCTTTCATTCCCGTTTCTGTAGCACAGTTAAATTTGGTATTCAGATCTGACTGAGAAAGACCGAAATTTTCTATATCTAAAGTTGGTGTATAATGCCTTCTCTCACGGACAGGATTGGTTTTTGTAAACAAATGGCCTCTCGTTCTGTAAGCTTCGATAAGATTTACCACCTTAAATTCTTTCTTGATGTGCTCAGGAACTTCACCGTTTGAAGCCGCCTGAGAAATCTGTTGAACTGCAGAAGAAGAATTTCCCACGTTTTTGATTTGCTGAATGTCTTCTTCATCAGAATAATTCTCCAATGCAAAATCAAAGCCTTGAAAAAAGGCTTTCCATGATGGTTCTAAAGAGTCCGGAAATTTTAAGTATTGTTGGTATAAATCCTCAATTAACTGAGAATGAGCTGCGTTTAGGAATGAAAATCTGTCCATTATTACAGTTGGTCTATTTATTAAATTTTGTTAGTCGTATTAATCTTCAAATTTAATAAAAAAAACCGACTTGGGACAGCCTCAAACTATTAAAAAAAACATAAAGGAATGATTTGTATCATATTTATTTATAAACAGATAACGAAAGCTTCATATTGACATCCTGATTCTCTAAAGGCGGCTCTATGAATGTCTGATAAATGTCACCATATCGCATTTCGTCAGTTTTCGCTTTTTGTATTAATTGTTGAATTGCTTTTACTCTTCCTGTGTAAGCTCCCTTATAATAAATCACATAATTCTGAGTCGGACTTACGGATCTGAAGCTGAAATTATTGTCATTAACTCCAAATTTCTTCGATAAAGGAATTCCGAAATAATAAGAAACTTCGTTGTCTTTGAAATTATCTGCATCAGTAATCAGGATTGGGTAACCAAATTCATCATCTTTTTTGCCTAAATCCATCGTTACATAATTGTAAACTTTATTGTAATTCATCACAATATTTTTGTACAATGCATCTTTTTTATTGGATGTACTTACGCTTACTCCCAAGATCATCTTTGCGTCTTCTTTCTCAACAATCAGGCTGTCATATTTTATCGAAGCCAGTTGATTGTCTTTTGAAACTTTATTTCCCAAAACATTTTTTAGATTCACCATACTTTTATCAATATTGTCGGTGAATTTATCTTCGGTCCAGAAATTTTGAGCTCTCGTTAAAACAGATAATTTCGGAGTATGTACAAACCAGGTAATCTTCGTCTTTTCTGCTGAAATGGCTTTAAATTTAACATCAATTAAAGTCGGGTTTTCATCCTCATCTTCAAAAAGCTGATACCTTAAAGTTTTGTTGTGATTTTCGTAGCGGATAAACATTTCGCCGCCGTCTTCGCTTTTAGGATCATTATAGCTGATTGCACTTCCCTGTCCTTCGTAGGGTGTGTAATAATCGATGGTAATGGTTTTTGAACTCGTAAAGAAATTATTCCATCTTGTGAAATGCTGTAAATTATTAAACTGATTAAACACTTTATCTAAAGGAAAATCAATCTCTTTTTCTACTTTGAAACTTTTGCTTTCGTCAACGAAAAAGTACATAGAAGCAGCATAAGCTCCCACAAGCAAAGAAATAATTACGGCTATGATTTTGAAAAAACGCATCGCACAAAAGTAATACAAATAAAAAAAGTGACCAATATATTGATCACTCTAGTTTCTATGTTGTTTAAATTATTATCCGATATGGGTTCCAGGAGGCAAAACAGCTCCTTTCTTCACAACGACAATTCCGTCCTGAACAGAGTGTGTTCCGTAATCTCCGTCTTCCATGTGCTTACCACCAATGATTCTCACATTATCGCCGATGTAACAGTTTTTATCTAAAATTGCTTTTTCGATATAACAGTATTTTCCGATTCCCATATTGGGTTGCCCTTTGCTGTCATTTATAACAATTTCTTTTGTGTTTTGATAAAAGTCGGCACCCATTACATAAGAATTCACGATTGTACTTCCTTTATCTATCCTTGTTCTATGGCCTATGATTGAATTTTCAATTTTATCTGCCATAACGATACATCCATCTCCAAAAATAGCCTTACTTACATAAGAACCGTTGATTTTTGATGGTGGAAGCATTCTCGCTCTTGTATAAATCGGTGAAGAAGAAAACAGATTAAACTGCGGGAAATCCTGACAAAGATCTAAATTCGCTTCATAAAATGACTCGATGGTTCCAATATCCGTCCAATATCCTTCATATTGATAGCTTAAAGTACTGTACTTCCCGATTGAGCTTGGAATAATATCTTTACCAAAGTCATCACCCGCTCCATCCTCAAACATTTTCTTTAAAATAGATTTTGTAAAAATGTAAATTCCCATTGAAGCTAAATATTCTTTACCTTCCATTTTATTTTTATCTGAAACTTCAGACTGCAAACCGTTGAGAAGGTCATAGCTTGGCTTTTCGATAAAAGAAGTGATATTTCCTTCTTCATCAGATTTTAGAATTCCAAAACCTGTAGCATCTTTTGCATTCACCGGAATTGTAGCAATCGTTACATCACCACCATTTTCTATATGGAAATCAAGCATTGCATTAAAATCCATCTGATACAGCTGATCTCCCGAAAGAATCAAAATATATTCATAATCATATTTTTCTAAATGCTTCATCGATTGACGTACGGCATCGGCAGTTCCCTGAAACCAGCTTTCGTTTTCAACATTCTGCTCTGCTGCTAAAATATCTACAAATCCTTTACTGAAAATATCAAAATGGTAAGAATTTTTGATATGTGCATTTAATGACGCTGAATTAAACTGAGTAAGAACCAAGATTTTATTTAAACCTGAATTCAAACAATTAGAAATAGGAATATCAACCAATCTGTACTTTCCGGCAATCGGAACAGCGGGTTTTGATCTTGAATAAGTTAATGGAAAAAGCCTTGTACCTCTACCTCCTCCCAAAACGATTGAAATAACATTTGGATTCATAAATTTATTTGTGGTTTATCTTATTATTAGTATACTTTTTTTGAATAGTTTGAATTTATTTTAATTTTAAAAGGTAAAATTTTAGTTCTTGTATAAAGCTAAATATTTTTCCGCAGATTTCTCCCATGCAAAATCAAAATTCATATTTGAAAGCACCAAATCATCCATCGCCTTTTTTTGATTGTAAATAGCCAACCCCCGAACCATCGCATGAATAATATCATCAACTCCAGGATAGGTAAAATTTAACCCTGAACCGCCGGTAGAAATATCTTTAACGGTATCTCTCAATCCGCCTGTATAGCTAACAACCGGAACAGTTCCGTAACGCATTGCGTACATCTGATTAAGACCACAAGGCTCTACCCTTGAAGGCATCAACAAAAAATCTGCCGAAGCGTAGATTTTGTGAGATAAATGTTCTTTATATCCAATATCTGTTGCGAAATTTGCGTAAACGTAATTTAATTCCTTTAGTTTATCTTCAATATAAGCATTTCCTGAACCTAAAATAATAATATTTAAAGCGCCATAAGTTTGTTTAATACTTCTCCAAACAACTTCAGGAAGCAAGTCAGCACCTTTCTCTGTGGCAAATCTTCCAATGAATGCAAAAAGTGGCAAATCTGGGTTTAAACCATATTCTTTGCAGAGCTTCTGCTTATTTTTCTTTTTAATTTTAAGAACATTTTTAGAATTATAATTAAAATCAAGCATTGGATCAGTTTGTGGATCCCAGACATCGGTATCAATTCCGTTGATGATTCCGTAAGCTTTTCCAAATTCATCTCGTACTAAACTTTCCAAACCTTTAAAGCTGACAAAAAGCTCTTCTAAATATCCTTCAGAAACCGTTGTGAAAGCCGTACAGCATTTAATCATACTTGCTAAAGGATTAATAAATCCGTTCCAGTCAAGAAGTCCCCATTTATAATGATCAAAAGCGGGCATAAAATGAATCATATCCCAACGCATCATTCCCTGATATTCACCATTGTGAATAGTGCCTATCGTTTTTACTCCTTTTAAAAATTCAAATTCCGGACAATGCTCTACCATAAAAGGAACTAATCCTGTATGATAATCATGACAATGCAAAACATCAGGACGAATCTGCATAGCAGTCAGCCAATGCAAAATACCTTGCTGAAAAGCCAAAAACTGAAAACTCTCATCCTGATACCCATAAGGATTTTCACGATCTAAAAGACCGGGAATTTTCACCATAAACAATTCAAACCCCAAAGTGTTTGTTTTCTCTTTCATGACCTGAATCTGAAGCATATTCTGCCCTTGGTGAATGAAACCGTCAAAAACCACTTCAAACTCGTGATCATAGACAAAAGATTTATTGTACCAAGGCATTACCACTTTGGCATCAACATCTTTTATTTTGTTCTGATACTTCGGCAAAGCTCCCACAACATCTGCCAAACCTCCTACTTTGGCAACGGGATAGCATTCTGTGCTAAGGTGATAAATTGTCATTATTATTTTTTATGTTGTTTTATTCTACTCAATTTATACTTTCTGTCTTTTTTCATTTTCAAAACGATTCCTGCAAGCGGTGGCAGTTTCAGGAAAATAGATTTCGGACGATTCATCCATTCTTCATTTTCTTCTCTGAAAATGGTTGTTTCTACCCCACTTCCATTATATTTTTTGTCATCGGAATTGAAAATTACCTCCCAATGTGTTCCTTCATTTACTCCAACTTTATAATCAAATGTATTTGGGGTCAGATTTAGAATAACCATCAGAACATCATGTTTCTTTTTTCCTTTTCTTAAATAAATCAAAACGGAATTATCGGTATCATCAGCCTCTACCCATTCAAAACCGTTTGGGTTAAATTGGTTTTCGTAGAAAGCTGTTTCACTTTTATATAAATGATTTAAATCTTTCACTAAATTCTGCAAGCCTTTATGAATTGGAAAATCAAGCAAATGCCAGTCTAAGCTTTGTTTAAAATTCCATTCATTGGTTTGTCCGAATTCATCTCCCATGAAAAGCAGTTTTGCCCCCGGATGCGTGAACATATAAACATAAAGCGCCCTTAAATTAGCAAATTTCTGCCATTCGTCACCTTTCATTTTATAAATAAGGCTCGCTTTCCCGTGTACTACTTCATCATGGGACAAAGGCATCATGTAGTTTTCATTAAACATATACATGGATGCAAACGTCAGCTTATGATGATGATGTCTTCTATTTTCGTGTTCTTCTTTAAAATAATCTAAGGTATCGTGCATCCAGCCCATCATCCACTTCATTCCAAAACCAACTCCACCGTCATGAACAGGTTTGGTAAGCAAAGGAAAATCCGAACTTTCTTCTGCGATCGTGAAAATGCTGTCGCCAAATTCTTTATAAACTGCCGTATTAAATTCCTGTAAAAAAGCTTTGGCTTCCAGATTAACATTATCTCCGTAAATATTCGGTTCCCATTCTCCTTCATTCCTCGAGTAATCCAAATGAAGCATAGAAGTCACTGCGTCTACACGCAAACCGTCTGCATGATAACGGTCGAGCCAAAACATAGCATTTGAAATCAAAAATGATTTCACTTCACTTCTTCCGTAATTGAAAATGTAAGATTTCCAATCGGGATGAAAACCTTTTCTCGGGTCTTCATGCTCGTACAAATAACTTCCGTCAAAACGGTGCAATCCATTGGCATCCCCCGGAAAATGCGAAGGAACCCAATCGAGAATCACTCCAATATCATTTTTATGAAGCTCATTGATTAAGAACATTAAATCCTGCGGTGAACCGAAGCGTGAAGTTGCCGCAAAAAAACCGGTAATCTGATAACCCCAACTCGGATCATAAGGATATTCCATCACAGGCATAAATTCTACATGAGTAAAACCCATATCTCTGATGTAAGGAACCAACTTTGCTGCAATATCTTTGTAGTTCAAAAATTTTTCCGGAAAATCTTCATTTCTGCACCATGATGCAAGATGCATTTCGTAAACAGAAATAGGAGATTCTAAACTGTTATTTTTCCAGCGTTTTTCCAGCCATTCTTCGTCACTCCATTCATACCAATTTGTAGAAACCAATGATGCCGCCTGAAGATTTTGTTCCCAGCTCAGTGCGTAAGGATCACTTTTTTCTAAAATTTTACCTAAATTTTCTATGGCATATTTATACAAAGTTCCCCAGGTAAGTCCGGCAATAAAGCCTTCCCAAATCCCAGAACCATCCCAGCGTGGAAAAAGAATATGATCTTTGTGATTCCAATTATTAAAATTCCCGATAACGGAAACTTTTTTTGCATTGGGAGCCCAAACCGAAAAGTAAACTCCCTTTACGCCATCTTTTTCTACAGAATGCGCACCGAATTTTTCGTACAATCGATAATGCTTACCCTCTTTAAAAAGGTAAACGTCATGGTCTGTGAAAAGTGTATAGGTTTTTACCGAGTTCATCATAGTGTTTTTACAGTCAGATAAGTCATGGGCAGTGATTATAAAAAAACCGAAAAAGATTTTATGTTAACAGTTTATTGATAAGTATCGATGACTATCAAATATATAAATATTTCCTTTGCTAAAGACTGTTTTTTATTAATTTTAATTAACTTAAATAAAAAGATTTTTTCTATTTTTATGAGTTTAATATATTTACCTACTTTTTAAACACAAATATGAAGTTTACACTTTACACAAGTGAAGCCGATGAAAGGCCGATATTTATAACCGGAAATTTTAATACTTGGAATCCTAAAGATCTCCGATATCAACTGACACAAATAGATCCCAACAATTACTACATCGAGATATTTGATGAGTTTCTTCCAGACATTGTAGAGTTTAAATTTACAAAAGGCGGCTGGGAAAATGTAGAACTTGATCAGTATGGAAGTATTACCCCAAATAAGAAAGTTTTAAAATCTGATGGTGAAGTTTCTCACAGAGTTGAAAAATGGAGATATAACTGGGGACCATTTAAGCAAGAATTTTTTCCTATTGTTGAAATTATTTCGGAAGAATTTTATATTCCACAGCTTGACAGACACCGTAAAGTATGGGCACTTCTTCCTTATGATTATTATGTTTCAGACAAAAGCTATCCGGTGCTATATCTTCAGGATGCACAAAATTTATTCAACGAAGGAAGTCCGTACGGAAACTGGGAAATTGATAAAAAACTTTCAATTCTTGCAGAATACGGCCGTGGTGATGTGATTATTATTGCCATCGAGCACGGAAGCGAAGAAAGAATTAAAGAATATATTTTTGACAACGATAATGTGGCAAACGGTTCTGAAGGCAAGAAATATATCCGTTTTATTACAGACACTTTAAAACCTTTCGTTGATGAACATTATCGAACCAAAAAAGATCGAGACAATACAGGAATTGGCGGAAGTTCTCTTGGTGCATTAATCAGCATTTACAGCGGATTTTTGTATCCTGAAGTTTATTCTAAACTATTAATCTTCTCACCTTCTCTTTGGGTAGAGCCTAATAACAATTTCCCGATGATGAGCTTCAGAGTTCCATTTAAAACAAAAATTTATCTCTACGGTGGCGAGCAGGAAGGTTCAAAAATGGTAAAAAGAATACAGGTTTTCGAAAATTACCTCAAAAGATGGGAAAAGAAAAATCTTTTTGATTTTGAATTTAAAACCAACATCAATCCTGAAGGTTCTCACAGCGAATTTTACTGGTCTCAGGAATTCCCAAGAGCGATAGAATGGTTATTTTACAACAATACAGAAAATCCGGTGGAAGTTACTCCACATCAGGATTCTATTAAAAATTAAATTATGAACTTACTCAATAAAAGAAATAAAAATTACGCACAGGTTTTCACATTATTCACAGAAGAAACCTGGACAGAAAACAGCAAAAATTACAATAAAAACATTTCGATTCTATTCTCAGGAAAGAAAAATGAAGTCTTTATCGATGCTCAGGAAGAGGCTATCACTTATTTTATCGGACTTGGAAAATCTGATCTGCAGAATTTTGAATTTCAACAGGTGGCGATGAAATTTTCTCAGAGTCAAAAGAAAAATTTTCAGACCGTCCCAACTTTAATTTCGGCTGATTTTATAAATGAAAAACAGTTTGAAGAGTTTTTGAAAGGGCTTTTCCTTGGAACATACAACTATCCTTTTGAGAAAAACCATACTTTCTGGAACGAAAAATTTGAGTTTCATTTTGGAAATTTAAGTCAGAAAAAATTAGACGTTATTTGCAGCAGAGCCGATGCGCTTTGCGAAGGACAAACTGCCTGTCAGGATTGGCTTAATAAACCTGCCAATTTAAAAAGACCCGAAACCGTCAATACCTATCTGAAAAATTTAGCTAAAAAAAATCAGCTTAAATATACTGTTTTCAATAGAAAAAAATGTGAAGAACTAGGATTGGGAGCATTTCTTTCTGTAAACCAAGGAAGTGCTTATGATGCTGCATTTACTATTTTAGAGTACAAAACGACCGTTAAAAATGCTAAAACCTTCGGTTTGGTAGGAAAATGCGTCCTTTTTGACACTGGTGGAATTTCTATCAAAGCATCTGACAATATGCACTACATGAAATCTGATATGGGTGGCGCAACAGCAGTAATCGGCGCGTTGATTTATGCTTCACAAATGCAGTTACCTGTCAACATTACTGCAATTTTACCAATTACGGATAATGCAGTTTCAGAAAACGCTTATCTTCCGAGCGATGTGATCACTGCCTACAACGGAAAAACAATTGAAGTCCTGAATACCGATGCAGAGGGCAGAATGACTTTAGCAGACGGACTTTCATATCTAACTAAAAACTTTAAAACTGACGTTTTAATTGATCTGGCGACGCTCACAGGAAGTTCCGTAAGAATGTTTGGTGATACTTGTGGCGCCATGTTTTCTAATAATGAAGAATTAAAGAATCTTTTAATAAAAACCGGTGACAAAACCAACCAGAGAGTTTGGAATTTACCGCTTTGGGACATCTGGAAAGATGATTTTAAATCTGATGTTGCCGATTTTAAAAATATCTCAATGAAACCTATCGGAGACTGTATTGTTGCCGCAAAATTTTTGGAAGAATTCATTGAAGGACATCCCAATTGGGCACATCTCGATATTGCCGGAGTTGCCTTTGGAAATGTAGGATATGCTAAAGATAAGGCTGCAACAGGCTATGGCGTGCAATTATTAGCCGAATTAATTGAAAATTATCACTAAAAATTAGTTTATTTCGAAATTTCTCTGTATAATTGATTAGTGATTTTCAAATACGCATTGATTATTGATTTTCAACATTAAAACATCAATAAAAAATTGCTTTTATTTTTGAATATTCATCAAATTTAAAAAAACATTATATGGAGGAGAAAACTATTGTATGCATTTCGTGCTATTACAAGGGTTATGATTTTATGGACGAGATGAAGAAACTCGGCAATAAAATCATCTTAGTAACATCCGAAAACCTCAAAGAAAAAAATTGGCCTTGGGACGCCATTAGCGAGGTTTTTTATATGCCCGAAGTGAAACCGTCTGTCTGGAATCTTGACCATCTGATTCAGGGGTTTTCTCATCTGATGAAAACCCGAAAAGTAGATGCCGTAATTGCTTTAGACGATTACGATGTTGAGAAAGCCGCATTAATTCGCGAGACATTCCGTATTCCCGGGATGGGGCAGACGACACATCGTTATTTCAGAGACAAATTGGCCATGCGACAAAAAGCTAAAGATTCAGGAATTAGTGTTCCGGAATTCACTGCTGTTTTTAATGATAATGAAGTCGATACTTTTACCAATAAAATCCCTGCTCCTTGGGTTTTAAAGCCTAGATCTGAAGCATCAGCGTCCGGAATTAAAAAACTAAAAACTAAAGAAGAACTTTGGGAGGCTTTAGAAAAACTGGGCGAAGAACGTCATTTATTTCTTTTAGAAAGTTTTAAACCCGGCGATGTGTATCATGTTGACAGTTTAACATTCAATAAAGAAATTGTTTTCACTTCTGCCTCAAAATATCTCGCTCCCCCTATGGAAGTTTCCCACGAAGGCGGAGTTTTCAGAACCAAAACTTTAGGAAGATACTCCGATGAATTTAAAGCATTAGACGAAGCCAATACGAAAGTTTTGATGAACTTTGGCCTACTCAATGGCGCCACTCACACAGAATTTATCCGCGGAAAAGAAGATGGTAAATGGTATTTCCTTGAAACATCATCACGAGTTGGCGGTGCACATATTCCTGATTTGGTGGAAGCTTCGAGCAACATCAACATCTGGCGTGAATGGGCGAAAATTGAAGACGCGCTTCTAAGAGGAAAAAATTACGAAGTTTCTAAACCTACAGGTTATTATTCAGGATTAATCGTTGCTTTAATTAAAGATAAAGAACCCGATTACAACCAATTTGAATGTGAAGAAGTCGTAAAATTTCTTCCAATAGATTATCATGTAGGGATTGTTTACAAATCAAATGATTCTGACAAGGTTGTAGAAAGACTGGATCGTGCAGCAGAAAAAATCCATGCACATCTTCTCAATATTATTCCACCAAAAGAAAAACCGACAGCGTAACGATTATTTATCATTAAATTAATTGACATTCAGCAACTTATTAATTTGAAATGAATTAATTTGGAGTTTGAGTAATGATTTAATTAAATATGATTTCGCCTTAAAAAATTTAAACACAAAAAAACTAAAAATCTATAGTACATGCCACATATAGAACACACAGATTATTACTCGAATATATTAGGAACAAGCCTTAAAGTAGAGGTTACAGGACATTTCGGTTATCCGATTATCATGTTTCCTACTTCGCAAGGACAATATACGCAAAACCATGATTTTCATCTCAACAGCAGCATCAATTGGTTTGTTGAACAGGGAAAAGTAAAATTATACAACATTCAAACAATTGATGCGTGGAGTTTTTATGACGAAAAAATTTCACCTCAACAAAGGATAAGAAATTATGAAAAATATGTACAGTTTCTGATTCAGGAGTTTGTACCGTACATCCAAAAACTTCACGGAACTCACCGTGTAGCAGTTGCAGGAGCAAGTTTCGGAGGATATCACGCATCAAATTTTGCATTCAGATTTCCGGACGTAGTTTCTCATTTATTCTCGCTTTCCGGAGCGTTCAGTATTAGGAATTTTATGGACGGATATTCTGACGAGTTAGTTTATTTCAACTGTCCGAGGGAGTTTGTAAAAAATGACGAAGCTTGGAAATACAAACACATGCATATCGTTTTGAGCACATCAGACGAAGACATTTGCAAAGATAAAAATATAGAAATGGCAAATATTCTGCGTGCAAAAGGAATTGATTTCTGGTACGACGAAAAAAGATGGATCAATCACGACTGGCCGCTTTGGAGAATGGCTTTCCCTAATTTTATCGGAACATTCTTTTCTTAAAATTTAAACAATTCAAATAGTAATAGTAAATCATTAAAAAGACAAATTATGGCAAAAAAAGTAGGAATTTTATTCGGGATGGAAGATACATTTCCTTGGGCATTTATCGACAAAGTAAACGAATTAGGAAAAGGAGAAATTGTAGCTGAAGCGGTGACGATTGATAAATTGGAGCAGGGAGCAGATTACGGTTATGCAGTAATTATCGACCGAATTTCTCAAGACGTTCCTTTCTACAGAGCTTATCTAAAAAATGCAGCATTGAACGGAACTTACGTTATCAACAACCCATTTTGGTGGAGTGCGGACGAAAAGTTTTTCAATAACGCTTTGATGTCTAAATTGGGAATTCCGTTGCCAAATACAGTTTTGCTGCCTTCTCACGAAAGACCGACTGATACTACAGAAACATCATTCAGAAACCTGAAATTCCCTCACGATTGGGACTATATTTTTAATTATGTTGGCTTTCCGGCTTATATGAAGCCTCACGACGGTGGTGGCTGGAAAAGCGTTTACAGAGTAGAAAGTCCGGAAGATCTTTGGGATAAACTTTCTGAAACAGAACAGTTAGTGATGATGGTTCAGGAAGAAATTGTGTTTCAGGATTATTACAGAGTGTATTGTTTAGGTAAAAAATATGTTCATATTATGCCTTATGAACCGAGAAATCCTCATCATTTGAGATACGCAACGACCCATCAAACTGAGGGAAAAGATTTAGAAAAACTACTAAAAGTAATTCATGATTATACCATCAAAATGAATGAAGCTTTAGGATATGATTTCAATACGGTAGAATTTGCAGTAAGAGACGGAATTCCTTACGCAATCGACTTCTGTAATCCTGCACCTGATGCTGACAGAAACTCTGTAGGTGAAGAAAATTTCGCATGGATTGTAGAGCATTCAGCAAAATTGGCGATCGAAAAAGCAAAAGAATATGTTCCTGGAAAACAAAATATATCTTGGGGAACTTTCGTAAAAGATTCAGTAAAATAAAACCAACAAAACACAAATTAAAAATGCATCAGTTTACAATTGGTATTGAAGAAGAGTATCAGATCATCGATTTAGAAAGCAGAGATTTAGTTTCGCATGTTTCAAAAATCATTGAAGGCGGTAAGGCTGTTTTAAGTGAAAACTTAAAGCACGAAATGCACGAATCTATGATTGAAATGGAAACCGGAATTTGCCAAAATATACAGGAAGCTCAGGCAGAATTGACGAATTTGAGAAGACATCTCATTAGAACAGCACACGAGCAGGGGCTTCGTGTTTCGGGAGGCGGAACGCACCCTTTCTCAAATTGGGAACACAACACGATTACCAACGGTGAACGTTACAACAAAATCGTAGACGATATGGGCGACGTTGCCCGTGGAAATCTTATTTTTGGTCTGCATGTTCACATTGGGATTCCAAATCGTGAAGAAGGAGTGAGAATTCAAAATGTGATGCGTTATTTTCTGCCGCACGTTTATGCACTTTCAGTAAATTCACCGTTTTGGATTGGAAGAAATACAGGATTCAGATCTTACAGACAAGAGATTTTCGTTAAATTTCCAAGAACTGGAATCCCGAGTTACTTCAATTCTTTAGCAGAATTTGATAGCTACGTTGATCTTTTGGTGAAGACCGGAACAATCGATAATGCTAAAAAAATCTGGTGGGATCTGCGTGTTCACCCATTCTACCCTACCATTGAATTCAGAATTTGCGATATGCCTTTGAGAATCGAAGAAACGGTTTGTCTGGCTGCAATTATGCAAAGTTTAGTGGCTAAAATTTATAAACTGCATCAGCAGAATTTAAGTTTTAGAAGCTATAGAAGATTATTGCTTAATGAAAATAAATGGCGTGCTTCAAGAGACGGAATTCATTCTCACTTAATTGATTTTGGGAAGGAAGAATCTGTTCCTTATGCAGATTTATTGAAAGAATTACTTGAATTTATCGATGATGTAGTAGACGATTTAGGATGCAGAAAAGAAGTAGAATATGCATGGAAGATTTTGGAAAACGGAACTGGTGCAGACCGACAACTTGCGGTGTATAAAGAAACCGGAGATCTGAAGAAAGTAGTTGATTACATGATATCTGAAACTGAATATGGCATCACGCACAGCGAAAATGTTTCATAATATTTTTAATAACTTTGCATAAAATATGAAGTTATGAGAGATGTAAGAATTGCTTTGCTCGACATGAATAATAATCATGTGAATCAGGGATTTAAAAATATTAAAGAAATTTCTGAGGCTTTCAAGCAGCAGTCTGAAGAAAATATCAGTATCGAAGTTTTTGATGTCCGTTTTAAAAATGAAATTCCAAATATAGAAGATTTTGACATCTTCATTTCATCTGGTGGTCCGGGAAACCCGCATCGTGAAGGATTTGAATGGGAAGAGAAATTTGCTCAGTTTTTAGATTCAGTATATCAGTATAATAAAGAAAATGAGACAAAAAAGTATTTGTTTTTAATTTGTCACTCTTTCCAATTGGCGAGTATTCATTGGGATTTGGGAAATATATGCAAAAGAAAATCTTATTCTTTTGGAGTGATGCCAATACATAAAAGTGAAGAAGGTGAACAAGAATTTTTATTTAAAAATCTTCCGGATCCTTTCTACGCAGTAGATTCCAGAGCGTATCAATTTATTGAGCCGAATGTTGATCGTTTTGAAGAATTGGGAATGAAAATCGTGGCGATTGAGAAATTCCGTCCGCATATCAATTTAGAAAGAGCTGTTATGGCGATTCGTTTTTCTAATGAGATTTTCGGAACGCAGTTTCACCCAGAAGCCAATCCGGCAGGCATGATTGAAAACCTGAAAGACGAAAAAAACAAAGAAGCCATGATTGAAAATTTCGGAATGGAAAAATATCTCGAAACGGTAGACAGAATGGATGACGAAGATAAAATCATGTTGACACAGGCTCAGATTTTACCAAGATTTCTGAGGTTAGCAAAAAAAAACATTTTGAGAGAAATTGAGGCAATGGCTTAAATTTTCATTAAAATAAATTAATACTAAAAATCGAGCACAACTGCTCGATTTTTTAAAATCACAAAGAAAAAGAATATGATTCCAAAATACAGAAAACAGTTTAATCAGGAGTTTAGTCAGGAAAAATATGAAGAGTTTAAAGAAATTCTAAAAGAAAAAAGCGGATTACTCCCTTCCTTCAGACTTTCCGAAAGTCCGATGTTTCTTACCAACAAATTTAAAAATAAACTGATTGATGCAAGTGAAAGCATTATCGATCAAATCAAAGCTTTACCCGCAGGTACTTTAGAAAAAGCGATACCAGAAAACTGCAAAGTACCCAACGATACCACAAAACCTCATTTTTTCACTATTGATTTTGGAATCTGCAGAAGTGAAAACGGAGAAATAGAACCTCAGCTTATCGAATTGCAAGCTTTCCCGTCTTTATATGCTTTTCAGAAAGTGTTTGAAGATACTTTTTCTGAGATGTATCCTTTTTTAAATGAAATTAAAAGTAAAATTCCTCAGGAAGAATTTCAAAATTATATCAAAGAACTGATTGTCGGAGATGAAAATCCCGAAAACGTCATCTTACTCGAAATTTATCCTGAAAAACAAAAGACTGCAATAGATTTTGCTCTTACAGAAAAATTGCTGGGAATAAAAACAGTTTGCCTGACCAAAGTGAAAAAGGAAGGAAAGAAATTATTCTATGAAAATGACGGTCAGAAAATTCAGATTAACAGAATTTACAACCGTGTGATATTTGACGAATTAGACCGAATTCCCAACCTTCAACTTGAATTTGATTTCCGTGAAGAAGCAGATGTAAAATGGATCACGCATCCGAATTGGTTTTTTAAAATTTCAAAATTCCTTTTGCCGATGTTGAAACATCAATTCGTTCCGAAAAGTTATTTTTTACACCAATTTCCCGAAAGTGAAAATCTTGAAAATTTTGTTTTGAAACCTTTGTTTTCTTTTGCAGGAAGCGGAGTCAATTTAAACCCAACAAAAGAAATTACAGCTGCGATTGAAGATAAAGAAAATTACATTTTGCAGAGAAAAGTAACTTACGAACCAGTTTTTGAAGATATTAATGGAGAATTTTCTAAAGCTGAGATCCGTTTGCTTTACATCTGGAGAGAACAAGATGAGCGTCCGATTTTACTGGAAAATTTAGGAAGAATGACGAAAGCTGCGATGGTGAATGTAGATTTCAATAAGAAAGATGCCATTTGGATTGGAAGTTCTAATGCGTTTTTTGGAGAAGAATAGACTAGAATGATGAGAAAAATTAAACTTTCTTTTTTATTGATATTGGGTTTAAATTCTTTAATCTTCTGTCAGAAAAATGAAGTTTCATTAAAAGAAGAAGCAAGACAATTTTCTCTTGATTTTGTGGAACTTTATTTCCAAAAAGGCTGTAAAAATTATGATTTGGTTTCTGAGTCTGTAATTATTCTTGATGGCGAAGGCATTGTTGAGAAGAAAAATTTTAAAGACAAACTCTGCAAATCATTTAGTTCGGCCATTCGTAATAAATCTAAGACTTATAAAGATTATATTGATAATTATACGATTGAAATTTATACACCTCAAGAACTAATTGAGAAAAGTGGAGTAAAACTTCCAGACTATTATACTCCAACTGAAACAGATTATTTTTTCTTTGGTTATAAACTTAAAGATGACACAAAAGAAAATTTTATCTGGGATGATATGTTCATTTTTATGGTTAGAAAAGAAAATAATACGTGGATTTTTAAAGGTGCAAGTGGCTAAAAACTATATCTCCTTAATCTAAAAATAAAAAAACCTCAGAAATTTCTGAGGTTTTTTTATGCTATTAAGTTTCGGCGGGCTTCTTCGAAGCCCGCCGAAAACTCTTTAAAATTTATCATCTTCAAGCAATTCTCTCGACTGATAATCCTGCACCAAATCTATGGCATTAGAAATCACATCACTCAAAGCGGTAATGAAGGTACCTTCTTCAGCCATACCCATTGCGTGTTTTAGTGCATCAATTTCTTTCGGAATTGTCTCATAACTTACATCTTTTCCTGAATCCTGCATTCCATCGATAATCAAACCATTAATTTCTTCCTCAGTTCTCCCTCTAAGATGCTTTTCGTTTCTTATAATGATATGGTCAAACATTCTACCTGCAATTTTTCCACATAATCTGATATCTTCATCACGACGGTCTCCTACACCAGAAATAATTCCTATTTTCTTGGTAGACTCTACATTTTTAAGATAATCTTCGATTGCTTCATATCCCGCAGGATTGTGAGCAAAATCGATGAGAACTTTAAAGTTTTTAAAATTAAATACATTCAACCTTCCCGGAGTCAACTGCGCACTTGGAATAAATGTACGAAGGGAATTTGAAATATCTTCAATCCCAAAACCATAAAGGTAACATGCTAAACTTGCAGCCAAAACATTATCGATCATGAATTTTGCCTTCCCCTCCATTGTAATCGGAAAATCTTTCACTTTTCCGATTCTGATTTTCCAGTCACCTTTTTTGATGGTGACATATCCTTCTTCGTAGACGCATGTTGTACGGCCTTCTTTAGCAAATTTTTTGATATGTTCGTTATTTTCATCTAAACTGAAAATAGCCACATTACTCGGTAAATCATTGATGATTCGCATAGAATATTCATCCATTGCGTTCAGTACGCTCCAGCCATTTTTCTTTACGCTGTCTAAAACTACCCTTTTTACTTTCGTTAAATCTTTCAGGTTATGAATATCATTTAATCCCAAATGATCTTCTTTAATATTGGTTAAAACTCCAATATCACACTGAGAAAAACCTAAACCAGAGCGGAGAATTCCGCCTCTTGCTGTTTCTAAAACCGCAAATTCTACCGTAGGATCTTTTAATATAAATTCAGCAGAAATAGGACCCGTAGTGTCACCTTTCGTCAGCATTGTATTTTGAATGTAAATACCGTCTGATGTTGTGAAACCAACTCTGTATCCGTTATTTTTCACAATGTGTGAAATCAATCTTGTTGTCGTCGTTTTACCATTGGTTCCTGTCACCGCAATAATCGGAATCGTAAACTGCTTTCCTTGAGGATAGAGCATATCTACAACCGGCGCAGCGACGTTTCTCGGAAGACCTTCGCTTGGTGCTAAGTGCATTCTGAAACCTGGAGCAGCATTTACTTCAATGATGGCTCCACCACTTTCTTTTAAAGGCTGGGTAAGGTTTTCTGCCATAATATCAATTCCGCAGACATCTAATCCGATGATTTTAGAAACCCTTTCTGCCATCGTGATGTTTTCCGGATGTACCATGTCGGTAACATCAATAGAAGTTCCTCCTGTGGAAAGGTTGGCAGTCGATTTTAGATATACTACTTCTCCTTTTTGAGGAACTGTATCTAAAGTATAATTAAGTTTTTCGAGTAATTCTGTAGTGTCTTTATCAATTGCGATTTCGGTAAGCACATTTTCATGCCCATAACCTCTTCTCGGATCTTGATTTTCTTTGTCAATGAGTTGCTGAAGATTCATTTCTCCATCTCCGACCACGTGCGCAGGAACACGTCTTGCTGCGGCAACCATTTTATTATTGATTACTAAAACTCTGAAATCGTAACCTGTAATATATTTTTCAACAATTACTTTGTTTGAATATTTTTGAGCATGTTCTAAACCGATTTTTGCAACTTCCCAATCATTCACATTGATAGAAGATCCTTTTCCATGATTTCCATCTAAAGGCTTAAGTACCACAGGATATTCAATTTTCCTGATAACACTTTGCAACTGCTCTTCATTGGTAACCAAGTCACCAATCGGAACCGGAATTGCTGCATCGTGCAACATTCTTTTGGTCAATTCTTTGTTACATGCAATATCTACGGCAATTGAACTAGTATTTCCGGTAATTGTAGCCTGAAATCTCTGTTGATTAACACCATAACCCAATTGTACCAAAGAATTCGTCCCCAATCTGATCCACGGGATTTTTCTTGAAACAGCTTCTTGTACAATACTTCCTGTAGATGGACCTAAGCGTACACGTTCTCTGATTTCTTTTAATCTTTGAATACAAGCATTGATATCATATTCATCTCCATTGATTAATGCATGAGCAATTTCTACAGCTTGTTCGGCAGCATAAATCCCTGTATTTTCTTCAATATAATCAAATACCACATTATAGATCCCCGGAGATTTTGTTTCACGAGTTCTCCCGAATCCACATTCCATACCTGCAAGAGTTTGAATCTCCAAAGCAATATGCTCTATGACATGCCCCATCCAGGTTCCCGTTTCTATACGGTGAAAAAAACCTCCATGGGTACCTTCGGAACATCTGTGAGTAATTAACGAAGGAATCAATTTCTCTATTCTTTCACGGAAGCCTTCAATTTTATTGGTGGGAAAATTTTCCATCTCTTCAAGATCCAAACGCATCTGTATCAACTTCTTTCTTCTAATACTCCAGATATTAGGACCCCTCAAAGCTTGTATCTTCTCAATTTTCATAATTTAGTGTCGAAATTTATATTAATGAAATTATCTTTTAAAATCAAAGATAATGTAAAACCTTAAAAAAAACCACAGTCTAATTAAAGATTTATTAAAAAAGTTTAAATTTTACAATCAATTTAGAATCAAAGCAAATACGTTAAATACCCCTCAATATTTTCCCAACAATTAATAATTTTCTAACTTTGCGAGCTATGAAACCTGTTGGAAAATTAATTATTATCGGTGGAGCTGTTAATAAAGGCAGTTTCTCCGAAACCGATTACGATCAGAATATTGAAAAAAACCTTAACTTTTTTGAAAGAGGAATTTTAAGAAAAATCATTACTGAATCTAAGAATAAGGAAAATTCAATCATTGAAGTAATCACTACAGCATCCCAAATCCCTCAAATTGTAGGTGCCGAATATAAAAAAGCTTTTGAGTTTTTAGGAGCAAAAAACGTTAACATTCTTGATATTCACAATCGTGAAGAAGCAAACTCTGATGCCATAGTTGCCCGAGCAAACGCTGCCGATGTAGTAATGTTCACGGGTGGTGATCAGTTACGATTAACTTCTATTCTTGGCGGAACAAGATTTCACGATACCATTCTGCTAAAATACATGGAGCAGGATTTTATCTACTCCGGAACTTCTGCGGGTGCGGCTGCAGCTTCTGAAAATATGATTTATCAGGGAAGCAGTTCTGAAGCACTTTTAAAAGGAGAAATAAAAACCACACAAGGATTAGGTTTGATCGACAATGTGATTGTTGATACACACTTTGTACAACGTGGCAGAATCGGACGTCTTTTTCAGGCTGTAGTTAATAATCCGAGAACTTTGGGAATCGGTTTGGGTGAAGACACAGGGTTGTTTATTCACAACGACACGATGACCGCTGTTGGTTCAGGACTTGTAATTATTGTTGACGGAAGATTTATTAAAGATACCAATCTTACCAATATCAATTTGGGTGAACCAATTTCCATCGATAATCTGACTGTTCACGTCATGTCAATGAATGACCACTATGATTTAACGACGAGAAAATTAACGATAGAAAATTCTCAGTTTAATCCTATACCTCAAACATAAATTATAAAGTGAAGATTTCTTCACTTTTTTTATATTTAAAAGCAAATAAACTCTATGAAAATCATAATACACGGAGGTTTTTTCTCTGAAAGCGACCAAAGCCACGAGGTGAAAGTTGCTAAGCAAAATTCTTTAAAAAATATTGCCCAAAAGGCGCATCAATATTTAGAAACCCATACAGCTTTTGAAACGGTGGCGTACGCAGTTTCTCTTTTGGAAAATGATGAGTTATACAATGCAGGAATCGGCTCGCAAATTCAAAGTGACGGAATCATTCGTATGAGTGCTGCAATAATGGATGGTGAAACGCAGAAAATGAGCGGTGTTATCAATATTCAGGATGTGAAGAATCCGATTTTTGTAGCAAAAGATTTAATGAAAGAAGATGATCGAGTTTTAGGCGGAAGTGGAGCAAAAAAATATGCTTCTGAACACGGATTTGAAAACTTTTCAACTGAAATTCCTCAGAGACGAAAAGAATATGAAGCCAAACTCAACAACGGCGGAAAAGGTACTGTAGGCTGTGTTGCTATCGATAAAGATGGGAAATTAGCAGTTGCTACTTCCACCGGAGGAAAAGGTTTTGAAATTCCGGGAAGAATTTCTGACTCTGCCACAGTTGCCGGAAATTATGCCAATGAATTCTGTGCAGTAAGCTGTACAGGAGTTGGTGAAGATATTGTGAGCAACGCAACCTCAACTAAGATTGTTACAAGAGTAACAGACGGAATGAATTTGAAACAAGCTTTTGATAAAACTTTTGCAGAATTAAAGACAATAGACGGCTTCGCAGGTGCGATTGCTATTGATAAAGACGGTAATTTCTATCATCAGGACTCATATCCTACGATGGTTTTCGCAAGTTTTGACGGAGAAAATTTTGAAATCTTTAATTAAATTTTAACATATATTTATCAATCCCATTTATTTTTTGGCACGTATTTTACATACTTAGTTGTATAACAATTTAATATAACTTTTAAAATCAGAAATCATGGGAAATAAGACAAACGGATTATTAGCATTACTAGGAATTGGAGCTCTTGCATATTGGAAATACAAAAAATCTACTCCAGAAGAGCAACAAGCTGTAAAAGATAAAATTAACAGTGCAAAAGACAACCTTAACAAATGGGGTAACGAACTGAAAACAAAAGCAAACGATGTTGCTTCACAAGCTCAAAATAAATTTGACGAAGCGAAAGCTAAAGTTGAAGATACAGCTTCAAATATCTAACATTAGATAACATATTTTAATATTATTTACATTCATATAAAAAGAAGTCATCATTACGATGACTTCTTTTTTGCTTTGATGGCATAGACCATTGGGATTTTATTTCCAAATTTTATAATTCTCCATTTCCCTTTTTCAAATTCTTCAACATGCCTGAAACATGAGTATGGTGACCAATCGAATTCTCTGAAATTTTCTAAAACTAAATTTTTATTAATTAAATTTTGTAAAACATCAGACAATGGGTGATTCCATGAAACATAATCCTGAACGATGTCAGCAGAAGTATCTGCATACGTTCCTTCTGAGGTTTCTACAATCGGTTTTTCGTTAAAATAATTATAGGCTACTCCATCAAAATCATCATCGTACATCCAAACAACTGGATGAAATTCTGCCATGACAAACTCGCCTTCGGGTTTTAAGAAATGACTCACCACATTTGCCCATTGGTCTAAATCTGGCAACCAGCCAATCGTTCCGTAGCTCGTAAAAACGATGTCAAATTTTTCGTTCAAAACATTCGGGAGATTATAGACATCTGTGCAGATAAATTCAGTATTAGTTCCGCATTGTTTTGCCAAATCTTTCGCAGCATCAATAGCTTTATCAGATAAATCAACTCCTGTTACTTTTGCTCCCATTCTGGAAAGCGAAATAGAATCCTGCCCAAAATGACACTGCAAATGCAAAATACTTTTTCCTTTTACATCTCCCAATAAATCTAATTCGATAGAATTAAGAGAATTTCTTCCTTTTAAAAATTCATCTACAAAATAGAAATCAGACTCGAGATGAGGTTCTACTCTTGCGTTCCATGAGTTTTTATTAATGTCTAAATAATTTTCCATAATTTAGTCTTAAAATTTTTCAAGTAGTTTTTTCTTCTGCTCAATAAATTCGTCTTCAGTCAAAACACCGCTTTCTTTTAATCTTCCTAATTGCTCCAACTGATCAAGAATGGTGGGTTCAGACTTCAGTTGAGCAAATTCTTTCGGGCGAGACATGAAATTACGTACTTTTTCGCAAAACAATTCTGCTTCATACTTTCCTACTCCATCGATTTCTACAATATCTCCGGGGAAACATTCACATCAATTGACGCTAACATCAATGAAGTTTCGTACTGAATAGAAGCTACTTTATCATAAGAGTAATCTTCAACTTTCAATCCGTACATAAATTCTTTATCGATAAAAATCAGCCTTCTGTGGGTCCCCACTAATACAATATGATGCTTTGTTATTTTATTTCTTCCTTCGACCAAATAGACTATTTTTTCGTCTACCGAAAGTATATTGGGTAATTCACGAATTTCTTTTCTTGCAAAGAAAGTAGGATTGATATCTAATTGATCGAGTTCGTCTTTTATTTCTTTTAATCTTGATTTTTCACTCATTGGTTTTTATTCTAAAATTATTTTGAACCTAAATTACTATTTTCTTCCAATATAAATTAATTAAACCTAAAATTTCGAGAGTCCTTAAATAAAATCGTCTGAAGTATGAATGCTATAAAAACTAATTCATAATTTACATAAAAATTACCCGCTTTTATTGCGATAATTATTATGAGATATTTCATAGCAGATATAAAGATTAAGAGCCTTGAGTAATAAAATAATTGACGATCTTTAATCTTGGAAATCCTTTTGGATAGAGAATTTAAACCTATTTAAAATGGAGAACTTGAAATCAATAAAATAATTTTATGAGTAAAAAACATATTGTGATAATAGGTCTTGGAGGTGTCGGTGGATATTTTGGTTTTAAAATTAATCAGACCAATGAAACTTTACAACAGCATACGATATCATTCATCGCAAGAGGTGAAACGTATCAAAAAGTAAAAGAAGATGGATTAACGCTGATCTCTCCTGAACATCCTGATAAGCATACAATCCCAAATACAGTTTATCAGAACATCAGCGATATCAAAAATCCTGATTTAATATTAATTTGTGTAAAGGAATACGATTTAGAAAAAGTTTGTATTCAATTAAAAGAAATCATTACAACAGAGACTATTCTTCTTCCTATGATGAACGGTGTTGACATTTATGACAGAATACGAAAAATAATTCCCGGGAATACCATTCTACCGTCTTGCCTGTATGTTGCCTCACACATTAAAGAAAAAGGGGTCGTGGAACATAAAGGAAAAGCAGGAAAACTAATCATAGGTAAAGATCCTGAGCATCTCTCTGCTTCTATCGATTGGGTGATCAACATCATGAAAGAAAGTAAAATTGATTTCGATTTTAAAGAAAATTCTTTAACTGATATATGGACAAAATTTATTTTTGTGGCAAGTTTTGGGCTTGTAACGGCTAAATATAATTCGTCTATCGGGACGGTGTGTAAGGATTCCTCTCAGAAATCTGAGGCCAATGAGATCATGAAAGAAATACAGGTAATTGCTTCCAAAAAAGAAGTTCATTTAGGAACAGATATCATTGATAAAACATTTGAAAAAGCATCTACATTTCCACCAGAAACCCCTACTTCTTTGCAGTTGGATATGAACTCCGGAAAAGATAACAGCGAATTAGAATTGTTTGCAGGAGCTATTTTAAAATATGGAATGGAGCTCGGTGTAAAAACTCCTTTCACTCAAAAAATATATGAAGAATTAAAAAGTAAGTAAATAGAATTTAAACTAAATTTAAATCTAGAACTGAAAATATAAAATTAATCATTGATTCTAAGTAAGCTTAAAAAAAATGAGGTTTTCTAATATTAGAAAACCTCATTTTTAACTTCTATGATTTTACCCTAAAAATTCCTCCAAAGAAACCGTTTTCTGTTCTCCAGCTTCCAAATTTTTAAAGGTTACCGTTCTGTTTCTAATTTCTTCCTCGCCTAAGAAAACAAGATTTTTAATTCCTTTCTTTTCTGCGTAAGTGAATTGTTTGTTGATTTTTGCACTTTCAGGATACAATTCTGCAGAAATTCCTTTGTCTCTTAATTGGATGATCAATTTTAAAGCTTCAATCGTTTCTTCACCACCAAAATTCGCAAACAGATATTCTACATTTGACGCAGCTTCTTCAGGGAAAAGGTTTAATTCTTCCATCACCAGATAAATTCTGTCTAAACCAAAAGAAATACCAATTCCGGGAACATTTTTCACTCCGAAGACTTCAGTCAGGTTATCATATCTTCCGCCGCCTCCGATAGAACCCATCTGAGCTTCGTCAGCTTTCACCTCGAAAATTGCTCCGGTGTAATAATCTAATCCACGAGCTAAAGTAATATCGAAAACTAAATTCTGAATATCTACCCCTAAATTTAGAGACTGAGTAATGACAAATTCCAGTTCTTCAACACCTTTTAGACCAATTTCGTTTCCAACAAATTTTTCTTTTAGCTGAAGAAGATTTTCTAAAGCATCATTCGATTGAGTGAAAAGGAAATCTAATTTATCAATTGATTCCTGAGAGATATTTCTTTCTAAAAGCTCCTTCACAACTCCATCCTTCCCGATTTTATCAAGTTTATCTAATGCAACGGTGAACTCGATTAATTTATCCGTGATTCCGGCATACTCGGCCAGACCTGAAAGAATTTTTCGGTTGTTGATGTGAATGGTTACAGAAGTTCTTAATTCTGCAAAAGATTTCAGATACAATTGCACCAATTCAACTTCCTGCCAAAGACTCTCACTTCCCACTACATCAGCATCACATTGATAAAATTCTCTGAATCTCCCTTTTTGTGGACGGTCTGCTCTCCAAACTGGCTGAATTTGAAAACGTTTGTAAGGGAAAGTTAGTTTGCCATGATTCATTGCAACAAATCTTGCGAAAGGAACTGTTAAATCGTAACGAAGTGCTTTGTCGGTAAGGCTTTCAGCACTGAAAGGTTTATCTAAAGCTTTCTGAAAATCATTCAACATCTGAGTTTTTTTCTCGTCTTTCGCTTCGTTGATGCTAGAATTTAAAATTTTAAAAATCAAACGATCTCCTTCTTCTCCATATTTCCCTGTCAAAGTAGAAAGATTTTCAAAACTTGGCGTTTCCAAAGGCTGGAAACCAAAAAGTTCAAAATTCTTCTGTAATATATTGATGATGTATTTTCTTCTTGAAACTTCTAATGAGGTAAAATCTCTCGTTCCTTTTGCTAAGCTTGGCTTCATATCTTGATGAGTAATAAATAATGGGTAATGAGTAATTGCTTGCAAAAATAAGGAATTGAAAGGACTTTTAAATCAATAAAAAAAGCCGGAGATAACATTTCCCCGGTCTCTCATTTAATCATTGGTGTTTTGATATTTTTAAACGCTTTCCAGGATTTCTAAAATCTCTTCACCATAATTTTCAATCTTATGTTTTCCAAAACCTTTGATATCTAGCAGTTCTTCTTTTTTCGCAGGTTTGTATTTTGCTACAGAAATGAGTTCTTTGTTGGTTGCAATAAAATAAGATGGAAGATTCTGTTCTTTTGCTTTTTCGGAGCGCCAGATTTTCAGGGCATCTAAAATTACTATTTCATCCGGACTCAGCATTTCATCTTCAGCAGAATATTTTGCCGTTTTTGAATCTTTAACAATATTTTTGGTTACTGCATCTTTATATTCATTAAAATATAAAACAACAGACCAGAAACTTTCATCATGAACAAAAGCCGTTTCCACTTTTATGATCTCGTGATTGTTCAGGAAATCATCAATCATCTTCTGATCCTGAAGCAGAAATTCATCAGCAATTCTTACTTTTAAAACTTTTATTTGCATCGTTCGTGATTTTAGAATTCAACATTTATTTTCCACCCAAAAGCAAAATTTCTTCCACTCTTATTTCGGTAATATATCTTTTCACGCCGTCTTTATCGTCATACGATCTGTAGGTAATTTTTCCTTCGATGGCAATCTCTTTTCCCTTCGGAACATATTTCTGGAATATCTCAGCTGTTTTCCCAAAAGCTACCAAACTGTGCCATTGGGTTTCTTCTACTTTCTCACCTTTTGCGTTGGTGTAATGGTCATTTGTAGCCAATGATACGGATGCTTTTGTACCTCCGTTTTCGAAGTTTACTGTTTCAACTTCTTTTCCTGTAAAACCAATCAAGGTTACTTTGTTTCTTAGTGACATAATTTTAAATTTTTATAGATTAATAATCAGATAAGAGACGTTCACTGTTTTCTCAAATCTCTGTTGCAAAGATTCATTAGGTTTGAAAATTTATTCGGTAAAAAATTATTTAAATTCGTTTGTAGTCGTTTGAAAATGGATAAGATTGATTTAAAATTGTTCAAAAACGTTTATCAGGCAGGAAAAACAAATACGAAATAAAAAATTACTTAAAGATTTTTTCGCTGCTATTTGATTGATGAGTTTCGTATATTTGAGTATTAGTGGCAAGTATATACAACCGCATTCAGACTACAAATGATAAGACAAATGATAATTTAAAATAAATAAAGATGGAAATAGTTAAACAATATTTATTAGGACTTAAGAAATCATATTTTGATAATGCCGCAGAAAAAGATTGGGAACATTTTGAAAAAATAAAACAGGATGCAACAAAAGAAGATATCGAGAAAATAAAAAATGTATATCCAAATATTCCAGATGCTTTAATTGGTATTCTTGAATATATTGATGGAACGTACTGGAGGGAATATGCTGGAGAAGAAATATCTTTTTATTTTCTTGGCTCTGACGTTGAAGAGTACCCATATTATTTATTATCATCAAAAGAAATTATAGAAAATCAAAACCAAGCAATTGAATATTATTCAGACTATATCGATAGAAAATATGAAGAAGTTGAAATTGACGATAAAATCACCAATCAATCAAGTTCACTAAAATGGCTTCACTTTTCAGACTGCTCAAACAACGGTGGAACATCACAATTATTTATTGATTTCAGTCCATCTGACAAAGGAAAAATGGGACAAATTGTAAGATTTTTACACGACCCTGACGAATTTAGTGTAATTGCTGACAACTTCGAGGAATATTTAAAAAATTTAATCGACAATGAATTTGACTTTATCAATGAAGATACTGTAAATTAAAGCTGAAAAATGCCAGCCGCAAACAAGGGCTTTATAATAGTAGGTTAAAACTGTAAAATTCAATGATGATTCTTCGATTGAAAATTTGTTCTTCTATTATCCATCATTACAAGCCAAAAACATGATCGGTTATCCTATGAATGAATACATCAACATAAAAGAAATAATTGAGCTTTTAGAACAACAAGAACCATTGCGACAAGATGTTATAAAGGCATTGACAGAATGTAAAGGTGGACGATGGCGAGGAAATGCTTATTTTCAGTTTGTTGACAGCACGAATGCTAATCAAAATGGAGCTGAGTGGCAATTTGACGACAATATTATTGTTGAACATCCTAAAAAAGGTACAATTATTATTGACTTTCTTAAAAATAAAAAAATTGGCGGAATTGAATTTTATAAACTTATTGGAAAGAAAAAGATGAACACAATTGCAAAATTTGACATATCTGATAGTTTTAAAATTACAGGACGTGGACTTGTTATTGCTGGTGAAATTTTGCAAGGAACAATTACAACAGAAAATCATATAACATTAAAAATAGACACAGACGAACTAAAATTAAAAATAAAAAGCATAAATTTTCTTGACAAACGAATTGATAAAATATCAAAAATCGGCCTGACTTTTTATTACGAAAATATAGAGCAGCAAATCAAACTTGAAAATTTAAGAATAGAAAAACAAATTGCATCAATTACCAAGAATTGAAAGACCCGAAAATGAAGGCTAACAATACCGCTATTAGAACATAATAAAAAATAAATTTAGTAAAACTTGAATGAAATTTTGGATTAGAATAATTTTACTGACAATAATTGATTTCGTAATAATTTGGTTATGGGTTAAACAAATGAATCCTGATCCAAGTATTTCAATTGGAATCTTCATATTTGTTCCATTGGTCATTATCTTGAATTTGATTATTGCTGGAATCTTATATTTTACGAAGAGAGAATTTGTTACTCTTTTTGTAGTTAATTCAATTATTGCTGGAATATTAATGTTCTATTTGTTTGGAAAAGGAATTGACAGATATCAAAATGAAAGGCTTGAAAGTTGGACGTTTAAATTGCACAATACAACTTATCTTATTACACATTGGAAACCAGAAAATACTTTCGATATGAGTGAAAGTAATAATACTGGTTCATCAAAAGGCTTTTTAGACGGAGAATTTATCACAAAAGGAAATGAATATTATCTAAAAACAGATACAACTGAATATATTATAAAAAACGGATATTTGTATAAATTTAGAAAAGAAAGCGACAGTATAAAATTGACAAAAATTGAAAGATAATCTAGTAAATAAAATTCCGAAGTTCTAAAAGGTAATGTTAACAGCAATTTTATTAATCAAATAATCTCACTTATCTCAAACTCCTTCCTAAAATTCGCATGCTGCGTCGCCGTAAAATAATCACAAAAAATCTGATACATTTCAGAATCTGTATGCGTTGCCCGAAGTCCCAACTGAAAATAAATTTCCAAAATCTGATGCGATAATTTCTTTACTAAATCTGTAGAAAAGCCATGAATCTCTGTTTGTTTATCAGAACTTATTAATTCAAAATTATTCAGTAACATTTCAATTTCATCAGCAAATTTAAATGCTTTTTCCAATTCATCATTGATTATTTTATTAAACAATTTCAAATCAAGATGAGGTCGAATTTTAACCGCTTCCTCAGAAAAATGTGCTGCCATTCCAAGATAATTGACCAGCAATGTCAAATCTGCAAAAATTCTGAACGGGATTTTATCTAAAACATCATCCGTAAAAAATTCATCGTAAACAAAACTGTAATCTTCAGAAACTTTTGCATCATTAACTTTAAAAGAATACGTTCCGGTTGCTTTCATTCCCATCGATTTCCAATTGGGAATAATTTCTGCCTGATCTTTAGAAATCACAAATGACCGGATGATTTCAGAACCCGATTCATCCAACAAAGGATTTCCGTTTTCGGTTAACGTAGCATTTAAAGTAAAATGACTTAAATGTGGCGCTCCAGTCGCAAAATGCCACAATCCGTTGATTATGAAAGTTCCATCGTCTTGCTTTTCTGCAGTTCCGCCGATCATTCCGCTTCCTCCGAAACAGGTTTTGGGGTTAGCGAAAAGTGTTGAAGCAATATTTGGTTTTAAATTTCTCGAAAAAAAATTGGCTCCCGAACATAAAGTGAGCATCCAGCCTAAGCTTCCATCGATTTTTGACCAATCGAATAGAACAGACAGTCCTTCTTTTAACCGAAAACCCAATCCACCATATTTTTTCGGAACCCAAATCTGAAGCAATCTTTCCTGATGAATTTGATTCATAATCGCCGGAGAAACTTCAGAAGCTCCCAACATTTCCTTTCTGATTTCTTTATGCGAAAGCATTTTCTCTTTTTTTAATAATTTTCCGCCACTCCAAATAACCAGAAATCGCTACGATAAATAAGAAAGCCGTCAAAACCGCATACAGATACAAATCTTTGTGAATCAACAACGGAATTGCGATGATATTGCTGACATTGAGCAAAATCCAGTTTTCGATTTTTCTTCTCGCCATCAGCCACATTCCAGCCCATGCAAAAGCACTCACTAAAGAATCCCAAATTGGAACATCAGAATCGGTGTAATGCGTAAGAAAAAACCAGAACAAACTGAAAGTTCCAAGCACGATTCCAGCGGTGATTAGTTTTTCCTGATTGGTTGTTTCTGAAATCACTGTTTCAGATTGTTGTTTTCCGAATTTCCAATACAGCCAGCCGTAAATGCTCATCACTAAATAGTAAAGATTTAAGGTAAATTCCGCATAGAGTTTTGCGAAAAACATCACATACAGCGAAAGTGAAATTCCGGCAATACCAAAAAGATAATTGTTTGAATTGTTTTTTCGGGCCAATAAAACCTGAAAAATTGAAAAGAAGACCCCAAGCCATTCCGGCCAGGTTGTCTTTAGTAAAATTTCCTGCATCAAATTAACTTTTATAAATTAAATGATGAGATGATAAAATCAAATTCCCTACGCCGGCATTATCCGGATCAGGTGTGGAAGATTCCTGGGTATCATCTCAGCCGCAATCGTGCAGCACCCCATTGATGGCGCAAAATTGAAACTTTTTTCTGAGAATAAAAAATTAAAGCTGAATTTATTTAGCAGATGAAATTCCACAGCCGTTTGTAAACGGATATTTTGTATCTTTAAATTTTAATATCAGAAACTGTGAAGAAGACGCTCAGAAGAACCTACCGTGTATCAAAATATGTAATTTACAAAGAAACTCTTGTTGATTATAAAGAACATTTCTGGTCATTTCTCGGCGCATTTTTCGGAATCGGAATTATCGCTTTTCTGCAGTCACAGTATTTATTGGAACAGGAAAATGTTTTCTTAATTGGTTCGTTCGGCGCATCAAGTGTATTGATTTACGGAGCTATTCAAAGTCCATTAGCACAACCGAGAAATCTTGTCGGCGGTCATGTAATTTCAGCTTTGGTAGGTGTCACAGTTTATCAGTTTGTTCCTAATGTTTTATGGCTTTCTGCACCTTTGGCAGTAGCATTTTCAATCGTTTTAATGCAGTACACCAAGACGCTTCATCCACCAGGAGGCGCAACAGCTTTGATTGCGGTAACTTCTCCGGGGAAAATTGCAGATTTAGGATATTGGTACGTGCTTTCTCCGGTTTTGTCTGGCTGTATTATTTTGCTTTTGGTTGCTTTATTTTTTAATAATATTACTAAAAACAGAAGCTATCCGACGAGTACGAAATGGAAAAGACTTTTACATAAAAAACACAAACACCCATTGAAAAATTAATTGCTATGGAATGCCTTGAATGTGGCGAAAAAATCATTGGAAGATCAGATAAAAAATTCTGCAATGACGCCTGTAGAAATGCTTACAACAACAAACAAAATAAAGATTCGAGTAATCTGATGCGGAATGTTAATAATAAACTCCGCCGAAATTACCGCATTCTGAGCGATATCAATCTGGAAGGAAAAACTAAAATTGCCAAATCTAAATTGAGTGGCTTAGGATTTGATTTTAACTATTTTACACAAATTAAAGTTTACAAAAATGGTTCTGAATATAAGTTTATTTACGACCAAGGCTATAAACTTTTAGATGATGATTATATTTTAATTGTTAAGAATTAAAAGAATCCCAAAATCAATACATGAAAGAAGTCGTATTAATCACTGGAGCCGGCGGATCTGTCGCAAAAGTTTTAGCTAATAAACTTGAAAATGAATATACTGTTCGTTTTTTGACACGAACTAAAAAGAAAGAAAATGACTTTGAATGGAATATTAAAAACGGAACTATCGACGAAAAAGCTTTTGAAAATATCAGTCATATTATCCATTTAGCAGGAGCCAATATTTCAGAAAAAAGATGGACTGATGAACGCAAAAAAGAAATTATTTCCAGCCGTGTAGATTCTGCACAACTGATTTTAAAAACTTTACAAAAGAAAAATATTCAACTGAAATCTTTCATTTCAGCATCTGCCGTTGGAATTTACGGAGCGATAACTTCTGAGAAAATATTTAAAGAAGAAGACGAAAAAGGAAATGATTTTCTAAGTGAAGTCGTGATTCTTTGGGAGAAAGCTGCGGACGAATTTTTAGAAAAAGGTTTGGCAGAAAGAGTGGTAAAAGTTCGAATAGCTATCGTTCTTTCTGAATCTGAAGGTGCTTTAAAAAAAATGGCTGTTCCCGTAAAATTCGGTATCGGATCGCCCATTGGAACGGGAAGACAATACATTCCGTGGATTCATATCGATGATCTTTCTTCCGTTTTTGAATACGCCGTGAAAAACGAAAATATAAAAGATGCTTACAATGCATCAGCACCACAACATACTGACAACGAAAATTTAACGAAAGAAATTGCAGAAGTTTTAAATAAACCTATGTTTATGCCGAATATTCCAGGATTTGTGATGAAACTAATGTTTGGTGAACTGTCTGTCGCATTGCTCGAAGGCTCAAGAACATCTTCGGAAAAGCTTCAGAATTCAGGTTTTCAATTTAAATTTCCGAACCTGAAAAATGCTTTAGAGGATCTGCTCAAGAAAAATTAATTCAAATAAAATATATAAACAAGATTGTAAAATCTATGCAAAATACAAACGTTCATATTGAAAAGACTGAAATTCTTTCAGATAACTGGTACACTTTAAAAAAAATCACATTCAATATTCTAAAAAAAGACGGAACCACTGAAACCCAAAGCAGAGAAGCATACGACAGAGGAAATGGAGCAGTCATTTTATTGTACAACACAAGTACAAAAAATGTAATTTTGACCAAGCAATTCCGGATGCCGACCTACATTAACGGAAATACTGACGGAATGTTGATTGAAGCTTGTGCAGGTTTATTGGATAATGACCATCCTGAAGAATGCATCAAGCGTGAAACCGAAGAAGAAACAGGCTACAAAATATCGAAGGTTGAAAAAGTTTTTGAAGCATATATGTCACCCGGATCTGTCACAGAAATTCTGCATTTTTTCATCGCCGAATATTCAAGTGAAATGAAAATTACAAATGGCGGAGGTCTTGAAGAGGAAGGTGAAGACATCGAAGTTTTGGAAATTGATATTGAAAAAGCTCTTGAAATGATCGACTCCGGAGAGATAAAAGATGCCAAAACCATCATGCTGCTTCAACATGTAAGGCTTAAAAATTTAGTATAGATTATTTAAAAATAGAAATTATGAAACTGCAATATTCACTGATTCTTTGTTTATTATTTTCTTTTGCCGTTTTCGCTCAGAAAAAGGATGGATTGAGTACCAAAGATCAAAACGCTGTTGAGCATTTTAAAACTGAATACAAAAAGAAAAATTACAAAAAATTTGAAGGAAAAATCACTTCAAAGGATAATCAGGTTCTGTTTAATGATAAAGTGATTTTCTTTGATAAATCTGATAAAATGACTTTTTCAATGTTACAGCAAGGTCTGATTTATCCTCAACTTCTTACAGATTTTCAAATGCAGAAATTTCTGGATGAAACCACCGATAAAACTCAGAAAAGGTTTTTAAAACTGCAAAAAGATCCGAAAGCGTCGTTTGATGTGAATAATATTTCGGTGAAAATTTCTGAGTTACCTTTTTTGAATATAAATGAAAAGGTGAAGAGATTTAAACTGACAACCAGAAACAGAAATCTGCCGAATCCTATTATTTACTTTTTTGAATTAACGAATTCTAAAGCTGCTAAAAACATGAATTTTGATGAGTTTGTGAAAGATGCTAAACTAACATATTTGGATCAGGAGTAAATAGAAAATAAACTTTTTTCAAATAAATTAAAATCTCTGTTAGAATTTGTATTTCAAATTATCCAACAGAGATTTTTCATTTTAAGTTTAAACCAAATCTTTTGCAAAAAACTGTTTTGAATCTCCTACCGGAATATCATATTGATTTTTCGCGAGTGCCAAAAACAATTCGTCAGCAACTTCAGAAGGCGAAATTCCGTTGGCACCACCAATTCCTGCAGAGAAATCCGTATTAACTAAAGGTGGGTAAACTTCGTAAATCTGAACATTTTCCTGCTCTTCGTAAGTTTGTCTTAATGCTTCTGTGTAGCCATGTAAAGCCGCTTTAGATGCGCTGTAAGTCGGCAACATTTTATGGCTTCTAAATACGGCAATTGACGAAACGTTGACTACCGCTGCTTCTGTTTTCTGAACTAAATGAGGAAGCAAAAGCTCAGTAAAATGAATGATACTGAAATAATTGGTGTTCATTTCAATCGCTGCTTTTTCGTGTGCGTTTTGAGTTTCGTTCAGTAAATAAGCAAATGCTGCACCTGCATTATTGATGATGATGTTGACTTCGGGATGATTGTTTTTTAAATCTTCTGCGATTCTTAATCTATCTGCCTCAATAGAAAGATCGCCCTGAATTGCTACAGCATCATCCAATTGTTGTAATGCATTTTGAAGACGTTCTTCATTTCTTCCGTTGATGATTATTTTGTTGCCTTCTGCATTCAGTTTTTTTGCGATAGCTAAACCGATTCCGGCACTTCCGCCGCTGATGAATACTGTATTACCTGTTGTTTTCATTTTTTTGTTTGTTTAAAATGTTGTTTTTAAAATCTTAGTTGTTACTCTTGCATGAATCAAAAAGAATGTTTTCTATTTTATTTAAAATTAATTCGTTAAATTTGCTTGCGTTTTGCAAGTACAAATTTATAAAATTACTTTCAAAACGCAAGTGTTTTTATTTAATTATTTAAAAATAATTTTATGTCGAGTTCAAAAAAGAGATCAAATTGCCCTATCAGCAGCTCATTAGACATATGGGGAGACAAATGGTCATTGCTGATTGTAAGAGATTTGATGTTTAAAAAACAAAGTACCTACGGAGATTTTCTAAAATCTGATGAGAAAATAGCGACCAATATTCTGGCTTCTCGCCTGTTAATGCTTGAGGAAAACGGCATCATCAGCAAGCAGGATCATCCTGACAGCAAAGCGAAAGTCTTATATAAACTCACAGAAAAAGGTATCAATCTGCTTCCGCTATTGATAGAAATTAATCTGTGGGCAGAAAAATATTCTGAAATCCCTGAAAGTCAAAAGATAATTTTGAATGAGGTGAAAAAGGATAAAGCGGGGTTTATTGATGAAAAAATTGCGGAGTTGAAGAGGGAGGTTTTGTGAGTGGGATTGAAAAACGTCATTGTAATAAAAAGGAAAAGACTTTTTAAGTTAGATTGAATTTGATTTTATGAGCAGAGGTTTAGGTTACTGTTTAGGTTACTGCTTTTTTGCTATTATAAATTAATAAACGTAAATTGAGTAAAAACTTTCGCATGAATAACTTTGATGAACTAAAAAGAATTTCTGAGCAAAATTCAAATCTAATGAAAATGTACAATATTGCATTTTCTACTAACAATATCATGAAATCTTTACAACCTCTAATTGATAATCAAAAAAAATGGGAATCACTAATTCCAAAAATCACAGTTCCAGAACTTTTACTTCCTAATATTACAATTCCTAATTTCAATAATATATTTCCTTCAGAATTTGTTAAAGAATTAAGAAGAATTAGTTCTATAGGTGAGAAATTTTCGAACAATCCGGAAGTTCAATTTGCTTTCATTACGGATTTAGAAGTGTTGAATATTAAATCTACTGAAAATCTTAAAGATACTTTAATTAATAACTTAACTGATAAAGATTTACAGGAAAAAGAGGTTTTATTAGATAAAAATTTATTGCAACTTTTAGAGGAGCAAAATTTAGACAGTTTATGGTTAGGAGCCAATTATTCATTAGAATCCAATAATCCTGATAAATTAAGACATTGCTTAGTTTCACTTCGCACAATATTAGAGTTTTTAATTGATGATAAATTAGCTTCAAATAATGAAATAAAAGATAATCCAGTGTTTGAAAAAGAATTTAAAAAGTATCATTCAGGAAAAGCCACAGTAAATGAAATTAAGGTTTCTAGAAGAAAAAAAATAGAATATTTTATATCTAAATTCAAATTTGGTTTTTTAGAAGAATTTACAGCTCATGAAATTCAATATGTTTGTGATTGTTATGCAGTTTTATGCAACCTTCATCAGCAAGATGTTGGTTTAACGGAAAATCAAGTTAAAAGTTTAAAAGTAAAAACCGGTATCACTTTGTGGTTATTGTGCTACCTGAATAAAATTCAAGAAACAAATTAAGGTTATGACCACCGAAGAATTCGTAAAAAATTTCTATCAAGAAAAACAAAATATTATCAATTCAAGTTTTGATACTCAATATAATTCCCTCGTTTCATCAAAAATTGAAGAATTAAATCTGGACGAAATTGAAAATGAAAAATTAAAAAAGATTATTTCCTACCTGTTGGATGATACTTTTTATACAATTCTATTGGGTTTGGATGGTTCTGCAAATATTGGAAATTCACAAGATAGCTTTAAAATTTATGATGAAGAAGATAATTTAATTTCTGAAGGCAGAGATTTAGAAGGTTATGCGTACGAGTACTTTCATGAGAATAAATTAGAAACAGAAAATTCGAAATGTGATTTTATAGCTCAAATTCATTTTAAAAAAGAAAATGAAGGGGGGAGAAATCATTATGTAAAAAGTGATTACAGGTCGCAAATAGTCTTCAATTTTGATGAATATAAAACTTCTGCTCGTCAAATTTATATTGGGACAGATTATGCTTTTCCAGGAGATATGGTAAATGCCGAAATTGACATACTATCTCAAGAGTATTTTCATGGAAAGTTAAAAGCAGGAATGGGATTCAAGTTATATGAAGGTTTACAATTAATTGGTACCGGAAAAATTATCAAAATTGTTAATAAAAAACTAAATAAAGCTTAGTTAACATAACTTTCAATATTTGACCTCGATAAATTAATTTTCTCTCAAATAAATTAATACTGAATAACTTACGGTTTTTCCAATTAAAAAGCCTAATTTTGCATCCCGTAAAAAGGATCTTACGTTATGAAAAGAATAGGCGAACACAGAAAACTTCTTGGAGTAGATAATACTGCTACTTTAAAAGATTTAAAAACAATTTACAGAAATGTGATGAAAGATACGCATCCTGATAAATTTGTGAATGATGAAGAAGGGAAACTGGCAGCAGAAGAAAAAAGCAAATCTGTGATTGAAGCCTATCATTTTTTGGTAAGCATCAACTCAGAAACTCAGGAAAAATATAAAGAAGAATACACGGAAACGATCACGAAATCTAATATTCAGGATTTTTATCTTGAAAAATCGATTTTGAAAGTTCAGCATTTGAACGGAAAAATGTTTGAATACATCGGAGTTCCAAGAAATACCTATATCAAAATGGTGAATGCTGATTCTCCAAGCCGTTTTGCAAGAAGACATATCTATGGAAATTTTATCTTTAGAAAGTCTGGTGAAGTAATGGCAGATTAATTTTTCCATATAAAAAATAAGCAAAGGCTTTCAGTTCATTCTGGAAGCCTTTTTTATGGTAGTAAATAAATTTTTTATAGAATATTCGTATCCAGATCTCTACGGGATGATAGAGATCCTGCTTATCTTTGAGATTGTTTCTTCGCTTTGCTCATCGCAATGACAAAAAAAAGCGCATCAATAAATTGATGCGCTTTCAGGTTAATTAAGGTTGCTATATTAGTCTACGTGTTTCGGAGTATATCCGTCTTCACTTAGTTCTTTTTCTTCATAATCAGCTTTCATTTCAGCATCATAATCAACTGTTTCATGTTTACCCATTCTTCTCAACATTGAATCGAATAGTGAATAAACCGTAGGAACAATAATTAAGGTAAGGAATAATGATGATGTCAAACCACCGATAATTACCCAAGCCAATCCGTTGTTCATCTCCGCTCCTGCACCTTTTGCAATCGCAATCGGAATCATACCGAAAATCATCGCAATCGTTGTCATCAAAATCGGACGAAGACGTGCATGGTTAGCCTGAATCAAAGCGTCATGCGTACTTGCTCCTGCTGCTTTTCTCATGTTGGCAAAATCGACAATCATGATCGCGTTTTTCGCTACCAAACCGATCAACATGATCATCCCCAGCATTGTAAAGATATTAATCGTATTTCCTGTAATGGCAAGAATCAACATTACTCCGATCAATGCCAAAGGAATTGAGAACAATACCACAAACGGATACACAAACGAATCGTAAAGCGAAACCATCACCAAATAAACCAGTACAATAGCCGCCAGTAAAGCGATTCCTAAAGTACCCATACCTTCTGTCTGATTCTCCATATCTCCACTCCAGAGGTAATTTACTCCGGCTGGTTTTGTTTTTTCATTTGTCATAAACTGGTCTGCCCATTCGTTGGCAACATCAGCCATTGCACGACCTACCACTTTAGATTTCACTTTTACGGAAGCTGTTTTATCTCTACGCTCCAGCAAACTTGGTCCTGATCCCATTTTCACATCAGCAAACTGACTCAATCTGATTTGCTCGCCTGATGGATTGGTAAACATTAAGTTTCTTACATCTTCAATCGACTGTCTGTTGGCGTCTCCAAAACGGATGTTGATATCATATTCGTATTCTCCGGCTCTGAATTTTCCGTCTGTATTTCCTGAGAATGCAGTCTGCATTGTTTGACCAACACTTGAAAGATTTAAACCTAAAGAAGACATTTTATCTCTGTCGATATTCACCTGCACTTCAGGATTTCCTGAATCAGAAGATAATTCTGCATCTACAGCTCCCGGAACTTTTTTAAGCAAAGCCAGAATTCTGTTGGCTTCTTTGTTTGCCGTTGCGTTATCAGGAGCAGTAACTACCATTTCGATTGGTGCAGCGTCTGCTCCCATCAATCCGATTGGTGCTGTTTTAAACTCAACTCCGGTGAATTTTTCTTCTAAAGCTCTTTTAATTTTAGCAGATTTAATATCTGTACTTTCGTTACGTTCAGATTTATCAACTAAAATTACCTGAATTTCTGATTGGTATAAAGTTGCCTGCGCTCCACCAAAACCTGATGACTGCTGACCAACTGTAGTAATCATATCGACTACATCTTTATCGTCTCTCAGATATTTCTCAACCTGTAAAGTCAATTGGTTTGTTTTTTCAACGGAAGCATCTTTAGGTAATTCCATTTGAACAAGGAACTGACCTCTGTCCATTTTCGGGAAGAATTCTCCACCGATAAATCCGCCACCCATTAATCCCATTGTCACAACAATCAGAAGTACAAATGTAAGAACAACAGTCATCACCCTTCTTAAACCAGTTTTTAAAACCCACTCCAGAATTCCTGTAATCCAGTGCGTGAATTTATCCAATTGCTTTTCAAACCAAAGGATAAATTTCTCGAAAGGATTTTTACCCGTCAAATGAACCAACTTTCCAAATCTTGAAGACAGCCAAGGAATAATAGTAAATGAAGCCAATAATGAGAACAATGTTGCAATAACTACCGTGACACAGAACTGCGCCAAGATGTCAGAAACTAAACCTGAACTCATCGCAATTGGTAAGAATACCACGACAATTACCATCGTAATTGCTGTTACGGTAAATCCAATTTCAGAAGCTCCATCGTAGGCCGCACGGATTCTGCTTTTACCCATTTCCATGTGACGGTATACGTTTTCTAATACCACAATGGCATCATCCACAAGAATACCTACCACGAGTGAAAGTCCCAATAAACTCATTAAGTTTAAAGTATATCCCATCAAATACATTCCAATAACTGTTGCAATCAACGATACCGGAATTGAAACCATTACAATGAATGCGTTTCTGATGTTGTGAAGGAATAATAACATTACTACTGCCACCAAAATAATCGCTAAGAATAAATCGAAAATTACGTGGTCTGCTGCCTCAAGGGTAAAGTCTGTGTTGTCATCTACAATCGCAACTTTTAATCCCTGAACTTTATAATTGGTCTGAACCTGCTCAATCGTCTTCTTTACTGCTTCAGAAACTGATACTGCATTGGCATCAGACTGTTTCTTCACCTGAAGTAAAATGGTAGGATTTTGGTTAAATCTCGCTACTTTTTCAATATCTTTTTGAGTATCGAAAACTGTTGCAATATCAGATAAACGAACCTGAGCTCCGTTTTTATTGGAAACTACAAGACTGTTCATTTCCGCAACATCTCTATATTTCCCAGAAAGTCTGATCGTTGATCTCGAAGTTCTCGTTTTCAAAGCTCCCGTCGGGAAATCTAAGTTTGAAGAAAGAATCGCCTGCTGTACGTCTGCAATAGCAACGCCATAACCCTGCATTTTCTTTTCATCTAAATTCACCTGAATCTCTCTTTCCTGTCCACCCACAAGATCAACTTGTGCAACACCATTCACACGGGAGAAAACCGGTTCTACTTTTTTATCTAAAAGGTCGTAAAGCTCTTTGTTATTTAGTTTATCACTTGCAATACTCAATGTCATGATTGGTAAATCATCCAGTGAAAATTTCTGTAGTGACGGTGGATCTGCATCTTCAGGAAGGTCTGCCAAAATAGCATTTACCTTTCTCTGCGCATCATTCAAAGCGTAGTTTACATCGGCACCTGTGTTCAGCTGAACCATGATTACCGATAAACTTTCATATGAAGATGATTCTACTTTTTTTACGTTTTCCAAAGAACCTACGGCATCTTCAATCTTTCGCGTAACCGACGTTTCTACCTCTGCAGGTGAAGCTCCCGGATAAACGGTAGAAATCGTTACCATATTGGTTTCAAACTTCGGAATCAACTCGTACCCCATCATGGAGTAACTTAATAAACCTCCCAAAGTCAGAATCGTAAATAATACGATAACCAGGGACGGTCTTTTAATGGATATTTCTGCTAACTTCATCTTCTGTTACTTTACGATATTGATTTTTGAACCGTTATCAAGGTTGATCTGTCCGCTGGTAATTACTTGCTCACCGCCATTCAATCCGCTGATGATTTGTACTTTGTCGCCATATACTTTTCCTGTTTTCACAGTGATCATTTTAGCAGTACCATTTTGAACGATAAAGATCTGTCCTGAACTTACTCCATTTGCAAAAGCTTCCGCAGGAACAGTCAGCATATTTTGAGTTTCAGCACCGTTATTTGTTTTGAATAAAGCTGTTGCATACATACCCGCTTTCAGGTTTCCTCTGTTTTGAACTTCAATTTCTACAGGGAAATTTAAAGAAGCATCACTTTTTGGAGCGATAAATGTAATTCTTCCGCTGAAAGATTCTTCAGGTAAAACATTAACATTAATTGCTACTTCCTGACCCAACTGAATTCTTCCAATCTGGCTTTCGTCAACCAAAACTGAAAGTTTTAAGCTGTTGATATTTACGATTTCGAATAAAGCTGTTCCCGGAGAAACCACCATTCCCGGCTCAACCATTTTTTTGTTGATAATACCGCTGATTCCTGCTCTGATGCTTGTATCATTCACTTTTACACCTTGAGCTCTTACTGCAGCCTGCATATTTTTCAACTGCAATCTTGAATTGTCTAGCTGTTGTTTTGTAACCCCTCCCGTTTTGAAAGCATTCTCATAACGCTGGTTATCTGCAATGGCATTCTGTAAATTATTTTGCGCCTGAGTAACATCTACTTCAATTGCATCTCTTTTAATTGTCGCCAAAACCTGACCTGCTCCTACTCTAGAACCTTCTTTCACCAAAACGCTCACGATACGTCCTGCAATTTCAGAAGACTGATTTGACTCTTGTTTTGGAATAAAAGTTCCGTTTGCTGAATAATCTGTGTTGATATTTTCTCTAGAAACAGTAACCACATTCACGTTGATTTTATCAACCTGTTTTGCTACTTCTTTTACTTCAGTCTCCTGCTTTTTTTTGTTGTCTGTAATTTTCCAGGCAGCTAAACCAATAAGCACTGCAGCTACGATGATATATATTAAAGTTTTTTTCATTTCTATTATGGGTTTTGTAAAGTATTAAGTTCGCCTTTAGCCTTAATTAATTTAATTTCAGCCTGTTTGTAGTCTAATAATGCAGTGGTATAATTCTGTTTTGCATCTGTCAAAGCATTTTCAGAATCTAAAACTTCAGTTAACGTTGCTAAACCGTATTGATAATTAGCCTGAGTATCTTTCTGAACTTTCTCAGCTAGTTTCACGTTATTTTGCATGCTTTCAATTGTAATTAATGAATTCTCCATATTGGTAATTGCATTTTTATAATCTAAGCTTAAAGTCAACTGCGTATTTTGAATATCCTGATCTAAATCTAAAATATCAATTTCAGCCTGCTGAATTTTTGATTTTGTCGCTCCACCCGTAAAAATCGGAATGTTTATATTTAGACCTATTGCTGAATAATCGCTCCAAAGAACACCGTTATTGATTCCGTTTGTTAAAGGAAATTTTGAACCCTGTCCGCCCCAACCATAGTTTGCCTGTAGACCAACTGTTGGATAAAGATATGCCTCAGTTGCTTTTTTATTGAATTGCAAAAGCTCTCTGTTTTTCTGTAAAACTTTAACCTCTGTTCTTGTATCTAAGTCAACAGTACCTGCGATAAGCTGAGGTTTTGGCTCAATGCTTTTCTCTTCAAGCTCAATTGGAGTATCGATAGGAACGCCCATGTAGAATTTCAGAGAGTTTTTTGAAAGCTCAACGGCATTCACCAATTGTTGTCTATTGGCACTGATATTCGTTAATTGTACATTGGTACGATCAAGATCAATCCCTTTTGCCAAACCGTTTTCTACCAAACTTTTGATTACGTTTCTTACTTTTTCGGTGTTGGTGTAACTTACGTTTAATGTTTTAAGATTTTCTTCCTGTACAAAAACCTGATAATAGGCTGTTGCTACATTTTCGATAATCTGCTCATTAGAAAGCTGAGCATTCAAAACATAAAATTCTCTTGTAGATTTTGCAGCTTTTAACCCTGTAAAAACTCTTTGGTCAAAGATTGCCTGATTCACTGTTACTACAGCGCTAGAGCTCCAAGGTTGTCCCAATTGTGCACGAATTCTTTGTCCGCCAAATTCTAATAATGACTCCTGAATAATCGGATTGTAAGTTAACCCGGCAGTTGCGCTCACTTGTGGCAATGCACCAGCTCTTGCCTCAGCAATCTTATATTCGGCTTTTTTGATTTGCAAAGCTGCTTTTTTGGCCTCTGCTTTATTTTGCAATGCCTGTTTGATGGCCTCTTGCAAAGATATCTCTTGCTGGGCAAAGGCAGATGTAGAGCCGAAAATCATAAATGCTGCAGCTATCCCAATTTTTAGCTTTTTTGCAGTTATAAGTTTTCTATTCATAATTTATTACTTCGTTTATTTTTTTAATAATTTTGATTTCTTGCAGTCATTTATTTCTAAAGGACGATTCAATTTTATAATTACTTTAACAATTTTTAATTAATTTTTAAAAAGCATGTTAAGGATAATGTCTTTTCTTTCTGAGATGATCTGGTCAAACTCTTTATCCGTAATCATTAAATTCTCTAAAAACAGAGGACGCACCGCACTAGGAAACACTAAAAGCGAAATCATATTGAGAAGAAACTGAACCGGAGCCATTTTCACAATATTTCCCAATTGCATTTCTTTTTCTATGTCTTCGTACAATTTTTTCAATTCCTCTTCTTCCACGTCTCTTTTGTGACAACTTCCTTTATTGATTTGCGAAACGATATAAGTTTCTAAATACGGATACTGAAGACTTGTAGATAAACTTCCATCGATGAACTTGGCTATTTTTTCCTTGAATGGAAGGTCAGAATTCATTATAATCTCAGATTTCTCTTTTTCGACTCGATGAGCTTCATCAAAAATAATTTGAATCAGATTATCTCGTGATCTGAAGTAGTAGTTGATCAATGTTCTGTTGACACCCGCCTCGTCTGCAATTTCCTGTGTAGTTGCGTTAAATTTCCCCTGCACAAAGAATAAATTCTTCGCAGTCTCTTTGATTAATTCCTGAGTTTGATCTTTCTTTTCTTGTTTTGACATTTTTGTTAAACAATTTTGTGCAAATATATATCAAACAATTGTTTTGACAAAATTGTTAAACAAAATAATTAATATGATTTGCATCATATTTTACCTATCCAGTCACGTATTAATGATTTATTAATTCGTATCACATCTTTGTTTGTTTATATTTGCGGAAAATTAATAATGATGAAAAAAGTTTTGTTTCTTTTAACAGTTTTCTGTTGTCTTTTTGTGTTTGGACAAACGAAATTCCAAAAGAATAATGAATATCACTTTTATGAAAATAAAGGACAGATTGTAGATCAGAATGGAAAGGAAAATTCTGATGTGAAGTATTTATTTTTATCAAATGGTTTGAATGTTCAGCTTAAAAAAAATGGATTTTCGTATGACGTTTATGAAATTGAAGAAATAACACAAAAAAATAAAAGTGAAAAATCTAAGTTAGTTGACAATAATCCGGAAAAGAAATTTAAATATAAATTTCATAGGATTGACATAGAATTAATTAATTCTAACAGTAATTCTGAAATTGAGGGTGAAGAAAAATCTCCAGACTATGAAAATTTTTATAATATTCCTGATAAACCTAAGGGAATTCTAAATGTTCACCGTTTTCAAAAAGTTAAATATAAAAATATTTACAATAATATTGATCTTGTATTTTTCAAACCGCAAGATACTATAAAGCCAATTGAATATAATTTTATTGTTCATCCTGGAGGAAAAATTTCTGACATTAAATTAAAATTCAATGGTATAGAAACTCATCTTCGAGATAATAAAATAGTAATGAAACTTCGCTTTGGAGACATGGAAGAAGACATTCCTCAATCATGGTTAATTCAGAACACATCAAAGATTGAAACACAGATAAAATTCAGACAAATTGAAGATAATACGTTTGGATTTATAGGAAGTCAAGACACTTACGATAACGTTTTGGTTATAGATCCTGTTCCAACACCTCTTTGGATAAAAAATTTACCCAATTGGGTTTATCAATCTAATAATCATTACAGAGTTTTTGCAAATACAAATCAAGACGTTTATACTAGCTTTACAACTATAGCAAAGTATAATGTGGCTACAAATACATATACTGTTATGGATTCATATTCACAAAACTATGGTTATATATCTAAGTTTGATCCTTCAGGAAACAAAATATGGGGCGTTTTTATTGGCAATCACCATCCCGACTATAATGGAGACAGTTCAAACATGCTAAAAGATATTGCAATAAATTCAAATAATGATATATATGCAGTCGGACATGCAAGAGATTCTACAAATGGCACTAATACAATTACAACTCCAGGCGCTCACAAGACGAATTCTACTTTCATGAACCAATATTACCCAATGGATAATACTGATGGCTTTATAATGAAGTTTAATGATAATGGGGTAAGAATTTGGGGAACGTATTTTGGTGGAAATAATGGAGATAGTGTACATTCTATTGTATTAGATTCAAATGAAGATTTAATTTTAGCTGGCATAGCTTTAGGAAATAATGGTATAGCTACGTCAAACGCTGAAATACCTACTAATTCAAATATTTTAAATGGAACATCATTCATAGCTAAGTTTTCAGCAAATGGTCAACAGCTCTACGGCTCATACTTCAATTTAAAAGAAGGAATAAAAAAAATCGCTCGAGATAGTTCAGGTAATATATATTTAACCGGAGATGTTTACAGAAATTATAACACTACTGGACAAGGTACAACGGGAACTCATCAACAAAATATTATTGGTGAAGGAAATACTTATTTAGGTAAATTAAACAGTAATTTTCAGTTTCAATGGGGAACATATTATGGAGGACGTAATTGGTACGGTATATTACATAATATGAATGAAGGATTTACTAGAGCTGCTGATTTGAAAGTAGATCAAGATGGCAATATAATTTTATTAGGCAACACTTCTGCGCAAGAAAATATAACAACTCCCGGAACACATCAGTCTTCTTACATAGGCCAAACAGGAAACGACATATACCTCACAAAATTTAATCCAAATGGAACTCAAATCTGGGGTACCTATTTTGGCGCAACAACAAATATTAACGTTGACGATGATGTTTCATATTGTCTTTCTATAGATGACAATAATAATATTTTATTCGGTGGAAGAACATCAAACAGCACCAATATAGCCACTGCAAATGCTTTCCTTCTTACTAATAATGGAGGATACAATTCTGGTTTTTTCACTAAATTTAATACAACTGGGAATCAAATTTGGGGTACCTATTACTATCTTACAATCAATTCTATCTATACTCGAGCAAATAATATATATATTTTAGGAGGAGCCCAGATAAATAATAATTTTGCGAAATTTTACGATTGTGCTGTTGGGATTTCAGCAACATCAAACTCCCCCGTTTGTATCAATTCAAACATTCAATTAAATGCAACTGGCGGAACAACGTACGCTTGGACTGGACCAAACGGATTTACCTCCAATTTACAAAATTCAACAATTCCAAATGCTACAGCAGCCAATGCGGGAACATATACTTGCCAAATCACAGGAAGTGGAGCTTGCGACGGAAGTTTCACCGTAAATGTTATCGTAGGAGATAATGTAGCACCAATTCCAAACACAGCTCAACTTCCAGATATTACCGGAGATTGCAACACTATAGTTTCTACTTTCCCGACTGCAACAGACAACTGTACAGGGACGATCACAGCTACAACAACAGATCCGCTTTCATATTCAACCCCAGGAACACATATAATTCATTGGACTTATAGTGATGGGAATGGAAATACAGCTACTCAAAATCAGAATGTGATTATTTCAGCAACTGTTTTACCAACAACAGCAAATACTATTCAGACTTTCTGTGCCACTAATCAACCGACAATATTAGATATTCAGATTACAGGCCAGAATATAAAGTGTTATGATACCGCAAATAATGTATTACCTTTAACAACTCCTTTGGTAAACGGACAAACTTATTTTGCATCTCAAACTATTAGTGGTTGTGAAAGTGCGAAAATCTCCATTCAGGTAATCGTAAACAACACTGCGAAACCAACAGCAGCTTTAACGCAGGATTTTTGTACATCAGCAAATCCTACCCTTGCAAATCTAACAGTCAACGGAACTGCTTTACTTTATTATGATGTTGCAGGAAATATTCTGCCTATAATCACTCCACTCGTCCACGGACAAACGTATTTTGTCTCCCAAACACTAAACAATTGTGAGTCTGAGAAACTTGGTATTGCTGTTACTTTATCACAAAACAATGTTCCGGCAAACAATTACAGAGTTTCTTTGTGCAACAGTTCTACTGGTAATACAATGGTGGTAGACTTGACATCATATCAATCAAATATTATTGCAAATCCTAACAACTATACTTTCACCTACACCGACCAATCAGGAAATCCGATAACCAATCCCTCAAACTATACTTTAAATATCGGATCAACGATTATTAATGTAAGAGTTTCGACTGCAGAAGGATGCTTTAAAGATGTTGTGTTAGAATTAAATTTAAATCCGAAACCTATTGTTATCCTTCCTGAAGATTTTGATTTTTGCCGAGGGAAAATCGTAACACTTGATGCAGGAAGTGGTTTTGCATCTTATCTCTGGAGCACTGGTGCTACTTCACAAACTATTACTATATCAACTCCCGGAAATTATTGGGTGCAAGTGACCAATAGCTTTGGATGTCAAAACACAGACGATATCGAGCTGAGTTACTCAGTTTTGGGTGAAATTGTTGCTGTAAATATTACAAATAATTCGGCTACCGTAATGATGTCTTTACCTGGAAATTATGAGTATTCTTTAGATAACCAAAATTGGCAAAATTCTAATGTATTTAGCAATCTGAGTTTGGGAGAATACAAAGTTTATGTAAGAACAAAATCGGGATGTATCATCGGAGAGAAAAGCTTCTCTATTTTTAATATTCCGAATATGATTTCGCCGAATGGTGATGGTACAAATGATAAATGGCGAATTGCCGGATTAGAAAATTATTCCGGAACTGAAATTTTGGTTTATGATAGAAAAGGTCTAATCGTTTTTAAACAAACAATATCAAAAAAACCTTTTGAATGGGATGGGAAGTACAACTCGGCGCCACTTGCTACAGGAAACTACTGGTACACCATAAAAGTTTCAGATGGCAGAGTTTACAACGGCTGGTTATTAATTAAAAATAGAAATTAAACATACAAAAAAAGAGCAGAAATTTCTGCTCTTTTTATTTTATACTAACTTGATTTTATCATCCAAAATCTCAACTATTTTATCTTTATACAGACCTCCAAGTGCTTTCTTGAAGTTCTTTTTACTCATGTGAAGTTCATCTTTAATTTCTTCAGGAGAAGATTTGTCTGATAAGTGAAGTAAACCAAAGTTTTCCTCTAATTTGTTTAGAATTTTTTGCCTAAACTCATCAATGTTTTCAAAACCTTCCGGTTGAAGAGAAACATCTATCTTTCCGTCTTCACGGATTGTTTTAATATAACCTTCTTCTTCAGAAAGCGGATATACTTTTTTGTAAACATCAGATGCATAAATCAATCCTAAGTATTTTTTATTGATAACCACATTCCAACCCAATTCACTTTCGTTCATCATGATGAGTTCTACTTTATCGCCTTTCTGGAAAGGCACATTCTCGTATTGCGGATTTCTTTTGAACTTTGTGGTTCCTGTAATCAATTCTAATTCTTCATCGATATAAAGATTCACAAGATATCTTTTTCCTTCAAGAATTTTAGATTTTTGTTGTTTGTAGGGAATGAAAAGGTCTTTGATAATTCCCCAATCCATAAAAGCTCCGCTTGGAAGACTTTGCACACAAATCATCACCGCAAATTCTCCAACTTCTGCTAACGGAGTTTCTGTTGTAGCTTTTAGTTTATGATCGTCCTGATAAACGAACACTTCTATTTCATCACCAATTTCTTTTTCGTCACGAATGAAAACTTTAGACATAAAAGCGGTCTCGCCCGTTTCGGATTCAAGCATCCATCCTGAATTATTTTTTTCTGAAATTTTTAAAGTCTGAGTTCTTCCGATTTGCATTGATGATAATTTAGTTGGCAAAGGTACGGAAATTAGTTTGAGAGTTTGAGCGTTTTTAGAGTCGGAGGGTTTAAAGTTATTAGGTTTGAGTTTTTTTATCTCAATTAAACTTAAATTTAATTATTGAAATGTTTCAAATCATTCATCAAGTTTTTAGACTCTTGTAGAAAATCTATTTTTTCATCATTATCATTTACTCCAATCGTTTTTATCACCTTATCGTCCTCATAGTAATATCTCCGTTCTGAAAGAAGTTGTGGTTTTTTAAGATACCCATTTTCACCAACAATCTGATATTTTTTTGAGTGAACAAAAACCAATTCCCCATTATCTGAAAAGAAATATTCTGTGATAATTTTCCATGCAGACAATCCTACCCAATACTCCATTTTCAAAAGTTTATTATTTTTATAATATCCCTTTAATTCAATGCCATTGTCTGTCACTATATTTTTATCAGAATAGTAAGAATTGGGAACTATCCTAATTTTAAATCCCTGTGTCTGATTTATTTTCTCAACAGTTTTTCTTGAAGATTCAATATTCTGACCTGAAAACAGTTGAGAAAAAATTATAATTAAAAGTGAAATTAATTTCCCCACGAGAATTTAATTAATATTTAGAAATAAAATCCATCAAATCTCGTCTGTTGCTTTCAAAATCAAATGCATCGCCTACAATAAAATATTTTTGTTTGTCAACACATTTTGAAAATAATGATTTAGCTAAAATAACTCTGTTTTTATCGAAGCTTAAATCTTTAACCAAAATACTGATCTGCTCTGAGGTAAACATCGCATGGCGACCTTGCTGATTGATGAAAGCAATTTTCTTATCATCAAACCATGCATCTTTTTTCATAGCTGATATAAATTGCTGAAAAGTCTGATTGTCCATCACATTTGGATTATTGACATTGCCATTATTTCCCGAGTTGCCATAAGGATTATTCCAGAGGTCATTCCAATTTTCGAAACCATAATATCCATTTTGAAGTGGATAAGAATCTAAGAGATACAAACCTTCATTTGTGAAAAAATCAAGAACTAATCTGCTGTTATTGCGCACATTTAAAGTTGTTCTGTAAATTAAATATCCATTATCATAGATAGAAATTGGCATTCTTCCTGATGGAAGATCAAAGAATCTGTATTTTCCAGAATTATTTGAAATCATCTGATCAGCCAGTTCCACACTGAAATATCCCTGTTCAGGAATTCTTACAAAAACTTCGGCATAACCGTAGTTTTGATTCCATTGATAATTGGGGTTTATAGGTTTTCTGTTCGAATTATTCTGATTATTTGGATTTCTAAATCCTGTAGAATTAGATGAATTATTATCTCTAGAATCCTGTCTTTTGGTATTTGAGGATTTTATTTCATTTTTTGAAACTTCATTTTTCAAAAGCTCACCGGCTTTTCCGGCTTCCTGCGCAAATGAATGCAGTCCAAAAAAAAGCATCACACCAATAAATATATTTTTCATAAACAATTTTTATTTTTAATCTCGATTTTTATGCCAAAAAAAAAGAGAAACCAAAAATATGATTTCTCTTTAAATATATCTTGAAAATTTTTCAATTACATATGAATAGGTCTTTTACCCGTCGCATCCAAAGCAGCTTCTTTAATAGCTTCTGCGTAAGTCGGGTGCGCGTGAGAACTTCTTGCGATATCTTCTGCACTTGCACGGAATTCCATTGCGATAACTCCTTCTGCAATCAAATCGGCAGCTCTTGCTCCAACAATGTGCATACCTAAAACTTCGTCAGTTTTTTCGTCTGCAATGATTTTAACCAAACCATCAACGTCACCACTTGCACGGCTTCTTCCTAATGCTCTCATTGGGAAAGAACCAACTTTATAAGCTACTCCCTCTTCTTTCAGTTGCTCTTCAGTTTTACCAACTCCGGCAACTTCAGGCCAAGTGTAAACAACACCAGGAATTAGATTATAGTTAACATGAGGCTTTTGTCCAGCTAAAGTTTCAGCAACGAAAACTCCTTCTTCTTCAGCTTTGTGAGCCAACATCGCACCTTTGATAACGTCTCCGATTGCATAGATGTTTGCAACATTTGTCTGAAGGTGATCGTTAGTTTTCACTCTTCCTCTCTCGTCAAGCTCAACTCCAGCTTTCTCCAATCCAAGACCGTCTGTGTAAGGTTTTCTACCTACAGAAACTAAACAGTAATCTCCTTCAACGGTTACTTCTTCTCCTTTTTTATCTTTAGCTGTAATTTTTACAGTATCTCCATTTCTTTCAACTGCAGAAACCGCTGTAGAAAGCATGAACTTCATTCCTTGCTTCTTAAGAACTTTAGTTAATTCTTTACTTAAAGCACCATCCATTGTAGGAATGATCTTGTCCATAAATTCAACTACAGTTACCTGAGCTCCTAATCTTAAATAAACAGAACCTAATTCTAGACCGATTACTCCACCACCGATAACGACTAAATGCTTAGGGATTTCCTTAAGATTTAAAGCCTCTGTAGAAGTAATTACTCTTTCTTTATCTAAATTGATGAAAGGTAAAGAAGTTGGCTTAGAACCTGTTGCAATGATGGTATATTTAGAATCGATCGTTTCTGTAGAACCGTCGTTTTTTGTTACTTTAACCTGAGTAGCAGATTCGAAACTTCCAAGACCTTCAAAAACAGTGATTTTGTTTTTGTTCATCAAATAGCTGATTCCGTCTGTATTTTGCTTAATAACCTCATTTTTACGCTCAATCATTCTTGCGATATCAGCTTGAGGCTCATTGATAATGATTCCGTGACCTGCAAAATTGTGTTTTGCATTTTCGAAATGCTCAGAACTGTCTAGAAGCGCTTTTGAAGGAATACATCCAACGTTAAGACAAGTTCCGCCTAAAGTTGAATATTTTTCGATAATTGCTGTTTTGAAACCTAATTGTGCTGCACGAATTGCGGCAACATAACCACCAGGACCAGAACCTATTACGGTAACATCGAATTGACTCATTTTATTTTTATAATTTATTATTAGCTATTCTTAATGATTACAAATTTACTGATTAATTTACAAGGAGCAAAGTGAGTTTTATCAAGTTTAAAGTATAAATTTAGAGATATCACAAATCTAAATTAAGTTTTCCAAGCCCAAAAACTTCTTTATTTCCAAAAAATTCACCTCCGCAAATGTACCATTCAAGATTTTCCAAATGCTCAACAGCATCTTCCGGCTTCATTCCTGCAACCTCTTTTTTTGCAATAATTCCTTTGTACCAACGTGCAGATTCAGGTGAATTAGGAAATTCAACAGCATACTTAATCCATATTCTCTGACAAAGTCTGCATTGAATGACATTTACTTCTGCATCTCTGCCATTGGTAAGATCTGCACCCACTATTGATGTTCTGAATTCAGATTCAATCAGGTCGTGTTTTTCGCAAGCACAACCCAATTTCGGAAGTTTTTTCATGAATGAAATATTGGTTTTATAAAAAAATTGAAATGCAAATTTAAGGAAATATACAGATTATTATCTCTTCATCAAATCCAGCAAAACCTTTTCGTAATTATCTAAAATAATCTCCTTAGAGAATCTAGATTTTATAGAATTCTTAATGGCATCTTGATCATACGACTGATGTAAAATCTGCATAATTTTTTGTGAAAAGTTTTCATGATTTTCAATATCAGAAATTTCGCCATTGGTGTTATGCTGAATGATTTCATTAATTCCGCCAGGGCAATTATTGGCTAAAGAATATGTTCCACAAGCGCCGGCCTCTAATAAAACATTAGGAAATCCTTCGTATCGTGATGAAAGAATAAAAAGATCGGCATATTTCAAAAATTCATACGGATTCTCTTGTCTTCCATGGAAAACAACGTTTTTTAAGCCTAAAAAATCTTTCATCTGATGAAGAATTTCACGATCTTTTCCATCACCTAAAATATGCAGAATAATTTTTTCGTTTTTTAACCTTGAAAAAACTTTCAGTAAATTATCAAAACCTTTTCTGGCAGATAAATTACCGATTGCTACAACGTTTTTATAATTATATTTAAAACTCTCAGGCTTACGGGAAACCTTCAATTTTTCATCAATAAAATCGAAGTCGACAGGATTATTAATTTTAATAATTTTTGAACGGTTGACTTTAAAATTATCAATCAAATCATTCATCATATCATCACTTTGTGCGATAATCTGCTGATAATTATTGTAAAAATTATAGAAAAATTTAATCTCTTTTTTTGTTACATGCTGCGAAACAACATTGGTTTCTCTGGCAATGAATTTGACTTTCGGAAAAAGTTTAATAAACAAAGATAAATACGCATTCACTTCACCAAATCCCGAAAACACAATATCTGGTTTTCTGCGGTAAATTTCTTTTAAAATAGGCTTTAATGAATGTCTGATTCTTTCTGTATCGATATCGATAATTTCAACATCTTTTTTAAGAAAATCAAGATAACCACCTTGTTTGCGAAGAAGCAAAATCTTAGGTTCAAAACGATCCCGGGAGAGATGATTTGCAATGGTGGTAACGATTCTTTCTGCGCCTCCGGTTTCGAGATCCGGCAGAATAAATATGACAGAAATTTTCTTGTTCATTGGATAGTTGGTTTGAAAAAACCTTTAAGTTTAAAAGTATTTTTTCTCGTCAAAAGCTAACTTAATAGCATTTTTTTACATTAATTCAGGAAACTCATGAGAATGATTGTTCATCATATGATTAATTAAAAACTGATGGTCTCTCTCATCGAAAAATATGTACCACGTCGTTTGGTTGTTAGCTTTATATTTTAAGAATTTTCTTCCAAATTTTTCGAGTTTCTTAGGCGTTTTTGTAATATTGAATTTAAAATCATTATTCATTACAAAAAGAATGATTTCCTGAACATATAATTTTGCATCTTCTTTAAATCCAAAATAATTTTGCTCGTATAAAGTATCTATCAATTTTGCAAGATAGAATTCAACATCACTCGAAAAAATAATTATTTTTTCCAAGGCAATGATTCGATATGCGCGTACACTCTTTTCATTAATTCTTCGCCGGAAATTCCCATAGCAAATTTTTCATCAAAATCATCTTTCGCAACATATTCAGCTTGAGCTTCTGCAACTACTCCATTTGAAATCATTCTGTTTTTGATTTCTAGCAGTTCTGCAATGTCTTCCAACTCATCCATTTCTTTTATCCACTGAATGAGCTCTTTTTTTGCTTCTATAATTGGATTTTCCATTTAATTTTATCTAAAAAATTAATTTGCAACGTCGCTAATGAATTTAATTCTGAGCATTCTCACTTCTTCATCAGAAAGTTCATCACCAAACTCATCCAGCAGCACTTTCATGCTGTCGCTTTCAGACTCCGTCATAAATTCCATAAACTCATCTACCATATCTTCATCAAAATTCTCTTCAATGTAATAATCGATATTCAGCTTTGTCCCTTGATAAACAATACGTTCCATTTCTTTCAACAAATCATTCATTGAGAGATTTTTTGCTCTTGCAATGTCTTCAAGGTCAATCTTTTTATCTGTACTTTGAATGATGAAAACCTTGTGACTTGATTTATTCGCCACATTTTTCAAGACCATATCCTGAGTACGCTCTATATTATTGTCCTCAACATATTTAGAGATGAAATCAGCGAATTCTTTACCATATTTTTTTGCTTTTCCTTCTCCGACACCATACACTTTTGCAATTTCTTCAAGGGTGATTGGGTATTGAACGGTCATATCTTCCAAACTCGGATCCATGAAAACCGTATAAGGAGGAATTCCATGTTTTTTGGCAACTTTCTTTCTTAATTCTTTTAATAGGCCAAACAAATTCTGGTCAAGACTTCCATTCGCCTGCATCTGCACCTGATCGCTGTCTGCCTTGGTTTGTGACAAATCAAACTCACGATCTTCGGCAATTAGGAAAGATTCTTTGAATTTTCCGTTAATAACTTCATGACCTTTAGGTGAGATTTTTAAAACACCGTACGTTTCAATATCTTTCAATAAAAAATTCTGTACTGTTGCCTGTCTTAAAATTGTTTTCCAATAATTATCTTTTTCATCTTTTCCGAAGCCAAAAAACGAAGTTTGTTCGAGTTTATAAGACTTTGTAACGGCATTTTCTTTGCCGACAATTGCAGAAATCAAATCTTTTGACTTAAATTTTTCTTTAGTCGTATCAATTAATTCTAAAACTTTTTCTAAATCTTTGGTGGCATCTTTCAGCTTGGGTGGATTTGATGCATTGTCACACATCTTGGCTCCGGCTCCCGTCACAGGGTCGAAAATTTCACCAAAATAATATAATATATATTGTCTTCTGCTCATGGAAGTTTCGGCGTAACCTACCACTTCGTTTAAAAGCTGTAATCCGATCTCTCTTTCAGATACTGGCTTTTGAGCTAAGAATTTTTCTAATTTTTCAATGTCTTTTGGGTCATAGAATGCAAGACAATGTCCTTCTCCTCCGTCACGACCTGCACGACCTGTTTCCTGATAGTAACTTTCCAGAGATTTCGGGAAATCATAGTGAATCACGAAACGAACATCCGGCTTATCAATCCCCATCCCAAATGCAATGGTTGCAACGATAACGTCTGCTTCTTCCATCAGGAATTTATCCTGATTGGTCACTCTTACTTTTTGGTCTAAACCAGCGTGATAAGGAAGTGCATTGACACCATTAACCTGCAAAAGCTGAGCAAATTCCTCTACTTTTCTTCGGCTCAGACAGTAAACAATCCCTGATTTACCCTTATGTTTATTGATAAATTTTACAATTTCTTTATCAACATTCACTTTTGGGCGAACTTCGTAATATAAATTAGCTCTATTAAAACTTTCTTTAAAAACCAAAGCATCCGTCATGCCCAAAGTTTTCTGGATATCATCCTGAACCTTAGGCGTTGCCGTTGCAGTAAGTGCAATAACCGGTACATCTGCAATCTTATCGATGATCGATTTTAAGTTTCTGTATTCGGGTCTGAAATCGTGTCCCCATTCTGAAATACAGTGCGCTTCGTCAATCGCAACAAATGATATCTTTACATCTCTGAAAAATTCCAGATAATCTTCTTTGATTAAAGATTCCGGAGCTACATATAATAGTTTGGTTTTCCCGCTTTTTATATCGTCAAAAACCTGTTTGGTCTGAGTTTTGTTAAGAGAAGAATTAAGAACATGGGCTACTCCATTTTCAGATGAAAGACCGTTGACGGCATCCACCTGATTTTTCATTAAAGCAATCAATGGTGAAACCACAATCGCAGTTCCTTCTGAAATAAGGGCGGGAAGTTGATAACACAAAGATTTACCACCTCCTGTAGGCATCAAGACAAAAATGTCTTTGCCTTGCAACAGCTCCTCAATAATAAGTTCCTGCTGACCTTTGAAAGTAGAAAACCCGAAGTATTTCTTTAACTCGCCTGATAAATTGGCTTTTTTTGCGCTCATCTAATTTTGTATTGCTAAATTTGCATCTAACCCAAAGTTATAACATTTTTACTGAAAATAAAAGTAAAGAGATTTATTAAAAATAAAACCAGCGTTAAATATTCTTAAATGATACGGTTTTACTTTAGCCTATTTTAGATACAAATCATACCGGAAAATGGATACATCAAATATTATTTCAATCGCTAAGAGCACGTTAGCTATAGAAATTGCTGAATTAGAAAAATTAAAAAACAGAATCGATGAAGAGTTTGTAAAGGCCGTGAAAATCATTCACTCTGCACAAGGAAAATTAATTGTCGTAGGAATCGGAAAATCTGCTCACGTTGGAAATAAAATTGTTGCTACGTTAAATTCTACAGGAACTCCTTCGCAGTTTTTGCACGCTTCAGAAGCCATTCACGGTGATTTGGGAGTGATTCAGAAGCAGGATGTTGTTTTGTGTATTTCAAATTCTGGTAACTCGCCAGAAATCATTAATCTGGTTGCTTATCTTAAAGACTACTCTTCTGCATTGATAGGAATGACGGGAAACAGAAAAAGTAAACTTGCTGAATATTCTGATGTAATTCTGGATACTCATGTTGACTTGGAAGCTTGTCCGAATAAATTGGCTCCAACAAGTTCAACTACTCTGCAGATGGCTCTGGGAGATGCTTTGGCGATTTCTTTGATGGAATTAAATGATTTTAGAGAAAATGATTTCGCAAAATTTCATCCGGGTGGAAGTTTGGGTAAAAATCTTACTGCGAGAGTTGAGCAGTTTGTTTCATCGCAAAAACCTCAGGTTACCGAAGAATCTTCAATCAGAGATGTGATTATTTCAATCAGCGCATCAAGTCATGGGATTACGGTTGTGACTAATGAAGAAAAAATTCTCGGTGTGATTACAGATGGAGATTTGCGAAGAATGTTATTGAATGGCGACGACATTTCAAAAGTTTTGGCCAAAGATATCATGTCCGGAAATCCTAAAAGTATTGAAAAAGATGCTTTGGCAAAAGAAGCCATGAAAATTTTAAAAGACAACAATATCGGTCAGCTGATTGTTACATACAACGGTCAGTATTTCGGTATTATTGATATTCATAAGCTATTAGACGAGGGAATTAATTAGGAAAGGGCTAAGATTGAGGTTAAGTTTGAGATTTAATTTAAGTAAAAAATTACAAAACATTGATTAAAACAATGAATCTCAAATTTCCATCATCCAACTCCCCGCTTTTTTTCATAAATTTGAAAACATTAAAAAAAATTCTGTGAGTGAAGGTAAAGACATGTCCTTTTTCGGACATATTGGTGAACTGAGAGGTCACCTTATCCGTTCAATTATCGCTATTATTATTGCCGCTTTTGTAGTTGGTTTTAATATCAATTGGATTATGGATCACGTTTTTTTCGGGCCGACCAGAAATGATTTCCCTACTTTTAAAATTGTCAATCATTTTTCAAGAATGGTTTTGGGTGAAGACAGCATTACTTTACCTAAAGAATTTCCTGTACGTGTGCAGAGATTATATCAGCAGTTTAATGTGATGATGGCCGTTTCTATTTTTGGAGGTTTGGTGATTGGCTTCCCTTATATTGTCTGGGAATTGTGGCGATTTATCAGTCCGGCATTGCATCCTAACGAAAGAAAAAACTCAATATTCATAATCAATTCTGTCTGGATTCTTTTCATGATGGGCGTTTTGTGCGGGTACTTTTTAATATTACCTTTTGCGGTTAATTTCGGAGTTATTTTTAAAATTTCTGACATTATAATTCCGCTTTACGATTTGAGTGATTACACTACTTTGTTTTTGCAAGTTGTTTTGGGAATGGGCGTTGTATTTCTTTTCCCTGTTTTAATTTACTTTTTAACGACAATCGGAATTCTGAACCCAGCTTTCATGAAAAAATACCGCAGGCATGCGATTGTTCTGATTATGGTTGTTGCTGCAATTATTACTCCGGCAGATGTTTTGAGTATGATGATGGCGGCTTTGCCATTGCTGTTCTTGTATGAATTCAGTATTTTAATGTGTGCTTATACGTATAGAAAAGTGCAGAAGAGAGAAGCGAAATTGCCTGTAGTTTAGAAATAGGTTGAGGCTAAAGCTGAAATTAATAATATAGGGGGCGGCGGAAAAATCTTTGATTTTTCCGCCGCTTTGTTTTCAGGATCAAATGAAATTTACTTTCAGAAACTTTTAATTTATCGTTTGCGAATATGTATTTTAGAAATACTTAAATTTAAAGCTCATCATATCATGTTTTCAAAATGAATAAATATTTAAGAGGTTGTTTAATTGCTTTAGCAGTATTGATATTGATTATCGGGATGGTCGTGGGATGGTTTTGGTGGTCGATGGAAACCAGTCACGAAAGAGCGGAAGAAGACGGAATCAAATACTCGAAAGAATGTGATACTATCACAACAATTACAGAAAAACCAGCCATCATGCTGGGAAAGTTTCAAGAAAGTGAGATTACTGAATTAAAGTTTTACTTAATTCAAAATAACAAAATCATCAAAGATACACTTATCAAATATGAGGTTTCAGAACCCGACAATTATTTAAGTACTAACATCCCATTTGAGAATTTTAAAAAGTCCGACAATATTATCGTAGAAACTAAAAATAAGATTTACTTTACCATATCGGGGTTTCATCATTATGCTTACTTGCATTACGGAATGTTCGGTTACGTGGGAAGCCACGACTGCAGATTTGCTGATGGAAATTATATTGTTAATGGAAGAACACAAAATGGCACTTTGTTGAAGACAGAGGGTAAAAGTGAAAAGCCGTTACCTCTTTTAAATAAAAATTAGAGACTCTAAACTTAAAATAATCATTTTTTAGCTTAAAAATTGAAAGTATTCATTAAAATAATTTACTTTCTGCATTTTTTTATACTTTTTTATTCAATTGATTTTAAATTTTATATTTTTGAAGACATCAAACTTCACAACTTATGAATAAACTCTCCTACTCAATTTTGTTGGCTTCCGGATTGGCTTTCGGTCAGATTTTTGAGCAAAATAAAAAGTTTACCAAACAGGATACTTTAAAAGGTTCAAATACAGAATTCAGGAATTTTTGGGATGTCAAAAAATATGAACTGTCTGTGGAGCCTGATTTTGAACAAAAAAGTATTAGAGGAAACAATAAAATCAGTTTTGAAATTCTTAAAGATGTCACCAATCCTATTTTTCAGATTGATCTTCAAAAACCAATGAAGGCTGATAAAATTGAATGTAATTTCCCAACTATTGACGGCTTTAAAAGAGATGAAGATTTTATATTCATTTCATCTAAGAAAAATTTCAAAAAGGGAGAAAAATATACGATAGACATCATGTATTCCGGAAATCCTACGATTGCCAAAAATGCACCTTGGGATGGTGGTTGGGTTTTCATCAAAGACGAAAAAGGAAATCCGTGGATGAGCGTTGCAGATGAAGGGATTGGTGCCTCCGTATGGCTTCCCGTAAAAGATATCTGGAGTGATGAGCCTGAAAACGGCATCGTGATGAAAATTATCACGCCTTCAGATTTGGTAGGAATTGGTAATGGAAGATTGAAGGATAAAAAAACAGAAAACGGAAAAAACATTTTCACCTGGGAAGTTAAAACCCCAATCAATGCATACTCTATAATTCCGAATATTGGTAAATATGTCAATTTCAAAGATTCTTATGCGGGAGAAAAAGGAAAACTGGATCTTGATTATTGGGTAATTGATTATAATTTGGATCGGGCAAAAAAACAGTTCCAGCAGGTAAAACCGATGTTGAAAGCCTTTGAATATTGGTTCGGGTCTTACCCTTTTTATGAAGATTCCTATAAGCTTGTCGACTCGCCTTATTTAGGAATGGAGCATCAGAGTAATATTGCCTACGGAAATCAATACGTCAATGGATATCTGGGAAATGATCTTTCCGGAACCGGTGTCGGATTAAACTGGGATTATATTATCGTTCACGAAAGCGGTCATGAATGGTTTGCCAACAATATCACGGCAAAAGATCGGGCAGACATGTGGATTCATGAAAGTTTTACCATGTATTCTGAAGTTTTATTTACCGAGGATTATATGGATAAAAAGTCTGCAGAAATTTACGCTCAGGGAATTCAGAAGAAAATTGCCAATGATGTTCCGATTATCGGCAAATATGGTGTAAGAAATGAAGGCAGCGGCGATATGTACCCGAAAGGCGCAAGTATGATTCACACGATCCGACAGGTGATTAATAATGATGTGAAATTCAGAGAGATTTTGAGGGGTTTAAATAAAGACTTTTATCACCAAACCGTAACAACAGAGCAAATTGAAAAATACATTTCTGAGAAAGCAGGAATTGATTTTTCGACTGTTTTTGATCAATATTTAAGAACCACAAAAGTTCCTGTTTTAGAATATTCTCAAAATGGAACTGAACTGAAATACCGTTTTACCAACGTGGTAAAAAATCTGAATCTTCCTGTAAGATTTGGTGAACAGACAATTTCTCCGACTGAATCTTGGCAGAAAACTACTTTAAAAAATAGTACTCCTGTTGAGTTTAATAAGAATTATTATTTGAGGTATAATAAAGTGTAGTAAATTTTAATTAAAAACACAAAACATGAAAACAAGATTATTTTTCATTTTAATTATTCTTTTAACTCACATAACGATAAGGTCTCAAATAGCCAATAATCTTTTAACAAACCCTAAAGCATTCACAACATTCTTAAATGAAAAAAATGTCTGGGGTAAAAAATATTTGCTGGGATACAGTAAAAACAACCTTCCGATCTATGCTTATTATTACAACAAAGGCGGAAGTGAAAAAGCAATGATCATCGGTGGAGTGCACGGATCCGAATTTTACGGAGTTGATGTTGCCAATGCAACCAAAAAAGCTCTTGACAAAATGAAAGTCTCGTCTTTCAAATACAAAGTCATCATCATACCAGAATTATTTCCTGATAATGTTGCAAAAGGAAGATTAAATATTTTCACCGAAAACTTTGGAAGAAAAACGTGTGAGGTCTGTAACGGATTAGATATGGAGCCAGAATGCAAATTATGTGTTGATCCTAACAGACAAATGCCTTGCGTAAATGAGTATTATGAGATAGGAAAAAATTTAACCTGTACATCAGAAACCATTGAAATTGAAAATCAAATTCTTTTATATATGACTCAGAAATACGACCCGTCAAGAATTGTATCTCTGCATTGTAAAAATGATTTCAGAAAAAATGAAATTGGCATCTACGCCGATCCAAGAACAGGTAAAGACAATGTATCACTAGGATATTCTGACGATGCTTTACTAGCATTGAAAATGGCTTTTATTGTGAAGGAAAACAGAGGTGTCATTTTGGGCAATTTTATCAGTGAAAAATATACGAAAGCTAAAGATAGCTTCAAGATAAAGAGTGTTTCTTATCTAAATCCTGTTTATCCTCAAGATCCTCCGGCAGAAAATAAAGGAACCCGACAAATAAGGAGTTATGAAAATAACGATAACAAAGTGAGTTTCGGAACATGGGCAAGTTCAGAAATTTGGGATCAAAATAATAAGAAATTAAAGAAGGCTGCCATCACTGTGACAGTAGAACTTCCACAATACTATTCTTTTTTTAGCGAAAAATACAACGAAGGTTCACTAAGACAAGAAGAACTAAACGACAATACAAATGCATATGTAAAAGCAATTGTCGAAGGTTTTTTGGATCATAAATAATCGATATCACTTATTGAATTAACTCTGGTGGAAACATTTCAGTTAAAATTTACACAAAAAGATCAATCTCTGTAACAAAATCAATTTTCTATCAACTACTTATCTATAAAATAAACCTAATGAAAAAAATAGCAGTTAGCTTAGGAATTCTCGCAGTAGCTTTCATCAATGCACAATCAATTAAAACAAATATTGATTTGGTCAACGTAAAAGATGACAAAGTTGCCGTTACAATGGAATTTCCGAAAATGAAATCCGGAGATGTAAAATTTCACTTTCCTAAAACCGTTCCCGGGACGTATTCTGTGGATGATTACGGAAGATTTATTGAAGGCATCAAATTTTTAGATAACAAAGGAAAAGAATTGGCTTTCACCAAAGTCAATGACAATACTTATTCTTTGAAAAATGCTCAGGCATTAACTAAAGTCACTTATTTAGTAAATGACAGTTTTGATGATGAAAACGACACTGCAAAACATAAAGCGGTATTTTCACCTTCCGGAACAGACATTGAAGCAGGGAAAATTTTCATGGTTAACACGCATGGTTTTGTAGGATATATCGATAATATGCAGGACGTTCCTTATCAGTTGGTTATTCAGAAACCAAATGATTTTTACGGAACGACAGCTTTGGTAGATCAGGATAAATCTGAAGCTACTGATACTTTTACTTTGGCAAATTATGCTAAACTGACAGATTCTCCATTAATGTACTCTAAGCCTGATTTTATAACGTTCAATGCCGGTGGAATGGATCTGGTTTTGGGAGTTTACTCACCGACCGGAAAGTATAAAGCTGCAGATTTTAAAGAAAATTTAGAAAAAATGGTTGTTGCTCAAAAGAAATTTTTGGGTGATATGAATACGAATAAAAAATATGCGATCATGCTTTATCTTGCAGGAACAGAAGGTCCGCAGATCAAAGGTTTTGGAGCATTGGAACATCACGAATCTACAAGCGTTGTTCTGCACGAAATGATGCCTAAAGAAGCCATCGACGAGTCCATTGTAGACGTAGTTTCTCATGAGTTTTTCCATACGGTTAATCCTTTGAAAACGCATTCTGAAGAAATTCATTATTTCAATTATGCGGATCCTAAAATGTCTCAGCACCTCTGGATGTATGAAGGCGGAACTGAATATTTTGCCAATTTGTTCCAGATTCAGGAAGGTTTGATTACAAAAGATCAGTTTCTTCAGAGAATGAGTAACAAAATCAAAAATTCAAAAAGCTACAATGACACCATGCCGTTTACGGTAATGAGTAAAAACATTCTTCAGGATCAATACAAAGATCAGTACAGAAACGTGTACGAAAAAGGCACGCTTTTGACGATGTGTCTGGATATTGAACTGAGAAAATTGTCTAACGGTGAAATGGGCTACCGTGATATGATCAGAAAATTGTCTCAGAGATTCGGTGAAAATAAACCTTTCAAAGACGATAAACTGATTGACGAATTGGTAACCATCACAGGATATCCGCAGGTAAAAGATTTTTACAACAAATATATTGCAGGAAGCCAGCCAACGCCTTATGCTGAATATCTGGCGCAAGTGGGTGTAGAAATCAACAAGCAGGAAACTCCACCACTTTTCTGGATGATAAAAGATCCGAACCAAACAGGATATAATGACAAAAATAATACTTTTGTGTTTGACGAAAACTCAGCGCTGTCGCCATTCGCAAAAAGTATCGGATTTAAAATTACTGATGAAGTCGTTGCTTTGGACGGGAAAACAATCAACATTCAAAACGTACAGGAGTTTATTAATTATTCTAAAACCATCAAAGACGGACAAAATGTAACGGTGACTATTCTTCGTAAAAACGGTGATAAAAACGACAAGATTGACTTAAAAGGAAAAGCAATTTTAGATAAAATGACTGTAGAAACGCTTCAATTTAAAGCAAATCCTACCCCAGCAGAACTGAAACTTCAAAACCAGTGGCTGACAGGTAAAAAATAAAATTAAAAATGCGGTGAAAATTTTCACCGCATTTTTTCTTTAAAGATGATCAAAATTAATTTCCCCCGTCCCTAAAGGGTGTAATTTTGATGATTATTTTATTTATACAAATCCGGTTCGATAGAATTGTTATTCTTTTTGAAACCTTCTTTTGCCTTCTTCTCCATTTCTCTGAAAACCTGATTCGGGTCTGAAATTTCCTTACCATCTGCGGTTTTTGTTTTAAAAACAACCCGGTTTGTTTCTGTATTTTTCATCATCATTTCACGCATATTTTTCGTTGGGTCGTTGACGTAGGCTTTCCAGACTTTTTTAAACTGACTTTTACTTGCTTCAATATCTTTTCCGCCCATTCCGTACAACTGAATTCCCTGAGGTAAATCAAGTTCTTTATCTGCAGGTATTTCAATGGTTTTATTCCCAACCAAAGTCATAGAATGTGAACCAGTTTTATCTTCAATTTTCACAATCAAACCCGGAAGTCCATAAAACTTATAAGGTCCGTCCTGAAAAGGTAAATCTGTGGAAAACCACGCCGTCCATTCCCTTCCGCCAAAATTGGTTGTTGCTTTTTGAGCATTGTAAGCTCCTATTTTTTGTTTGTCCGGAAGAATTTTCCATTCCGGTTTTTTGTCTTCTTCAATTTTATAGCTGTCTGAGGAAACTCTGGTGAAAAGATAAGTTTTAAAATCAGGATATTGTTTGGTTACTTTGTAAGAAACCTGTCCCGGCTTATCAGTTCTGTTGATGCTGATATTATTCGGACTTAATTTTAATTGTCTTTCTAAATCGGCTCTTGAAGTAGAATCGGCCAAAAACTTTTGCTGACTGTAATAGTTTGATCCTTTTTTATCGATATCTAAAAGCATCATTTCTGTAATCACATTTGCCTTATCCGTAGAATCCGGAATAAATTTATAATCATAGAAGAAACGGTTTTGTGCAAAAATGCTGCATCCAATGATTAGAAATAATAGGGTGTATATTTTTTTCATTTTATTAATTTTTAATGAGTTCAATTCGATTATTATCTTTTTTCATCCTTGCCTTCAAACGTTCTTCTTGATCTTTCATGTGCTTGTTTTGTCCGTCTTTCATAATCATCGTCATGCCACCCATCTGCATTTGCTGAAGACCTTTCGTTGGATCAGTCTCATATTCTTTTACCAATTTATTATATTGTTTAGAATTAACTAAAATTTCTTTAGCTCCGAAAACATCTTCCGGGAGCGAACTGATATTTTTGACAGCCTGCAAAGTAAAACGGTGAGATTGGGTTTTGTCTTCCAGTTTTACGATTAATCCGGGAAGTCCATGAAATTTGTATGGTCCGTCCTGAATCGGAATATCTGTCGTAAACCATGCATACCAATGTCTTCCTCCAAAATTGGCTTCTGCTTTTTGGGTTGTCCACTCACCTATTTTCAATTTTTCAGAAGTGATTTTCCACACAATCGGTCTTTCTTCCGACACTTTATACTGATCCATCAAAATTCTATTGTGTAAGAAAACCTCATACTTAGGATATTTTTTGGTAACTGAATATCTCACTAACCCTTTTCGCATATCAGATTTAATGTTGATTGCTCCTGTTGCCGCCAGTTGTTTTTCCAAATCAATCTTTGCGATAGAATCTGAATGATAAACCGTGTAACTGTAAAATTTTGATCCAGATTCTGAAACATCCAGATTCATCAATTCATTTTTCACATCAGAAACGTTGGTAGAATCCGGGATAAATTGATAGTCGTAAGTAAAACGTTTGTTTTGTGCGCTGGAAAATATGACGATGAGCAATAAGCTGAAAGTGGTTATTAATTTCATTTTAAAATTTATTTTGTAGAAAATTCTACTTTATCAAGTTTTGAGAAACCTCTATCTCCGTAGGGAGTTCTGTACATTTTCACAGATTTAAACGGAGCTTTTGCAGAAGCAATATCTTTTCTAAAAACGTCCTCTTCAAAACTTTTCATGTATTTTTTCAGCTCTTCTTTTGTGAATTCTTTTCCGTCAACAAAAAATCTTCCATCTCTGAGAGGCATCATCATCACGCTTGCTTTTACAGGATCTTTTCTATCATCCTTTGTTATTGATTGATCTTCATTTTTAACGTAAGAAACAATTGCATCATATTTGAAAATAATCATATTTTCTTTTCTGGCTTCAAACTCCTTTTCTGATTTAATTTTAAGTCTTTCAGCATCAGTTCTTAGTTCTTTAATTTCAGTTTGAGTTAGAGGATTTTTATCATAATCTCGTCCTTTTTTGAAATCTAAATTTTTGGTTACTTCATTTCCCTTTTTATCAAGTGCTTCTTCAACGACTTTTCTTGCTTTTGCTGTTTCTAAAACTGATTGTCTAAGATTTTCTCTTTCTTGATCAGTAGATATCATTTTAGTCATATACAAAAACATATCGTTACCCACCTTATTCTCCCTCATCAGTTTGTTTCGTACAGCACTGGAAAGTTGATCGCTATTTTTGGCAGCACTGTAAATCATCACTTTAATATCATCATTTTTAGGTGCTGAGTGGCTGAAAATATAATTGGGCGTTTCTATATTGTTGTCAAAAAAATTGATAAAATCATCTTTGCTCACTTTCTTACCTTCCACAAGAAATATATCGCTTTCGTCTGCATCTTTCAATCGGTTTTCCCAAGAATTTTCTACACTGCTAGTGATTTTCAGGTTCGAAATAGTGTTCACTGTTGAAACTTCAGAAACCGGTGGTTTAATGGTATCTTTAATTATTTCAACTGAAACATTTTCAGTATTCGGTTGAACTTCTGTAGGATTATTTTTAAATTCTAATGACTGAGCTATTTTTTCAACATCATGATTAACCTTTTCTATTTCCTTATTTTTTGCGTTCACCATATAAGCGAAAGCGACAGTAAATAAAACCGGCAACGCTGAAATTCTGCGCACATATCCGAATTTTGTCTTTGGTTTTTGAATCATTTTGAGTCTTTTTTTAAGGTTTGAACTGAGAAACTGACTGGTCGCAGGCAACTGATTTCCGGAAAAGTGACTTGCTAAAAGCATCTGCGCAAATGCTTTGGTATCCGACTGTCTGACGGCTTTATTGTCCGCCAGATATTCGTGAATTAAATTAATTTCTTTTTTAATTAAATAAAAAAATGGGTTGAACCAGAAAACAGCGGTAATGATTTCAATAAAAATTTTATCATACGAATGTTTCTGTTCGATGTGTACCATTTCATGCTTTAAAATCTGCTTTCCGATATCTGAATTGAGGATAATCGTATTCTTCCAGAATAGATTTTTAAAATAAGAAAAAGGTGCTTCTGAAAGATTGGTCTGGTAAAAATTGATTCCTTCAAAATTTTCTTTCTGAAATTGAGTTTTAAATCTGATAATTTTAAAAATTCCAAATAGGAGTTTTAACAATAATATGATTGCAATTCCTATAATTCCAAAGTTGATATATTCCCAGTAATTGATTCCATCATTTGTGTTTTTAGAATCTGTAAAGCTTTGAAATTTATTGAGTAATACAAAAACTTGATCACTGAATTCGATTGTGAAATATTCGATTTTCAGCAATGGCAAAATCAGGGAAACCACAACCAAAAATAAAAGATAAAATCGGTTGTAATGATGGAATGTTTTGTCTTTCAGAGCAATCTGATAATACAGAAACATCACGCCAGAACAAATGATAACTTTTCCGAGATAGAAAATGAGAGTTTCCATAGTGATCGAAGTTTTTGGTGTAGAGTTATAATAACAACTTTATTTTATAAATGTTAATCCTGCTTTTCTTTTTTGGTATTGACTGATATTTCGCCTTCCATTTTTCCATTAACATTATTTCTTTTAACATTCATATCGCGTATGCTGTTTGGTTTAAGAGCACTAAATTCTTCCTGGGTAGCTTCTTTTCCGTCAATGATATATTTTATATTTTCTTCATTAGCTGATATACCATTAATGTAGACTTTAGAATTTTCATTAAAACCAGATTTAATAATATTCAATTTGTCTGTTGTTTTATAAGATTTTGCAATAGCCAATGCTTTGTCTCTTGCTTTATCAGACTGTATATAGTTGGAAGTAACGGTATATTTCGTTCCTGGTTTTGCCGAATGAGCATTAACTGCGATAGTCCAAGGCATACCTTGTAATTCTCTCTGCTCTTTTCTGATTTCTTTAAGCTTTTTTTCTACTTCAGCTTTTTCTTTGACCAACTTTTCATATTTTCTCTTTTCTTTTTTTGATAAGTTTGAAGGAATTACTTCAGCATATGTTGCAATACCACTGTATCCGTAACCAATATCTTTACCGTTAAATTTCATTGTATTAGACGGAGTTGGAGGTATTGGCGGTGCAGGAAAATCGCCCGAGTAAACCTGTTTACCATTAAGATAAAATTTATTGGCTTTACCAAAATATTTTTTAAAATCAGCGGTACCAAGTTTCTTTTTTAACTCTTTTATTTTTTCTTCGCTCAGACCAGAATTATCTCTGAATTCCTTAGAATTAAACATTTTTTCTAAATCGAGATATTCTCCATCGACACTTATCTTATAGTTGTCTCCATCCGGGAAAACTCTTTTTAAGCTCATATCTTTAAAAATAACATTCCCTTCTTTTTCGGAGAGCATTTTACTTCTTCTGCTTAATAGTTCATCAAAATCGATTTGATACTGCTTGTCTTTGTCAATGATTTTATCCATTTCACCAGAAAGCTGTTTCAATTCTTTAGCTTTCAATTCAAATTCATAGCTTTTATCCCCTTTTTCTTGGGCGATTTTCTTAAGTTCCGCAGCTTTTTCTTTTGATTTTTCGCTTAAAGTTTTCAGCTTTTCAGACTGTATCTTTAATTCTTCATTAGCTTTAGAAATTTTAGCTTCTTGCCTTTCTACAATCTGATCGATATTATTTTTAGGAGAAATGGTATCTTTTTTAATCTCAGAAACTGCTTTCTCTATTTCAATATTGGTTTCTGCAATTTCTTTGTTTTTTGCGTTCACCATATAAGCGAAAGCAACTGTAAATAATACCGGTAATGCAAAAATTCTACGCGCATAACCGAATTTGGTTTGTGGTTTTTGTAACATTTTAAGTCTTTTTTTAAGGTTTGAACTTAGAAACGGACTGGTCGCTGGCAACTCTTTTCCGGAAAAGTGGCTTGCTAATAGCATCTGCGCAAATGCTTTCGTGTCCGATTGTTTGACGGCTTTTTTATCAGCCAGATATTCGTGAATTAAGCTTATTTCTTTTTTGATAACATGAAAGAACGGATTGAACCAGAAGATTGCAGTGATGATTTCGATGAAAATCTTGTCATACGAGTGTTTCTGCTCAATGTGAACCATTTCATGCTTTAAAATCTGCTTTCCGATATCTGAATTGATGACAATTGTATTCTTCCAAAAGAGATTTCTGAAATATGAAAATGGGGCTTCTGAAAGGTTGGTCTGATAGAAATTGACCCCTTCGAAAGTTTCTTTTTGAAACTGCTTTTTAAATTGGTTTATTTTTAAAACTCCGTAAATAAGTTTTCCTAAAAAATAGAAAGACACCAATCCCAAAGCTGAAAAAACAATTCTAAAATAAATGTAATCATGATTTGCTGTTTTGTTTGTATTTAAATTCTGTATCTTATTAATGAGCAAATAAATGTCATTACTCACTTCAATCGTAAAATCTTCTACTCTTATTAAAGGAAGAAAAATGGAGACAACCATTGCAAACAATAAGTAAAATCTATTGTAATGATGAAATGTCTTGTCTTTAAGAGACAACTGATAATACAAAAACATTACACCCGAGCAGATGATTACTTTTCCGAAATATAAAATCAGTGCTTCCATATTAGTCTTTCTTTTTGAGTTCGTTGAGTAGCATTTCAAGGTCTTCAACGGTCATTTCGTTTTTTTCAACCAAAAAAGAAACGGCACTTTTGTAAGAACCTTTAAAGTAATTTTTCACCAGACTTTTCATTGTCTTCCCGGAATATTGCTCTTTAGAAATCAAAGGAAAATATTCGTGCTGCCTTCCATATATATTATAGTCGACAAATTCTTTCTCTTTCAAAACCTTTAAAATCGTTGAAACCGTATTCGTATGAGGTTTCGGCTCCGGGAAAAGGTCGAGCACATCTTTTAGAAAACCTTTTTCGAGTTTCCATAAATATTGCATTACCTGTTCTTCTGCTTTTGTTAAGTTTTGAATCTTCATAGCTTTCGTTATCTTATTTTTACCAGAGATTTCTATATCACTAGTAAATTAGTTATACAAATGTAGAAATTAAATTCATTTGAACAACTATTTTTTTAGTGATAAGGATTCAATTTAATTAAACACTTGATTATCAGAGTTATATTTTTTATTAAAATATGTTAAATTTTTAATAGAGGTTATTTTATGACTAAATATTTAGCATCAATCAACTTCATAAAGTTATAAATTCATAAAACTTGTTAAAATTTATTAAATAAAATTAAAATCTACTTGCTTAAACTGAGAAAATATATTTATTTTAGTGCTTTAAAAATTTCTCATGAAAAGATATAATCTACTAACTGTTTTATTATTATTTATTTTTAGCTTAACATCGGCTCAGGTGTCATCAGTTTTCGGCTCAGTGACCGAGGCTAAATCAAAAATTGAAGCTACGGTTCCTGTCGTCGTAGAACATTTAAAAAAAATCAGTGAAAAACAAGGAAACACAACTGTTCTGGACAATGGAAAAGTTGCTTTGAAAAACGAATACGATAAAGTATCTCAGGAATTTGATCTTTATAAAGGAAATATGGCAAGCTGTATCTTAGGAAAATCTAAGCTTACTAAAAAATGTCTGAACTATCACACACAATATTTCAGAAACACTTTAGGCATATACGAAAACTACATCAATTATGTAACTAAAAAGAACGGATACTTAGGAGTAGCTGATGACAGCGTAAAGCTAGACTTCAAACCAACAGAAATCGCTTCAAAAATTGACAAAGATTTCTCAGGAGCTGTAGGCGCTGTGAAAAAAATGAAAGGAAATAACAAATCGACTTACTTCGACCAGTTAAAATCTGATGATTATAAACTTCAGAATTTCAGTACTCTGGTTAACTAAATAATGAATCCCGCTTCTACGAAGCGGGATTTTTTTTGCAAGTATATTTTTGTACGTAAACTAACTTACGATGTATTCTGATATTACAGGTTGATTTTTAACGTCATCCCAGGTCAATTTCCAATCTTCTTTCACGTTCATATCAATTTTCTGGTCTTTCATTTCTGCAACATATCTAACGTCAAAAGCAATATCAAACTGATTGTTGGCATTTTCTGTAATGTTAATATCAGAAACATGATGCGTTGTATTGGCTACAAGATGGTTTTTAGATGCTGTGAACCAATTGCTAAATCCTTCATGCCCGGTAAACAAATCATTCCCGGGGAACTTCATTTTTACATCTTCAGACAAATATTGGAGGAAGAAGCTGTTTTCATCTAATCGGTCAAAATGTTCAAACCATTTTTTCATAAACGATTCAATCTTTTCGACATTTGCTTGTTGTAAATTTTCCATAAATTTTTTATTTGAATTATTATTTTTGAACTCTTTAAAATTTTAGTTTCAAACCAGTTTAACAATTTCAAGTTATTTTAATTCGTATTTAAGTTAAATACAAGCTAAAACTTTACCATTGAAGTTATTAAAATTAAGCAAATTTTTACAAATCCCTACCTAAACAATAAATTCTTGATTTAATGAAGAAATTACTCCTTAATTATCAACACAAAAAAGGAGAACTACTTTCGTAATTCTCCTATTGGTAGCGGGAACCGGACTCGAACCGATGACCTTCGGGTTATGAGCCCGACGAGCTACCTACTGCTCCATCCCGCGGTGTATCTTTAGAGTGCTTACCGAAAGCACTTAACTTAGTAGCGGGAACCGGACTCGAACCGATGACCTTCGGGTTATGAGCCCGACGAGCTACCTACTGCTCCATCCCGCGGTGTATCTTTAGAGTGTTTACCGAAAACACTTAACTTAGTAGCGGGAACCGGACTCGAACCGATGACCTTCGGGTTATGAGCCCGACGAGCTACCTACTGCTCCATCCCGCGGTGTATCTTTAGAGTGCTTACCGAAAGCACTTAACTTAGTAGCGGGAACCGGACTCGAACCGATGACCTCCGGGTTATGAGCCCGACGAGCTACCTACTGCTCTATCCCGCGATATTGGATTGCAAATGTACGAATAAATTTTAACATTGCAAGGATTTCTTTTAAATAGAGCATTTTCGCTCAATAATTTAAATATTTGTATCTTTGTTATATGGCAAAAATACTAAGAATTTATCCCAACAATCCTCAGGAAAACCTTATCAATGAGGTGATTAAATCCCTGAATAATGGCGGACTGATTATTTATCCGTCTGATACTGTTTATGCATTGGGCTGCAATATTTTTGATATTAAAGCCATGGAAAAGCTCGCTCAGATCAAAAAACAGAAACTCGATAAAGCAAAATTCTCGATTATCTGCAATGATCTCAGCCATCTTTCAGATTTTACAAGACCCATCGACACTTCAGTTTTTAGGTTTTTGAAGAGCCATCTTCCAGGTCCTTTCACTTTTATTCTGGAAGCTAATAAAGCACTGCCTTTAGCTTATAAAAATCACAAAACAGTTGGTATCAGAGTTCCGGATCATCCGATTCCTCAATTGATTGTTGAAAAGCTTGGACATCCTATCGCATCAACATCAATAAAAGATGATGACGAAATCATTGAATATTCTACAGACCCCGAATTGATTGCTGAGAAATATGATCATTTAGTGGATATTGTAATTGATTCCGGGTATGGAGATAATATTGCTTCTACCATTGTAGATTTGACGTCAGGCGAGCCAGAAATAATCAGACAAGGAAAAGGAGAAATTTAGAAGCATTTTTACGATATGAGTCTCAACGGAAAATACGCTGTAGGCATTGCACTTACTTTTGTGCTGCTTATACTGTCAATGCTTTATTCAATTCCTTTAATCAATTTATTTTTCAATTTTAAAACTTTAACTACTGAACTCTTTTTCTACAACAGGCTGTCTCTTTGGTTGGTTTTAATCCTTATATTATTTTATAATTTTTTCATTGAGAATCGATCATTCTTCGTTTGGGAAGACAAAAAGTATTCCGCCGGTTTTTATTTGGGTGCAGTAATTTGCCTTTATCTTATCTGTGTGATTGGTGGAACATTTTTGAATGGAATTATCAAGTTGCTCACTCATGAAAAAGTCAGCGATAAATTGCTACATCTCAGTTATATTTTTAAAAATAATTACTTTCTGATCATTTTTACCTGTCTTACAGCGGGAGTTATTGAAGAACTATTGATGCGGGCTTACATTCAGCCTAGAATTGAAAAAATATACAACAGTCCGGTTTTAGGAATTACCATTTCAGCTTTGTTATTTGGAATTCTGCACAGTACTTACGGAACAATTGGTCAGGTTGTTATCACTTTTTTTATCGGAATTGTATTTGCGCTGTTTTACAAAAAATATTCAAATATTAAAATTTTAATCATTTGTCATTTTATGTTTGACTTTATCTCTTTAATGTTGATGAATCTGACTGATCTTAAAAACTTATCTTCTATTTAAACTATGAAAATCATAACCTCTCCTGCAAAATTAATGAACACAGAAAACTCAACAGATCTGTTGAGAAGTACAACCCCGAAATTCATTGAAGAAGCGGAATTCATCCATTCTTTTTTAAAACATAAATCTCCAAAATATCTTTCTGAACTGATGGAAATCTCGCCAAAACTGGCAGATGAAAACTGGGAAAGAAATCAAAAATGGAAAGCAAAGCCCACGGCAAAAGAATCTGCTCCCGCAATGTTTGCTTTCACAGGCGAAGTTTACAGAGGTTTAGATGCGAAAACTTTAGATAAAAAAGCAGTAGATTATCTACAGAAAAATTACAGAATGCTTTCCGGATTGTACGGTTTGCTTAAACCTTCCGACAAGGTAATGTTGTATCGACTGGAAATGGGAAGACCATTTGAATTTGATGAATACAAAAATCTCTACAGCTTCTGGACTGAAAAAGTGACAGAACAGCTTAATTCTGAAATGAAAAAGAACGAACCTCTTCTCTTTTTATGCAGCAATGAATACGGAAAAGTGATTGACAGGAAAAAGCTCAATCACAAAGTCATTGATTTTGAATTTTATGAATTGAGAGAAGGAAAGCTGAAAACCATCGTGGTTTACACAAAACATGCGAGAGGTTTGGTCGTGAGATTCTGTGCAGAAACCCAAGCTAAAACGTTGAATGATGTAAAGGCGTTCAACTATGAAGGTTACAGAATTGACGAAGAAAAATCTACGGATACTAAATTGGTTTTTACAAGATAAATGACAATTTCAGAATTAAAAAAATACTTTAAAACGGAACTTTCAGAATTGTACACAGATTCTGAAACAGACTTTCTATATTCAGTTTTTGTTGAAAAAATTTCAGGTTTAAATCAAATTCAACAAAGGATAAGATCTGATCAGAAATTATCAGATGTCAACGAAAATCAGTTTCAAAATATTCTTTCCGAATTAAAAACCAGAAAACCTTATCAGCATATTTTAGGTGAAACGGAATTTTACGGACTGACTTTTTTTGTGAATGAAAATGTACTGATTCCTCGTCCGGAAACGGAAGAATTGCTAGAAATGGCAATTCAGAAAATTCAAAGTTCAGATTTTGATGTTCAGGATTTAAAGATTTTAGACATTGGAACCGGAAGCGGTATTATTCCTTTGGTTTTAAAGAAACATTTTCCAAATGCTGAGATTTCGTCAATTGATTTTTCGGAAAAGGCTTTGGAAGTTGCGAAAAGAAATGCAGAATTTCATCAGCTCGAAGTTAATTTTATTCATGCAGATTATTTGAATTTTAATTTGAATGAAAATTATGATATAATTATTTCAAATCCACCATATATTGGGATTGAGGAAGAAATAGAAATTGAAGATTCTGTAAAGGGTTTTGAACCTACAATGGCTCTTTTTTCGCCAACATCAGACGCTCTGATTTTTTACAGAAAGATTGCAGAAGATTCAATAAAATATTTAAATAAAAACGGATTATTGTTCTTGGAAATCAATCAGAAATTAGGTGAGGGAACTTTAGAATTATATCAAAATGTTTTCTCAAATGCCGAATTGATTAAAGATTTAAGCGGAAATGATCGTTTTATTTTCGGCATAAAATAAAGTAAGATGGAAATTAAAAGCCACAAATTTCATGACATCAATATTGCTGAAATAATTTCAGAAGAGTTGATTATTAAATCAGAACAGGACGGTTTAGATCTTTTGGGAGACCTTTATTATCAGGGTTTTGATAAAGTTATTCTCTATGAGAAAAATATTATTCCTGAATTTTTTGATCTCAGAACAGGCCTTGCCGGAGAAATTTTACAAAAATTTTCCAATTACAGAATGAGTCTTACCATTGTAGGAAATTTTGAAAAATATCAAAGTAAAAGTCTAAAACAATTTATTCTCGAGGGTAATAAAACTCAGCATATTAATTTTGTCGAAAATTTATATGACGCTCTGAAGTAATTTAAGTATAATTATTTTCTTGTTTCAAAAAATGTAATAGCATCTGAAATTGCTTTTTCTGTTGGCAAATAAGTCATATCTAAATCTTTAACTGATTTTTGATTGGTATAGAAATTATCAATCCTGAGCGCCTTCATATTAGATGAGCTTAAATTGGTTTTAATTTTAAAAAATCTCAAAAAATCACCCAATAATCCAAGAGCAAATAATACAAAATCAGGAATTGGTAATACAACAGATTTTTGATTGGTCGCTGTGCATACTTTTTCAAAAAATGCTCTGTATTTTAAATTTTCATTGGCAAGAAGATATTTTTCGCCATTTTTTCCTTTATTTATGGCATTCACGATTCCTTTTGCTACATCTTCTACGTGCACAAAATTCTTTCCGCCTTTGGGATAGAAAATTAGTTTTTTCTTCCAAACCCAAAATATTATTTTCCCTGAACTTGGTTTATAATCTAAAGAACCCAGCATAAAAGTGGGATTTATAATAATCACATCTGTAGTTTTATTATTTTGTAACAGGCTATTTTCTGCTTCTAATTTACTTTTAGCATAAAAAGACTGGCTAAAAGGATATTTTTGAATAGAATTTTCATCTCCCAAAGATTCTAAACTACCAAATCCTAAAGTATTTGCAGTGCTTACAAATAAGAATTTTTCAACCTTTTTTTCAACCGCCTGAGAAAATAAATTTATCGTTGCATCATAATTTATCTGCTTGTAATGTTGATAAGAAATCAAGTTTTGACGTGTTTCTGCCGCAATATGGATCACAAATTGTACCTTTTCGAGATAAGATGAGACATCAGAAAACAAATCTCCTTCTATCAATTTTAAGTTTTCATTTTCTTCACCAGAATAACTGCTTTTCTTACGCACCAAAGCAAAAACAAAATAACCATTTTTCAATAATTTAATGACAACATGAGCTCCTAAAAAGCCGGTAGCACCGGTCACAAAAACTTTTTTCATGCTTCTATTTCTTTTCTGATTGCATTGGTCATCAAAGGAAGCCTGATCCAGATGGGTAAAATTTTTAAAATTAACCAACTGTAAGGATTAACCATGATAACCGAATCTTTTTTAAACAACTGATTAATGCAGTAAAACGCAACTTTATTTGGATCAAGTAGCGTTAATCTTCCTAAAAAGCCTTGTTTTTCAATTCTGTTACAGACATCTGCATTCGTTTTCATGGCGCCGGGATTCACCACACTCACAAAAACATTGGTATGCTTCAACTCTTCATATAAACCTCTTGTAAAGGAATGAATAAAGGTTTTGGAAGCCGGATAAACCGTCTTGAAACCGATAGGTGAAAAGGCTGCCATGCTCGAAACATTCAAAATGTAAGATTGGGGCTGTTTTAATAAATTGGGAAGTAGTTGGTGTGTAATTAGCGATGTCGCCATTACATTTACCTGCAAAATGGTATTGATATATTGAGAACTGGCTTCCGTGAATTTTTTGGTTCCCCCTAATCCTGCATTATTGATTAAAATATGAATTTCGAAAGATTCGTTGATACACTCTGTCAGTTTGATGACATTATCATTTATAGAAAGATCAACTTCATAATAATGTGTTTTCACTTGGTAAGTTTCTGCAATCTTCTGACTCAGTTCTTTCAGATTCTGACCGGGAAGGCTTATCAAAATAATATTGATATGCTTTTTAGCCAGATTTTCAACAAATGCTTTACCTAATCCTTGGCTTGCACCGGTAACAACTGCGTATGATTCTTTCGTTTTCATAGAGAAATTTTCTGCTACAAAACTAAAATCTGACTGCCGTTTTAATGTTCTGATCTATCTGAAAGAACACATTTAAACAAAATAGTAACTCACTAAAAATCAATTAATTAAAATAAATAAAAGTGCAAGTTTATAAGTCTGAACTTGTTTTTTTAAACTCTGAAGGTGTAATTCCTGTGATTTTTTTGAAAGTGGTGTTGAATGATGTTTTAGAATTGAATCCTGATTCGTAGGCAATACCGAGAATCGAAAGTTTTGAAGAATGATCTTTTAGAAGTTTTTTGGCATATTCAATTCTGTATTCATTCACATATTGGAAGAAATTCTTTTGAAAACCTGCATTGATCACGTAAGACAAATGGTGTGTAGAAACAGAAACCAGCTCAGAAAGCTTGATGAGATTAAGCTCACTATCAAGATATGGCTGTTGAGTTATCATAAGGTGATCCAAAAGATTTTTAATTCTCATCAGCTCTTCATCAGGAATAAGTTTTCTCTTTAATTCCTCCGTCTCAATATCAGGAATTGAGATTAATTCTTCCCTTTGTTTTTTTTCTAAAGGATAAATTTCTTTTTGCTTCAGAGAATAATATGCAATAAAATAAATAACAGCTAAGAAAATCAAATTTATAAAAATATTTAGCGAAGTGGAGTTGTAGAAAAGATTGTACACCACAAAAACAAGACTTACCATGAATATAATAAGAATAATATATTCTAACCAATTTAAATTAATTTCTTCTGTATTGGATGAGAAATTCTGAATTTTTTTCTGATGCTTTCTTATTGTAAAATATGAAAGACTCGTATAAAACAAAGCCTGAAACAAAATCAAACTGATGAAAATATAATTTAAAATCTCTAATACCTCACGATCACTTTTATAAATTTCTAATCTTAAAAATAAAAGATTAACAAAGAAAATAAAAGGAAGAATAAGGTATTTACAGTCAGTATTTTTAAATTTAAAAGAAGGGTTGGTATAAAAAAGAACACTGAAATAAAATACAATTGGAGTAAAAAACTGTATAAAATTGACAAAAAATAAAGTGTGAATCTGTATTTCCGAATGCGTTACTAATGACAATACTTCATCAAGCCAAAAAGTCGACCACAGAAAAAGGAAGATTCCGAACCATAAATTTGGTTTTTTATTGACATTTAAAGGATTGGTCAGCTTAAAAAAAGACAACAAAACCAATGAACCGTAAATAAGGATAACAGTGAAGTTATTTAATTCTGTGTGCATTGGTTTCGTTATTTTAATTTAAAATCTTAACCGATTCTTTTCTTTATAAATATTTCGTAAGATAAATAGAGAAGTGGTAATGCCATAATTCCTATAAATAAAGAATTTTCTAGAGCTGCTTCAGGTTGGTTGGCAATAGCATAAACCAAACCAAAAAAAGCACCACCTAAATGAGCAGCGTGTCCTAAGTTATCCCATTGCTTCGGATTCAGCATCATGTACACAGAATACCCAAAGTAAAGCAAACCGAAGATAAATCCAGGAATTGGAATTGGAATAAAAAATAGATATAGACTCATATTGGGAGCCATAGCGATAGCTGCAAACAAAACTCCTGAAACTCCTCCACTTGCGCCAATTGCTGAATACCAAGGTTGCTTTTGGTAAATAAAAAGAGAAAAAACATTTCCTAAGAGAATTGATCCAATATAAATGATAATAAATCCTAAAGCGCCAAATCCTTCTAAAATAACAGGCCCAAAAAAATACAATGTCATCATATTAAACAACAAATGCATGATATCAGCATGTAGAAAACCAGCAGAAAGCAATCGTAGGTATTCTTTTTTATTTCGAATTGCTCCAACGTTAAATTTATATTTTTCAAAAATAACCTGATTATTAAAAGCGATGAAGCTTATAATCGCAGTTATTGCTATAGTTATGAATAAGATCCCCATATTTTCTTTTTGTTAGTTCTCCGTATTTCCTCCTTCAAACAAATCACCAATTGTACCGCCATCATCATCTGCTGATGGGGTGAAGTCTGGTTCTTCGTAAACCTCCGGCTCCTCTTCTTCTGGTTCAGGAATGGTAATATTGATATTTTTTACTTTAAATTTCGTGAACTGATTTCCGATGGCTTTTATACCTTTTATTGCGATGAATTCGTCAATATTTATGGTTTCAGGATCACGTTCTTTTCCTTTATCTTTTGCAAAAATAATTTCAGCAGTTGTGCCATTTGACACTAAAATCCTTTCAATGAAAGATTTCGGATGTTCAGAAGGCATAAAGGTCTGCGGATTGATCGTATTCTCAAGCAAAAATCTTTTGATGAAATAAATATCTTTTTCGCCGTCATAATAAATACAAGTAATCGGCTGTTGCGGTCGCCACTTTTCAAGAATAATATATTCGTCATCAAAGCGGTTTCCAAGATCAAAGCTGATCAATTTTGCTTCACCGTGAGAATTGATGGTCAGAATTTTATCATCACCTTTAAAGTTCCCCAGCAAAGTTCCTCTCACATCAGCATTCAGACGTCTTACGGTATCATCAAACCAGATTTTTCTCGGTGCTAAAGTCGAAACACCTTCCTCTTTTAAATCTACTTTTTTAACTGAATATTTGGTAACCAGATTTCCTTTTGAATCACGTCCTTTGATTCCTATTTCAGAGAAATCAATATCCATTTTGTTTTTTCTGATTCTTGGATTCGGTTTTAAAAGAACTGTCACCGTTTCTGCTTCGCCATTCGGATTTGCTGAGAAATAAAGCGTTTCAGAACCTTTTGCATCTGAAGCTAATCGATAATCAGTATTTCTGGTCACTCCAGTTACTGAAAAGCGCTTCATGTAGTAAGGGCCTTGCATTCCTTCACGATAAATCATGTTGTAGACCGTACGTTTGTCATTTTTCTTCCAGATGGCAACGTGCAGAATGTCTTTTCCGATGAAAGTTTTAGCTTCCACTTTCACAACTTTCATGCTTCCGTCTTTTCTGAAGGTGATGATGTCATCAATGTCTGAACAATCAAACAAGAATTGATCTTTTCTTAACGAAGTTCCTACGAAACCTTCTTCAAAATTGGCATAGAATTTTTCATTGGCCACAGCAACTTTTGAAGCATCAATGGTATCAAAAATCCTCAATTCCGTTTTACGTTCTCTTCCTTTTCCGTATTTTTTCTGAATATTTAAATAATAATCAATCGCATAAGCAATCAGGTTGGCCAAATGATGTCTTACCTGCTCTATCTTACCTTCTAGTGCAGCAATATTTTCTTTAAATTTATCTAAATCGAATCTGGAAATTCTTTTAATTCTAATTTCTGTCAGTCTCAGAATATCTTCTTCCGTAACTTCTCTTAAAAGATGTGCTGTATGAGGTTTCAAACCAATTGCAATTGTTTTTAAAACATCTTCCCAGCTTTTTACTTCTTCAATATCGTGGTAGATTCTGTTTTCAATAAAAATTCTTTCCAATGAAGAAAAATGCCAGCTCTCCTGCAATTCATTCAACTCAATTTCCAATTCTTTTTTCAATAACGAAACCGTATGATCGGTATTCATTCTTAGAATTTCAGAAACATTCAGGAACATCGGTTTGTCACCAACAATAACACACGCATTTGGTGAAATCGTTACCTGACAATCGGTAAATGCGTAAAGTGCATCGATCGTTTTGTCGGGTGAAACTTCGTTGTGAAGATAGATTAGAATTTCAACTTTATCTGAAGTATTGTCTTCAATTTTTTTAATTTTGATTTTCCCTTTTTCGTTGGCTTTAATGATTGAATCAATCAAATCACCTGTGTTTTTAGAAAAAGGAAGCTCAGAAATCATCAAAGTATGCTTGTCAACCTGAGAAATTTTGGCTCTGGCTCTTACTTTTCCACCTCTATGACCGTCGTTGTATTCTGAAACATCAAGAAAACCTGCCGTCAGAAAATCCGGGAAAAGTTCAAACTTTTTACCTTTCAGATAAGCTACAGAAGCACTGATTAATTCATTAAAATTATGAGGAAGAATCTTTGTAGAAAGTCCTACCCCAATTCCTTCAACACCCTGTGCTAAAAGCAACGGAAATTTTACGGGTAAATCTACCGGTTCATTATTTCTGCCATCATAAGACTTTGACCAAACCGTAGTTTTAGGATTGAAGACCACTTCCAAAGCAAAAGGCGTCAGTCTTGCTTCAATATATCTCGCTGCAGCTGCAGAATCTCCGGTATAAATATTTCCCCAGTTTCCCTGAGTATCAATCAGTAATTCTCTTTGCCCAATTCCTACCATCGCATCGGTAATCGATGCATCACCGTGAGGGTGATATTTCATTGTATTTCCGACGATATTGGCAACTTTGTTGTATCTGCCGTCTTCAAGCTCACGCATAGAATGCATAATTCTACGCTGAACAGGCTTGAAACCATCATAAACAGACGGAATCGCTCTATCTAAAATTACATAAGATGCATAATCCAGAAACCAGTCTTTGTACAGTCCTGAAACTTTTTTTAAGCTTTCGCCTTCGTGAGAGTTTTCTTCTATCATTACTTCTTACTATCTTCTTTCTTTATTTGCTTTGACTATTTTATTGAGTGAAAATTTCAAATCGTTGACTTCTTTTTTCGTTAAATAAGAAATTTCATATTTTAACATGGTCGAACCACTGTTTTTACTAGAAATTGTTAAATACAATCTCTTAATAAAAAATATAGTGACCACATCATATTTAATGAGTTTATATTTTGGAAATTCATCGCTTAATGCCTTGCTTAGAAATGGAATAATGTTTCTATTTCTAAAATGGATGGCTTCTCCATCACTGTCATATTCAAAAATCTGCCTTCCATTAAGATAAAAGAAAATCAATAAAAGCAGCGGAGCAATAATTAAAAAATAGCTTTCTAATCCCAAAATATTAAACTTATATTCCTCTAACAAAAATGCAATAAATCCTCCCACTAACATCATCAATAATAATGTATTAACAAAATTATAAATCGGAGCTTTGCTTCGGTTACTTAGTCTCATGTGAATTGGTGTGATTACTATTATTCTACTTCCGTTAGAATTTCTTTATCGCTGATGTTAGAATCTTCTACCACGAGATTTTCAAGAATAAAAATCTGTCGATCGGGAGTATTTTTTCCCATATAGAATTCTAACAACTGTTCGATGGTCTGGTCTTTTCCAAGAACAACGGGCTCTAAACGAATATCTTTTCCAATGAAATTTTTAAATTCATCCGGTGAAATTTCCCCTAAACCTTTGAATCGGGTAATCTCAGGATTTTTACCTAATTCGTTTAATGCTTTTACTCTTTCCAATTCAGAATAGCAATATCTCGTTTCCTTTTTATTTCTAACTCTGAATAATGGGGTTTGAAGAATATATAAATGTCCATTTTTAATCACATCAGGAAAAAACTGAAGGAAGAACGTAATCATCAAAAGTCTGATGTGCATTCCGTCGACATCGGCATCGGTTGCTATAATTACTTGATTATATCTTAAATCTTCAAGACTTTCTTCTATATTTAAAGCAGCCTGCAATAAATTAAATTCTTCATTTTCATACACCACTTTCTTTGTTAAACCGTAACAGTTCAACGGCTTACCTTTTAAAGAGAATACAGCCTGCGTTTCTACATCTCTCGATTTTGTGATGGACCCTGATGCAGAATCTCCTTCGGTAATGAAGATTTGTGTTTCAGCTTTTCTTTCCGCTTTCTGATCGTTGTAATGTTGTCTGCAGTCACGTAGCTTTTTATTGTGAAGCGAAACTTTTTTCGCTCTTTCTCTTGCTAATTTCTGAATACCCGAAAGTTCTTTTCGTTCTCTTTCCGAGATTAAAATTTTTCTCTGAATTGCTTCAGCAATTTCAGGATTTTTATGCAGGAAATTATCTAATTTACTCTTTAAGAAATCAATAATAAAAATTCTTACCGTCGGGCCATTGGGGCCAATATCGTTGGAACCTAATTTTGTTTTCGTCTGAGATTCGAAAACAGGTTCTTCTACGCTGATGGAAATTGCCGCAACAATAGATTTTCTGATATCTGAAGCATCAAAGTTTTTATTAAAAAACTCTCTGATTGTTTTTACGTACGCTTCTCGGAATGCATTTAAATGCGTCCCTCCCTGCGTTGTATTTTGTCCGTTAACGAATGAAAAATAGGTTTCTGTCTGCGATTTATCGGTATGCGTTACTGCCAATTCTATATCATTATCTCTTAAGTGAATGATAGGATATAGCACATCGCTTTCCAATTCTTCTTCCAACAAATCTTTAAGACCGTTTTCAGAAAAGAAAGTTTCACCATTAAAAATAATTTTTAGCCCGGGATTCAGATAAGAATAATTGCGGAGCATTCTTGCGATATACTCTTTTCTATATTTGAAATGAAGGAAAATATCGGCGTCAGGAACAAAGGAAATCTCCGTTCCGTTTCTGTCAGACGTATCTTTTTCTTCATGATCTTCGGTAATGATTCCTCTTGAGAACTCAGCCATTTTCATCTTCCCTTCACGGAAAGAACGAACTCTGAAATAATCTGAAAGTGCATTTACAGCTTTGGTTCCGACACCATTTAAACCTACTGATTTTTTGAAGGCTTTACTGTCGTATTTACCACCGGTATTCATTTTTGAAACGGCATCAACTACTTTTCCTAACGGAATTCCACGACCAAAATCACGGATCGTAACTTTTCCGTCATCGACTTTTATTTCAATTCTTTTACCGGATTTCATTCTGAACTCATCAATCGAGTTATCGAGAATTTCTTTCAGCAAAATATAGATACCATCATCCGCAGACGAGCCATCGCCCAACTTCCCGATGTACATACCGGGACGTAAACGAATATGCTCCTGCCAATCGAGGGTTCTGATGTTATCTTCGGAATATACAGGGTTTATTTCTTGTGACATAGATTATTTCAGCAAACATACAAAAGTACGGAATTGAACAAAAATATCCGAATATTTTGAGCCGTTTTTTTACGATAATTTCAGATAAAAATTACAGATTTATTTTTTGATTACGAAATAATTTTTAATAACAATATATCTTTAAATTTCAAAAAATGCTGTACATTCGAACTAAGCAAAAATTTTCTTTCATGATACAACTTCCTTTTTCTAAACTTTCAAATGTAGGAACCACTATTTTCAGTCAGATGACGCAATTGGCCAATGAAAATGAAGCCATCAATTTATCTCAGGGATTCCCTGATTTTATGCCTGATTCAGAATTATTGGATCATGTTAATCATTTCATTCAAAAAGGCTTTAACCAATATGCTCCGATGGGCGGAATGATTGGTTTGAAAGAAGAAATTGCAAAGAAAATCGAGAACAGTCATCAGGCAGTTTATCATCCTGATTCAGAAATTACCATTACCGCAGGCGGAACACAGGCAATCTTTACAACCATCGCTACTTTCGTTAAAAAAGATGATGAAGTGATTATTTTTGAACCCGCTTATGATTGTTATGAACCTACCGTTGAACTTTTCGGAGGAATTGTAAAACGATTTGAAATGAAAGCTCCAAATTATGAAATCGATTGGGCAGCGGTGAAAAATTTAGTTTCAGATAAAACAAAAATGATTATTCTGAACAATCCGAATAATCCATCAGGAAAGATTTTAAAAGAAAATGATATTCAGGAATTGATTAAAATCGTAAAAGACACTTCAATCCTGATTTTGAGTGATGAAGTATATGAAAATATCGTTTATGACGGAAAAGAACATTTAAGTATCTGCAAATACCCCGAACTGAAAGAAAGAAGTCTTTTGGTTGCATCATTCGGGAAACTTTTTCATGTGACTGGCTGGAAAATTGGATATTGCGCTACCCCAAAAGCTTTGACTGACGAGTTTAGAAAAATTCATCAGTTCAATGTTTTCTCTGTCAATACTCCGATCCAGCTCGCTTTGGCTGAATATATGAAAAATGACGAGCATTATCTTGTTCTGAATCAATTTTTCCAAGAAAAGAGGGATTTTTTAAGACAGGGTTTAGCAAATACTTCTTTTGAATTACTCGATTGTGAAGGAACGTATTTTCAGGCTTTGAAGTATGATAAAATCTCAGACAAATCTGATTTTGCTTTCGCTCAGGAATTAACGGTTACCCATAAAGTTGCAAGCGTTCCATTTTCATCTTTTTACAAGAATAAAATGAGTGAAAATGTGATCAGATTATGTTTTGCTAAGAAGCAGGAAACTCTGGAAAAGGCAATTGAGAATTTGTCTAAATTATAATATAAATCTCTCGCAGATTTAGCAGATTTCTATTTGATCTGCGTAATCTGCGAGTGAAAATAAATTATTTAATAATAATTAGAGCTTTCAAAATCATTTTATTTTAAAAGAACATCCCACCAGAAGCTTCAATTCTCTGCGCAGTAATCCAACGGGCATCTTCGGTACAAAGAAATGCAACTACACCGCCGATATCGTCTGGCAAACCAGCTCTTCCCAAAGCTGTATTTTCGGCAATCATTGCGTTAATATTTTCATCATCTCTCGTTCTTCCACCACCAAAATCGGTTTCAATGGCTCCAGGAGCAACCACATTGACTTTGATTTTTCTTGATCCCAATTCTTTCGCCATATACTTCGTCAACATTTCAACTCCGGCTTTCATAGAACCGTAAACTGATGATCCCGGTAAAGCAAATCTTGCCAATCCTGAAGAAACATTAATGATTCCGCCACCGTCATTGATGAACGGCAAAAATTTCTGAGTCAAAAAGAATACCCCTTTGAAATGAATGTTGAACATATCATCCAATTGCTCTTCGGTTGTTTCTGTAATTGGAGAATACAAAGCAGTTCCTGCATTGTTGATCAAATAATCAATGTTTGTGTTTCCATTAGTTTCTTTTAAATGATTGGTTACATTTTGAATGAATGATTCAAAACCTTTAACATCTCTTGTATCCAATTGAAAAGCTGCTGCGTTTCTACCCAAAGCTTTAATTTCATTAACAACATTTTCCGCTTCTTCCTTATTGCTATGATAAGTAATAATGACATCCAAACCTTTCTCAGCTATCTTCAATGCTGAATTTTTCCCTAAGCCACGGCTTCCGCCTGTTACTAATGCTACTTTTACTGTATTCATTTTTGGTATTTTTTGTTAAAACAAAGTTCAATCATTTTAATGTGATCTTATTTGCTTCAGTCAATCTGAAATTTGCATAATTCAAATCATGAACGAAATTCCAATGGTGCAAATGACGTTTTTCGCTTAAAGAAATTGGAAAAATGCGCAATTTCTTCAAATCCTAAAGCATAAGAAATTTCAGACACATTCCATTTGGTTTGCTTTAATAAGATTTTAGCTTCCTGAATAACTCGATCTGCAATAAATTCAGTAGTTGTTTTTCCTGTGCTTTCTTTTAAATTTTTATTTAAATAATTGACATGAATAGCCAATCTTTCGGCATAATCTTTGGCAACTTTCAGCTGTATTCTCTGATCCGGAGACTCAATCGGAAACTGTCTCTCAAGCAATTCGATAAATAACGAAACTACACGCAGCGAGGCATTTTGAGAAGTTGGAGCTTTTGCGGCAGGCTGTAATTTTTGTCCGTAATGAATCAATTCAAAAACATAATTTCGAATCAGATCATATTTAAAAGCATAATCAGAATCGATTTCTTTTTTGATTTTTGAAAATAGCAATTCAATTTCATTAGCCATTTCATCATCGATTTCAAAAACAGGAATTGCGCCTGGCTGAAAAAGAGGTAAATCTTCCAAAATATTCTGAGATTGGTTTTTATTAAAAAAATCATCGGTGAAAACACAAAAGCTTCCAGACTGATTTTCATCTTCAGGAACATAATGATAAGGAACTTTGGGCGTTGCAAAAAGCAAAGCATTCTTTTTAATGGAAATCACTTTATCAGCATATTCGGCTCTGTTTTTTCCTCGTATCAGACTGATTTTATAATACTTTCTTCTGTTGTAAGGCATTTCAGAAGTCTTCTTGACATTCGCAAGGGTTTGTGCAATATTAAAAACATTAAAATGACCGATGTCTTTGTGAAGTCCTTTAGGGAAAATACTTTCCAGATCTTTTCCAAGCATTTTTGCCATTTCGCCGTAAAAATCTTCTAAAGATGCATGAGCTATTTTTTCCATGATGCGGAATTTGTATAATTCAAATATAAAAATATATTATGAAACTACTCCACCAATATTTTTTAAAATCCAGACTCCATTTTTAAATTCGGCGCTATAATCTATTATTCCACCACCACCTGATTCATGAATATAAAATAGGTTAGGATTTTTATCATCCTTTTTAATTTTAGAATAACCGCCGTTAAAGATATCGGTGACCTGCACATAATAAGGTTGCCTACTTTTTTCTGTTGGCATTATTAAAATTTTTGCATCAGGATTTATATTTTTAAAATAATCACAGTCCGTTTCGTATGGTAAAAAGAAGTAAGGCATTTTATCCAGATTTTCTTTTACTATACCTAAATGTTGAGAAATAAGATCTTCATATAATTCAGTAAATTTATTTTTCTCAGATTTAAAGAGAGGATTATGATCATTAAAATCATCAATTCCGTCTTCATCTGTATCTTTACTATTTGGATTTAAACCGAAACTATTTTCAAAAATATCGTTGAAGCTATCTTGATCAGAATCTTTAGTTAAATCATCCAGTTTTATTTTAAATAACTTTCCGTCACCAATAGACGTAAACTCTCTTCCCCTCAATGCAAAGTTGCTTGCAGTTTTCACAAAACTCCCTTCAATTTGGAGAAAACCATCTTTCACAATTCGACCATCCTGAACTTTATTAAAATAGTAATAACTATAACTTAAACCTAAAAAATAAGCGCGAGGATTGTTATTTTTTATTTCTAAAAGCCAATATCCCAGCGCGTTTTCTCCTAGTGCATAACTTATCTTATCGGAAATTTGTTGAGATGAATAACGAAATTGTCCGAAAAATTTCTCATCAAAATCTGCAAACAGTATTTTCTGATCATTTAAATATTTTTCATCAGCCTGATAAGTTTTAAAATTTTCACTGTAATCTGTGCTGTCTTTTTTAAAGCTCCTGAATTTTTTAAGATTAACGATTTGAAGATAGTCAGGTTTATTTTGAATAATTTGATCTATATTTAACGGTTCTTCACTTTCAGGACCATTAAAATACTTTTCATTTTCCTGAATGAAACATTTTTCCTCAAGACTTTTAGAGCATGAAAAGCAAAACAAAATGATTAGAAGAAAACTAAAATATTTCATAAAAAAACTTTTCATAAATATAGCAAAAACGCTCCCAAATTCATGGAAGCGTTCTTTTAAAATACTATAACTAACTTTTAATACTTTTAAACATTAAATCTGAAGTGCATAATATCACCGTCTTGTACGATATATTCTTTTCCTTCAACAGAAAGCTTTCCGGCTTCCTTTACTTTGGCTTCTGTTCCGTAGCTTACATAATCGTTGTATTTGATTACTTCTGCACGGATAAATCCTTTTTCAAAATCAGTGTGAATCACCCCTGCAGCTTGAGGAGCCGTCCAGCCTTGTCCGATGGTCCAAGCTCTTACTTCTTTTACTCCTGCCGTGAAATACGTCTGAAGTTTTAATAAATCATAAGCCTTTCTGATCAGACGGTTTACACCTGGTTCCGTTAAACCTAATTCTTCCAAGAAAATTTCTCTTTCTTCGAAGGTATCCAATTCATTGATATCAGCTTCGATCTGAGCAGCTAAAACTACTACTTCAGCTTTTTCTTTCTGAGCCATTTCTTCAATCTTGGCAATCCATTCGTTTCCGTTTTTGATAGAATTTTCGTCTACATTACAAACGTAAAGAACAGGTTTGTTCGTCAACAACTGAACATCTGCTATAATTGATGCTGCAAAATCATCCATCGGGAATTCTCTTGCATTCTTACCATCTTCGATAAATTTCTCAAGGTTATGAAGTGTTTCATACGTCAGGATATCTTCTTTCTTTCCAGACTTGATGAATTTTTTAGCTTTCTCAACTGCTTTTCCAACAGTTTCCAAATCTTTCAACTGAAGCTCGATGTCGATAATTTCTTTATCTCTCATCGGGTCTACAGAACCTTCTACGTGGATGATGTTTCCGTTTTCGAAACATCTTAAAACATGAATAATCGCCTCGCACTCTCTGATGTTGGCAAGAAACTGATTTCCTAAACCTTCACCTTTGCTCGCTCCTTTTACCAAACCGGCAATATCAACGATCTCTACAACAGCCGGCAAAACTCTTTCAGGGTTTACCAGTTTTTCTAGCTCAAATAATCTCTGATCCGGCACCGAAACTGTTCCCAAGTTGGGCTCAATAGTACAGAAAGGATAATTGGCTGATTGCGCTTTAGCATTGCTTAAGCAGTTAAAAAGAGTTGATTTACCTACATTGGGTAAGCCTACGATTCCACATTTCATAACGAAATTTTGTTTTAATTTATTGTGTTATGCCACCTTTCGGTTTCATATTTCACCTTTGTTTTTGGCAATTGGCTTTTGGCTTCTTGCGTGTTAAAATTAAAGGTGTGCAAAGATAGTAATTTTAAAGACAGATTCATAATAAAAAAAACTGCCAAATAATTGACAGTTTTTTAGAAATAATATTTTATCATTGTGCTTTTATGGGTTTGCCCCGGTAGCGTTTTGTGCAAGCTCTGCATCATCAGGAAGTGTTTCCAAAGTTTTATCGAGAGTAAATAGTGATTCGTCGCTGGCTCTGTCTCCACCTGCAATTTTTAATTTATCAATTAAATTCATTGCAAATGTTTCTTCTTCTATCTGTTCTTTTACGAACCATTGTAGAAAATTCCATGAAGCCCAATCTTTTTCTTCAAAAGCAATATTTACCAGATTGTAAATTGCTGTGGTATTATCAACTTCATGTTTGAAAACTAAGTCAAAGCAATCAGTTAAACTTGTTGGCTCCTCACCCGGAGAAGGTAACGCAGTGATTGTTGGTTTTCCTCCTCTGTTGAGTACATATTGCATAAATTTTACTGCGTGGTCTCTTTCTTCCTGAGCGTGGCGAAAAAGAAAGTTCGAAATTCCACCATACCCTTTATCAGCAGCCCAAATTCCATATGAAAAATAAACTCTTGACTGTAAATCTTCGGTATTCATCTGGTCGCTTAGCGCTTGTTCCAGTTTAGGTGAAAGTCTGTTGGTATTCATAATTGTATATTTTAGTATTTGTTATTTAAATGGTACAAAAATGATTCCGAGACAAGCTTTTTGATTATTAATAAAAACCAACAATCTATAAATACTTATCAATCATTATTTTACATAGATAATTTATAGTGAGTCTAAAATAAAAAGCCAGTTCGTTGTAGAACTGACTTAATTTAAATATTTTGAACCATTAAGGTTTATTTAGTTGATAAGACTATTAAGAGATTCTTCACTACACTTCATTTCATTCAGAATGACAGCGAGAAATCACCCTAAATGTCTCCAACTCTCCTATTCTCCCACTCTACTTTACTTTCTTCGCCATGTAATCACTTTCATTTCCTAAACGGTCAATCGCTTTAACAGCAATCGCATTCAGTATTTTTCCGTCTTTGCTTTTTGGAATTTCTTTTGAAAGGTTGTCCAAAGTCAGAATTTCAGTTTCCCAAACTCCATTGTATTGTTTGAAAAGAACCCATTGGAAAACATTTCCGATATTTTTAGAACTCCAGCTTGTTTGGATAAAACTTCCGTTATCGTTGATAAATAAAGTTGGTTTTTCTAAAGGAAGAGCTTTGATCCACGGAGTTTTCGGAGTCAAAGCTTTTTCTTTATAAGGTCCGTTTTTCAGTGTCGGAAGCATGTTTGAATTTTTTGTCAGACCGGCAATACTCCAGTGAATTTCACCAGCGTTATTTGCAAGAATCTGCCTTGATAATTCAATCTGATTTTTAATTTCTGTTGGGCGGTCTGCAACTTTAATTTCTACTGTGTTTAATCCCGGCCAAAGATGGCGGTTCATGGTATTTTCAGATTTCCACCAGTTTAATAAATTGGCGAAAGGCTGACCTTTAGATTCAATCGGCCAGTATAGTTGCGGCGAGAAATAATCAACCCAACCTTTATTTAGCCATAATTTAGCATCTGCAAACAATTCGTCGTATTGCGAAGATCCTACAACTCCTTCTGGATAACCGGGTTTCCAGATTCCAAACGGACTAATTCCAAAACGTACGTAATTTTTTTCAGCATGAATTTCTTTATAAATTCTTTCCACAAACTGATTCACCTGATCTCTTCTCCAGTCTGCTCTTGTAAGGGTTCCTCCGGAATTCAAATATTTATTCCAACTTGTATTGTCTGGAAAATCTGCACCTCTGTTGTAGGTTGCGTACGGATAAAAATAATCATCAAAATGAATGGCATCCAAATCATATCTCTTTACCAAATCTTTCACAACATTAGAAACATGTCCCTGAGTTCTAGGATCTGCAGGATCAAACCAATACATTCCGTTTTTTAATTTAATGGTAATATCTGAAAGTTTATTGACCATCGATTGATTAGAAACCACTCCACCATTGGAATGATGCGCTCTGTATGGATTTAACCAAACATGAAGTTCCATTCCTCGTTTATGAGATTCTTCGATCCAGAATTGTAGAGGATCATAATTTGGATAAGGAGGTTCTCCTGTTTTTCCTGTCAGAAAGTATGACCACGGCTCTAATTCACTTGTGTACAAAGCATCCGCAGACGGACGTGCCTGAAAAATGACTGCATTAAAATTATTTTCCTGAAGCATATTCAACATGCTGATGGCTTCGGCTTTTTGCTGCTCAACCGACAAATTGTTTCTTGAAGGCCAGTTGATATTGGCAACACTTGCAATCCATGCGCCGCGAAATTCACGATTGATTGCTGGAAGATTTACTTTAAAATCTGCTTCGATGGGCGTGATTATCTGTGGCTTAACGGCAATAGTGGAATCTTTAGGTTTAGCTTTATATCTGTTTTCTTTAGGGGTATTTTTTACCGTAGAAGTATTTTTCTGTACAGAACACGAACTGCTGAATGAGGCGAAAAAGCCTAACAACATTATCATTTTTATTTTATCAATCTTCATTTTTTGATAGACTATTTAATTATAATTTTAAAAATTTCAAGATAATAAAATTTAATATAATTAAAAACAAAAAAGCCCCGAAAATCGAGGCTTTAAATATATTGATGAATCTTAGATTATGCTTTCGCTCCTCTTTCGATTCTTTTTCTTTCTTCTTCAGAAAGTACTTTCTTTCTCATACGGATGAAGTTTGGAGTTACCTCGATTGCTTCGTCACCCTGGATGTATTCCATACATTCCTCTAGAGAGAAAAGGATTTTCGGAGCGATGTTACCATCTTTATCCTTCCCTGCAGCACGGATGTTGTTCAGCTGTTTTGCTTCAACAATGTTTACTACCATATCATTCGGCTTGTTTTGCTCACCGATTACCATTCCAGCGTAGATCTCCTCGCCCGGATCAACAAAAAACTTACCTCTATCCTGTAATTTAGCAATAGAATATTCAGTTGCAGGACCTTGAGATTTGCTGATCAATACCCCAACAGATCTTCCAGGAATTGCTCCTTTGAAAGGTTTATAATCTACAAAACGGTGAGCCATAATAGCTTCACCAGCAGTAGCCGTCAACATCTGAGAACGCAATCCGATCAAACCTCTTGAAGGAATTTCGAATTCCAAGTGTTGCATTTCACCTTTAGTTTCCATAATGTGAAGGTCACCTTTTCTCTGTGTCGCTAAGTCGATTACTTTTGAAGCAAATTCTTCAGGAACATCTACCACCATACTTTCGTAAGGCTCACATTTCACACCGTCAATTTCTTTAAGGATAACCTGTGGCTGACCGATCGTCATTTCGTACCCTTCTCTTCTCATTGTTTCAATCAAAACTGACAAGTGAAGAATACCTCTACCGAATACCAAGAATGTATTGGCATCTTCTGTAGGCTCTACTCTTAATGCTAAGTTTTTCTCCAACTCACGGTACAATCTCTCTTTTAGGTGATTTGAAGTTACAAATTTACCATCTTTCCCAAAGAAAGGAGAGTTGTTGATTGAGAACGTCATGTTCAAAGTAGGCTCATCAATTGCAGTTCTTGGTAATGGATCCGGATTTTCTAAATCAACGAATGAATCACCAATCTGGAATTTATCAAAACCAACAATTGCACAAATGTCTCCAGCTTTCACTTCAGTAACTTTTTTCTTACCTAAACCTTCGAAAACGTATAATTCTTTTACTTTTCCTTTTACGATTTTACCATCTTCCTGTGCAAGACCGATCCATTCTGATTCTTTTACAGAACCCTGAATAACTTTCCCAATTGCAATTCTTCCTAAGAATGAAGAGAAATCTAAAGATACAATCTGCATTCTCAATGGTCCTTCCTTCGCTTCAGGAGCTGGAACGTGTTCCAAAATTCCGTCTAGTAATGGGAAGATATTGTCAGTTTCTTCTAATGAAGTATTGAACCAACCTTGTTTTGAAGAACCGTAGAATGTAGGGAAATCCAATTGTTCTTCAGTAGCATCTAGGTTATAGAACAAGTCAAAAACTTTATCATGAACTTCGTCAGGACGACAGTTTGGCTTATCTACTTTATTGATTACCACTACCGGTCTTAAACCTAATTCTAAAGCTTTCTGCAATACGAATCTTGTCTGTGGCATTGGTCCTTCAAAAGCATCTACTAATAAAAGTACACCGTCTGCCATTTTTAAAACACGCTCTACTTCACCACCGAAATCGGCGTGACCAGGTGTATCAATAACATTTATTTTTGTACCGTGGTACATTACAGAAATATTTTTTGATAAAATAGTGATACCACGCTCCCTCTCCAGATCGTTATTATCCATTATTAAATCTCCAGATTCCTGATTGTCTCTAAAGACGCTTGTTGCGTGGATTATTTTATCAACCAAAGTAGTTTTACCGTGGTCAACGTGTGCGATAATCGCAATATTTCTAATGTTTTGCATGAATGATTTTTACGGGTGCGAAATTAGTGATTTTTAATGAATTAACCATAAAAAGTTTTAATAATTAACAAATTCATAATGAGAAGGTTTTGTAAAGTTATGAGTTTTGGGTTATTAATTATGAGTTTAAAACAGTTGCATCATTCATATTTTAATTGCTAAATGTGATTTTTAAATATTAAATTTTTAAATATTCTCTATAATTTTTGCAGGCAGATATTTTGATGAAGTAAAGCTTCTAATTCATTTATAAAATAAATATTTAGATGTAATAAAATATTTTCAAAATCATAAAATTTCTTATTAATTTCTTGGGTATTTATTTTTTGTCTTAATTTGTATATAATTTAATGCAGTAAGACAATGAAAAGAATACTTCTATTCTGTTTATTCCTGGCTTCTTCCGGTCAGTTTTCTTCACAACAATCTGCTGATAAAGCACTTCAAACTTTAAACGAAAATTTTTCTCAGGAAAGCATCTACATTCTTACTGATAAAGACCTATACCTGTCCGGTGAAACGGTTTGGTTTAATGCCATGGTTTTCAGAAATTTTACAACATCAGATATTTCAACAAACTTTTTTATTGAAGTATACGACCGTAACAAGAAGCAGATTTTAAAAAAACGTTTTCCTATTTTTAATGGTGTTGTACAGGGCAGCATTCAGTTACCTGAAAGCTTGAGCGAAGATGTTTATTTCTTCCGAGCCTATACGCCGATGATGAGTAATCTGAGTGAGGATTTTCAGTATTTAAAGCAAATTCCGATTTACAATCCTGATTCACCGAAGAAACTGGTTTTAGATAAGACCTCTTCCTGGTCAGCAACATTGCATCCTGAAGGAAATTCTTTTATACAGGGAATTCAAAGTAAAATTGTGGTACGTCTTCAGTCTATCGGCACGCCTCCGTCACAATGGGAAGGCTATGTGATTGAAAAAAGTAATCCGGAAAAGAAAATCTCTACTTTCAAAGGATTAGATGGAAATATAGGAATCTTCACTTTAACCCCGGAAAAAGATAAGATTTACGAAGCTGTAATTACAGATAATGACGGACATCAAAGCACTGTTCTGCTTCCTAAAGCTGCTGAAACCGGAGTAAGTATTCAGGTGCTCAGCGAAAAAGACAATGTTCGGTATAAAATTCAGAATACTGCACAAAGCTATCCTTATTATACGGTCGTTGCTAATATTGGTGATCAGTTAGTTTACAAAGCGAGAATTAATCAATTAAGAGATGTATTTCAGGCGATCCCAACCAATCAATTAATCAACAGCGTTTTACAGATTACTGTTTTTGATGATAAAGAAAATGTTTTGGCAAGCAGAATGTGTTTTGTAATGCCTCAGAATCTTCTCGTTTCCGTTCCGGAAGTTAAAGCGAAGGCGGTAAGTACTGAAAAAAGAGGATTGAATTCATTTGATATTAAATCTATTAAAGGTGTTCCGAATTATTCTGTCGCCGTGTTTGATCCTGAAGATAAAAAGTCACTGCAAGACGAAAATCTCCTGAGTTCTTTATGGTTAACCAGTATTATTAAATCTAAAATAGACCGTCCTGCACAATATTTCGGTGAAAAAAGAAATATCGAAGCTCTTGATGCTCTGCTTATTTCCGAACAATGGAAAATGTTTGACTGGAAAGAAATCATTTCAGGAAAATACCCTACCATTATCAATCAGTCTTCAAAATACATTTCATACAAAGGTAGAGTTACCGTAAACGCAAAACCTGCGGCTCAACAAAACCTCATCATGCTTGTGGATGGAGATATTTCGGGAAATCAAATCCTCGAAGTAGAAACAGACAGCAACGGAGAGTTCTTTTTTGAAAATTTGATTTTTGAAAAACCAATTAAAATAACGTATCAATTAAATGGAGCCAGTGCCGCTCTTAAAAGCAGAACCAATGTTTTCATCAATCCGCTCAACACTTTTATTCCGTTAAAAAAAGATTTACCTGCAGTAGAAAAATACAAACTTGTCGACAGAAATTCATCTTCTGAAGCTTCACAATCAGCTGAAATTACCAAAACTATTGAGGCAAGAAAATATAAAAAAGAATATAACGAAAAAGTTACTTTAATTGAAGAAGTAAAAATAAAGGCCAAAAAGAAAAACCTCACTGAAGAGCTCAACAAAAAACTCAGCAGTCCGCTTTACAAAAGCATGAATGAAGTTGTTTTTGATTTTGTGAATGAAAACCAATCTGCAGAAAGCTCGCCAAATATTCTACAGTGGCTTCAAGGTCGCGTTGCAGGATTGACCATCAATTATGAAAACGGAGCTCCTACTCCTTATATCCGTCAAGGGAAAGCTAATATTTATTTAGATGAAATGTTGACGGATGCAAGCTCTTTGAGTGGAATTTCGGCTTCAAATATTGCCATGGTAAAAATAATTAAAGATGGCAGCGTAGGAATGAGCGGCAGTGGAAATGGTGCTGTACTAATATATACCAGAAGAGGCGACACTCAGCCCAAAGCTCCTGAAAGCAACCTATTGAATATGGCTAATCTTAACTTTTTTGTGATGGAAGGCTATAATGAATATGAAAAATACCCGGACGCCGATTACGGAAATTCTGAGCTTTCTAAAATAGGATATGATTACCGCAGTGTTCTCTATTGGAATTCTTCTCTGGAAGTAGATGCTGTTGAGCCAACTCAGATTGATTTCTACAATAATGACACGGCGAAAAAATTTAGATTTATTATTATAGGATCTGATAATGAGAAGTATACGCCGGTTTATTTTGATAAGATCATTCCTTAATTTTAAGTAATTAGAAACTAAGAACTGCTCTCAAAAATTATTATCTTCGTAATTGATCACACCTTTTTTTAGAAAGAAGATATTCGTTCTGGAAGTTGTGAAAACATTCAAGGCGGGGCAACTCGCCTTTTCTTATTGACTACGATAATCACTTCCGCAAGATTACTAAGAAATCAAAAAACTCACAGTTAACACCCTTTACTTCTCTAGAGTAAGAAAAAACTGTATTTTTGAAAAATTTTAAAAACACAATACATTATGAGTAGTTTATTCTTGAAAAGAATTGCCCTTGTACTTACTTTATCAGCCGGATGTATCTCTTATGCTCAGGATAAAGCCGAAAAAGCCCTTCAGAAATTTGAACAGGATTATCCGCAGGAAAAAATCCATCTTCTCTTTAATAAAGATCATTATGTAGCGGGAGAAAATATTTGGTTCAAGTCATTTGTTTTTGATGGATATAACCGCTCCAATATTTCCACGTCGCTTTTTGTAGAGCTGTATGACAACAATAAAAAGTTAATTGATAAAAAAATGGTTCCGCTGTTGAAAGGTGAAGGAAGCGGCAGTTTTTCATTAGCCAATACCTTACAGGAAGATGTTTATTTCATTCGAGCCTATACTACCTGGATGACTAACTTCAGTGATGATTTCAATTATTTGCAACCCATTAGTATTTACAATCCGGCATCTCCGAAAAAACTACAACCTGATACCGAAGTTGCTTGGTCTGCTACTCTACATCCGGAAAGCGGAACATTCGTTGACGGCATTCCTACAAAATTTGCTGTACGTCTGCATTCAAAAGGGGTAACGCCATCAGAATGGAGCGGCTCAGTAATTGAAACAGGAAAACCCAATGTGGCTGTCGCTGAATTTAAAGGTTTCGACCAAAATATAGGATCATTCAGTATAACACCGATAGCAGGTAAGCAGTATCAGCTTTCTTTAGAAGATAAAGCAGGACAAAAACTGACCATTGATCTGCCTCCTGTAGCGACTTCAGGGGTAAACCTGCATGTTGAGAGTACAGATACCGCTGTACAATACTCAATAACTTCTAAAAATATTGCAGAAGACCAATCATACAAAATCATAGGTACCATAAATAATCAGATGGTTTACCGGGCTGAGATCAAAAAAATGACAGGCAAAACATTTTCGATACCTGCGGATAAACTGATTAACGGAATCTTACAGCTTACCATATTTGATGCAAATGAAAATGTAGTCGCACAGCGATTATCCTTTGTACAGCCCAACGTTCTGAATATTAAGAAACCAGTTCTTACAAATGCAATTAATACGTCTAATCGTAGTAAAAACTCTGTAATTATTGCAAACAATACACACTACAATGCTTACAGCGCTTTGTTAATAGACGCTAATGATAGCAGCTCAGAAGAGGAAAACAGTTTATTGAGCAGTCTTTGGCTAACGGGTGATTTCAGTTCGCACATCTTTAAACCCGCCCAATACTTTGCGAAAAATCACAATTCTGAGGCTTTGGATGCTCTTTTAATATCTGAAAAATACAAAAGATTTGAATGGAAAAACATCATTTCCGGAAATTATCCATTAATCAAAAATAAACCTCAATCGTATATTTCATATAAAGGAAAAGTGATGTCACAAGGAAAACCTGCAGCCAACTCAGAACTCAATTTAATTTTTAAAATGCCCGAAGCAGGAATGAAGTTTAATTTAGTGAAAACTGATGCAAACGGACTTTTTTGGCTAAATAATCTTGCTTTTGAAGATACCATGAAGTTCTCTTATCAACTCAACTCAAAAGATAAAGCAGCAATAAGCAGTACACAGGTTTATTTCCAGCCTGATTTCAGTTTTATTACACTCAGAAAAGAATTACCGGACAGCAGAACGAAACTTACAGACAGAGTTCAGGGTGAAGAAATTCCTGAAAAAGTAGCTAAATCTATTGCTAATCTAAGTTCTGAAAAATTTATTAATGAAAAAATAACGGATATTGAAGAGGTAAAAATAAAAGGTGACAAAAGAAACAAGACCCAAAAACTGAATGAGACATTGAGCAGTCCATTATTTAAAAGTGTCAATGAAATGGTATTTGATTTCGTCAACGACAACAATGGTGCAGGAGCAATTAATATTCTTCAATGGCTTCAGGGCAGAGTTCCCGGTTTACAGATTAGTTCACAAGGTGCTAATGCTACTGCAACCATGCGTGGCGGTCCGGTACAACTCTTTCTTGATGAGATGAGGGCTGATGCCTCCCTAATTTCTTCCATATCTGTTTCGGACGTTGCGATGATTAAAGTTATCAGAGGAATGTTCTCAGGGAGTTCAGGTGGCGGAAATGGTGCCATCATCATCTATACCCGCCGAGGTGGAATTACCGGTTCGGCTCCCGATAACGGACAGTCTAAAACATTAAAGGAAATGACGTTGAAAGGATACGATAAGGAAGAACCTTTTAAAAATGAAATCTATGACGAAATTGATCCTCAAAGTCTTTCCAAGGACAGCCGCAGCACTTTGTATTGGAATCCTTATCTTCCAAATCAACCGAAAGAGTCTACAAAAATAAATTTCTACAACAACGATGATGCAAAAAGTTTTAAAGTCATCATTATCGGGTTTGATGAAGAAACTGATACTCCACTCTATTACAACGATATTTTAAAATAATTAAATAAGATCCTCAAAAACCAATTACATCCTGTAGTTGGTTTTCTTTTTTAATTGAAATCAAATTTTAATAGTCTAAAAAAGTCAGTATTTTAGCACTTCCAAAAATGAAGAATGAATACCACTGAATATCTTAAAAATTCCCTAAATATATCCGAAAAAAGCATCAATGCTACCTTAAAATTGCTTGCTGAAGACTGCACCATTCCGTTTATTTCCCGTTATCGAAAAGATGCGACGGGTAATTTGGATGAAGTTGCTATTGAAAGTATCTTTAAATTAAATAAACAGTTTGAAGAAATTGTAAAGCGAAAAGAAAGTATTTTAAAATCGATTGAAGAACAAAATGCTTTAACCTCAGACTTAAAAACAAGAATTGAGGAAAGCTTTGATATTCAGGAGCTGGAAGATCTGTATTTACCTTTCAAAAAGCGTAGAAAAACCAAAGCTGATGCGGCAAAAGAAAAAGGTTTGGAACCTTTAGCCAAAATTATTATGAGCCAAAAAGCGAATGACCTGCAGCATTTGGCTTCAAAATATTTAAATGAAAATATTTCCTCTGAAGAGGAGGCTTTGCAGGGTGCAAGAGACATCATGGCAGAATGGATCAACGAAAATATGTACGTCCGTAAAAATCTACGCCGTCTTTTTCAGCGGAAAGCAGTCATTACTTCTAAATTGGTAAAAGCCAAAAAAGATGACGAGGGAGCGCAGAAGTTTTCACAATATTTCGAATGGGAAGAAAGTCTTAGCAGAACGCCTTCGCACAGACTTCTGGCCATGCTGAGAGCAGAATCAGAAGGTTTTGTAAAAACAAATATTGGAATTGATAAAGATGAAGCTTTAGATTTTATAGAAAATGCCATCATCAAATCAAGAAACGAAAGTTCAGAACAGATTTCTTTAGCCATCAAAGATTCGTACAAAAGACTTCTAGAACCCGCAATTTCAAATGAAACTTTACAGGAAGCTAAAGAAAAAGCGGATAAAAAGGCGATTGAAATATTTTCTGAAAACTTAGGTCAGCTTTTATTGGCACCTCCTCTAGGTGAAAAAAGAATTTTGGCCATCGATCCGGGGTATAAAAGTGGCTGCAAAGTTGTTTGCCTGGACGAAAAAGGAGATTTACTACATAACGAAACGATTTATCCTCATGCTCCGCAAAACGAAAGCGGTATGGCGATGAAGAAAATCCGCTCGATGGTAAACGCCTACAACATTCAGGCAATCTCTATCGGAAACGGGACTGCAAGCCGTGAGACTGAATTTTTCATTAAAAAAATTGCTTTTGATAAACCACTGCAAGTTTTTGTGGTTTCTGAAGCCGGAGCATCGGTGTATTCTGCAAGTAAAATTGCGAGAGATGAATTTCCGAGTTTTGATGTGACGGTTCGTGGTGCAGTTTCTATTGGAAGAAGGCTTTCTGATCCGTTGGCAGAGTTGGTTAAAATTGATGCAAAGTCAATCGGTGTGGGGCAATATCAACATGATGTAGACCAGACTCAATTGAAAAACGAACTGGATTCTACCGTGATGAGATGCGTAAATTCTGTCGGAATTAATCTGAATACGGCAAGCAAATCACTATTAAGTTATGTTTCAGGAATCGGTGAGAAGATGGCTGAAAATATCGTGAATTACCGTGCTGAAAACGGAGCTTTTGAAGATAGAAAACAACTGAAAAAAGTTCCGAGGTTGGGAGAGAAAGCCTATCAGCAGGCGGCCGCATTTATCAGAATTACCAACGCAAAAAATCCTTTAGACAACTCAGCCGTTCACCCTGAAGCATACGGAATTGTTGAAAAAATGGCAAAAGATCTTGGAATTAAAACCAATGAACTTATTGCTAATAAAGAGAAAATTGTTTTGGTTCAACCAGAAAAATACATTACCGGAGACATCGGAATTTTAGGAATAAAAGATATTTTAAAAGAACTTGAAAAACCTGGATTAGACCCGAGAAAGGCAGCTAAAGTTTTTGAATTTGACCCGAATGTAAAAAGCATTAAAAATTTAAATATCGGCATGATTCTTCCAGGAATCGTTAACAATATTACCGCCTTCGGATGTTTCGTAGATTTAGGAATTAAAGAAAGCGGACTGGTTCACATCTCGCAGTTAAAAGACGGTTTTGTCTCTGATGTGAATGAAGTGGTAAAACTGCATCAGCATGTTCAGGTGAGAGTGACGGAAGTTGATGAGGCGAGAAAAAGAATTCAACTGAGTATGATTTTGTAATCAGAAGTTATGAGAATTTCAGAACTCACAGAAAGAAAAACTACTCGCAGAGCAACGCAAAATTTTGATTCGGAAGGTAGACGCATATATAATGAATTTGAATATGATTTACCTTACAAAGCTGATTTCGCAGGAAGTGAGAAGCAAAGAGAGTGGGCAAAAATTATTGATATACTACCTTTATTTTTGATTTTGCTTCTCATTTTTAAACAAAATCCGTTTCTTTCGTTCTTGATTTCAATTCCTACAGTAATAATTATTGGGAGTATTACTGAAACAGTTTGGGGAACAACCATTGGAAAAAAAATTTTGAAAATGATAGTAATTGATGATTTTGGGAACTATCCTGATTTTTCAATATCTCTAAAAAGAAATATTCTTTGCCTTTCAAACTTTTATCCATCCTTCTCTGAGTATATCACCAAAAGTGTCGCAATGGGAACACGAACATTTTACAGAACAAGAATGAGTATGTACATGAACAATAAACTTTGTAAGACGTATATTATTAAGGAAAGGCAACTTTATGAAATCAAAAAACTGTTAGCAGAAAAAAAGTAGCCTGGTTTTAGGCTACTTTTTGTTTTTATTTATACTCCTTAGAATCTCTTCTCGGTTCTTTTACTTCAGGCCATTTGGCCACTTCTCCTTTTTCATTTTCAGGCATTGTTCTTCGTTCTCTGCTGGTAAATTCAGGATCTTCTGATGCCATATAAGCTAAAGTTGCGGTAAGAATTACGTTATTTTTAACCTCATCAAAAACAATTTTATCATAAGTATCTTTGGTTGTATGCCATGTATAGCCGAAATACCCCCAGTTTAGTGAACTTAAAGAAAATCCGGGAACTCCTGCCGCAACGAATGAAGCGTGGTCAGAGCCTCCTCCACCCGGCATTCCTGGGAAGTCTGTTTTGATGTGGTCACGTACATTTTTCGGAACTGCATTCAGCCATTTTCCGATATAGTCGTAGGATTTTATAAAGCCCTGACCTGCAATATTAATTACTCTTCCGGTTCCGTTATCCTGGTTAAAAACTGCCTGAGTTCCTTTGATGATTTCAGGATTATCTGCCACAAACCCTCTTGAACCGTTTAATCCTTGCTCTTCACTTCCCCACAATCCTACAACAATCGTTCTCTTAGGATTCGGATAATATTTTTTTAGAATTCGCATCGTTTCAAGCATTGTTAAAACTCCCGTTCCGTTGTCTGTTGCACCCTGAGCTCCGTCCCAAGAGTCTAAGTGAGCAGAAAGGATTACATATTCTTCTGGTTTTTCTGAACCTTTAATCATCCCCACGGTGTTGAATGTTTTGGCATCAGGAAGAACTTTCGATTGTGCATCCACCTTGATTCTGGGCTTTGTTCCCTTTTCAGCCATTCTGTATAGCATTCCGTAATCTTCCACATCGATATCAAACATCGGGATTTTGGAAGTCTTCGCTCCGAAAATACGGTTGGCTCCCATAATTCCCGTCCAGTTTGAAATCGCAATTCCAGCCGCTCCTGCTTTTTCTAAAGCTTCGGGAAGTGTATTATTATCATAACCGATATTCTTTACATAATCACGGAAGTCTTTTGAAGCCTGTTCTTTTTCGGCTTTCAGTTTTTCATATAATTCAGGAGTTGCAAATTCTTTGATCTGCTCATCTGAACGACCGATTTTCTGATATTGCGCCATCAAAACGATTTTACCTTTTACGGAAGGAAGCCACTGATCGAATTCTGCTTTAGAAGAAACTTTAGGAAGAACGATAACTTCTGCTTCCACAGCTTTTTTGGTGGAAGGACTCCACGCTAACTGTGTTGCCGAAAGCGACTTCATTCTTGGGTACACCATATCCACATGAGTAGTTCCTCTCTGCCAGCCTTTCCAGGTTCCGAATTGCTGAAGTTTTGCATCAATTCCCCATGATTTTAATTTATTGGCTGTCCATTCATTCGATTTAAGCATTTCGGGAGTTCCGACCAAACGTGGACCAATTCCGTCTAATAATTCGAATGCCATATCTTCCAGCTGAGAATGATTATTCGTTTCATTGACAATACTTTCAACAATAGGATTTAATTTCTGAACGTTAGATTGCGCATGGCCAAACTGGCTCGCCAAAACTACTACAGGAACTGCAAAAAAGGTGTTTATCTTCATACTTTTTATTGATTGGCATAAAGATAAAGTTATTTAATGAAAATTAAAATTCTTAACATTCTATTAATGCTTAAAACTCATGATTGTCAATCTTTAAATCGCCATTTTTAAACAATAAAAAAACTGTGCAAATCTGTATAGTGAGCGGGAAATGAATTTCATTTCTCCCACAGATGGCGCAGATTTGCACAGATTAACAACATACTTTAATAGATAATATAATGAATCTTTAAATCATTACTAATTACACATTAGTCATTACCCATAAACTATAAAGGATACTTTATCGCTTTATCGAGCTCAATGGGGTTGTTGTATTTTCTTATTGATTCTTTTAATCTTTCATTGACTTCACGAGAATTGGCTTGTCCCACTTTGGTGCCGTCATTCAGATAAAATTCATCATTTGATCGGGTTTGCTGTGTTGCATTCCTCAAATAATTAACGGGCGAGTCATAATACTTCAACTTAGAATCTCTGTATTTTTTGTCATCAACTTCAACACTGCTTTTAAGCATATGATCGATGTATATATTGCTTTTGGGTGTTGCAATCTTTTGAGTTTTTACGAGTTCAAATTTGTAATTATTTTTATCATCAAACAATTCTACAATCAAACCGGGAAGTCCGTGAAATTTATACGGCCCTTCCTGAAACGGAATATCAGCAGTAAACCATGCAATCCAGTTCCTTCCACCCCAATTGGTGGTTGCTTTTTGTAAATTGAGATCTTTTACTTTCTTTTTTTCATTAGTTAGCTTCCAATCTTGAATGTTTTTTGACGGAAGTTTCAACACCACATTTTCGAGAACATCGTAATAATCATAATCTGCTGAACCAATTTGGTGTGCAATAATGTGAGACGTATTAAATTTTGTACCCTTTGCAATTTGTAGATTATTGGTCACTAAAGAATCTCCAATAAAGAAATCACGTGGATAATATTTCACTGTTTTAGATTCAATATCCAAATGATAATTTTCTTTAACGGTAGTATTTTGCGTCGAATCTTTTTTGTATTCCACATCATAAATGAAGCGGTGCGTTTGCGCTTTAGACAAAAGTCCAGATAAGATGAAAGCTGATAAAACTAAATTTTTCATAGTATATTATTTTTGGTTGATAAATTCCTGCTCTTCTTTTGAGAGTAAAACCGTGGATTCTTTGTCTTCTTTTACAGGAATATTTTCCCAAATGCTTTTAGCAAAATCTACTTTTGGGTCTAATCCTTTTTTATCAGATTTTGCAAATGTGTTGTACACAATCTCACGCATCGACTTTTTCACATGGGTTTCGTCTTTGTAAAACATCGTGTAATTATCAGTTTCAAATCTATTTAAAGCGGGCACATAAAGACCATCTTTCTTATAAAAATCGAAGGTAAGAATGGCGCTTCCATATTTATAATCAAACGTTCTTCCGTCTGTTGAAACCTTTTTTTCGACAGGTAAATCATCCATCGCATAGTTTGTCTCAAAAAATGTAATCACTTTGTCTGCTGTATTATATTTCATGCTACCTTCTATTTTAGTACCTCTTATGGTTTTTATTTTAAAGCTGATCAACTGCTCACCATCTTCCTCTGAAACTAATGTTCCTGAATATTTTGCTTGATGAGACCTTATGTTCGTAAGGGTCCGGTTCAGCTCATAATTGAAGAAATAATTCCCCATATATTCATGTGTAAACTCTTCTACTTTGGCAGAAAAAATACTGTCAGATTTATTTATTTTAAGGTATTTTACATTATTAAGCTGTAACTGCAGAATGTCGTCATACTTTTTGTTGTATCCGTCTTTGTAGTTGTACGAATTGGTTTTACTCCATAATTTAGCTTCAGAAATGGACATAAAATGGAGTTTGTTATTATCAAAAGCCTTCTGCTTCATCACCACATCGTATATCGAAGGCTCATCATAATAACGTTTGTGATAATTTTTAAAAACATCTTCAAAGAGCTTTTTGATATCTACACTGACGATTTTCACTTCTTCAATATCTTTAAAAGCAGGATGAAGCTTGATTACAGAGCTAAAGTTCTTAATCTTTTCTTTTTTGAAACCCGATGCAGATACTTCAAAATCTTTAGAATTCTCATCGACAGGTGCAAAACCATCTTCGTTGGTATAAAGCAATTGGTCTGATAAAAGAATCCTTGCATTGGCAATTGGCTGACCGTTTTCAGAATCTACAACCTGGATTTTCTGAGCAGAAAGAACTGCTGATAAAAAGATAAATAGAAAGGAAATATGTTTCATAATAAACTCCGCTATTGGTTATTAGCGGAGCAAATATAAATTCAAAACAGGTTACATTTCAATGCAGTTTGATATATTTAGTATTATTTGTGAATATTTAATTTTCTTTAACGGTTTTGTACACTTATTCAACTTCAAATATAGCCTGAATTTCTACCGAAGAATTCACAGGAATCGATGATGCTCCGAGTGTAGCTCTTGCATGTTTTCCTTTTTCACCAAAGACTTCCACTGCGAGATCTGAAGCTACATTCATCAAATCTGCATGTTTCGTGTAGTCGTCTTTTGTATTAAAAATTCCGGTGAGCTGAACAACTTTTTTCACTTGATCTAAATCTCCGTTTACAGCATCTTTCAAAACTGCAAGAACATTCAGCATTGTCTGTTTTGTAGCTTCTTTCACCTGATTTTCATCAACTGAAACACCTAATTTTCCGGGATTAAGAATCTTACCATCTTTCAAAGCAACCTGATTAATGAAAATCAGATTCCCTGATCTTACATAAGGTTGATAATTTCCTGCAGGCTTTGGAACGCTGGGCAGCATGATGTTTTTCTTTTTTAAAACAGCATCAACAGTTTCTGTTTTTAAAGTTTCTTTTGAAACTTTCTTTTGAAAAGTACCCTTTAAAGCTGATGCCACTTTTGCAAAATTCTCACCCTGAATTCTCGCTAAATATTTTTCACTTTCGCTTGGTCGCTGCACATTTTTCATGGAAGCTAAACTCGTGATTCCCAATACCGTGTTTCCTTGCGGGATTGTAGAATCTATCTTATCATTACCACGAATCCCGTTTGAGACCAAGACCATCCCGTGAACTGAAAGACTGTTCCAAAATGACTGAACAGCCAATTCGTTTCCTGCTCCACTTCCTGCAGACATAAAAACCGTTGCAGGCATTCCTTCCAACTTATGATGCGTCCATAGATCAACCGTTTTAGCAAGAAATTCGCTCATTCCTGTGCTTATATTTCCGAAGTAAACGGGCGAACCAAAAGCGATTCCGTCATACGAAGCCAACTCGTCAACCATTGCAACCGGAATATCTTTCAACTTTTCATGCGATGATGATTTTACAAGCTTAATGGTTGCTTTGGTGTTTCCATCAGTTTCAATTCCTTTAGAAATCTCTTTTGCCAATTCGTAAGTTCCGCCATTATCTGAATGAATCAAAACCAGTACTTTTGTTTTATTGTCTTGTGCCAGCATAATATTTGTGATTAAAAATAGAAGAATGAATGTAAAAATTCCTTTTGTCTTTTTCATAAAAATTTTAAAATAATTGATGATACAAAATTAAGAATGCTATTTTCATTAATTTTGCCAAAAACAATATGCAAAACGCCAAAACCCAATGCAGTTTATCAGAAGAAATTCCGGGATATTTTTCTGATTCTGTTGATAAAGACATCTATGTTTGGTACGAACAAGACTGGAAGCATGATGATTACGAGCATTTCCATGAGCGTTCTCAGCTTACTTTTGTAGAAGAAGGTTATCAGTATTTTCATATTGATCAAAAAATATATCTCGTACCTCAGAATCATGTTATTTGGATTCCAGGTTCAAAAAAACACCGAATTACTTCAGAATCTGAAACCGTAAAGCTGATGGTTGTTTTATTTAAGAAAGATTTAGAGAATAATTTCTACAAAGAGGTACATGTGTTTCCCGCACCTTCTGTTTTGAAAGAAATGCTGCGTTACGCTTCAAAATGGAATAAGTTGCTAACTAAAGATGCAGAACAAAGTACATTTATGACTGCAATTCTGACAAGTCTACCTAATTTCTGCAATGAAACTAATTTCCTTCAGATTCCTGCGCCTGTAGATTCGAGACTGACGGCGGTTTGTAATTTCATCAATGTCAATTTTAAACAACATTTAAGCATTGAAGATTTAGCTGAAAAAGGAAATATGTCTGCAAGAAGTCTGCAAAGAATTTTTAAATCTGAAACGGGAATCAGCCTGAAGAAATATATACAGCTGATCAGAATTGTAAAAAGTGTAGAACTGATTGATTCAAAACAATTCACACTGAGCGAAATCGCCTTCAAAGTAGGCTACAAAAGTCTTTCTGCTTTCACATCATCTTATTTGTCTGTGATGAAGCTGAGACCTAAAGTAAACAAAAACTTGAAAAATTGAGTAAAAAAAAAGCCGGCTAAAAAAGCCGGCCGAGTCTGTATTATTTTTTAGATTCTTCTACAGAAACTTTTCTGAATTCTTTGAACAATTTGCTCAATTCTAAAGCTGATTTACGAGCTCTAGTACCCGCTGCCTTGTTTCCTTTTTCTGATTGTTGGTTTGCTTCAGTTGCAAACGCTTCGAATTCTGCGTTGATTTTTTCAATAAGTTCTTTCATGTCTATAAAAATTTAGGGTGCAAATATATGTTTTCAGATGCATCCAGCCTAACATTGATGAAAAAATTTAATGTTAAACATGAATTATTTAATTTAAATCCTAAAAATTATCCTTTTTTTCTATAAAAACTCATTGATAAATGGATTAATTAGTGATTTATAATCTAAATTTGGTAGATTAATAAACATTCTAAGTACCATCAACAATGAAATTTCTTTTAAATCATCAGGAAACCGGCAGACTCAGATTCAGAAAATTGGAACATTCTGATTTTAAAATTTGGATGGAACTATTTAAAGATGAAGAAACTACAAAACTTCTTGGAATGTCTGAGTTTAAAAATCCTGAAGAATGTTGTGAAAAATGGTTTGAATGGACTTTTCATCGTTATGAAAATGATCTAGGCGGGCAAAACGCTCTCATCTGCAAAGAAACTAATCAGTTAGTCGGTCAATGCGGACTTTTGGTACGGGATGTTGAAAATAAATTTGAACTTGAAATTGCCTACTCCATTCTTCCCAATTTCAGAAAAATGGGTTTTGCGCTTGAAAGTGCTAAGAAATGTAAAGAATTTGCTTTTGAAAATAATTTTCATGAAAGATTAATTTCAATGATTTTTCCAGAAAATGAAAAATCGAAAAAAGTGGCTGCAAAAAACGGAATGACGCTGAATAAAAAGGTAATTTACAATCATAAAGAAATGGATATTTTTGCAATTACAAAGGAAGAATTTAATGAAATTAGGCAATAATTTTATTTTGAAATACTATTAATCTTTATTCAATAAACTCTTCAAGCTTCGGTTTAAACTTCTCACCGAAACTCCAAGATATGCGGCCATATTTTCTTTCGAAATTTTTATATCCTGCTCAGATTGAAGTTCTAATAGTCTGTTTAGACTTTCCTCGACGGTGTAAAGTTGCTGATACGAAGCGCGCGATGAAGTATTGGATATACGTTCTGCAAAAACATTCAACAAAAACCCATTGAAAACAATATCTTCTTTTAAAAGTTTACTGAAATAAGGAATCGAGATTGAATAAACTTTTACCGCTGTTAGTGCTTCAATCGTACATAATGCTTTTACTTCTCGAATGCTTTCTAACTCGCCAATAATCTCTCCACTTCCGGAAAATTCAAGGATATATTCTTTTCCGTTTCCCTCGGTCAGGCTGCATTTTACAATGCCTTCTCTCAAAAGCATTACCTTGTTGACCTCTTCATTTTGAGACACCAGCAATTCACCTTCCTCAAAAGATCTTACAATAATATCTTCTTTGCGGTTTTGTTTCTCATAAAGATTGCTTACATAAGCCAAAAATGACTGATTGGTTCTTAACATTGGATGTCAGGGACAAATGTCCTTTTTATTGTTTTAGGTATTTAAGAATTTTGCTGCTGTAAAACATACAAATATAGAAAAACAATCAATTTTGTTTTTCGAAATAACAATAATAAATACTAAAAATGAAGACATTAATACCAATCAACGAATGGGATCGTAAAGAACAATACCTTTTTTTCTCTCAGTTTGAAGAGCCTTTTTTCGGAACAACGGTGAGCATAGATTGTACAAAAGCTTACCAATCTGCCAAAGAAAAAAATCAATCTTTTTTCCTCTATTATCTGTACAGAGCCATAAAAGCTGCCAACGAAATTGAGAACTTCAGATATCGAATTGTTGAAGATAAACCATTCTTATATGATGTTATTCATGCATCAGCAACTATCAATCGACCCAATAACACTTTCGGTTTTTCATACATTGATTTTGAGTCTGATGAGTCTGTTTTTCAAACCATAGCCAAAAACGAAATTGAAAGGGTGAAATCATCAAATACCTTGCTTCCGGCAAAAGGAGGAGATAATGTTATTCATTTTTCTGCCGTTCCGTGGTTAAATTTCACTTCGATTTCACATGCAAGAAAATTTTCTATTTCAGACAGTTGTCCTAAAATTTCATTTGGAAAAATGATGGATGTCAATGGAATTAAAACAATGAATATCTCTATCCACGGGCATCATGCCTTAATGGATGGCTATCATGTCGGGCTTTTTACTGAAAGATTTCAGATGTTGATGGATGAAGATTAATTTAAATAAAATAATTATTATCGATTCAAACGTGAATTGATTTAGAAATACTCAAAATTAATTTACGTTTGAATCTTTTATTTTAAATATCTGATTACCATTAAATACAATCACAGCCAAGAAAATAAGCGCATAAGAAAATATCTGCAAAACACCTAAAGGCTCATGATAAACAACTCCGGCCAACACAAAAGCGATTATGGGATTTATATTTAAAATCATTCCTACTTTTGACGAAGCTATTCCGCTTAAGGCAAATAAATTCAGCAATAATGGAACAATGGTGTAAAGTATAGCGATGATTTCAACATAGAAATAAAATTTAAAACCAGTAGGAATCGGCCCAGAGAAAGCCGGAAAAAATGGCAGTAAAATAAGCGCTGATAGTAAAATATGAAAATTAAGAACCAGAAATTTATCAAACTTGGTATTTTTGTTTTGGCTGATCAAATATGCAGCGTAAGTAAAGCCAATCAGACTGCTGTAAAACATATCAATCATATTGGCATAAGAAAGCAACACACAACCTATACAACTCAGAAATACCGATAGCCATTGCATTTTTGACAATTTATCACGTAACAGAAAATAAGCAAGTATGGTCGTAATAATCGGGCAAACCAAATAAGCTACAGAAGTCGCCCGCACACTGACATGATTCATCACATAAATAAATGAAAACCAATTTGCTGTCAACAAAATACTGCTTCCAACATTTAAGACAATCATTTGTCTTCTGCTCTTTTTGGGTAGCGATTTAAAATAATTGAGATTAGTTTGTATTTTTTTTCTTTTGAAAAGTACAGACACTACCGTCATTATAATGGCACAGCTGAAGACACGATAAAAAAGAATATCCAATGATGCGTATGAATGCAGCGGTTTTAAAACCAAACTAAAGGTTCCCCAAACAGAAAATGCAAGTATTGCAGCTAAGTAATATTTTAGATTATTCAAGTGAAATTGTCTGTATTAAATTGAAATAAAATGATGGTGCAAAAATAGAGATTAAAGAGCGGACAAAACAGATAAAATATTACCTTTGATAAGGTACTAACCAAAAATATTCTGAATTTTTCAAGGCTAATCACATTTTGTAAACTTAATTAATGAGAAAAATAATTTTAATCTTATTCGTCATTATTTCTTTTGTTGCAATGGCTCAACAAAAAGGAAATACTGATCATTTTACTATACAGATACGAGAAGAGTTGGGTGATCTCAATAAAGACGGATTGCAAGATAAAACCGTGATTTCCATGGATACCGTTGATGTTAATCAGCCACTCAAATTAGAAATCTACTTTCAACAGTCTGACGGAAAATTCAAATTATTCTTTTCTTCCACAAATATCTTCAATCCACAATATCCAAACGGAAAATATGGCGGAGACCAAATTCCGTATGCGTTCATTGAGGATGGATATTTGGTTATCTATTCTGAAATAAAAGATTTTCACTATCAGGATAAATTTAAATTTAACAAAGGAAACTTTGAATTAGTCAATTTTTCATCAGTAATCTGGGATGGTAAAGACTACACCATTGAAGCAGAATTTGACCTTTTAAAAGGTATAAAAACAGAAATTACACAAGCTTTGGGTTCCGGAGATATTCTGAAAAAAGAAGAAAAAAAATTGCTTATAAAACCTTTGCCTACTATTCAAAATTTCAGAACACTTGAAAGTCAGTGGAAGTAATCTTAATAAATCTAAAAACAAATTCAATATAGTACATCTGAGGTTTTAATAATATCTTCTGTGAGTATGATAAGTTTTTTCTATTATTTAGTTGAAATTTTCTTTCAAGCGGAAATATTTTCGATATTGAATTCGGTAGTATCTAACTAAGATAGAAACTTAACAGGCTTTTTCCTGAATAATGTCGAAAGAAAAATTAGGGAAATTATCAATATTGAAAGTATAAGACAAACTTTTTTTAGAAAGATAATCTTTCGTACTTGTGATCAAAAGACAAACCATCCACATTTGTAACTTCACTTTTTCATGATTGTAAGATTGTATAGATTTCCATGCATTCTCAAAAGTTAATGTCGTGATTTCCTCAGCATATTCTCGTGAGCGAACAGACTGCAGAGCTAATCCGTATAGCATACAAGAGTATTGATTATAGAGTTGATCAAAACCTCTTTTATCTTTTTGTTGTATTAAAAGATACAGTTCATTATCTGTATACTTTTTTGAGTTCTTTGTTTTCATTAGGCATTTTATAATCTGTATAAATATCCCTCTTCATGGTACTAATGCATAATTAAAAAAGGGATGTACTTACGATTAAAAAAGATTATTGCTCCTTAACAACAGCCTGACTCGTGTATACAATAATTTTGATCTTCTATCCTGTTTTAAAAAAAATTATTAGATACTTGTCTATAAACAAATTGTATGCTAAACATAATTCAAATGAGCAGACGTGGTATCTAATATTTAAAAATTATTAAATATTTCTATCAAATCTGGATCATAATTTTTATGTATTCAATCTTTGTTTCGGTTTATACCCAAAAAATAATGCATTCGGAAAACCTCAAATTCTTAGTCAAAACGTAGCTTTTTAAAATTAAATTTTAACTTCAATAGTTTAATTATCTTTGAATCTATGCAATCGATTACAAAAAATTTAATAAACCGACAGTGCAGGATAATTTATTATTTCAATTATTTTAGATTGCGATTAATAAAAGGAAATTATTAAAATACAGAACTTTCTTTTAAAACTAAACAACTTGCAGACATTATGAAAAAGCAAATCTTAATTCTCTTCGCATTTCTAATATCAATCTCGCTATCGGCTCAATATAAACCGTGGACTTCCGCAAAACAGCCTCTAAAAGAAATTAAAGCTTTAAAAAAGCAAATCAAAAAACCAGAATTCAGAAAGGTGGATTATCTGATAACGGATTTCGGAGCAATTGGTGACGGAAAAACAAAAAATACAGAAGCTTTCAAAAAGGCGATTGAAAAATGCAGTTCTGAAGGTGGTGGAAGAGTTGTTGTTCCGAATGGCATTTTCTTAACGGGTGCTATTTATCTTGAATCTAATGTGAATCTGCATTTAAGCGATGGTTCTACGATTCTATTCAGCCAAGACAGCAACGACTACCCTATCGTTTTCACGCGTTGGGAAGGAATGGAATGTATGAATTATTCATCATTAATTTATGCTTACGAAGAAGAAAATATCGCAGTGACCGGAAAAGGCACTTTGGATGGAAATTCAGATTTAGACAACTGGTGGTTCTGGTGTGGTGCTACAAAATATGGTTACAACACAAGTCGTCCGGGAAGACAAAACCCTGCCCGTGCAAAACTTCACGAGTATATGGCGCAAAGAAAACCTGCCAGAGAAAGAATTTTCGGGGATGGATGGTATTTGAGACCCAATTTTGTTCAGCCTTACAAGTCTAAAAACTTCTATATGGCGGATGTTTTAGTGAAAAATTCTCCAATGTGGAATCTGAATCCTGTTTTATGTGAAAATGTTTTAATTGAAAGAGTAAAAGTAATCAGCCATGGACCAAACAACGACGGTTTCGACCCTGAAGCCTGTAAAAATGTCTGGATAAAAGATTCATATTTCGACACAGGAGACGACTGTATCGCCATCAAATCCGGAAGAGATGAGGATGGAAGAGACATCGGAAGACCTGCCGAAAACCACATTATCGAAAACTGTGAAATGAAAGATGGTCACGGCGGTGTTGTGATTGGAAGTGAAATTGCAGGCGGAGCGAAAAACATTTATGCCATCGGAAACGTTATGGACAGTAAGAATCTTGACCGTGCGTTAAGAATTAAAACCAGCTCAAGCCGTGGGGGAACGATTGAAAATGTATTTTTCTACAATACAAAAGTGGGCGCTTACAAAGAAGCTGCTGTTCGTTTCAATATGCACTATGAAAAACCTGGAAATCACATTCCGACCATCAGAAATATCTGGGTTGAGAATTTAACGGTTGACAAAGGCGGAAAATATGCTGTTTTTTCTGATGCCTATGAATCTTCTCCTGTAACTGATTTCACAATGATTAATGCTAAAATGGTTGGCGTGCAGATTCCTTACAAAGTGGACTATCTGAAAAACGTGACTTTAAAAAATGTAACGGTTAACGGACAACCTTTAACTGAGCTAAAATAATAAAATGAGAAGAACATCCATTTTAGCCGGATTTCTGGTTTTGTCGGCATTCTCACTTTCCTATTCCCAGTCGAAACATTGGCAGAATAACGAGCGCGAATTGCATTACAAGGAAGACAAAGGCGATTTTTTATTGGTCAACGGAAAGTACAGATTCAACCGTGCGTTGTATGGCGATAACCGTGCTTCCAGAGTTGAAGCGGGAGATTTGCCGGAATTTGCATTGTATCTTCCGGGAATGGGTGGCAATCTACAGTTCGTTATCCAAAAAGGAAATTCGGTTAAAAAATTAATTCAGGCTGATAAAATTGAAACGCGTTACCGACCGGGTTCAATGCTGTATGAAATCAAAGACCCAATTCTTGGAAACGGAACTTTAAAACTGACCGTTTTGGCACAGGCTAAAGAAGAAGGTTTGGTTTTAAAAATGGAAACTGTAAATGTAGATTCCTCAACAAAAATCTATGCAATTTACGGCGGTGCCAGCGGAACAACTTTCAGCAGAAACGGGGACATCGGTGCAGACCCGGAATCAGGATTTTATTTATTGCCGGAATACTGTCTAAACAATCAGTTTCAATTAAACAAAAATCAGTTTCAGCTCAATTATTTAAATAAGAAAAAGGAAACTCAAACGGTCAGCGGAAGTTTTTCTAATGTCAATTCATTACAACAAACCGATGCGGCGACTTTAGAAAAACTTTCCGAGTTTACTCAAAATAAAACAGACAAATCTCCGATTGTTTACGCTTCGTATTCTTCACAAAAACAACCGGTCTATATTCAGGTTGCCAAAGGAAAATCAGGTAAGAATTTTTCAGATGAAGATTTTAAAAACATTTTTAATGAAGCGGAAAAATCCTGTTTAACATTAACCAATCGGATTCAATTAAAAACTCCGGATGCAGATTTAAACAATTTCGGAGCCAATTTAGCCGTTGCCGCAGACGGAATCTGGGAAAGCCCAACCTTTCTTCACGGCGCAGTGGCTTGGAGAATGCGACTGAATGCGTGGCGTGGCGCTTACGCAGCAGATGCATTGAACTGGCACGACAGAGCGAAAGAACATTTTGAAAGTTATGCTAATTCGCAGGTTTTGAAACCCGATTTTGCACCCGTAGAAATGGATACGATGCGTCATCTTGCGCGACACGAAGAAAAAATGGGAACTTCTGTTTTCTCAAGCGGATACATTTCCAGAAATCCAAATGACAACACAAAACCGCATCATTACGATATGAATCTGGTGTTTTTTGACCAAATGTTTTCGCATTTCAATTATATTGGTGACAAAGAATTCCTGAAAAAAATGTGGCCAACGATGGTTCGTCATATGGATTGGGAAAAACGGAATTTCAAGCGTGGTGATTTGTATGATGCGTATGCTGCGATTTGGGCAAGTGATGCGCTTCAATATTCAGGTGGAAAAGTAACGCATACTTCGGCTTACAATTACAGAGCCAATCGTGAAATGGCGAAGCTTGCGAAAATCATTGGCGAAAATCCTCAACCTTACGAACAGGAAGCTGATGCAATTTTAAAAGCAATGAAAAACCAGCTTTGGATTAAAGAAAAAGGTTATTTTGCTGAATATAAGGATGCTTTGGGTAATCAAATTGTTCACGATAAACCGGGAATCTGGTCGATTTATCACGTTTCCGATGCGTTTATTCTGAATGAATTTGAGGATTATCAAAACTTACAATACATCAATAATCATACGCCTAAAATTCCGGTAACGATAAAAGGTGCACAAAATAAAGATTATTACACATTATCGACCACCAACTGGCAACCGTACGATTGGTCGATTAACAATGTGGCTTTGGCGGAAAATTTACAGACCGCTTTGGCGTATTGGCAAGCCGGAAGAACTGAAGATGCGTATCAACTTTGGAAGGGAAATCTTGTAGAATCGATGTATTACGGCATCAGTCCTGGGAATTTTGAGCAGCTTTCTCATTACGATGCGTTTCGCGGAGAATTGTACCGTGATTTTGCAGACCCGATTGGTGTCGCTTCGAGAACTTTGACGGAAGGGCTTTTCGGAGTTTATCCTAATTTATTGGAGAATAAAATCAGCATCAAACCTGGTTTCCCAAAAGAATGGAATTCTGCCGAGCTGAAACTTCCGGATTGGGAATATCAATTTACGAGGACTTCAAAAAAGACGGAATATTCATTTAAATCAAAATATCAAAATCCGGTGGCGCTGGAAATGCAGATTCCTGTGGATTATTCTAACATCAAATCGGTAAAAGTAAATGGTAAAAAAGTGGATTGGAAGATTAAACCCAATTCGATTTCACAACCATTTGTTCAGTTTGAAACGCCAAAAGGAAAAGATTTTAAGATTGAAATCAATTATTCCGGAGAAGAACTGAAAAATGAACAAACTGATTACGTCAATTATATATCGGAAAGTCTTCAGTTGAATTTTGATTCAAAAAAGAAAATTAAAAATATCTACGACCCACAAGGATTAATTAAAAATTCCCCTCCTCTGGAGGGGTTGATTCGACCGAAGGGCGAAGACGGGGTAGTTAACCAAAGAATTGTATTAATTAAAGAAGAAAGAAAAGGAACTTTTTTCGTACAAGTCGAGCAAAACGGCACAAGTTGGTGGCAACCTATAAACCTTGACATCCGTTTTCCTTTGGAAACAAAATGGGTAAATAAAAAACTACAGATTCAGTCGAAATCATCCAATTCAATTAATGGAAAACTGACGGTTAATGGTTTAAACAAAATTTTTTCGATTCAAAAAAATCAAAATACAATTATTGAGATTCCTGCAAATTATTTAAGCAAAGGAACAAATTCTCTCGTCCTTGATTATAACGGAATTAAACAAAATATAGAAATCACAGACTGGGAAATCGAAAACCAAGGGCAGTTCAACAACATTTCATTAGCCTCAAAATACAATGAAAAAGTAACTGAAATTTTTAATCAGAAATACCTTTCGCCAAGACTGGAAGTTCCGACTTTACAGCTTCCTTGGCAGGGAATCGGAAACTGGTGTTACCCATTAATCACTGCTCAAATCGATGACAGCGGATTGATGAGCAAAAGAAAAAATGGTAAGGTTGATTTTTTTGGAATTCCATTTTTAATTGATAAAACAGATAAAAATATCGCGTTTGTAAGTCAGTGGGATAACTATTCAGACGCTTTAGAAATTCCAATTTCAGGAAAAGGAAAGAAAATCTATTTTCTGATGGCTGGTTCTACGAATCCAATGCAGTCGCAGATTGTGAATGGAAAAATTACAGTTCAATATGTTGACGGTTCTACAACAGAATTAGAACTGAAAAATCCAACGAACTGGTGGCCGATTGAGCAGGATTTGTTTGATGATAATTTCGCTTTTGAAATTCCGGATGATAAAATTCCGTATCGTGTGAAACTGAAAACGGGAGAATTGTACAAAGGCGGAACGTTGAGCAAATATTCAAGCATTAAAGGATTTACAGACCGCCAAGTAGATGGTGGTGTCGCCACGATTTTGGATTTGCCGATTGATGCGAGTAAAGAATTAAAATTGATAAAACTAACGGCCGTGAGCAATGATGTGGTGATTGGAATGATGAGTGCGACGGTTTTGAAATAGTGATAATTATTAGTAACTAAAATATAATTGACGGTTTGTCATTCCGAGGAACGAGGAATCTATTGGTAAATTGAGATTCTTCACTCCACTTCGTTTCGTTCAGAATGACAGGCGTAAAAGCATAAAATAAAATTTAAAAATGAAGAAAATTGCAATATATCTGAGTATTTTCTGCGTTGGATTTTCATCCTTAAACGCACAGAAAATCGACCGGAAGAAAGTCGTTCAGCGACATAATGTGGTCAACACAAAAGCCGATACTCTTTCTACTTTGACGGTTGGAAACGGAAAATTTGCCTACACGGTTGACATTACCGGAATGCAGTCGTTTCCCGAATACTATAAAAACGGAGTTTCTCTCGGAACGCAGTCTGAATGGGGCTGGAATAGTTTTCCGAATAAAGAAAATTACAAGTTTGAGGAAACTTTAAAGCCTTATGATTTCAATAACGATGGTAGAAAAGCTTTGTACTCTGTTCAAATCAAAGAACCTGAAAGAAATAAAGGTGCGGTTGAATATTTCCGTGTGAACCAACATCGTTTGCAGCTGGGAAATATTGGGATTGAACTGACTAAAAAAGATGGTCAGAAAGCAAAAATTTCAGACCTTACAAACAGCAATCAGAAAATTGATTTGTGGACAGGAATTATCACGAGCGAATTTTCTTTAGAAGGAACGCCGATAAAAGTCTGGACGGCTTCTTTTCAAAATTCAGATAAAATTGGAGTGAAAATTGAATCTGATTTGATTTCTAAAAACAGATTGAAAGTCTTTGCACACTACCCTTCTCCAACCGGACAATTCTTAGATGATGCAGCTTTTTACGGAAATGAAAATGACCATTCTACGAAAATCGTTTCGTCACAATCGACGCAAGGTTTGATTCAGCACAAATTGCAAAGCACGGATTATTATACTCAATTAAACTTTACGGAAGGAAAACTACGTGAGGCCGGAAAACATTATTTCGTTTACGAGCCTTCTTCGAAAAATAAAACCGTGGAATTAAGTGTTGAGTTTTCTGCTAAAAGTCCAAAATCCACTAGAACTTTATTCGCTGATGCTGAAAAAGAAAGTATTTCGGGCTGGAAATCTTTCTGGGAAAGTGGCGCTGCCGTTGATTTTGAAGGAAGTACAGACCCAAGAGCCAATGAGCTTGAACGAAGAGTTGTCTTATCTGAATATTTAACGAAAGTTCAGTGTGGTGGAAACAATCCACCTCAGGAAACTGGTCTAACATTTAACAGCTGGTACGGAAAACCGCACACGGAAATGCATTGGTGGCACGGCGTTCATTACGCTTTATGGGGAAGACCAGAAATTTTGGAAAAACAGCTGGATTATTATTTCAGAACTTTTGACAAAGCTAAAAAATTAGCCGAAAGACAAGGCTACAAAGGTGTTCGCTGGATTAAAATGTCTGATAATGATGGGAACGAAAGTCCATCTTCTGTTGCTGCTTTTTTGATTTGGGAGCAACCGCACATCATTTACATGACCGAACTATTGTATAGAAATAGCAAGGATAAAAAAGTATTGGAAAAGTATAAAGATTTAATTTTTGCAACGGCTGATTTTATGGCAGATTTTGCGACTTATGACAAAGAGAAAAATCGTTATAATCTTGGAAAAGGCGTGATTCCTGCTCAAGAGGTTTTCCCTGCGAAAGATACTTACAATCCAACTTATGAGGTGGCATATTGGGATTGGGCACTGAAAACCGCTCAACTTTGGAAAGAAAGATTAGGACAGCCAAGAGATAAAAAATGGGATGATGTTATCAATAAATTAGCGCCGCTTCCGATTCAGAACGGTGTTTATTTATCGACAGAATCGGCAAAAGATTCATTTACCTTTCCAAAATGGATGACCGACCATCCTGCTGTTTTGGGTGCATTGGGAATGGTTCCTGAATCTCCGAAACTGGACAAAAAAATAATGAAAAACACGTTGGATATCGTCTGGGAAAGATGGAATTGGGAACATACCTGGGGTTGGGATTTTCCGATGACGGCGATGAACGCAGCAAGACTTGGACTTCCAAGTAAAGCTTTGGATGCTTTGTTTATGGATATTCAAACCAATACATATCTGAAAAACGGACACAATTTCCAGGATAAACGTCTTAGAATTTACCTTCCCGGAAATGGCGGTGTTTTAACGACCGTGGCGATGATGCTTGAAGGTTGGGATAATTCGACGGGTGAATTCCCTGGTTTTCCGAAAGACGGAACCTGGAAAATAAAAGCAGAGGGTTTTAAAAAGATGCCTTAAAAATTTCACATTCATATAGTTTTTTAAAGTCTGTTCTGAAAAGGGCAGGCTTTTTTTTGAGTGTTTTTGAGTCGGAGCGTTTTAGGGTTGTAAAGTTCAAAACATCCGAAACTTTTAACATTTTAAAAACCTTGAAGGTATAAATGGGAATTTTAAATAAATTAAATCTAATCGTCCGAAAACCGATAATAAACTGATAATTAACAGTTTTAAACTATTATTATCATAAAAAACATTCATGAATCTGTTACTTCGAATTTTTGTATCTTGTTTTCAGCTATTAATCGCTTTGATTATTGCTATTTTTTTAACTGAACTGCATTTCCTATCTGTAAAAATCATGGCCGAAACATTAGAAATCAACATCAATGAAAACTCCAGAGTTCCGAAATACAAACAGATTGTAGATTCTATTCTGAACGGAATTGATGGAGGGCAAATAAAAATCGGAGAAAAAATTCCGTCTATCAATGAACTCAGCGAATCCTGTTTTCTCTCCAGAGATACTGTGGAAAAAGCTTACAAAGAGCTTCGCAAAAGGCAGATCATTGAATCTGTAAAGGGAAAAGGCTACTACATTTCCCGAATCAACAAGAACGACATCATCAACATTTTCTTTCTGATCAATAAGCCGAGCACTTATAAAATGATGATTTACAATTATTTCGTCAATGCAATCGGTACCAAAGGCAATGTGGAAATGTATATTTACCATTGCGACGAAACACTTTTCATCAATGCTTTGAAGAAAAATCTTGGTGGTTTTGATTACTATGTAGTGATGCCTCACTTCCGTGATGAACAGTCGAAACATACGAGTTCAACACAGGAAGTTTTAGATGTTATCGAACAGATCCCGAAGAATAAATTATTGCTTTTAGACAATACAAAACCTAATATTTCAGGAGATTATGGTTCTATTTTTCAAGATTTTGAACATGATATTTACGATGCGTTGAAGGAAGGTTTAGATAAAATTAAAAAGTACGAAAAGATCATTCTGGTTTATCCTGATAAATCAATTCATCCATACCCTTTCCGTATTGTGCGCGGTTTTGAACAGTTTTGCCGTGATTTTAAATTGGATTATGAAATTCTTGATGAAATTTATCCTGACATGGAATTGCAGGATAAAGATATTTTCATCACGATTCGTGAGCGTGATCTGGTCAATTTGGTGAAACAGATCCGTCAGAAAAATCTGAAATTAGGTGAAGACATAGGAATTATTTCCTATAATGAAACACCTTTGAAAGAATTGCTGGGAATTACGGTGATTACAACTGATTTTAAGGCGATGGGAGAATCTGCTGCGTATATGATTTTAAAAAATAAGAAGGAGCAGGTGAATAATGTTTTCAAATTTATTCAGAGAGATTCACTATAAATATCTGTTAAAAATTATTTTAGTTTTCCGCAATTAATAATAACTAAAAAACTCCGTGAGCTTTTATAAGTTTACGGCTTTGTGAGCCTTCAAGACGCTTAGTAGATAGAAAAAACTTTGTGGTCTTTGTGTTAAAATAACACTTTAATAGATAACGATAATTAGAAAGATTATAAATGAATATTCGCTATTCATTATAATGCCCAATTTAATGCAAAGTCAAACAAAGATTTTTAAATCTTGACTGTTTTAAAGGTAAACAAAGACGTAAACTTAACAATGAAATACAAAGTATTCCATGATGACAGATTACCGACAATCTTTTATAAAATATATTAATAATTATGATTAAGAAATTAATTTTTGCCATGAGTTTTTTAGTGGCAATCACTGTTTTCGGACAGAAAAAAAATGATATCCAAGCTGTGACAGATGCAGCAGAAAAACTAAGATTAGCGATGATTAGTGGTGAAAAATCTACGTTGGACTCTTTGATTTTTCCGGAATTGACTTACGGACATTCGGGAGGTCATATCGATGATGCGAAGGAATTTGTTGAAAAATTGGTCAGTAAAAAATCTGATTTTTTAACCATTGATATAAGCAACCAAAACATACAGATTGTTGGAAATACTGCGATTGTCCGTCACCATTTTTATGCTACGACTGCTGATTTGGGGAAGGAACCGGGCGATGTAACTTTGGATATTTTATTGGTTTGGACGAAGGTTAAAAAGGATTGGAAGTTGTTGGCGAGACAGGCGGTGAAATCGGAGAAGAAAAAGTGATTTAACTCTATAAAAACGATTTGTAAAATTTACTTTAAAATATTAATTTTAATTGAATATGAAAAAACAATTACTACTTTTCCTAACTTTAATTTTAATTACCAATTGTATGAGCAAAAAAATTGTTTCGCCAAAAGAAGATGAAAGACAATATGATGGAAAATTATATTTTGCGACTTATGATGAAGATAAATATCCTAGAGATACAATCAGTAATGGTCCAAATGATTCGCTTTCATTATTCAGAAACAAATGGTATTCAAAACATTTGAATTCACTAAACGAAGTACCTCTTTTTGATAAAAAGAATGAAAATTTAAAGATTGTTAGATATACAAATTTAGGAACGTGGTCAAATCCTTTTGTTTATAAAATGGAAAATCGAAATGAAGAAATATTTTTAACTTATAGCCAAAGCGATGGATTAGGCGGTTATCAAACAGGAAAAATAGTAAAAGAGTACACAAAGAAAATTAATGCAGAAAAATGGAATAGATTCATTTCAAAATCAAATGATGTTAATTTTTGGAACATAGGAACACATGATCCCAAGATAGTTTTAGATGGAGAAGAGTGGATTTTGGAAATTTTGATTGATGGAAAATATCATTTAGTCACCAGAAATAGCCCTAAAAATAATGGTGATTCAGAATTTGCAGAACTATGTAATCTATTGATTAACTAATTAATATTTAAAAATAGACCGTCTTTTGGAACAGTCTATTCTTTATTAATTTCTCAGAATATTTTACATCAAAACAAGTTCACTATTCGGTTTCTACCTCACCCTAAAATTCTGCAAATCCTCCGGCGTATCACAACAAACCTGCTCCATCACCTGTCTGAACTGCATTTTCAGCATCTCAATAATATGATCGCCACCTTTGTCGCCTAAAGCTCCGACAGCGTACATAAACGTTCTTCCCATAAATGTAAATTCTGCACCACAGCTCAAGGCACGGGCAACATCCGGACCGGTTCTTACGCCACTATCCATCATGATTTTTATCTGACCTTTGTATTTTTCACTGATTTCTTTTACCACCGCAATCGTTGATTCTCCTGCATCAAGCTGTCTTCCGCCATGATTGGAAATAATCATTCCGTCGAAACCTAAACGTACCGCTTCAGCTGCATCTTCATCGGAAGCCACACCTTTGATGACCAGTTTTCCTTTCCACTTATCACGAATGGCTTTGATTCTGTCGGAATTTAGTCTGCCGGAAAAAGTAGAGTTCATGAACTGTCCCAATTGTTTCACATTCATGTTTTTGTCCATGTATTTTTCCATCGTTTTGAAACTTGGAACGCCGTGTTTCAAAATTTCAAGACACCATTCAGGTCTTGCCAATGCCTGGGAAACATTTCTGAAATTAAGTTGCGGAGGCATTGCCAAACCGTTTCTAATCTCTTTTGCACGGTAACCGAACGTAGGAACATCGGACAAAACACATAAAACGTCATAGCCAGAAGCTTCACAACGGTCAAGAATATCGTCACGCAACCATTCTTCTCTTGGATGATAGAGTTGATACCAAGCTTTTCCTTCCGTTAATTCAGCAATTCTTTCAATACTGCTTGTAGTTACAGTACTTAATATAAAAGGAATATTATGTTTAAAAGCTGCTTTTGCTAAAATTTCCGGAGCATTCGGCCACATCAAACCCTGCAGACCAACAGGAGAAATTCCGAACGGTGCGGAATATTTCACTCCGAATAATTCCGTTTCCATATTGGCTTCCGAATAGTTATTATTCAGGTAGCGCGGACGAAGAAGTACATCACGCAATTCACTTGTATTTCTGTCGCGGTTGATATTTTCGTTACAGCCGCCATCCAGATATTCGAAAGCGAAACGGGGCATTTTCTTTTTTGCTTTTTCGATCAGCAATTCGAGGGAAGCGTAGTTGGTATCGAATGGAAAGGACATAAATAGTTGTTTATTTTTGGTTGTCAGTTGATAGTTGTTGGTTGATTGTTTTGAGAGTGCCATCAACTGACAACCGTCAACCAACAACTATATTCTTTACAAATTTAAGATTAAAGGCTGAAGCACTTTCATCTGATAATGCTGCTGTAAAAATGTTTCGTCTATTTTTTTATTTGAAATCACCATTGATGCTCCCAAAGCCGATCCCAACGGAGAATGAGTGGACATCACATTGTAATGCTGAAAATGATGTGACATCAGTTTCATAAAAACGTCATTGTCTGTGAAACCTCCATCGATGTAAATATTTTTGATCTCTGAATTTCCGATGGCATTGGTAATGGTATGAATCTGCAGATCCATCAATTCGATCATTAACTGATGATACGCTTCTTCAAAAGTTGCAAATGAATTTAAATCTGTTGCTGTAATCATTTTTCGCTTTAAAATAATCCCTTCAAAACGGAAATAGATATTTTTATTTTTCATTAAACGCAGATACAGATCCTGATCAAACTGAACTTCTCTGTGGAAACCGTATTCTTTTCCATAATAAGCGCACAATTTTTCAACCTGAATCTTGTATTCATTCCCCATAAAAAAACGGGATGCTTTCACACGTTTACCGTCGATTCTCATGTAATTTAGACAGTTGTTTTCGATATCTTCATCCGTTAAACTTTCATCGTTGAATGGATTTAAAGAAATACTCCAAGTTCCTGTTGAAAGCAATAAAAACGGTTCTTTTTTACTTAAAATATAAGGTAATAACGCTGAAGAACTGTCGTGAATTCCAACACCGATTTTAATTTTTTTGTTTCTGTAGGAAGTGTTGATGCTCGCAGAAGTCGGAACAATTGGTCCTAATAAGGCATCGATTCCTTCTTCGTAAACCCAGTCATGATAATCTGCTTTGTCGTAATCCCACAAATTGGTGTGACAGCCAATTGACGTAAATTCCGAAACGCAAATTCCGGTAAACAAATATGATAGATATTGAGGTAAATGAAGACTATAACGGATTTTTTTGAAAACTTCCGGATGTTTGTATTTTAACCAGAATAACTGCAGTCCTGAATTCAACATTCCAGTTTGTGGAGATGCAGTTTCGCGGGCAATTTTCAGTTTGCTACCATGTTTTTCGTAAAATAAATCAAGAATATCCTGATCCATCGGTTTGGTATAATTGTACAAAGGTGTCAAAACATTTCCTTTCTGATCTAGGTGTACAAAACTTGCTCCGTACGTAGAAAAATTAATGGCTTTTACTTCAAAATTTTCATCATCGAGAATGGCATTGAAATTATCTTTGATCCAGTTTTGGAGCGCTGCAAGATCTTCTGTGGGATAACCATCTTCATCGGTGGTAAGGGGAAGTTCGGTATATTCACGCACAACTTCTTTGTAATTTTTATCAAATAAAAAAAACTTTTTGTTGGTTTTTCCAATATCAAATACGATGGTTACCTTTTTTTTGGACATTCCTGAGATGAATTTAATGATTTATTATAAAATGGTTATTAGTTTTTTTTCAAATGTGAATTAGAATTGTTCTAATATTTTTTAACGCAAAGTGCGCAAAGATTTTTCTTTTTAAAATGCTGATTATTTTTAAGTTCGCAAAGGCGTTCTACTCAGCAAAGGCTTCAAAGATTAAATCTTTTTGGCTATTTCTTTAATTAAAAAAATTAAAACCATCAAGGAGTGTTTAGTGATTAAAAATAATTAAGAAAAAAATCCACTGATTTCTTAAATAAAGAATTCATTATTAATTTTCTAAACACTCGGGTCTCAACGGTAAATAAGGATACATATAATTAAACTTTCGATTGCACCTGAAAGTAATTATCAAATTAAAACGGATTTTTATAATCCTGTTGCTTTTGCCCAGCCTCTTTCAGAAATTAAGGTTTCTCTTACCTTTAAACTTCTGTAAGCAGCGATCGGGTCTAAAGCTGCGCCAGTCTGCAGTCTTGCAGCTTTCAATAACGGACGAACGTCTGTTCTGTAAGCATTCTGCAAAATATCCTGAGCTGCAACAACGTCATTATTAAGTTGTGCCGCTTTCAAAGCTTTCTGATCAACCAAAAGTGCCTGAGCATAAGCGATTAAGATCGCTTCCAAAGACTGTAATAAATCTTCCAAAGGATCTTTGATGTTGTGACTTGCATCGATCATCCAAGCCGGATAAGGATTATTGGCGTTGTTTTCCATTCCATATACCAATTCGTTGAAGATCAGGAACAAAGCATAAGGTTTAATAGAACCCACCGTCAAATCATCATCACCATACTTGCTGTCGTTGAAGTGGAAACCACCTAATTTACCTTTATACATCAACGTTGCAACGATCTGCTCAATATTGGTATTAGGCAAATGATGTCCAAGGTCAACTAATGTAAAAGCTCTTTCACCACAAGCACTTGCCAACATGAAAGAAGTTCCCCAATCCTGAATGGTTGTTGAGTAGAAATTCGGTTCGTAAGGTTTGTACTCAATAAACAGTTTCCAGTCTTCCGGCATTCCTGCGTAGATTTCTTTTAAGCTTTTTTCTGTGTTTGATAAAGCGGTCTGGAAATTTAACTGTCCGGGGAAACTTGCTCCGTCAGCCAACCAAACGGTTAAGCTTTTTGAACCTAATTCTTTTCCGATTCTGATCACTTCTTTGTTATGTTCAACAGCGTACGCGCGGGAATCTTCGTTTACAGAATTTAAAGAACCAAATTTGTACGAATGTTTTGCATCCGGCTGATCCTGAAATGTGTTTGAATTCATCGCATCAAAGATCAATCCGTGAGACGCTGCGCTTTCCTTCAAAGCACTTACATCACTTGGAATATCCCATGGAATGTGTAATGAAACCGCTCCGGCAGAATGAGTCAGCGCGTGAAGCAATCCAACGTCATCTAGTTTTTGTTCCAAAACAGCAGGTTCGCCACCGTAAGAAAATCTTCCGAAACGGGTTCCGCCAGCACCTAAAGCCCAGCTTGGAATTGCCACCTGAAAATCAGCGATTTTGTTAACGATTTCAGCAACGTTTGAACCTGATTTCGTTAATTTATTTTGTAGAAAATCAAAGTCTGAATTAAAGTTTTCGACTTCGTTTTTATTGTGTTGTTCAATGATATCTTTTTCTATAATCATAGTTTGATTTTTAATTAACCTTGTTAAGGTTTTGAACCTTGACAAGGCTGAATTTATTGACTAAAATTAGCATTAAATATTGATTTCGACCCCTTCAATTACTTTCGAATCCCTCGCAGCCCGACCTGAGTAGAGCTCTTTTTGTGAGGAGGTACGACGAGCAAAAAAGCGGGAACGGAGGGCGGATTAAGCTGCCCAAATAAATTGAAAGTTAAAAAACTAACAACTGACAACTAAAAACCGACAACCAAAAACATTATCTTGGGAAAGCATTTGCCATTCCGCCATCTACATTGATGATGTTTCCTGTTGTTTTATCTAAGATTGCCACACATGCGAAAACTCCGTTTGCGATGTCTTCAGGAAGGATAATTTCGTTTAATAAGTTTCTTTTTGCATAAAATGCTGGCAATTCTTCTACAGAAATTCCGTTTGCTTTTGCACGGCCTTCTGCCCAAGAACCTTCCCAGATCTTGCTTCCAACAATTACTCCGTCCGGGTTCACCACATTGACTCTGATTTTATCAGCGGCTAATTCTGCTGCCAATAATCTTGTCATGTGCTGTTGTGCTGCTTTTGCAGTTCCATAAGCTACATTGTTGGGTCCAGCAACCAATCCGTTTTTACTTGCAATATTCACGATGTCTCCACCTAAATTTTGCTTTTTCATGATTTCAGTACCGCTTTTCGCCATTAAAAACTGACCTTTTACCAATACATTTTCAAGTAATTCCCAATCTTTTGTAGTCGTGTCTTCCAAAGATTTAGAAATTGCCAAACCCGCTGAATGCACGATGATATCTACTCCACCGAATGCTAAAACAGCTTCTTTAAAAGCATTTGCAATTGCCTCTTCGCTTGTAACATCACAATTAACTGCAACTGCCTGATCTTTACTGTATTTTGCAGTAACAGCTTCTACTGCTTCCTGATTAAGATCTGTGAAAACAACCACTGCGCCTTCCTGAACCATTTTGTCAGCAATTGCCTGTCCGATTCCACCTCCTGCTCCGGTTACAATAGCAACTTTTCTTGACAATGGTTTTTCTTTAGGCATTCTCTGCAATTTTGCTTCTTCCAACAACCAATATTCGATATCGAAAGCTTCCTGTCTTGGTAAAGAAGTGTATTCAGAAATTGCTTCTGCTCCACGCATTACGTTGATTGCATTCACATAAAATTCGTTAGCAACACGGGTTGTTTGCTTATCTTTTGAGAAACTGAACATTCCAACTCCAGGATAAATGATAATTACCGGATTCGGGTCACGCATTGCAGGACTGTTTGGATGTTTACACATTTCGTAATAGTCTTTGTATTCTTGTCTGTACTGTTCGAAAAGTGGATTTAATTTTTCTAAAATTGCTTTAGAATCGCTTAAATCTTCGTTTTTATCTAAAGTCAACACCAAAGGCTGAATTTTTGTTCTTAAGAAGTGATCCGGACAAGAAGTTCCCAATGGAGCCAATCTTTCCAAATCATTACTGTTGATGTATTCTAAAACAACATCGCTGTCTGTGAAATGACCCACCATTCTGTTTTCAGAAGAAGCTAAACCTCTTAACAAAGGCATAATCTGAGCAGCTTTGTTTTTACGTTCTTCAGCAGGTAGAGATTCTACTTTTTGTCCACCAAAAACTTGTCCTTTTTCTTCGATTTTTTTAGCGATATATTCAGAAGCCATTTCGATTACTTCCAGACTGTTGATGTAAGATTCGTAAGAAGTGTCTCCCCATGTGAATAAACCGTGGCTTCCTAAAACGATTCCACGAATTCCTGGATTATCCGCTAAACATTTCTCTAACTGTAGACCTAAATCAAAACCAGGACGCTGCCAAGGCACCCAGCCCATTGTATCACCCCAGATTTCTTTGGTAATTGCTTCACTATCTTTTGCTGCAGCTACGGCGATTAATGCATCCGGGTGAAGGTGATCGATATGTTTAAATGGAAGTAAACCATGAAGAGGCGTATCAATAGAAGGGGCTTTGCTTTCCAGATCGAAAATACAGTGGTCAAATAATCCTACCATTCTGTCTTCGTCTGCTAAACCTCCGTAAACATTTTTAAGATTTCTCAGTCTTTCCGTATATAATCCTGCAATTCCTTTTCTTGTCAACGTCCCGATGTCGCCACCTGAACCTTTTACCCACATTACCTCAACTTCTTCATTGTTTAAAGGATCTTTCTCAATCGTTTTACAGCTTGTGTTTCCACCCCCGTAATTGGTAATTCTAAGATCTGCACCTAATATGTTTGAACGGTATAAAAACAAAGCAACCTGGTCATCACCAAGAGAAGCCGCCTTACTTTCGTCCCATAAATAATCTACGTATTTAAATGTTTTTACGTTTTCCATTTGTTTTCTTTTTGTTTTCTGAATTTTACTCAAATTTAGATTGTTTTACCCGTTAGACTATCCCGCACTATACTGCTAAACGCTTTATTTAAAGATAAATTAACGTTTGATAATTTTTAAATTACCGATCTTATAAAACAACTTATTTTAGTTTAATTTCGATTGATATTTGTGATTAGATATGTGTTAAAATATAAACATTAAGAAAGTTTACAAGAGAATTGGGAAAACCATCAATCTTTCAACTTTCTTAATGTTTAAAATAAATTTTAAAAATATGTTTGATTAATACCCAGGAAGCTGTGTTAAACTAGGGTTATCAACCATTGGATGACCTGCAGAAGCAGATGCAAAAGGTAATAATTCTGTTTTATTGGGTACAAATCCGTAGAAAAGACCATCTCCGTTTCCTTCTATCCAATCAGGATAAACTCCTCCATTTTCAAAAGCACCTGTTGGCTTGGTATAAATAATTGCACCAATCTGAAGTTGATTAAATCCTCCTACGAATCCAGCAGCTTTTCTTGCATTCCCATTAAAGGTACTTGTATAAGCTTGAAACATATTGGTTGGATAGAATTTGTCATCGGTTGCAACTGTTAGTCCGTTTGCTGTGGCAATACCTCTTAAAGTTGTCTGATAGGCTGCATAACCAGCTGCAGTAGTGGGAACTGCCTGAACTGCCGCAATCTGAGCAGGGTTTGTCAAATCAACATAAGGTACCTGCAAGATTGGGTCTCCGTAAACCTGTGCATTTTTTTGAAGTTTATACAGACGGTAGATAGGGGTACTTGCATACAAACCGGTACGATTTGATAAGTTTTTCATTGCTTGTTTTGTAGCATTTATTTCAGAAGCAATACGGTTCATTCTGATCAAATCTGTACGGAGATTAAATTCTCCTGCAAACTCCCATTTGCGCTCTTGTACAAGGGCATCATTGAATGCTTGCTGGCCTGATGGTGCCGTAAAACTACCAATTCCCGCTCGGGTTCTTACCTGCATCAAAGCAGCAGATGCTGCAGCGGTAGGTCCTCCGTTTAAATAATTTTGAGTTTCTGCATACATCAATAGAACATCTGCATATCTGATAATAGGAATATTTAAATTACGCTCACTTGCTGATTGTGGTGCAATACCCCAACCCATTCTGAATTTACCCGGCAGGATACATGAGTAGGTAGTTCCTGCATTAACCCAAGTATCCGTTGCTGCACCAGTATTTAAAAAATAAATACTGTATGAAGTACAAGAAACATCTCTACGTGTGTCACCCGGTCTAAAAGACAAATAATAAGTGGGAAGTATGAACTGTAATGCTTTACGAGAACCATATGTTCCGGCACGAGACCCTTCCATTGCATAGACACCGAAGGCTGAGTTTGTATTAGGTCCGTATTCCGCTATGTGCCAAAGCATTTCCGGATCGCTCACTCCAAATTTTCTCTGGCAGAAATTGAACCACATCGCTTCAAAGCCACTTTTACCTCCTTGAGCCTGTACTAAAGTATTGGTACCACCATTGATTACAGCTGCTGCTGCTGCATCTGCAATTTGATACAATTGCTGAACTCTTGCATTGTCCGGACGACGAGACATAGTCCCTGCTGCTCCAGTATTCAGATCCCAACGAAGAGAATATCCTGCTGCATACAAAGCAATTCTTGCTAGCAAAGCATTGCCTGACGCTTTTTTTAAACGCTCAGTTGTTCCAGTAGTCGGTAAATCATTTACTGTTTCCTGCATATCAGCGATAATACGATCGTAAATCCCATCACGAGGCGAACGTTTTGGATATAAAGTATTAGGATCACTAGGGTCTGCTTCCACTAGTGGAACCCAAACCGCAGGAACATCTCCATAAACTCTAATCAAATTATAATAACAAAATGCACGAAGAGCTTTTACTTCTGCTAATAGAGCATTACGTTTTGTACTTTCCGGCAGCTTACTTAATCCGCTGATTGCAATATTGGTTCTCTCTATAGATGCGTACATTACTGAATAGACTCCTGTAAGTGTATAAGGTGTTTTCGCATCATAGAAATAATTACAAATATTGTATTTGGAATTATTTGTTGTCCCATCTTCCGCAGAGTGAACCACTGTATCGCCCGCTCCTAACTGATAATACATCTCTGTAGGAACTATACCTCTGTAACAGCCTTGAACATAAATATCAGCAGTTTCCAAACTTTGAAACACTGATTCTGTATCAGATGTATTAGTAGATGGCTGATCCAAAAAATCTTCACTGCATGAAGTTACACTCAACGAGGCGATAAAGAATGATGGAATTATTATTAAGCCTTTTATAAGTGTGTGTTTATTAATTATATTTTTCATGATCTAAATATTAAAAAGTTAAATTGATACCAAGAACATAACTTCTTGAACGCGGATAGGCAGAGCTATCATATCCTGGTGTTACCGAAACACCACTTGCTGCTGCGACTTCCGGGTCATAGCCAGAATAACCTGTAATCGTAGCTAAGTTATTAACTGTAAAATAAATACGCGCATTAGCTACTGAAATTTTTTCCAGAAACTCTCTATTCAAACTATACCCAAGAGTTAACTGAGCAATTCTAAGATATGAGCCATCTTCCACATAATATGAAGAAGGATAAGTGATATTAGCAGTATTGGTATTGCTTAAGCTCCAAAGGTTTGAACCTTCATTTGGATTAAGTTCTTTTAATCTTACTAAATTATTCGTTGCCTGCCCTGTAGCCGGATCGATAAGATGATAATAATTGTTTCCAAACTCTGTAGGAACATTCTGATATAATGCATATGGGCTCAAACTTTGTTTGGTAGCATTATAAATATCTCCACCAACGCTAAATTTCATAAACATTGCTAAATCAAAACCTTTGTATGAAAAATTATTGCTAATACCTCCAATAAAGTCTGGAGTACCGTTTCCTATTTTCACCAATTTTCTCGTAAACTGATCACCTGCAGCGTTATCTGCAGCAAATTTCATATCTCCGGGCTTTGCAGTTCCTGTTGCTGGCTTCACAACACCAGGTTTTAACGTCAATGTTCCGTTTCCTGCCTGTGTAAAATCATCAGTAGTATATATACCTTGGTAAACATATCCGTACATGTCTCCCAACTCTTCCCCTACTGTGGCATAATAAGTTACCTGACCACCTCTGTTACTTCCTACAGAGAATGTTCTAAAGTCTCTTCCATTATCAAGAGAAGTAACTTTAGACTTATTAAAACCTATATTGGCATCTGTCGTCCATCTGAAGTTACCTGATCTAAAATTGATGGTATTCAAAGTGAATTCATAACCTTTATTACTCATAGTACCAATATTCTGGTACTGGTTTGAATAACCTGCATGAGCCGGAAGTATGGTTAAGAGAAGCATATTGGTCACATCATTTTTATAATATTCTGAAGTTAGTTTAATTCTATTATTAAATAAAGCTAAATCTACCCCAATATTTGTCGCTTTCATAGCTTCCCATCGAAGATCGATATTCCCATAAGTTGAGCTGGTTACATACGCTGGGTTACCTATCGTATTATTCAAAGGATAGTCTGTCAGGATAACATTGGTTCTCCACAAGTTACTTGGAACATCATTATTTCCGGTTTCACCGTACTCAACTCGGAATTTCAATTCGTTGACAATATCATTGATCTTATGATCTTTCCAGAAACCCTCTTGAGATACACGCCAAGCAGCTGCTACGGAAGGAAAAGTTCCCCATCGGTTATCTTTATAAAACTTAGAAGTTCCGTCTCTACGAACTGTACCAGTTAATAGGTAACGATCGTCATAATTGTAGTTTACTCGTCCAAAGTATGAAAGCATGGTTACCGGAGATGGTCTGTCTGCACTTTTATCTCTTACTGTAGCGTTATCAATTTGGTCAAGACCAAAATTTACATATGCAGGAAATTTAATAAGTGAAATATTATTGCTTTCAGATGCTCCATATATAGTCTCTGTACCGATAAGAGCATTAACTCTATGCTTTTCTGCAAAAGTCTTATTATAAGTCACCGTATTGGTAATCTGGTAACTATACGATTCGCTATTACTTATACTTCCGTTAATTCCTGTATTCACAGGATCTGTAAGGAAAGATCTGGAGTTTTCATCAGAAAATGCAGTAGATTTGCTACTGTTCCATGTATATTGACCTGAAGTTCTGAGTGTAAAATTTTTCAGGAAGTCAAACTCGATCCCCGCATTGGCAACAAATGAACGAGAACGTCTGTTAGCTGTAGAGGCATTGTTCTCTATATATGGATTTTCTGTATCAAAACTAGAATCTAAACTTGAAAAATCACCAAACGTTTGTGTATTATATAACTGATCCAATGAAAATTTGGTTCCCCCTGTGATAGGCTGTAGAAGTACTTTTTTCATTCCACCATACGATCCTCCTCCATTCACAGAATTAGAAGTAAACATTGATCCAAAATCTACTCTTAAACCTTTATAAAGTTCTGATTTAATATTAGCACGCAATGAGTTGCGGGTTTCATCGTGATTAGCAAGAATACCTAATTGTTTGTTATAGTTATAACTTACGAATGCCTGAGTTTTCTCATTACCTACAGAAATATTGAAGTTTTGATTTTGAGTTAAACCTGTACCGCCAAATACTTTATCCTGCCAGTCTAAGGTAGTTGCTGATGCGTAACGGTTACTGATTCTGTTAAATGCCCCTGTATAAAATCCCGGAGAATCTGTTCCCAAACCATTATCAAAAACATTGCTCCATTGTGATGCTTTTCCACCAAGTTGTGCCAATTCATACTGATACTTGACATACTGCTCAGCATTTGAAACCATATCCAGTTTCTTAGAAAGCATGTCAAATGCCATAAAAGAATTATAATTGATGGTCGTTTTTCCCTTTTTTCCACTCTTTGTTTTAATAACAATAATACCGTTTGATCCACGAGCACCATAAATTGCAATTGCTGAAGCTCCTTTCAAAACATCAATACTTTCGATATCATTTGGGTTAATGATGTTCAAAGCATTATCTAATTGGAAACCATCAACAATATATAGAGGGCTTGTACCCTGAGTGATAGAAGCACCACCACGCACAGTAACGTTGGCTCCTGCTCCGGGAGCACCACCCGCCGTGACAATATTTAATCCGGCAGCTCTACCCTGTAATGCCTGCAAAGCATTCATTGCAGGTGTTGCAGCAAGCTCTTTTGCAGATACTGAAGATACAGATCCTGTAAGGTCAGATTTTTTCACTGTTCCGTAACCAATAACCACCACCTCTTCGATATCTTTTGTATCTACTTTAGCAGTATCACTTGCTACCTTCTGTCCGAACATAAAGCCAGAAGCAAGCAAAAACAGCGGTGCGATGAGTGGCTTAAAATTCTTGTGTTTAATTATTAAAGACATATATTAATTTTTATTTACATTACTTAATTTCTGTTACCAAAGTACATCGTTGCAAATGTTTTGGCATCCTGCCTTATCCTGCATTGTAAAATTCATAATTTTTCTTAATAATTTATATATTTTTACACTAAAAAGTGAAAATATTATCAATTTAATTACAAAGAATGATAAATTTATTAAAATACTCAATTTAATACAAAACTGACATTTATCATATTCTAACATTTCAAAATTTCAAAACTTGAACTCACATAACAAAAAAAGCAACTGATAAAAATCAGCTGCCTTTAAAATTTTCGATTAAACTCTTCTAGCTTTTTTAAAAATGTATTCTTATTTATTTTAAATAAAAAACTTCTGTCAGAGGAATGCTTACCGGAGAATTGTCTTCATTGGTGTGCATCAGGTCTTTCATATAATCCCACCATTTTTGCATGATTGGCTGCAGTGGAATATCTTGATATTTAATTTCATCATGACAGTCTAAAACACCAAACAGAACGCCTGTTTCTTCATCATGAAAAATAGAATAATTGGCAACACCGGCATCTTTCAGAAGGTCTTTGATTTCTGGCCAGGTTTCCTCATGACGCTTTTTATATTCAGCTCCAGAACCTTTGTTGAGGAACATTTTGAAGGCTTTTCTTGTCATCATTATCTCAATGAATTTCCGTAACCTACAATTAAAATTGATATCAATAAAACAAACATTCCGGCAGAAATGGTCATAATTGTTTTTTTGGAAACGCCTTTCCATTCTTTGATGATTACCCCCCAAAGGTTGGCAATTAAAATAATGAATGCCATGTGTAATATCCACGAACTAGCACCGTTCCCCATTTTGCTTTCTCCCATTCCGTAGAAGAAAAACTGCAAATACCACATCGTTCCTGCCAATGCACAAAAGATGATATTTTTTACAACAGGTACATTTTTTTTGGTATAATCTGTATACGATTTATTTTTAAAAGCTAAATAAAGACAACCGATAAGGTTAGAAGCCATACCGCCCCATAAAACAACAATGTACGTCACGTTATTCTGAAAAAGGAATTCTCCCTGATTTGGGTTGGCAACTTTCCAAGCTTCGTTGGCAACCATTGCCATTGGCTTTCCTGCTTCTAACCCGAAATTGAAACATGCGCTCAAAACTCCGGAAATAATAGCTACTGTTAAACCTAATCCAAATTTATATTCAGTTTTCACCGCTACGCCGTGTGGGTCTATTGTGGTTTCGCTTTGAAGTTCTTTATCCTTCATTACACCGGCTTTTCCGCTGATGACAATTCCGATTACGCAAACGAAAAGTCCGAGCAAGACAAATTGCCCCCAAGATTCTGAAAACATTAAACCTATATTATCTTTTCCGGCCTGCGGAGAAAATTCATAAAAAATAGACGGAACGAGTGAGCCAATGACCATCGTAAGCCCCAACATAATGCTGCTTCCCAATGCCACGCCCAAATAACGAACGCCCAAGCCATACATGAAGCCTCCAATCCCCCATAGAGCACCGAATAAAAAGGTCAGTCCGATGATGGATGAACTCGCATTCTGAATAATATCCCAAAATCCCGGAATGGTAAGATATGCTGCCAATGGCGGAACAATAATCCATGAGAGGGTTCCTCCTATCAACCAAAACGTTTCCCACTGCCATCCTTTCACTTTTTTGTAAGGCAAATAAAAACTTCCAGAAGAAAAGCCTCCCAAAAAATGAAATAAAACTCCTAATAATGCATTCATAATTTATTGTATTGGTTGAAACTGAAAATTACAGATATGAGAGCAACTGCGCATCTTGTAGTGTCATGCACACCAAAAACTCAAAGATATTGGCATTTTCGCAATGTATCAAATCAATCTTTAGTATTCTCTTTTTTGCTGTAATTCTAAATGATAAAAAATTGCACTAAGTTTCTATAAAACAGAAAATCAGAACTATTGCTCTGATTTTTTGATTTAAACTATTTTTTTCGCTGGTTTAATAATTAAAACAACTTCTAATAATGCGTATGATTAACAACCGTATTTTTCAAATACATCACATCTTTTTTTCTGTCTTTATTGGTATAAACAGCACTTTTACTACCCCAAACTTTCAGCCTACCGCCGCTAAGCGTTATGACTTCCTCTGCTCCTTTACCCATAAAATCGAACATGTGAAAAACAGGGTCCGGGAAATAAAGTTTACCCTTTCCGTTGTCTCCTATTTTAAATTTATACCAGAAAAGCTGTTCATCCTTCCCATTCCATGCACCTTTTACAAAATCGGGGTTGCCGTTGATGGGATTTCCTGGCCATTTGAAGAGAAAATCTCCTAACTTATTGAACCAATACAGCTGACTCGATAGATAAGGCTCACCCAACTGACGATTGCCGTAGGTTCTGCCGCCAACAACAACCTGCAAACCTGAATTATCCTTTAAAAAATGACCAACCTGTATCTGTTGGCTGTGTTCTGCTACATTTTGCCAGATAATTTTCCCTGTCATGCCATCATACATGAAGACTCCTGCTTCACTATTAGCCGTAATAATATCCAACTTACCATCGCCATTAATGTCCGCAAACTTATAACTGTCGGCATGGTCGTGGTTATCGGGAATCAAATCAAATTTATTCCATATGGTTTTTCCTTTTAAATCTAAAAGCAGTGAACCGACCAATACTTCATCAATTCCATCTTTATTTAAATCAACAGGATAAATGTAATGACCTAGATTGTCTTTTTTTCTTGTCTCGGTGTGTTGCCAGAGCTGCTTTAGATTATTGTCATACACGTTCACATTGATGGTGTTTCCCATGTCTGTAAATACAGCTAAATGATTAGGTGAATTCTCATTAAATTTGGCAATCGCTAAGCGAAAATTATTATATGCGTGAGGTAACGGCTGTGTAGGCCATTCGGTTTTATTTTTAATCTTTCCTGTTTCTCCATCTGCAATCACCAGCCATTCTTTGCCATCGATTAGACGCCAATGTGCAATTTCGCTTTTCCCATCCTGATTAAAATCCCAGATAACGCCTGGTGCTTCAAATTCCGAACGTTCCTTTGCATATTCTTCCGGTGCTTTCCATTGCCAGAGTTCTTTCCCTTCATGATTAAAAACATGAGCAGAAAAATCTCTTTCCAATACCAGAAAATCAGTTTTACCATCGCCATCTACATCACCAAACTTTACAGCATTAGATTCCGGAATTTTATATTCTTTAAGCAACTGAACATCATCAGGCAATTGCTTTGAATAAATGTCTTTCTCAGTGAGAGATGCACTTTTACTCAACGCCAGAACATCAAACACGGCACCTTTCGCAATTCTGGTAATTTTGATATCATTAATGCCCTTTTTAAGTTTAAATACGCCTCCACTTACCCAACTCAATTCATTTTTACCGAAGAAAACATCCGTCACTTTATCGTTGACCGCTACTTTGAAAGAACTTTTTCCATTACCGCTACTGCGAACAAATAAATGGTAGTCTCCCGCTTCCGGAGTATTTATTTTCGTCATGATGTTTGTTTCCGAATTGAGGATGATTCCGGTATTGTTAAACAGCCAATCCTGTTTTTGTTCGGCAGCAGTTGTTACATAGTTGCCTTTCGGAATTTCATCTAAAAAATCTGAGGCAGGAATAATTAGGGTTGAGTTTGAGGACTGTTGCGAATGACAAATAGTAAATAAAAAAATAACTGCCGCAAGAAACATGTTTTTTAAAACGTTTGAAAAACCTTTGTTTTTCAAATAACTTCTATCCGAAACTTTTAATTTTTTCGGAGAAAAGTGATTATATTTTAAACTTACTTTTGTTTTCATAGGGCAGTTATTTTAATTATAGCTCTGTGCTTATTTCAGTTTATAAACCTCGCTTCCCGCAAGCAACAAGCAACCTAAACCGTAATCTTCAAAATCTGGCTCTTTACTTATAGAAAGTGGCTGTCCGTCTTTCGGTTCCTTCCCTGTTCCTTGTACCCAACCTAAGAATCCGTTCGGCTGAACAGAATCTTTTGCAATGGCGTTCCAGGCCTTAACTAAAACCGGTAAATACGTTTCTCTGTCAATTAATCCGTTATTCACGCCATAAGCCATTCCGTAAACGAAAAGAGCCGTTCCGGTCATTTCCTTTCCACCGAAATTGGTTGGGTCATGCAAACTCACATTCCAAAAACCATCTTCTCTTTGGATTGGAAGTAACGCCGCCAATAAATCTTTATAATCCTGTAAATATTCCTGATAATGAGGGTCAGATTTTGGTGTATCCTGTAAAGTTTTCGCCAAAGCAGCGACTACCCAACCGTTTCCTCTGCTCCAGTAGCAATCTTCACCATTCGGCTCTTTGTAAGGCGGCACGAAATCTTTATCTCTCCACCATATTTTATCAGCCTGATTGTACAAACCGTTCCCTCCGTGCTTGTACTTGGTGTAGGCATACATTTCGTAATTTCTGTCAAAATACTTTTGCTCACCTGTGATTCTACCCAATTTCGTGAAAATCGGCATCGACATTTGTAACGCATCAATCCACCACCAATCGTCTACTTTTGGAGTCGCAATCATACTATCCATAGCAGCTTTTACATTTTTGATTCTTTCAGGATGTTTTCTTCCGTCGATTTCATAAAGGTCAAGATAGGTCTGTCCGCAAGCCTGATGGTCAGCATTTCGGGTGTACGTTCCGCGCTGTAAATTCCAGTTGTGATTGTTGGCCCAAGACATTGCGTAATCGTAATATTCCTTTTTTGGGTCTACAGAATATAACGCCATCAAACCTTCGTAGTAAACCGCTCTCGTCCAAAGATTGCTTGGCCAAACTTTTTTACCGACAATATCTTTTTTGGTATCCGGCCACTTGTTCATAAAATATTGATTCGCTCTTCTTGAAACTTCCAAAACCTCTTTTTTGTTGGGAAGTTCAACTTTGTTTGCTGCAGTTTTTTTCTGTACCGAGCAGGAAGTGAGACCTCCGATAATCAGTGCAAAAAAACCTGTTGTTAATAGCTTTTTCATAAGTATTATATATTTTTATTTAATTTTTAATTGATGAGTAAATGGTTTTGATAAGATTTGAACACGAAGTGCACAAAGTTTCTTTTTTTTTAAAAACTGCTTTTAAGTTTCACAAAGCCGTTTCACTTGTATAAGAACTCAGAGATTTTTATTATAAGTAATCAAACCTTTTTACTATTTAACATATTTTTTTAATGGACAACCTTTTAAATCTTTGATTCCCTTCATAACCAATTCTGCATTCAGAATTGCGCCTGCTTCATTGGTATGCGTGTGGTCTTTCGGGAAAAAGGCTTTTACTTTTTCGGCTCCCATTTTCTCATATTTCTCGATAACCATTGTATTTAAATCTAAAAAATAAGCTCCGGTTTGTTGAGCAACTTCTTGCGCCCAAATGCCGTACTGGTCTTTTTCAATTTTGCCTTTCTCATCAAATTTATTTCTTGGAATTGGCGAAACGATGATGGGAATCGCCCCTTTAGATTTTGCTTCATTCGCATATTTTCTCATGTAATGACCGTAAGTGTAAACTGTTTCGTTTACTTTACGAATCGGATTGTAAATATCTTTTGACTCTTCTCCAATTTCTTTTATCGTACCTCTTGCCCTCAAAGTATCATCCAATGCACCACCATCATTATGACCGAACTGCATCAAAACATAATCGCCTTTTTTGATGGTTTTCATAATCGAATCCCAACGACCTTCCGTCAAAAACGTCCTACTGCTCCTACCCCCTTTTGCATGATTATGAATTTCAATTTTGTTAGTATCTAAAAAAAGATTCATAAAACTTCCCCAACCCCAAAGGGAATCTGAGCCTTTCCCGGAACCGTTTTGTACTGTCGAATCTCCAATAATGTAAAGCACCGGCTTGTTCTGAAGTTTTTGAAATGATGCACCAATCACGATGACCAAAGCAATAATGGGAATGATATATTTAATTTTCATAACTTTTGCTTAATTTTTTGCTTTAATGCTTTTCACTTTAGGTTGAGGCAGGCTTTTAACAGATTCATCCAAATAATAATCGGTATGCGGAGGCTGATTGTAGCCCACATTTTGCCAGACGATGCTCAAACGATACTGAGGATTGTGCATCAAAGTGTACAATCTATGTTGTGTCGGAATGGTCGTAGAAAAAATTCTCAATTCCTGATTATCGGCTGTTCTGTACATCACTTCTTCACGCCAGTCTCCAAACAAATCAGCGACCAAAGCCGGATTTTTCTTGGTTCCGTTATTTGATTCACACTGGAAACTTTTAGCATCAAAAATCACGTTTGACTTTTCGTTTTTCCAATCCCATTTTGAGACGTTGGTTCCGTCTAAAATTTCACTTAAAAAATCACCATCCCAATAAATTCCCATATTTGCAATTGGGTTTTTCTCGCTGATTTTTTTTCCTTTCGTATTATAAATTCCTTTCAGTCCGGCTCCGGCTGCCCAAGATTCTGAACCTTCATACCGAGGATCAATATTTAAAGATAAACCTCTTCCAGGGCCTTGATATTTGCCTTTTTTACTATACTGTAATGATGGTAATTTCCATAAAACTTTTCCCGTTTTTCCGTCTCTGAAATGTACACCTGCATCATCAAATCTCTCCTGAATATCAAAAATTTCCAATCCCGGATTTGATGGATCTAGATCTCCGACGTGCAACGCATCGCCGTGACCATAACCTGTACTGTTCAGCACTTTCCCATCATCATCAACAGTCATTGCGCCAAAAACAATTTCATCCTTTCCGTCATTGTCGACATCAGCGATGGTCAAGTTGTGATTTCCTTGTCCACGGTATTTCTTATTTTCTTCTGAGCTTTCTGTATCAAAAAGCCAACGTAGACTCAATTTTTTATCTTTATAATCCCAAGCTGCAATTGCAGTTTTGGTGTAATAACCTCTTGACATAATGACGCTCGGCGTTTTGCCGTCTAAGTAAGCAACGGCTCCCAAAAATCGGTCGAGTCGGTTTCCTTTGGCGTCGCCCCAGGTTTCGGTCATTTGTTCATTGGTGGGGTTCAAACTGCCTGTAAACCTTGGTACTTGATAATTTACAGTATTGATTTCCGCTCCTGTTTGTCCATCAAAAACTGTCAGATATTCCGGTCCGGAGAGAATCATTCCGTTTTCGTTGACGTAATTTTTAGTCGGGTCGCCAATAAATTTCCCTATTCCGTCTTTGCTTCCGTCGGCGGTTTTCATTACAATTTCAGCTTTGCCGTCCTGGTCTAAATCATAGACTAAAAACTGCGTATAATGCGCTCCTTCTCTGATGTTTTTGCCTAAATTAATTTCCCACAAAAGCTTTCCATCCATTTTGTAAGCCTGAATAATTGGCGGGTCGGTTTCTCCTTTTTGGCTGTTGTCTTTCGACCTTCCGGTTTGATGAAGGATGATTTCATATTCGCCATCTCCGTCCAAATCGGCTACTGAGGTGTCGTTTGGAGTATAACCTGCAGGTGTTTTAAGAGGAATTGAAAAATACGGTTTTTGATTTGCCACATATCTCGCAGAATCAATATCTACCGATTTATCATGAGTATTTGATTTTACAAAATAGGTGTAATTCTTTGCTTTGTCGGCTGTTTTATCTAAAAAAGTGGTTTCGTTCAAAAGTGGTTTTTCGTTCAGCTTTTTAGTTGAATTATTTTCAGTTCGGTACAAATCAAAATGGGTATTCTGAGCCTCTGTGCCAAGCAAACGCCAACTCACAAAAACGCCTGAATCTGCTGGAATGGCAATGATTCCTCGTTTCAGATATTCCATTTGTCTTTGTGCTGACAGGAGTTCTGAAAAGAGAACTACGGCTAAAATAAATCTGAATTTTACATTCATAATTCTGATTTTATAAGTTTTGGCTAAAGCCGGATTTGAAAAACCTTTTTAAGCGGGCTAAAGCCCACTCCGATTGATAATTTTAAGATAAAAATTAACTTTGCAATCACTTTAAAACGTAGAATCTCTCGCAGCCCGACTTGAACGGAGCTCTTTTTGTGAGGAGGAACGACGAGCAAAAAAGCGGGAGTCCTTCGACAAGCTCAGGATAAATTACAGGCGGATTAAGCTGCCCAAATTATTCCATTTACTCAATTTCAACCGATTGCACATCTGTAATTATTTCTTAGAAGTCTGCTTCAACAACCACTTCACCCATTCCTCACTTCCCTGATAATTGGTAAAATCTGCGGGTAACTTTTTGCCATCGATGTACTCGTTGTAACACCAAGGATCACCCAAAGCGAAAACCGTCCCTTTGCCGAATTTTGCAATAGCTCCAATGTTTTTTCCTTCAGCAGTCAAAATGGCTTTAGCAGGGGATTTTACGTCGATGGAACTCACTTCTTTCATATATAATTTCTGTTCAGAAAAAACCTCATTTCCAGCCGGAACTATTACTTTTCCCTGTTCAAATTCTCTTTTCTGGACGCGGTTGTAGCTGTCATCGTTGAAATGAATTCCAAATTCGCCAGCCAGTTTATTGAAATGTTCGAATTCTGAATTGCCATTATCGTTGCTCATCAAGACCAATACTCCCCCTTTTTTCACCCAATCTGTCAGGTTTTTGATGCTCGTCGGGTCAATCAGATTGGCCTTTCCGCCGTAAGCTTCTTTGTCAATATCGGCATCTACGATGATGTAAATATTGGCATTTTTCAAATCTTTTTTGGTGGGTGCAGTGGTCAAAGTACTGATTTCTGCGCCTTGCTTTTGAAAAATTTCACCCAACAAAGAAAATCCACCATTGGTCGTGTCGTTCCACGTGTAATGCCAAGATTCTAATTCTTTAGTTTCTTTATGTTCTCTTTTTTCGTTGTTAAAAAAATTATCTAAAACGACTTTGGGTTTCTGCTGAGCATTAGAAAAACTGAATGTCAGCAAAGTTCCTAATGCGAATGTTTTTATGATACTTTTAGTACTCATTTCTAATGTTTTATTTTTTGAATTCTTGAATTTTAGAGTTCATATTTTATTTATCTGTTTTCTTAATAATTTTTAACGCAAAGTTCGCAAAGTTTTTTTTTTACTACTAAATGTTTTTAAATTACATAAAGGCGTTTCACTTAAATAAGAACACAAAGTTTCAAATCTTATAATTCTAAAATTTATTTTGAATAATGTATTGGAACTATTTGAATTTCTCCATCCAAACCTGAAGGTTGAACTTTCCAATTGGATGCGTCAAAAGCTTTGTAATCGATGTTAACAAAATTGATCTCGTTGTAATTTCTCCAGACGATCTTGTTTTGATCCATATATCGGATCCTGTTCGCCATCAGGTTACAAACTTCAATCTGAATGGTATTTTTGCCTTTCTTTAAATATTTTCCTATGTTGATTTCAAAAGGCAGACTCCAGACAATTCCGGCATCCTGACCGTTGACAATCACTCTAGCACTTTCGTAGAGTTTATCAAATTTCAGAAGATAGTTGTCGGCATTTTTCTTTTTTAATTTTAAAGTCGTCGTGTACACTCCGGTTCCCGAAAAACTTTGGGTTGAAGCATCTTCTGTGAAGTTTGTCCAAGGCTGAAGTTTGTCTAAAGTTTTTGTCTTCGGAAGTTCGGGACCGCCTTCTTTGAAACTCAGTTGCCAAGGTTGGTTTAAAACAATTGGTACGTCTAATTTTTCAGTATAATGCCATTTTTGAACTGAATCATCTACTTTTTCGGTATTTTTTATAATTAAGGATTCTCCTGATTTCAACTGAACTCTCACTGAATTATTCTGAGTCTGAGCAAGTCCATAATTTCCATTTTCAGGATTCATCAAAGTCACTTGCTTACCGACAAAATTTAAAGGAATATTCTGATTGATTTCCTTTGAAGTGTGGTTGACGATGTAATAATATTTTCCGCCGTCAAATTGTCTTCTCACAAATTTCAACCCAGTATCGGTCAGTTTTTCTCTTTCAATTTTTAAATATTCCAAAGCTTTCGCAACATCAGAACTTAAAACAATTTTTCCTTTACCAACGTTAGCAAATTTCAAATTATCATCTTGGTTTTGAAACAAAATTTGATTCCATAAAGACTTTAACTGCGTTCTTCTTTTTTCGACTTCAAAGTTTCCGGGAATATCTTTCGGTTCGTTTTGAAAGATGATTGATGCGCCGTTTTGAGCTAAATCTATTATGCTTTTTAAAGTAGATTCCGGCAGATACGTCAGTTCAGGAATAATTAAAACCTGATAAGCTGAGCCTTCTTTCGAAACCTGAATTTTCTGATTTTCCGACTTTGATTCGTCAATCATTTTATCCGAAATCATATCGAGAGAATACCCCATTTTACTGAGCTTATTCATATTTTCGTACATCGGGGTCGGCACCAACCATTTTTCCACGTTATGAACTTTGAACGTCACGTCCTTCCCTTTCGGACTCGCCCATTGGTCATAAATAGGCCAGTACATCAACAGTTCGTTATCCGATTTCCCGCTTTGCAAAACAGATTGCGTGCGTTCAATATAAGAATTTAATCCTTTCAGATGTGGCCATAAACTGTTTTCAGGAACGAAATTTACGGACGCATAAAACAACCATCCAGGAAACTTCACATCAGCCGGAGTATAAGTCGTACCGTGATAAAAAACGTGGTTGATTCCCGATAAAAACACCTGCTCTACTTCCGGTTTGGCCTGTGACCACGAGGTTTTGAAATGCTCTGTCAGCCACGTAAAAGTTTCGTTGGAAGTTAATTTTTTGCCTGTCACATTTGCTGCCGAAGAAGCAAATTTCAGCATATTGAAATCCGGCATATCTGATTTCTGAATGTCCGCAGTATCTCTTTTCAAACCTGGAATTTCAAAAATCGAACTTCCAAAAGTTTCAGATTCAGGAATGTCAACTGCTGCGTATAAATCCAACAAATTCCCCGGCGAACCGTGTGCCTGATTGGTATTTTTAGAGTTTTTGGAATGCGCCCAGTTGGTAAAATCTTTGGTAAAATTATTTAAAATCAGTTCATTCAGAGTTTCTCTATAATCCGATTTTACTCTTCCTGCAGTTTCATTTTCCTCGTTACTCACGAGATATTTGATGAACGGACTTAAATCATAGCCTCTTCTTTTTTTGAATTCATTTAAAAAATCCGACGTCCAGTCGGCGTTGTAAACCTCGTAACTGTCATTGAAAAAAGACCTGATTCCGTAGTTGGAATTTCCAAACGCCTTATCAAAAGTTTTCAGATAATCCTTCGTCGCGTCCGGCGAAAAGTGGTCTAAAGTGTAACCTTCGCCGCCAGGAGCAGCACGTTTCACTTTTTGTAAAGTTTTACCGACAAAAACTGCGTAAATAGTCCATTTTCCTGAACTTGGCTTCCAGTTTAAAGTTCCATTAGTATTGATTTTATCCGTTAAAACTACAGCTTCATTTTTTTCATTGTAAGCCGTGACAATGTCGAGTTTTACTGTTTTTAAATTCTTCTGTTTCTCATCTTTCAAAAGGATTTTATCTGAAAATTTTTCACCAGATGAAATAGTGTAGGTCTGAACAATCATTTTTGTTGCAGCGTTCTGTTCATCAACTTGCGGTCCACCGATTGGCCAACCTGTTCCGACCGCCATATCAACGCCCATATTCAGGCTTTTTGCCTTGCTGGTCGTGAATTGCAACATTTTCATCCATTCAGGAGAAAGGTAATTGATGTATTGTTTTTCAAAACCTTTTGCACCGTATATGGGTACGATTTCCACACCTCCGAAACCTGCTTTATTTAAAGTTGTCAGTTGCTTATCCAAGCCTTTTTCGTCGACGCCATTTCCCATCCACCACCAGCGCGTCCACGGTTTTGCAGTCTCGGTGGTTTTTGGCCACGGATTTTGCGCAGTGAGATTTCCAAAGGCAAAACAGATTAAACTTAATTTGACAATATTTTGAATTTTCATTTTCTTGTTATATTAATTTCCATCAGGCTTCAAAGATTCCATAAAAACGGATTCCGGCCAGTGGAAGTTTTCAACTTTATCAGGTTTATTGGGGTTAAAACTTTTATAATTTTTTGAAATATATTTCTTTAAAGGTAAATTTTGGTCTACAATAGATTTCACGACACATTTTGCCAATTCGTAAGCCCCGTAAGTATTGAAGTGCGTATCATCCGCCAAAGCGGTCGGCTGATTGGGATAAGAATTTGCGGGATAATGCACGAATGCTTTCTTTGCTTCTTCCGGTCCAATAGCTTCGAATAGGGTTTTGCTCAATGCATTCAAATCGATTAAATCGACTTTTTCTTCCTTTGCAATTGCACGCATCGCATCAGGGAAATCATCTAAAGTATTGACGATTTTACTATTTTCGTCAAAAACTCTGCGATTCATTGAGGTAACCAAAACAGGAATTACTCCCAATTCTTCGGCTTTTAAAATCCATTCTTTTAATCTCTTTCGGTAACCTGATTTTGTACTGTTTCCGGCTTTTTGGTCATTGTGTCCGAACTGAATAAACAGATAATCTCCAGGCTTTATTTTGCTCCAGATTTTATCGATTCTGTGGCGGTCTTCAAAGGCTTTCAGGGTTTCTCCGCTTTCAGCATAATTGGCAATCACGACTTCATTCGGAACAAAAAAATACGGCAACATCTGTCCCCACGACGCCCAAGGTTCGTACTGCGCATCTACAACCGTGGAATCGCCGGTCAGATAAATGGTTTTTGCCGTTTTATTGGGCTGAATAAGAACCGAACAAACTTTCGGAGCTTTGTCATTGAATTCAATAGTTAGCAAATTGTCCCAATGCAGATATTTTCGTTCTCTTGGTTTCAGTTTTACAATTCCGATTTGAGTTCCGTCCTGATTTCGGATGATGCTGTCTTTGACGTAAACCGTAATTTGTTTTTTTAGGATTTCGCCTTTTTTTGTTTTAATATCATTCAGCATCAGACGGCGGTTTTCTACACGAACGGTCGTTTCCGAAAGTCCTTTGGAATCGCCAAGATTTAATGTAATATTATAATTTCCCTCAGGAACTGCGACTGAAAAATAAAAAGGTTTGTCGCTGGTAATATAATCTCCCGTCAAAGCATTTCCGCCATTGTCAACAGATTTCAGACCGGAAATATCCATAAATCCATAGCCGATTTTCTTGTCAAATTTTGAGGTTGACATTATAGGAATAAATCCTTTTTCGGTTCTGGCTGCACCAAAATCAAACTTAAAATTCGTCTGTTGTGCGAATAAAAACGAACCTAAGAAAAGCGTCAAAAATTTTATCCAGTTCTGCATTTTTAATCTGTTAGAATATTTTCTTTTGGCATTGTAAACTGTTTATTTTCATCGCCCAAATCTGGAAGACCAAAGTAGAAATACAATGTTCTTTTAAAGTTTCCACTCGGATGATTCGGTTCACTTTCAGGGCCTAAAGTGGAAGTATCATTATTAATATTAAATGCCAAAACAGTTCCCAACGGCGGAATCGCATCTAAAAACGAAATATTTCCAGTCGGTAGTTTCGGGAAACCTTCTGCACCGTAAATTCCGTAAAAATCAAAAAGTCTGACGAACATTTTTTCTTCTTTCGTTCCGACTATAATTTTTCCTTCTGCAGTGTTCAGTTGCAACCAAGAAATATCGTCGAAATAGCCTTTAAATTCAGGATAAATCCAAGGTGAAAAACCTGTTCTGGTTGAGTTCTTGAGATTTTGCCAAACGTTGTAAGTCTGTCCCTGAGTTCTGTTTTTCCAAACGTGATATGGACCTTTGCCGAGCCATTTTGCGCCGATGACATAATTTTCGGGATAGTCAAAACTTACACCTGCAAATTGGTAATCTCCGGAAAGCGAATATTCATAATTCAATTCTAAAATTCCATTCGGGTTCAATTTCCAAACGGCTTTTTTCCCGTCTTTGTAGGAAATCTGAATGACTTGATTTTGTCCTTCTGCAAAAGTTTTTACAGATGATAATTCCGTTTTTCCATTCACGAAAACCGGTCCGTTTCGGAAGGTCATTTTCTTGCCTTTTTTATCTAAAATGACTGATTTTAATAATCCGTCTTTTTTTCCGAACGAAAATTCTTTTTCGTCTGATTTTAAAATAAACAATGAATCATTTTCTATAACTGAAACCGGAAATTGTTTGATTAACGATTTCGAAAATTGTTTTGAAATATCATCATTAGACTTAATTTTCCAAGTCCAAGTGTAAATTTCTTTACCAAAAGAATCGGTTGCGGTTAATAATAAACCTTCACTTTCTTTCCAGTTGATTGGAAGATTTAAATTAATATTTCCTTTTTCAGTCGGTTTAATATTCGGAGATTCTGCTTTTCCTTTTTGAATTACATCAAATCCCGATTCAGACGAAAATGGAGTTTTAAATTTGACTAATTTCCATTCAAACTGGCATTCATTCAGATTGGTAAAATGATAACGATTTTCAACAGGAATGATTCCATTAAAATCATTTGGTAATGTTTTCAAATCAATTTTTACCGGACTGTAAATCTCTCTGATAGCATAAAAACTTCCCTCCTTTTCCCGATGTGGGCCCACCACTCCATCGGGAGCATTGATTGCGTTCACATCAATCTGATTATTGAAATCTGTTCGCACCAAACCTTCATCCGCAAACGCCCACAGAAAACCGCCTGCACCTTTTTTGGAATTCCAGTGAAGTTCCCAGTAATCTGCCAGAGAAGTTCCGCCACCGCCGTCATCCTGAGCATGCAGAAACTCGGTCGGCATATAAATATTTTCTCCTTCAAGGATTTTTTTGGTACTGTAATAATCTTCGTAATGATTGCAGTCGATTCCGTTAAAAGCGTTTCCAGGTTTGTGATGAGCGTGAATTACAGGACGGTCTGACAAGTCGTATTTTGCATATTCTGCATCCAAATCAAAATTATGCCCGCCTTCATTTCCGTTGCTCCAAAAAATGATTGAAGGATGATTGGCATCTCTCGTCACCATTTCTTTCACGAGCTTTTTCCCAACTTCAGTGCTGTATTTTTTTTGCCAGCCAGCGAGTTCATCCAAAACATATAAACCTAACGAATCGCAAATTTGTAAAAAGGATTTATTTGGAGGATAATGAGCACATCGAACGGCATTCATATTCATTTCTTTAATGAGCTGAACGTCCATCAAATCTATATTTTCATTGACTGCTCTTCCCGTTTCAGGCCACCAAACGTGACGGTTGATGCCTTTCATTTTGATTTTGGTTCCGTTGACGTAAATTCCGTCGCTTTTTCGGATTTCAATGGTTCGGAAACCAAATTTTTCTTCGGTTTGGTAGATGTTTTTTCTGTTTTTATTTAATCTGAATTTCGCCTTGTATAAGTTCGGGGTTTCTGCTGTCCAGAGTTTTGGATTTTTAAGATTGAATTGAATTTGTTTTAAAGTATCACCTTTCTGAATTTGAATCTGAGATTCTCCAACGAGATTATTTTTAGCATCAAAAATTTCAACCTTTACATTGTTGACAGAATTGATTCCTTTTAAATGAATATTCGAACGGAAAGTCCCATCTGCTTTGGCATCGATAGATGTTGACGAAATATTTTCTTTTGAACTGGCTTCCAAATAAACCGGCCTGAAAATACCGCCCAGAACCCAATAGTCAGCCAGACGTTCTGCGTTGTTAACCGATTTATCAGCCGACATTTTAAAAACTTTGACCTCAAGAATATTTTCTTTTCCGAAAATTAATTTATCTGAAATATCATATTTAAATTCATAAAAAGCGCCCTGATGAATTTCTCCCGCCAATTTCCCGTTGATTTTAACTTCGGTGTCGGTCATCGAACCTTCGAAAACGATGTTGATTGATTTTCCTTTCCAGGAATTGGGAACTTGAAACTTGTGTTTGTAAAGACCTACTTCATCATTGAATTTAAAATTTTTGCCGTAGGTGACGTAATCTCTTCCGTAATTGTACGAGCCAAATCCCTGCTGTTCCCATTGTGACGGAACTTGTATTTTATCCCAGCTTCCGGATTTTCTTCCGCCGGTTATCCAGAAATCCCATTCTTTCGTATGCTCAGAATCTGTCCCGCTCAGGAATTGGATTTCCTTAGATTGAGAATGCAGAAACTGTGAGTAAAAGCATAAAAGAACGAATATCTTGGAATAAAAACTCATTTAGCAGAAATATCGGAATCGTCTTTTTTGTCGTAAGATTGCGTGAGAGAAGTAACTTGCGTTACATTTATATTTTTTTGCTTTAAATTCTGAATGTGATTCAAATTTTGTATTTCAGGTTTTAAAGCTTTTATTTTAAAGTTTTCAAATGTAAAATCTTTTAAGTCGAATAAATCAGATTTTTCAATAGAAAACGCCGTTTCACAACTTATATCGATATTTTTTATCATGATATTGTTGGCCAATCCTTTTCTCGGTCTTTCTTCACCTTTTAAATCAAAAAACTGGTTCCAGCCTTTTACATACAAGAACGTTTTGACATTTCCGGTGATGTTTTCAACTGTAAGATATTCGTAGTGTTGAGGCGTGTCCGGACGCATTTTTAAATGTAATAATCTTGATGCATCGTTTACTTTAGAATTACGCAAAATCACATTATAATTGTGAATCGATTCGCTTCCGCAAGTCAAAACGCTGTGGCAAAATCCGAAACTGTTGTCTTCGATGAGAATATTTCTGTTTTCGCCGTTGTTCGGGTCTTTATCGGACTTCGGACCTTTTCCGCCTTTCAAAGCGATGGCGTCGTCATTGACTGACATATAGCAATTTTTAATCAGGAAATTGGTACACGCATCGATGTCAACCGCATCTGTACTTGGGGCTTTCACAGGTACTTTTGGAGCAAGAATGGTCAGATTTAATAATTTAACAAAATCACTTTTGTAGTAATGTGTACTCCAGAAAGGGGAATTTTTAATCGTAATTCCCTCCACCTGAATATTTTTAGAATTTGAGACATAAAGAATTCTAGGTCTCATTTCATCCATATTGGTGCATTTAGGATTCCACTCGCGTCTTTTCCAGAATGATTTCCAGAAACGAAGCCCGTTTCCGTCGAGTGTTCCTTTTCCTGAAATCGTGAAACCGTCTAATCCGTCAGCATTAATTAAAGCCGGAAAATATTTCACCGTCTGACCTTCCATTCTTGTTGTTACGACAGGAAAATCATTGATATCGTCGCTTCCTTTTAATTTTGCGCCATTTTCTAAATATAAATGCGTTCCCTGTTTGAAGAAAACTGAGCTGATGAGAAAAGTTCCTTTTGGTACTACCACAACTCCTCCACCATTTTTAGCTGCCAAATCAATGATTGCCTGAAGTTGTTTAGTCTGAAGAACTGTACTGTCGTTCTTCACACCATTTTCTGTAAGGATGTATTTTTTGCCTAATTTGTTGATGTCTGTTGGTTTGTTTTCTTTAAACCATTTTGGGATTGTTGTTCCGTCGGGAAATTTGTCCTGACTTTTTAATCCATTCGAACATAAAGCGAGAATCAACAGAGACCCAATGAATTTGGATGTATTTTGAAATTTCATAATATATTTATATTGCTGTATGACCTGATTTTTCTGAATACTTATTTACAAAACACAAAAATCAGTAAAATAACTTTCAATTTGGCTGTCTTTAGTTTATTATAATGCTAATTTTTAACGCAAAGTTCGCAAAGATTTTTCTTACTACTTAATGCTTTAAGGTTCACAAAGGCGTTTCACTCAGCAAAGAGTACAAAGGCTTTTAATTATATATAGATTCGGACAGTCAAAAGTAAAATCATTCGTTCATTTCATCTTCATAAAAATATACATTCTATGTACTTACAGCATCCTGCTCTTTCATGTTGGCGGATTTTAAGATGATTTCTACTATGGTTGCAATTTTAAATTTTCTAAATCTTGGATATGTATATGATATTTCATCCATATCATGACATGAAAAAATGAAAATTTAAGTAGAAATACTGAATTTTTTCTAACGGTATCTGAGTAATTTTGGATAGCTAAAACTAATAACCATGAACGCTTTAATAACCAGAAAATCATTTCTGAAAAGAATAGTTTCTGATATATTTAGCTGATAAAAACATTTTTAATAACCATAAAAACAACACATTATGCTTAAAAGAAAAAAAGAAAGTTCTGAAAACGAAAATTTATTACTAAAAAAATCTATTCAGACTCAGAAAGGAGTTTTAGAAGAACTGATGTCAGGATATTCTAAACTTACGATTGATGACCCATTATTTCCGTTTAAAGAAAAAAATCTTGAGGAAATAGGAAATGACGTAGATTATGGTGTTTTAAAAGTATTGGATGGTACTTGGGTAAGCTACAACGCTGATTACAATTCTAATATTGACAGAAAATTAAACGGAAGCGGAATTCATACGACCATTATGCCTTCTCCGGGTACTAATTCAGGAAGCATTCCCGGAAAATTCAGTTTTGAATGTGAAGAATATATTGAAAAGCTTACATTTTCTTTGGTTCCCGGCGGCGTTCGTAATCGTGGCGGCGGAAATGAATTGTTTTGCGGAGCGATCAAATACGAGCAAAGCATTCAAAGTGTGAATACCGTAGAAGGGCAATCTGCTTTAAAATATACACCAATTCATGAGGAAAACGGCATGTATCTATGGCTGAGTGATGTTTACAATCATGCGGCGACCAAAGAATCGATTGAAAGAGACCGCGGAATTCATGCTTTTGACGAACAGGATTTTAAAGATTACGGTTACAAAGGAGAATACAGAAATGAGCCTTTGGTTCAGATTTCATCGGATGAAAATAACAAACAGTACATTCTTTTAAGCGATCTAAAAGAAGGTCAGGAATATTATGAAATCATCCCTGCAAAAGAGTTGAAACCTGGTGCAGGCAATCAAGGCCCTTATTTTATTCCAGATTATTCTATTTCGAGAAGCGGGGTTATTCCTCACGGAAGCACAATTACTTTGCTAGGAGATATTGTGCCCAATCAATCGGGTTATCTGATTGACGGATCACCAAAATTTCCGACAGGCGATGCAACGTGGAATCCTGATTTTCTTGCGATTTCACCGACTATGGGCGGAGCTGGTGCGAGTATTAAAAATCCAATTAATCTTGATCAACCCGCACCGGCTTGGGTTCATGAAAAATTGAATGACGAAAATGATCCCGGTGAAAATAAAATCTATACGCAACGAATTTTAGCTCACGATTTATACCCGTATTCCGTAAGACCAGATATGCGATTGAGAGATACTTTAAGCGGGCAAAATGTGAGCAACTACGTTTTCGTTCAGATGTCTTCAAGAAACAAAACCGGTGCGCAAGGAGGTATTTTAAATGTTCCTTTTGTGAATCGTTTTGTGCCCACGGTTGAAATGAACATGCGGATGTGGATTGAAACGGTAATTGAAGACGGAAAGGAAATCCTTCAGTTACAATATGAGCAAATCATCTTTTTTGAGTTTATGTTTGGGGATGATGGTGGTACTACAAGCTGGCCTCACATTCAGGTAAATACTCTTCGTAAACTGGAAGATATTCCTGAAGATCAAAGACGTGTGATAGAAGAGCAGTTTTTTGAAGGTCCGAAAGCAAATATTAATTCTTTTTCAAGTGAGGTTAATCCGCCAGCGGGTTGTCCATATCATAAAGGTTAAAACTTTTTTGTGAAATTTAAATAAAAACAGCACCACTAGAATTATAATGGTGCTGTTTGCTTTATCTTAGGATTGATTTTAGTCAATATAATTTTCAGCTCATTGCTTTTTCATCCGTAAAAAACTCAAATCCTTCTTTTCTTTTAATTAATTGTAACGGATACATTTTTGGATTGTATTCCCCATTCAAAACTTCATTCAAAGCATGTTTTTTATTCTCTCCGAATGCAACAACTAAAATATTTTCCGCTTTGTTAATAATCGGAGCAGTTAAAGTGATTCTGAACATTTCCTGAGGTTTCAGATAGTAAGCATCAACCCATTTTTCCTTTTCATCTAAAATATTTTCGCCAGGAAATAAAGAAGCCGTATGACCGTCATCTCCCATTCCTAAAAGAATAAAATCAAAAACACCTTCATCACCGACAACATTTCTGATTTCCTGTTCATATTCTTTAGCATACTTTTCAGGCTCAATTCCGTCTTTGTACATCGGGAAAATCTGATTTTTATTGACATGAACTTTATCAAGAAGCGCTTCGAAAGTCATTTTCGCATTGCTTTTTTCGTCATTTAAAGAAACCCAACGTTCGTCAACCCAGAAAAAGTAAACTTTATTCCATTCAATTTTTTCCGCATATTCCTGAGTAGCCAATAAATTAAAAATAGCTTTGGGAGAAGATCCTCCGCTTAGTGCAACCGTAAAACGATCATGTTTCTCAATCGATTTTTTTGATAATTCAACAAAACTATCGGCTGCTTTTTTATATAATATATCTAAATCGTCAAATACCGTGATATTCATTTTCTTTTTATTTAAATTTAAATCATCCTAAACCCAGCTGTGGCCTTGTCTTTCAACCAAAGCAAAACTGTCTTCTGGTCCCCAGCTTCCTGCTTCATAATCCGGAAAAGATGAATCTTTTCTACCTTCCCAAGTCTCCTGAATTGTTTTGACTACATCCCAAGCTTCCTCTACCTGATCCGAACGCATAAACAAAGTAAGATCACCAATAAGTGCATCCAGCAATAAAGTTTCGTAAGCTTCCGGAGTATCTTCCTGACAAGCAAAATTATCGAAAATCATTTCTACTGGCTTCAAAACCAAAGAAAGCCCGGGTTGTTTTGCCATAAACTGCAATCTGATATCCATCAAAGGCTGAATATTGATAATCAATCTGTTGGCAGACAATAATTGTGAACTTTCAGAAAATGTAGAATGTGGAAGCGGTTTAAACTGAATCGTAATATAAGAATGTTTTTCCTGCATTTTTTTACCGGTGCGTACGTAAAAAGGAACGTCCTGCCATCTTTCGTTATCCAGATAGAATTTTACGGCTGCGAAAGTTTCTGTATTTGACTCAGGAGCAATTCCGTCTTCCTGACGATAACCTTTGGCTTTTACCCCATTTACAGTACCTTTTCCATATTGACCTCTTACTGCATAATGATCAACTTTATCGGATGAAATTCTGCGGATCGATTTCAGAACGTCTACTTTACGGTCTCTGATTTCGCCTGATTCCAAAGAAGCTGGTGGTTCCATCGCCACCATACAAAGGATTTGCAGCAAATGATTTTGAATCATATCACGAAGTGCTCCGGTTTGTTCGTAAAAACTTCCTCTCGTTTCTACACCAACTTCTTCAGCAACCGTAATTTGAACCGATTCAATATGTTTACAGTCCCATAATGGCTCAAAAATAGAATTTCCAAATCTGAACGCCAATATATTCTGTACTGTTTCTTTACCTAAATAATGATCGATACGGTAAATCTGTTCTTCTTCAAAAGTCTCGGCCAGCAAACTGTTGAGCTCTATCGCCGATTGTTTATCGTGTCCAAAAGGTTTTTCAATAATAATACGATCTTTCTGGGGATCAGAAGCTAATGAAGTATTTTTGATATGATTGGAAATCGTAGAAACGAAATTTGGCCCAATCGATAAATAAAATAATCTGTTTCCTCTTTTTCCGTAGACGGTGTCAAATTTTTCTAATTTCTGGTACAAATCTTTGTAAGAACTCTCCTCATCCAGCTGATGCTGGAAATAGGTAATATGTGCCTGAAACCCGGCCCAATCTTCTGAAGTAATCTTTTTTCTTGAGAACTGTTCGAGATTTTCTTTAATGTAATTTTTAAAATATTCATCGCTGTTATCTGCTCTTCCGAGTGCCAGAATATTGAAGCCTTTCGGCATTCTGCCATCGATGTATAAATTATAAAACGCCGGAAAGAGTTTTCTTTTGGCTAAATCTCCCGTTGCACCAAAAATAATGATTGTTGTTGGCTGCAGGATTTTATTTTCACTCATTTTTTCCGAATATTAGTTATTTGCAGTTTGCCAAGATGCATGAAAAACACCTTCTCTGTCTGTTCTCTGATACGTATGTGCTCCGAAATAATCACGCTGAGCCTGAATTAAATTAACCGGTAGAGATTCTGTTGTGTACGCATCAAAATATCCTAAAGCGGTTTGAATTCCTAAACTTGAAATTCCGTTTGAAGCGGCAAATGCTGCAGTTTTTCTTAGTGAAGAAATTTTATTTTTAACGATTTCAGAAATATCTTTGTCCAATAAAATATTAGATAAATTTGGATTTTGAGTATAAGCCAAATAGAACTTCTCCAATAAAACAGAACGGATAATACATCCACCTCTCCATATTTTGACAACATCTTTTAATGGAATTTCAAATTGATATTCCTCAGACGCTTTTACCAATAATGCCAAACCTTGTGCATAGCTGATTAATGTTGCCAAATAAAGCGCTTCACCAACTTCTTTGATGAACTGTTCTGTATTTTCAGGACTTGCAATTTCATTTTTAGAATATAATTGAGAAGCTTTTACTCGCTCTTCTTTGTAAGCCGATAAAATTCTTGAAGTCACGGCAATATCAATGGTTGGAATAGAAGTACCAATTTCCATGGCTTGTTCGGAAGTCCATTTTCCGGTTCCTTTTGCTCCTGCTTTATCTAAAATCTGGTCAACAAGATAACCGTCTGTCAAATCATCTTTTTGCTGGAAAATATCTCTTGTGATTTCAATTAAGAAAGAATTCATCTCACCGTTGTTCCACTCTTTGAAAACTTGGTATAGTTGATCGTTATTCAGTTTAGCTCCTTTTCTCAGTAAATCGTAAGCTTCGCTGATGAGTTGCATGATGGCATATTCAATTCCGTTGTGAACCATTTTCACATAGTTCCCGGCTGAACTTTTTCCCATGTAGGCTGTACAAGCTTCTCCATTCACTTTCGCAGAAATGGCTTCCAACATCGGCTGAATTAATTTGAAAGCTTCCAAATCTCCTCCGGGCATAATGCTAGGTCCTCTTCTAGCACCCTGCTCACCTCCTGAAACACCAATTCCCATGAAGTGAAGATTTTTTGAGGCTAAATCAGCAATACGTCTTTCAGTATCTTTGAAATAAGAATTTCCTGCATCAATCACGATGTCTCCACCGCTTAAAAGTGGGGTGATGTTTCCTAAAACAGCATCTACGGGCTTTCCGGCAGGAACCATCAGAATAATTTTCCTCGGAGCTTCTAATGCGGCTACAAAATCTTGTAAAGTCTGGGTACCTTTTACCTTCATTTCTGAAGTAGCACCGTCCTGTAAATCTTTTATTTTTTTTTCGTCAAGATCAAATCCTGCAATTGAAAAGCCGTTATCGGCAATATTATAAAGAAGATTTCGCCCCATTACACCGAGACCAATGACCCCGTAATTATACTTTTCCATTCTTACTTAAGATTTATTTTATTTTTACGGGTCAAATTTACGGAAATGCAAACCAGTAAAAAAATTATCCGAAATTTTCTTTCAATGGTTATGGTAGTTTTAATCAACTAAAAATCTGTAAACACTCAAAATATCTTCAGACTTCCTTACATCGTCATTGGAACTTCCATCAATAAGATTTCTGTATCTTCTGTTGTTGATTTGATATTTAAATCTGAAATATCCCATACACCAAAACCGTCTCTCGTTTCAACTATTTGTCCTTCGATTTCTGCGCTTCCTTTTAAAATAAAAGCATATACACCGTTTCCTTTTTTCTTGATTTGATAATTGGTTTCGAAGTTATTTTCAAAGTTTCCTAAGTGAAACCAGGCATCCTGATGAATCCAAACACCTTCATCATCAGCATTTGGAGACAATATTTGCTGAAATTTATTCTGACCTTTTGATTTGTCTAAAGTAATCTGGTCATATCTTGGTGTCACGTTTCTCTTGTTTGGATAAACCCAGATTTGAAGAAACTTCACCAAACTGTCGTTATTTTTATTGAATTCGCTGTGCATAATCCCAGTTCCTGCGCTCATCACTTGGATATCTCCACTCTTGATAATCGCCGAATTCCCCATACTGTCCTTGTGCTCCAAATCACCTTCCAACGGAATACTGATGATTTCCATATTATCGTGAGGGTGCGTTCCGAAACCTCTTCCAGCCTCCACTTTATCATCATTCAAAACTCTCAAAACTCCGAAATGCATTCTTTCAGGATTGTGATAATTCGCAAAACTGAATGTATGATTGCTCACCAACCAGCCGTGATCCGCTTTTCCTCTGGAATCCGCTTTGTGAATCACAGAATTATCTTTGATTTTTGAATCTGTATTGGGCAAATGATTGTATCCAATAGGTTCTAGCGGCTCGATTTCGTCAATCTCATTTTTCATTGTATTGCCTAATGATGCGGTTGCTACGAACATTCCTGTGCCGAGTAATCCTTTCTTTAAAAAATCTTTTCTGTCCATATCTGTTTTGTTGTTTATTCGTTATTGATAAGACAAATTTATGGTGATGAGAATTGCTGTGCATTTAACTAGTTTAATAAATGCATTTAAAGCAAAAAAATATGGAGCTTAAATTCCCCTTCTCTGAAGGGGTGGATTTTTGTGAAACAAAAAGACGGGGTAGTTTACACGTTTTGTATAAACCACCCCGTCAAAAATTTTTCAAATTTTCGCCCCCCTCCATTGGAGGGGAATTTCGTGTATTTTATTTCTCTTTAGTCGCCAGACGCTTTCTAATTGTACTCACAAATTCTTTAGAAACGCCCAAATATGAAGCGATATAATACTGCGCAACTCTTTGTGGAATCGTTGGATATACTTTTATAAATTCCAGGTATCGGTCTGATGCACTTTTTGAAATGGTATTCACCAGACGGTTTTGAAGCGTAAAAAGATTTCTCTGAACCAACATTCTGAAAACTCTTTCGAATTTCGGAATTTCCTGCAACAACTTTTCTTTGGTCGTCGGATTCAGCATAAAAATCTCTGAATCTTCGATGGTTTCTATATATAAATTGGAAGGTTTTTGGTCTTGGAATGAAGCGATATCACTAATCCACCAATCTTCGATGGCAAACAAAATCGTCACTTCAAAACCATTATCATCAAGATAGTAAGCCCTTAAACAACCTTTGTGAATGAAGCCTTCAAACTGACAAACTTCTCCTTCACGCAATAAAATTGTTTTCTTGGGAATCGTTTCACAAACTAATAAATCAGTAAAGAATTTTTCTTCAACAGTGTTAAGATCGATGAAACGGGTAACGTTCTTGATGATATTTTCAAACATAAAATAAGTTTACGGCTGCAAATTAGGGAAAAGTGTGTAAACTTCATTCTTTAAAAGTCCGCTTCCTCCGCCGTAATGGTCGATAACCTTAATTTCTTTATCTAAATTTTTACAAAATACTTTAATTTCATTTTCAAATTTCTCTTCTAAACCTGAACTCAAAAGAACGATATCTATGTGATTTTCTTTGATGTAATTATAACAGATATTTTCATCGCTTTGAACCTCAGCTTCCCAACCTTCATTATTTTCGATGATTCTTTTTAACGTTTCAAGAATTTCCTGATTTTTTCCGATGACCAAAAAATTTAATGTTTTCATATGTATTTATGTTTGAATTCTCGCCTATTTTTAATTTTATCTGGCAAATTTATGGCAATAAAAAACCTTGCACATTTAACTAGTTTAATTAATCATGAAACTCTGATTTTTTATGCAAAAAACAAAAAGAGATCTGCCGGCTGGGCAAATCTCTATTTTATTAAAGTCTTAATGACTTACTTATTATTTGATTTAAAAAGCCTTAAGCTGCTCGTCGTAATAAAGAATAGCATCATCAATCACAGAAGTTATTCTCGGGAAATTGTTATAGCGTTCCCCAAAAACTTCCAATCCGGTAAATTCTGTAGAGATATTGCTTGCAAAAGTACTCGTCAAATTTATCGTTCTCAGTACCTGACTTACCTGAATCAAAGTATTGATTTTATTGTCAATAGATAACTGTGGCGTCAGATGCTTTCTTAAACCTTTCAGTTCATCCAGCTGCTCTTTCGTTACCTTTTTTTTCTTCTTTCCCATACAGTAAAATTACATCTTTTAAGAAGGCAATATTTTTATTTAGTGTTAACAAATTGTTACGGGATGTTTTTTGACCTTAGGTATATAATGAGGAGTTTATCAGTGATAAATATTTGGCTGAAATATTAGTTCGTTAAATAAATATCGTAAAATGAAACTAATCTGTAAATCAAACTTTTATCAATATACTAATTGCAAATAATTTATATTTACGAAAATTAAGCTATTATTGTTGCAATATGCTTAATTTGATTGATCACAAATAAATTTGTTAAGAATAATGATAAAAAGTTTATTAATTAAACAAGGAGTTTCTGAAGGAATTTCTTTATTAAAAAAATTACTAAAAAATAATAAGATTGAACTTATCACATCTTATGAAGATTTAGAAAATGCTTTTGAAAACCATAATAATTTTGTAATAAATTCTACAAAGCAAATAAGTTTTAAAGAACTTAGTAAAAATAGAAATATTAATGACGTATATATAGATCTTGATATTGAATTACAGCGAAAGAGTGTAAAATTCAAAGATCAAATCAGTGAAAAGTCAACAATTAAAAATATTCTTACAAATAATGATGATGATAGCCACATCATTATATTAGGTGATCCAGGGGCTGGTAAAACAACAACTATCAAACATATATGTCAAATTTTATTGACCGACCAAATTGAGATTAAATATCAATTTCCAATTTTAATTTATCTGAGGGATATTACAGATGGAGAGTCAATATACTCAAAATTAAAAAGTATTTTTGGAATTGAAATTGCAACTAAGGATGAAAAAAAAATAAATTCATTAGAAAATGTCTCTTTGCGAGAAAAATATGTAAATACATATATTAACTCATTTAATTGTATAATAATATTAGATGGTCTTGATGAAGTAAAGCCAAGAAGATTGGATAATTTCTACAATGAAATTAAATCTTTAATGCTAAATCTTACTTCTAGTCTTGTTGTATTAACCTCTAGAAGCGCATCATATAACTACCACATAGAAAATTCAGTCGAATATGAAATCTGTGAACTCAATGAAAACCAGATAAACGAATTTATTGATAAATGGTTCACTTTACCTGAAGATGCTGAAATCTTTAAAGAGAAGTTATATACATCTAAATTTTTAGATTTATCATTACGTCCTTTAACACTTGCCCATTTGTGCGCAATTTTTGAAAAAACCAGAAAATTTTATGATAAACCAAAATCAATTTATAAAAAATTAGTTCGTCTACTAATAGAGGAATGGGATGAACAAAGAAGAATACTAAGAGAGTCTATTTATGCTGATTTTGATAATGATAGAAAGTTTGATTTTTTAGCTCACTTCGCATATGATCTCACCATTTCATACTCTAATAAGATTTATTCTGAAGATGATTTTAAAAAAACCTACGAAAGGATTTACAAATCATTTGAACTTCCTAAAAATGAGAATTTAAAGGTGATAAAAGAAATTGAAGAACATAATGGTATAATAATTAAATCAAGCTATGATTCTTATGAATTTGTTCACAAATCAATGCAGGAATATTTAGCTGCAGAATATATTGTTAAAATGCCAGCAATTCCAGTTGGATTAATATACGACACAAATATTTCGAATGAGCTTGCAATCGCAGTTTCATTATCCTCTCAACCTGACAATTATTTTTTTAAACTAGTATTTGATTTATTTAATATAGAAAATTTAAACCCTCAATTTGCAATAGAATTCATGAGTAGATTAGAATATGAAAGACCTACATTCAAAAAAAGTCTTTTGATTCCATTCAGTTTTATTCATATTTTAAATTTATTAAGAGAAAGTTCTATTTTTGATTTGAATAATGTTCAGAAAGACTTTACGGAAAATTACAATGAAATAATAAAAAAGTTTTGTACAGATAAGAATTTTAGAATTTCTTTGAAGCAATTGGCTAATTATATCGATATTGATAAGACTGAATCAAGAGAAGGAATAACTATTTTATGTTTTGAAAAGGAAATCGCAGATAATCTAGATGATGACGAAAAGTATTATTTAAATCATACAGAAGATTATCAAATAAGTACAAAAATGTTTAAAGAATTTCTATCATAATGTGATTACAATTTAAGCCCCCATGCTAGCTCATGCTTCCACTAAAAAAACAAACGGGCACGAGCAAGATGCTTGCGCCATCAGAATACAAACAAAAACCCCCGCCCAAAAGCGGGGGTTTCGTATGATATCAACCACTATAACTTTTTTTAGAAATATTTTATCGGATAAACCTATCTTTTCAATATTAATTTTATATTTGTGATCAGAACACACAAAAAAACAAAATGATGATTACCACAATTTACCCTTCCGCGCGCGCAAGAATCTTTGCCGGCTCCTCAATTTTCAACTCACTTCAAATTATAAGTTCGTACACCCGAAAAACTAGTAAGAAGCTGCAGACAAGCGTTTAGTTAACACCTTCAACTCTTTAGTCAAGGTTTTCAACCGCTTCGCCAGAGCATTCAACCGTTTAGTTGAGACGATCAACTATTTAGTTAAGGCGTTCAACCGTTTAGTTGGGACAATCAAGTATTTAGTTGAAGCGTTCAAGCACTTAGTTGAGGAAATCAAGTACAATTTATTACATATCAACACTTTACAGCTCCCTTTAAAAAGATACAAATAACGAAATACCAGTTATTGTAGACGATTTTTAAGTTCAATTTATAAACACAAACAAAAAATTTCATTATGAAAAAAGATCAGGTAAAAAGAGATTTCATCATTGCAGATTCTGTATTGAAACAGAAAGCAGATGAGTTGATCAATTTGATAGACAGAGACATCACCGAGTTCACAGATCGTGGCTACAGTACTGCAAAGAAAACAGAGCTTATTGAAGCACGCACCGCCGTGGAAAATTACCCGAATGATGAGCAGCTGGAAGCCATTAAAATGGATCTGACGGCCCAAAAAGATGCCGCAAGAAACGCCTTGGAAAAAACCATGCGCAGCATTTTCAATATGGCAGAGAATACTTTCGGACAGTTTGGTGCGAGGTACAAGGAATTTGGCAATGCAGCAGTAAGCCAGCAAAGTGATTCTGAACTGGTGCGTATAGCCAAAACCATGACCGCAACCGCCACGAAATATCTGACGGAACTCGCTGAAGAAGGGCTCACCGAGGATAAAATCACTACGCTCACTACCCAACGTGAAACTTTGGATGCAGCCATTGATGCTCAGGCAAAAGGCATATCTGACCGCGATCTTGCAACGGAAGGACGCATCGAAGCGCTGAACAGGCTCTACAGATTACTCACCAAATATGCAGGCATCGGACAGGATATTTTCTATGAAACCAATGAAGCCAAATATAACGATTACATCATCTACAACACGCCAAGCGGTCTGCCGGAAAATCCGACACCGACACCATTGTAACATTGTAAAAACAACAAATCCTCTCAAAATGATTGAGAGGATTTATTTATTGTTTTAAACTATAGCTGCATCTTTTTACAACACAGACTAAGTTTATATTATTCTTTAATAAATTTCTTCTTCACCGAACCTTTTACATCTTCTATATCGATGATGTAAAGTCCGTTTATCAGGCTTCTTACGTCAATTGCGTTATTTACAATCAGACCCGATGACACTAATCTTCCGGAAGCACTGTAAATTTTATAATTAGCTTTTGCACTAATGTTTTTAATATTTAAGATCGTACTTACCGGATTAGGGTAGATTAGAATTTCATCCTGATTTAACGAATTGACAACAGGTACCTTAGAGATTCTCACGGTATAATCTTCTACCTCACCGTTAGGGAAATTAAGACAATTCACCGGAATTCCATCTTTTTGCATCGCCACTCTCATTACTACATATTTGTAATTTGTCATGCTTACAAACGCATCTGCAGGAACATTGAATGTTGCGTTCGCCGTTGGGTTTGTATTTGGTCCGTCAGCAAGAATCCTTTCATGAAGATCAAAATATCCGTTTCTGTCGAAGTCAATCCAGACTGCTACTCCTGCTTTGTCACCATTGCTTAAGGTTTTATCAATGATTAATTGATTTCCTGCAGAACCCTGTACCAACTCAATATGTTTCGTTGGGTCTCCTGTATAATCTGTGTAATTAGATCCCAAAGATTCGTTGATCATTTCAGGTTTACCTGTAGGTTTCGTGGTAACCTTAGAGATAAACTCTGTTGCTGAATTAGCAGATGACATTTGACAATACACGACTGTAGGTGTTGTAAAATAGTAGAGCGGGGTAAAATTACCCGGTGTTCCGCTACAAACATTTGCAACCTGCATTTCATATTTGGTCAATTCTAATAGGCCTGTAATTGTATAGGTATTGACATTCACCGAAATATTCGTCCAGCTAGGAACCCCTACTTTTCTATATCTTAAAACATAACTACCTGTAGCTCCAGCCCCGGTATAGGCATCCCAAACTACCTCTGCACTTGTTGGCGTTAATGTAGTAATTGTTAATCCCGGAGGGGGTATTTCACAAACTCTTACTGTTGTAAATACCTGAGGATTTGACCATGGGTTTGGAACCGTTTCACCAAAACAAATATTTGCTACCTGTACTTCATACATTACAAAAGATGTTAATCCTGTAATAGTATAAGAATTAGCTGGCGGAAGCGGTGCAGTAGGCGTAATCCATGTTGTAGTACCTACCGGTCTGTATCGGATAATGTAAGTCGCATTAGGAACCAATGGATTCCACGTTACAACTGCTGATGTTGAAGTGATGTTTGTCACCGTTACATTCGGAGGTGTAGGATCACATCTTGTTGTGAATGTCTGTACTGGTGTATAGCTACCATTACCTCCACTACCACAGACCGCAGCCACTCTTACTTCGTAAGTTGTAGCCGGAGTTAACCCTGTAAGCTGTACCGGAGGGTTACCCCCAAAAACAGATGCATTGATCACGATCCAATTGGAAGCAGGTGTTGTCACCGCTCTGTATTCCAGAACAAAAGCATTGTTATTTGCCGCTGGCGTCCAGTTGACTGTAGCTGAATTATGAGTGACAGGATTAATATTTAAACTGGTTGGGGTATTATTACTACAAGGTCTCAATTTTACAGCGTAATCTTCCACTTCACCATTTACCGGGTCAACACAGATTACAGGAGCACTTCCACGTTTCAAAGCAACTCTCATTGTGGTTGTGTATTGTCCTGTGTAGATTCCTGCTGATGGAACATCAAATGTAGCCGTTACAGGACTAGTTGTACTTGATGCTGAAGTCATTATTCTTTCAGAATCTGCAAAAACACCATCTCTATTCCAATCAATCCATGCATAAACAGCATCGGCATAAGTAGTACCCTCCCAAGCTTTAGAAACTGAAAGCTGGTTTCCGGTAGATCCCACTTCTAAATTGATTAATGTTGCCGGAGTGGTATAACTGATATAATTAGTCTGAAGAGATGTATTATCCATTAAAGGAAAATTCACCGGTGTTACTTTCACATTAGAAATATAATCGTTAGTTCCCGTACCTATCATATTGCAATATGTCAATGAAGGAGTTGTAAAATTGACTGAAGCACCGAATGCGCCCCAAGTAGTTCCACATTTTGCCTGAATCTGTACCTGATAAGCCGTCTGCTCTAAAAGATTAGTAATATTATAAAAACTTTGTCCGGCAGCCAATTCTACATACCCTAAAGGTTGCAACTGCCAAACTCCCGTAGTTCCTTGTCTCCATCTGATTCTGTAGGTAGCATTAGCAGTGGGAATCCAAGACACATACGCTGTGGAAGATGTCATATTAGAGACTGTAGGTACCGGAGCCGTTGTACTACAAGGTTGTAAATCTATAAACTTAACTGCATAATCTTCAACTTCTCCGTATGTATTTCCAGAACACGCTCCAGCGGCGGCGGCATAGGAAACGACAACTCTCATTCTTGTCGCATTAGGACCATTATAAGTTACGGCCGGAACATTGAACGTTCCTGAAACAGGTGATGAAGCATTAGAGCCACTAGTATATATCAACTCACTTGTATCGAAAATACCATTTCTGTCAAAATCAATCCATACATTAGTATAATTTGCATATTGAGTACCTGACCACGTTTTTCCAATAGAAATAGAGTTATTTTGAGTATTTCTTACAAGGGTAAGCTCCAAAGCCGGATTGGCAGAGTAATCAGTGTACTGAGATTGTGCAGAAGTATTATTTAATATTGTAGATCCTACAGGGTTCACATTGACATTAGATATCCATCCATATGTTGCACTGGTATATTGTGCAGCATGAGGACACCAGGAAATTGCGGGTGTTGTAAACTGTACAGGCGCCGAAAAGTTACCTTGTACACCATTACAGATATAAGCTACTCTAAACTCGTATTGCACTTGCTCGTTTAACCCTGTAAGCGTATGAGTACTCACTGCCGGATTTGGCGTTACCGGAATCCAAACTGAAGCAGGTGTAGTTACAACTCTCCATTGTACAATATAAGATGTTGCACCTTGTGCAGGCATCCATGATAAAACAGCACTCACAGGAGTAAGATTTGTCGCCGTTAAATTAGTAGGTGCAGCACTTGTACAAGGTACAGGATCAATAAATCTGACAGCATAATCTTCAACTTCTCCATAGGTGTTTCCGGAACATGCACCAGCGGCAGCGGCGTAGGAAACCACAACTCTCATTCTTGTTGCATTAGCACCATTATAGGTTACTGTCGGAACATTAAACGTTCCAGAAACAGGTGACGAAGTGCTGGCTCCGCTGCTGTATATCAATTCGCTTGTATCGAAAATACCATCTCTGTCAAAATCGATCCATACATTAGTATAGTTTGCATATTGAGTTCCCGGCCATGTTTTCCCTACAGAAATAATGTTATTTTGAGTACCTCTTACAAGCGTAAGATCTAAAGCAGGGTTGGTAGAATAATCAGTATACTGAGATTGTGCAGATGTATTGTTTAATGATGTAGATCCTACAGGATTTACTGTTACATTAGATATCCATCCATAAGTTGCACTGGTATATTGTGCAGCATGAGGACACCATGAAACTCCGGGTGTTGTAAAGATGACTGGAGTAGAAAATGCTCCCGCAGGACTTGCATTACAAACAGTCGCTATTTCAACTTCGTATTGAGTAAATTCCAATAAACCATCTATGGTATAGGTGTTCGTCAAAGGTGTTGTAAGGTTGACCGTGATCCAGGTTCCACCGGGAAGCGATCTGTATCTTAAAACATAAGTCGCTCCGGCAGCAGGTGTCCACGAAACATTCGCAGAAGTTGCCGATACATTACTGATTGCAATATTGACAGGAGGAGTATTTGTACAAGGTACCAAAGCTGTCCCTACCATCTGGACAATCGGAATTACAGAATATCTGCTTGTAGCTGTAGGCGGAGTTGCAGGATTAGGATTTGTGGTTGTGTTATAATACAGCATTCCTTTATTCGTTCCAGCAGTATAACTTCCCCAGTTGGCAGTACAAGAAGTTCCTGTAACATTTTCATCTACAGCGATTACCACATTGCTTGTTCCATCCCATAAGAAAGGTGTACTCAACGGAATTGTAACCCAAGTTCCGGCAGTCATTGCCGGTAAAGTACCGGTATAAACCTGCGTTAAAGATGAAGAAGGAACCCAACTTGTAGTTGTTGCAAAATCAGTCTGAGCCGTATTTCCCATATAAACCACCCATTGATTGTAGTTTGCCTGTGTAGTTCCAGTTGTAGAAACATAGAATTTAATAGAAGTAATATAAGTGTTAGTCCCCACAGCTCCTGCAACTTCTGATGCTGTATATATTTGCTGGGAGTAATTAAATCCTGAACAAGAATAGACAGGCAAGTAAGCATGCGTGGCAGTTCCGCCACCAATCTGACCCGGTGTAAAAGGAGTACCTGCTACCCAAGGAGATTTATCGGTAGCAGAACAAACCGATCTTACCCACCAATAATATGTAGTTCCCGAAACCAACGGAGTTATATTAGCCGTCATCCCCGGGGTTGCCGTTCCTACAGTAGCTGCAACGGGAGGAGTATTGGTAGGAGAATAATAATATTCGTATCCGTTTGCTGGAGCCGGAGCTGGGGCTAAAGGTGCTGTCCAATTGATTGTTCCTGAAGTAGGAGTAACGTTCGTTACCGGAAGAGTTGTCGGCTCAAAACAGGTAGGAGCCTGTATTACCTGAACCTCATCCAATAAAACATCATCGTAGAAATATCCGTTTCCGGCTACGTCTTTATCAACAGTAAATTTAAGCTGAACTGTTGCTCCCACATATGTTGCAGCCAAAGGAACACCAACAGTTCTCCAGGCAGGATCGTTTGTGTTGCTTGCCCAAATCTGTACCCATCCTGCTCCACTGTTTATCTCAAGCTTCAGCTGATTGTGTTCATAATTAGGAACAGTTCCGGTAAGTGATGTTAAATGATTTTTAAACCATTCAAACTTTACATACGGATTTGTCAAGCCTGTAAGGTTTATTTGAGGAGAAAGCAATTCTACGGTATGTTCGTTGGCGTAAGGCGAACTTGCGTCTACCCATGCAAATGTTCCTGCAGGTCGTCCGCCATTTCCTGTTGCGCCATATCCTGCGGATCCAGAAAACATCCATTTAACATAAGTACTTGTTGATGTTGTGGTAGGATTTTGACTAATCCAGCAAGCAGGCAGTGCTCCGGTGCTGAAGGATTGTAAAAAAGGCACAGGAACAGGCGTACACTGTGCTGTAATTTTAGCGATGAACGCTAAGAAGAAGATTATCGTAAGTAAAACTTTATTCATATTTACAATGTTCTGAATTAAAATATTTTTGAAATGGTGTAGTGATTTTATCTGTAGAAATGAAAATTTCAAGGAATATCATCGTCAAAAGAATGACGGAACTCTAAAAAAGTAGAGCATGTTTTCATAAGAGTAGTAATTTGGTAATGGACAAATTTAATTATTTTTATTAAATAAGCAATATTTTACCACTTAAAATACAATAAATTATATCATAATTAAAAAAAAATACGATAAATATAATATTACACAAATATTAACAAACACCTATCACCACTGACATTTCCCCAATTACTATGCATGAAATAACAACTATATAATCGGTGAAAATTATATAGAATTAGTTCATATTATCCTGCATCAGTTTGTCTATATTTGATAAAACTATTTAACAGCATCCAATGATCCATACAATTACTCAAGCATTTCTAAAGAAAACCTTTTTTATTTTTGCTTTCATCTTTTCATTAAACTGTATTTCACAGAACTTAGACAATTGTAATATTCAGAATTCTGAAGCTATTGCAGCCCGAAAACTCGACAAAGAAGCTTTAATATGTATCGCAAAAAATTCAGACAAGCCGTATACGGTATTCTATACATTGGCATCGTGGTGTGAGCCATGCAGAATACATTTTCCTGATGCTTTGGACTTGGAAAAAACAGGAAAAGTTAATCTTTTTGTAGTATTGGTGGAAGCAGAAAGAGACCCGAAAATAAAAAATGCCATCAGTTTTATCAAGTCAAAATCTGAGAATGTACAATTTGGCGTACTGAATGATGAAAAATACGGCTTTAAAGTAGGTAAAAGAAATACAAAGTTGGCTACAGAAGTTACTCCCAATGGAAACAAAGTAATCGATGACTTCGGAAAGTTTATACTAGTTGACCGTTCTGGGCAGATTTTGTATGTCACTAATTACAAAGACTATGATAAGGATTGGAAAAATTCTAAAAAGATGATTGAAAAAAAAATAATTCCTCTACTTAAATAATAACTTAGTAAACCTATTTAATTCCCAATCAAAGCAATAGTAGCTTTAGTAGATTGCTTGACTGCAATTTTCACATCATCAAATGCGGGAGCGGAAAGTTTGGGTCTGTAATTTTTTGAAAAACCAAATCCTTCGGTTGGATATCCGATCATATTTCGGTCGCATTTTCCGTTGTCATTCACATCTTGGTAAACTGCAACGGCGTATTCTCCGACAGGCAGGTTTTTAAATATGTAGCTCACTTTATTTCCAGCAACCTTTACTTTAGCATTGGCAAAGGCAACGTCTTCCTTCAAAAAATCTCCCTTCTTATTGTAAAGACCAAAATAGACAGAGCCTTTATCAGGGACTAAATCAGATACTTCCACCGTAAAATGATGTTGAGCAAAAAGAGTTGTATTGATGGTAATCAGGATTATTACGCCTATTATTTTCTGTAACATATATTTTGTTTTTTTAAGTTTATTGATAAGCTGATTCTATAACTTTCTTTTCATTTTTGTTAAAAAAATGTTCCATTTCTGCTTCATTTCCGTTTCGGTAAGCCTGATAAGGTTCCGATTTTGAAAGCAACCAACGTTTAATAAAGTTTCTAAAAAGAATAGTTATTTTTTTCTGAAAAGGATTAACCTGTTGATGAACCATCTCGAAATAATCAGCTAAACTCTGTCGACGAAAATGGATAATTTCTTCCAGTTGATCACCGTCAAATAGTATTCCACAATGAAAATTCTTCTCCGCAAATGCTTTTTCAGGAAAATTGGCCTTACCAAGTCCAAATGCATCAAACATTTTCATAAGGAAGGAACGGTAGGAAATAACGCAGTCTTCTCCCCCACCTAAGTTAAAAATCCGTTTTTCAAGCTGATCTTGAAAAGCAATTGCATTGGCAAAAGCCCGTCCTGTATCCTCAGGTGTACAGATTTCCATCGGCGTATCGAGCGGCATATGAAACATCAGTTTTGAGATTTTATGATTACCCATAATAGCAGCCAAACGAAAAATAGACCAAGATAAATTCGATTTTACGATTGCCTTCTCACATAATACCTTAGTTTCACCATATTGATCACCCGGGCTAGGTTTCAAAGGGTCATTCACTGAGATTTCGGGATTATTGATGCGATCACCATAAACAGAAATACTAGAGCTGAAGAGCAAATAACATTGAGGTGATTTTTTTTCCAAAGCGTGAATGAGATTTTCCGTTCCCTGCACATTGACTTTGTAAGCCAATTTGGGATTTATATCTGCAAGAGGCGGAATAATTGCCGCCAAATGAATAACAACATCCTTATTTTGACTCACTTGTTCCACCGCTGAAGCACTGCAGATATCACCATAAACAATCTCCACACGGTTACGAAAAGGAGCTAATTTTTTAACGGATTTTCGAGTTTTCACATCAAAAACAGTAATTTCATAATTGGGATTTTTCATCAAATGCTTCAAAGTTTCGAAGCCAACTGTTCCCGATGCACCAGTGAGAAGAATTCTCTTTTTTGTAGTAACTATTGTATCTTTCATTGTTTCAGATTAAATGATTTGTTTATTCAATCGTAACCGCAAGAAATAAAGTATATATTTGTTATACATTTTGTTCATTATCTAACATAATGCTTGATTACGATCACATTGTAAAGCTATTACTTAGAGATTAGATTAGCGTTGCAGACTGATGAATTCTGTTTAATAGGAAACAAAAATCAGTGATTTTGTAGCGTAAATAAAAAAAATTAAGATGGAATTAAGAAAAGACCGACGTGTACAATATACCAAAAAAGTATTACGAGAAGCATTGTTTGACTTATTGAAGGACAAAGAATTGAGCCAAATCTCCATAACAGAATTATGTAAAACAGCGGATGTCAATAGAAATTCATTTTATCGGCATTATACAATTCCAATGGATATATTGCTGGAGCTGGAAGAAGAAGTTTTTGAAAAATTATCGGCTGTGCTCCGTAAAAGCTACAAAATGGACGAGGTCATATTGCTTAGCTGCCAGCTGCTGGAAAATGACAAAGAGATGAGCAAAATAGTTTTCAGCAAAGGTGACGGAAGCGGAATTTTATCTCGCATCCTGACCAGTGTTAGAAATCATTTTCCGGTGGAAAATCAAATCGAACTCACCCCGGAAACGCAGCCTTTTCTGGAAATGGCCTATCAATTCGGTGAAAAAGGAAGCATTGCTGTCATCAAAAACTGGGTTGAAAATGATTTTGCCCAACCTGCCGAAAGTGTTGCACAGATGATTAGTTACCTTGTCAATAAACTCAATAAATTATAGGAACTCATACAGATTATAAACGCTTAAGATTTTAAATCATGATATTAATTTAATATTGATTGTTTATCTATAATTTTTTAGAGGTCAAAAACCATGAACATTAAAATACTCATACCAAAAATAAAAGAGCAGATAAAATAAATTATCTGCTCTTTGTATAACGTATAAGGTTATTTATTGGAGTTACGCTATTTTAACGTTAACTGCATTAACACCTTTGTTTCCATTTTGTAAATCGAATGTTACGACATCATTTTCACGAATGTTATCTACCAAACCTGAAGTATGTACGAAAACGTCTTGACCACCTGTAGATGGAGTAATAAAACCAAATCCTTTAGTTTCGTTAAAGAATTTTACTGTTCCTTGTTGCATTGTATTATGTATTAAAAATTATTGTATTCTGTTTTATAGGATCAATTATCCCTGTGCCTTGGTCTAAACCAAAACGATAATAACTTTTGAGAAAAAAATATGGATGAATAGAATTTAAGAGTGAAAATCGAACTTCTTAAAAGGTAGAGCACCTAAAATATTAATGACAAAATTGAGCGGCTGTTATATTTTGGGAATATATTTAAAATCACCTTTTAGTATAAACTACTGCCTTATTATTTTACAAATATAGTATATATATATGACATAAACTAATAAAATGTAAATTATTTACAAAGTTCATTGGTTATAACTAAATAATTATATAAAAATTATGTCAACACAGATGTAAAAAAGATTAAAATTCATAAACTGTTTTTCATTACTTCAAATTTTAAAGCTGCATAAAATATCTAGCCTTCCTTAGTAACTGAAATAATCATTAAAAAACTACGATAGACAAAAAATTACAGCTTATAAACGGCTTTACGTTATGTGATATACGTTCTTTCTATACAAATTATCACTAAATCAGCTCCTTACCTTTTTCAATATGGACGAATAAAAGTTGGCACAATCAGATATAGTCTTGGTAGATAAAACAGCAAACCAAGGTGAAAAATTTAGATTAAAAAATTGATTGAATTCCAAAAAAAAATCTCCAGTTTAACATAAAACTATGGAGATTTCTTAATATAATGATGATTTGGGTGTCAATTTTTAGAAAAGCCTTTCGCTTACGAATAACTTTCTAATTTGTGAGGATAATTAAAAATTATTTTGAGATACAATAGAAACCAATGAAGATGATATTTTTTGTCGCTGAGCATAGGTGAATCCGAAAAGCTTAATTTTCACCGCATATTTTTTATTTCTTTTAGAATTTATTTTTAATACTAAAGACCCTGAAACGACATTATGGTTAACACTATAATCACAGATATAATTTTGCGGAAATTCGACCGCCGGAGAAATAAACCTTTTGAAGGTAAATGGATGTATCTTTCGAATGGTTACACATCCACCTGAAAATTCATAAGTAACAATCCTTATTTTTGTTAATATCACGATCAGTAAAGTAATTGCAGCAAAAAATAAGCTCTCTAAAATACTTTGATTGATTACTACTAAACAAAGCAGCATTACTATTGTTAAAATTAAAAGACTGTATGCCGTAATTTTCACGATGCTATCATTAGAAACTCTCATTTTTCTTTGAATAATATTTATAATCTTTTTTGATGACAGAATGTAAAGAATGTATTCTTATTTACAATTTCAAAGATAAAATGTTTTAAGTTAATTTAAAGTATATTTTTAAATAATATTCAATTATGACGTAAATATTCATAAATTTTTACGATTACGCTTGTTAAATACGCTATACGCCACTTAACAATAAACTTTTCCGTTGTAATATCCTTTAATGTAAAGCTCAATATATCACAAAGAATGAAAAATTTTTAAACGTAATTCAATACTTCTAAAATATTTTCATAAATAAAATTCAATTCTTTTGCAGAAATGCAATAAGGTGGCACCAGATACATTACATTTCCTAATGGACGCATAATGATTCCCCGTGATAGAAAGTCATCATAAAGTTTTTTTCCAATCTCATTAAAATATGAGGTTTCTTGATCATTTTTAATTTCCCAGGCCAAAATAGTTCCTGTCTGTCGGACATTTTCAACGTGTGGATGTTGTTTTAATATTTTTGAAAATTTATAATGCTGTTCTGAAATTCTCAGAATATTTTCTTGAGTTTCATCATTTAATAACAACTCCATACTTGCCAAAGCCGCGGTGCAAGCTAACGGATTTGCAGTGAAAGAATGTCCATGAAATAATGCCATATATTTTTCATCTGACAAAAAAGCATTGTAAATCTCGTTCGAACAAGTCGTAATTCCCATTGGCATAGTCCCACCAGTTAAACCTTTTGAAAAGCACATGACATCCGGTTTTTCCGAGAGATGATTGGCGGCAAAAAGCTTTCCTGTTCGTCCAAAACCTGTAAAAACTTCATCCTGAATCATTAAAATTTCCTGCTCCCGGCAGAATTTCATTAATTCATCTAAATCTTCAGCATCATACATCAACATTCCCGCTGCACCTTGAATAAGTGGCTCATAAATAAAATATGCAATTTCATTCGCATGATTTCGGATTTGTTTTTTTAAATTTTCCAAATTCCCAGAATTAGGAGTATCAATGAAAATAACTTCAAAGAGCATTTCACCGAAAGGTTTTGTCCATACACTTCTTCCGCTCACAGACATTGCCCCGAAAGTATCACCATGATAAGCATTTTTAAAAGCTAAAATCTTCGTCTTTTCTTTTCCCTGATTATAGGCGTGTTGAATACACATTTTCAAAGCAACTTCCACCGCTGTTGAACCATTATCAGAATAAAAAACTTTATTCTGATTGATGGGTAAAAGTTTTAATAAATTCTCAGAGAGCTGTATGGCCGGTTCATGCGTAAAACCAGCAAAAATAACCTGTTCCAAGGTATTCAACTGTTCCGAAACCCTCTTTGCAATATACGGATGCGCATGACCATGCAGGGTCACCCACCATGAAGAAACGGCATCAATATATTTATTACCTCTATCGTCAAAAAGATAAACTCCCCTTCCTTTAATAATGGGAATGATATCATCCGCAGTTTTCATTTGGGTGTAAGGATGCCAATTGACAGCTCTGTCGCGTTCTTGTAAATTCATAATTTTCAGGAATTAGACTAGGCGTTAGTTTTCCAGGTTTCAAAGTGATCCATCACTTTTTCTGCTTGTCTTTTCATCGGTTTTAATCCTAAAGTCTGCAGCATTTGTATATCTTCTGAAACTCCAGGGTTGGGCGTCACCAATAAAGTTTCTCTTTCTCCGGTAAAAATTGAATTTGCTCCGGCCATAAAACACCAACCCTGCTCAAATTCTGTCATTTCAATTCTTCCTGCACTCAGACGAACCATTGATGAAGGCATTACAATTCTTGCGGTAGCAATCATCCTTACCATTTCCCACGTATCCGTTTTTTCATTGTTTTCAAGCGGAGTTCCGGCTACTCTTGCCAATGCATTAATAGGAACAGATTCCGGGTGTTTAGGCATGGTTGCTAAGGTGAGCAGCATGGAAACTCTGTCTGTATGCGTTTCCCCCAAACCAATAATTCCTCCTGAACAAACGGTAATTCCTGCTTTTCTGACATTGTTTATCGTATTAATCCTATTGTCAAAAGTTCTCGTAGAAATAATTTCTTCATAATATTGTTCCGAAGTATCCAGATTGTGATTATAGGCGTACAAACCTGCTTCCTGAAGGCGGATTGCCTGTTCTTCGGTCAGCATTCCAAGGGTACAGCAAACTTCAAGTCCGAGTTCATTTACCCCTTTTACCATATCAATCACACGGTCAAAATCACGGTTATTTCTCACCTCTCTCCATGCTGCAGCCATACAGAAACGTGATGAGCCGCTGTCTTTTGCTTTTTGGGCGTGCTCTATAACTTTTTCTGTTGGAAGCAAAGCCTGAACTTTGATATTGGTATGATAGCGAGCCGCCTGTCCGCAATAGGAACAGTCTTCTGTACAACCACCCGTTTTTATTGAAAGTAATGTCGACATCTGAACTTCTTCGGGATTATGCCATTCACGATGAACGGTGGCTGCCTTATAAATAAGTTCGAGTAATGGTAAATTGTAAATTTCTTCTATTTCTTCTTTTGTCCAGTTATTTCTCAATTTTGTTCTATTCATTATCCTATTTTTGTTAATTGTTTTGTAACACTTTCTATGTTTTCTTTTGTTAAATTTTCGATGTTTGGAATTCTGATAATTTCCGTTTCCGGTTGAATATTTTTTCTGATAATCCGTTCTGTATCTATTGGGAAATCTCCATTAAGAATCAAATATTTCAGATTGATTTTTCTTTGGTTTAAAGCCATGATCGACAATAAACTGTGATTAATACAGCCTAAATAATTTCTCACTACAAGCGCAACCGGAATATCTAATTTTTCAATTAAATCAATCATAAATTCGCTATCTGATAACGGAACCATAAGACCTCCCGCTCCTTCTACGATTAAATTATTTTGAGTTTCAGGAAGTTTAAAATCTTTGATATTAATTGAGATTCCTTCTTCTGCAGCCGATTGGTGAGGCGATGCTGCAAGCTTTAAACGATATGTTTCCGGATGAATAACGATACTTTCACTTACCCAATCTCTAATTTTCATACTGTCTGAAAAATGCAGATCTCCCGACTGTATTGGTTTCCAGTAATCAGCTTTAAAATATTGAACTAAAATTGCAGAGCAAACAGTTTTCCCCACTTCCGTTCCTATTCCAGTTACGAATAATTTCATAAGTACCTTCTGTTTTTATTTAAATAAATTCTTTAATAATTTTAGTCAATCCAATGATTTCCTCCTCAGTATTAAAACTGTGAAGACAAATCCGGAGGCGTTCGGCCCCATGTTTTACCGCCGGACTAAAAACAGCGTAGGTTAAAAATCCTTCATCCGATAAAACTTGCTTCGCCTTATTCAGTCGGTCATGATCAGGAATTAAGATTGCCTGAATCGGACTTTTTGCAGAAGAAAGCATTTTCAAATTCTGTTGACGAAAAAATTCAATATTTCGCTGTAATTTGATTCTTTCATTCTCTTTCTCTTTCAAAAATTCATACCCTATTTTTATACTTCTCCATTGGATATCCTGAGCCGAGGTTGAATAAATGAATGGAGATGCAAAATTGACGAGATAAGATTTAACCACATCATTACATAGAATCGCTGCTCCGTGTGAGCCTAATGCTTTCCCATAAGTGATAACAGTGGCTAATACTTTCTTCTGAAGTTGAAATTCATCAACTAAACCATTCCCAAAAACTCCAAAAGAATGTGCTTCATCAACAATTAAGTACGCATCGTATTTCTCAGCAACTTCAGCAATTTCCTGAATCGGCGCAAAGTCTCCATCCATAGAATAAAGGCTTTCTATGGCGATGTACGATTTTCCGTTTTGTTTTTTTAAAATACGCTCCAGATCTCCAACATGATTATGACTGAACTTTATTTTCTTCGCATGAGACATTTTGCAGGCATCATGCACAGAACGATGAATTTTCTCATCAATTATAATCGTGTCATGCCGAGTCGGAAGCGTTGAGAATAATGCCAGGTTAGCATTGTATCCCGAAGAAAAAAGGAGTGCGTCAGAATACTGATGTTCTTTTGCAATCAATTTTTCTGTCTTAACCACTTCAGAACTATTTCCGCTGATTAGCCTTGAACCTGTACTTCCCGATAACAGATGAGGATTATCCATAACCTGCTGCACTAATAAATTTTGGAATTCTTTGTTTTGTGCAAATCCTAAATAATCATTAGAATAAAAATCTATTCCTACTGATTGTGGTTTTAACACCCTCAAAGTTCCCTCTTCCTCTCTTTTGTCAAGAGCTTCTTGAAAATAATGAAAATTTTTAAGCATAATTAAACTTGCCAACTTCCTCAATGATGGCATCGATCCATTGATCATGAAGTTCATGTTCGATTTTTAAAATATTTTCAGCGTGTGATTTCCAATTTCCAGAAAATTCATCCAATTGATTAATCATTTCTTCCAAATGACCTTCTTCTTCGAGAATAATAGATTTCACCATAATTTTTGAAGATGTTTTGGTAAGAATATCCTGATAAACAGGATACAATTCATCGGCACGAACTTCAATGGCATAGGTTACAAAAAGATACGCTGCGTATTTCAATTCATCTTTTGTAAGATTAAAATTGTTGTAAAGATATTTGCAGGCTTTAATATCCAAAGAATGAAGATACTGACGTGTTGCGATAGGCGCTAAAAGCTCTTCATTTTCATAAGTTTTGCAAGATTCTGAATCTATTTTTGCAATTTGTTTTTTGAGATAATATGCATGGCGATGTTCTTCACATGCATGCTTCAGCTGAAGCAAGTTTACTTTAGTAGGATGCTCACAGGCAGAAATTTTTCTGGCTCCTGCATTTTCCATGAAAGAAAGTGTATTAAGCCATTTTGCATGGGTGTGATAATCCAGCACTATTTTCTCAAGAAGTTCGTAAAATTCCATTTATTTTTGATTTGGTTCAAAAGTAGTATATTGCCGGATGGTTCATTAGTGCCAGTTTTCACATTATGAGTAGTCCGGTTGAATTTCCTTATGAGAGTTTTATCAAAATAGATAGAAGTTCTGATGTTTCTATCTACATGCAGATTTCAACTCAATTAATCAATGCTATTCAAAGAGGTGTTCTTCCATTCGGAACCAAGCTTCCCGGAACCCGGGTTTTAAGTATCAATTTAAAAGTTCACAGAAATACGATTGTAGCAGTTTATGATGAATTATTTTCTCAGGGTTGGGTTGAAAGCCTACCCAATAAAGGAACATTTGTTATCGGAAAAGAGAACGAAAAACCCGTAAATATTTTAAGTTTTGAAAAGAAACAACTCTTAAATTATCCAAAATCTACCGGTTTCACCTTTAAAACATCAAATATTCTTGACAATCCTTTTGAGCATTCAGATTGCGAATTTGTTTTTGATGACGGCACTCCTGATGTCCGACTTACGCAGATAGATCATCATTCAAGAATTTACAGTTCCACACTGAAGCGAAAAGCACATAAGGTAGGCCATTACAATAACGACGGCAGCGAGTTTTTTAAGAAAAATCTTTCACATTATTTAAATATATCAAGAGGTTTACCCATTTCAAAAAACAATCTACTCATTACAAGAAGCACAGAAATGAGTATTTATATTGTTTCTGAAATTTTACTTTCAGCTGGAGATACTGTTTTGGTTGGTGAATTAAGCTATTTTTCAGTGAATATGATTTTTCAGAAATCTAAAGTTAATATTCAGACAATACCGATTGACGATGAAGGGATAGATGTGGAAGAAGTAAGAAAAATATGCAAGAAACAGAAAATCAGAATGCTTTATCTTACACCGCATCACCACTATCCTACCACGGTAACGTTAAGCGCACAACGAAGATTAGAATTACTGAAACTTTCCCAAGAGTACGGCTTCATCATCCTTGAAGATGATTATGACTATGATTTCAATTACGACAAAAGCCCTATTCTTCCTTTAGCGAGTGCCGACACCAATGGAATGGTCATTTATATCGGATCTTTCGGCAAATCTTTGGTACCAGGATTCAGAACCGGATTTATCGTTGTCCCTGAAAATTTGATGAACGAAATGCGAAAGTACTTAGGGATTATAGATCGTCAGGGTGATGTTCTTATGGAATATGTTTTGGGTGAAATGATAGCAGAAGGCGAAATCAACAGATACCTAAAAAAATCTCTGAAAATATATAAGGAACGCAGAGATTATTTCACCACGCTTTTGGGACAACGGTTAGGTGAATATCTTGATTTTAAAAAACCTTCAGGAGGTTTGGCAGTCTGGATGAGATGGAAAACTCCTGTGAATCTGATGCAACTCAGTTACCAGTGTACTAAAGACAATCTTTTTATTCCTAAAACATTACTTTACCAAAATAAAAATCTTACTGCAATGCGATTAGGCTTTGGAAATTTAAGTATGGAAGAAATGGAGAAAAGCATTGATATTTTATCTAAAAACGTGAAAATTCTATAAAATCATTTATTTAAATTATCCATTGTTTTAAAAGTTTCAATCTTCTATGATAGAGTTATTAGCTTTTAGGTGATTTTGGGCAATCAGTTTTAACTACCTCTTTGAGAGATTGTCAACAAGTAAGCACTCAAGAAAACTCTTATATTGAACAATACTTACTTTAGGAAAATCAATTACAAAAAATTAAAAACCTTCTCGAGCAATTAGCTAAAAGAAGCCGTGAATTCTTTATCGGAAATAAAATCCAGAATCTAAGTCTTTTTAAAATGAAAAAAATTATAAAAATAATAATCAAAAGCTGACTCGCAAAAATACCGATATCAGAACAAAACTTGAATGTGTTCGATTTTTACTCAAAAACTCGAATTTGATGAAACTGTTTTTCGAACAACCCAAATCAATTCTGATTATCTTCTATCTTACTAATTAACAACCTCTTATAAAACAAAAAAAAGCACTCCTAAAAGTGCTTTAAAAATCTGTGACTTCGAAGGGATTCGAACCCCCAACCCTTGGAGCCGAAATCCAATATTCTATCCAGTTGAACTACGAAGCCGTTTTTTATTATTGATAAATGATAATTTATAAGTGATATGACAATCATGCATCAATTATCATTTATCAATAATTATTTTAGAATGTAATCTTCACACCTCCCACAACCTGCGCACCAAGAACTTTATAGCCTTTGTACGTTTGGTATTTTGAGCTTAGAAGATTGTTTCCGAGTGCGAAAATACTGAAATTTTTGTGAATTTTATACTCTGCAGACAAGTTTAAATCTGCATAGCCCCCAACTTTATCATTCGTATCTTCTGTAGATTGGAAAATCAACGACGGACTTCCCACGCCTTCAAGCATATACGAGTTTGTAGTTCTGTCTGTCGCAAAAATTCCTTTGAAACCTAATGACAGTTTTTTCTCGAACATTGTATATTTTGCACCGATGCTTCCTGTAACTAAAGGAACGTTGTAAATATTGTCATAATTCTTTAAATCATACTTTAAAAATCTAACATCAGCATCAACAATTAGGTTTTCAAGCGGGAAATATTGCAAACTTCCTTTGATATCGCTTACATTTCCGTCATCGTAAACTGCAGAAAATGTATTAGCAAAATCGTAACCCGGACGGTCTAAAGTAAATGTATTGTCAAACAAATTATTTCCCTGGAAGAACATAATGTTTCTCATTTTTCCGAATCCTGCAGAAACATCGTATTTAAAAGTTTCGTCGATATCACCTCTTAAACCCGCATAAAAATGATATTGAGTCTCCGTTGGTCTCAACATTTGGTCCGAAACCAAGAACGGGTTTGTCTGCAATAATTCGCTGTACGTATTCAGTTTCAAACCACCGTCAACTCCACCATAGAATTTAAATTCTTTAGCAGCTGCTACCTGAAACTCAGCTTGCGGAAACCAATATGTTTTATTGTTTTTTAATTCTTCAGCCAAGATTAAATTTGAATTTCTCGCATTTAAAAATGAAAATGAAGAACCCAACATCAAATAAGATTCACCTTTTGCAAACGTTACTTTCGGAGCAATATCTGCATTGAAGAATGTTGACGAGTTTTTATTTAATAAAGCAAAATCTGTTTTTACCGTTTCTAAACCTAAGCCTAAATCAGCATTCAAAACAACTCCGCTTTTCCCTAATTCAACAGCGTGTTTCGAAAGGTTAGCTAAGATGGAAGCCTGATTTTCTTTTGCATCAAAATGATCGCTTAAGAATGAAGATTTTACTCTTACATCATTTAAAATTTCATTTGAATAAAAATCATAATAACCATTCACCTTAAACTGATTCACTTTCTGCTTCAAATCTACATCTGCGGAAGGTGTCAATGCATAAATTCCGTAATAGTTGTAATTATCTAAACCGTATTCAGCATTCACATTGATTTTTCCTTTTTCCCCATAAGAATTTAAGAAAGCTCCCAAAGTTGCCGAACTCTGATTAGAATCCCAATCGTAAACTTTCTTCAAACCGTTGGTAGAAAGCACATGAACGTCCGCTCCCACTTCAATTTTATTCTCAAGAGTTTTAGAAATATTAGCGTCCGCTAAAATCTTTCCGTAATTCCCCATTCCAAACTGGAAATAGTTATCCTGAGCCGTTCCGTCAAATTTTGGGGCAACATCTTCCCCCTGAATGGTAGAAGTTTTAAAATCTGAAACCGCAGGAACATCTGTAATATTGTATTTCACAGGATTGGCAGACTTCTCTTCCGGCGGATAATTTTTTATGATTTCTACTGAGGTTTTCTTCTTCTCAATTTTCTTTACTTCCGGTTCTCTTTTTTTATTAAGAATCAGTTTTTCCTCTTTTATCTGAGAAAACGCCACCGACGAAATTCCTAGGAATAATATAGATAATATTTGAATTTTCTTGTTCATACTTTCTTTGTTTGAGAAATATAAAACGGGGATCATTTATTTAAGGTAAGATGATTACCCAATAAAGCTTTCCCGGCTTGTTTGTTATAAGTTTTGCCCAGTCTGAATATATTAAACAGCCAAAGGCTTTGATAAACTTCTAATTTGTACTGATGATTTTTCTTGATATTATGTTCTGTCAAATTATAATCATACGAAATGCTGTACGGAAAACCTGAAGGCAAAAGTCCGAATGTTATCATACTACCAATCATAGCATTTCCGCATGATGGAGTGTAAGTTTTCATTGGTAGCAATTCAAGTTTTGCAACGTTTGTACTGTCTTCAACGATTTCGTAGATATTTGAATGCTTTAAAATTTCATATTCTTTTTTTAAATCTTTATTCACTACAAAAACGTTCTGCTTTGGAAAATTAGGTTTCACGTTTCTGTATTCTTTCGCAACACTGTATGAAGGTATACAGCTACAAAGTGAAGCAGATGAGAGTAAAGAATATATCAAAACTTTAAACTTCATTATTTAACTTACTTTTTAATCTGCTTTTTAACTTCCTTCGCTTCTGCCACAATTTCCGGGAAATCTGCATAGTTTGAAATGATCTGATCGCAAGTATAACTCGCTTGATAATTATCTTTCAGACCAATATAATTTTTCGCCATCAAAACCAATGCTTTTGCTCCCCAATAATCTTCTGATGCATAATTGTTAGCCAATTTAAAGATGGTTTCATTAGAAGATTTGAATGCTTTTCCTTTGTTCTGATAGAATGCTTTTACGTAAAGAGCTTCTGCCGCAACTTCTGTGTTTGAAGATTTTTCAAGCGAAGTATAAGCTGTTTGAGCATCTTTATCTTTCCCTGAGTTCATCAGACTTCTCGCCTTGATTACTTTCGCTGTTTCAATAACTGCTGCTGAGTTTTTATTGTTGGCAATAACAGCATTCGCTAATTTTTCAGCTTCAGAAAAATTCTTTTCTTCCGCATACATCTTCATCAATTCAACATTAGCATAATTTTTAACGTTGATGTTAGATGAATTTTTAATGTTTTCTAAATACTTTTTAGCTTCAGCAGAATTTCCTTGGGCAATATAAATTTGAGAAACTCTCGTTGCTGCGTCGTCCTGATAATCATTCTGAATATTGGCAATTTCCTGTAAAACCAATAATGCTTTTGTAGGATTATTCGTCTGGTAATAACTTTCACCCAACTCATATTTAGCCTGATAAAGACCTTCTCCGGTTGGATTTTGCGTTAAATATTTCTCGTAATAAGAAATTGCATTTTTATAATCTTTCTTCGTGAAAAACTGCTTACCTGTTGATAAATTGATTTCGTCGATTTCAGAAGCGTCGATATTAACTCCTATATTTCTTGCAAAATCAGCATATCCTGAAACATCACCGTTTTTGGTGAAAATAGGTTTAGCAGCCTGAACAATTTTCTGTGCGTAAGCCGTATTTTTATATTGCTCTCCAAGAGATTTTAATTCAGAAAGTGCTTTGTCATTTTGATTCTGGTCAATATAATTCTGCGCTCTGTAAATGGAAGCATTTGCGACCAAGTCTTTATCGGAAGAAGATTTAATCACTTTTCCAAAGAAATCATTAGAGTTGGTAAAATCATCCTGAGCTGCGTAAGCAACACCAATTTCATATTGTGCATCATCAATATATTCAGATCCGGGATATTTTGAAATTAATGATTTTAAGTTGGTGATTTTTGCAACGTTATCATTTTTAAATCCTAAAGCCAAAGCTTTTTGGTATAAAGTATAATCGGTAGCATCCTCGTTTTTATCGTAAATCGCAATCGCCTGATCCAAGTCGTTGTTGGCATAATTAATATCCGCTAAACGAAGCTCAGCATCATTTTTAAATTCAGGTTTTGGATTTTTTAAATATTGTGTAAAATACACTTCCGCCTGATCGAATTTTTTAGATTTAAAATAAGCATATCCCAAATCGTAAGGCAACTGCTGTTTTTCAGGGAAGGTTTCGTTGGTTAGTTTTTCGTAACGGGCAATCGCAGAAGGATAATTTCCTTTCTGATAATACACCTGTCCTAGCCAATACAAAGCTCTGCTGTTGAATTCTTTGTTGATATTAAATTCTAAACTTCTCAAGAAATATCTTTCCGCTTCATCGAAATTACCTTTATTGAATTCCTCTGTTCCCAATAAATAAGAAACTTCCTGATCTACTTTATCGGTTTCGGGAGTTGAGTTTGGCAATTTATCGATTGCATTTAAAGTCTCTTTAAAGTTTCCGGAATACAGATAAGATTTCACCAAAAGCGATCTCATTTCTGCATTCTTAGCACCGCTTGGATTTGCCGTAATGTAATTTTGAATCACAGTTGTCGGGCTTTCAAACGGGTTTCCGATATCGTAACCCAATTTTGCATACTGTTCGTGAGCCAGCTGTTTTACACTCGCATCATAATCCATCTGATAAGACGAACGGAACGCCGAAAGTGCTTCCTGCTTTTTATCAACCGCCAAATACGCATTTCCTAACTGATAATATGCATTCTGAGCCAAAGCCGAATTACTGTTAATCAATTGGTTGTAATAAGAAACCGCTTCATCATATTTTTTAAGCTGAGCCGCCACAAATCCCATTTCATACAGATCATTTTCTGAAGGATTTTGCTGAACGCTCAGATAATCTTTTAAATGTGGATAAGCTGATTCATAATCATTCTTCATGAAATAAGATTCACCGATGATTTTATGAACCTCCGCTTTGTAAGACGCAGAAATATCTTCATTCAGCAAAACATTTCCTTCTGAAATCGCTTTATCGTAATCTTTATCGTTGTAATGCATCTGCACATAATACGGACGCACCAGTTTTGAGAATTTAGGCTGATCTTTTATGGAATCAAAATACTGAAATGCCTGATCATTCTGCTTATTTGAATAATACAAATGGCCCAACATGTAGGCAATATCACCTTTCTGAGATTCATCAGCCGTTTTGTGAGCTTCTTCCAGTGCATCAATTGCCCCTTTAGAATCGCCCATCATAAATTTAGCGTACCCCAATTTCAAAATATACTGGGTATTTTCTTCTTTGGTCAGTTGGTATTGATTAACCTTTTTTAAAGTTTTTAAAGCTTCCTTAAAATCTTTTTTAGCCAAATAATAATCCGCCAAAGGTAAATTTGCCTGAGCAAAATATGCAGAATTCGGATATTCTTTCATAAAAGCCGTCAATCCTTCTTCCGCATGATTTTTCTGAAGAATCACTCCTATCACGTTATCAAAAAACTGGGCAGCTTCTTTTCTCGATTGCTCCAGATTCTGATTGTAGAAATATTGACGTGCATATTCGTATTGAGAAGCGTTGTATATTTTGGTCTGATAAAGATTCTGAGCAAGATTAAACCTATAGTTTTCCTTTTGGGTAAAGTATTGAGACTGTTGAGCTTCGGAAACCCCGAAATAGAAAACAGCAGCCGCTAAAAGTATTTTTTTTGATTTCATTAACATCAAATTTTAAAATGGAAAGGCCTTCAAAAATGAGACCAAATATTTTAATTTTAAGATAAGATTTTATCCACAAATTATCAACGAAAATATCGAAAAGATATTGTATAAACAAGCCTTTTAACATATTGTTAGTATGTGGATTATTTTTTAATACTAATTAACTTTTCAACAAGAAATATTAAGAAAATCTTAATTATTTATCAGAAATAATTACATTTGTTTTTTTCAACTTTTATATAGCTATTAAATGAATCAACTTTTCAGAAGGAAAAACTATTCAGCAACAGATACTTCCACCAATCTTTTGCGGGTTTTAGGAACTTGGGATATCGTTTTTTTTGGAATTGCCGCCATCATCGGAGCCGGAAGTTTCAGCAGTTTGGGTGAGGCCGTTTTCAGGGGCGGTCCGGGTGTTATCCTACTCTATCTGATTTGTGGTTTTGCATGTGGTTTCACTGCTTTATGCTACGCAGAATTTGCCAGCAGAATTCCTACAGCAGGTTCGGCTTACACATATGCTTATGCCAGTTTTGGTGAATTAATAGCTTGGGTAATTGGCTGGGCTTTGATTATGGAATACTCTTTCGGAAATATTTACGTTGCTTTCTCCTGGTCAGATTATTTTACAAGTTTCCTCGAGCGCCTCGGAATGCACATTCCTGATTACTTGACTTGTAGTTATACCGAAGCGAAAAAAGCTTTTTTAAATGGTTCTGAAAACAAAGAATTAATCAATGCATGGACTTCAGCACCTTTATTGGGTGGTTTAAAGCTCATCGTCGATATTCCGGCATTAGTGATTAACGGATTGATTACGTGGCTGTGTTACCGTGGAGTAAAAGAAAGTAAAAACTTCAACAATTCTTTAGTAATTTTAAAATTAGCTGTCATCGTTTTGGTGATCTTGGTTGGTTTTTCATACATCAATACCGATAACTGGACGCCAGTAAGCATAGAAACTGGAACACGTTCATTTATGCCGAATGGTTTTGCAGGAGTAATGAGTGCCGTTTCAGGAGTTTTCTTTGCGTATATAGGATTTGATGCTTTGAGTGTACTTTCAGAAGAAACAAAAGATCCACAAAAAACATTACCAAAAGGAATGATTATTTCGTTGGCACTGTGTACCGTTATTTACATCTGTCTGACTTTGGTTTTAACCGGAATGGTCGACTACAGAAAATTCGATGGAGTTGGAGATCCACTCTCTTTTATATTTGAAAAAACAAACGCTAATGTTGCCTGGATGGAACTGACGGTTTCATTTGTCGCAATTGTAGCGATTACCACAGTTTTATTGGTATTTCAGATGGGGCAACCGAGAATTTGGTATGCCATGAGCCGTGACGGTTTGATGCCGAAAAAATTCCAGACAGTTCACCCAAAATATAAAACCCCTTCATTCGCAACGATTGTTACGGGTATTGTGGTGGGAGTTCCTATTCTTTTCACAGACAAAAGTTTCATTTTAGATTTTACAAGTATTGGGACTATTTTTGCCTTCGTTTTGGTTTGTGCCGGAGTTTTAATGCTTCCTCCGAAAGAAAAGATCAAAGGCAGATTCCACCTTCCATATATTAACGGAAAGATTATTTTCCCAGTAATTTTTATCGGAGCTTTGGTAGGATTTCATTATTTCCAACCTGATTTTTTTGATCATTTAATGGAATGGAATGATCCTAAAAACGGAGAATTCCGAGCTTCTATTTTCTTTTTTATCTTAATTAATTTAGGACTTTGCGTTTTGACATTTATTAAAAATTTATCGCTGATTCCATTAATCGGTTTAAGTTCTTGTTTATATTTATTGACAGGAATGAGCCACGAAAACTGGTTTTATTTCGGATTATGGTTTGCCGTAGGTTTGGTGATTTATTTCTGTTACGGATATCAGAACAGCAAGCTGAGAAATGCGAATTAAAAGATGAAATACCTTTTCTGTCTGCTATGTTTAATCATTATCGGATACAGCAAATCTAAAGTTGAATCGGGCAATGATTTAACTTTAGGGAATTCAGAAGAAAAGAAAATTCCTTACAAAGAATTTTTGATTTCAATCAACAAAAAGACTGCGGAAGAAAAGAAAAATTATCTGTTTAAATTTATTAACTACGATGTTCCCAATTATTGGATGGGTACGCCTTGGTCATTCAATGGAACATCGAGAGAACCTCAGAAAAGTACCATCGCCTGCGGATATTTTGTAACCAATACGCTGACTGACTTTGGTTTCGACATCAACAGAACGTATCTGGCGCAACAAGCTTCTTCTGTGATGATTAAAAAGCTTTGCAAAGACATCAAATATTTCAGCAAAAGACAAGATTTAGAAAAATATATTTTAAGCAAAGATAAAAACCAAGTATACATTGTCGGGCTTGACTTTCATACTGGGTTTGTAACGAGAGAAAATAAAGACACTTATTTTATTCATTCCAGCTACATCAAAAACAAAGGTGTGGTAAAGGAATTAACTACAACTTCACAGGCACTGAACGCTTCCAAAACATTTATGATTGGAACTCTGAACTACTAATATTTATATCTAAAAAACGCAACATTTCAGGTTAAAAAAATAATTGGCGAAATAATTGCTAAAGTTTCTTAAGAACTTTAAACTATACCGCCATGTCTGAAAGAATCAAAACATACCAAGAGTTCTATGAGTTTTATCTCGACGAACACAAGAAATTAGGAACAAGAATTTTTCATTTTCTTGGAATTCTATTTATTTTTCTCGTCATCGGTTTTGTAATTTACACCGGAAAAGAAAGATTTCTTTGGTACATTCCGATTGTTGGGTATGGTTTTGCGTGGCTGAGTCATGCATTTATTGAAAGAAATAAACCCGCAACTTTTAAATATCCGCTTTGGTCGTTGCTTTCTGATTTTAAATTATTCTTTGAACTGTTGATTGGCAGGCAGAAATTCAGAACTCAAGAAAAAGCTTAACTTTGACTACCCTTAAATATTTATTATGAAAAATATTCTAAAATCTCTTTCCATCATTCTTCCAATGGCATCAATGCTCGTAATGACGCAATGCAAACCAATGCCGAATTCAGGATCATCAACAGATGAAAAAACCTTCATCATTGCTTCTCAAACCGTCGACTGCACTGGAGTGGCACCAATGAAATGCCTTCAGGTAAAAGAAAAAGAATCTGACAGCTGGGGAAATTTCTACAGCAACATCGAAGGCTTCACCTATGAACCCGGATTTGAATATGTTTTAAAAGTAAAAACAGAGAAAATTGAAAATCCTCCAATGGATGCTTCATCCATAAAATACACTTTGGTAAAGCAGGTTTCTAAAACCAAGAAATAAAAAAATCCCTTTCAATATGTATTGAAAGGGATTTATATTTTCAGCAAATTATCTTAATGCTCATGATTTCTCGGAGGTTCGGGTAATTGCGCTTTATTGGCTTCATCCATTTTCTGCGTTGCAGCCATAGAAACAACCAATTCATTCAGCATAGAGCTTGCCGCTTGTGGCGAATTGGGCAATAACACCAAATTACTTCTGTTATTTGCTCCGATGGAATGTAGAGTATCATAATGCTGCGTCACTACAATTAATGCCGAAGCTTCTTGTGCATTGATTCCTGCAGCATTCAGCATTTTCACAGACTCTTCAAGACCTTTTGCAATTTCTCTTCTTTGATCTGCAATACCCTGCCCCTGAAGTTTTTTAGATTCTGCTTCTGCTTTTGCAACCGCAACAATTCTGATTCTTTGTGCTTCAGATTCGTATTCTGCAGCAGTTTTTTCACGTTCTGCAGCGTTGATTCTGTTCATGGCGTGTTTTACCTGCTCATCCGGATCGATATCAGTTACCAAAGCTTTAATAATATCATAACCATAACTTTGCATCGCCTCCTGCAATTCACTTTTTACAGCAACTGCAATGTCATCTTTCCTTACGAAAACATCATCTAATTTAGTTTTTGGAACTTCTGCACGCACAACATCAAAAACGTAAGAGGTAATCTGATTTTCAGGATTTTCTAAACGATAATAAGCGTCTTTTACGTTTTCTCTGATCACCTGATATTGCACAGAAACTTTCATTTTAATAAAAACGTTATCCAATGTTTTCGTGTCAATAATAACATCCAATTGCTGAATTCTAAGATTCAGACGCTTTGAAATCTGATCCAAAAAAGGAATTTTCAAGTGCAAACCGGCGTGGCTTACTTTTAAGAATTTGCCTAATCTTTCTACAACCGCCGCAGATTCCTGCTTGACCGTGAAAAAAGATGCAAATAATGTGATCAGTCCGAAAAAGACCAAGATACCTAAGTATATCATAGTTTTAATTTTTAAATGTAGAAGTTATTTGTGTTTTATCATCAGAACTATTTAAAAAGCCCATATCTTCAAAAATAGGTAAAATAATTTTATTTAATGTAATGAAAATCAAAACCTTTCTCATAATGTCAAAAGTCGACTATTATTCTATTGGCTCATAGAAAAACATTTTAATAAAAAACTTAATTTTGAACATTAATTATCATTATGGTTGATGCTAAAGAAATATTAAAAGAACACATCTTAAAATATGCTTCCCTTAGTAACGAGCAGTTCGAATATGTTTTTTCACATTTTAATATAATCAAATTAAAAAAAGGACAAATGCTGATCACGGAAGGAGATTTTGTGGATTACGAGTATTTCGTTGTCGACGGTTGCCTGAAAGCATTCTACCTTAATGACAGTATGAAAATGTTTATCCTACAGTTTGCCATGCCGAATTGGTGGGTAACGGATTTTGACGCACTTTACAGCAAAAACAGAGCAACCATCAACGTTGACAGCATCACCAACGCCAATATTTTATCAATTTCTAATGAAGACCGAGAGAAAATTTGCAAAGAAATCCATGAAATTGAGCATTTTTTCAGGTGGCGAACGAATAAAGGTTATGTTGCAGCTCAAAAACGCCTTCTTTCTTTTATGAATAACGATGCGAAATTCAGGTATGAAGAGCTTTTAGCATTATATCCTCAATTGTACAATTTAGTTCCTAAACATCTGATCGCAGCGTATTTGGGAGTCACGAGAGAGACTTTAAGCAGACTTCATCAGTAGTTCTCCAACCTTAACCTTAGCTTTAAACTCCTCATATTTCGTGATCTACATCACGTAACTTTTTCCTTCAATCGGCTGACATTTGTATCATCATTTAAAACAAATCAAAATGGATACAAAAAATTTTAAAGTAAACATCGAAAACAGTTTAGTTGAATGGATCGGAAGAAAAGTAACCGGAGCTCACAACGGAACAATCGAAGTAAAAGAAGGAAATTTCACTTTTGAAAACAACATCCTTTCTTCAGGAAAATTTGTCATCAACACAAGATCAATTAAAATTCTTGATATCGATGATCCTGAAACAAATGCACAATTTGCCAATCATTTGGCTTCTGATGATTTCTTTAACTCAGATCAGTTTCCTGATGCCGTTTTCGAGATCAGACACGCAGAACCAGGTGAAAACAATTTTCACCACATAACCGGAGACCTTACTATCAAAGGAATTACACATTCATTGGAAACGACTTTACAGATCGTGAAGACAGACAACGTTGCAGTTTTAGACACTAAAATTGTCATTGACAGAACAAAATTCAACATCAAATTCAGATCATCAAATTTCTTCAGCAATCTTGGAGATACTTTGATCTACAACAATTTCGACTTGAATGTTCACTTAGTTGCAGACGCACAGTAGTTTATTAACAACAATTAAAATTTAACATCATGCCATTCATAAAAGTAGATGTTTTGCGCGAAGATCTTAATCGCGAAAAAAAACAACAATTAATCAGAGAACTCAATAAAGCTGTAACAACAGTTTTGAATAAAGATCCACATTTGACACACATCGTGATCAATGAAATTGAAGACGACAACTGGGGATACGCCGGAGAACAGGTTACCTTGCTGAAAGAACAAGGATTTTCAACTGAAAAACAATAAATCAGACATGAAAAAACAAACAGTGATCGTTACAGGTGCGTCATCAGGAATCGGTTTGGAAATTGCCCGTTATTTTCTTAACAGAGGAGATAATGTAGTAATTAATTCACAAACAGAATCAAAATTACAACAGGTTTACAACGAATTGGGAGCAGGCGAAAACCTTGCGATGGTCGCAGGAAGTGTTGCAGATAAAACCGTTGGAGAAAAATTAGCAAAAACGGCAATTGAAAGATTCGGTTCGATAGATGTGTTAATCAACAATGCAGGAATTTACGAAAACAAGCCGTTTTTAGAAGTTACGGAAGACTATTTAGATAAATTTTTAAATACCAATTTAAAAGGAACATTCTTCACAACGCAATCCGTAATTCCTCAAATGCAGAAACAAAAAGATGGAGTTATTATCAATATTGGAACTCCGCTTGTGTATCACGCGATCGCACAATCTCCGTCAACTGCACCGATTTCAAGCAAAGGAGCCATCCACGCTTTGACACTGCAATTGGCAGCAGAATTCGGGAAAGATAATATCAGGGTAAATGTCGTTGCACCAGGACTCATCAGAACGCCGATGCACGATGAAAGTATCGATAACAATGCAGGAATTCACCTACTTAACCGCATCGGAGAACCGGAAGAGGTCGCTCAAATGGTTCATGCTATTGCTAAGAATACATTTATCTCAGGCGCCATCATTAATGTAGACGGAGGAATGGGCGCCGGTCATCAATTGTAAAAATGAAAGTCCTACTATTATTTGCATGGCTGTTTATCTTTCCGGTAAACAGCTTTGCTCAAAAAATCAAAGTCATGAAAACAGAGACAGTACAAGAAACAGAAATAAGAAATGCCATCGAGCAATATTATTTTAAAGGAATTTATGAAGGAAATACCGAGCTTTTGAAACAGGTTTTTCATAAAGATGCCCTACTTTTCGGAGATATAAAAGGAGTTCCTTACTACAAAACCGCCACACAATATATTGAAGGTGTCGGAAGCAGAGTAAGTCCCCAAAAATCGGGTAAAGATTTTAAGCCGACAATCATCTCTATCGACGTGATAAACACGATTGCCACAGCAAAATTAAATGTAAAAATGTATGATTTTAATTACTATAATTTTATAACTTTCCATAAAATTGATGGTAAATGGCTCATTGTCAATAAAACATTAACTGATGTAGAACTTTAATTTTAAATTTTAAACCAAAATCATCAAAATCATGTGGAATAAAAACAGAATAACAGATTTATTGGGAATAGAATATCCCATTTTTCAGGGACCTTTTGGTGGCGGATTATCAACTGTCGAGTTGACCTCTACAGTCAGTAATCTCGGCGGATTGGGCGGTTTCGGAGCTTACACATCGTCTCCCGATGAAATTTATGAAATTGATAAACAGATAAAATTAAAAACAGACAAACCTTACAATCTCAATCTTTGGGTAAACGATCATGATATTATTGATCAGGAACACACAGAAAATCAATATAAAAAGACGGTTGAAATTTTCAAACCTTATTATGATAGCTTAGATATTGAAGTTCCTGCGCTTCCACCCTCTTTTGAGTCGAGATTTCAGAATCAGTTGCAGGTTGTTTTTGATATTAAACCTAAAGTTTTCAGCTTTATGTTCGGGCTTTTGGATCAGGATATCATTGAAAGATTGAAAAACCAGGGAACGATCGTTGCCGGAAATGCCACAACGGTAGACGAAGCCATCGCTTTGGAAAACATCGGTGTAGACGTTATTGTTGCATCAGGTTTTGAAAGTGGCGGTCACAGACCTTCGTTTTTGGACAAAGCCGAACTTTCAACGACGGGAACTTTTGCTTTAATTCAATTGGTTAAAGATAAAGTGAAAACTCCAATTGTAGCCGCAGGCGGAATCGCTAACGGTCGCGGAATCGCTGCTGCAATGACTTTAGGAGCAGAAGCCGCACAAATCGGAACTGCATTTTTAGCGACCGACGAATCCGGAGCATTACCGATTCACAAAGAATTTTTGTTTTCAGACGCAGCAAAATCGACTACCCTTTCCAGAGCGTACACCGGAAGATTAGGACGCGGAATTACGACAGAAATCACAAGAAAACTCTTGACAGCAACAGATAAAACCCTGCCATTTCCTCTGCAGACAACTTTCATTTCATCCATGAGAAAAGCAGCGTTGGAACAAAAGAAGCACGAATTGGTTTTCTTCTGGTCAGGACAAATCGCTCCCATTTTAAAACATAAAAAAGCATCAACATTAATGAAATCATTAATAGAAGATGCTTCTGAAATATTGAATAAATAGAATTGATTACATGGTCATTCCAATGTCAATTCCTTTGATTTTTCTGTAAAGATCAGTTGCGTAATTGTCTGTCATTCCCGAAACAAAATCGATCACGCCGAGAACTTTTTGGTAATCAGTTCCGTTTTCGTAGATGAACTGTTTTGGGATTAATTTCAACGCTTTTATATCGTACGATTTAATTTTTTCTTCTGATTTTAAAATTGAAGGAATAAAATGATCCAACAATTCATACATTACATTATAGCCGGCATTTTCAATTTCCACCACTGCTTTATGGTTGTAAATTTTCTCAACAGAAAAGCTTGCAATATCCTGTAATGCTTTATTTTCACCTTTATACATATCAAGCAGAGCTTTGTCAAGATTTCCTTCAAGAATTTTATCAAAGTTCTGTTTGTACATTGAAATCGATTTATTAATTAAAGCATTAATAACTTTAGCTCGTAAATATGAAATTTTTTCGTTGTCATTTCCAATAGAATCAAGCTTTCTTTTAACTCTTTCTACATCATCAGTTTCGGATTTTACCAGCTCAAAAAACAGATTTTGACAGTCTGCAGTTGATACGATACCCAATCTGTGGGCATCTTCCATATCGATAATATTGTAGCAGATATCATCTGCAGCTTCTACTAACCAAACAAACGGATGTCGCTTGAAAATATGTGGTTCTTCGCTTTCTGATATTAAATTTGTTCCTTTTGCAATCTCAAGAAAAATATCCTTTTCATTTTGAAAAAAACCGAATTTCTTTCTGTGAATAATTTTCTTATCTCTTGCGATCGCTTCACACGGATACTTTGCAATACTCGCCAATGTGGCAAACGTTAACTGAGTTCCTCCAGCATCTTTTCCTTGCTGTTGTTGAGCCAAAACTCTGATTGCATTGGCATTTCCTTCAAAATTAACCAGATCAGCCCATTCTTTTTCGTTGAATTTAGGTTTAAGATCATTTTCATTTCGGTCAAAATAACTTGCAATGGCATCTTCTCCCGAATGTCCGAAAGCCGGATTTCCAACATCATGACAAAGACAGGCTGCCGCGATTACATTTCCTAAATTATGAAGGTAAAAACTTTTAGAATCATCCGTCAAGTCACTTTGATAATTATCGTGAATAAATTCTCCGATAAGACTTCCTAAACTCCTTCCCACAGAAGAAACTTCCAAAGAATGCGTCAGACGGTTGTGCACAAAAACACTTCCCGGAAGCGGAAAAACCTGGGTTTTATTCTGTAATCTTCTGAACGCAGAAGAGAAGATAATTCTGTCAAAATCTCTCTGAAAATCTGTTCGTGAAGCTTTGGTATGTGGATTATTTCCTGTGCGCTGATTCGTAAAAATCTGATTCAAATTCATCATTTTCCAAAATTAATTCAATTTTTACTTTTAAAGGAACAATATTTGAGTTTTTCTTTAAAAACAAAGTTATGCCTGAAGGTCCAACAATTGTTCTTATGAAAGATGATCTGCAAAAATTTGTAGGTGAAAAGGTAACTGAAGTGAGTGGAAGTGAAGTTCCTAAAAATTCCGAAATCAAAGGAGAAATCCTCCGTGAGATCAAAACTTTTGGAAAACAGACTTATCTGATTTTTGATACCATTATTTTTAAAATTCACCTGATGATGTTCGGTTCTTATAGTTTATATAAAAGAAAAGATATTGACACGCTTCGATTAGGATTGACTTTTAAAGATGGCGGAATGTATTTTTATACCTGCGTGGTAAAAGTCGTTGACGAAAGTTTTCTATTAAAAATTGATTGGGAGGCCGATATCATGAGCGACAAATGGAATCCCGAAAAAACTGAGCAAACTTTAAAAGCAGCTCCTAAAATGATGATTTGTGATGCGTTGATGAATCAGGATATTTTCTCCGGCGTTGGGAACATTATTAAAAATGAAGCATTATTCAGAATTGGTATTCATCCGGAAAGTCTGATTGGAAATTTACCTCCAAAAAAATTAAAAGAAATTATCGCAGAAGCAAGAAACTACGGTTTTGATTTTAAGAAATGGAAAAAAACCAATGTTCTCAGCAAGCACTTTCAGATTTATCATCAGAAAAACTGTCCTATTTGTGGTGCAGAAGTCATTAAAAAAGATACCGGAAAAAGTAAACGAACCAGTTTTTTCTGTGAAAATGATCAGAAACTGTATTAAAATCATGTTTTTAAGAATATAAAAAATCCTAATTTTATCAAAGCTAAATTACAATGAAATGACCAATAACAAATGGCTTGACCGATGGGATGAAAGATACAGCAACGATGAATTTGCCTACGGTACACAACCCAACAACTATTTAAAAGATCAACTCCAAAAATTAGAAACAGGTTCTATCCTATTTCCAGCTGAAGGTGAAGGCCGAAATGCCGTTTTTGCAGCACAGCTCGGATGGAATGTTTCTGCATTTGACATTAGTACTGAAGGAAAAAACAAAGCTCTATTGCTTGCAGAAAACAACAATGTAAAAATAGATTATCAGGTTGGTGAATTGCAAAATTTGAACTTTAAGAAAGAACAGTTTGACGTTATAGCATTGATCTATGCTCATTTTCCTGCGGATATAAAATCTTCTCTTCATACAATGCTTGACCAATATCTGCGTAAAGATGGTTTTATTATTTTTGAAGCTTTCAGTAAAAAGCATCTTGAATTTGTTTTAAAAAACGAAAAAGTTGGAGGTCCAAAAGATATAGAATCTCTATTCTCAATCGATGAAATAAAATCTGATTTTCCAGATTATGATATTATTGAATTAGTAGAAACAGAAATTGAGCTTAGTGAAGGTATTTTTCATAATGGTACAGCTTCAGTAATCCGATTTCTGGGAAAGAAAAAGTAAGATATTTTAAACATCTAAATTCAACGAACCTCCTGAATATGTGGTGAAAAATGCAGACCTATACACTTCTCCCAAAGGAATTTCAGATTCATCGATATAAATACTATGATTATCAAAAGAATCGATACAATTTAAATTAACCACAAAAGATTTGCTCACTCTGCAAAAAATTCCTGCAGGAAGTTTCTGATGAATGGTTTTAAGATTCATAGCCGTAATTAACTTTTGATTTTTTGTATGAATGACGACATAATCTTTTAAACCTTCAATAAATTTAATCTCATCAAAATTTAATTTATAAAATCTTCTGTCTGCTTTGATGAATAGAAATTCTTTGGTGTTCGATTCAACCGTATTTTTTGTAGTCTCTTGTGAAAGTAATTGGTGATAAAGTACAGCTTTTTTGATTGCTTTTTCGAGACGGGGCTTTTCAATTGGCTTTAATAAATAATCGATCGCATCTAGCTCATAACTTTTTAAAGCGTACTGAGAATAAGCGGTTGTGAAAATAATCAAGCAATCCTTGGGAAGCATTTTGGCAAATTCTAAACCGGTCACCAAAGGCATTTCTATATCCAGAAAAATAAGATTAACAACATTCGTTTTTAAAAATTCTAAAGCTGCAGGGGCATTGGAAAATGATCCCAAAATATTAATTTTTGAAACTTCAAGAATCAGTGACTGCATTTCTGCTCTTGCCAGAGGCTCATCATCTACAATAATACAATTCATACAGGAATGGTTAGATTTACAATATATTCATTTTTTGTGGAATTAATATCCAGCGTAAAAGTGTTTTGATAAAGCAGCTCCAATCTTCTTTTGATGTTTGCCAATCCTAGTCCGCTGTAATTGGATTCAGGAATCGGGAAGTCTGAATTTTGAGAATTTCGACATTCAAAATGAAGATTTTTATCTTTAATTTCGATATTCACTTTCACATACGATTCTTTTCCGCTGATGTCAACACTATGTTTTACAGCGTTTTCAACAAATGTGGTAAACAAGTTGGGTGGAATAAATGTAGAATTTAAAATTCTTTTATCGTTAGGGCTTTCAATAGTAACCTCAAAATTTTCTCGCCTTATTTTTTCAAGATTCAGGAAATTAGACAAAAAATCGATTTCTGAAGTCAGCATTGTTTTTTCTTCATTGTTTTCATAGAGTTGATATCGAAGAAATTCAGACAATTTCATAATAACGGTAGTTGCTTTTTCCGGGTCGGTTCTTATCAAAGCCTTCACATTATTCAGCATATTAAACAAAAAATGCGGATTAATCTGATTACGAAGCTCATTGAGCTCCATATTCAAGGTGAGGCTGTTCAGTTCAGCAATTCTTACACTGTCTCTAATCCATTTTTGGAGCAATTTCACTGTTGTGGTCACCAAAATAATGGAAATACACATCAAAACACCTTCATACAAGCCACCTCTCTTATCATCGTATTCATCAACTTTAAAATCAACAAAAAAACTCATCACGTATGAAATAATGTTCAGTCCCACAACCCCCATTAAGATTAATAACACAAAATACAGAATGTAATAAGTACGGAAGAAAAACCTTGGAACCAGCACATACATATTAATATACGCCATCGTCAACAATGAAATGTAAACTGTTCCCAATATATAATAGTGAACCGAATCTACATAAAACTGCCAAAACTGAGCAAAGTAGAGTAAAATAAAAAAGAAAATAATAAAAGACAGATGCCGCAAAAATCTGAACCGATCTTCCACTAAAAAATCAATCACAAAATTATTTTTTAAATCTTTAGAGTACAATTTCATGTGTTCAAGATTACATTTTCACTGAATAGCAAAAATAACTAATAACGGCTTTAAATCGCTTATTATTATACGAACCCTTCACTTTATTATACTAAATTTTAATATGTGGTATTTGGTAGAATTTGTAAGGCAGTTGGTATAAAAAACCGATTACCAAAGCGTTTTCTCTATTCCTTTGTCCTGTAAAATTTATTAAAGACATGGAATTAAACGTTTTTCAGAAACTCACAGAGCAAATAACACAAGAGTGTTATTTTATGACCGATTCTCAGCAGGAAGAAAAAGTCATCCAGTTGATCGACCTTCATCATTTTATAGAGTCTTATAATCAAAGCCTGAAAGTGATTGATTATATCCACCATCCGATCAATATCATCGAGGAAAACGGAGTTAAAAAAGGGATTTTATTTTATGACATGAAGCATTCTCATGCTTTAGATATTTATGAATCTGAACTTTTTAAAAACCATCACCAAATTCAAGAACTATGGTTTGTTTTTGTGGAAGAAGAAAGTGTTTCACAAGTTGAAAAGTATGTTAATTTCATTCAACTCAATGCCATAGAAACATTTTACGACAGAATATTCATGTTCAATTTTTTCCAATCTACCATCAACGCAATCAAGTAAATTTCTATGACAACCTTAAAAAAAAATCTAATCACTTTCGCTCTTATTCCTGCTGCAACGATGGTTTCGGCTCAGAAAAAAGACAGTATCCCTAATAAAGTAATTGCTTTTGTAACCGATAAATTTCCGCAAGCGAGAGATTTAAATATTGAATTTACACAAGTTACGCCTTACAAATTTTCTCCTGAACTCTATGGAAATGATTTGCCCGAAAACAAATTCAAATCTTTTCAGCAGGTAAAAGCAAATGCCAATGTTTATTTTATTAAAAACAGAAAATGGCTGTTGAGTGCATCATTAAATTATCGATTTACGTCCATCAATGCAGAAAATAATATCAATTTGTTTTCTGAGGAAAATGTCAGCAAAGGAAATTTCCATTATCATTCTGAAGCCGTAAATGTGACGCATTTCACCAAATTATTTAATAAAATCGCCATTTTTTCTGCCACTGCATCGATTGACGGAAGCGATCAGCATTTTGAAAGAATCAGAGGAATGGTGACCGGAAGTTTGGTTTTAAAAGCCAATGCAAAAACTAAAATGACTTTGGGAGTTGCAATTTTTGTTGATCCAAGCACTCCAATTCCAGCACTTCCGATTTTCACCTACGAACATAAATTTGACAACGGTTGGGTTGCGGATATTATCTTGCCTAAGAAAATTTTAGTGAGAAAAGACATTTTTTCAAACGGCAGAATTTCTTTTGGAACTGAGATGGATAATACTTCGTTTTACCTTTATCAATCAGGGAAAACTTATGAATTCAGACAATTGGAAATCAATTCCGGAGCGATCTATGAACACAATTTAGGAGGAAACTTTATCGGAACTTTAAAAACAGGAATCCGAGCCACGCCATCATCAAGAATTTTTGAAAAGAATGAATCTCCGAGAGATTTTATTTTTGATGCCAATGCCAAACCGTCTTTCTATTTCAATGTGGGAATTTCTTACAACCCATTTGGAAAACCAAGAGTTAAGTAGTGAAAATTGATGTTAAAAAATTGGTGCTTTTAATGTTTCAAACATTTAATATGCTTTACATTTCATTTCCTTGATATTGTCAACCTGAAAACAACAAATACATAAACATTAACATATTCACATTTTTTTACGAATTAAATAATTAAAATACATAATATATCACACTAGAACCATCCAAAACAACAATAGCAAAATCATCCAAAAACGCATTTAAACATACATAAAACACTGATATACATCATAATATTTTTATTTGACATTCAAATCGAAAGCTGTAATATTGCATTATAGAATTCGCAATAAATATTTAAATAAATAAAAATTCAAAAATTATGATCGCAATTATCGGATTAACAACATGTGCAGTATTAGTTTCATCTTACATCGCAACTGTAAAGAAAGAAAATCAATAATTATTAACTAAAAAATAGTAGCTTATAAAGCAAATTTATTAGTTAGTATTATTTATGTTTGCAGTCTCAATGACTGCCCGCTGTTTTACTCAACCGGAGTAAAGCAGCGCAAAAAAACATAACAAAATGATTACAGAACTCGAGCAACTTCAAAATTCAGTTTTTTCTAAGCTCAACTTAATCATTTCTCATCTCCAGCCAGATTCTGAATGTGAAGAATATTTTGGTCACAGTTTCCAATTAAATCAATTCAGCATTAAATTCAGAAAGGCTAAAATCACTCCTAAGAAAATCGGACAATTTGTGACTTTATGGAAAAGAAATCCTGAAAGCAAACAAACCGAACCATTCACTTCCGAAGATCCTTTTGATTTTTACATTATCTTCTGTGATAATGATGACCAATCCGGATTCTTCTTCTTCTCAAAGGAAATTCTTATTCAAAAAAACATTCTCACTACCCTTTCTAAAGATGGAAAGCGAGGTTTCAGAGTTTATCCAACTTGGAATGCTCCCGAAAACAAACAAGCCACTAAAACTCAGGATTGGCAAAAGGATTTTTTCTTTAATTTTTCGGATAATGATTTTCTTGGAAAACTCCGTCAGTTTGAGTGTTTTTCATTATAAAATAATGAAAAATCTATTAAGAACCAGTGAAAGAATTACAATCATAAAATCGAAAAATTCTCGATACGATTTTTTCAAAATCTACTCGAAGTGACAATATTTAAAAAAAACACCTATCAACCAAAATATTCTAAAGAATTATCTTTGTCACAACAAAAGTTTAAACAAAGCAAAATATGAATCTGTACAATCTTATTATTCAAGACAAAGAAGAAGTAACGCTCAATGATGTTTTCCTTGAACCTAAAAATAAAGAGCAGTTTGTACAGCTCATCAAAGAACAAACCTACGCTAAAGAATTGCAGGAATACGGACTTCCCGTTAACAATAAAATTCTTCTCGAAGGCAGTTCAGGCTGCGGAAAAACCATGACTGCAAAGGCGATTGCAAATGCTTTGGGCAAAAATATCATCATCCTCAACCTTAGTAATATCGTCTCTTCAAGAATCGGTGAAACTTCACAAAACATCAAAATGATTTTCGATAAAGCTGCAAGAGAACGCTCCGTTCTCTTCCTTGATGAGCTCGACCAGATCGGGAAAGCGAGGGGAAGTGATGATAAAGATGTGGGTGAAATGAGAAGATTGGTGAATACTTTAATTCAGCTGATTGATTATTATCCCGAAAATGCATTATTACTTTGCGCCACCAATCACGCTGAAATCATTGATACCGCTATTATCAGACGTTTTCAACTGAAGATAAAATACGAAATGCCTTCACAAGAATTTCTGGATTCTTTTTACGACAGTCTTCTCGCAAAATTTCCGGAAGATTTAAGTAATATTGATAGGAGATATGAAATTTCATTTGCTGAAGCTAAGGATTATACTTTTACCTTAATCAAATCAGCATTGATTAACAAATTGGAAGCTAAACACAAAGTCTAAAATGAAAGAAGATATTCTACACAACTTAGAAATCATCAACAACAGAATAAAAAACGCCTGTGAAAAAGCTGGTCGAAACGTTGATGAAGTGAAATTGTCACTGGCAACCAAAACTGTTTCGGCAGAAAGAATAAAAATAGCTTTAGAAAACGGGCAGACATTAATTGCCGAAAATAAAGTCCAGGAACTGAAAGAAAAGCATGAAGATTTAAGAAATATTCCGCATGAAAATCACTTTATAGGGCATCTTCAAACCAATAAAATTAAAGATATTTTAAAGTGTGACGTAAGTTGTCTGCAATCTCTCGACCGCTTTGAACTCGCCATGAAACTTCATCAAAAGCTTTCGGCGGAAGGAAAAACGATGAATGTTTTAATACAGGTAAATACCTCTGATGAAGAAAGTAAATTCGGGATTCATCCTGATTCTGCCATTGATCTGGTTGAAAAAGTTTCTAAATTTCATAGTTTAAAAATCAAGGGTCTGATGACGATCGGACTCTTCAGTGCAGAAACTGAAAAAGTAAGACCATGTTTTAAAATCCTGAAAAATTTACAGCAGGAAATCATCCAACAAAATATTCCGAATGTAGAAATGAAAGAGCTTTCCATGGGAATGAGTGGTGATCTAGAAACTGCGATTGAAGAAGGAGCAACAATTGTGAGAGTAGGAACTGCGGTTTTTGGAGCGAGAATTTATCCGGATTCTTATTATTGGGATGAAGGGAAATAAAAGAGTGATTTTTTAATTTATTGTAAACATTATAATGTTTTCACTATCCAAAATAAGTTTAATTGAAATGAATGAAATACTAAATTTAATTGACGATGAATTATTTCACCAGAATATTGATGCAGAAATTACTTCAGATAAAATTGAGTGGAAAGATAATTTCGGAACAGAAAACGAAATTATCATAAATTTTTGTGACAGATATTTAGATAATCTTGCTTGGTGGAAATTTAACAGTGTAGGCAAAGATCTGGTAATGTTCACACAAGATAATTTTCTCGTGTCATGGCAACCACCACTTAATAATATGGGAATGTCTCTCGGCTGTAAATATTTAAAATTTTACAAAAACATACTTATTGTTGCATATCAGGATAAACATTATCAGAGACTTTACAGTTTGAATACAAAAGATCTGAAAGCTACTGAGTTATATCTGTGTAGAAAACTTCATGTTACTTTAACTGATAATATACTCTTCATTAAAGACGATGAAAAGAATGCCTATTTTTCAGTTAATCTTGATTCAGATTTAGGTGTAAAAATATTTCATGACGAAGCATTTTTTAAATTAAATGGAATTGATATTTAGTTAAAAATTCTAAATCAGAAGAAATAATAATGATAACAAAACTGATTCATACGATAGACCAAATCGTAAAATTTGGACTAGAGCCAGATTTAACAATTAATAAAAATGAAAGAGATCTATCTTTGGAAAAATCTCTGATAACTATTTACAGTTTATACTTTAACATTAACTATGAACATGACAATACTGATTATTTCGAATACAATGGACACAAATATGCTGATATAAGAAAGAATATTGAAAGTAATTTTCCAGACTTTGGTTTTTACAATATTGCTCTTGATTTAATGATTACTGATAAAGAAGATAACATTGCAATCGGTGATGCAATAGACGATCTATCAGATATTATCCTTGATCTATTACAAATAAAATGGAGAATAGAAAACAATAGCCTTGATGACGGACTTTGGTATTTTCAATTTATTTTTTCTGGTCACACCCAGCAGCATATTATTGATCTGTTAAACTATTTAAAACAGAGAAAATAATAAGCCAATACAAGCTTGCAAGCTCTTACTCACTCCCCTTCCCCATTCTCCCCAAAATCACCTCCCGCAATCTCTCCTCATTTTGATCTCCCCAATTTCCCAGCACAGAAATTACTGGAATCAGCGTTTTACCAAAATCAGTAAGAAAATATTCTACTTTCGGCGGAACCTGTGCATAAATCTTCTTCGAAACCAGCTCATGTTCCTCAAGTTCTTTCAGCTGAATATTCAAAACACGCCTTGAGGCATCGGGAATTTTACGCTGCAGTTCGCTGGGGCGCAGATGACCTTCATTGATAAACCATAGCAAACGGATTTTCCATTTACCGTAAAGCACCTCGCCAATCAGGTCGAGACCGCAGTTTAAGTTCAGGGGAATTTTTCTCTCATGCATACTGTAAAATTAGCCCAATGTTCGAAAATGTACAATAGGGGGAAAAATTATCCCTATGCCATTCGATTTTCCGTTATTGCCTGATTGGGTGATACTTCAGAAATTTGTACCAAAGAATTAACAAAATGGAAAACCAATTTAATTTCAACAACGAACTGAAAGGCAAAATGGCTCTTGTCACTGGCGGCACAAAAGGAGCCGGAAAGGCCATCGCAGAAAGACTGCTTAACGCAGGAGCAACCGTCATCATCACCGCAAGAAATCGACCCGAAAAAGAAAAATCAAACCTTCATTTTATCTCCGCAGACCTCAGCACCGCTCAGGGAACTCAGAAAGTAGTTGATGAAGTCCTTCAACAATTCGGGAAGCTCGATATTCTCGTCAACAACCTCGGTGGTTCGGAAACCAAAGGCGGCGGATTTTCTGTACTCACAGATGATGACTGGCTAAAATCATTTCAAACTAACCTCATGTCACCAGTCCGTTTAGACCGTGGCTTTCTCCCACAAATGATTGAAAGGAAAACAGGTGTGATCATTCACGTCTCCTCCATTCAGGCAAGATTACCATTATACGACAGCACACTTCCCTACGCCGCCGCCAAAGCAGGTTTGCTCAATTACAGCAAAAGCCTATCCAACGAAGTTGCTCCAAAAGGCGTCCGTGTCTTAACTGTTTCACCCGGATGGATTCTGACCTCCGCATCCGAAAGAATGATGGAACGCATCGCTGAAAGCAGCAACTCCACGATCGAAGAAGCCACCCAAAGCGTCATGACTGCCCTTGGCGGAATTCCTTTCGGAAGACCCGCAAAACCTGAAGAAGTTGCCGAACTGGTAGGTTTTCTTGTTTCACCAAGAGCCAGCTATTTAACCGGAACTGAATTTGTAATCGACGGCGGAACCGTGCCAACCGTTTGATGGTTGATGGTTGATGGTTGATGGTTGATGGTTGAAAATTACAACATTTGAAACCTTCGTCAATTCGAGTGTTTTTCGAAGAAAAATGTATCGAGAATCCGTGATTAAAAGACTACTCACTAATTAGAAGCTGTGTCTACCCTTACAATAGAAAATAAATTTTCTTTCCCGAACCCTAAATGGTGGAAAATTTCTGTAAAATTCATCAAAACTACACCCTTTAGGGATGGGGAAATTAATTTTGATGAATTTTTCTAAACAGACTTTTAAAATATCAATCACAATAATAAATTGATAAATCATCGTATTTCTTCAATAAGTTTACGCCCTGGTCTATCTTAAAAACACAAAACAGATCAAAAAACCTTGTCTATCCTTGCGTTAAAAATAAAAAACAACAATTTAAAACAAACAAAATGAATTTACCCAACATTATCTCAGAATTAGTGAAAGCACAAAACGAATTTGACAGTGCAGCTTACGCAAATTGTTTTACTGAAAATGCGAAGGTATTTGATGAAGGCAAAACCCACATTGGAAAAGCTGAAATTGAAAACTGGATTGATAAAGCCAATAAAGAATACAAAGCCACTATGAAGTCATTAGACTATAGCGAAAACATCCTATCAGCAGAGATCTCAGGAACATTTCCCGGAAGCCCTCTCGTTTTGAAATATCATTTTGAGTTTCGTGATGGGTTGATACAATCTTTGAAAATTACGGGATAGAAACATAATGATTTTATGATTGAAGCTGAAGTGAGAACTTTGGCTTTTTTCATTTGGGTTTGAAATAAATTGCTTTTGATTGAATATTTATTTATTTTTAACAAAATATCATATAGTTAAAAGCAAAGATGCAAATTTATATGATATTCAATTCATAATCAAACTATAACCATGGATTTAAAAAACCTTAAAACAGGATTTATAACCGCTCTGATATCAATTGCCGTTACAGTTATTGGAGGAATTATTTTATATTATATACAAAATAAAAAACCCAAAATTCAATATTCAGTTGAAAAAATATTACCGTTCGAAAGTCAAACTGAGAAATTAAATATTTATCATATTACTATTGAAAACACAGGAAATGAAATCGCTGAGGATGTAGTTTGTAAAATTAATGTTAATCCAGCATCTATTAAAGAATATAGAGTTAATTCTGAATCTCCCATATCTATAAGGGATAGTATATTAAAACAAGAGATAGATTTAAAAACAAATTCTTTGAATCCTGAAGAAAGCTACCGAGTATCAATTTTGGCTTCCTCTAAATATATCTTTCCCGATAGACCTATTGTTAAGTTGCGAGGAAAAGGAGTACTTGGAGAAGAGAAAAAAACACTATTACAGATGATAATTTTGGATCTATCTTAAAAAACAATAAGGAGCTAATACTAATAGCTTCATTGACTTCTATTTTAACATTGATGGTTAGACGTAAAGTGACAAAAATTGAGGATGATAATGATAAACATTTTGGAGATCAAAATGAAGTTATTGCTTATCTATGTGGGATTTATGGTCTTAATAATCAAGTTGAAAGGTATTTGACACTTCCAAATATCACATCGTATTGGTCCGAAATGGATAGATTAACAGCAATTGCGATAACATCAAATGATATAAATTTAGTTTCTAAAACTATTGATTTAATAGAAAATTTAATAATCTATGCCAATATGGCAAATAGCAGCATTGGAATAGGAGAATATAATCTTGCTAAACTTTATAAAAAATCTAACAACCAAGTAGTATCAGATGAAAAATTGAGTTTAGCAAAAGAGAAATTACCAAAACTTATTGAGGCAAGATTAAAAATAGATCCTTTTTTAAATTAAAAGAATTTTCTAAAAGTAACATAGAGTTCTAGGATTAAACTATAAATTCTGTTAATGAAATATTTAAAGTGTCGCCTATATTAGATTTGTTATTTCTAAAGCAGATTTGACATGACACTTTTGTTTTATTAAACTGAGAAATTTATATTGATTAAAGTATACAATATTTCTAAGAGTAACTTCAAAAACATATGATATGTCAAACGACTATTTTTCAAATCAAGAAATTCCCGAAGACGAAAGGAGAGACTTAGCATTTCAAACTGTAAACGCTATAAGAGAATCAGTCACTCTTGCTAAAAATGCTACTATACCAATAACATATGAATTTGCTTTTAGCATAATACATGATTTAGATCCAAATTTATATGACTCAATAATCAGTCTGTTAGTCTCAAAAAATGAAAATGAAATAGTAAAATACTACAAGGAAATGGCAGAAGCTATTTCAGATGAAGAGCAAACTATAGATCCAATTATACTAATCCAACAAGAATTAGATAATCTCGAAAAAATATTAAAAACCAAAATCGAAAACAATACTTTTCTTAAAAAAAGAAAGTTTGGTTTGGTAGCCGCTAAAGAATACTTTACTCCAAGAACTCAATCTGAACATAAAAGTCTGAATCATGATTTTTATCTAAGATCTAGAGAAGATTTTTTTGGAAAACCTATTTATGAAAATGATCATTACAAGGACTATGCAATTACAAAAGATAAAATATTAAGATTACGGCTTTTACATCCTGATAATGATGAAACAATTTTAGGTGTGGATTTAGTATATGAACATTTTAACATGGAAAATGAAACCGTTAGATTCGCACATATGCAATATAAGGCTTGGAATAATAATACTTTATATGAATCAGCTTCTAGTAATATGCGTTCACAGTTAACAAAAATGAAAAATCACATTTGTGATTCTAGTTTTTGCGAGGGGCCTGATGAAAGACGTGATGAATATAGATTTCCATACTGTGCGGCATTCTTAAGACCAACAGCAAAACTGCAGCATAGCGATAGTAAACTAATAACATCTGGTTACCATATTCCATTATGTCAAACATTAGCATTACTTGATAGGGATGGGAAATTAACTCGGAAATCTATCAAAGACAAAAGTATAAAAGGTAGTATTTTTGAAGAACTTTTTGTTAATAATATAGCTGGAAGCAGATGGATTACGATAGAAACATTAGAGCAATTTTATGAGGAAAAAGGAATAAATTCAAACTTAAATTCAATCAGAGTTCATGCACAAGAAGTTGATACTTATGGTGAATATGATAAGATTAAAAAAAGAGGAGATTAAATAACATTTACTTATAAGCTTTTCCTCAGCTAATACGAGCGTCTAGCTCATGTTGCAATAAATGAAAAACTTTTTAACATAAGCAACCTCGCCCTAGCGAGGTTTTGTCATTTAAAAAAAACTCCAGTCCCCTTCCATTCAAAAACATTCTCTTATCTGCCCTAAGAAAAACAAAATGATGATATTTAAAAACAATCATGCAGCTAATGTGCAAGATTCCACAAACAACAAATCCAAAATACATCTCACCTTTATCAAACAAATTGCTGATCTGAAAACCGGTAAAGTTGTAAGTTAGAACATTTAAGTAGTTCGATAACCGCTTCAACCGTTTAGAAATAGTAGTCAAGCCTTCAGTTAAGGCAATCAATCAGTTCGTAAGAACGTTCAAGCACTTCGGAGAAACAATCAATCATTTCGTAGAGGCAATCAACCATTCCGAAGAGACAATCAACCATTTCGAAGAGCCAATCAACCACTTCGAAGAAGCAATCAACCACACGGAAGAGGCAATCAAGTACAATTTGCTACATTTCAACACTTTACAACTGTTTCTGAAATATAAGCAGATTCAATAAATAGAATGAAATGTACTTTGAAAAGGGTTTTTAACTCAAAAAAAACAATTTTAATCCAAGAAAACAGGTAAAACGATGTCTTAAACGAATATGAATTTGAGAAATAAAAGTATCGGATTTATCATATCAGCAAGCAAAACCACCCCGTCAAAAATTTTTCCAATTTTCGCCACCTCTCCAAAGGAGGGGAATTTTTAACTCTATCCATGCGCCGCAACAATTCCCCTACCACGGAGGGGCGGATTTTTCAGAATGAAAGACGGGTGGTTTCAAAAGCGTAAAAACAAAAAAATCCTTTCAAATAAATGAAAGGATCTTCTAATGTAATATGAAATAAACTAAGTGTGCTCTAATTTTTTACTGAACAATAATTTTAAAGTTGCTGTTAAGGTTGTCTCCTGAAACATTCAGAATATAATTTCCCGATACTTTTCTGCCACCCATATTCAGGTTGAAAGTTCCGTTTCCGTTGGCATTCAACTTTTCTTTGATGATCACCTTTCCGGTCATGTCCATTACGGTTGCCGTTAAGCTTAATTTTTTATATTCAGGAAGTTTAATGAACAGTTGGTCTTTTACTGGATTCGGATATACGCTTCCCACATTTTTACTGATGCTGAATTCTGCATTGCCCAATACTGCCTGATTGTACAAAGCAGAAATTTCCGTTGGAGATAAGGCATAATTGTACATTTTCAACTCATCAAATGCACCTCTGTAAGGAGCCGGAGCATTGGTACTTGCCAAAAATTCAAGTTCCCCGATATTCCCGATCACTAAATCACTTGCTTCACCAATTCCGGTAACCGCAGTTTCATCTCCTTCAGAACTCAAAACTCCGTTGGTGTAAATTCTCATTTTATGAGCGGTAATATCCCTTTGGATCACTACGTGTACCCAATTGTTGGTAAAATAATTGGCAATTGGCGAGGTGATTTCCTTTTTGGTAACGTCATCATCAATCGCATATCTCAACTGACCGCCTTTGATTTCTACATTAAAACGTTTACCTGTTGCTCCTGTCGTAAGATTCTTTGTAAATGAACCTTTGCACAAAACATAAAGACTGGTTGCCGAAGAAGACGGAATCATACTTGCCGGAGCTTTCATCCAGTAAGAAACCGTAAATGAATTCGTATTAAATAAAATCTGATCCTGATGCGGAATACTCGCTATGTAAGGCGTGTTCGGGGATGTTGCCAAATCAAGGGCATAGTTTTCTTTTCCCGGTACTCTTACATTCGCATTATCGTAAGCAACATTTAAGGTTCCGTTATTGGCGTAAGAAGTAACGTCTGCAATTTGTTCACCAGAAGAAGGAATTTCTGAGAATGGCCAGTTTCCGACAAGACTCGGCGTCAATGCACGGAAACTCCAGACATCTCCCGTTATAGAACCTAATGCATTTGAAGAATCAATTCTCCAGTAATAATTGGTAGATGTATTTAAATTAGTTAACTGATATGATGGTGTCGCGGAATAAGGTACTGTTGCAACATTTGTTAAATTCTGTGGATCTGTTCCAAAATGAACGGTGTAGTTGGTGGTATTGGTACTGCCCGTCCATTTTAACAATAAATTTCCATTCGTCAACTGCACATCATTAAAGCCATTTGTCGGTGTTGGAGTGGTTGCTTTTGTAGGAGCTGATGGAACTGGTGGTGTAGTGATGGACGCATTTGCTGTATAAACCGAAGAATCGGTAGCATTGGTCGCTTTGACTCTGTAATAATACTGAGTATTCGGTGTTAAACCTGTTTCATTATAACTTGTTGTATTCGCAGGCAATGTTGCAATGGTTGTAAACGTAGTTCCATTCGGAGAACGTTCTAATACATAATTGGTTTCATTCGTTGCATTATCACTCCAATTTACAGTTAAAGAACTAGTAGCTGGAGTTCCCGATGTCAAAGCATTCGTAAAATTCACCCCTGATGGTGGGATAACAAAATCCGGAGCAGGTGTATTAGGTAAACCGTTAATGTAAACCTCAATATTCAGATAAGGAGCATTTGTTGTGCTTACGTTTAATGCATCTGCAACATTTGGATTCAATCCGTTTGCAGTTTCCCATGCATCGGGCATCCCATCATTGTCTGTATCTAACGGAGCCGGAGCACCGTAAATATGACCTGCACCACCATTGGTAAACCCAAATTGAGTGGTTAAATCAGTTTGCACATACACATACGCAGCAGTTGTTCCTTTCGACTGAAGATCTGAAATCATCAGACCATCTACCTGATCACGTTTCGGATAAGATGCTCCCACGCCTGCAATGATATTATCAAATGCTCCCTGAGCCGTTAGTGTCGGGTTCTTCATCGGATAATCATAAGAAGTCGACTGTATTGCCGTTATATCTCCAACAGGAAATCCAGTTAAATCAGAAGGAACGAGTGCTCCATCTAAAACTCCGTTTTTATTATTATCAAAATAATTTCCTGAACCATATAAATTAAAGTTGGCATTTCCTACACTGAAAGGCGTAGTTACTGCGCCGTTCGTATTCGGACCCCCAATAAAATAATTGTTGATGATATTTACAAAAGAACTTCCCGCAGAATCACCGCCCATAATGTACGCTTCTCCAGACTGAGTGTGCCCGTATGTATTTCCATAATTCCCCCAATTGTAAACTACATTGTTTACAAACTCGTTGATTCCTTTTACTTTATTATTTCGAGTTTTATTACAGATATATAAATTTCCGATTAAACTGATTTTCCCTCCGGCAGACGGTTGCATCAAACCTCCCGCAGAATGATTATGACGATGTAATCCCTGTCCGATAATTGAATTTTGAATGGTAATATTATCAGGACTAGTGCCATTATTATCCCAGTTGATAGAGAAAACCTCATCTGTTCCCCAGGTAAACGTCATGTGATCCAAAATGATATTCGCACCGTTGGAAATTCCCGATGCATCCTGATTTTGCGACGTTCCGCCATAACGGATACGCATATATCTGGCAATGGTATTACTCGATCCTGAAAATGATACTCTAGGTCCTAAAAACAAAATCCCTTCTCCCGGAGCGGTTTGTCCCGCAATCGTAGTATTGGCAGCAACAGCTACAACCGATTGTAAATTAACAATTCCTCCCACTTTAAAGATGACAAATCTTCCCGGCTGGCTCACCGCATCACGGAAAGAACCTGCACCGCTATCATTAAGATTGGTAACTAAATAGATTTGAGGGTTTGCTGCTCCTCTTGCTCCTGTAGTATATCTACCAAAACCGGTAGCTTCCGGAAATGCCAGTGTCTGCGCATCTATACCTGCAGTCGATAAGGTAATTCCACAAAGCAATAAAGATTTAAAAGCTTGCTTAATGAGTAAAGTTTTCTTGTTCATGTAATATTAATTTTGTTTAAACTAAACTACCCACATCAAGAAAAATGAGCATCCTGCACCATCCTGCTGAACACTATAAATCAATCAATTACGATAAAACATCAGACAAAAGGGTAAAATTTTTGTTTAATCAACCAGATTGTTAGTACGATTAATAGGAGAAAAACATATCTAATTTAAGTTGCCTTTCTCATGCTTTTTGTTTCATGTTCGAATTAATTAAAATTGATTATAACAAATTAACCGTTTTCGGAAGACTTTTTTTTTTTATATTTGATTATAGTTTGGATTTATGCACTGCGTGAAGACAAATCTTAGCAGAAATAGTAAACCAACAATCGACAAATATGGGAATTTTTGACTTTTTCAAAACCAAACAGCAAAAAGAGAATGAATTAAACGAGAATGAAAAATTGAGTTCACGATCTGAAAAAAATAACGAAGATATCAGTAACAACAAATATTATAAACCTTCAAATTGGACATCAAATTATATTTATGGCTTTATAAATGGAAATCCGATGCAAAAAATTTCCAATCACGATGATTTAATAGAAATTATTAGAAACACAGTCGGAAATGGAAAAGGTTATGTTGCAATAGACTCAATATTTCATCCTTATAACTTAATAAATCACAAAGGTGCAACAGCTTGGGATTTAGCTTGGTTTTGGTTATATGCTCAAAATAAGGGGGAAATTATTTCAGAAATTGCGAAAAATGAAACAGCTACAATTGTTAAATCTGAAAATTTAAACTTACATGAAAATTTCAGGGTTTGGCCAAATGACAATTTAAATCCACACAAAAATAAGCAATATGATAAATTTGTTCCTTTTATTCTACCCTATTTAACTTACTCGATAGACGAAAAAGACGAAAAATATTGGATGAAAATGATAAATGCGGAATTACAATCGCAAGGACACGCTCATACTTATATCGAAAATTTCAACCGTATTTTATCAAATAATACCGAAGGACACATTATGACTTTAGGTTTTGGAGAATTTAACAGAGAAAATTTAGATGAACTTATAAACAAATTTACAGATTTTTATGAGCAAAATATGAGTGGGAAATAAAACTACTTCCGCTATAATAGTGAGGCTAAACTGCAAAGTTCAACGTTTGTTCTTTGGTTCAACATTTTACGCAAAATTGAAAATATATACCCCCCATTGCCCCACTTTCGCAAAGTTCCAAACCTTAAACACAACTCAAAACAATTTCTACCCAAAAAAATCCCTCTCAAAACTGAAAGGGATTTATTATATCTAAATGTTTTTATGGATTCCCGTAAGGAATTTAAATATTTAGTAATCATATTTACGAAAATATTTAAATAATAAATTATGGCATTTTTAGATCATAATGGAGAAAGTGAATTTCCATTTAATAAAGAAAAAGTATTTGATGCACTATGCAAAGCCATTCCTAAAATTAATGGAATGAAAATTGAGAACGCAGACAAATTATCTGGACGAATCCTAGTAAAAGCAGGAGTAAGTCTATTCAGCTGGGGAGAAAATATTCCAATCCAGCTTACAATAATTTCTGATAGCTTAACGAAAGTATCAATAACATCTTCTCCAAAAACAGGTATGATGTTTGGCGGTGCTTTCGACATGGGTAAAAACAGAAAAAACATTGAAAATATTTTACAAGTAACTTCCAATATTTTATCAACTGAAACCAAAAATTAATTAAAATAAATAAATATGACTAAAATTTATATTGCAAATTCTTTTGGAAACAAGGATAAAGTAATTTTTATAATAGATAATCAAAAAATTTATTCTGTAAATTCCTTTGGAAATAAAGACAAAGTAGTACTTATTATTGATAATCAAAAAATATATACCGCTAATTCTTTCGGAAACAATAACAAGATGATACTTATTATTGATGGTCAAAAGGTCTATTCTGCAAATTCTTTTGGAAATAAAGACAAAATAGTGCTTGTTATAGATGGTCAAAAAGTTTATTCTGCAAATTCTTTCGGAAACAAAAACAAAGTACTATTTATCATTGATAATCAAAAAATATACACTGCTAACTCATTTGGAAATAAAGATAAATGTATTCTTATAAATGATGGCGTATACAGTTTACCAGAATTAGTTGCATGCTTAAGCAGAATTTCAACGTTTTAATTTAAAAACTTACCTATAAAATCTATATTAAAAGCTGATCCTAATAATAAAAAAATCCCTCTCAAAACTGAAAGGGATTAATTATATAAAAAAACTTTTAATTACATATAAGCTTCAATCGGCTCACAAGTACAAACCAAGTTTCTGTCTCCGTAAGCTTCATCAACTCTTGAAACTGAAGCAAAGAATTTGTGATCTCTTACCCAATGTAGAGGATAAGCTGCTTTCTCTCTGCTGTACGGTTTATCCCAAGAATCAGAAATTACCAATTGTTCAGTGTGAGGAGCGTTTTTCAATACGTTATTTGCCTGATCTGCTTCGCCGTTAGCAATCTCATCAATCTCATGTTTGATGGCGATAAGAGCTTCTGCAAAACGGTCGATTTCAGATTTGCTTTCAGATTCTGTAGGTTCAATCATCAAAGTTCCTGCTACCGGGAAAGAAACCGTAGGTGCGTGGAAACCGTAATCCATCAATCTCTTTGCAACATCAGCCACTTCAATTCCTAAAGATTTGAACTGACGGAAGTCTACGATACACTCGTGCGCTACTCTACCTTCCGTATTTGAATATAAAATAGGGAAATGTTCTGCTAAGATTTCTTTTAAATAGTTTGCATTTAAAATTGCGTGCTCAGTAGCTTTTTTCAAACCTGAAGTTCCCAACATTTTGATGTAAGCGTAAGAAATATTTAAGATCAATCCAGAACCGTAAGGCGCTGCAGAAATTCCTTCAATAGCTTCTTTAGAACCTACTTTAATGTTAGCATTGGTAGGCAAGAAAGGAACTAAGTGTTTCGCAACACAGATCGGACCAACTCCAGGACCTCCACCTCCGTGAGGAATAGCGAAAGTTTTGTGAAGATTCAGGTGACAAACGTCTGCTCCGATGTTTCCAGGACTTGTATATCCTACCTGAGCGTTCATGTTTGCACCGTCCATGTAAACCTGTCCGCCGTGATCGTGAACCAATTGCGTGATTTCTTTAATGTTAGCATCAAAGAATCCGTAAGTTGACGGATAAGTGATCATTACACAAGAAAGGTTTTCAGAATGCTGTTCAGTTTTCGCTTTGAAGTCTTCGAAATCAATTTCTCCGCTTTCAAGGTTTTTAACGACAACAATTTTCATTCCTGCCATTGCTGCAGAAGCCGGGTTGGTTCCGTGTGCAGACTGAGGAATCAACACCACATTTCTGTGACCTTCACCTCTTGAGATGTGATATTCTCTGATCACCATCAATCCTGCATATTCTCCCTGCGCGCCAGAGTTTGGCTGAAGAGAAGTTCCTGCAAAACCAGTAATTTCAGAAAGATCTTTCTCTAATTCTTTGATCATTTCCTGATAACCTCCTGCCTGATTTACAGGTACAAATGGATGAACAGCTCCCCAATTATCCCAAGACAGGGGCAACATTTGAGTCGCAGCGTTCAGTTTCATTGTACAAGAACCAAGAGAAATCATCGAATGAGTTAATGATAAATCTTTTCTTTCAAGACGTTTGATGTAACGCATCAATTCTGTCTCTGTATGGTATTTGTTGAATACTTCTTCCGTCAAAATCTCATCTTTTCTAAGATTTTCTTCAGGAATGCTGTATCCTTCTTTTATTTCTAATTTGAAAGTCTGCTTGTCTTTGAACTGAGCGAAAGAAGCCATCAAAACATTCAGTTTTTCCAACGTTGTACTTTCGTTAATCGCAATGCTGATTACCCCTTCTGTGAAATAGTTTAGGTTTAATTTGTGATCAAGCATCATTCTCATCAATCTTGCTTTCTCATCTTCTGCCATCACGATTTTTACCGTATCAAAGATTGGCTCTTCAACGGTTTGATAACCTAAAGCTTTCAATCCGCCTTTTAGTGCATTTGCTTTAAAGTGAATCTGGTCAGCGATATAGTTTAATCCTTTCGGACCGTGATAAACAGCGTACATTCCGGCCATAACTGCTAAAAGAACCTGAGCAGTACAGATGTTTGAAGTTGCTCTTTCTCTTTTAATATGCTGCTCTCTCGTTTGTAAAGCCATTCTCAATGCACGTTTTCCGTACATATCCTGAGAAACCCCGATGATCCTTCCCGGAATATCTCTTTTGTAATCTTCCTTACAAGAGAAAAATGCCGCGTGAGGACCACCATAACCTAATGGAATACCAAATCTCTGCGAAGTACCAACGGCACAGTCAGCACCCATTGATGCAGGAGATTTCAATTTAACCAAAGCCATAGGATCACAAGCTACAACAACCTGTAAGTCTAATTTTTTGTATTCAACGATATCTTCAGTGTAATCTAAAACAATCCCGTTTTTACCTGGATATTGCAATAAAACTCCGTAGTACGATTCGTCGAACTGGTGCGTTTTGTGATCACCTTCAACGATTTCGATTGCCAAACCTTCAGCTTTTGTTTTTAAAACAGAAACGGTTTGAGGCAAAACTAAATCAGAAATAAAGAACTTGTTGGCTCCTGCTTTTTTCTGGTCTTTCGTTCTGTTGTTGAAAAACATGTGCATTGCTTCCGCAGCTGCAGTAGATTCATCCAACAAAGATGCGTTTGCCAAAGCAAAACCTGTCAAATCGCACACAACAGTCTGATAATTAAGCAAAGCTTCTAATCTTCCCTGCGCAATCTCTGCCTGGTAAGGCGTGTACGCTGTGTACCAGCTTGGGTTTTCAAAGATATTTCTCTGAATCGCCGATGGCAACAAGGTATTGTGGTATCCAAAACCGATATAACTCGTATAATCAGTATTCTTTGCTGCCAATTCTTTCGAATGATTCAGCATCTGATATTCTGAAAGCGGTTCTGAAATATTCAGATCATTTTCTAAACGGATAGATGATGGAATGGTTTGAGAAATCAATTCTTCGATACTTGAAACGCCAACTTTTTCCAACATTGCCTGCTTATCGGCTTCGTTTAGGGAAATGTGACGGCTCACAAACTGCTCTGTATTCATTTTTATATATTAGATTTTGTTTGAAAAAAAAGATTCGTAAAATTACGATTTTTAAAATGATTTCGCAACCTAAGTAGCTGATAGTAATTAGCTTTTTGCTATTGGCTTTATAATTAGTGCTTTGAATCTTATCAATGTGTGATTACAAGTAGTAAAGAGGAATTTATTTAAAAACGATTTGGGTTATAAAGTTCTTGATATTAATAGCTCAATTTGAACACAAAGGACATTAAGTTTTTTACTACTAATTGCTTTTAAGTTTCACAAAGCCGTATTAATTATAAGTGCCCACGAAGTTTTTATAGTTATAGAAAGTATAAATAAAGGCTAAATCGGACTTAAAACATCACCTCAAACCATCTACTAATCAGCATTTAAAGAAATTTTAAATTTTATTAATTATATTTATTCTAAATTAATATATTTGCAGCATGAATATCATCACTCCTTTTAAAGTTCCGCCATTGACCCCGGTATTTTCTTTCAAGAATGAAGAAATGTTCTGTGGCGACAAAAAATCTTGCTGCAAAAAGTTCAAGAAGGGTAAGCGTTGCAAAAAATGCCCAGGAAATAAGAAATTGGCGTAGTTAGTTAGTTAGTTAGTTAGTTAGTTAGTTAGTTAGTTAGTTAGTTAGTTAGACTGTTGATTAAAAAATAAATTGCTAAAGCTAAAATCAATAATCCAAAAATTAAGCGGAAAATTTTTGGCTGACCTTTAGGATTTGTCGCAGTTCGTGGCTGCGATTTAAAGAGTTCTTCTGCCCGATCTCTGAATTTTTCACCATCGCTCTCAAAAACTTCCGTTATCGTTATTCCCTGAACCACAGTTTTGTGTAAAAGAGAATTGGTAGCATGCAGCAACAACTGGAATTTTCCGTTTTTAAATTCTGTGATCTTAAAAACTCTTTCCCCATACGCTTTTTCCAAACCAAACGGTAAAACTTTGACTACATCAGCATTCTGAGTTTGCCACGTAATGATAATCTCCTCTCCTTTTTTTGCATGAATTTTATTAGCCGAAAAAGTTTTTATAGAGGGTGGAACGGTATATCTAAAACTTTTCTGCAGACTTTCTAAATTCTGATCATAGGTAATTCTTCTTCCTTTATCGCTTAAAGTTTCGTACGCCTCCTGAATTTCTTTAAAACGTTCAGCAAAAAAATCATCGTTCTGGTTTTTATCTGGGTGATATTTTAATGAAAGTTTTCTGTAGGATTTTTTGATGTCTTCATCCGAAGCATCACGAGAAACACCGAGAAAATAATAGTAATCTTTCATGTAAGTGAATACAAAAATAAGAATTTTATTTTCTTTGTTCTTTTATTTCATACAGGATTTTTGTCATTTCGAGCAAAGCGAAGCAATCTCTTTTTTAACGCAAGGCGCTAATATTTTTTTATATGATTGAGAATATTTTTCGTTCGCAAAAGGGTTTGACTACGTCGAATCTATGATTTTACTCAGCGAAGATGAACAATTTTGTTTTTTCGAATCTGAATATCCACCGTGTTTGTCATTCCGTAGGAATCTAAGCATCTCTAAAAAACCGCTGAGATTCCTACGGAATGACAAACTTTATACTGATTTTAATTAATTAAAAAAGGTTAAAGCTATTAGCTTTAACCACTTTTTAAACAAAAAATTCCGGCGCGGGAAGCAAGCTTCCCGCGCCGGAATTAAAACAATTTCAATTTAGTTACTTTTTATTATGCTTCTGCAAAATCTTCTTTTCTCGCATCTTTTCTGCAACATCTGGAAGCAAATTCTTTCTTAAACTTTCCTTTTAGTTCCTGATACTGCTCCTCATCCATTTCTCTTATCTTGTCAGCCAATCCGAAAGGTGATTTTTCTTTGATTCCGTATTCGTTAAAAATACCTCTTACAAATCTTTTTCTTTCAATTACCTTTTTGGCAACCATTGCAACTCCGGCAACGGCAAGTGCTCCAAGAACACCTTTTAATACTGAATTTTTCATTTTCTTAAATTTTAAATTTTACTACTTCTTGTTTTTTTATAGAGACGAATTCGTTTTAGTTTTTACTTTACTACTTCAAAAATTTTAAACTATTCGTTATTTCTGTTGAAAAATCCTGTTGAACATTTCTGTCTCCAGACTTCTTTGAATTTTTCTTTTTCTTCCTCAGACATTCCTTCCATTTTATGTCTCAGGTGTTTCTCTTTCATATCTTGCATTCCCTTTCCGAATTTTCCGTGAAAACCTCCGAAAAGAATTTTACTCAATACCAAAATCCCCATTGCCTGCCAATAATTGATACTTTTAACACCGATAACTTCGGGCAAAATGCAGTTCCAAAGCCACATTACAATCAGCGCAACGGCAAGGAAAATCAAGGGCGGACATAAAATTAATAGTGCCCAGCTTTTTTTATATTTATTGTTCATTTTATTTATTTCTAATTATTTAAATCTTCGTACAATTGTCTCAATCTGTTTCTCAAATGCTTTACTGCATAATTTTTTCTACTGATGATGGTTTTAATGTTTTCGCCCTGTTCATCAGCAATTTCCTGCAGAGTTTTATCGTTCAGCTCATTTTCCATGTAGACCAGTTTTTGTTTTTCGGGAAGTTCTTCCAAAGCTTCAAACAGTTTTTTCCAAATCTCATCCTGAAACATTTTTACATCGGGTCCGGCGCTGTCGTCAAGCAACAGAATATCTTTTATCGAAAATGATCCGTCTTCATCTTCGTAGACAAAATCTTCAAGGTTTTCGGTTTTCTTTTTTCGGTATTTATCGATGATTTTGTTTGATGTAACTCGGTACAACCATCCGCCAACATTTACAATTTCAGAAAGATTGGTCAAACTGCTGAACTGATACCACACTTCCTGCAGAATATCTTCCGCATCTTCGGTATTTTTCACTTTCGGGCGAATGAAAGACATCAGTTTTCCTCCGTAACTTGATACGGTTTGCGAAATAATGTTTTCCTTTTCCTTCTGTGGCATTGTTATTTTCTCGGCAATCTCCATATTGCTATGACGATTGTGCTTTTTGTTTTACTTTAATGAATGTAGAGATTTTTTTTGACATTACAATTTTTCGTCTGTTAATCGTGTTTTTGTTGCAATATTTTTTTAGGAGCTGATCCGGCTATCCACTATTACTCCTCGCTCCTTCGCTTTTCCATCGCTTGCTGTGGGGTAGCCGTTTCTATCCGGGCTAGAGAACCACCCCATCAAAAATTCTTCCAGAATTTTCGCCACCCCACCTCTGGAGGGGAATTCTATACGCCGAAATATTTGAGAAAATTGTGTTTAGTCTTTTAACAAAAAAACGGAAAGCAAAATACTTTCCGTTCCTTTTTATACGTTTCTGTTGAAATTTATTTATTAAAATTTTCAGCGAAGAAACCTAGCATATATTTATACAACTCAAGCCTGTTAGGTTCTTTTCCGAATCCGTGTCCTTCATCATATTTTACCATGTAAGGAACTTCAAACCCTTTACTTCTCAATGCTTTTACGATTTGATCAGATTCGTTAATATTCACTCTTGGGTCATTTGCTCCCTGTACCACAAACAATGGCTTTTTAATTTTATCAATCTGGAAAACAGGTGAAACTTCTTTCGCAATTTTAGCTTCTTCAGGATTATCTAAATCGTACCATATCTGCTTAACCATTTCTTTGTAAGGTTTCCAATATTCAGGGAAAGAATCGAAGAATGTGAAGATATTTGAAACACCCACGTAATCAACACCACAAGAATATAAATCTGGTGTTTTGATCAATCCCATCAAAGTAGCATAACCACCGTGACTTCCGCCATAGATGGCAATTTTATCCTTATCGACCCAACCTTGCGAGATAGCATATTTCACTCCGTCTTCCACATCATCCATTGCTTTTCTCCCGATTTGTTTGTAGCCCGAATTCTGAAACTCTTTACCATATCCACCAGAAATTCTGAAGTTGACCTGTAAAGTTGCATACCCACGACTTGCAAATAATTGAGTTTCCGGATTGAATCCCCAATCATCTCTGATTCCTTGCGGACCACCGTGAGGATTTACAATCAAAGGAACTTTTTGACCATCAACAGCAGCTTTTGGCAATGTAATATACCCATGAATGGTCAGTCCATCTCTGCTTTTGAATTTGATAGGTCTCATCTCTGCCATATCCTCTTCTTTCAACTGAGGCATAAGGTCGACAAGAAGTTTTAATTTTTTAGATTTTACATCATACTCATAATATTTTCCGTACAACTTATCACTGTCCACAACCACTAAAAGCTTAGAATCGCTATCATCCGAAGAAACTACATAAAACTGTTTGTCACCAAATTGCGATTTTAACTGAGTATCAACTTCCTTATAAAATTGACTTACAGGAATGATTTCATTTTTGATTCCGTTATAACTGATATAATCTAATTCGTAATTTCTGTTTTTACCAGCCATGCTTACAGAGTTAACATCAAAAGTTGGATTTGAATAAACCTCTTTAATAACAGCATTTTTCTTTAAATCATACAGAACAATTCTCGACTTATCACTATCTAAATTCGTAACAACATACGCCTCATCTTTATTTTTTGAGTTATCATTGAATCTCATGATACTGAAAGTATCTTTCCAATCTGTTGATTTAAGAAGATCAAACTTACCCGATTGTAAATTCTTATAATAGGTCTTTGTTGTTAATCCGTTTTCTAAAATCGTATATCCTCTCAAATTTCCCTCTTTATCAAAAAGGTAGCCGTCGATAGGATTTTTAGGATCTTTATTTTCAAAAAGCTGAGTCATCTCACCCGTAACAAAATTTATTTTGAAAGGTTCGAAAATCTGCTTGTTGTTTTTATTCATGGTGACCACAACAAAGTCAGTATCTTTTATGATTTGCACCAAACCAATGGTTACTCCATCGAAAGGGGTGAGATCTTTAAGATTTTTTCCATCAATATCTGCTGCGTATAAGTGAAGATTTTCATTCCCGCTTTTATCTTGAGTATAAAAAAGACGTTTTTTATTCAACCAACCGTAACTTCTGATCAAATCCTCTTTTTCAACAAGCGCTTTGGTGGCTTTTCCCGTCGCAAGATCTTTTACAAAAACATGATTTTTGCTGTCTTTATCCTTTTCTTTATAAGATAAATATTTTCCGTCAGGCGAGATTTTAAACTGTGAGGCTTTGGGTCTTGCAAAATAATCCTCAACCTTGTATTTAAAGTTTCCTTTATCATACGAGATCAATTTTTCTAAGGTAGCCTTTGAGGAAACCAATGTTGGATCACCGGGCAATTTTGTTGTGGAAGTCTGTGCATTCATCATTATGGCTGAAATAACCACCTGAGCGGTAGTTAAAATTTTAGTATTAGTATTAGTATTAATATTCATAATATGTATGGATTTAGTCTTAAAATGATCGATTGCTTTTGATAAAACAATTATATATTAATTAGACAACTGAAACTCAAAATTGTTACATCCTTTTTGAAGTTATTGATAAAAAAACGGAAAGTAAATACTTTCCGTTTTATATGTTTTTTAAATCTGTCTGATTTAATTTAAATAAATTCCAAAATACCAAGTCCATGCAATTAAAATAATCTGCATCGGAATTCTTTCTTTGTACAAATAAGCCATTCCGGGACCTGAATAATCACCTTTGAAAATATTGACATTCTTTTTGGATGAATTGACATTGGCTACAAAAACCAAAATATAAAAAATAATCATTAAAATTGCAGTAATCTCACGAATTGAAGAAATCATCAGGCCAATACCTGCTGCAATCTCTAAAATTCCTGTGAAATAAACCCAGAATAATTTAGCCGGAATAAAATCAGGAATCATTAAAGCCATTCCTTTTTGGAATTTAAAATGAGCCAAACCAGTAAAAACAATGAAAGCGGTCATTCCTAAATTTCCTGCAAACAAAAAATTCCAGTTTCCCTGAATGAATTTGCTGCCGATTAAAGCTAAAATAAAGGTAGCAAATAGAATGCTTAATAATTTCATTTTTCTTGCAGATTATGCATTGTAAGTGTACAATTAAGCAAAAAGTTGCATTTTAAACTTAATCAACAATTGAACAGCTATTCAGCTCACACTAATTTGCTTCGGAAAGATTTCTCACCACTTCCAAGCCTTTTGTAAAGCCGGTATTCATATGCTCTTCCCAGTCTTTTTCGGTCTGTACTTCCACATGAAGTTTGGTTTTGCCATCATAATCTATAAGAATATATTTTTCAAAACAACCGCTCCACTGCTTGATTTCCATGCTTTCTGTATCTTCTACTCCATTTTCATCAACCATTCCGAGGTGTTTGAAAATCATCTGGTCGGGTTCTTCAATACTATCGATGGTAGAAACCATTCCGGCGCCTTTAGGATTCACAAAATAGGTTTTTCCGCCCACTTTCCAGTCAGTTTTCATTTGTGAACCAGGACCGAAAAATTGGGTCCATTCACTGTAAGTTTCTTTTCCAAATAGTACGTTCCAGACTTTTTGCTTAGGTGCATTGATGATAGTTTCATAAGATAATGTTTCCATATTTTAAGTTTTTATGATTTATATTTAAACACGAATAAAACTAATTTTTTGCACAAATAACACTAATAATCTTGTGAATTTGTGAAAATAATTTGAGATATTCGTGTTAAAAATTTATAATTGATTTTCAGATAAATGTTTTACATTTTGAAGCGCATTTGGAAATTTGTCTTCGAAAAAATCTTTGAATTCTTCCGATGTGTTAATTCTTGCAATCAGTTTAGTTCCTTCTTCCGTTTCTTGCAAAATGTAAGATTCTGTGGCATCCCCCCAATCCTGTGGAACTTCTACTCCATCATAAATTTCGCCCAGATGAAGAAAAGTCATTTCTTTGTTTGGGTTATTTTTTAAAACACGGCTGTACATACCGTTGTTATTAGGATCAAAAAACTTCATCATACTTTCCTCCTCCCAAGTTCCTACATAAAACGAACCTTTTGTAAAAGCTGAAGTCCATTGCCTGTAGCTGAAGTCGTCCCATAGTACTGTCCAAACTTTTTCCGGAGCTGCATTAATTTCGATAGTGTATTCTAAGGTTTCCATATATTTTGGTGTTAGGTGTTAGGTGTTAGGTGTTAAAATTAATTATCCGCTGACAAAATCACCGCCGTTGACGTGAATAATTTCACCGATAATAAAGCTTTAATCTCGGGATACAATCCGTCTCTTGGAACTTTCGATAATGATTTTGACTTGTTCTGTGTCTTCATAAGCAAATCTTTTTTCATTAGTAACAACAAACAGCAAGCCGAAGAGAAAAAATTGGAAGATTGAAGCAGGATGTTGTAGATGACATTTCCCAAAAAAACTTTCAGCTAAAAAACTAAGAGTTGTAGGCGTTTTCCAAATCCTTAATCACAATTTTCTGCATTTTCATCATTGTCTGAACAACTTTTTGAGCTTTCAGCTGGTCAGAATCACTCATTAATTCAATTAATTTTTTTGGAACAATTTGCCAGCTCATTCCAAATTGATCTTTTAGCCAACCACACATACTTTCACGACCTCCATCCGACGTGAGAGCATTCCACAGATCATCGGTTTCTTCCTGATTATCGGTCATCACAACCATAGAAATTCCTTCATTAAAATCAAATTTGTGGTCATAAGAATTATCCATACAGAAGAAGCTGTAGCCATCAATTTCGAAGTGTGCATGTTGTACATTTTCTGGAACTTCATGACTTTCATTTCCGACACCGTCTCCATACTTCAAAACTCCGCCAATCTTTGAATTCGGGAAAACATGGGTGTAAAAATCCATTGCTTCCATTGCCTTTCCGTTATTTTGGTGAATAAACATTAAGGTTGGGATAATTTTCTGTTCGCCCTGTTTTTCACCCAAATACAATTGCCATGTCAAGCCAAATTTGTCTCGAACCCAACCATATTTTTCACTCCAAGGGTATTTACCTAGCTCCATCAGAACGATTCCTCCATCTGATAACTGATTCCAATAATTTTGAACCTCATCATCAGTTTCGCATAGGACCATAAAAGAGACCGAGGCATTTTTTTCAAACTGCGGACCGCCATTTAAAAGCATTATTTTTTGACCGAAAAGGTCAATATTCATTACAACCGGTGTATCTGCCGTAATTTTTCCGTTAAATACTTTACAGTAAAATTCTGCTGCCTCTTTGGCATCTTCATTGTGCCAGAGGCAAGGAAAAATGTCGTTATTCATAATTTTATTTTTTAAAACACAAATCATAAATTTCACAATGTATTACCTGCGATATAATTGTGTTTTTATAGTTAAAATATCTCAATGTTACTTTAAAAAAGCATCATTATTTTTCATGTAAACTTTCAACTTCTGCATCGTATTTTTCCCAAATCCATGAAACCGCAAGAGCTCACTTTCTGAGTAATCTGAAAGTTTTTCTAAAGAATCTATTTTTTCTTTTTCCAAAGCTCTTCTTGCGGGCATTGCAATAATTCCCTTCAAAAAATCATTTGAAACGACATGACGCTCAGTACAAATGGGTTTTAAAAACTTTGCCATTATCACTAAATTGATCATGAGTTGAAAAATTATTTTTAATGATTTTCCACATATTTATGGAAATTATTGAGTATTGCATACCAGCCATCACGCTGCATTTCTACAGAGTTTTGCTTTTCAGGATCGAAACTGATCTTAACATTCGTAGTATTTACATCTATCCTTTCAAAAACGATTTCTACGTTTCTGCCGTCTTCTATATGATATTTAATCAATTCATATTTTACAACTTCATCATAAACTCCCACAAAATCAAATCCGAAACTTCCGTCTTTGGCTTCCATTCTATTATTGAATTTCCCGCCGACTCTAAGATCATTTTCAGAACTTGGACATTCCCAGCTTTCGTGAGCGAAATTCCATTTCACAATATGTTTAGGCTCGTTATAATAATCCCAAACCTTTTCTACGGGAGCTAAAATTGTGATGTCGATGTTAATTTTATCCATTTGTTTCTTGTTTTTTCTAAGTTAAAAGAAGGGCAACTTTCAGCTACCCTTAGATTCATTAAATATAGAATATTTTTTATCCTTCGTAGCCTTGATCGGTAGAAAAATTGATCATCCAATATACTCCGAATTTATCCTGAAAACTACCGAAATAATCACCCCAAAATTGGTCTTCAAGAGGCATTTCAATATTTCCGCCTTCAGAAAGTGCCTTAAAAATCCTGTCCGCATCTTCTCTCGAATCCGGAAAAATGGAAACATAATTGTTGTTTCCTACCTTTAAATTCTGTCCAAACGACGGCACAATGTCTGATGCCATCAAAAGGTCGCTGCCCACCGGAAGTGCGATGTGCATTACTCTGTTTTTCTCTTCCTCTGAGAGATTTTCAGTTCCGGGAGCATTCCCCATTTTGTGGACTCCGCCAACGAATTCGCCACCGAAAACAGTTTTGTAAAAATTGAATGCTTCTTCTGCTGTACCATCAAAATTGAGGTATGGATTTAATTTTGCCATGATTTTAAGATTTAGGTTTAGGTTTAAATAAAATTGAATTTTTAATTTTTAATATTTCATATTCTCGTCAAAGTCATATTTCATTCCTTCATAATTGAGAATTCTTCGCATCAGTCCGATTTGTCCACACAGATAATCTTCACGTCCTATGCACATTCCGACGAAATTCAGAACATTTTCCGGGAAAAATTCGATATTCATTCCCATCGGAAAATCTTTTTCTAAATCTTCATCAGAAACTTCAAGCAATTTTTGATAAACTAAAGGTGAAATTTTATGAAAACTGTTCTTAAGTTGTTCTAACGTTGGATAGTTTAAGCTCACATCCAAAGCTTTTCCCTGAAAGAAATATTCTTTGAATTCAAATTCTTCTTCAATTCCAAGTACATTTCCCATGGCGTAGCGCATATCGAGAAAGTTCCCTACCATCCAAACGATGTGATTGGTTCTGCCTTCAATTCTTTTCAAAGCATCTTCTTCAGAAATTCCGTCAAGAACCATTAAAAAATTCTGGCTGTGACCACGAAACGCAGGAATGATGATGTCTAGTTTTTGTGATTTTGGTGTGTCCATTTTGTATAGTTTAATGTTGTTTGTGAATTGTATGAAATTCATTTTTAAATTTCTCTTGCAGATTTTATTTTACAGCTCCAGGTTTTCCTAAAATCCTTCTGAGATACCCGAATTGACCGCTGTGGTAAATTTCGTGAAGAGATAATCCTGAAATATCATTAATTATTGCAGAATCAAGGCTTTCAAGACTATTCAGTTTTATTTCAAACTTATTCTGAGATTCTTTTAAGTAAGATTTTAATTCTTCAAAACTTACAAATTCATCTTTTCTGTTCAAAGGAATTTCCCCTCTGTTATAGCATGAAAATTTTTCATTTTCCCAAACCGATTCTTCTCCCAAAATATTCAGAAAAGCATTTCTTATGTAAATTAAATGCCCTAAAATCCAATTCATACAATTCGCTTCACCATTAGGAAAAATCATTGCTTCTTCGTTTGAGATATCATTAATATTCATCGAAATCACTTTATAATTACTGAAGATCAGAAATTTTAGAATTTCAATATCGTTCGATTGTGTTTCCATTTGATTATCCTTGAGGAAGTTGAGACATATCTGCAAAAGTCACATTCCAGCCATGGCCATTGATGTCCCAGAAAGAGTTTTGATACATCCATCCGTAATCCTGCGGCTCTTCATGCTGAGTTGCACCATTTGCGACAGCAGCGTTTACTACCTGATCAACTTCCTCACGACTGTCTAAACCAATTGCGACCAAAACCTGTGTGGTATCGCCTTTTGGAACAGGTCTTTCAGAAAAAGTCTGGAAATATTCTTCGGTTAAAAACATAACGAAGGTATTATCATTTAAAATCACACAAACTGCCTTTTCATCTGAGAATTGTTCGTTAATCGTAAATCCGAGCTTTGTCCAGAAGTCTTTTGTTTTCTGAACATCTTTTACCGGAAGGTTGACATAAATCTGATTGATTTTCATTTTCGTAATTTTAAATTTGTAATAATTAGAATCTTATTCTGTCGGAATCTGAGAAGCATCTGCAAACATAACTTCCCACTGATGACCGTTCAAATCTGAAAAAGCACTTTGATACATCCAGCCATGATCTTGTGGTTCGCTGTATGTAGAACCTCCGTTATCAATGGCAATTTTTACCATTTGATCTACTTCTTCACGACCGTTTACACCAATGGCAATAAGCGTTTGAGTGGTTTCTCCTTTGGCAACGGGTCTGTCTGTGAAAGTCTGAAAAAACTCTTCCGTTAAAAACATCGTGTAAATATGATCTGCTTTCATGATTACACAAATCGCTTTTTCGTCAGAAAATTGTTCGTTGATAGAAAACCCTAGTTTTGCCCAGAATTCTCTCGTTTTCTGAACATCTTTTATAGGAAGATTGACATAAATTTGATTGATTTCCATTTTTGTAATTTTAATGTTGAACTTTTAACCAAAATTACCAAGTCGCCATGAAAATCAACTTGCCATAAGACAAGATTTAATTTTTCTTAGGATGCGAAACTAATTCTTTGCGAATTCGGCTTAATGAAGTGTCTGTAACACCAAGATAGGAAGCGACCTGCTTCAGGGGAGCAAACTGTATGACGTGCGGTTTTTGTTCTAAAAGATTGAGATAACGTTTTGTTGCAGATAGCGTAAACATTTCTACGGAACGTTGTTTATAGGTGAAAAGTTCTTGCGACATCCAAGCTCTCCCCCATTCACTTAGGTTTTGTATTTTATGATATAATTCCTGAAAAGTATCAAAATCGATTTTTTGACATTCACAATCTGTGATGCAGACAATGTTTTCCTGGGTAGGAATTCTCTGAAACAATGAAGAAACTTCGATGATAATTTCGTTTTCAACAAAGAAGTTGGTAGTCACTTCGTTCCCGTTAAAATCATTCACAAAAGACCGCGCTAAACCTTTCTCTAAAATTAAATATTCGTTGGATGTTTTTCCTTCTTCCAAAATAAAATCGCCTTTATGAAAAAATACTTTTTCGTGTGCATTAATTATTTCATCAAGCTCTTCAGGGAAGAAAAAAGGAAAATCGTAGTAAACGCTAAAGGCTTTTGTGCTCATCCAAATAATGTTTTTAAGATTTTAAAATTATAATTTTTATTTGGAATTAAAAGTGAAATATTTAAATTTAAAACACAAAAGTTGTAAAAGTTATGAAGACATAAGATATTTTAGTTGAAAAATAAACCACCGAGAAGAGTGAATTTATTTTAAAAATTCATTCAAACCAATCTTTTATCAATTAAAATAACGATAGTTGAATTGGTTTTGGTTTTGAAGGTTTTTCTGCGTCACCGAAGACTGTTTTCCCACCGAAACGCCAAGAATTCTGACGTTCTTCTTCAATTACATCATTAATGTCGAAATCTGGCGTGAAATTTTTCTCTGCTTCTGAAATAATAGTGTGAAGTTTATTGATTGACTGCAATTTATCTGAATTTCCGAGCTTTGATTTTTCAATTCCTTTCTGCAGAATGTTGATGGTTTCGTCATAAACATTGATGGGAACAGGAAACGGATGTCCGTCTTTCCCACCATTTGCAAAAGAAAATCTTGCAGGATCTCTGAATCTTGATGGCGCTCCGTGAATGACTTCGCTGACCAAAGCGAGACTTTGTAAAGTTCGCGGTCCAACACCTTTCAATAAAAGCAGTTCTTCGAAGTTTTCAGGCTGATTTTCTCTGGTCATGTACAAAAGTGTTCCAAGTTTTTTCAAATCAACATCTGAAGCACGAACATCGTGATGTGCAGGTAAAATCAAATTGGCAAAATCTTGCATTATTTTTTCAGAATTGGTATGGGAGATTTCCAAAATTCCTTTTCTGCTTTCCTTAGCTTCATGAGCCGTTAAGTTCAGAATCTGACCTTGATTAATTCCCTGAATTCCTTTGTGGGGTTCATCAACAAAAGATTCCATATTTTCAGAATGCCAATGATAGCGTCTTGCCGTTCCGTCCGCATCGTTCATTCCTTGTTGTACAACTGCCCAATTTCCTTCGTCTGAAACGATAAAATTATGCAAATATAACTGATAACCATCCTGAATTGCCGTATTGTCAACTTTTGCCGATAATTTGCTTGCACGAACTAATTCAGTTCCATTTAAACCCGTTTTATCTGCGATAACGAGAAGTTCATTCGGAGTTTCTTTTGAAAACCTGCCTTTTCCGCCACAAATATAAATCCCGAGCTCTTTTGAATTCGGATTGATGCTGCGTTTCAAAGCGCCCATCACCGAAGTTGTGATTCCGGAAGAATGCCAATCCATTCCCATTACTGCGCCAAAACTCTGGAACCAAAATGGATCTGCCAATCTTTTAAGTACCTCATCTTTTCCGTAATCAGCCAACATGACTTCTACAATCGAAAGTCCGAGTACAGCCATACGCTCGTACAGCCAAGGCGGTACTTTTCCGTAGTGAAGGGGTAATGTTGCAGTTCCGGAGCGTTTCATTACGTAAAGGTAGTTTTAATTATAAATAATTTTGATGATTTGAAGCAGTTTTTTAAACACGAAGAACACAAATTCTTTTCACAAATTTCACGAAAAGAGTACTATAAATTTTGGCTAAAGCCATTATGATTTTTCACTTATTAAACGGGCTAAAGCCCGTTCCTATTGATGAAATAGCCTGTGTTTATTTGAATTATAATGCTTTAAATAAAATCAATGAATAAAATTTAATTTTGAAATAAAAAGCCTTGCGAAAACAATTTCCACTAGGCAATATTCAATATTAATTTAAACTTTAATGCTTTATAATTTCCTTTACAATTCCGCCTTGAGGTTCTCTGACGGTTTGGGTGAAAATAAATGCTTTCGGATCGATTGCACGAACGATATTCTGTAATTTTCTTACTTCTAGTCTTGTAACGATGGTGAAAATAATATCTGCTTCAGCACTTTGTTCAAAAGATTCTTTCATAAAACCTCTTTCGCCCTTGTAAACCGTAATACCTCTGTTCATCGTTAAAACCAAAGCTTTTTTGATCTCTTCACTGTTTCCTGAAACGATGGTTACACCGGTATAAGCTTCGATCCCTTCGATTACGTATTTAGTAATCTGACTTGCAACTAGATAGGTCATAATCGCATACAAAGCGATTTCTACTTTTAAAAATTTTGCGGCGATGATGAAGATAATGACATTCATTCCCAAAATAATTTCAGTAATGCTAAAACTGCTTTTTTTGAATGTTAATAATGCCAAAACTTCCATTCCGTCGAAAGTTCCGCCACCTCTCATTGACAATCCGATTCCGATTCCCATGAAAAATCCGCCAAACATGGCGACCAATAATTTGTCATGTGTCATTTCCGGAAAAGGAACGAAATAGATGGTTATGATGATTAATAAAATTGTCAAAAAACTTCGAATAGCAAAATGTTTCCCAATCTGGAAATATGCCAAAACAATGAAAGGAATATTTAAAACCAGTAAAATTATGCCAAGATTCCAATGATAAACTTCGTGTAATAAAAGTGAAATTCCGGTAACGCCACCATCTAAAAAGTGGTTGGGAACGAGAAAAGATTTTAAAGCAAAACTTGCAAAAATTACACCTAAAACCAGATAAATAATATCTGATAGGGTAAATAGCGGGCCATGTTTGGTTGCTGAGCTCATAAGATGATCAGTAGTTTTTTAGTTTTGTTTTGATGATATCAAGATTTTCCTGTTTCTTCTGTTTTCTGTTGTTGATTGTTGTCTGGGTAAAATAATGATGGCTTTCCAGAAATTTTTCCTGCAATAGATTCCAATCACGTTCAGAATTTACGATTCCAAACATCGAAAGTTCTTCAAATAATTTATCTCCGATGACAAAGAAATCGTCTCTTCCAAGATAATCCAGATCAGCATCGGCTAAAATTTGTTCTAAATGATTGTGCGGAGTCTGCGGAATTTTTGTCGCCATGATCATTCCTTTGATTTTCTCAGTCTGCGGTTCAGAAAATCCGTACTCTGAAAGATATTCTTCGGCAATTTCACATGATTTTTCTTCATGATTTTTTGAGCCGTATAAAAATCCGGTATCGTGGAATAATGCTGCCGTTTTCAGCAGAACTAAATCTTCATCATTCACTTTTTCTGACCTAGCAATTTTTTCGACAGAATCAATAACGTCTTTCACATGCATTACGCTGTGGTATGAAAGGTGCTCAGGAAGGTTTTCCTTGAGTCTTTTTAATATTATTTTATTTAATTTTTCGTATTCCATATTTAAAATAGAAAATGTGTTTCTTGTTTATTTAAACGCAAATGTTATTCTGCATATTTTTCGTTCGCAAAGGCGTTTAACTCAGCAAAGGCAACAAAACTTTTGTGGTTAATCTTTTTTTGTTTCAATAGCAAAATACATATCCATTTCGCCTTTTCCTTTGGTATGAATTTTTCCTCTGTATTCGCAATTTATTTTATCTTTTACGAGCTGATAGGTAGATTCAGATATATTTATTTTTCCTTTTTCGCTGTTCTGCTCCATTCTTGCAGCTGTATTTACGGTGTCGCCCCAAATGTCGTAAGCGAATTTTTTCACCCCAACAATTCCGGCAATCAAAGAACCTGAATTAATTCCGATTCTGATATCCAAAGTATTAGGATTTGTCTTTTTTCTTTCTTCAATAAAATCAATGATATCCAAAGCTACCAAAACTGTTTGATATGCATGGCATTCATTTTTAAGCGGTAAACCGCAGACTGCCAAATAGGCATCACCGATTGTTTTTATCTTTTCTAAACCATGTTTTTCCATGATCATATCGAAAGCGGTGAAACATTCATTCAATTCTACCAGCATTTTCTCAGCCCCCATCTTATCAGAACTTTGGGTAAAATTAACAAAATCTGTAAATAAAACGGTGACCTCATCGTAATATTTGGCTTCAGAACTTCCGTTTTCCTTTAATTCTTCTGCAACTTCGTGTGGAAGAATATTAAGGAGTAAGTTTTCTGTTTTCTGTTTTTCTTTCTGCAATTCGAAGGTTCTTTCGTCAACTTGTTTTTCAAGTAAATCATTTTGATCCTGAAGAATTTGTTGTTTTTCCTGTTCTTGTTTTAAATTGACATCAGAAAGTCGGTTGACTTCATCAAGTTGTTTTACAAGACTTAAATTGGTTGATGCAAATTGCCAGCCCAGATAAGCAGAGATTGAAATAGGGAAACTTACGAGAATGAGAACTAAGACAAATATGCCAAATTCATCTCCCGAAAATATTGTGGGCATTGCAATATTTAAAGAATCTAAAATATTAGCAATGATGGTAAGAATGATAATTAAACAGAAAGTAAGAATTCCTCCACCAACAATAAATGCTGACTTTTCTCTTCTTATCATCGCTCGAATGATGAGATATAGTGACTCAAACCAAACGAAAAATATATAAAAAGTAAGAAACCCAAAAGCCGCTTTTGTAGAAAAATAATAGAGAATCAGTAACAATGCAGCAAGTATCAGCATAATTTTTAACCTGATTTTACTCCGTCCAAATAACGTGTTGACAAAACCTGTAAGCGATGCACCAAAAACAAGTATCGCAAGGAACGAAAAGAAGCCATAGCACTCTACACTTTCCGGATCTGTCATCTCGTAAAATGATAGAACCATATAACTGAGTAAGCCGATGGATAGATTGTACGTGGAGAAATAAAGATTGTAGATTGCCTTTCTGTAAAATAAAAATAACAGTAAATGGATGAATCCCAAAGCTGAAAACACACCACAGATGAGCATAGCCACAAAATTGAACCCCTTCAGCATTTTAATATTTTCTTCCAAAAACTCCTTGGCAGAAACCAGCTCTACATCCAGCGTTACAGGACTATATTTGATGCTTATTTTTTTACCACCAACGATGGGCAAAAAGCGAATGGCCAAAACGTTGACTTCTGTATTATGTAAAGAAAATAATTGAGGTACTTCGTTTTTTACTTTAAATACTCTTGTTTTGCTATCTCCTATTTTGCCAATAGTTTCGATTTTTTTACCATTAAGATAAATTTCAGAAGCACCAACCTGTTTCACATCAAAACACAGTGATTCATTAACCATTGTAGAATCGATTTTAAAATAATATCTAATCCAATAAGGTTGATCTTTAGTGTAGCTTTTTTTGGATGAAAACTTAAGATTTTCCCAATTAGAATCATCAAATTCAACAGAAGCAAATGCCGGATTATCACCTGCAAAAAATTTACTTGCTTCATCGATTTCTGCTCCGTATTTTATTTCTTTTTCGGTAAAAATTTTAGGTCTCTCACGAGAATTTTGAGCAAAAGAAAAATTTTGCAGAGCAAAAAAAGTAAATATTAAAAATGTAAAGAGTATATTTTTTTTCAAAATTTTATCAGATTAAATTTAAGATTTAGTTACAAAATACATTTCCATTGCGCCTTTACCTTTGGTTTCGATTTTCCCTCGAAATTCAAAAGTAAAATCATCTTTCACCAATTGATAGGTAGATTCAGAAATATTTATTTTTCCTTTATCACTGTTCTGCTCCATTCTTGCAGCTGTATTTACGGTGTCGCCCCAAATGTCGTAAGCGAATTTTTTCACCCCAACAATTCCGGCAATCAAAGAACCTGAATTAATTCCGATTCTGATATCCAAAGTATTAGGATTTGTCTTTTTTCTCTGTTCGATAAAATCAATAATATCCAAAGCTACCAAAATCGTTTGATACGCATGACTTTTATTTTTAAGTGGTAATCCACAAACTGCTAAATAAGCGTCTCCAATCGTTTTTATTTTTTCTAAACCATGTTTTTCCATGATCATATCGAAAGCGGTAAAACATTCGTTGAGCTCAACCAACATTTTCTCCGCGCCCATTTTCTCTGAACTCTGGGTAAAATTAACAAAATCAGTAAATAAAACAGTGACTTCATCATAATATTTCGCTTCTGAACTTCCATTTTCTTTCAATTCTTCTGCAACTTCATGAGGAAGAATATTCAGTAGTAGATTCTCGGTTTTCTGCTTTTCTTTCTGTAGTTCAAAAGTTCGTTCATCAACCTGTTTTTCAAGTAAATCATTTTGATTTTGAAGAATCTGTTGCTTTTCATAAGACAGGTTTTTCACCTGCTCAATCTGTAAATTAAGGTTTTTATTATCATTGGCAGAACGCCATGCAAGAAAAGCCGAAAGTGTAAATGGAAGACTGAAAATAAAAATGATGAAAATGATGAAAATAGACATTTCGCTAAAACTATTTCCCGGATTAACCTCTAAGTTACCACCTGAATAAATTAAATATAATATTGTACCAATGAGAATGATAAAGAAAAAAAGCAAGCCAACACCAATTATTATTGACCCTGGTATTTTTTTAATAATTGCCCGAATAACAAGATATAAAGCCTCTAAACAGACAGATGTTATAACGAAAACATATAACGGTTTTGCAAAATCCTGCCCGATACTAGGAAATGTGATTAAAAAACACAAAATTACAGATAAAGCAACTAGAATTTTAAATCTTAATCCTATTTTACCAAAAAGGCTATTAAGCATTACACTTAAAAAAACTACTGCAAACAAACCGGCAAATGAACTGATGTAACCAAGTTGCACGTTCGTTTTAATATCTTCTGTTTCATAAGAGAAAAACCATGCTAGCAAAAACACAGACATCCCAAGATTAAATAAGGAAAATAGCAGATTTGAACGATCTTTCCTATAAAATAAAAAAGAGAGAAAATGAATCAAAAACAAAGTTAAAAAGATAAAAGCAATACCTTCAATAAGTACTCCTCTCATAAGAATTTGCCTCATCATTATTGCTACAGTCGAATTGGGATTTGAAATCGAAATTTGAAATCCTTGTATTACCTGGTCAGCAAAAGGCTCAGTATTTTCGTATCTAACTGCGAGTAAATGAGCACCTGCAGCACCGCCATTCAAGATAAGAGGAAGAGTAGGATTTACGTATTGGGGTTCTTCTCCTTCTTTTGCAAATTTCCCGTATCGTTTGATAAATTTTCCATCCCAATAAATATCCATCGCAGCACCACTTCTAAATTCCAAAGCTAGAGGTTGATGCTCTGCAGTAGAATCTATGCAGATTACTGTTCTTAGCCAAACAATATCCTGCGGATTTTTCTTTTTTAATTTTGAGTTTTCAAATTTTTTGGTGATAGAGTTTTCCCATTTTGAATCATCAAAGTCATTTTTCGCCCATTCCTTATTATCTCCTATGCTAAATTTCCATGGTTTATCTAAATCAACATTCTGGTTTTCTTTGAAGAAATTATCTTTTACTACAATATTGCAGAAATCTTTCGTCGTTTTTTGTGCCTGGAAATATCCCGAAAGCAGAATGAAAAAGGATAAATAAATGTTTTTTTTGTATTTCATGGAAATGATAGCATCAAATGAGAATATTTATTGCAAGATATTAAAAAAGCACATCATTTTTATGGGTTTTCAAAGAATCCTCTGCAAAAGAAAAGTTATGGAATACCATGAAAGCAAAAAGTATATTTTTCCTCAAAATCTTAGGTTTTAAGAATTTACAAAATACATTTCCAATGCACCTTTACCTTTGGTTTCGATTTTACCTCGATATTCAAAAGTAAAATCATCCTTTATTAATTGATAGGTCGCTTCAGAAACATTTAATTTCCCCAAGGTACTGTTCTGCTCCATTCTAGCAGCCGTGTTCACCGTATCTCCCCAAATATCGTAAGCGAATTTTTTCACACCCACAATTCCAGCAATGATAGGTCCGGAGTGAATTCCGATTCTGATGTCCAAAGCATTGGGGTTATCTTTTTTTCTTTGTTGGATATAAGAAAGAATTTCTAAACTTGCATTGACTGCATTTTTTGCGTGTTGATCATTGGAAACAGGTAATCCGCTTACAGCCAAATACGCATCACCGATAGTTTTTATCTTCTCTAAATTGTATTTTTCCATGATATTGTCAAACTCTGTGAAACAGATATTCAGCTCATTAAGAACTTCCTGCACTCCGATTCTTTCGGAATTTGCCGTAAAGTTGACAAAATCTGTGAACAGAACTGAAACTTCATCGAAATGTTTTGCGTTGGTTTTTCCTTTTTCTTTTAATTCTTCGGCCACTTCAAAAGGAAGAATATTGAGCAATAAATCGTCTGATTTTTGTTTTTCTTCAGCAATCTTTTTGTTGTCTTTTCGCTTTTGATTGTATGAAAACCCAGCAAAACCTAATAGTAAAAGCGAAAGTCCGGCTCCTATTGCCCACATATTTTTCTGGGTTTTAGAACTTTCTAAATCTGCTTTGGCAATGGCATCTTTTTTTTCCTGATTGATTTTGGCAATATTTTTTTCCTGATTGTATTTTAAGAGAACCGCCTGCTGTTCCTGATCAAATTTAAATTGAATTTCTTTTCTTCTTAAATCTTCCTCCAGCAATAGCCTTTTACGTTCTTCGTTAGTTTTTGCAGCAGCCTGTTTCTTTTCAAACTCAAAACGGAGTGCTTTTAATTCCATTTCTTTCTGCAGCTGAATTCTTTTGGTTTCTTCTTCTAATTTTATTCGGGTTCTTTCGCTGTTGAGCTCGGTTTCGGATTGAAGATTTGAGAGCTGTTTCATTTTCTCTAAACCATATATTTTCTCATTTTCTTCAATATACTTTTTATGATAAAATAGGGCTTGTTCATAGTTGCCCAACTTTTCATGTACTTTAGATAAATTTTGGTTGTTTTGAATGATAAGTTGAGGAACAATCAAAGTGTTCGTATTTTTTATAAAATCAGATTCGGAATTTAAATCTTTTAACAAAGTTTCAAGCTCCTCCTTATTTAAAGATTTATTATTTTCTGAGAGCAATTTTGTAACCTGAATATCGTGCAAAACCGACTGATAAGTAAATTTAGTAGACGCAATATCTTGCATTGGTATCAGCTTTAGTGCTTTATGTATATAATTTTCTGCAAGCGTATAATTTTTGTCATGTTTATTTAACAATGCATAACCATAATATATGGTTGCTAAACTAGGTGAATTGCTGTCTTTGAAATAATCATAAGACTTATCTAAATAATATTTAGCAGAATCTAATTCTTTTTTATCTTCATAACATAATGCTAATAAGCTGTAAGTACCATTAATCTGCTCCTTGTCTTTTTTGTCGGTAAATTCTATACTTTTTTTAAAAGAATCAATGGCCTTATCATGATTTTTGGTGCCTATATAAAAGCTTCCTAAGACTAAATATGCTTGATTAAGTTTATCTGGGTAATTCTTTTTTACAAAATTAACGTATGTATTTGCTGCTTCATAAGTGTCACTAAATTTACTTTGTGTGTAACTATTAGAAAACAAACCCTGATAAGCAAACATCACAAAATGCTTACTTATATCTTTTCCCTCTCTATAATATTTTATGTTTTTTTGAAAATATTTCGAAGCTTCATCATTATTCTTTTTATAAACATTTGAAAGCGCAAACATATGATTCAGCATTGCTTTGCTGTTGTAATCGGTGGAGTTTTCTAAGAACTGTTCGCCTTTTTTCAGATGAAAATCTAATAAATTAAAATCAGCTTTTACTAAATACAATTCTGCAAGAACCAAATGCATTTCGCCCTGTTTATTAACATCTTTCTTTTTTTCAAAAAGCGACATCATATTTTTCACATAAACAATAGAGCTATCTACATTTTTAGGATAATAGGTACTGAAAAGTTTTTTGTTACCTTCAATTTTTTCGTCGTCAGTTTTAGCTAAAGATAATTTCTTTTTCAATTCTAGAATCTCGACAGATTCCTGCGCTCTAAAAACTGTATTCCCATAAAAAAGAAAACAGATTATAATAAAAGATGTAGTTTTATTTTTCAATAGGATGGTTAAATCGTTTATCCACAAAAATAAAAAAATCATTCTATTAAACTAATAGAATGATTCAAATTGATGAGAAATAATTTTTCTTATTTTAAAGCTGCTAAAGCTGCTTCATAATTTGGTTCGTTGGCAATCTCAGAAACCTGCTCTGTGTAAACTACTTTATTGTTTTCGTCAGTCACGATTACCGCACGGCTCAAAAGACCTTTCATAGGAGAATCTGTGATCGTTACTTCATAATCGTCACCGAAAGTTCCTCTGAAATCTGAAAGCGTTTCTACATTATTCAGACCTTCCGCAGCACAAAATCTGTTTAAAGCAAAAGGTAAATCTTTAGAAACATTGATAACAACTGTATTTTCTAATTGATTAGCTTCTTCGTTGAATTTTCTTGCGGAAGATGCACATGTTGGCGTATCGATACTCGGGAAAATATTAAATACTTTTTTCTTTCCTTCATAGCTATCTAAAGTTTTTACATTTAAGCCTGAATCTACCAATGCAAATTCTTTAATGGTAAAACCTACTTCAGGAAGTTTTCCTAATGTATGTACTGCGTTTCCTTTTAAAGTAATATTAGACATAATTTAATTTTTTAAAGTTTCTCAAATTTATTCAATTTTCAGCCGATTTCATTTGAAATAAAGGTTAAATAATTCTTAAAGTGAACATAAAAATACTTATAATTAAAATCATGTTTTCAATATCAAAATTTAATTAGATTTACGCACCTAAAAAAAATTAATAGCCATGCGAGGAAAAATTACTCTGTTGTTATTTGCATTACCATGCTTCGGATTTGCCCAGTCAGTGATTGGCAACATCAATTCCGGAGCTGTATCTGCAGATAATTTCACGCATTCTGTAGGAGAAATCTATGTGATTCCTACTGATCCTGACCAAAACAATTCGGGAACAATGGGAATGCTTTATCAAACTGTATTACAGGTTTTAGGCGTAAGTGAATTGGAAAAAGAGACTGTAAAAATCTATCCGAATCCTACTGCTGATTTCGTTTATGTAAAATTAAATTCAAAATCAAAAATCGACGAAGTTGAAATTTACGACTTTGCAGGAAGACTTGTCTTAAAAACAAAATTACAGTCAGACAAATTAGATTTGAGAACATTGAGTCAAGGCACTTACATGATGACGTTCAAAAATCCTGACATCAAACCAATTAAAATTATTAAAAAACCTTAAAAACTAATTATACATGAAAAAATTATACGCTACTTTAGGATTATTTATCGTTTCTTTCTTAAGCGCACAAGTTCCGCAAGCTTTTAGTTATCAAACAATTGCTTTCAACGCTACAGGTGCTCCAATTGCCAACGGAAACGTTGCTTTAAGAATAAGCATTTTAGATAATTCTGCGACCGGTACTGTTTTATATACTGAAACTCAAAATAAAACAACAAACTCAAAAGGTTTGGTTAACTTAAATATCGGACAAGGAACTCCTACAACAGGAAATTTTGGAGCGATTAATTGGGGAACTAATACAAAATTTGTAAAAGTAGAAATGGATCCTGCAGGTGGAAGTAATTATACGAATGTTGGGGTAAATCAATTGATGAGTGTACCTTACGCTTTGGTTGCAGGAAGTGTCCTGTCTACCACATCTTCAAATAGCAGTGGAAATATTGTTTCGCTTAAAAACAATACAGGAAATGGATGTATTATTGTATATTCTGATAATGAAGCAAAAGCATATTATTTAAACGCTAATGGAACAAATTCTGGAAGTTGGAACGGAAGTAATGTAACTTTTTCTTCACCAGTTAAAGGTGCTATTGCATCAAATAATACCATTGTTGTGTATTCTGACAATGAAGCAAAAGGTTACTATCTTAATCCCAATGGAACAAATTCTGGAAGTTGGAACGGAAGTAATGTAACTTTTTCTTCACCAGTTAAAGGTGCTATTGCATCAAATAATGCAATTGTTGTGTATTCTGACAATGAAGCAAAATCCTTTTATTTAAATCCAAACGGAACAAACTCAGCATCTTGGAATGGTAGTTCCGCAACTTTCACATCTCCCATTAAAGGTGCAGTTTCATCAAACAATACAATTGTAGTTTATTCTGATAATGAGGCAAAAGGTTATTATTTAAATCCTAACGGAACGAATTCCGGAAGTTGGACTAGCAGTTCAGTAACTTTTTCTTCGCCTGTTAAGGGAGGATTAGCTTCTGGTGGAAGTATAGTTGTATATTCTGAAACTGAAGCATATGGATATTATTTAAATCCAAACACTACCAATTCAGGAAGCTGGACAAGTAGCGGTGTTACATTCTCATCTCCAGCAAAAGGGATTATTTCAACTGCAAAATAATATCAAAATAAATATTTTTTTTTAAAGAGGCAAAAGCCTCTTTTTTTATGCAAAGACTCCTGATAAAACAATGATATTTACTAAATTTGTGAAACTAAAACTTTAAATAATAAATAACAGTATAATGTCAGAAAAATCAAAAATCTATTACACACTTACAGATGAGGCTCCGATGTTGGCAACACACTCGTTTTTACCGATTGTAAAAGCATTTACAAAACCAGCAAACATTGAAATCGCCGTTCCGGATATTTCTTTGGCAGGAAGAATTTTAGCAAACTTCCCTGAGTTTTTGAAAGATGATCAAAAAATTAATGACGCTTTAGCTCAATTGGGTGAATTAGCGACTCAGCCTGACGCAAACATTATCAAATTACCAAATATTTCTGCTTCTGCACCACAGCTAGATGCTGCAATAGCTGAATTACAATCTAAAGGTTTCGCAGTTCCCAATTATCCTGCTGAACCGAAAAATGATGAGGAAAAAGCCATCAAAGCTAAATATGCCAAAGTATTAGGAAGTGCTGTAAACCCTGTGTTAAGAGAAGGAAACTCTGACAGACGTGCTCCAAAAGCCGTTAAAAATTACGCAAAAACAAACCCACACAGAATGGGCGACTGGGCATCTGACAGCAAAACTGACGTTGCTCACATGAACAGCGGAGATTTCTACGGAACTGAAACTTCGACGACTCTTGAGAACGCTACAAAATATAAAATCGTTTTTAAAGGTAATGACGGTGCAGAAACTTTATTAAAAGATTTCGCAGATCTAAAGGCCGGAGAAGTAATCGATTCCTCTGTAATGAATTTAAATTCTTTGAAATCTTTCGTTAAGGAAGCGATCCAAGAAGCTAAAGATAAAAATGTATTACTTTCGGCTCACCTGAAAGCGACAATGATGAAAATCTCTGATCCAATCGTATTCGGAGCGATCGTTGAGACTTTCTTCAAAGATGTTTTCACTAAATATGCTGAGACTTTCGATTCTTTAGATGTAAATCCAAACAACGGTCTAGCTGATCTTTTCGATAAAATTAAAGGAAATGCTCAGGAAGCTGAAATCAAAGCTGATATTGAAGCGGCTTTGGCAAACGGACCAAGAGTGGCAATGGTAAATTCTGACAAAGGAATTACGAATTTCCACGTTCCTTCAGACATTATTGTTGATGCTTCTATGGCTGCTTTGGTAAGAGGCGGTGGTAAAATGTGGAATAAGGAAGGTAAGGAAGAAGATACTGTTTGTATCATTCCGGATCGTGCTTATGCAGGTTTCTATCAATCTGTAATTGATGATATGAAAGCGCATGGAAAATTAGATCCTACAACAATGGGTTCTGTTCCTAACGTTGGATTAATGGCTCAAAAAGCTGAAGAATATGGTTCTCACGACAAGACTTTCCAAGCTACGGCTGAAGGAACAATTGAAGTTCAGGATGAAGCTGGAACTGCTCTTCTTTCTCAAAAAGTTGAAGCTGGAGATATTTTCAGAATGTGTCAGACGAAAGATGCTCCGATTCAGGATTGGGTAAAATTGGCTGTAAACAGAGCAAGACTTTCTGATACACCAGCTATTTTCTGGTTAGATAAAGGAAGAGCTCACGACAGAGAAATGATCAAAAAAGTTGAAAAATACTTAGCTGATCACGATACCAACGGATTGGATATCAAAATTCTTGATGTAAAAGATGCAATGACGGAAACGTTGAAAAGAGCAAGAGAAGGAAAAGATACTATTTCTGTTTCAGGAAACGTATTGAGAGATTATCTTACAGATCTTTTCCCAATTCTTGAGCTTGGAACTTCTGCTAAAATGCTTTCTATCGTTCCATTGATGAACGGTGGAGGTTTATTCGAAACTGGAGCTGGAGGTTCTGCTCCAAAACATGTTGAGCAATTCTTGGAAGAAGGATATTTAAGATGGGATTCTCTAGGTGAATTCTTAGCGTTACAAGCATCTTTAGAGCATTTAGCACAAACTCAAGGAAATACTAAAGCTCAGGTTTTAGCGGATGCATTAGATGAAGCAAATGCTAAATTCTTAGCTACTGATAAATCTCCTGCCAGAAAGGTTGGACAAATCGATAACCGAGGTTCTCACTTCTATCTGGCAATGTATTGGGCAGAAGCTTTAGCAAAACAAACTGCAGATGCTGAATTGGCTCAACAATTTGCTCCGGTAGCAGAAGCATTGCAGGAAAGCGAGGAAGTGATCAATTCTGAATTAATTGGCGCTCAAGGTAAGCCTCAAAATATTGATGGTTATTTCAAAACTGATACTTTCAAAACGTACGAGGCAATGAGACCAAGTACTGTTTTAAATGAAATTATTGACGGAATTTAATTTTCTGATTTAATATAAATTTGAAAGCTCCTTTTTAAAGGAGCTTTTTTGTTTTAAACACAAATTATCACGAATATTTTTCACAAATGACACAATTCATAAAGTATTATCCCAGTTAGCATTACGAAAGGATTTAACAAAGTAATTACTTTAAGATTCTTAATAATATAGATTTACATTTAGATATGTGCTTTTCTTATTTTAATTAAACTTAAAACAAACAATCCTAATACTCCCAACACGAAATAACCTTCTGCAACCTGTAATTGAACTTCAGGCTTGATCAAAGCTACAATTCCGTAACTTAATGCAGAGGTGATGATGAAGGCTACTCCACCCGTCAAACCACCTGCGATTCCTGCAGAATTTGGAAATCTGCCGATACAGTACGAGAAATAATTATTAAAGATAAATCCTGCTGTCACATGAACGGCAAAGGCAAAAGCCACCAGACTGTAGATATTACTTGTAAAATAAGAAGCCACAAACATCAGAATGATTAAAATAATCTGAATGAAATTAGCGAATCTAATTTTGGGTAAAAATGCTTTTTTAATTAATGCTTTTCCTAAAAAACCTCCCGTCATCCAAGCAAAACCGAGAATTAAAGAAACATAACCTGCAACTACTTCAGAATAACCCATTTTATGCTCAATAATAAATGAGCCGCAGAGATTAAAGAACATAATCATTGAATAACTCAATCCACACATCAGCATTCCGTAGAAGAAATCTTTGGCTTTGAACATTGAATTGTATTCTTTAATGAGAAAATCGATATTGAAAGGATTTTTCACTTTCAATGTTTCTCCGGAAAAAATAAATTCGAGAATTAATAAAAGTAAACTATACCCTGCCAGCACATAAAAATTAGATTGCCATCCGAAATTATGCTGTAAATAACCACCAATAAAAGGCGCAATAATAGGACCTACAGACCAGACGATCGTCATGATGCTTAGATAATGTTTTCGCTGCTCGCCTTCATAAACATCTACAAAAAATGCTCGCTTGGAAACTACTGCAAATCCTGATAAAATTCCCTGTAAAACTCGCATTGTGTAGATGATAAAAATATTCTGCGTCGTTGCTGTAATTAAAAAAGAAACGACAAACAAAGCCAGCGAAACCATAGAAACCTTGTATCTTCCAAACGAGTCGACAACACTTCCGGCAAAAAACTGAGTAAGACCATAACTGATTAAAAATATTGATAAAGTAAGCTGGATATTACTTTCTGGTTGATGTAGTTCCGTTGCCATACTCGGCATTGATGGTAAATAAATATCTGTCGCCAGACCCGACATCGGAATGACCGCAAAAGCCAATACCGTCGCAATGAGTTTATTTCTCTCTTTTAACATCCGCATGAAATTTTCAATCAACAAAAGTCCAACTTTTTATTTGTTAAAGCTTGTTTGTTTAGATGAATAATTGTGAAATAGGATATTATTAAATTCAATCAAGAAAGAGCCTTTATTTTATTTTAATTTTTCTTACTTTTATAATCACCACCAAAATATACTATGGAAATCTTCATTATTATTATATTAATACTTCTCAACGGAGTGTTTTCAATGTCAGAAATGGCATTGGTCTCTTCCCGGAAATTCAAGCTAAAAAGCATCGAAAAGAAAGGAAATTCCAACGTAAAGACAGCCATTAAACTTTCTGAAAATCCCAACAAATTTCTTTCCACTGTTCAAATAGGCATTACCTTAATCGGAATTCTGCTTGGAATTTATTCCGGAGACAAACTCACCGCAAATTTCGCAAAATACATTTCTCAGTTTGAAACTTTCTCAGAGTATTCAAAAGGAATTGCCTCTGTTTTAATTGTTGCGTTAATTACCGTTTTATCGATTGTTTTTGGCGAATTGATTCCTAAAAGATTAGGTATGAAATTTCCTGAGAGAATCTCCATTTTCATTGCAAAGCCTATGTATTGGGTTTCAGCACTCGCCTCGCCTTTTGTATGGCTTCTTACCGTTACCAATGTGGGAATTTTAAAACTTTTCGGAATTAAAAACGACAAAAAAGAAAGCGTCACCGAGGAAGAAATAAAATCAATCATCAAAGAAGGAAGTGAAGGCGGAATTATTGAAGAAAAAGAACATGACATTCTGAAAAATGCTTTTGCTTTAGGTGACAGAAAAGTAAATTCTTTGGCAACTCACCGTTCTAAGATTATTTCGTTGAATATTGATGACGATTATGAAATCATTAAAACTAAGATTAAAAATTGCTCATATTCAACCTATCCTGTTACCGACAGAAACAATCTAGACAATATCATCGGAATTGTAAAAATGAAAGATCTTTTTGATTTTTCGCATCAGAATTTTTTATTAAAAGACCATCTTAAAAAAGCAGTTTTTGTGAGTGAAAATTCATTTATTTATCCGCTTTTAGAAAGTTTCCAGAACAACAGATCGCATATTGCGGTTGTTATTGATGAATACGGAACGACGAAAGGAATCATTACTTTGAATGATATTCTGGATGATTTGATTGGAAATATTCCTGACGGAACTGACGTGGAACCGGAAATTATTAAACGAAATGAAACCTCATGGTTGATTGACGGAAAATGCTCGATTTATGATTTTAAAAAATATTTTGATATTGAAATCGATCAGGAAGCTGAAAAGAAATTTGTGAGCGTTTCAGGGCTGTTTTTTCATGATTATGATGAAATGCCAAAAACCGGCGACACTGTAAAAATCGGAAACCTGCTTTTAGAAATCGTTGACAAAGACGGAAACCGAGTTGATAAAATTTTAGCCAGCAAAATTCTGAATGTAGATAAGACGATGTTGAATGAATAATTTAATTTAAATGATTATAAATTACTTTAAATTCTTAAAAATCTCTACGTTGTAAAATTTTAATTTGTAATTTTAAGGAAGAGTTTCACCAATAAACATCAGAAATTATGGAAAATATAAAGTTTGAAATAACGCCTTACCAGGATGAATTGCAGTTATTAATTGACGACAAAAAGGTTGGTTATATGTCGATTTCTGTTGACGGAAGATTGATGAATGTTTACTATACCAAAATTGATGAAGATTTGGAAGGACGTGGTTACGCCAAACTTCTTTTAGATAAATTGGTAAGCTATGCCGAAGAAAAAGACCTGATGATCGATCCGGAATGCGATTTTGTGAGACAACAACTTGAAAATCATCCGAAAAGATACAAAGGAATCTGGCATGACTAAATTATTCCCACCAATTCTGAAAATGTTGGTCTGTTTTATTTAAATCTAATTTTTCACCGATTTTCGGAGTGAGAATCTGTAAATTTTTCTCTTTTCCAAGCGTTGTTACTTTCTGTAATGGCTCATTCCAAGGATGCAAAGCCAAAGCAAATTTACCGGAATGCACCGGAATAATATTTTTCGCCTGAATATCGATACTTGCCTGAATAACATCTTCCGGCAAAGCATGAATGTACTTCCAGGCTGGGTTATACTGTCCGTTTTCCAGAATTGCATAATCAAACGGGCCGTATTTTTCGCCAATTGTTTTAAAGTGAGTATCATATCCGCTGTCACCGCCTAAAAACAGTTTTTTTGTCGGCGTCTCAAGAACGTAAGAAGTCCACAACGTATTATTTCTGTGGAGTTTTCTTCCTGAAAAATGTCTTGCCGGAGTGAAGGTAATTTTAAAATTATTTTTTAATTCTATAGTTGTTTCCCAATCTTCTTCAATCAATTGATCCTGAGAATAGCTCCATCTTTCAAAATGAGCACCCACGCCTAAAGGCATAATCACTTTTCCTACTTTCTCCCTGATTTCTTTTACCGTCGGAAAATCTAAATGGTCGTAATGATCGTGTGTAATCACCAGATAATCAATATTTGGAATATCTTGAGGTTTAAACAAATCTGCACCTTCGAAAGCTTTATTGAAAAATTTAAAGGGCGAACCATAAGTACTTAAAACAGGATCAATTAAAAAAGAAACGCCATCAATTTTTATGAAATAAGAAGAATGCCCCATCCATATAAAAACATCTTCATTTTTCGGAAGATTTTTTAAATCGGTATGAACTGCAGGTATCTTCTGCAGAGGTTTCAACAACGGATCTTTTTTAGAAAAGAAAAAATTGTACATCACTTTCGGCATGCTATACCCTTCAGCAAATGAAGGTGTAAAGCTTTGGTTCTGGAACTGCTTGTTTCTATAATTCTTAGATCTCAGCATTCTTTCAAGGCGTTCTCCTTTCGGTTCTGCACCGAAAACTTCCTGAGACATTACTAAATACGTTACAATTGCGGTAATCGTAGCCAATATGATGAAATAAATCATTGTGAAAATTTGAAATTCAAATGTAAAAAACTTTCTCTAAGTTTACTACTCTTTCACCAATGACGCACGATAATGAATTTTACTTTTTTTTAATCAAATTATATTTAAAAGTTTTTAAATTCGTCTATCAAAAAAATCTATGCCTTGAAATATTTTTTAACAATCTCATTTGTTTTCTTTCTTTTTTCATGTACTCCCGTGAAAAAGTATAACGAACAAAGATTAAGCATGATCTCACCAGAAAAACTTCGTGAAGATGTAGATTTTGCTTACCGAAAACTTCAGGAAATGCACCCAAATCTGAATTGGTATATTTCAAAACAAGAACTTGATTTTAAATTTGACAGTTTAAAAGCCACTATCAATAAACCTCTCACTACCACTCGGTTTTATTTTAAATTACAGCCTGTCATTGAAAAAATCCGTGAGGGACATTTATCATTGAAAATTCCTGCAAAAAGGTTTTCAAAAAAGGAAATTAAAGCTTTAAAAAACAAAAAAGGACTTTTCGGAAGATTTGAATATCACGTAGAAGACGATCATTTATATTTTATTGAAAACAAGGATTCCATTCAAAATATTAAACCCGGAACTGAACTTTTAAGCATTAATGATGTTCCTGTTTCCGATTATCTTAAAAAATACCGTCAATTAATAAGCAGTGACGGTTACAACACCACTTTCTATCCGTACTACCTGAAAGATGTTTTCTTCAATTTTTTTGTTGCCGAAAAAGGAATTATGGACAGCGCTAAAATCGAAACACTTTACAATGACGAAAGACAAATTTTAACATTAAAAAGAGAGTCAAAAAATAAAACAGAAATTGAAAAAGACAAAGCCGAGAAAAAACGAACTCCTGAGAAAAAGCTGAATGATTATGTAGCTGCAACGAGTTCTTATAATAGAAATTTTAAATTTTTAGATAAAGACAGCACGATTGCGTACATGAAAATAAAAAGTTTCTCAAGAACTTTTTCAAATAAGTTTTATAAAGAATCTTTTGAGAAAATCAAAAATGCAGAATCTTCTTACCTCATCATCGACATTCGTGAAAATTACGGTGGTTCGCTTTACGAGATTAATCAATTATATTCTTACCTCGCTCCTGAACCTTTTGTTTTGATAAAACCTTCCCAGCTTGTTTCGAGAGTGACTCCTTTGAAAACCAATTATTTCAGAAAATCAAATCCATTGGAATACACTTATAAAAGTTTGGCTTATCCCGGATATTTCTTGTATCAGGCTTTGAATGTTTACAAAGGAAAAGATGGAATTGCGTACTATAAAATGAAAGAAAACAAAGCCACAAAGCCAAAAGAAAACGCTTTCAAAGGGAAAGTGTATGTTTTGATTAATGGCGGAAGTTTTTCGGCATCGTCTATTATTTCATCTAAATTAAAATTTGACAAACGTGTAACTTTAGTCGGCGAAGAAACCGGTGGTACAAATGATGGAACCGTTGCAGGATTTTATTCTTACCAAAAGCTTCCCAACTCCCAAATAGATTTACCGATCGGAGTGCTTTTAGTTCAACCAAACATTACATTTGGAAATACTCAAAAAGGGGTTGTTCCTGATGTTGCAATTGATGAAAGTATGCAGGATATTATTGATAAAAAAGATGTGCAGCTAGATTGGGTAAAGAATGATATTCAGAAATTAAAAGACAATAAAACTCAGGATTAAAGCGAATGAAGCTGATTATTAAAGTTTTAAAAACCATTTGCATTGTCATTTTCACATGGTTCATCATTCACTCTGTGTACATTATTTATGATGGTTTATCTGATAACGGAGCTCAGGCAGATGTTGCAGTAATTCTTGGAAATAAAGTTAATGAAGACGGAACATTATCTGAAAGACTTCAAAAACGTCTCGAAACCGGAGTTGAATTGTATCAAAATCATCGTATTAAAAGAATAATTGTAAGTGGCGGTTTGGGGAAAGAAGGATTTTATGAAGGTTCAAAAATGAAAGAATATCTCATTGGTAAAAACATTCCCGATTCTGTCATTATCGTTGATAACAAAGGAGATAATACAAGATTAACCGTTGAAAATACTTTAAAAATTCAAAAGAAATATCATTTTAAAAGTCTTATTGTTGTTTCGCAATACTTTCATGTGACACGAACGAAAAAATTATTCAGCAATAAAGGATTTGAGAATGTAAGCAGTGTAAGTCCGAGATATTTTGAATGGCGGGATTTTTATTCTATTATGAGAGAATTTCCAGCTTTTTATACACAGTAAATCTAATTAGTGAAGCATCTATTTTAAGAAAAGCATAAAAAAATTATGTAGCTTTAGCATATGAAAAGTACATTTTTTTCTGTCCAGAAAGAGAGTTCAGAGTATTTCAGAAATATATTTGCCGATTCAATGTATCATATTTTTCTGTTTGCCGGAAACGGAAAAATCGTCGTTGATTTTGTAGAATATGATTTTACCGGAAAAACTGTATTTTTTTCTTCCCCTTTTCAGAATATTCAGATTGTAAGTGAAGCTCAAATCGAGGTTGAAGTTTTAAATTTTCACAGTGACTTTTATTGTATAGAATTTCATAAAAAAGAAGTTGCCTGTAATGGTTTACTTTTCAACAACATCTATCTTTTTCCACATTTTTCGTTGACTGAACAAGTTTATTTGGAAATTTCAGAATACTTTTCAAAAATTCAGGAAGTAAATCACAATGAAGATTTTTCAGGTTCTGTTTTACAGTCATATCTTCAGCTGATTTTGGCAATTTCAAGTCGCGAAAAGAATAAATTACTTCCTGATAAAGAATTAATTAAAGATGATTTTAACGAACTCAAATCGTTTCAAAATTTTGTGGAAGAACATTTTCTTTCGGAAAAGAATCTGTCTTTTTATGCAGATTTACTTCACGTAACTTCCAACACATTAAGCAAAAAAATTAAATCTAAATTTAATAAAACACCCTCTCAGATTATTCAGGAAAGGGTAATTCTGGAAGCGAAAAAACAGATTCACCTCACGAGAAAATCAATTAAAGAAATAGCTGTAGAACTCAATTTTAATGATGAATTTCATTTCAGCAAATATTTCAAAAAATACGTTGGGATTTCGCCTACACAATTCAGAAAAGAAACAGGAATTTCCATTGTGGCAGATTTGTACAAATAACTTCCACAATCATCCATTTCATAGGCTTTAGGTTCAGCATAACTTTGTCAAAAAATAAATTATGTTAGAACTCTTAGCAAACTCACAGAAAAATTTTATTCATTTTTTAAGAATAAGTATTTTTATCGTAATGGCTTGGATTGGCGGCTTGAAAGCCTTTCATTACGAAGCAGAAGGAATTATTCCTTTTGTAGCAAACTCACCCTTTATGAATTTTATGCTGAATAAAAATATTTCGGATGAAGATAATTACAAGCTTCACAAAAATAAAGAAGGTGAAGTCGTTCCTGAAAATGTAAAATGGCATGAAGCGAACGGAACATATACTTTTTCTCACGGATTAGGAACGGCAATTGTTCTGATCGGAATTTCAGTTTTATTGGGAATTTTTTATCCGAAAATTGGTTTAATAAGTGGAATTTTAACGGCAGGAATGTCTTTTGTAACTCTTTCATTTCTCATTACAACACCCGAAGTCTGGGTTCCTGATTTAGGAGGTTCCGAACACGGATTTCCGCTGCTTTCGGGAGCAGGAAGATTGGTTATAAAAGATGTCATTATGATGGGAGCAGGATTGGTGATCGCATCAGATTCCGCAAAAAGCATTTTTGAATTTGAGAAAGGTGTAAATCTTTATAAAACTCTACTCAAAAATCTAAACGTTATTTTTTAAGCTCAGTCAAAAGACTTTCAATCTGACCTACATATTTTCCGTAAAAAATTTTATACCAATACTTTCCAAGTAAGAAAAGTCCAAAAAGCCCAACTGCAAGCATTGAAAGAATGGTGGTGGCAATCTGAACATTACTCAACGGTGTGGGATGAGGAATAAATTCAATTACAATAATCAGTTCACACACCAAAAACGGCACAAACGAAAGCATAAATGAAAGGTAATACTGTTTATTCAGATCAAACTGATACTTTAAATCCTTCAGACTCTCATAAGTTTTCATCATCGGGCTACTGATATCTTTATACAATTTGAAAAATTTACTGAAGAAAAACGACACCACGATTACCATTGAAAACAGCAATACCGTTAGATAAAATTTAAACTTGAATGGAGCTTCCGGAACAGGAATCCAGACTATGAGAAATCCAAAGATTAAAATTCCGACCGTTGACCAAAACTCCATTCGCATGTTTTTTCTGATCTTTTCTAACGGAAGATTTATTTTATTGCTATGCTCAATACTGATTTCGGGTGTTTCCTCAGACACATCGTCATTCCACGTATTTTTAAGGTCATCTATATTCATTGTAATTGATTTAAAAAGTTGATAATTATTTTGAGTTTAAGATATCTTTCAGTTTGTTTTTTGCTCGGTTCATTTTCACACGTACATTTCCCTCGGAGATTCCCATTTGGTCGGCAATTTCTTTCCCTGAGAAATCTTCCAGATAATAAAAGATAAATGCTTTATCGATGGGATTTAATTGATTAATTGCTTTATACATTGCAGAAAGTTTCTCTTCCTTTTCGAGGTCATATTCATCCTGCACAATTTTATAATCAGTAAAATCTTCGTTATTGATAAAGCTTCTTTTCTTTTCTGATTTCAAGAAGACAATCGCCGTATTCAAAGCGATTCTGTACAGCCACGTTGAAAATTCACTTTCACCTCTGAAACCTGCATACGCTTTCCAGACCTGATAGGTAATTTCCTGAAAAAGATCGTCTCGGTCATCTTTATCATCCATGTACATTTTAGAAATCTTAAAAATGATTCCTTTATGCTTTTCTATTTTATGCAAAAATTCCTGTTCTAATGAGGTCATGGCTTTCAACTCTATGGAGTTAGTAGTTGTTTGAAATAAATGTTACACATTTTTTATTTTTTCTTTAATAAGTTTTCAATCATCTTTCATTTGGCAACCTTGTCAAGGTTAAATCACCTTAATAATAACTTGTGTTTCTTTCCGAAGTTTACGACTTTGTTTACCTTAAAAACAGCAAGAACATAAAAAAACTTTGTCTCACTTTGCGATTAAAGCTTCCAAAATTAAACACAGTAAGTCACCCTTGACAAGGTTTTGCGTACACACAAACAGCCCAAAAGCATATTAAATTTCAAATCCGTTAAAAATAATTAAAATACCAGAAACACATACCACATCTTTATTTCACACAAGTCGTGGCGCAAAATTTGTGTTTACGTAAACACACCAAAAAATATCAATATGCCTTACATTACAAAACAAGACTACAAAAATTTTGAACTTTATTACGAAGATTTCGGTTCCGGACAGCCGATTATTTTAATTCACGGGTGGCCTTTGAGCGGAAAATCTTGGGAACTTCAGGTTTCTGTACTTCTGAGTCTCGGTTATCGTGTGATTACTTACGACAGAAGAGGTTTCGGGAAGTCAGCACCTACTTTGGCGGGTTATGATTATAACGGATTAGCCGCTGATTTGCATGAATTAATCACTCAATTAGAACTAAAAAATGTTATCCTTTTCGGATTTTCAATGGGTGGCGGCGAAGTAGTTCGTTACATAACCAATTACGGATCTGAAAATGTAGATAAAATCGCATTAATTTCTTCAATTATTCCTTTGGTAAAACAGAAAGATGACAATCCGAACGGTGTTCCACAGGAAGATTTAGATGGAATTATGGATAGCCTGAAAAAAGACAGAGTTACTTTCCTTGAAAACTTTCACAAAAACTTTTACAACTACGGATTGCTCTCACAAACCGTAAGTCAAGCACAGCTTAATTACGATTGGAGTATCGCCTCACACGCCTCTCCAATCGCCACAATAAAATGTGCTGAAAGCTGGGCAAATACAGACTTCCGCCCTGAATTGGTGAGCATTAACGTAAAAACACTGATTGTACATGGTGACAATGACCAGATCGTCCCAATCGAAACAGCCGGAAAGCAAGCTGCAGAAGGTATTGCAGACAATAAGTTTGTGATCATCGAAGGTGCTCCGCATGGTTTAAACGTCACTCATGCCGAACAACTGAACGATGCTATTACTTCATTTTTGAGAGAAAATTAACATCACATAATTCACCACAAATAAAAATGGACTGCAAGATTTTTGCGGTTCATTTCTTTTTAGATTTAGGCCAAAAAAATTACAAAATAACATTTTCATGAATGAACGAGGTTCTTTATATTTGGCAATTCTTAAATGAACAATTTATATCCTATTTAAGAGATAAAATAAATACAAATTATGGAACAAAAATACTTTCTCATTGATGGATCTGATAGAAAAGGTCCGTTTACAATTCAACAACTGAAGGAATTAAATATCAAAAAAAACGATCTCGTCTGGCATGGAGGCATTACGAACTGGACAGAAGCAGAACAAATCGAAGAACTTAAAAGCTTATTTAATCTCATTCCACCACCAGTTGTAAGCAACAATTTACCGATACACATTCCTCAAAAAACTTCGATAAAACAGAAAATCGGTTATGTAGAATATTTATCAAACAATACCATCAGAGTCTACGAGCAAAACCACATCGTACACTACCGTTTCGCCAATTTTGGTGAGCGATTGGGTGCAAGAATACTTGATGTTTTAATCATCGTATTGCCGTCTGCTATTATCCCGATACTTCCCGGGTGGCTGTATTTTGCACTGATGCATTGCAGCGCAGATCAGCAGACCCTTGGACAAAAAGCGGTCAATATCAAATTAGTAAGTACCGATGGTGCTAAAATTAATTTTGGACAGTCTACAGGTCGTTTCTTCGCAAACATCCTCAATGTTCTTACATTTTTCATCGGTTATCTGATGTTTTTCTTCAACGAAAAAAATCAATGTCTGCATGATAATCTTGCAGGAACGCTTGTGGTAGCAGAGATTGGAAGAGAGAGAAGATAATCTCAGAAATTCTAAAAGGTTAGAAAAAATCTTAATGATTAAAAGTTAAATCAATCTTAAACTAAACGAAATCATTATAAATAAAAATGGGCTGCAGATATTTTGCTGTCCATTTTTTTATGGTTTTTCTGGAGAATCTATAGGTTTATTATTGATGTTTTGAGATTTACCAAATGCATTTTGCCCTGATTTATTTATATTTGAAAAATATTTAAAGAAATAAAAAATTGGTGCATCAAAAACCAATTCGAAATACAAGATCAAATGAAAGAAGAAAATTTAAATAAACTGAATTCTCTGTTTTCAAATTTAAAGACAGAAGACCAGAAACTAAAAGAAAGTCAGGAAAAGCAGAAAAGCGAAGAAGATTTATTTATTGAAGGTTTTAAAACATTGTGCAAAAACCTTATCGACCCAAAAATGCAGGAGTTCAGAAGAATGCTGAGACAAAATGGCTATGGTTGCAAAATCTCTCTGAATGAAGAAAGTAAAAACGCAACAGGAATAAATGGGCAAACCAACATCAAACTTCAGATTGCAAGAAATGTGGATTCTAATTTTTATACCAATAATAAGTTTCCGCACATTATGTTCATTGCCGATAAATTCTATAAAAAAATAGGCGTTCATCAGGACACCATTTTCCAAAACGGAACCGGAACTGCCGCCATGAAAGAGCAAACCTACACGCTTGAGAGCTTAAATGAAGAAAGTGTAGAAAAAGAAATTGTAGAGTCTATTGAAAAGATATTAATGAATAAATAAAACAACAAAACCTGCCTCACAGCAGGTTTTATAATATAACTAAGTTATTCTTTAAAACAAATAATCAGTACTCAAAAAATTAGAATCGTGATCTCTGACAATGGTGTTCAGAAGATTTTTGTTGGATTCCGTAGACTTTGCAGCAACCAAAGATCTGATCGAGAACGAACGAAGCGCATCAAACACAGAAAGTGTACCTTCCGCGGAATCTTTTCTTCCAGTAAACGGGAAAACATCGGGGCCACGCTGAGCCTGGCAGTTGATATTTACTCTGCTCACCAAATTCACAAAAGGATCAATCAATTGAGAAACTTCCAACGCATCTTCACTGAAAATACTTACCTGCATCCCGTGAGAAGCGTTCACCTGATAATCAATAGGTTCTTCAATAGTCTCAAATGGCACAACCGGAATAATAGGTCCGAACTGTTCTTCATGATATAATTTCATATCGCTGTTCACCGGATAAACTACAGCAGGAAAAACAAATGATTCCTCATTATATCCACCGTTATCATTAAGAACCTTTCCTCCTTTAGATACAGCATCTTCAATGCATTCTTTAAGGTATGACGGTTTATTAGCTTCGGGAAGTGGCGTAATTTTCACGTCTTTTTCCCAAGGCAATCCGGGTTTTAATTCGGAAACGGCTTTAGTTAATTTAGCAGTAAATTCTTCGGCAACTTCTTTCTGTACGAAGATCAGTTTCAAAGCGGTACAACGCTGTCCGTTGAAAGAAAGTGCTCCGAGAATAATCTCGCTCACGGCAATATCAAGATTGGCATTTTTGGTAACGATGGCTGCATTCTTTGCATCTAAACTTAAAATTGCACGAAGCCTGTTGACTTTTGGGTGCAGTTTTTTCAGTCCGTTGGCTACTTTACTCGAACCAATGAATGCCAAAACATTCACTTTACCACTTTCCATAATTGGAGTGATAATTTCTGAACCTTTACCGTATAAAGTATTCACCGTTCCTTTTGGGAAAGCTTCTTTAAAAGCATTCAACAAAGGGTAATGCGCCAAGACACCATGCTTAGGAAGTTTAAATATAATCGTATTCCCCATGATCAATGCAGGGATCAACGTTGTGAAAATTTCGTTTAAAGGATAATTAAACGGCCCCATGCTTAAAACCACTCCAAACGGCGCTCTTCTGATTTGTGCAATAGTACCTTCCGCTTGTTGAAAACGAGATGACTCACGATCCAAATCTTTTAAAGCATCGATAGTTTGGTTGATATAATCTACGCTACGGTCGAATTCTTTAGTAGAATCTGGTAAAGTTTTACCGATTTCCCACATCAATAATTTGATGATGAGATCACGTTCTTTAATCATTAAGTAGACAAACTTCTGCATGCATTTGATGCGACCTTCTACTGACATCGTTGGCCATTCGCCGAGGCCGTTGTTATAGGCTTTTACCGACGCATCAAGAACCTCCATTGCCTCATCCGGTCCGATATTGGGAATGCTGCCCAGCAATTTTCTTTCTAAACCGTTTTCCGTCCGGATGCAGACCGGGGAATAAACCTCTGTAACATCGCCCTTCCACTCTACCAATTCGCCATTTAACAGATAAACTCTTTGGTGAATTTTCTGAATCTTGTATTCTTCGGGGATTTCGTTTTCGCTTTTAAAAATTTCTTTGAATGATGCTGTATTTTCTGAACTCATAAATTTTTCTTTTTAATAATTTGAAATTTGAAAGAATAAAGTTAGAGTTTAAGATCGACTTTCGGAATAGCAAATTCATAGATTTGCTCTATTTAAAAGGTTTTTGAATGAAATTTAATATGCTTTTTGAGGGATAAAAAAACTCAGCAAAATTGCTGAGTTAATGTATTTGTGATTACTTTTCTAATGATTTGTAATTTTCATTTCTATGTTTTTCTAAACGTAACCTTGTTGCTTCTATTACTTCTTTGTAATCATGAACTCTTTCATTTTTAAAATCTTCTTCTGAACGTTTCAGCGATTCCAGAATTTCTTCTTTGGTTTCATTTCTCCATTCTTTAGGTTCAATCGTTTTAGAAATGACTAAAAGTTCTTCCGGTGTGAATCTTTTTTCTTTTAGTTTTTTGAAAAAAGTAGGCTTTTTAATTCCTGATTTCTCAATGATGTATGACATTTTGAAAGGAGAATTTTTCAGAATCTCATCAATATTATTTTGAATCTCTATATATTTTTCTATTTCAGCTATCATAATTTTATCAATTTTGGTATCGTTTTATGAGACAATATAATAAAATTCTTCTTTTTTATCAGACAAAAATATTAACGCAAAGATTTTCATCCATCGAATTATATTTGAAGAGAGCAAAGTTGAGTCAACAAGTTGACTTGATAAAGCTGGCAAATTTTCACGCTTAATGAGGCTTGCCTCAATCCTTTGCTCCTTAAGTTTTTTCGGTTTTTAAATTAAATCTTTGCGTTAAAATTTTCTGCATAAAAAATCTACAAATGAAAATACCTCGGATCAGGATATTGAAATTCAAAATCCAGTTCTTTCATTAATTTCTCAGGAGAGATTGTTCTTCCAATCGTTGTTCTTTCGCCATCGTAAGGTAAATCTTTCTGAGCATTGATGACTTCTTCCTTATTCGGGTGGATGGGCGCAACAACATTGTATACTTTAGATTGCGATTGGTTGTTCAGCATTTTTTCGATGACCGAACAAATATCTGCATAGTGAATATGATTCACTAACTGATCCAAATTTGAAATATTATAATTCTTCAAAAGTCTTTGACCACCCATTAATCCGGCTAATCTTAAGATATTGGTTTTAGGGAATTCTTTTAAAATAAAGTTTTCACTTTCTACTTCTTCAGCAGGTTGATCATCTTCTGTAAAGTCTTGATCATTTTCAGCGTAAACTCCGGTGGAACTCATCAGAAAAAGCTTGCCTTTAAAATCTCCAAGAAAGTTCAGCAGGTTTTGCCGTTTGTCATTCATAGGAATCTGGGCACCTCTGATTCCTGAAAACGGAACGCTGATGATGATGGCATCTAATTCTTTTGCTGCTTCCCATTCTTTCATCTCTGTATCCAATTCATTAGGGAAACTGATTAAGGTCGTTTGATATCCTTTACATTGGAATTCGTCGACCTTCGATTCTGTCGTCGTTGTTGCGAAAATTTGATATTGATTTGATAACCGTTCTGCGATGTGATTTCCGAGCCAGCCGCAGCCGATGATTCCTAGTTTTTTCATATTTTTTATTTTACCCAAAGTTCGTCACACGAATATTTAAATTTATTATTTTCAATTTTTATTTTTCCGGAATATTCATAATTATTTATTGAATCTGAAAAAGCTCTGGTTTTATCTATCATCACTTCAAGATTAACATTATTTTTATTAGAAAATTTTAAAATTTGTGTTTTCTGATTTCCTGCTGAATCCAAAACTTTTTTGTTCTCCGTTAATTTCAGCGTATCATTATACTTTTTAGAATCCTTTTTCCATCCCTGAAACTCAGCTAAGTTCATTTCAAAAAGAGAATCATCAATTCGTTTCAGCTCAAATGTATCATAACCACAAAGCATTCCCAGACGGCCTTGATTATCAGAGTTTTTAAATGAACTATTCAGATAATCCCACTCAATCTTTTTTTCAATTGGGTTTTCCTTGCACGAAAACAATAATAAGATTAAAATAATGATATAATTTTTCATTAACGTAATAATTCCTTTGAATAATTTAGTATTCCAAAAGTATTATTTTAATACTAATATTTCTAAATAAATACTGATGATATTTACTATCATAAATTCGTCAGTTCGAGTAAAATTCTGAAAAGAATTTGTATCGAGAACCAGTGAGTATAAAACAAAAATTGTGCATCACTCAAAAAGTTCTCGATACATTTTTCCTTTGGAAAAACACTCGAACTGACGACATTGTTTATAATTTAGAAATATCACTGTAATACAAACATTCATCAACATAGTTGATAATATCTGCTATGACAAATCCGTCAGTTCGAGTAAAATTCTAAAAGAATTTGTATCGAGAACCAGTGAGTATAAAACAAAATTTGTGCATCATTCAAAAAGTTCTCGATACATTTTTCCTTTGGAAAAACACTCGAACTGATGACATTGTTTAGAATTTAGAAATATCACTGTAATACAAACATTCATCAACATAGTTCATAATATCTGCTATGACAAATCCGTCAGTTCGAGTAAAATTCTAAAAGAATTTGTATCGAGAACCAGCGAAGCGAAGCACAAAATTTGTCGGCTAATCAAAAAGTTCTCGATACATTTTTCCTTTGGAAAAACACTCGAACTGACGACATTGTTTATAATTTAGAAATATCACTGTAATACAAACATTCATCAATATAGTTCATAATATCTGCTATGAAAAACCCGTCAGTTCGAGTAAAATTCTGAAAGAATTTGTATCGAGAACCAATGAGCTGAAAAACAAAACTTGTGCATCATTCAAAAAGTTCTCGATACATTTTTCCTTTGGAAAAACACTCGAACTGACGACGACTCGACTTCATATTACTCCAACAAAAAACTCAGCAATCTGCTGAGTCATTCTATTTATTCCGGTTTTTCTTCCTTTCGTTTTACTTCCGAATTTTTCGCTGCTTTTACCAGCTCGTTGGTATCGCTGTAGAGAAGTTTCCAATCGGGAACGTCTTTCATGGCGGTGAGCAAATTCAGATAGGTTTTGAGGTTTTTCTCCAGATCTTTGCGGATGGCGCTTGCGCTGGTCATCTGTCTGAGGTCCGCATTGGCTTCTGCCTGTTCGCCAAAGATCGTTTCAAAAGCTTCGTGTTTTGTTTTCATGTCTGCGAAAGCCGTGTTGAGAGAAAGAAGTGCAATTTTCTGTTGATTTTCCGGACTTTCCAAAGCTTCAATCAGCTTTTTCATCTGTGCGGTTTGTGAGGAATAGCTTAAGCGGTCGAGATCAAGCCCAAAAGTTTTGAAAACACCGTACAAAGCTTCCGCCGACTGATAATTGGGTGCAGACTGAAGCTTTCGGTAACCGTCCAGAAAAGATTTAAGATTGGTGTAAGCGACATCTCTTTCATGGTCTGCCATGGCAACGTCTTTTCCTTTTCCGCTGTAGACTTGCTTGGTGTAGACCATATCGTATTCGGTATAGGAATTCTGCAAAGTTGCGGTAAGTGGATGGTTGGAAATCACAGGATATTTTCCTTACTGAATGTTGGTAATAATTCTCTGAGCCAAAGTCGCAAGGTCTTTAGTGCTCAGTCTCACTAATGAAATTTCCATCTTTTAATGTGTTTATTTGTTAAAAATGTATTAATTACTCAAAACAAATATAAATAATTCTGCATTTAGTTTAAAACATTTTGTGGGAAATAAAATGCAATTGCATAAAGTTCCCCGCAAATTGTTGGAGACTTCCTGCAATTGCAGGAAGCTACAAACAAGGTTGTTTTAAATAAAATGCGGGTGCAGGAGATTTATTTTAAGATTGTTTGTGAGTTTCTGCGGATGCGTGTGTTTTTAACCGAGGTTGTTTTGAAAATACTATTTCTCCATCATACTCTGCTAGCGGGGGTGAAACAAAAATTTACAATTAAAATAATTTTCAGTAGAAATACGGAAGGTATTATTATGTTAGTTTTATATATTTGATAAGTCTCGTTCAAATTAACATATTAAGAAAATATTCTAACTACATAATGGAATACGATTATATTATAGTACAAAGTGTTTTAACAAACGAAAGAGGTAAACACGATCCAATTCATATAAAGCCTCTTCCTAACCAAGATCCCTATTTAGAAACAATGTATGTACAGTGTTCTAAAGTTCTCTCCACAGATTTTCCTGTTGGAACTAAATTCAAAATAAAAGCAAAGATAATTACTCCTACAAATGGAAACCGTCCTTTTGCGTCAAGTCACTATACTTGGCCATTTGAAATTATTAAAGATTAACAATATATTTATTAACTACATAACAAAAAACTTATAAATATGAAATTTAAAATTAATCAAGAAGTATTAGAAATAGCTTCCGGGAAAAAATGTATCGTTGTGGCAACAAAAGAAGAACCTTGGAGGAAAACAGTAGATCCATATAATCGAAAAGAAGTTTATCCTGAAAATAATGCAGATTACATTGTTTTAATTAAAATAGACGAAAATGAATATAAAGGAGAAATGCATGTATACGAACAACAATTAACCGAAATAAATTAAAGCTGATATGAGTGTCAGGCTCGTGCTTTAATTACTTATAAGCAATATAGCTTCGCACCAGCTTTGAAAGTTTTACATTAACATTATAAATAAAATATGACAATTGAAATGAAATTTCTTGATCCAAAAGATTGGCAAGCACTAAAAATTATAGAAGTTAAAGGTGATTCATTTTTTCCATTTACAGCTTATTTTCCTTACATACGAAAAATGGATTCGAATTATTATAAAACTTACAAAGAGGGGGATGAATTGGATAAAATAATATTAGAAACAATCAAAAGATTTTATCCCGATTCATTTTTAAGTATGAATGCCCATATTTACGCAGTAAATCAAGTAGATGATTACTTAAAACATATTGAAACAGGACACAAAAAAGATTTCACTATACAATTTAGTCCAGAAATAAACTATGAAATATACGATGAACTTATTAAAGGGAATATTTTTTCATATCCAATGGAATTTAATTATAGACTAACTCCACTCTCTGCTAATCACGAAAGAATTGAATTTTTGCATAGATTCTTTTTATGTCACATTAATAATGAAAAACTTAAAGGCTTAGTAGATACAATATTACCTATATAAAACCTTATTAATTAGCCAAAGTCTCACGCTCGTGTCTTAAAGTAAATGAAATTATTGGATTCAAATCAAATTAAAATGAAGATAAAAAAACCTGCCTCACAGCAGGTTTTTCCATATTTAAAAAGTTTTAAAACAAACTTTCGTCCACAAAATTAGGCAACGTCACTTTCAGATTCAGCTCAGCTTCCATTCCATTGCCCCCGATCTTGCAGATTTGCAATCCGTGAGCATTTACAAAAGCTAAGGCACGGATTTAAAATCTGCGCCATCTACGTTCAAAATACTATAATAAACCTACCTCACAGCAGGTTTTATAATTTTCCACAAAATCTCCCAATCCAAGGCAACCTTTCCAGAATTTTAAAGTCTTAATAATAAAGAGTGATGATGAAATCTTTCTCATAAAGTATTTTTCCATTCTTTTCTGTTGAACTTTAAAATTCTTTGTTATGAAAAAAGCACTTTATATTCTGGTATTTTTACTAAGCGGCAACATCTGTTTTGCACAGAAAGATAAGATCGCATTTTACGGAGGAATAGAATGGCAGCCTGCGATTCGACAGTATCAACCTGCGGTACACCTTAATGTGAGAGGATACATTAATGACCATGTTTCATTGGGTGCAGCACTGAGCTATACCAGCGAAAAACATGCTGAAAACTTTGGCTACTTAGCCGACAGAACACGATCCAATCATGCGACGCTCAATTTTTTAGTTCAAAATGACGTGATCAATAACGATAAAGTTTTTTTCAGCACGTATCTTTCTACAGGTTTGTATTTTTTAAGTCTCGTCAATCCCGATGAAACTAGTACCCAAACGCAGTACAATGAAGTTGACGGAATGTGGATCGTCAATCAATACGAAGTTCCCAGAAAGCTCAACCGTGATCTTTTTTATAATATTCAAGGCGGCGTAGATTTTTCAGTGAAAATAGGAAGCATGACGAAGGAGAATATATCGGTGTATTTGACCACACGAGCCGGTTATCAGTTCGTTCTCGGAAACGGAGATGTTGCCAACGGAAATCAGTTTACAAAACCTGTGGTTTCTCTTGGAGTGACGTTTAAGGGGAATAAATAGTTCGTCATTGCGAGCAAAGCAAAGCAATCTGTTCAGAATGTTGAGAACAATTCAACGGATTGCTTTCCCGAATATTCGGGACCGGCTGTTATTCCTTCTCTCAATGACGTGCACGAAAAAAACCTGCTTTGTGCAGGTTTTTGTTATTTATAAAAATTGCTTTCGTCAGTTCGAGTTTCCCGATCCAATCGGGAGGTATCGAGAACTTTTGCGTGAAACTTCTCGATACGCTTTTTTCAAAAGCTACTCGAAGTGACGAAGTGAAAATCTTATTTAAAAATCAATGAGTAAAGTTCACAACTTCATCATTTCGAGTGTTTTTTCTGAAAGAAAAAAAGTATCGAGAACCCGTGAACTACAGACATCTTCGGATTCAACAACTTCTCGATACGAGTTTTTGCAAAACTCTACTCGAAGTGACGGGACGTTTTAGTATTTTCAAATTAAAAAAGATTCTCATCTACAAAATTCGGCAATGTCACCTTCAAATTCGGCTCAGCTTCCATTGCTCTTTTAATCGCGAAAACAGCACCTTCATTTCTTGCCCAGCTACGTCTTGAAATTCCGTTGTTGACGTCCCAGAAAAGCATCGATTTTAATCTTCTGTCGGCATCGTCGCTTCCATCGAGCAACATCCCGAAACCACCGTTGATCACTTCACCCCAGCCAACGCCGCCACCGTTGTGGATGCTCACCCAAGTCGCCCCACGGAAACTGTCGCCAATCACATTGTGAATCGCCATATCTGCCGTAAATCTCGAGCCATCATAAATATTAGAAGTCTCTCTGTACGGCGAATCTGTCCCCGAAACATCGTGATGGTCTCTTCCCAAAACCACCGCTCCGATTTCTCCGTTGGCAATGGCTTTGTTGAAGGCTTCAGCGATTTTCATTCTTCCTTCTGCATCGGCGTACAGAATTCTCGCCTGCGAACCAACGACCAGATTGTTTTCCTGAGCACCTTTGATCCACGTGATATTGTCTTTCATTTGCTGCTGAATTTCTTCCGGCGATGTTTTAATCATTTCCTCTAAAACGGCACACGCAATGTCATCCGTTTTCTGCAAATCTTCCGGTTTTCCGCTGGTACAAACCCAACGGAACGGCCCGAAACCATAATCAAAACACATCGGTCCCATAATATCCTGAACGTATGATGGATATTTAAATTCTCTTCCAATCGTAGGATTTTCAGACATTACATCGGCTCCAGCTCTGGAAGCTTCGAGTAAAAAGGCATTTCCATAATCGAAGAAATAAGTTCCTTTTGCTGTATGTTTGTTGATGGCTGCAGCGTGTCTTCTCAAGGTTTCCTGAACTTTTTCTTTGAATAATTCAGGGTTTTCTGCCATCATGGTATTGGATTCCTCAAACGATTGCCCGACCGGATAATAACCGCCCGCCCAAGGATTGTGAAGTGAAGTCTGGTCTGAACCAATATCGATTCTTAAATTTTCTTCATCAAATTTTTCCCAGATATCCACGATGTTTCCAAGGTAAGCCAAAGAAACCGTTTCCTGATTTTCCTGCGATTTTCTTACTCTTGCCACTAATTCATCCAGATTTTCGTGGATTTCATTCACCCATTTCTGTTCGTGACGGATTTTTGTAATCTTAGGATTGACTTCGGCAATGACCGTAATGCAACCTGCGATATTTCCGGCTTTTGGCTGAGCTCCGGACATTCCGCCCAAACCTGACGTGACGAATAATCCGCCTTTTGGTTCTTTATTGATTTTTCTGAAAGCATTTAAAACCGTAATCGTCGTTCCGTGCACAATTCCCTGCGGACCGATGTACATATAACTTCCCGCGGTCATTTGTCCGTACTGTGAAACACCCAACGCATTGAATTTTTCCCAATCGTCCGGCTTGGAATAATTTGGAATCATCATTCCGTTCGTCACCACCACTCTCGGCGCATCTTTGTGCGAGGGAAATAATCCCATCGGATGACCGGAATACATTGTCAACGTCTGTTCGTCTGTCATTTCCGACAGGTATTTCATCGTCAGAAGATACTGCGCCCAGTTGCTGAACACTGCTCCATTTCCACCATAAGTAATCAGTTCGTGGGGATGTTGCGCCACAGCATAATCCAGATTATTCTGAATCATCAGCATAATGGCTTTTGCCTGTTCAGATTTTCCAGGATATTCGGCAATATCTCTTGCTTTCATCTCGTAATCCGGACGGAAGCGGTACATATAAATTCTGCCGTATTTTTCCAGTTCTTCCCTGAATTCCGGCAATAATTCTGCGTGAAACTGAGGTTCGAAGTATCGTAAAGCGTTTTTCAGAGCGAGTTTTTTCTCTTCGTCTGTTAAGATTTCTTTACGCTTTGGTGCATGGTTGATTTGTGTTTCGTATGGTTTTGGCTGAGGTAGTTCGGTGGGAATTCCTTGTTGTATCTGTTCTTTGAAAGTCATTATATAGTTGATTGTTGTTTGGTTGATTGTTGTTAGACTTTTGTGGTTTTAAAGATATTAAAAATGAAAATTATAAAACAAATTACTGAGATAGGAATAAGAATATAAAACTCGGGAGCAACACACAGTAGAATGAGGTTGAAAATAACCATGCTAAAATGTAGTAATGACAAATAATAATTTGTTGTTCTTCTCATTAAAAAGATTATAAAATATCCAATGGGGTAAGTAAGATATGTCATTATAAAAACTGAAAAATTATAAAATGAATTTCCAAGATATTTACCCCAAACACTCCATTGTATTGTTCTGTTAAAACCTATCGTGTCTATCACATCTTTAGTGATAAAAAATGAAAGTGTAATAACTATCAAGATAGGTAAACTAAAAAGAACAAAGAATTGCTTTGTAAGTAGAGCTTTCATAAAAATGGTTGTCAAGTTGTAAATTTATTCATTTTTTTTGAGCTATGAATTCCCCTCCAGTGAAGGGGTGGATAAATTTTCTGTGAAAATTTAGACGGGGTGGTTTGAGAATACAGAATATTAAAATCTTGAAGTTTGATTCCGTTTTTAAACCACCCCGTCAAAAATTCTTTGAATTTTCGCCACCCCTCCAAAGGAGGGGAATTTTTATGCTGGTGATTATTTGATGAGTTAGAGTAAGTTTCATATTTAAACACAACAAAACCTCACTGAAAATCAATGAGGTTTTATCGTTCAATTGTTTAAATATTTTTAATTATTGTTTTTCACTAAAATCCATCCGGTAAAGGTTCTGCCATCCGGAAGTGTGATGACGTACCAATAACTTGAGGTAGGAATTGGTCTGCCTGAGATTGTTCCGTCCCAGATAATTTGTGTGTTTGTATTTTGTTCAAAAATCAGGTATTGATAACGGTCAAACACTTTTACGTTAGTCATTTTGGTTCCGAAAACATGAAGGTTTCTGATAATCCATTTATCATTAGCGCCGTCTCCGTTTGGCGTGATGGCATTTTTAATATCTAAAATCACTCCATCTTGCTTTACGATACATTTTCCTTCAACATATTTTACATAGAATGTGATAATTCCGGTTGGCAAATTGTAGAAAACATTACTTGCCTGCCAGGTAATTCCGTCAATAGAATAAACAATTGGTTGTGAACCTGTTGCCGTAATCGTGTAGGTGCTTCCACTGGCAACCATCTGTTGAATGACAGGAACATCATAATATTTTGCTTCAAATGTCCCCGTATAAGAACATCCATTATCAGACGTAACAGTTACCGAATAAGTTCCGACAACATTCATTCCTGTAATCGTATCGGAAGTAGAAACTACCTGCCCTGAAGGATTCGTCCAGACATAACTTACAATATTGTGGCCTTCAACTTTTAAAGTGTATGTAAAAGTTCCGTCCGGACAGAAATACTGAGTTGGAATTTCAAATATCGGTACTAGCTTTAAAGAAATTTTTATGCTCGTCATTTCAGGACAGAATCCGGGAGCACTCACTTTTACATATATTATATTCGATCCCGTGTTTTGATTAAATTGATAAGTTGTAGGATTTGCAATCACATTTGTTCCTGCATTTAAATCTGCTAAAGACGGATAATAGGTAAATACAGCGTTCGCTCCTGAATATATCTGCTGTTGAAACTGGGTTAAATTTACATTTTCAATTCCGTCGTTACCATTATCACAGACATTGTTTAAATTAAACGGTCCTGCATTCTGAAGAACAATTTTATTTCCAATGATGAAATTAATACTTGCAATATCATCACAAGCCGGAATATTCTGAATTTTTACCCAAATCTGAGCCGGAAATGGCTGAGCTGTAAAATTTGTTGGATTTGCAATTGCATTGACACCATTTTGAGCATCAGATTGCGTCAGATAAAAACTGAATGTATTCATCTGATTCGGAATATCAATATAAAGATTGGTGTAATTCATCAGATTGACTTCATAGGTTCCGTCTAAATTTTCATCACAAATCGTTATACTTGAATTGATTGCTTTTGGAGGAAAATAAGTATTCAACTGAATCGGAGCTACAGAAAAACATCCGGTGGTCTTTGACTGAAATCTCGCCCAGACCTGAACAGTAGAAATATTAGTTGTGTAAGAATTTCCGATTTGGTTTGCAGTGTTTCCCGCATTGGCTTCTGTTGCTGTAAGGTAATATGAAATATTCATATTTGAAAGCGCATACGTATTTTGAGCAGGTATAAATAATTGTGGAACCGCATCATTCAACTGAAAAGTTTCGCTTAAATTAAAATCTTCATCACAAGTATTTAAAACAGCGTTTGTCAATACAACTGCTGGTAAAAATATCATCTGAATATTTAACTGAGATGCTGAGAAACATTCATTATTATTAAATTTAACTTTTACATACACTGTCGCAGTTCCTTGTACAATAAATTGTGTAGGATTCGTAATTTGTCCTGAAAAAGTATGAGTCACAGCATTATAAGATGTATAATAAGTAAAAGTTACATTCGAAGATCCGTTATAAATCTGTGGTTGCGAAAGGGTAAGATTATACATTTCCACTCCGTCATTATTATTATCGCAGATATTATTTAAAGTTATGTTTACTGTAGAATTTACTGCCGGTGTTGAAACCAAAGAGAAATTTACCGGATAAATCTGTGTACAATTGTAAGAAGTTATTTTTGCGAAAAGCTGGTTATTTCCAGTAATTATTGCATTGGTCACAGGATTATTTCCTGACTGCGCATCAGCCTGATTCAGATAAAATAAAACACTTGCATTCTGTCCACCAATAATTGCTGCGGTGAAAGGTTGTAACGAAACATTTTCCGAATTATCATTATTAAAATCACAAATACTGAAAGCTGAAGTGGAAATCACCGGATGAACCAAATAAACATTGATAGGTCTGATGGTATAACACTCATCTGTTTCTTTAAAACGTACATAATACGTCTGAGAAACGAAATCACCATTGGTCGTAATTGTCTGATTAGAAGAAATCGGATTTATTCCTAATTCTGCATCTCCATAAGTTTGATAAAATTCTGTAAACAGAGCTGTTGTAGGCAGTATCAACATATTTGCAGAAAGCGCAAGCAAATCTACATTGACATCCTCAGTTCCATTAAAACAGATGTATTCATTTTTATCATTTGCTTTAATTTGAGTAAAAGTAACATTCATAGTCACAGGAATCACCGTAAAACAACCTCCTGCAATCTGCACTCTGATAAATACAGTCTGTAACCCATCCTTTATTGTTCCTAAAAGCGGTCCCGTTCCACTAAAAGCTGCGGCATAAGTACTGTAAGCAGCAAAACCTACTCCTGGCTGACTGGAAATCAATGGTCCAAGATTTAAAGCAAAATCAAATTCTTCCAAATTATTATCATTGATGTCACACATGGTATAAGAATAAAGACCGGGGGAATTGGCATTCACACCTGGTTTTAAACCAAAATTTAAAGGCCCTAAAACATACACGCAATTTGCATCTTGTAATCTGACCCAAATTTTTGTTGTCGCTGTAATATTTGCAGTTACGATTGGATTGCTGTTGTTTTGAGCATCATTTTGACTTGCATGGTATGTAATTCCGGTAGTGTTGGGCGGAAGAATCTGATTGTTTAACAAAGTCAGATCATACGCATTTTCAACACCATCATTATTGGTATCACAAAGCAAAATCAAATCTAAAAGCAGATTTTTACTCAAAAAATTGAGGGTAAGTACTGCAACTCTGAAACAAGTCGGTACGTTGGGATTCTGAATTCTTACAAAAAAAACTGAATTAGCAGTCAAACTATAATTTAGAGACAACGCATTTTGTCCAGATTGTGCATCAAGCAAAGTTGAGTGAAAAGTAAAATTGAAATTCGCAGGATTCTGTGAAGTCAAATTTTGTTTAAAATCATTTAAATTGATATTTACAGGTGTATTACCGCAAAAATTTTGACTATAATTTTTTGCAACCGGATAGGTCGCATCAAAATCTAATACAAAATCATCTGTGAAAGTCAGAAAACTACTTGCACAAACATTAAATTTAACCGTAGCTGTATATGTATCATTCTGAGTCGGACAAATATTAGTTTGCACACCGTTTCCAACGACCTGACCTGTAGAATTTGTCCACGTTACTTCCGGCTGAATCGTGTTTCCGGTTGGGGTAAATTTGTAAGCTTCCTGTGTCGCTTGCCAATTTCCTGTATTTCTTGAACCCGGGGAATAGCCCAAAGTACCATCATTGTTCATAATCCCGATCAGTGCATTTTCAAACTTTCTCGTGGGGCAAGGAGTCAGTTTTTTATCTACAAAAACCTCAACAATATTTGTTGTTTCGTGAAGGACAATCTGAGACGAAGAACGATCTGTGCAACCCGCTACCCTTCCGTCATAAAAATTAATCACAAATTTTCTGTAAGGCGCAGTTCCTACCGTTGAATAATAAATTTCTGAAGAATCTCCGGCAGCAAAAACCATATCATGATACACCCCAAAAATCGAATTTTTCGGAAGACTCGCATTCGGATTTTGCCAAAAAACATTGGGATAATTGATATTTCCGAGCTGGCTGAGATCAAAAGTGACCATTCCGTTAGAACCAACCACAAGTGCATTAAAATTTTGATTGAAGAAACAAAACGAAAAAGGAAGATCCAGTTTTACTGCAAAAGCATCATCAAAATTGGCATTCAAAGGCGTTCCCTGATTTAATGGAACTGCAGGATTATAAACTTCCGGGGTTACGGCATAAGTAGTGGTTTCTTTTAAAACCGGATATTCTGCATGAAGCTGAATACACCCGCTAGCATCCAGGTCATTGGTACACGTTACATGGAAATTTTCGTTTCCCAAAGCGTCTTTAATCTTTACCTGAAGTGGAGTTTGGGAAAATACCGAAATAAAAATCAAAAATAATACAACCGATAAATATTTTTTCATATGCACAGTATGGGATTAACACTTAATTAAAAAATAACAATTATAAATAAATATTTTACAAACATAAAACATTTTTAATGTATTATGAATAATATTAAATAATTATTTATCTATAATTAACATTGTGTTAAATAAAAAAAGCTACCTCAATTGAGATAGCTTAAATTTTTATACTTTTAATCCTGTTAGCTTACGATATCATCGTTTTCTTCTTCGTGATCATCTTCATTATCGCTCTGGCTGTAGAAATCATTTTCCTCATCCGGAAGCTGATCTGTAATCTGCTCAAAATTGTCATCATCTTCCGCACCGGGAACATCTAGCCCGAAAGGCATTCCGTCGTTCACGTGATTGGGATTGATGATTGGATTTCCGTCTCCGTCCAAAGGAATATGCTCTTCTTTATTGAAAATATCTTCACCCGGATTATAATCCATTTCTTCTAAATTTCTTTCTTGCTCTTCAGTATTGTCTTGTGGAATCATAATATTATTTTTTAGTGTTGTGAGTGATAAGACAAAAATGATTCCAAGATTCGATTATTATTGATAAACTTCAGGATTTGCGCAATGCGGCATTTTTTCACCTTTAGAGAAAGCAATCAAATTTTCTGCCGCTAATTTTGCCATTCCGTTTCTGGCTTGAATTGTTGCCGAACCAATATGTGGTAAAACACATACATTAGACAATTTAAGAATCGGATCGTTATCTTTAATAGGTTCCGGATTTGTCACATCCAGACCAGCTCCCCAAATTTTTTCTGAAACCAATGCATTATATAAATCTTTCTGATTATGAAAACCTCCTCTAGCAGTATTGATGAAAATCGCATTAGATTTCATTTTTTCGAAAACAGATTTATTGAAAAGTTCAGAATGTTCTTCCGTAAAATTAGCATGAATACTCAAAACATCAGACTGACTCACCAATTCTTCGAACGAAACGTACTTCGCGCCAAGTTCTTTTTCAGCTTCTTCGTTGTGACTTCTATTATGATAAATAATATTCATATCAAAAGCTTTCTTACACTTTTCAGCCATCTCATAACCAATTCTTCCAAGCCCAAAAACACCTAAAGTTTTTCCGTACAACTCCTGACCTAAAGCATGAAGCGGATCAAAAGCTCGCCAATCGTCATCTTTTACCTTTTGAAAATAGTAGCTTGCTCTTCTTGCAACCGATTGCATTAGCAGAAAAGCTACATCAGAAGTTGCTTTGCTTAGAACTTCCGGCGTATTTCCTACAGGAATATTTCTTTTGTTGGCTTCATCAATATCTACATGATCAAAACCCACAGAATACAGCGCAATCGCTTTGATATTGGGGAATTTTTCAAAGAAATCCTTATCGTATGTATTTTGTCCGACATTCAGAATTGCGTCTGCATTTTTACAATATTTCAGCCATTCTGACTCCGTCAGTTCAGGATTTTCTGCCAAGGTAACTTGCAAACCTGCTTCTTTCAGCATTGTAATTCCTATTTCCGGAATTCTTTTATTGATGAATACTTTCATTAATTTTTATGATTAAATATTTAAAACAAAAAACCTCAACATTAAAAAGTGAGGTTAAATTATGATTAATTGCTTCAATTTTCGTTCCGAAAAAGTTATTTTAGTCTCACTAGTTCACCTTTTCTTTTAACAATATTTTTATAGTCCCATTGAATTTCTGTAGATTTTCCGAGCCATCGCTTCAAATCAACTTCATCAATTTCAGTTTTATCGTTAAAAAACACTGAAGCATCTTGAAATTTTTCACCTTCCACATTCAGTGTTTCCTCATTAAAAGATTTTCCGCTCCAAAACATGAGACGGATACCCTTTTTCTGTTTGCTGTAGCCCACAATCGGATTTCCTTCTAAAAACCAAACGGGATGTGCGTGCCAGATTTTATTTTCCGAATCTCTTAATTCTAAATCAATAATTTTTGAAAGAAAAGTACAGATTTCCTGATCTGAATCAGATTGCTTATCGTTGTAATCAAGAATATCCGGATTGATCATAATCTATTGATTGGTGTTATTCAACATCGGTACAAATTTATAAGCCCCAAACTCTTCTTTTTCAATTTCTGTCGGAGAAATTTTTGTGAATCTGTATAAAACCTGCTCATCCGTAGGACCTAATGGGATAACCATTTTTCCGCCTACTTTTAATTGTTTTAATAATTCTGTCGGCAAAACTGCAGCTCCGCAAGTCACGATAATTTTATCAAAAGGTGCAAACGTCGGAAGCCCGGCAAAGCCATCCCCAAAACTCTGAAACTTTGGATATAGATGCAATTCTCTGAATTTCTTTTTAGAATAATCAAACAAATCTTTCTGCCTCTCAATCGTATACACCAAGCCTTTCATAGCTAATAAGACGGCAGTCTGATAACCACAACCAGTACCAATTTCCAGAACTTTTTCACCTTGTTTTAATTGTAAAAGTTCCGACTGCTCTGCAACCGTTGAAGGATGAGAAATCGTCTGATGCGCCAAAATAGGAAAAGCCCGATCTTCATAAGCAAAATCTTCAAAAATACTTTCGATAAAAAGATGTCTCGGAACCTCATTCATGGCAAAAAGTACATTTTCGTCAGAAATCCCAATTTGCTGGCGTAAATAATTGATTAAATTTCTTCTTTTCCCTTTGTGTACAAATGAATCGTGCGTCATCAGATCGTTGTTATTAGTTAGCGGGTGCTAGTTTATCACAAAAATACTAAAACAATCATTATTTGTCAACCTAAAACCTATCATCTGTTTCCGAATATCTAAAATTACTATATTTACAAAAATTAAAAAGCTATGTTGAAAGCAGGTTTGGTAGGTGCCGGACATTTGGGAAAAATACATTTACGACTTCTGAATCAGTCTGATAAATATGAATTTATCGGTTTCCACGATAAAGATGCAGAAAATGGTAAAAAACTGGAGGCTGAATTTGGTTACAAATATTTTGAAAACCTTGAAGATTTATTAAGCCAAATTGATATGTTGGATATTGTAACGCCAACACTTTATCATTATGATTACGCTCTGAAAGCCATTGATAAAGGTCTTCATTTTTTCATAGAAAAACCGATTACCCAAACTTTAGAACAGGCAGAAGAAATCCTTTATAAATGCCGTGAATTTGGTATCAAAGCGCAGGTTGGGCACGTTGAAAGGTATAATCCGGCTTTTATCGGAGCCAAAGATTACATTCAGAATCCGATGTTTATTGAAATTCACCGTTTGGCAGAATTTAATCCTCGCGGGACTGACGTTTCAGTAGTTTTGGATTTAATGATTCACGATTTGGATATTTTATTAAGTGTTGTAAAATCTAGAGTTAAAAAAATTCACGCAAGTGGCGTTTGTGTGGTAAGCAAAAGCCCAGATATTGCCAATGCAAGAATCGAGTTTGAAAATGGATGTGTTGCTAATTTGACAACCTCAAGAATCTCGATGAAGGCAATGAGAAAAAGCCGTTTTTTCCAAAAAGACGCTTATGTTTCTGTAGATTTCTTAGAGAAAAAAGCAGAAGTCATCAGAATGAAAGATGCTCCGGAAAATCCTACTCCATTTGATATGATTATTGAAAATGCTGAAGGTGAAAAGAATCAGATTTTGTTTGAATATCCAAACATTCAGCCTAATAATGCAATTTTGGATGAATTAAATTCTTTTGCAGATGCCATTTTGGAAGATAAAAATGTGGAAGTTTCTTTGGAAGACGGTACTGAAGCTTTGAAAGTAGCTTTGGAGATTATGAAATTAATCAGTTGATTTAATGATTATTTAGAATAGCATCTAAAGATTTAAATATAACAATTCCTCTTTGATTATTCAGGGAGGAATTTTATTTTTAATTCAATAATATTTAAATATATTTGTTAAAATCAAAATACTCAAAACTCCCCTAATATTTAAAAATCAACCCAATGAAAAGAACCATCCTATTATCCGTATTTTTATTGTCTCAATTTGGGACATCCCAATTATTAAAGACCGACGGAAAAAAAATTATAAACGATAAAGGTGAAAACATTCAATTAAGAGGTCTTGGTTTGGGAGGCTGGATGTTACAGGAAGGCTATATGCTGAAAACGGCAGATTTTGCCGGTCCACAATTTAAAATCAAAGAAAAAATTGCCGAACTGATCGGTCAGGAAGGAATGGAAAATTTTTACAAAGCTTACCTGAAAAACGGAATCACAAAGCAGGACATTGATTTTTTAGCCAAATCAGGATTCAATTCTGTGCGACTTCCAATGCACTATAATTTATACACCTTGCCCATCGAAAAAGAACACGTTAAAGGTCAAAACACTTGGTTGGAAGAAGGTTTTAAGATGACCGACGATTTGTTGAAATGGTGCAAAGACAACAAAATTTATTTAATACTTGACCTCCATGCTGTTCCGGGCGGGCAGGGAAATGATGCCAATATTTCAGACAATGACAAGTCAAAACCATCACTTTGGGAAAACGAAGAAAACCAGAAGAAAACCATTGCTCTTTGGAAAAAATTAGCAGAACGATACAAAGATGAACCTTGGATTGGAGGCTATGATTTAATCAACGAACCCAATATTAACTTCACCGGAAAAAACCCGAACGGTACAGACGAAATGTCTAACGCTCCACTTTGGAAATTACAGAAAGAAATTACAGAAGCCATCCGTGAGGTTGACAAAAAACACATTATCTTTCTCGAAGGAAACGGCTGGGGAAACAACTACAACGGATTAATCCCAATTTGGGATGACAATATGGTTTTCAGTTTCCATAAATACTGGAATTACAACAATGATGAGACCTTAAAATTTGCTTTAGAACTGAGAGAAAAACACAACATGCCAATATGGTTGGGTGAAACGGGAGAAAATTCAAACGTCTGGTTTACAGAACTGATTCAGCTTTTAGACAAACATAATATTGGCTATGCCTTTTGGCCAATGAAAAAAATCGACAACATTGCAGGAATTACCAATGTAAAAATCACTCCTGAATATCAAAAATTGTTAGATTACTGGAAAAACGGAGGCGAAAAACCATCCAAAGAATACGCAACAAAAGCATTGATGCAGATTGCAGAAAACTATAAATTCAGCAATGTCGAAATTAAAAACGATGTGATTGATGCGATGTTCAGACAGACAACTGATAACTCAACTAAACCTTTCAAAATTCATCAGGCACCTGGAAAGGTGAACGCAACTGAATATGATTTGGGGCAAATAGGTTCTGCTTATCAGGATAAAGATTTCATTAATCTTTGGGTGAGTGACGCTGCAAAAAGATCCGAGTGGAATTCCGGAGATCAACTCAGAAATGACGGCGTTGATATTTATAAAACAAAAGACAACAACTATTATGTAGGAAAAACAGAAGCTGAAGAATGGCTTCAGTATACCATCAATTCAAAAACTGACAAAGCCTACAATTTTGAGATAAAATATGCAAGCACTAAAGACGGGAAAATAAGAATTGAAGATGCCTTAGGAAAACAATTATCATTACTATCGTTAAAGTCCACTGGAAGAAATGAAACTTGGAAAACCACTTCCACCAAAGGGATTAATCTTAAAAAAGGAGAAAATAAAATCAGGATTTATTTTGAAAACGATGGCATTAATATAAATTCTTTTGAATTGAAATAAATAAAAATATTAAATTGCAAATCCCTTTTAGAATCTAAAAGGGATTTATTTTAAATAAAAATTTCCGCTAAAAATCTTCGTATGAAAAAAGTAATTCTGCTGTTTCTTTTAATTTCAACCTTTAGTTTTGGACAAAAATTGAGTCTGCACGACAAAATCAACGTCATTCTTTTAAATAAAAAAGCCACAGTAGGAGTTTCTGTTTGGGGCTTTGAAAATGGTTTTAAATACAATAGAAACGCAGACAAAAAACTTCCGATGCAGAGTGTTTTTAAATTCCATATTGCAGCTGCCGTTTTGGATTTTGTAGATAAAGGAAAACTTTCATTAGATCAGAAAATTCATTTAGACCAATCTAATTTGCTTGAAAATACCTGGTCTCCTCTTCGAGATAAATACCCAAACGGCGGTGTGGAAGTTCCTTTAAGTGAAATTTTAGAATTAACGGTCGCAAAAAGTGATAACAACGGCTGCGATATTATGTTGAAATTACTCGGAGGTACAAAAACTGTTCAGCAATTTATGGATTCAAAAGGAGTAAAAGGTTTTCAGATCAAAAACAACGAAGCAGAAATGCATAAAGATTGGAGTTTACAGTATAAAAATTATAGCACTACACAATCTGCGGTTGATGTTTTGAAAAAATTCTATGACGGGAAATTACTTTCAAAAAAATCAACAGATTATTTAATGAGTGTAATGCTATCAACATCTACCGGACTCAACAAATTAGTTGAGCAACTTCCAAAAAACACGCCGATTGCAAGAAAAACGGGAGCTTCAGGGAAAAATGATGCAGGATTAACGGGTGCAGAAAATGAGATTGCCATTATCACTTTACCCAACGGTAAACATTATGCAATTGCCGTATTTGTAAGCAATTCTACAGAATCTGATGCGGTAAACTGTAAAATAATTTCAGACATTTCAAAAGCAGTTTGGGATGATTTTAGTAAGTAAATATTAAAGCTTATTTTTAAAACAAATTTTATGAAAAAAATAATATTAACATTTGCACTATTTAGCTATACACTTTTTTTTGCACAGAAAAGTGAAAGCTATCTAAAACTGAGTTACGGCAGCATGTGTTGCGGAACTCCTTCCACTGCTCCTGTGATGAATTACATTGAAAGTTTTCAAGGTAAATCTAAAGCAAAAAAAGTTGAGATTTTCAGACAATCCGGCTTAGGAAGAGAAGGTGAATTTGCACTGTATATAGGGATTGACGCACTTCCAAAAAGTAAAAGAATGAAATTTGTGAAAGGTTTGGAAACGACTGTAAATTCGCAAAATGACTCAAGAGACAAAAACAGTGGCGGAACTATTTTTTTCACAAGCTCTGAACTTGTGAAGAAAAATGATTTAACCCAATTAAAAAATTTAATTCCACATAAAAAAGAACAATTAAAATGATCAAAAACATTGTAGTTATCGGGGCTGGAACCATGGGAAATGGTATTGCACATACCTTCGCACAAAGCGGTTTTAGTGTAAATTTGGTAGATGTTTCTCAGGATGCTTTAGACAGAGGATTGAAAACCATCACCACCAACCTTGACAGAATAATTGCAAAGGGAAACCTTACAGAAGAACAAAAATCAGAAACTTTAGGAAACATTAAAACTTTCACCGAGTTGAAAGATGCGGTTACCAATGCAGATTTAGTGGTGGAAGCAGCTACAGAGAATCAGGATTTAAAACTGAAAATCTTTGCTCAGATGGATGAATTTGCTCCTGAAAATTGTATTTTGTCTACCAATACTTCTTCAATTTCTATTACTAAAATTGCAGCTGCAACAAAAAGAGCTGATAAAGTAATCGGGATGCACTTTATGAATCCGGTTCCTATTATGAAATTGGTTGAGATCATCAAAGGTTACTCTACTTCTAAGGATACTTTTGATGCTATCTACGAAATGAGCAAAAACTTAGGAAAAGTTCCTGTAGAAGTGAATGATTATCCGGGATTTGTAGCCAACAGAATCTTAATGCCAATGATTAATGAATCAATTGAAACTTTATATAATGGCGTTGCAGGAGTAGAAGAAATTGACACCGTTATGAAATTAGGAATGGCGCATCCAATGGGACCTTTACAGTTAGCTGATTTCATTGGTCTTGATGTTTGCTTGGCAATTTTAAATGTAATGTACGACGGTTTCAAAAATCCAAAATATGCTCCGAATCCATTATTGGTAAATATGGTAATGGCCGGAAAACTGGGAGTAAAATCCGGAGAAGGTTTTTATGACTATTCTGAAAGCAAAAAAGCAGAAAAAGTGGCAAAAATGTTTTCAAAATAGCCTCTTAATTATGAGTTGTGAATTTTAAGTTATAAATTTGGCTGCAATCTAATGCAACCTGATGAAACTTAAAGAAAAATACATTCAAATATCAATGGTCATCATTACTTTAGTGATGACCATTTTGCGTTTTTTATTAAATGAAAAAGGAAGAGTAACACCCGATTCTATTCGGTACATGCGATTTGCAGATGCTTTACCAACGATAGATAATACAATTACTCCATTAGGTTATCCTTTGAGCATCAGATTTTTCACCTACTTTGCTTTTGATGAATTTTGGAGTAGTAAGATTGTAGGAATCATCTCATTTCTTTTGATTATTATCTTTGCGTGGAAAAAAGATTTTTATCTCAAAGAATCTATTGTTGTTTGTTCATTTCTAAGTTTTGTCAGCATATTTTCAGCGACTTTAAGTGAAGGTTTAATGTTGTCTTTTATCTTTATTTTGATGTATGTGTCAAATTGTATCATTCAAAAAAAATGGACAAAAACAAAAAGCATTCTCTACCTGACATTGTCTTTAATTTTAATCTTTAATATTCGATATAGTGCTCTTTTCATGATTGGAGGTGTAGGATTATTTGGACTTTTATCATTCAGAAAAAATTATGCGATGATCTTTATTACTTCTGCATCTTTGGCAGTTATATACATTGTTTTGTACAAGTTTTTATTTATAGATCAATTCAACAAAAATTATGTGAATCAAGTTTTAGAAATTGGTCTGAAACCTACATCTCAACTTCTTACGGAACTCTTCCAAGGATTAGCAACCTCATTCAACCCATTCATTCACATGTCTAATCCCAATGGAGGAATTATTAATTATGGAATTTACGGAATAGGAATCTTAAACGTACTTCTCATTATATTTTTATTCTTAAAAAACAAACTTATCGAAACTGAAAAGTTTATCATTCTGCTTGGCGTTTCGGGAATTATTTGTTCTTATTTTGTACAGTATTTTTATGGGATTGATCCTTTAGATTATCGCTTATTAGCACCTTTTACTTTTCCTATATGGTTGGTTTATTTGAAAAAAGTTTTTGAAATTTTCAGATTAAAAACTTATACAATTGGGATATTAAGTCTTTTATCAGGAATGGCTTTTACTTGGCTTTCAAAAGGTTTTTACTTAGAAAACAGAAAAGAAATTTCTAGATTTTTAAAATTAGAAAAATTAGAAAATTCACCACTTTTATTTTATTTGGATGATATGGAAGATCTTGAAAAAGTGCAGATTGCAGAGCTAATAAGCACTGTTAATCCTAAAGTTAAACTCACTTTCAAACCACAGGATACATTACAGAAAACGACCATCACAACGTATAAAGTTTTGCAAAAAATTAAAATAGACAAGAACAAATACCAATAATTTTATTTATCTTTGAGAAAGTTTAAACATTAAAAAAAATGAAATTACCAAAGTTTTTATTAGCAGACAATTCGGAATTTCCTGAAGATTTATTTGTAGTTCACACAGAATATCCTAGATTCATTTTGAATGTTGAGGAAGAGGAAGTTGAATGGTTAGATGATTTAGAAGGAGACGATGAAGAAACTATGGCAGATGAAGCTACAAAAGTAGTAGAGGCTGCATTCAAATGGTGTGATGAAGAGTTGGCGAAATACGACGACGAGGAAGACGAAGAATAAGAATTTATTACTCATAAAAAAAGGAACTCAAAATTTGAGTTCCTTTTTTATTTTTATTCAGCTTTATTAAATTTAAGCAATAAAAGATTATCCTGGTACAATTCTAACGTATTTCCTGAAACCACATATTTATTCACTTTTCCCATCATGCTCATAAAATTCTGCTCTACGCTCATATTATCACAAGCCATTCTGGTAGAACCCAATTGAGATGCTGTAAAAGTTCCTGAAGCCGCATCAGTAGACAAAGTTCCGAAATAACTGTTGCATCCTGCGTTTCCGTTTACTTTCGTGCCTTCAATCTGTAATGTCGGTATTTTACCTTTTACATTATCGGCTAAAGTCCATTTTGTGTTAGAAATTGATGGCTGAGCCTTTCCGACTTTAGATGATGATGTATTTGACATTGTTCCGCACGATGCCAAAACAGCAACCGCACATAAACTTAAAAAGAATTTTTTCATTTTAGATTTTTTATTATTTGAAAGTCAAATGAAACAATTGTTACATTCTTCTTTTTGATTTAAACCAAATTTACGGAAATATTATTGTTTAGAATTATTTATAAATAAGATTCCATAAAAAAACGGACAAAAGCCCGTTATATTGTATCGTTGAAAAGTTGTTTTCTTAAGACCTCAATTCAGCATTAAATTCTTTCTGGAAAGATTTAATTAAAGAATCCATTACTGCAGAAATTTCTTTTTCTTCTAAAGTTTTTTCTTCGTTTAACAATTCAAAACTCATTGCATAAGACTTTTTGCCTTCCGGAAGATTTTTCCCTTCGTACACATCAAATAAATTGACATTTTTAATAAAAGGAGACTTGTTCTTTTTAGCTGTCTGATATAATTCCTGATACGTAATATTTTTATCAATCAACAACGCCAGATCTCTTCTGATTTTGTTGAATTTCGGAATATCATTAAATTTCAATTCTTTATTAAAACGTAACTTCTGAGCCAGCTCCAATTCAATTTCTGCATAAAAACAATCCTGATCAATATCAAAATCTTTAAGCATTTGAGGAGCTACCTTTCCGATTCTTACTAAAGTTTCGCCCTCAGATTCATAAGTCAGAGCATCAGAAAATCTATCATCAGAAAGAGCCACTTCTTTATAGTCGATAGCTAATCTTTCCAATAAAACTTTCACAAAAGCTTTCAAGTTATAGAAATCTGTTGCAGATTTTGGCTGTAACCAGTTTTCAGAAACATTTCTTCCACTTACTAAAATGGCTAATTGTTTTCTTTCCTCGTACTTTTCTTTTTTATGGTAAATTTTTCCAAATTCGAAGAACTTAATATCCTGATTTTTTCTGTTGATGTTGTAGATTGCATTCTGTAAAAGCCCTTCTAATAAAGACTTTCTCATAAATGCAAGATCATTGCTTAAAGGATTCAACAGTTTCACTGCATCTGTTTCATCTTTCACAGAAGTTAAAGAATTGTTCATCACTTCATTAAAACCTAAGCTCTGTAAAGTTCTCGCCCAATTATTCTCTAGCTCGTCTTGATCTTTTGCATTGAGCTTTACTGGGGTAAATGCAATCTTTTGCGGAGCTTCGATTTTATTGTATCCGTAGATTCTTAAAATCTCCTCAATAACGTCAATTTCTCTTGTCACATCTGCTCTGTAAGCAGGAACAGAGATTTCAAAACCATTTTGAATTTCATTTAAAACTTGAATTTCAAGCGCTTTTAAAATTTCTTTTACTTTTTCTCTGTGAATTTTCGTTCCTAAAATCTGTTCGATTTTTGAGAATCTGATGATCACATAATTATCTTCGATTTTCTTCGGATATTCTTCCAAAAGATCTCCAACCAATTTCCCTTCTGCCAAATCCTGAATCATCGTGATGGCATGAGTAATGGCTGTTCTTGTGATATTAGGGTCAACTCCTCTTTCAAATCTGAAAGAAGCATCAGTATTTAAACCATGCGCTTTTGCCGCTTTTCTTATCGCAACCGGATTGAAATAAGCACTTTCTAAGAAGATTGTTTTAGTCTCAGAAGAAACTCCAGAATTGGCACCACCAAAAACTCCGGCAATACACATCGGATTATCTTGTCCGTCTTTGATGATGATTTCAGAACCGTTTAATGTTCTTTCAACACCATCTAAAGTGGTGAATTTTGTTCCTTCGGCAACAGTTCCTACTTTCACTTTTTTATCTGCAATTTTATCTGCATCAAAAGCATGAAGCGGCTGACCGAAACCATGAAGAATATAGTTGGTAATATCTACAATATTGTTAATCGGGCTCAAACCGATTGCTTTTAGTCTGTTTTTTAACCAAGAAGGAGATTCTGCAACTTTTACATTTTCAATCACCGCTCCGATGTATCTTGGAGTTAATTCAGCGTCTTCAACTTCCAATGTAAATTCGTGCGTTCCTTCATTATTTAAAGCAACTGAAGATACTTTTTCAAAATCACCTTTTTGCTGATTTGTTGAAAGAAAGGCATACAAATCTCTTGCAACACCATAATGTGACATTGCATCGGTTCTGTTTGGCGTTAAACCAATTTCGAACACTTCATCATTTGTCAGTTCAAAATAATCTGAAAAATTCTTTCCGACTTCATATTTGGTTTCATCTAAAACCATGATTCCGCCGTGATTTTCGCTTAAACCTAATTCGTCCTCAGCACAAATCATCCCTTGAGAAACTTCACCTCTGATTTTAGCTTCTTTGATTTCAAAAAAGTTTCCGGTTTTATCGTAGATTTTAGTTCCCACAACTGCAACAGGAACCGTTTGTCCTTCTTCAACATTAGGAGCTCCACAAACGATATTCAAAACTTTTCCGTTTCCAACGTCTACGGTTGTTTTCTTTAATTTATCGGCATTAGGATGCTTTTCGCAGGTCAAAACTTTTCCTACAACGACACCTTCAAGACTTCCTTTGATGCTTTCAAATTTCTCTATTCCTTCTACCTCAAGACCGATATCTGTAAGAAACTCTCCTATTCTTTCAGATTTCAGTTCTGTTTTGATGTAATCTTTCAGCCAGTTATTTGATATTTTCATCCTTTAATTTTGAAAATTTATTTTGAATTTTTTCAGGTTACAAATGTCGTGTTTTTTTGAGAAACAGAGAAATTTTTAACCTTTCAACTGACCCTAAAAAACAAAAAAGAGGCTGAAAAATCAACCTCTTTTAGAATTTATTTAAAATAATCTTACAATCCGATAACCGGCATTGATAACATTAAGATATTTTCGTTTTCTTCAAGACCATCAAGCGGCTCAATGATTCCTGGTCTGTTGGGCTGAGACATTTTCATCGTGATATCGTCTGCACTCAAAATACCTAACATTTCAGTTAAAAATTTAGAACTAAAACCGATGTTGATATCTTCACCGTTATAGTCGCAAGGAATCTGCATATCTGCTTTGTTTGCGTATTCTGTATCTTCTGCATGAAGGTGAAGAATGTTAGCTGACAATTTAAATCTCACCTGATTTGTCGATTTGTTTGACATAATAGAAGCTCTTTTGATTGCTCCTAACAACAAGTTTCTATTAATCGTCAAAACGTTCGGGTTTTCTTTAGGGATTACCGCAGTATAATTTGGATATTTCCCATCGATTAATCTACAAATCCAAACGTGTTTTCCAAAAGTAAATTTAGCCATGTTTTCGTTGAAGTCGATGGTGATGTCTTCGTTTGAACTTGCTAAAATATTTTTGAAAATATTCAGAGGTTTTTTAGGCATGATGAATTCCATTGGCTCGGCATTCATCAGGTCTGTTCTTTTGTACACTACCAATCTGTGAGAATCTGTAGAAACAAAATTCGTTTCATTTTCTCCAAACTGGAACAAAACTCCTGTCATTACCGGACGAAGAGAATCATTACTTGTTGCAAAAAGTGTATTCGTTAAAGCTTCAGATAAAACTCCCGCAGGCATTGTCACGCTTTGAGCAGATTCAAATTCCGGAAGTTCAGGATAATCGTCTGCGTTGTCTAATGCAACGGCAAAATTATCTTTCTCATCTAAAATCTCAAGCTGGCTACCAGTACCTTCAGCATTGTCTTTTACAACAAGTGTTAGCGGCTGTTCGCCATAAGTCTTGATAAAATCCTGAAAAATTTTGGCAGGAACCGCAAATTTACCTGCATCATCAGACTTTACATCCAATGAAGTTACCAAAGTTGTTTCGCCATCAGACGCTGTAATGGTAAGGTTATTTTCGTTTAACTCAAAAAGATAGTTTTCTAAAATCGGTCTCGATTGAGAGCTTGATATTACGCCACTTACAGTTTGCAATGCTTTCTGCAGTTCACCACTTGAAATAATAAATTTCATAGATTTAAAAATAAGTTTTTACAAATATAACAAATAGAAAACAGATAGAAAAGAATAATACTGAGAGTTATTAACATCCATCAAAAGAATTTATTTTTTTTTTGAAATATTTAATCCACTATCTTTGCTAAGCATCAATTTTAAAAATGAGAAAACCTCCCATCCATAAAAGTTTCCTCAACTCCTTTCGGGGCATTTGGTTGATGCTTATCTCTGAAAGAAATTTTCAGATTGAAGTTGCTGCTTTATTGATTAATATTTTTCTAATTTTTTATCTAAAACTTTCCAACATCGATACTGTTTTAGTTTTAACAGTTTCTATCGGAGTTCTAGCCGCCGAAACTTTCAATACAGCAATCGAAAAAATTTGTGACATCATACATCCGGAGTTTGATAAAAGAATAGGTTTTATTAAAGATGTTTCAGCTGGAGCAGTGACTTTGATTGCTGTAGCATCTGTTGTGGTTGGAATTTTTGTATACTGGAAGTATATTTTTGGTTAAATTTTAGCTCCCACAGATCTTCACAGATTTTTCCCGCTTCAATCGTTGAAATAGACAGAACTTTTAAACCTATTTTCCAATATAGATAAATCCTTTTTTTCCGGATTTAAAAACAGTTTCAATTCTTTTATAATCGTCCACCTCATATTCATCAGCTTTAAGAATTTCTTCCTCGCTCACTTCAAACAGAGCACCTTTTACTTCATCTTCAGTATTTCCTGAAAATTCTAAAATCGGATGGTATTTCTGATTGCTTTTCCTTAAAACTTCAGGATCTGTAATTTCCAACATTTTTAAGCGATATCCGATAAGAATATCATGTTCACCTTTTAAGGATCTTCCAAAAGTTTCGAGCTGAACCTGCTCTTTCTGTAAGGTTCCGTAAGAAAATAAATGCGGCATTATAAGTATTTTTCAATAATTGGAATAGCAATTTCAGCCATCATCCCATATCCTTTTTCATTGGGATGAACACCATCTTTGGAAAGTAAAATCTCTTTGTCTTCTAAAAACGCTGAATGAAAATCAATGTAATTCAAAGAGTTTTCTGCTACAATATCTTTCAGAATTTGATTGTAAACCAATACATCTTCGTTCGTTCTCACTTTTCCGCTTACAGAAATTTCACCATTAATTTTATCTGAAACAGGAAGAATACTTACCAGATAAATTTCTTTTGAAAATACTTTTGCATGTTGAATTGCCTTTTCAATATTAGCTTTAAATTGTCTAGGATTTACGATTTGATTTCCATCTTTCACAACCAAATCATTAGCACCATAGCCGAGAAAAACTACATTTCCATCCTCCGCATTTCTAACTGACATTTCATGCTGAATTCTTTTGACTAAACCTTCTGATGTTTCACCACCAATTCCCAAATTAAAAAGGATCAGTTCACTGCTTCCTTCATTGTATTTCTGTAAAGCAAATCTTTTAAGAATATCAACCCAGCCTCCAAACACGCCGTCGTATTCGCCGTAAGTTACACTGTCACCGAAAAATAATCCATACATCATTTTCTTCTTCATTTTTTAATTTAAAACTAAAGTTATGTTTTTATGTGATTCTATAATTTCAACTAAGATTTCAAATAAGGTTTGTCCGTTTCCTGCAATCAAATCATCAAGCTTTTCCTGAGCTAAATTGATATTGAAAGGTTTTCCCTGTTTAATTTTATTCTCGTAGAATTCTTTGGTTGCTTCTAAGCCTAACTTTTCTTTTGATTTTTGAGAATCTTTCCAAATGATTTCAATTTCATCTTTACTTTCAAAAACTCCGAAACCTCCATAAAGTATATCATCAAAACCATCCAAAGTTCCAACTTTCCAGTCGGCTTCTTTCATCAAAACTTGAGATACTTCTTCGTAGAATCCAGACAAATCAGAAAAATGGCTGCCATTGATGACAGCCGTTTTCTTATTATTTTTATTTGAAGTATTCAACTCCGTTTTTAAAGATGTTGTGGTAATTCGCAGTTGGAATATTTTTCATTAAACCTTCCGCAAAACGTTCCGGGTGTCCCATTCTACCATAAATTTTTCCGTCTGGACTCGTGATTCCTTCAATTCCAAACAATGAGTTGTTTGGATTGAACGGCATTCCGTGAGCGATGTTTCCATCTAAATCTAAATATTGAGTAGCAATCTGTCCGTTTTCGTACAACTTCTGAATTTCCGCTTCCGAAGCCATAAAACGACCTTCACCGTGAGAAATCGGGATTGTGAAGACTTGATCTTTCATTCCTTTCAACCAAGGTGATTCGTCATTCAGAACTTTCACGTTTACCATTTGAGAAATGTGTCTTCTAATCGCGTTGTGAGCCAATGTCGGAGAATTTTCATCTAATTCCTTAATTCTTCCGTAAGGTAACAACCCAGATTTCACTAAGGCTTGGAAACCGTTACAGATTCCGATAATCATTCCGTCTCTATCAAGCAATTCGTGAACGGCATTTCTCATCTTTTCATTCTTCAAAACATTCACAATAAATTTAGCAGAACCATCTGGTTCATCACCCGCAGAGAACCCTCCGGAGAATGCTAAAATCTGTGACTTTTTAATTTCTTTCACCCATGCATCAATGCTCTCGTCAAGCAACTGATGATTGATATTAATCAAAGGCAGACTACTTACAATTGCCCCTTCTTTTTGGAAGGCATTCAGAGTATCGTACTCGCAATTTGTTCCCGGGAAAACCGGTGCAAAAACTCTTGGCTGAGCAATTCCATGTTTTTTAATAATGATATTTCTTGGATTGATTGAGTTCAGTTTTGGATCTAATTCAACCGTTATCTTTTCTTTTTCTACTGTTGAGAATAGGTTTTCAAAAGTTTTTGTATTTGACTCAAGTAATTTTTCGATTTCAAAATTCAAATCATTGATTTTCAAAATATTTGAATTTTTAACTTCACCGATTAATTGAAGATCAACAGAACTTAGATCTTCTGCCGATTCTATAATTAGACTTCCAATATTTTTAGCCAATAAAACGTTCTCATCAGCAATATTAATTTCAGCTCCCAATCTGTTTCCAAAACTCATTTTTGCGAGAGCAACTGCAACTCCACCTTCTTTAATTGTCTTCACTGAAATGATTTTTCCAGCCTTGATATTTTCGAAAATCAATTCAAAAACAGCCTTCAGATTTTCATAGTTAGGAAGTCCGTTTTCCTGTGGAATATGATTGAAGAAATACAGTTTATTTCCTGCCTGTTTAAATTCCGGAGAGATGACATTTTTCTTTTCTCCGTTAGCACAAGCAAATGAAATCAACGTTGGGGGAACATTCAAATCCTGATATGTTCCACTCATTGAATCTTTACCTCCGATGGCAGCCAAACCAAAGTTAATCTGCGCATCATAAGCACCCAAAAGAGAAGCCAAAGGCTTGCCCCATTTTTCAGGATTCTGACCTAATTTCTCGAAATATTCCTGGAAACTGAATCTTATATTTTTATAATCGCCGCCCATCGCAACGATTTTTGCAACGCTTTCAACGACTGCATAAGAAGCTCCCAGTAACGAGTTTTGCTTTGAAATTTCAGCATCAAATCCCCAACTTGCAAAGGAAACGGTTTCAATATCTTTTGCTCCCAAAATCGGTAGCGTTTGAGCGCTTCCTTCCATCAAAGTCTGCTGATATTTTCCACCTAAAGGCATCGCAACAGTAGTTGCTCCGATTGATGAATCAAACATCTCCAATAAACCTTTTTGAGAAGCAACATTTTTATCTGATAATATTTTCAGGAAATTCTCTTCGTTGAAAATCGGAGTTTCTTCTTTTACTTCATTAAGATGGGTAATCTTAGCTTCCTGACTTTTAGAACAACCATTCGTATCTAAGAATTCTCTTGAAAGGTCAACAATCTTATCACCTTTCCAGAACATCTGCATTCTTCCTGAATCTGTCACTTTTGCAACCTCTACAGCCACGATATTTTCAGCTTCACAGAACTTGATGAACTGTTCTTTATCTTTCGGTTCAACCACAACCGCCATTCTTTCCTGAGATTCAGAAATAGCGAGCTCAGTTCCGTTCAAACCTTCATATTTTAAAGGTAAAACATCCAGATTAACTTCCAAAGAATCAGCGATTTCACCGATTGCTACAGAAACACCACCAGCACCGAAATCATTTGATTTTTTAATCAATCTTGTCACTTCAGGATTTCTGAATAATCTCTGGATTTTACGTTCTTCAACGGCGTTTCCTTTCTGAACCTCAGAACTCATTGTGTGGATAGAAGTTTCGTCCTGTTCTTTCGAACTTCCGCTTGCTCCACCAACACCGTCACGACCTGTTGCACCCCCTAAAATGATAATAGAATCCCCATTTGCAGGTTTTTCACGTCTTACCCAATCAACAGGAACTGCGCCGGTTACGAAACCGACTTCCATTCTTTTTGCTTTGTATCCTTCATCGTAGATTTCAGAAACCATTGTAGTTGCCAAACCGATTTGGTTACCGTAAGAAGAATAGCCATTTGCAGCTTGCTTAGTGATTGTTTTTTGAGGTAATTTGCCTGGTAAAGTTTTGTCAACTGATTCCAAAACATCAGCAGCACCCGTCAATCTCATTGCCTGAAAAACGAAAGAACGTCCGGACAAAGGGTCTCTGATCGCGCCACCCAAACACGTTGAAGCACCACCAAAAGGTTCAATTTCCGTTGGGTGATTGTGTGTTTCATTCTTAAATAATAAATACCACGGTTCTTTTTTACCATCGTATTCAGCTTCGATCTGGATCGTACAAGCATTGATTTCGTCAGAAACCACCAAGTTCTCCAGGTTGCCTGTTTTATGGAAATATCTTCCGCAAACTGTTGCCAAATCCATTAAAGAGATTGGCTTCAATTCGCGTCCTAAGAATTTTCTTTTTTCAATATAATCATTGAAAATAGTTTCCAATGTATGTTTAAACTGTCCTTCAAACTCAATATTTGACAATTCTGTTTCAAACGTTGTGTGACGGCAATGATCACTCCAATACGTGTCTAAAACTTTCAATTCAGTTTCAGTAGGATTTCTCTGTTCAGTTTTAAAATATTCCTGAATAAATTTTAAATCATCCAATCCTAATGCAAAACCGTGATTATTAAAGAATTCTTCCAACTGAACATAATCAAAATTGATGAAATTCTCATGAACCAAAACCTTTGACGGAGTTTCTTCTGCAGGAATATTTAAAATTGATAAATCTTTTTCCTGAGATTCTACTTTATTGATGAGAAGGTCTTTGATTTTTGCTAAATCAGATTCAGAAATGCCTTCAAATTCGATTAGTTTACCGCTTCTTACTTTAGATTTCTCATTTTCAGTCAGTAAAGCGATACACTGTTGAGCAGAATCGGCACGCTGATCATATTGTCCCGGCAAAAATTCTAATGCGAAATAAATGCCTTGTGCGGGATTTTCTTCGATTAAAATGTCAGTAACAGGGTCTACGAAAGTACTGTTGACTACCTTTTCGAACTCACCATCATTCAAATTGAAAATATCGTACACATTGTACACTTTTACATTTTTGATCGACGGAACTACCGCTTTTACTTCATCAAAAATCTTTGGACTTTCTACATCGAAAATTCCTCTTTTTTCTACGAAAATTCTTTTGTTTTGAGACATTAGATGTCAGATATTTATTAGATTTATTTTTATTTTTTTGACTGAAATTTAATCAATGACAAACCTCGCAGCCCGACCTGAACGGAAATCCTTTTTTGTTTTAAGAAAAACAAAAAAGATTGGGAGTGGAGGGCGGATAAAGCTGCCATAAAAATGATTTCACTTCTTAACACCTTGTCAAACATTTCAATTTTGACAAAGTAAAAAATGCAGCCCAGAGACTGCATGTAATTTATACTTTCAGATCAGATTCTAAACCAATCAATTCGCTGTTGGCATCCAAAATAGGCTGAACTTCATTTGCGATGAATTCTTCCGTTTGAATAGGTGCAAAACCGATAAAGTTTTTCGGATCGAGAACTTCTTTTAATTTTGATTTATCAAGTTTTAAAGAATGATCGTTTAAGATTCTTTCGATCAGATCGTTTTCCTTCCCTTCTTCTTTCACCTGTTTAGAAGCTTCCATTGAGTGAACTCTGATTATTTCGTGGATTTCCTGACGGTCGCCACCAGCTTTCACTTCTTCCATGATGATGTATTCTGTCGCCATGAAAGGAAGTTCTTCCATAATATGTTTGTTGATTCTGTTTGGATATACCACGATTCCGTTCATGATGTTGTTCCAGATCAATAAAATTGCATCAACGGCTAAAAACGCCTGTGGAATCGTTAATCTTTTGTTTGCTGAATCATCCAATGTTCTTTCAAACCATTGAGTTGAAGCAACCATTGCAGAACTTGTCGTTAAAGACATAACGTATTTTGCCAACGCTCCGATTCTTTCACTTCTCATTGGATTACGCTTGTATGCCATTGCCGATGAACCGATTTGGTTTTTCTCGAATGGTTCTTCAACTTCTTTCAAATTTTGAAGAAGACGTAAATCGTTGGTGAATTTATGTGCAGATTGAGCGATATTTCCTAATAAAGCAACCACTTTTGCATCAATTTTTCTGTCGTAAGTCTGTCCGGAAACTCCGAAAACTTTCTCAAAACCGAATCTTTTTGATAATTCTTTATCTAAATGTTTTACTTTAGAATAATCTCCGTTGAAAAGTTCAAGGAAACTTGCAGCAGTTCCTGTCGTTCCTTTTACCCCTCTGAATCTTAATGTTTCTAAGAAGAAATCAAGTTCTTCGATGTCAAGAACCAAACTTTGTAACCAAAGAGTTGCTCTTTTTCCAACGGTTGTCAACTGAGCTGGTTGGAAATGTGTAAATCCTAAAGTCGGAAGATCTTTATATTGAATTGAAAAATCAGCCAGATTTTTCATCACATTAACCAACTTTTTCTTTAAAATTAAAAGTCCGTCACGGATCTGAATTAAGTCTGTATTATCTCCTACAAAAGCTGAAGTTGCTCCCAAGTGAATAATTCCTTTTGCAGAAGGCGCCACATCACCATAAGCGTGAACATGAGCCATAACATCATGACGGAATTTCTTTTCATATTCTGCTGCTTTATCGTAATCGATATTGTCAACATTGGCTTTCAACTCTGCAATTTGCTCGTCTGTGATGTCAAGACCTAAGTCTTTTTCAATCTCAGCCAAAGCGATCCAAAGCTTTCTCCAATTCTGGAATTTGTTGTTGTGAGAAAAGTTAAACAACATTTCTTGGCTGGAGTAACGCTCTTCCAATGGATTTTTGTAGGAATTCATTCTTTCTTTTACTTTTTAGATGCACAAAAATACGGATTTTGATTGAGAGAGAAAAATTGTGAGAATGGTTTTAAGTTTTGATTAAAAAACAATGTTAAAATGTGAATAATTAATTTAATCCTTTGAGAGAATCAGCGATTATCTTTTAATCATTCATCTATAGTCTGCCTAAATGTCCTGATTTTTTCTTTGGCAAAATCTTTGACAAAGATGTGTTATAAAAAGTTATTGAAACATGGAAAATCAGGATATCAACGAAGAAAATATCAATAATCAGGAAGAAATCAATCCTCAGACGGAAACTACAACTGAAGAAAATGTGACAGAAATTCCTACTGCGGAAGAACTTTTGGCAGTAGAAAAAGACCGTTACATCAGATTGTATGCTGAGTTTGAAAACTATAAAAAAAGAACTTCAAAAGAGAAGATGGACTTCTTCACTTACGCCAACCAAGAGATGATGGTTTCTATGCTAGGTGTTTTGGATGATTTTGAAAGAGCTTTAAAAGAAATCGCTAAAAATGGTAACGAAGCCGACCTTCAGGGTGTTGAGTTGATTTACAACAAGTTTAAAAACAAATTGACTGAGAAAGGTTTAAAAATCATGGAAGTAAGAGCGGGAGACAGCTTTAATGTTGACTACCACGAGGCGATTACACAGATTCCTTCGCCATCTGAAGATTTGAAAGGTAAAATCGTAGATGTTATCGAAACGGGATATACTTTAGGTGACAAAGTAATTCGTTTTGCAAAAGTTGTAACAGGAAATTAATTATCAGCAATGGGTAATAAGTAATTAATAATTGCTCATTACCCATTGTTCATTACTTATAAATATATGTCAAAGAGAGATTATTACGAGGTTCTTGATGTCAGCAAATCTGCAAGTGCCGACGAAATAAAGAAAGCATACCGAAAAATGGCGATCAAATATCACCCAGATAAAAATCCGGGAGATAAAGAGGCTGAAGAAAAATTTAAAGAAGCTGCAGAAGCTTACGAAGTATTGAGCGACGACAATAAAAAAGCCCGTTATGACCAATACGGACACGCCGGAATGGGCGGTGCCGGAGGTTACGGCGGTGGTGGCTTTGGTGGCGGAATGAACATGGAAGACATTTTCAGTCAGTTCGGCGATATTTTCGGTGGTGGTTTTGGAGGATTCGGCGGTGGCGGCGGAGGTCGTCAGCAGGTGAAAGGTTCTAATTTAAGAATCAGAATTAAGCTGAACCTTGAAGAGATGGTGAACGGAACCCAAAAAACTCTTAAAGTAAAAAAAATGAAGATGGCAGAGGGTGCCACTTCAAAAACCTGTCCTACTTGTAACGGAGCCGGAGTTCAGATGAAGGTGATGAACACAATGTTCGGACAAATGCAAACGCAGACCACTTGTGGAACTTGTCAGGGAATCGGGAAAGTTGCCGACAAAATTCCTGCCGGAGCTAATGCACAAGGTCTAATAAAAGATGAGGAGGAAATTTCGATCAACATTCCTGCAGGTGCAAGAGACGGCATCCAGTTAAATGTAAGAGGAAAAGGAAATGATGCACCTTTCGGTGGAATTCCTGGAGATTTATTGGTAATCGTAGAGGAAGAAGTAGACAAAACCATCAAAAGAGAAGGTGACAATCTTCATCAGGAACTATATGTTTCTTTTGCCGAAGCGGCTTTAGGAACTAAAAAAGAAATACCAACTGTTGGTGGAAAAGTAAAAATCACCGTAGATGCAGGAACTCAATCCGGAAAAATCTTAAGATTGGCCGGAAAAGGTTTACCAAGCATTGATAGCTATGGGAAAGGTGATATGTTTATCCACATCAATGTATGGACGCCGCAGACCCTAAACAAAGAACAAAAAGATTTCTTTGAAAAACAAATGTCTAGTGGTGATATGGTTGCAGAACCATCCGGAAAGGAAAAGACTTTCTTTGATAAAGTGAAAGATCTATTCAATTAAAAAAAATATAAAAGAGGCTTTGCAAAAAGTCTCTTTTTCACTTTCATCGTATATTAAATTATTTATATCTTTAAGGTAGCAATTCAAAATGAACTATCAACTTCAACTTCGTACACCAGATTCTAATGGTAATTTGGTCTTTAATACAATAATTTTTGATGCATTCAAAGTAAATATTGTAGAGCGATATTATGGCCTTGTTCCAAAATCTTGTGAAGTATTATTTAAAGTGAGAACTTTAGATGATCAACTGATCAAAAGAAAAGACGGACATGTGAAAATCAGAATTAAGGATGAAGATTACAATACATACAAAACCCTGATTAAGGTTTTCGGAACTTACGAATACAAAAATAAACTTATCAGCAGGAATGATGCACAGCAAGATTTTGTACATTTTATTTTGAGACTGGTGATTATGAATTATAATTTAAACTAAAATTTTTCTCTGTTTTCGTAAAACTAATTACGGAAGTTCAATTCATGAGAAAATTTATAATTTTTACATTATTCAGTGCAATCGGTTACGCGCAAGAAAGTCCAAAATATTTATTTGATGATTTATATTTTGCAGACCCTTCTGTGCATGTTTTTGATGGGAAAATTTACATTTATCCGTCTCATGACATTCAGACTCATGTTAAAGATGCCACCAACGGTGCACATTTTAACATGAAAGATTATCATGTTCTGACTTTAGATAACGTCAATCAGAAAGCCAGAGACAACGGAATTGCATTGAAATTGGAAGATGTTTCTTGGGCAAAACAACAGCTTTGGGCTCCTGATGTTACAAAAAAAGGCAATAAGTACTACCTTTATTTTCCTGCAAAAGATCAAAATGATTTATTTAAAATTGGGGTGGCTTCGAGTAAAAGTCCGACCGGGCCTTTTAAGCCTGAAAAAACTCCAATTAGCGGAACGTACAGCATTGACCCAACGGTTTTAAATGATCATGGACAATATTATATTTATTTTGGAGGCTTAAAAGGAGGACAGCTTCATGAATATCGAAACAATAAGCATTCTAAAGATTATCCTGAACTTGAGAAAGAGGAAAACGCTTTATTGCCAAAAGTCGCTTTATTAAAAAGCAATATGAAAGAATTAGCTGAGGAACCAAAAGATGTTTTGATTGTAGACGAAAATGGAAATCAGTTAAAATCCGGAGATCAGCACAAACGTTTTTTTGAAGGCATTTGGATTCATCAATACAACAACAAATACTACCTTTCCTACTCTACAGGAGAAACTCATAGATTGGTTTACGCCATTGGAAATAATCCTTATGGGCCATTTACATTTCAAGGTGAAATCCTGACGCCTGTTGTAGGCTGGACTACGCATCACAGCATCGTAGAAATTGATAAAAAATGGTATCTTTTTTATCATGATTCTAAAAATTCAGGCGGGAAAAGTTATCTGAGAAGCCTTAAAGTAAGAGAGCTGAAATACGATCAAAACGGAATGATTCTTCCGATGAGCGGTCAGGATTAATTTAAAGAAGATATTTCAATTTCTTATTGAGATAAACCAAACCAAAGCTTATTGGAATTAAAATCGCTAAAAAGATCAGGATTTTATACGATTCAATATCTTTATAAAACTCAGATCTCATAATCAATGGATGTACAACGTAAATTGCTGTAGAAAAACTGGCTAAAATTTTCGACGTGGTTTTGACATAGATTTTCTGGCAGTACAAGAACAACAACGGACTCGCAAAAATTAAAGAAAATAAGATATCGGTACTTTCGCTGCTGATATTTTTGTAATTGAAAAAAGCTTCAGCAACTACACACAATACGGACAGAATTACCAGTAGCGAAGAATTTTTATATTCTGACAAGTCAACTTTATGTTTATTGATCAAAAAACCAATTGTCAAAAAAGGAAAACAAACAAAAAGGAAATTCCGGTACAGCAGATACATATTCAAAACCGAATCTTTTTCGTTTTCAAAATAGTGAAGATTTCCTAAAACCTGAACTCCGTAACCCAATAAGAAAAAACCTACCGCTAAAGAAATCAGTAATCTAGAATTTTGATTTCTTAAAAAGTAAAGAATAATTCCCGAGAAAAAAGTTCCTATCAAATACCATAAATGATGGTATCCGAAAATGACAGTCAGCCAAATTTGTTCATTATCTTTCCAATAAGAAATATAAATCAACATCCAGATGGCGTACAATAAAAACGTTCTGAAAAGCCATTTTTTCAGTTTTACTTTATTGTCGATATGGAAAAAATAAAATCCGGTAATGACTAAAAAAACGGGAACAGCAATTCTGAAAAGCCCGTTAACTAAGATGTAACTCAAAACAGGATACGTTTCTTTCAGAAAATTCATGTGCAGAAACACAACAAAAAATGCCAGTATTATTTTTAAAACATCAATTGATAAATTTCTACCCATAGTTTACTGAAAGTGAAGTCCATTAAATTTAATGATAATTCAATGTTTCAATTTCTGCAAAAATAAATATTTAATACTAATTACAGAACGAATTCTAAGTTCTACTCATTTTATTTAAAGAGAATAATTCATATTTTTTTAAGATATAATTTAAATTTGTCTTTTTAAACCATTTATAGCCATCTATGAACTTTAGACCGAAAGCATTGATTATAATCAATTCATTTTTCATCTTTTTTGCAAGCGCACAAGAGCTTAAAAACGGAAATTTCACAGAAAAAATTGACGGTATCAGCATCAACTACACCATTAAAGGAAGCGGTCCAGTGATGTTTGCAGGACATCCTAATTCCGGAAAAATAGGATATGAATTGACATTAAAACCTTTGGAAAAAAAGTTCACGATGGTTTATTATGATTCACGCGGAACCGGAAAATCTTCTGCACCAAAGAACGTGGAAGATTATAGTCTTGCGAAAAGTGTTGTAGAAATTGAGGAACTAAGAAAGAGACTCAACGTCGATAAAATCTGGTTTTTCGGGCATTCTGACCAAAGCGGAATCGCCATGCTTTACAGTCTAGAACATCCGAATCATGTTGAAGGAATGATACTGACGGGAACTTCTTTAATCGCATCACCAGAAGAAATTTACAATAGAAAAAAAGAATCTGAAAACAAAAGAATAAAAGAATCTGAATGGTTTTCACAAGTCGTAAAAGATTGGGACTATATGTACACCCACAAAACCGAAAAAGCTCCGGACGGAAGAAATCTGTCAGAAGCTCCTCTGAAATGGTGGTGCTATGATGAAGAATCTTCACAAAAAGTAATTCCTATTATGAAAGAAATTTCAAAAGCAGGAAGAAGAAAACCTGTGAACGGTCAATTACCTCAGCAGGAGAAAGAATTGAAGTATTATTATAATCAACAGAAAAGATTCTCCGAGATCAAAACAAAAACATTGATTCTGAATGGAAAATCAGATACCAATAATTTACCCGAATTCGCTGAACAGCTACACAAGACGTTACCCAATTCTAAATTGATATTGATAGAAAAGGCAGGCCATTTTCCGTGGGTTGAAGATGCGGCTCAAAGTTTTGCTGAAATTGATAAATGGCTTAAAGAAAACTAATTTTTCATAAAACTTAAAAAAACAAAATCCTGCTCCAAAAGACTGAAGCAGGATTTTTTATAAAGATCTAACAATTATTTCTTTGTTGCTAATGAATACATTTTCTTTCCGCCACTAATAATTGCCAACGCAATTAATCCTCCAGCGATTCCAAAAATAACTTGCTTCAGCATCTCATTCCAGGTTGGTAAAGCATGGTGAAGATAATCAATATTGTGGTCAAAAATTCCGCCTGCAACCAAAATCAATGCAATGGTTCCGATGATTCCTAAAGCTTTTATCACAAAAGGAAGAGCCTTAACCAAAAGATGTCCTAATTTCCCAAAAAAGCCTTTATCATTACTTTTTTTAATTAATTTAAAGCCGGCATCATCCATTCTAACGATTAATGCTACAATTCCGTAAACACCAACTGTGGCAATAATAGAAACTACTGAAACGGTAACTATCTCTACAAGCAACGGATTAAACTCAGATTTCAGAGCTTCGTAGCCATCTTTTGCCGCCGCCAGTGCTATAATGACAATCTCTAACGACAATATAAAATCAGTTGTAACAGCAGATTTCACTTTAGTTTTTTCAGCTTCTTCGCCTTCTTCAATTACATCGTCCGCCTCTTCAATGACCTCATGACCTTTTTTTTCTCTGTGAAATAAAAATTCTACAATTTTTTCGACACCTTCGTAAGCCAGATAAAATCCACCAATGATTAAAATAATTTTAATAGCAGGCGAATACAGCCATTCTAGGAGGAAAACAAAAGGAACAATAATCAATTTATTGATAAATGAACCTTTCATAATTTTCATTAAAACAGGAATCTCTCTTGAAGAAAGGAAGCCTGTTGCTTTTTCTGCGTTTACCGCCAAATCATCGCCCAAAATACCTGCTGTTTTTTGGGTTGCAATTTTACTTGTTACAGCAACATCATCCATCAAAGCAGCGATATCATCTAAAATCGCAAAAAAACCAGAAGCCATAGTATTTTAATATTTTTTTAATAAATGTTAAGTCTTACAAAAATATAGATTTAATTTGATTTTGTCGATTGATTTGAGATTATTAATTTAAACATAAAATAAAATTCTCCTTACCTTTACTCTATGAAAAAGCTGATTCTCAATTATCATTTCTTTGTTTTAGGATTGATAGGCTTGGTTTTAAATTCATGCAATACAAAATTCAGAGTTTGGGTGGGAAAAGACAGTCAAAAAATTTATAATCTAAAATACGGCGAACACAAACGCCAGAAAATGGATGTTTTTCTCCCTGCGGATTATGCTACAGATTCGCCAGTCGTTTTAATTCTTCATGGTGGTGCATGGAAGTACGGTCGAAAGGAGCACATGATCAAAATTCAAAAGATGCTTTTTGAAAATAATATTCCGAGTGTTAATATGAATTACCGCTTGGTTTCGAAGCATTTCACCTATAAAGATCAATTGGAAGACATTCAATCTGCGATTGAAAAATTCAACTCACTTTCTGAAAAAGCCGAACTTCTTCCCGACAACTATATTCTTTTGGGAGAAAGTGCGGGTGGACATTTAGCATTGCTTTACGGCTATCAGAATTCAGATAAGATTAAGAAAATTATTTCGCTGAGTGGCCCGACAGATTTCTATTCTTCTGAATATTTAAATTCATTTTATTCAAAATATACTTCTGGAACGGTTCAGAAAATGGTAGGAAGTAAATTTGACCGAAAAAACTTATCTGAAGAATTCCAAAAAGCAAGTCCAATTGCTAATATTACCAATGTTCCGACACTTTTATTTCAAGGAAATCAGGATTTTTTGGTCAATCAAAAACAAGGTTTGGCACTAGATTCTGCTTTGACAGCAATGAATATACCACACAAATTGGTTTTTATGGATAAAACCGGTCATGCACCGAGATTTTTCAACAAAACTAAAAGAGACAGCATTATTTATCCCAATATTCTGGAATGGATAAAAAAATAACCCGCAAAACTGCAGGTTACTTTCTATATTTTAAGTTGATTATTTTTCTTTGTCAATCAAATCATCCAAAACCTCATCTTCCAATTTCGGGTTTTCTTTGGGTGCTCCAAACACAAATTTAAGAATTACAGGAACCGTTGTAACCAAAACAATAATGATGATGATAAATTCTAGTTTTTCTTTCAGATTAATCCCGAACTGATCCATGAATAATTTATCCAGATAATGTCCTGCAAAAATCAAACTGAAAGACCAAAGCACACCACCAATAATGTTATCACGCAGAAATGCTTTTTTATCCATCCTTACAATACCGGCAACGATTGGCATAAAAGTTCTTACCACAGGTAAAAATCTAGCCATAATTACAGCTAATGCGCCATTTTTTTCAAAAAAATCATGTGCCTGATAAAGATATTTTTTCTTAAAAAGAAAAGTATCTTGTTTTTTGTATAAAGCCGGACCTGTTTTGCTACCAAACCAATACCCTACCTGATTCCCTATGATTGCAGCAATTGCAACTGCAGATGCCAAAAGAGTGGTGTCTAAAAAATCACTTCCCGTAGAACCAAATGTTTGTGAAATGATATCTACGGCATAAATTCCTGACACAAAAAGCAGTGAATCTCCCGGAAGGAAAAACCCTACGAACAAACCTGTCTCGGCAAAAATAATGAACAAAATAACCCAGAACCCACCCATGTTGATGTAAAATTCGGGGTTTAATAAATCTCTCCAGCTATTGTAATCTTCCATATGTAATGATGATGAACAAAAATAAGCTTAATAAAATTATGCTGAAAACATATTAGCATATTTTAACAAAAATGTAAACATGATATTTTATAGGTCGAGATCGTCATCCGAAACCGCCGTTCCGTCTGCCATCAGAAACGCTTTGAGAAATGGTGTAAGATTTCCGTTCATCACTCCATCAACATCTGAAGTCTCGTGACCGGAACGTACATCTTTTATTAATTTATAAGGGTGCATCACGTAATTTCTGATCTGGCTTCCCCACTCTATTTTCATTTTTCCTGCTTCGATTTCGTTTCTTGCTCTCAGTCTTTCTTCCAATTCCATTTCATACAATCTTGATTTCAAGAGTTGCATGGCCTTTTCTTTATTCTGAAGCTGAGAACGAGATTCTGAGTTTTCAATGATAATACCAGTTGGTGCGTGACGAAGACGAACGGCAGTTTCTACCTTATTTACGTTCTGGCCACCCGCTCCTGAACTTCGCATGGTTTCAAATGAAATATCTGCAGGATTAATGTTAATTTCAATTGTATCATCCACCAAAGGATAAACGTAAACAGAAACAAAACTCGTATGACGCTTCGCATTAGAATCAAACGGAGAAATTCTTACCAATCTGTGAACTCCATTTTCGCCCTTTAAATAACCAAAAGCATATTCGCCGTCGATTTCTAAGGTTACTGTTTTCACACCGGCAACTTCACCTTCCTGATAGTTGAGTTCTTTTATTTTATAGCCCTGTTTTTCTGCCCACATGTTGTACATTCTCATCAGCATGGCAGCCCAGTCACAACTTTCAGTTCCACCGGCTCCTGCGGTAATCTGTAGAACCGCCGAAAGTTCATCTCCTTCATTAGAAAGCATATTTTTGAACTCAATGTTTTCAATTTTTTCCATGAGAATTGGAAAGCTTTCATCCAATTCTTTTTCAGAATCGGGATCTTCTTTGGCAAATTCCATTAAAACCTGCAAGTCTTCAAACTGAGTACTGATCTCTTCAAAATCTTCTACCCACTTTTTCTTAGAACGCAGTTGCTTTAGGAAAACCTCAGCTGTTTTAGGATTATCCCAAAATTCCGGAGCTGCTGTTTTTTCATCATCATTAGAAATTTCTATCTTCTTTTTGTCTATCTGAAGATATTTATGAAGGTCTTCAATTCTTGATTGAATTTCTTTTATCTGGTCGTTGTTGATCACGAATAATTCTTTTTTGCAAAAATAAGATTTAAAGTTGAGAGTTTTGAGTTTCTAAATCCATACTTAAGCCTCACTTTCATCATTGTGCTGAAAACCTATTTCTCTTCTCGGTATTTCCACCTCTTTGTAAGATTCCAACTCAGATTTTAGAGAATGAATTCGCATTTGGAAATCATCTAAATTATTGATGATAACATCATTTAAAAACTGAGCAATTTGGTTCAGATATTCTTCGGTTAATTTTGCACCCGCATCACGCAAAGCACCATTTAAAAGAGTTTCATCAATGATTAACTTTTCGTTTTTTGTTTTTTGATATCGGTTTTTAATCCGTTTTTTTAAGCTTTGGGTAAAATCAATTAACATGGTGTTGCTAAAGACTTTCATTTTAGAAGCAATGCCGCTCCAGAAAGGAATTTTATCAGCTTTATTATTTTTAAGAATTTTAAAAAGCAAAGAATCTTTATCCAGATTTTTAGTCATTGAATATAAAATAATCTCAGATCTTTCTGCAGCATTCGGAGGAAAAACAGGAATTACTACATCAAATCTTCCCGGTGCCAAAATCTCTTCATCAATATCACTCACTGTATTCGCTGAACCCACCATCAAGACATCTTCACTTTCAAATTTCGAAATATAATGAAGAATGACTTCCTGAGATTCAAGATTACAGGATGCAACATTATTTTCTGCACTTCTTGCCATCATGATTTCATCAAAATCTTCAAGAAAAAGCAAAACTTTATCTGCTTTCATCATTTTTAAAAGAAAATCGTTGAAATTGGTTTGAATTCCGTCAACAAATGAAGTTCCGAGGTAATGTTTCTTGACTTCTTTAAACTTGTAATTAATGATTTCAGCAATTTTAGTTGCCCAAAAAATCTTACCACTTCCTGGAGGTCCGTACAAAATAATCCCCACAGGTTTGTTAATTCCCCAATCTTTGATCTGTTGCGGATTTAAAAAAGGTTCTAAAATTCCGGAAATATAAAAGAATAAATCTCTGTAACCGATGAAATCTCTTTGCTGAAGCTTGGTTTTATTGCCGAAATAATTGTAAACAAATTGATAATTGCCACCTAATTTATTATCAATTCCATAGCTTGAAACCGACGATCGGAAAAATCCGTTGTCATAAATATTGGTTTGACCTTCCTGAATCGCTTTTTCAATCTTTTCTTTCGGCTGATTGATGGTTTCTGCAATTTGATCGACCGTTTTATTTTCGTCTAAATCATTCTCATATTGTTTTAAAAAATCTACGTTTTCCCGAGCAAATTTTTCAAAATCTTCTTTCACTTCAAATTGTGTCGAAATACAGTCAATCAAATCCAGATCAAAATCCTGAATAAACTGTTTGATACTTTCCGGTGACACATTCAGTTCTTTTGCAAGTTCTATTAACTTCATAAATCATCTTTGAATCAAATTTAATGAAAATTATTATAGCGTTGTTAGTTGTTGGTTTTTAGTTTTTGGAACTTTATCACTTTCACTTTTTTAACAAAATTTAAAGATAGTTTGTAACATTTCACGAAAAAGAGAAACCTATTGCATATACAATATATAACATGGAAAAAGTTTTATCGGTCAAAAATCTGACTAAAAAATTCAAGAGAGTTGTTGTCAACAATATTTCCTTTGATGTGGAAAGAGGCAACGTGTACGGACTTCTCGGCCCGAACGGGAGCGGAAAATCCACTACCTTCGGAATGCTTCTCTCAACAATCAATCCCACAAGCGGCGACTGGTTTTGGTTTGGCAAAAAAGGGACAGATTCTGAAACGCTTAAAAAAATAGGTGCTATTATCGAGCAACCTAACTTTTATCCATATTTAAGTGCGGAAACCAACCTTAAAATCGTTGCTGAGATTAAGGGAACACCTCACACAAGAATCGACGAAGTTCTTAATACTGTCGGACTTTTAGAAAGAAAAAAAGATACTTTCAAAACCTTTTCTTTAGGGATGAAACAGCGTTTGGCAATCGCATCGTCTTTGCTGAATAATCCTGAAGTTTTGATTTTAGATGAGCCTACGAACGGTTTAGATCCTGAAGGAATCATCCAGATTAGAGAAATTATCGGCACAATTGCAAAACAAGGCATTACGATTATCATTGCCAGTCACCTTTTGGATGAGATTGAAAAAATATGCAGCCATGTGATTGTTTTGAAAGAAGGAAACGCCATCTACTCAGGAAGCGTAGACGGAATGACCACCAACACCGGATTTTTTGAATTAAGAGCTGACAACAACACTTCACTTCTGAGCGCTTTGGAAGAACTTCAGTGGTTTACATCGGTAAAAATTGAAGGTGAAATAATTAAAGCACAGATTCGTGATGATGCTTCGATTTCCGCATCCGGATTAAACCAAAAATTGGCTGAGAAAGGTATTTTCTTGTCACATTTAGCCAAGAAAAAACAATCGCTTGAAACTCAATTCCTTGAACTTGTAAAAAACAAATAATCATGATGAAACTATTAAAACTAGAATATTATAAAAACCTGAACTACAGACCATTTAAGGTTTTCACCATCTTTTATTTTGCCATTTTAATTGCTCTGCTTTGCATCGGTTTAGTTGATTTAAAAGTATTCGGCGCAACAATTAACTTAAAGAAAGAAGGTATCTACAACTTCCCTGAAATCTGGAATTTCACAACCTGGATTGTTGGCTTACTGAAGATTTTCCTAGGATTGATTATTGTATTTTCTATCTCGCAGGAATTCAGCAACAGAATGTTTAAGCAGAATACAATTGACGGTTTAAGCAGAGAAGAATTTATTGGTTCAAAATTGTTAACGATTACGATATTCACTGTTATTTCTACAGTTCTTGTATTCGTTATTACCTTATTTTTAGGGAAAAGCTACTCCACAGTAACAGATTCTGACATGGTTTTTAAAGAAATATTCTTTGTCGGAAATTACTTCGTGAAACTGTTTTCATTCTTCTGTTTTCTGATGTTTTTATCAATTTTATTAAGAAAATCAGTTTTTGTTTTTCTGGCATTTTTCGTTATCTGGATTGGTGAATCAATTCTTGGTGGTATTGAAACGTTCTCAAAAGTAAGCGGAATGCAGGGGCCCGAAAGAAATGAAGTTCTTCAAAATGGATTTTTCTTCAGCAAACTTTTACCTTTAGAAAGTATGTCGAGTTTAATTCCAAATCCGATGATGAGATTAAATATGGCAAAAATGCTGGGTCTGAAATATGAATTTACCTACCCTACCGAAAGCTTAATTGCTTGTTTGGTATGGTGCGCCATCTTCATCGTTGGTTCTTACTGGATTTTAAAGAAAAGAGATTGGTAATTTTTTAGTTATCAGATATAAATTATTCAAATACGAAAGTGATTCATGATTGAGTCACTTTTTTTATTTAAATTTAAACCAATGATTTCAGGAAAGAAAATATACTATGTTCCGGGATTGATAAGTGCATTATTGATTCCTGTTTTGTTCTGGTATTTGGGGAATCGAAAACTAAATGAACCAATTCCTAATGTCATGGACTTGGGTTTACCTGCAAAATACAATCCTAATATTCCTCTAAAAGAGCAATTCATGACTTTCGAGCAAGTAAGAGATTGGGATTATCAAAAAATAATCGTTGAGCCAAATTCCGCAAAAAACAATTCTAAATTTTACGTTTCAAAAATTAAGGAACTTCAGAAGAGAAATAAAAAAGAAACCGGAATCGAATTTATTTTAGATGACAACAATACTTATGGCGATTTCGCTTCTTTGCTTAATGATATGGCTATTGCTAAGCAAGACAGATATGGCTTAGATTTAGATAAAACAGGGCATCTTTTCGCTACGGTCAGTTATATAGATCCAAATGTAAAGGAAATTGAATATGATTGTTTACTTTGTAACGATGTAATTTATAATGAATATAAACCAACATTTTTCGATGATTCTCAATTTTTCATAAAGCAACTTCCAAAAGAAGCGTTCTACATAATCTTCGGATTTTTAATCTTCCTGAACATCTCCATGTTCAGCATCAAAGAAAGGTTTTTAAACTAAAAAAAGTTGCCTTTCGACAACTTTTCAATTTTATTTTTTCGCTTTTGGTGGGTTTGCTTTTCTGGCTTCTTCAAAAAGTCCAGGTTCAATATGACAGTATCCTCCAGGATTTGCGTTCAGATAATCCTGATGATAATCTTCAGCTCTGTAGAAATTCTTTAAAGTTTCAACTTCTACAACGACCGGTTTAGAATAATTCTTGGCTAATTTTTCAACCTCAGCTTTTACGATTGCTTCTGTATTTTTGTCTGTAAAATAAATTCCGCTTCGGTAATTATCTCCCACATCATTTCCCTGTCTGTTCAAAGTCGTAGGATCGATTGATTTAAAATAAAGTTCAATCAACAGTTTCAAATCTACGTCATCTGCATCATACTTTACTTTTACCGCTTCCGTAAAACCTGTCGTATGACTCACCACTTCTTCATATGTTGGATTTTTAGTTTTCCCGTTCGCATATCCTACTTCCGTTCCTACAACACCTCTTACCTGCTGAAATAAATGTTCGGTTCCCCAAAAACATCCGCCTGCAAAATAAACTTCTTTTACATTTCCTGCTTCCATAATTTTTTGATTTTCTTCTTTAGTTTCTGTTGGTTTTACTTTTTGAGAATCTCCGCAGCTTGCTGCAAAAACAGCGATCCCAAGAAACATTCCGAGTAATATGAATATATTTTTCATTTTTTGTTTGTTATGCTTAATCATTTTGTTGATATAATTTTAGAACACTTTTGTTAGATGCAAATTTCACGCTAAAATTAAATTTGATTTAGTTTAATTTTCAACGATCAATTTCTACAAGATTATATACGAAAAATCTTAGAAGGTTTGTTTTAAAAGGATTAGGGACAATTTTCTTTTAAAACATTAAGGGCATTAAATTTTTAAGAATAAAATACTTTTATATTTTTTTTAAGATTCACCACGGTGAATGATTAAGCAGCATGCTTACATCAATTTTAATTGATTCTTAATCATCCTAAAAATTAATTATCTTAATGTTGAAATTGAACCTTGTATTTCTTTAATAAGTGAAACGCCTTTGTTTTACTTAAAATAAAGATTGTTTTTGTCAAAAAATCTTAGTCTTTCTTTGCATTAAAAATAAACGCAAGGTTAAACAAAAAGATTAAAAAACTTGCTTAAAATTAAAGTTATACAAATCGAAGATTCGCTGATTCCTCTTTTAATAATATTAAAGCTGAAGCAAAGCCACTTCGTTTATCTAAGAAATACAAGAGGTTTAGAATAATTACATTCAAACTTTAAAATACACTTGATAATTTTCATTAATTCATAGCAACTCTATTTCACAATCACTTAAAAATATTAAATTTGCCAATCATTAAAAAAGCTAAAAGCGAAAAGCAATTAGCCAAAAGCAACAAATATGACTTCACAGGAAATACGCCAACAGTTTTTAGATTATTTTAAAAGTAAAAACCACCTTATCGTTCCTTCAGCACCAATTGTGTTGAAAGATGATCCTACACTAATGTTTTCCAACTCGGGAATGACGCAGTTCAAAGATTTTTTCTTAGGATATAAAACTCCGACTGCACCGAGAATTGCCGATACACAAAAGTGTTTGAGAGTTTCCGGAAAACACAATGATTTGGATGATGTGGGTCGTGATACCTATCACCACACGATGTTTGAAATGCTGGGGAACTGGTCTTTTGGTGATTATTTTAAAAAAGAAGCGATTTCTTGGGCTTGGGAATTGCTGACAGAGGTGTACGGAATTCCAAAAGAAAATTTGTACGTCACTATTTTTGAAGGTGACGAAAAAGAAAATCTTGAAAGAGATACTGAAGCTTATGATCTTTGGAAACAATTTGTTTCCGAAGACAGAATCATCAACGGAAATAAAAAAGATAACTTCTGGGAAATGGGCGCAAGCGGACCGTGTGGACCTTGTTCTGAAATCCATGTAGACTTGAGAACTCCCGAAGAGAAGGCTAAAATTTCCGGACTTGAATTGGTTAACAATGATCATCCTCAGGTTGTCGAAATCTGGAATCTCGTCTTCATGCAGTTCAACAGAAAAGCGGACGGTTCTTTGGAAAATCTTCCAGCAAGACATATTGATACGGGAATGGGATTCGAGCGCCTTTGTATGGCTTTACAAGGGAAATCTTCCAATTATGATACTGATGTTTTTACCCCTTTGATTGCTAAAGTGGAAGAACTTTCAGGAAAAAAATATACAGGAATTTTAACTGACGAAAAAGATATTGCGATCCGTGTTGTGGTGGATCACATCAGAGCGGTTTCTTTTGCGATTGCTGACGGACAGTTGCCTTCAAACGGAGGAGCCGGTTATGTGATCAGAAGAATTTTAAGAAGAGGAATTTCTTACGCTTATAGATTTTTAGATAGAAAAGAACCTTTCCTTTTTGAGTTGGTTGCTGTTCTTCAAAATCAAATGGGAAAATTCTTCCCAGAGCTTGAAAAACAAGGTAAATTAGTCACTGAAGTCATTAAAAGCGAAGAAGAATCTTTCTTAAAAACTATTGAAAACGGTTTATTAAGAGTTGAAAAATTAATTCAGCAAACGATTTCTGAAGGTTCTAAAGTTTTACCAAGTGTAGAAGTTTTTGAACTATATGACACTTATGGTTTTCCAGATGATTTAACGAGAATTATCGCAGAAGAAAAAGGTTTGACGATTGATGAAGCCGGTTTTGAAGCTGAAATGGCAAAACAAAAGCAACGTTCTAAAAAAGACTCAGCGTCTAAAGTTTACGACTGGGTTGTTTTGGAAGAAAAACCTGAAAATTTCGTAGGATACGATCAAATAGAAGCAGAAACTTACATTACAAGATACAGAAAAGTAGAAAATAAAGACGGCGAATTTTATCAGGTGGTGTTGAGCAACTCCCCTTTCTATCCTGAAGGTGGTGGACAAATCGGTGATAAAGGTGTTTTGGAAAATGCGGTTGAAAGCTTTGAAGTTTTAGAAACCAAAAAGGAAAACGGATTGATTATTTCGTTAATCAACGGACTTCCGAAAGATGCAGGAGCTGTTTTCTATGCTAAAGTCAATGCAACCGAAAGAAAAAATTCTCAGGCGAACCACTCTGTTACGCACTTATTGCACGAAGCTTTGAGAGAAGTTTTAGGAACTCATGTTGAACAGAAAGGTTCATTCGTTGGTCCAGATTATCTGCGTTTTGACTTCTCGCATTTCAGTAAAATGACTGAAGAAGAATTGGCTTTGATTGAAGAAAAAGTCAATGCAAAAATTAAAGAAAATATCGCTCTTCAGGAGTTTAGAAATATTCCGATTCAGGAGGCGATTGACAAAGGTGCAATGGCATTGTTTGGTGAAAAATACGGAGACAGCGTGAGAATGATCCAGTTTGGAAGTTCAAAAGAATTGTGCGGTGGAACTCACGTTAAGCATACAAGTGAAATCGGTCATTTTAAAATCAATTCTGAAAGTTCTGCTGCGGCAGGAATCAGAAGAATTGAAGCGATTTCAGGAGATAAATCTGAAGAGTATTTCAAGAATTTAGAAAAACAGGTGATTGAACTTTCTCAATTGCTTAAATCTAAAGACGTTGTAAAATCAATCGAGAAATTGATCGAAGAAAATTCAGCATTAAAATCTGAAGTTGAATCTCTGAAAAAAGAAAAAGCAAAAGGCGAAATCGGCGATTGGAAAACGGCTTACGAACACAAAGGTGACAAACAGCTTTTGGTAAAGAAAACTTCTCTGGACGCAGGTTCAGTAAAAGATATTGTATTCCAACTGAAGAAAGAAATCCCGACTTCTGTGACGATTGTTTTGTCAGATTACGACGGAAAACCAATGATTACCGTGGGAATTTCTGATGATTTGGCTTCAAGTTATCAGGCAGGAACGATTGTGAAAGATTTAGCAAAAGAAATCCAAGGCGGTGGCGGCGGAAATCCAGGTTTTGCAACAGCTGGCGGAAAAAATCTTGATGGTTTGGAGAATGCATATCAGAAAGCTTTGAATCTTTAATTTAATTTTAACACGTATTTTTTTATAATAACCAATCCCTTTCAGCTTTGAAAGGGATTGGTTGTATTTAATCCTCCCGTCACTGTCTCCGTCACTTCGAGTAGGTTTTATAAAACCGTATCGAGAAGTTCTTGATTCACAGGCAGCCCATGGTTCACGAGTTCTCGATACATTTTTCTCCGTTTCACTGCTAAAAACACTCGAACTGACGAGGCCCGACTGATGGATGACTAACTTATCGTGTAAACGAACGTCACTTCGAGTAGATTTTTGAAAAAAATCGTATCGAGAAGTTTTTATTTTAAAGACCGATCTTGTCCTTCGGTTCACGGGTTCTCGATACATTTTTCTGCGCTGCGCTGCGAAAAACACTCGAACTGACGAGCTACTGACGATACAGGTAAATTACTTATCAAATTTCTTTTTCGCAAGATTAGGCAGGTCTTTATATCTGCCTTCAATTAATGCTAATTTCTTTGCCTGAGACCATTTCTTAATCTTTTTCTCAAAGACAATTGCTTGTTCGATATCCATAAATTGACAAAAATAGACGAGTTGTAACGGGCGTCTTGAGAAAGTATAAGAACCGAAGTGTTTTCCGTCCTGATGTTCGTCAAAACGTTTGTAAACATTTTCTGTGACACCTGTGTAATAGGTGTTGTCGGCACAAAGTAGGATGTAAACAAATGAAGTTTGCATGATCAATTGTATTAATAAGTTTTGATTCAACGAAAGGTCACTTCAAGTAGATTTTTGAAGAAAACCGTATCGAGAAGTTTTTGTTTTAGAGACAAATTTTCTGCTTCGGTTCATGGGTTCTCGATACATTTTTCTCCGTTTCACTGCGAAAAACACTCGAACTGACGAGCGACTGACGGAGCTAGATCGTTATCGTGTAAACACGCCGTCACTTCGAGTAGAGTTTTGCAAAAACTCGTATCGAGAAGTTTGTGTTTTATAGACAAATTTTGTGCTTCGGTTCACGGATTCTCGATACATTTTTCTGCGCCTCGCTTCGAAAAACACTCGAACTGACGAAGCTCGACTGACGGAGTTGATTCGGTATCGCGTAAACAAGTCGTCACTTCGAGTAGGTTTTGAAAAAAACCGTATCGAGAAGTTTACACCAGATCCGTAGGCGGAGTTTCCGGAAGACCGCTTGGGGTGTCATAGATGATGTAGTCGTTGTATTTGGCTTCGTTGGTTTCGTAGAAAATATCCTGGCCGGTGCCGGCGTATTTTGTGAGTAGCTGGTAGAGGTTATTGAGTGCTTCTACACGGCCTTCTGCGGCTACATCCCTATCAGATACTCCTTGAGCCTGTGCATCGATGGCAACATCCAGAGCATCCCTTTGTGTCATGAGTGTAGCGAGTTTCTCTGAGGTAAGGCCTTCGTCAGCAAGTTGGGGTAGATATTTTTCTGCCGTCACGCTCATCATTTTGGCAATGCGCACCACCTCTGCATCGCTGAGCTGACTGATTCCTGCATTGCCGAATTCCTTGTATTTGGCACTGTAGAGTCCGAAAACATTTTCTGCCATTTTAAAAATACTGCGCATCGATTTTTCAAGGGCTTTTCTGGCGGCATCTTTCTGTTCGGTGAGATCCATTTTGATGGATTCCAGCTGTTCATCGCTTGAGAAGTTATCTACTGCGTTGAGTGCTGTCGTCAGTTCGGTCTTTTTGTCGGCGTTATAGCCGCGGTCTGTAAATTCGTTGATGTCTCCGATCAGTTCATCTGCTTTTTGTTTCAGTACGGAGTCTGCCAATTTGAAAGTACGTACTACCTGTTCTTTTTTCATAATAAAATAATTTTTTGTGTTTAAAAATGAGTTTGAAGTCTATTGTATTCTGTCTGTTGAATCCCCTTACTTTTCGGAAACGCCCGTAAAGTATTGAAATATAACAAATTGTACTTGATTGCCTCTTCGGAGTGGTTGATCGCTTCTTCGGAATGGTTGATAGCCTCTTCGGAACGGTTGATTGGCTCTTCGGAGCGGTTGATTGCCTTTACGGAACAGTTGAACGCCTTTACGGAACAGTTGAACGCCTTTACGGAACAGTTGAACGCCTCAACGGATTGCCTGACTGTCCTTTCGAAGTGGTTGAAATACTCATCGAACTGCCTGAACGAACCAACGGAACAGTTTACCGTTTTTTGAGATGAGCAATGGGGTGAAAAGTGTTGAGTTGGTTTTTGGAACCGGAAGTGCCGGAAGCCTGCGCATGAACTGCGGGGTTATTTCTTAATATCATCATTTTGTTTTTTGTTGTTCTTCAGACAAATATAAAAATATTTTTTAATACAATGGGATTGAGATTGTGTTTTTTTTGAAATAAGAAAACCTCGCGGAGGGCGAGGTTTTTTGTATTGAAAGTTTTGTTTTCTAATAAAAGTAGGATAAAGAATTATGTATAGAGATAGCTTCTCTACAAAGTTTCATATATGATATTTTCAATTTTGGGATTATATTCAAAATTATACCAATTCGAAGAGATTTCATTTCTATAACCAAATCCTAGAATTGTAAATTTTTCATTTAAAATTTGGTGATTTTCAATGTTATGAATTAATAATTCTATTAAAACTTTTGAGCAGAGACACTCTAGATAAAATAAATATTTACTAACTAAATCATCATCAAATTCAGAACCATGAACAATTTTACTTCTTAAACTATATATCTTTTTTACATTCTTAAAAATTATATTGCATGTATCAACATCTTTTCCACAAATCAATGCTGTTGCTCTTGAAATTTTATACAATAATTCGGTATTCCCGTCAATCAAACTTTCCAATGTAATACAGAAAGCAATGAAAGAGAAATGATAGTGGCTTGATTCATACGCATTAATATAATTAATTTTACTAGTATTAATGTATTTTATATTAGTAAGTCTATTATATGTTTCTGCGATAAATTTATTTATTGAATTTGACTTCGTTTCATCAAAGTCTACATAATTATTTTCTGAAGCAAATGATTCATCATTTTTAAAAGATGACAAAAATTTCAATTCTGGATTATAATGATAACTTAATGTAAACTCAATTTCTAAAGCACTAGGAAATAATACTTTTAGAAAATTAAAAACATCATAAACCTTTTTTATAGACAATATTTGACTTAAATCTTTTTGAAATATAGCAAATCTAGGTTCATTTGAATACTTTTGATTTTCAACTACCAAATTGATAAAATCTTCGGAAGGAGTATTAGTATCTTCTAAAAATCTTACAAAATCTTCATCGTGAATATTTACAATTTTGAATTCTGGAAAATCTAAAAGACTTAAATCTTTATTGCTGTTCTTTATTATTAATATTAGTAGTTCTTTCATATGAATTTTGTTGAATAAGAATTAGGTAAGTATTGATGTATATTTACATTAATGACCTGCATTTAAATTTTCCTCTATGTATTTTTTTGCACCACCTAAATGAAAATCTATATTTCTATTTCCGAAAAATGTTTTATATCTCATTTTCATATTCTTGATAACTTCACTTTGTTCTTCTCCGTAATCAACGACATCAATCGTAGCATTGTCTCTTACCATTCTGGATAAAAGCTGTCTCATTTCAAAATCTGCAGATGGTAATGAATAACCAATAAATACAATTTTTTCAGCTTCAGATAATTCTATACCTGCGTTTTGCCATATTAATTTATATTGAGGGTTAGATAAATCTTTCAAAAAAGTTGGCATTATTAAATTTGAACTTAATTTATGGGATGCTAAATATTCGAAATTTTTATTACAATGTCTACAAGTGTCGTTAGTGTCAACTGAAATTTTTTGATGGAAGTGTACATATAGCCTTTGACATCTTGGACACTGCAACCAATTTAATGACCCATGTAATTTGAGTAATTTCACATTAAACCCGCCAGCACCAAGTACTTCTAATCCTGGCTTAATGGTTTCGTCATCTTTGTTATAGGAACTAATATAACAGCAATAATCAACGACTCCTTTTGGATCAGAATGATCTCTATCTAAGATACATTTAATTGAATTATCAAGTAATATGTCCCAGTTAGTACTTATTACACTTATCACATCATGATCTCTGTATTTATTTTTAGCTCTAATCGAACATTGTTTTACCATATATTCTGCAAAATAATCTATGTAATCTTTATTTGACGTTCTTAATATTACTTGTAAAGTTTTTCCAATTAAGTAATAGATAACATTTCTTATCTTTTTAATTTCATACGTATTTAGATTTCTAAATGACGTATTATCTAATAATGCTCTATCAATTGGAGTGAAAATGTCTTCCAATGGAACTTTTGTATGAAGATGTAATGGAATATTAAGTGTTACTGTTAAAAATTCAACAAATTGATTAATAGAATTCACTTCAAATTCAAAAGGATTTCGGTCATGAATTTCAAAAATTTTTTCTACTATTTTTTCCTGAGAAGGAGCTCCAGCGCTCATGGAAAATCCAGCTCCTAAGATATACACTGTTTTGTTCATATGGTTTTAGTTTGTTTAGTTTGAATTACAACTTCCTAAAAATAAATAATATCTACAAACAAAACAATTTTATTTCAACCCTAAATGAAAAGAGCAGAGGCTCATGTTCTCGATACAAAATTATTCTTCAAATAATTTTTACTCGAACTGACGGAGCTCATATATTTAGAAATAGTATTTATTTTTCATAAAGCCTTAAAATCTCTTAAATAAATTTCCATTTATCCTCACACCGAGAATTGAAAAACCTAACAATCATTTGTATATAAAGCAAATACAGCAGATTATTATTTTTAACAAAAGATTATATTTTCTGTTGTGGTTTTGTAACCTTCTTATCAATAGTTTTGTCTTATTAATAAAAAACTCAATGACCAAACTTCTATCTCCGTTCTTTTTATTTTTCACGGTGTTCTATTTCGGGCAGACTTCACTGAAAGTTTTCAGTAAAGCCGATAAAAAACCTATTCGTGATGCAGCCGTTTACTGCGACGATAATCTTTTGGGTAAAACCAATTTTGACGGCGTTTTATCTTTTAAAACAAAATGTAAGAAAGTTGAAATTCTGGCGAGCAATTTTGAAGATGTGACCGCTGATGTGAAAAAATCTATGGAAGTGGCAATGCAGCCACTTTCTGAAAAACAGAACAATATCGACCGAGTGGTAATCACCGATAAAAGTGACCCAAGAGCGTTGAGAATTTTGGACGAATTGAATAAAAGAGAGAAAGAAAACTCACCAAAATCTTTAGATACTTACAATTTCAAATCGTATTCTAAATTTTCGATTGATGTCGATCAAGATTCAATTGATACTTTTAAAAATTTCCTCGCCACGAGAAAAGATTCTCTTTCTAAGGTTGACAAATCTGAATTTAAGCAAAAAGAAAGTGAAAAGAAGGATTCCCTGATCGGCGAAGATCTGCTCGACGCTTCACAGGAAAGTCAGATGTTTCTTTGGGAAAAGGCGACGGAGTACAAATATTCTCAGAAGTTCGGGGAGAAAACCAATATCATCGACAACAGAATGTCGGGTTTTAAAAACCCGATTTATGAAGCGGTGGCAATTAATCTTTCGCATCTAGACCGAACTCCACGACAGCTAAGACCGGAAAACAGAAAGCTTTTTAATTATTATCTATCAGATACTTTGCAGTTGGACGGCAGAAAAACCTACGTCATTAAGTTCAAGGAAATCACCGACAAGAAGAAGCAAAACCCGAGAAAGTTTAACGGGAAAATCTATGTGGATTCTGAAACCTATGCCCTGAAAAAGTTTGAAAGCGCCAGTAAAAAGAAAAGCGAAGCCGACATTGTCTCAGTCTGGAAACCGATTGACGGAAAATGGTTTCTGGATTATGAAGATATTAAACTGAAAATGGGCGACCAGACATTTAATACTTCAAAAAAAGACAGCGTAAAAACCGATACTTTGAAAAAAGGCCAAAAACTGAGCGACCGAAAAAAGTACAACCAAAAAACTTTTGGAAATTATCTCTACGTAAAAAACCGTTTCTTCGATTTTCAGTTAAACGAGACGCAGAAAGCATCAGAATTTAAAGGCTATTCTCTTGAGATGAAAAACACTGACGGAAGTTTGCTTCAGCAATACAGAACCGACAGTTTGACTGCAAGAGAAAGCGCAACCTACGTGAAAATCGACAGCTTTGTACAGAAACATGATTTTGAAAAGAAACTGAGCTTTCTGACCCAACTGATGCGAGGAAATCTACGTTACAAAATGATTGATTTTGACCTGACTAAATTTTTCAGCTACGATAAATATCAAGGTCTTCGTTTGGGAGCCGGTGTCAAACTGAATGAGAAATTCAACAAAACATTTTCTCCGGATGGATATTTCGGATATGGTTTTAAAGATCACACCTGGAAATACGGTTTGGGATTAGACATGAAACTGTCTTCCAAAAGAACTTCTGTTTTTAGAATCGATTATGTAGATGATGTCTTTGCAGCAGGAAGATTCAGCAATAACATGTGGGATATGATGATGAAAGTGAATGACCTGAATCTGGATTTGCACAATGCCAATTTTTATAAAAATCAAAAATGGGGAGCGTCTTACTTATATGACATTTCCAACTCATTAAGTATGAAAATTGCCGTGAACAAAGAGAAACAAGAGGCTCTTTTTGATTATCAGTACAAGAATCTTGGAAACCGTTTTGACAATGTGAGCACTACCCTTTCTTTAAAATACTCACCAAACGATAAAAACATTATGACGCCAAGCGGAAAGTACACCTATGAAAAAGGATTTCCGCAAGTTTACATGAATTTCGAAAAAGGAATTGATGCTTTGGGCGGAGATTTAGATTATTACAGAGTCGATGCGTTGATAATTCATCAGTTCAGATCGAAACTGGGAGTCACCAATCTGAAACTTTTCGGTGGAATTTCTTCGGGAACTGCTCCTATCTGGAAAAACTTTGAGATTGCAGGTCAGAATGACAGAAATCCGGAACATTGGTACTCAAACATCAACACGCCGAATAATCTAGCTTTTGCAACGATGCCTTCGGGAACTTTCTTTGCCGATAAGTTTGTGGCATTTAAGATTTCACAATATTTACCGTTCAGATTTAAAACGATTGGTTCGAGATATTCAAACATCGAACTGGAATATCAATCTGCCATCGGAGATTTCAAAAACAGAGGCCACCATCAGTTTGATTTTCAGGTTTTGGATCACTATTATCAGGAAGTTGGGGTAATCTGGAATCGATTTTTAGGAAGAAGTTTCGGGGTTGGGTTTTCTTACAGATTGGGACATTATCAGACGTCGCAGTTCAAGGATAACTTTGGGATTAAATTGAGGTTTAATGTTTTGAATTAATTATTTTCTGATTATTTATTTTAACGCAAAGTGCGCAGAGATTTTTTTAACAGTTGGCTGTTTTTAAGTTACACAAAGCCGTTCCACTTATAAAAGTTCACTAAGTTTTCAATTTGAGATATTTTTCAACATTAAGATTTTTTAAGTTCTTTAGAAATTTTAAGCTTAGCGTTGCTTTAAGAATATTGCTAAAAAATCTGTGAAAATCTGTGCGATCTGTGGGACAAATAAAATTTCAAAAACATTAATTTAACGAAGTAGGAACTTTTTGGTTTCTGTTTTGTTGTTACCTTGCCTTAAAATATTATTTATGAAAAACATTCTCGTTATCTTTTTTACCTCGTTGATGCTGATTGCGTGTCAAACGAAAGAAGACAAAGTTCAGGATTTTGTCAAAATGTACAACAACTCATCCTCAATGATGATTAACCAAATGATTAAATCGACCAAAGCAAGTTCTACCTCACCGGATTTGGTTAACATCGATGTAACAACGACTTACCAAAGTGGTGACATGGAAAGTGATCTGGTCAGCAAATCTCTTCCTGATTTGATTGCTCAGGCTATTAAAAGTGAAAAAATCGGTAAAGAACTTTTTGAAAGTGGCGTAAAATTTAACCTGAAAGTTCACAGTGCAGATTCGAAAGTGATTATCGATAAAACAATCGACGATAAAAACCTGAAAGAATCGGTTGATTTTAACGCTATTGCTAAAGGAGAAAAACCAAGCACGGATGATTTAAACCAAATTTTAGAAGCATTTAATAAAAACTTACCTATTGTTGATCCGGCAACAGGAACTAAAATCGTGAGTATAAAAGCGGATGCAGAAAAAAATCTTATTTATACCAACGAAGTTCCGGACAGCTATATTCCGATGTTGAAATTAGAAGGTTCAGATAAAATGATGAAAGAAGAAATGATCAAAACACCTCAAGTTCAGCAGGTTTTCCAACAGACGGCTGTTCTGGGAGTGAACAATCTGAAATATGTCTACACCGATTCTAAAGGAAAAGTGATTAAAGAAATTGTGATTTCTAAAAGTGATTTGAAATAAACAGTTAATTTTTTAATTAAATATACTAATGTCGGTTCATTCCGGCATTTTTTATTTGTATTCATTCTAATTATTGAAGTTCCCGTAACAATATGAACGTAATCCTATATTAAAGTTAATTTTTTTATGTTCTCGCTGTAACCTTAAGTTCATACTAGACTCATAGTTTTGTCACAACCTAAAACTATAGAAAGTATTATGAAAATTTCTCAATCTATTGCTGTATTATTTTTATCAGCAGCGGTGTTCACGAGTTGTAATGACGACAAAGACAACGCCGAGAATCCGGTGAACGAAAACATTAAACTTGAAAATTTTTCAAAAGAACCTGCTTTCGCATTCGGAATGACTGGTTTTGAGAATTTAAATATTACGACATTGATTTCAAGTTCAGATGTTTTGGCTGGAAGTCCAAACTTTGTATTTGCAGGTCAGCCAGATGGAATGGGAATCATGAAAGATCCCGCTTCAGACGGATATTTGATGATTACCAACCATGAAATCACGCAGTCGGTTTCAAGAGTTTATTTAGATAAAACATTTAAGCCTGTAAAAGGAGAATATATTTTAAACGGAATTGGTGGTATGACAAGATTGTGTTCTGCAACTTTGGCAACGCCTCAGGAACATGGTTTCAGCGCATTCTTAACTGCGGGAGAATCTGGTGAGGAAAGTATGGTTCACGCGATCAATCCAATGGCTGCTGCATCTCAGGCTTCAGACCAGACAAGAGTAAAACCTGCATTGGGAAAAGCCTCTATGGAAAATGCGGTTCCGCTTCCTAAAGATGTATCTAACGGAAAATCTTATATCTTAATCGGTGAAGATCAATCCTACTCTACTTCTCACCAATCTGCTGGTCAGCTAATCATGTATGTTGCCAATACTCAAGGAGATCTTGACAATGGAAAGTTATATTCATTAAAAAGAACCAACAACAATACAACTGAAACCAATATGACCAAAGGTTCTCAGTATGATGTAGAATTTGTTGAAATCACCAATGCTAAAAACCTTACCGGAGCACAGATCAATCAGAAAAATTTAGATATCAATGCGATCCGTTTTTCAAGAGTTGAAGATGTAGATTACAGAAAAGGTGCAGGAAAAGGGAGAGAAATTTACTTTACAGCAACCGGAGAATCTTCAGATGGTGTGAACCCAAAACCGGGATTGACGATGTGGGGAAGAGTGTACAAATTGGTTTTAAATGAAAGCAATATGCTGACAGGAAAACTGGAAGTTGTCGCAGAAGGAGATTCAAACCCTGGAAACAACCTTATCAATCCTGATAACCTTTGTGTGACAGAAAATTTCGTTTACATTCAGGAGGACGGAGATTCTTACTACACCGCTGCAAATCATGATTCTTACATTTGGCAACTGAACATCAGCACAAAGCAGTACAAACCGTGGTTAAATATGAAGCATAACAGAAATGATACGGCATGGCAGACTGCTTACAACCAATCTGGAAATTTAAGTAAATTCGGATCTTGGGAATACGGAGCAATGATTGATGTTTCAGATATCATCGGTGTTCCAAACACTTTTGCGGTAAATATTCACTCTCACACTTGGCAGAAAGATGCTTTCAAAAATGCTGACGGCGCGGGTGTAAACACGAACAAAGAAGGTGGTCAGATCATTCTGATCAGAAACGTTCAAAAATAATTTTTATAACCATTAATTAAGCAAAGTATCAGTAGAGTTTTCTCTATTGATGCTTTTTTATAAGCAATGAAATTTATTCTCAAATATCCTCTCGCCATATTTCTCATTCTCACCTTTGTTTTCTTTGGAATTTTGCAGTGCCAAACAGATAAAAAACCAATCGTCAACGATTTGACTGCTGTAAAGAAAGAAATATTTAAAAATAATGTTGAATTTTTGAGACAGACCAACGAATTGATGACTTTGGTTTCAAAAGATGCTGACAATACAATTCTTCAGGAGAAATTTCAGCAACTCAGAAAAACCTACAAAAAAATGGAATGGGCGGTAGAATATTTCCTCCCAAACACTGCAAGATTCATGAATGGTCCGGCTCTTCCGGAGATTGAAATGGAAGAACATACCGAAATTGAACCAGAAGGCCTTCAAGTTATCGAGGAAATGATCTATCCGTATAAAAAGCAGAAAAAGGACGAACTGATCAGAATTTTAAAAAAGCTCACCAACAAAAGCAATACGATAAAAGCTAATTTTCTGGTCATTACGATTAGCAAAGATCAGGTTTTTGACGCTTTAAGACAGCAGGTTTTTAGGATTTCTAGTTTGGGAATTGCAGGCTTTGACACACCCATTTCAGGAACATTTTTAGAGGAAATGCCTTTTGCTTTGGAAGGTGTACAATGGACTTTAGAACAAATTTCAACAGAGAAATCTAAGCAAAAATCTTTAAAACAAATCATCAGTGAAATCGTTACTGCTAATGGAATTTTAAAGAAAAATTCAGATAAAGATACTTTTGATTATATTCATTTTATTCCCGATCATTTAAACAAAATATCGACTTTACTTCTTCAGTTTAAAAAAGAAGAAAACATTCCTGATATTGAAATAACATCGGCTTTAAATAAAAATGCATCGACTTTCTTTTCGAAAGACGCCTTCAATCCCAATGCTTTTGTTCCCGGAAAGGAATATGAAATGTCACCAGAAAAAGTAAGTCTCGGTAAACAGCTTTTCAGTGATAAAATTCTTTCCAACAGCAATTCGAGAAGCTGTGCGACCTGTCACATTGCTGAAAAAGCATTCACCGACGGTTTAGAAAAATCAATGTCGCTGGACAATGTGGCACTGCAGAGAAATACGCCTTCACTGAACTATTCTCCTTTTCAGCACGGACAGTTTTGGGATATGAGAAAAGATGATCTCGAAGGACAAAGTTCTGACGTGATTACGAATAAAGAGGAAATGCACGGCGATATGAATGCGATTATTGCTAAGATCAATCAAGATAAAAAATACCAAAAAGATTTCGAGAAAATTTACAAAACAAAAAAGACCGAAGTTTGGCAGCTGCAGAATGTTTTGGCGAGCTACATTCGTTCTTTAGCAACATTTAATTCAAATTTTGATGAATACATGCGCGGAAAACCATCTGCTATGACCGAAAAACAGAAAAAAGGATTTAATCTTTTTGTAGGAAAAGCGCAGTGTGCAATCTGTCATTTTGTTCCGTTGTTTAACGGTACTGTTCCACCCAATTTCAATAAAACCGAACAGGAAGTTTTGGGTGTTGCAGAAAACGCATCAAACAGAAAGATTGACCGTGATCTAGGCCGAGGTAAATTTCATGAGACGGTGGCATTTCTTCAGAATTCATTTAAAACTCCGACGCTTAGAAACATTAGCAAAACTGCTCCGTACATGCATAATGGCGGCTATAAAACTTTAAAAGAAGTCATGGACTTCTACAATAAAGGTGGTGGAAAAGGTTTAGGATTATCGATTGAAAATCAGACGCTATCAGACTCAAAACTTAATTTAACCAATCAGGAAATTGATGAAATTATTGATTTTATGGGTGCTTTAAACGACAAATAAACAATTCCCGAAGTCATTCGGGAATTTGTTTTTCTGAAATAAATTGAATTACAAAACTTCGTTTCAAAAACTTTCTTACCCAAAGAAATATCAGTAATTTTGTGGTAGATTTTTTTCATGAAAAGAGGGCTTATTTTTATATTTCTGTGGATGTTTGTTTTTGGTTTTTCGCAATCAAAACTCACAGTAATTAACGAAGCCAAAGGAACACCTATTCCCAACGCCATTATTTCATGCAACGATAAATTCTTAGGAACAACAGACGATAACGGATTTTTGGAATTTAAATCTAAATGTAAAAACATACAGATTAAAGCGGCCAATTATTTCAAAGAAAGTGCAATAGTTGAAGATGAAATGACCGTTACCCTCATCAATACTTCATCGAAAACACAATCCATAGAAACCGTTATTTTAGAAGACAAAAGTGATCCAAAAGCACTTGAAATTTTAAGAAAAGTAAATCAGTTTTTTAAAAGTAATTCTCCCCGGAGTTTAGATTCTTACACTTACAAATCTTACGATAAAATCTCGTTAGACATCGATCAGGACAGCATCTCTGTGTACACAGAAATTTTCAACAACAATTTTAATCTTTTCAAAAAGCAGAAAGCCAAAGATTCTATTAACGATGTTTCGGCGCGAAGAATATTTTCTAAAAGTAAATTATTTCTTTGGGAACGCGCTCAGGAATATCTGTACTCAAAAAAATATGGTGAAAAAGTAAATATTCTGGACAATCGTATTTCAGGACTGAAGCAACCGATTTATGAACTAATTGCCTTACAGGGAAACCGAGATAAAATTCCGGAACAGATCAAGCCGGAAAACCGTGGTCTGTATCGCTTCTATTTGACTGACACGATTGAAGTTGAAGGCAGAAAAAACTTTGTGCTCCGATTCCGTGAAGTCAGTTATAAGAAATCGGTGAAAAGGAGAAAATTCAGCGGATATTTGTATATCGATATCGATACGTATGGCATCAAAAAAATAGAAAGCATCAGTAAAGATAAGAACGATGGTAACATTACAAGTACATGGATTTTCTTCAATAATAAATGGTTTCTGTCTGAAGAAAGCATAAAACTGAGAATGAGCCGAATGATGATGAATAGTGCAGAATCAACTTCAAATTCTGAAAATCATTTAAAAAAACATAAAAATAGCTTTGGAACCTATGCCTATCTGAGTTCGAAATATTTTGATTACGAATCTCCGATTGAAGAAAATCAAAAAGACTTCAAAGGCTATACTTTTACCGTAAAAAATGCTGACGGAAAAACGCTTCAGAAATACAGAACCGAACCTTTGTCTGATCGAGAAAAAAATACCTATTTCGTCATTGACAGTTTAGGAAAAAAATACAATGTAGACCGCAAAGCCAGAATTTTAACCGGTTTAATTAACGGACAGGTTCGTTCTGGAAGTTTCGATTTTGATATTGGTGAAATCATCAATTATAACTTATACGAAGGTTTCAGACTGGGTTTAAAAGGAAAGCTAAATGAGAATTTCAATCCTTATTTTTCGCCGGATTATTATTTTGCGTACGGTTTGAGTGACGATAAATTTAAGTATGGAATTGGGCTCGACATCAAAACGACACTCGATAAAAACTCTTTCTTTAGAATTGAATATTATGATGATGTGAACTCTTCCGGTGAGTTTTACCGCAGACTATGGACGTTTAGAATGCGGATGATGAACTACGGAAACAACATCAACAACGATAAATACTACCGATACGAAGGTGCTTCTGTATCTTATCTAAATGACGTCACCAATGGTTTGACATTGGCATTTGCCGCAAGAAGAAATACGGAAGAAGCAAAATTTGATTATAATTTCAGAAACAGCGGTGCAACTTTTGAAAATTTCAATACATTGGTTACCTTGAAATACTCTCCGAATTCTACCAACATCATGACGCCGCAGGGAAAATCTCTGATTGATCAGAAATATCCTGAGCTGTATTTTAATTTTGAACAAAGTTTTAAAGCGTTAGGTGGAGATTTTAATTATACTCGTTTTGATGCATTATTTGTGCAGAATTTTAAAACCGGTTTGGGAACTACAGGCCTCAGATTATATGGCGGATTGGTTTTAGGGGAAGCTCCAATTTGGAAACATTTTACAATGAATGGTCTGGCGTCGCCGAGTCGTGACATTAATTTTAACCTTACTTCCTATTTGGGATTTGCCACGTTGGAAGGCGGAAAATTTTATAATGATAGGTTCGTCGCCTATTATTTAACGCATAGATTACCCTGGTATTTTAAAAGCATCGGGCAGAATGTTTCGAGTTTAGATTTTGTTTTAAGAGGAACCATCGGTGATATGAAACATCCCGAATATCATGATTTCAGGTTCAGAAAATTAGATCATCTGTATCAGGAAGTTGGATTGGAATGGAATAATTTCCTTTCTTCGTACTTTAATTTAGGCGTTTTTTACAGAGTCGGATATTACACAACATACAATTTTAAACAGAATTTTGCATTTCAGTTTAAATTAAAGCTTTTGGAGTTTTAAAATAAGTAATCGGTAATGATTAATAAATAATGAAAAGAAATCAATGAAAAAAATAGAAATAAAAGCAGAACAGTTTTTCGAATTATTGAGATTAAAAGATACTTCAATGTGGGCAATTTTCTCCCAAATGATCGATGGTGAAGAAAAAGAAATGATTTTCTTAGACAATGAAGACAAAATTTTATTCAATTATATCTTGCCCGACAATCAGGAGCAACTAGAAGAAGACAGAATAAAATTCTCTAAAGAATTTGCCGAAAAACAGGCACATCTCAACTAATAATTAATTTACATTAAGAATTTTTAACATCTGCGGCACTTTATTTGCCATAGCTGATTTGATTTACATGATTTTCAACTTAAAATAAAAAGAAAAGAAAATTCATCACCAGCCAATCAAATTTAATCGTTAGAAATTCTTTATGAAAAAATTGTATTTATTGCTGTTATCACTCGGATACATCAGCACTTTCTCACAGTCGAAAATCGTCGTTAAAAGCTCAGGAGATCAGTCTGTGATTTCTAATGCTTCAGTGACCTGCAATGATAAATTGGTCGGAAAAACCGATGCCTCTGGTACGCTCACCTTCAGAACAAAATGTAAAAAAGTAGAAGTTTCAGCAAAAGGTTATTTTGAAGATGATGTGGTTGTGGATAAAGTAATGGAGGTTTTTTTATCGAAAGCCGATCCTAAAACTCAAAGTATCCAGACGGTAATTCTCGAGGATAAAAGTGATCCCAGAGCTTTAGAAATTCTGAGAAAAATCAATGACAATTACAAGCAGAATTCTCCGTTAAGCTTAGATTCTTATTCATTTAAATCGTATGAAAAAATTTCTCTGGATTTTGATGAAGACAGCATTAAAGCCTACAACACATACATTGCCAACCGAATTGACTCTTTAAAAAGTCTTCCACAGCAGCCAATGAAAACTCAGGAAAGAAAAGATTCTCTAGAATCTGTCAACCTGATGAAATTGGTTGGGAAAAGCAAAATGTTTTTGTGGGAAAGAGCTTCACAAAGTTTATATTCAAAAAAATACGGTGAGAAAACCAATATTTTAGATAATAAAATTGCAGGTTTAAAAGAACCTATCTACGAATTGATGGCTTTCCGTTCCAACAGAAATGTGATTCCAAAAGAAATCAGAGAAGAAAATAGAAATCTTTACCGCTTTTTCCTGACTGATTCGATTGAAATTGAAGGAAGACAAAATTATGTGATCAGGTTCCGTCAGGTTGGTTACAAGACAACTGCTGACAGTAGAAAATTTAACGGATATATCTATGTAGACAAAGAAAGTTATGCCCTTAAAAAAATCGAAAGCAATAGCAAAATCAGAAGCGAAGGCAGCATCACCAGTATTTGGAAACCTATTGAAAACAAATGGTTTTTGGTGAAAGAAAACTACAAACTCAAAATGGGATCCACTTCTTTCGACAGCGATGATAAATCTGATAAAAAGAAAACCAAAGAAGAAAAAGAGGCGGAAAAAAGTGCCAAAAAGAAATTTGGAAGTTATGCATTTGCGACTGCAGATTATTTCGATTTTAAAACACCTATTGAAGAAAAACCACAAGACTTTAAAGGCTACACGATTGATGTAAAAAACTCTGACGGAAAGTTGATTGATCAATATCGTACTGAAAACCTTACTGATCGTGAAGTAACGACTTACTCTAAAATTGACAGTTTAAGCAACAAATATAAGCTTGACCAAAAAGCAAAAGCTTTGACAGGTTTATTAAAAGGAAAAGTAAGACTGGGAATTGTAGATTTTGATTTGGCGAAATTAATTGGTTATAATAAATATGAGCATTTCCGTTTTGGAGCAGGAGCAAAACTGAACGAAAAATTCAATAAATATATTTCTCCTGACGCTTATTTTGCTTACGGAATTTATGACAAAGACTTTAAATACGGAGCCGGAGTTGACGTTCGTACTACTTTGAACAAAAATTCGTTTTTCCGTGTAGAATATTTTAATGATGTGATGGCAGCAGGTCGTTTCTCAGAAAACTTGTGGAATTTCAGAATGAAAATCATGAATTCTGGAGTTGCTCTGAACAATGGTGTTTTCTATGGCTATGAAGGGTTTAAAGTAAGTTATGAAAATGACATCACGAATGGCTTAACCGTAAATGTTTCGGCGAAAAAAACTCAGGAAGAATCTAAATTCGCCTATAATTTTAAAGGTTTGGGGAGCAAGTTTGATATTGCATCATCAACAATCACTTTAAAATATTCTCCCAATTCAAAGAATATCATGACACCAACTGGAAAATATACCTACGAGCAAAACCTTCCGGAATTATACCTGAATTACGAACAGGGATTTAAAACGTTAGACGGAGATTTTAATTTCAGCAGATTTGATGCTCTTTTCGTTCATAATTTTAAAACGAAATTAGGAGTTACCGGCATCAGAGCTTACGGCGGAATCATTACTGGCGACGCACCGATCTGGAAAAATTTCACAATGAACGGTTTAGGAAACGGACATGGCGGATTAAATTTTAATCTGACTTCATACTTAGGTTTTGCCACAATGGAAGGCGGGAAATATTATAACGATAAATTCGTTGGTGCATATTTGACGCACAGATTGCCTTGGTATTTTAAAAGTTTTGGAAAGAACGTTTCAAGCTTTGACTTCATTTACAGAGGAACGATCGGTGATATGAAAAACAAGGAATTCCATCAGTTTGAGTTTGAAAAACTGGATCATCTGTATAACGAACTGGGTTTAGAATGGAATAACTTCCTATCCTCACAATTTAACCTAGGATTTTTCTACAGAGTAGGACATTACAATACACCGAAATTCAAAGATAATTTCGCCATTCAGTTTAAATTGAAACTATTAGGATTTTAATATAAGTAATTGGCAATCAATAACAAAAACCGGAGCAAAACATTTTTGTTCCGGTTTTTTTATTTTAAATAGTTCAAAAAATCATTTTTTATGAACAATTAAAAAAGATTTTAATTAATTATATTTATCCTTCAAATCTGAAAAACGAGAAGAAGACGTACGAAATAGAAAGCAGTTTTTCAGAAATTAATACAATTAAGTAAGATAAAATAATGAAAAAACAAACCTTCTTTTCTTTAATAGGATTACTTGTTTTCATCCTTGGAAACGCACAGAATTACAAAAAACCATTAGTTTCCGCAATTAAAGAAACTGATCTTAAAAAAGATATGTATGAAGTGGCTGCAGATCAGTTTTGGGGACGGGAAGCAGGAACTTTGGATGAGCTCAAAGTATCGATGTGGCTTGCCAATAAAGCTAAAGAAGCCGGAATGAAACCCGCAGGAGACAACGGAACATTCTTTCAGTTTTTTGATATGTACAGACATCAGATTATTCCGCAAAGCAGTTTGAAAATCGGAGAAACTCAGCTTAAACTTTGGAAAGATTTTCTTGTTGCAGAACCTGTAAACGCAAACATCGATTCTGAAATTGTCTATGCAGGAAATACAGAACCTGAAAATTTATCTCAGTTAAATATTAAAGGAAAAATTTTAGCCATCAATGCTTCCGATAAAAATATCGATAAAGAAATGACACTTTTCGTGAGACGTTATCCCGGATTTGTGAGAACAAAATATTATAACAAAGCTTTTGAATTGGGTGCAAAAGGCATTATTTTCATTACAGACGAAACTTCCGATAAAAGCTGGGGTGAAGTTCTGCCACAAATGACCAGAGGCACTTACGGTGTAGAAGGTTTAAGAGAGAAAATCACAAATAACATTCCTGTTTTGTGGATCAAAAGGAAAAATGCAGATTGGGTAAAAAGCAATCCTAAAATTTCATTAAATATCATTACTGAAACTTATAAATATCCTTCCGTCAATATTATTGGGAAGATCGACGGAACCGATGCAAAGTTGAAAGATGAGTATGTATTATTAAGCGGTCATCAGGATCATGATGGAATCCGTCATCCGGTGAAAAACGACACGATCTACAACGGAGCTGATGATAATGCAAGTACCTGTGTAGCAATGTTGGCAATGGCAAGAGCCTATAAAAAACAGCCTTCAAAAAGAAGTATTCTGTTTGTATTTCACGGCGCAGAAGAAAGAGGATTATTGGGTTCAAGATGGCACGCTGCACATCCCGTTGTTTCTAAAGAAAAAATTGTAGCCGTTCTGAATGGCGATATGATTGGAAGAAATGACAACAACGAAGCGGCGCTTTTGGGAGGAAATGCACCTCACAAAAACTCTGAAGAATTAGTAAAAATGGCAGAAGATGCCAACAATGAAAGTACAAAATTTACTTATCTGAAAGATTGGGATTCTCCGAATCACGCTGAATATTTTTATTTCAGAAGTGATCATCTTCCGTATGCGAAAGCAGGAATTCCCGCCATATTTTTTACAAGTGTATTGCATGATCAGTATCACACTCCACAAGATGAATCTGAAAATATTAACTACAAAAAACTCTACAAAATGACGGAATGGATGTATAGAACTTCATGGAAAGTAGCCAATGAAACGGAGCGTCCGAAAGTCATTCCGACTTTTACTTTGGAGAGATAATCAATTTAATTGAAAAGAATTTGAAAATAGTAAAGCTGAGTTGGTCTCAGCTTTTTTTGTGAACGTAAGGTATGTTTAAAAACAAAAATATTTAATATTTTAAAAATTCATCAACCGTTTTCTTTGCTTCTGCCACATCATGAACCCGCAGAATTTTTGCACCTTGCTGTAAAACTTTCATATGAAGTTTCTGCGTTTCTTCATTAATATCCAAAGCAGATTTTCCTAAAGGTTTATAAATAAAAGATTTTCTCGAAATCCCAATCAACAGAGGAAAGCTTCCGAAACCGAAAAATTCCACTTCATCAATCATTTTCATCTGATCTCCCACCGTTTTCCCAAAACCAAAACCTGGATCAAGAATAATATCTTTGATTCCTTTTTTTAATAATTCATCTGTTTTTTTTGAAAAATACTGATTGACCGTCAAAGTAATATCTGCGAAAGAAGTTTTTTCATGCATCGTTTGATATGACGGATTCACGTGCATCAAAATGTATGGAAGTTTTGTTTCTGCAACCGCATCAAGCATATTTTCGTCAAATTGTCCGCCTGAAATATCATTTACAATATCAATTCCTTCATTAAAACCAAATTTTACCGTTTCAGCATAAAAAGTATCGAGTGAAATTAAAGCTTCGGGAAATTCTTTTTTTATTAAAGAAATAACATTTCCTATTCTTCTGATTTCTTCTTTACTGCTCAGAAATTCCGCATTCGGACGTGTAGACTGCGGACCAATATCAATTATTGAAGCGCCATCTTTTAACAACTTTTCAGCTTGTTGCAATGCTGATTTTTCATTATTAAATTTTCCACCATCCGAAAAAGAATCTGGTGTAAGATTGAGAATCCCCATCAATTGTGGTGAACTTAAATCTATTAATCGTCCATTGCAATTGATTGAATGAAAGGATTTCAGCGTTTGAGAATTTGAAGACATGGGTTTTAAAATTGTGAATTTTAAGTTTAGTTTTTTATGACATTTGCAATGCAAAAATAACCAATAATCAATATGCTTGAAGAAAAAGTAGATCAAAATTATAAAAATAAGTGCTTCAACAAACAAGTTTAGAACTCTTCCATTCAAACTCAAAAACTAAGCGCCTTATTCCTGCTACCTAAAACCTAATTCGTATATTTGGGCTATTAAGAGAATGTATGTTAAAAACTTCAATCCAGTTCGAGAAAATTATCAGCGAATGTCGTGATCTTTTCAGTAAAAAATTACAAGATTACGGTGCAGCTTGGCGAGTTCTTCGACCAAGTTCGATTACCGACCAGATTTATATTAAAGTTAACAGAATCCGCACGTTACAAATGACGGACGTGAAAATGATTGACGAAAGTGAGGAAGGAGAATTCATCGCTGTAGTCAACTACTCGATTATCGGTCTGATTCAATTAGAAAAAGGTTTTTCGAATGATTTTAATGAAAATAAAGATGAAATTTTACATCTTTATGACAAATATGCTCAAGAAGCTAAAGCTCTAATGGAAAGAAAAAACCACGACTACGGCGAAGCTTGGAGAGATATGAGAATTTCGTCAATTACTGATTTAATTTATCAAAAAGTTTTAAGAACGAAACAAATTGAGGATAATCAAGGCGTTACCATCGTTTCCGAAGGTTTAGATGCCAATTATTATGACATGCTGAATTATGCAGTGTTTTGTCTGATTAAATTTTCTGAGAAAGAAAACAATGTAGAACATCAAATTATATAATATGATTAAAGGTTTATTACGTTTCATCGTCGCCATCATTTTCATCCTTTCAGGGTTTGTTAAAGCAGTAGATCTGGTAGGATTTTCATTTAAAATGGAAGAATATTTTGAACCTTCCGTTTTTGACATGCCGTTTTTTGTGAAATTTGCTTTGCTTTTTTCAATCATTGTGGTGGTTTTAGAATTGTGGTTAGGTTTTATGCTTTTGCTTAAATTTAAACTGAAATTCACGCTTTCTGCACTGATTGCATTGTGTGTTTTCTTTGGATTTTTGACGTTTTATTCAGCCTATTTCAATGTAGTGACCGATTGCGGATGTTTCGGAGATGCTATTAAATTTACACCTTGGGAAAGCTTCGTGAAAGATATTATTCTTTTAGTGGGACTACTCATTCTGTTTTTCTTATACAGAAAAGAATGGAGCAAAAAAGATGATTATTCAAGTTCAGCTAAACCGAAAAACAATAAATTTTTATCAATTGCATTCGGACTTTTCTCAGGAATTATGATTTTCATTATGGCTCAGGGGCTCATCAATGAACCGATTATCGATTTCCGTGATTATAAAATTGGGACAGATTTGAAAGCTGAAAAAGTGAAAATCAGCAAAAATCCTTCAGAATACAAAACTTTTTATTCGCTGAAAAATTCAAAAACAGGAGAAGTTTTAAAGGTCAATCAGGACGATTATATCAACCAGACAAAATATTGGGAAGAAGGCTCACCCTGGAAAATTGAAGAAGATAAAAATGAATCTAAACTGATGAAACAAGGATATAAATCTGAGATTGCTAAATTTAAGATTGAAGATCCCACAGGAATTGATTTAACGGATGAAATTATCAACGCTCCGAAAGCAATTTTAGTGTTCTCTTATCATCCGAAAGAAGTTTCAGCCGACTTACTAAAGAAAGTTGAAGCCAAAGTAAATACTGACAAAACTGCTGTTGTTTATGGAATTTCTACCATTCCAACTACTTTTAAAACAATTAAAAATGCAATGATGGACGGCACTGCCATCAAAACCATCGCAAGAAGTAACCCTTTTGTATTAACTTTACAAAACGGAAAAATTGTAGACAAACAGCCTGCTAAAAACTATGTAGATTAGTTAAATTTACAATGAGTTGAAATTTTCTTTTCCCCAACACTAAAGGATGGAAAATTTCTTTAAAAATTAAATTAAGAATTTTAAACTTTAATATTATTAAATGCAAAAATCAAATAAATCAATCGCCGGTTATCACTTATTAATGATTCTTTCATCTGTGGATGGCGAATTTGCTCCAGAAGAAGGAATGCTTGTTCAGCAATATCTGGCAGACGAATTTCCTTTTAAAATCAATTTAGATAACGAATTGGAAACCATCGCATTGCTTCAGCCTGAAGAATGGAAAGATCATTTTGAATTTCACGGACGTTGTTTCTTAGATGATTCTACGGAAGAGGAACGTCTAAGTTTCATTCAGTTTGCAAAAACGTTGATCAAAGCTGATGATGTGGTGACTGATGAGGAGCATACTTTCTATGTACTTTTGAAAAATCTTTGGAATCTGGCTTAAACTTTTAAAAATACAGTCATGAAGAAAATTTATTTAGGATTATTAGCTATGAGTATTTCAGCAACCTATCACTCTCAGAAATTCCCTGATTTGAAAGCTCCTGTTGCAGAGAAGCAGGAACACATCAGAGAAATACATTCAGATAAAGTAAACGATCCCTATTATTGGATGATTGATTATTTTAAAAAAGCAAAAGATTCAACAAAAGTCGTTGACTATCTGAAAGCGGAAAATTCTTATTGGGAAGGGATGATGAAAGACACAGAGCCTTTCAGAGATCAGCTTTTCAAGGAAATGAAAGCCAGAATCAAGGAAAAAGATGAGTCTGTTCCTGTTTTTAAAAGCGGATATTATTATTACAGCCGCACCGATACCGGAAAACAATATTTTAAATATTGCAGAAAGAAGGGAAACCTCAATGCGCCCGAAGAAATTCTTCTCGATGTCGATCAAATGGCGGAAGGTCATGCATACTATTCTGCATCAGGTTTTAGCATCAGCCCAGATAACACCAAATTAATCTACGGTGTAGATGATGTTTCCAGAAGACAGTATAAATTATTTCTAAAAGATCTTTCCACAGGAAAGACGACTGACCTTGGCATTAAAAACACCACAGGTTCTGCAACTTGGGCAAATGACAACAAGACTATTTTCTACACTTCAAAAAATCCTGAAACACTTTTAACAGAGAAAATTTTCAGACATTCTTTGGGAGCAGATGCTTCTAAAGATGTTGTGGTATACGAGGAAAAAGACAAAACCAATTACATCGGTGTCGGAAAATCCAAGAATGAAAAGTTCATTATGATTTATTCCGGAGCAACTACTTCTTCGGAAACTAGATATATTGATGCCAATAAACCCAATGAAGCATTCAAAGTTTTCCAACCGAGAATGAAAGATGTTTTATATGATGTAACGCCTCTGGAAGACCGTTTTTTAATCACAACAAATAAAGACGCCTTAAACTTTAAGGTTGTAGAAACTCCTTTAGACAAAACAGGTGTTGAAAACTGGAAAGATTTCGTTCCGCACAGAAAAGATGTCTTGATGGAAGGAATCAGCGAGTTTAAAAACTACTTGGTTTTCAGTGAAAGACAAAACGGGCTTTCGCAATTGGTCATCTATGACAGAAAAACAGCAAAGAAAGAATTTCTGAAATTCGAGGAACCTGCTTACACCGTTTATCCATCCGGAAACCCTGAATACAATACGGATAATTTCCGCTTCGGTTATACTTCGTTGGTTACTCCAAGTTCCCAGTTTGAGCAGGATTTGAAAACTGGAAAAAGAAGTTTGCTTAAAGAACAAGAAGTTTTAGGTGGATATAATAAAGCAAATTACACCACGGAAAGGCTTTTTGCAACAGCCAAAGACGGTACAAAAATTCCGATTTCTATAGTTTATAAAAAAGGTTATAAAAAAGATGGGAACAGCCCTCTTCTACTCTACGCTTACGGATCTTACGGAAATTCTCTTGATGCAACATTCAGCAGTACAAGGCTAAGTCTTTTGGACAGAGGTTTTGCGTTTGCAATTGCGCACATCCGTGGCGGTCAGGAAATGGGGAGACAATGGTATGAAGACGGTAAAATGATGAAAAAGAAAAACACTTTTACAGATTTTATCGATGCTGGAGAATATCTTGTGAAAGAAAAATATACTTCACCAAAACATTTATATGCACAAGGAGGAAGTGCAGGAGGTTTGTTGATGGGAGCTATCGCGAATATGAAACCTGAGCTTTGGAACGGTATAATTTCTCAGGTTCCGTTTGTAGATGTAGTGAATACAATGATGGATGAGAGTATTCCGTTAACGACAAATGAATATGATGAATGGGGAAATCCGAGCAATAAAGAAGCTTATTTCTATATGAAATCGTATTCTCCATACGAAAATATTGAAAAGAAAAACTATCCGAATATTTTGGTCACCACAGGTTTGCACGATTCTCAGGTACAATATTTTGAACCTGCAAAATGGGTAGCAAAATTGAGAGATCTAAAAACCGATAAAAACGTATTATTATTAAAAACAGATATGGCTTATGGTCACGGCGGTGCCTCAGGAAGATTTGATTACCTGAAAGATACTGCTTTGGTGTATGCTTTTATGTTTAAATTAGAAGGAATTACAAAGTAACGTTACGCTACTTTTATACTAAAAAAATAAGCAAAACGAAACATATCTTTTTGCTTATTTTTTTATAATTCCTTTTTATTCCTTTAATTTGCATTCGGAAAAAAATAATAAATTCATAAAAAACACAAATGAAACACAAATGAAAAAATTAAATTTCGTTCTTATTCTATCATTGCCTATACAGACTTTTTTTGCACAAATTATTTCTAAAGATCCTTCCTTTGGTGTCAATGGAGAATATACCGTTACTCCGATTAATGTTCCTACTGGTGGTATTTACCAGAATATGGGCGGGCAAATTCTGCAACATCCTGATGGAAGCTTATATTACAGTTCTTTTCCTGGTTATACATTTCCGGGTGGAATAGATGTAACTTCTACTCGAAAATTATCGAGTAATGGAACTTTAGACACCTCTTTTGGCAATAACGGCGAGCTGGCTTCTGTAACTTCTTTCACTATTTTTGATTACGTACAAGAACTCAACGGAAAACTATTGACAATAAGCAAAAATGACAACTCACACGAATATATTATCAAAAGATTACTACCCAATGGGCAACCAGACCCTACATTTGGGACAAACGGTACGATTACAACGATCTTCGCTTTTGATTCTTGTCGTCACTCAGGTTTTGTTATTCAAAACAACAAAATACTCGTGTATGGTAGTCAAAATATTGCACCCAACGTTTACAATAAAATTATTTACAGACTGAACGCCGATGGAAGTACAGATACTTCCTTTGGGAGTAATGGCTTAATAATTTCACAAACTACTATATTAGATGAAAATTACAATACTGTATTAGTAGATAAGCAATCAAACATTATCAATATTTGTTTTAATAGTATCGAAAAATATACACCCAACGGGCAACCTTTTACCAGTTTTGGAAATAATGGTAAAATTCAACTTCCCTCTAATTATTACGCTAACAACTCGTACGAAAGTATATTAGTAGATGGGAATAATAAGATTATATTTGCAAAAGATGATACTGTTTACAGAGTGAATCCAGATGGAACGTTTGATGGTACATTTAATTATATTCTTCCTACATTTCCTCTTCCTCCCTCATACCCCTTCACAAATACACCATATACAGGTAGAATAATAAATATTAAAGAGAAAAATGGTTTTTATTATGTGCTTTGGGCTTTAGAGGAAAATAATAGTGCCTTTAGTCCTATACTTATTTCTAAACATTTACAAAACGGTACAGCTGATCCAGCTTTCGGAAGTTATTCAGAGGGTCCTGTTTATGGGGATTTCATGTATGATATGGTAATTAACGATAACAATATTATTGTATCGGGGGACCATAGGGTTGTTAAATATTTAATGGCTAATCCTACGCTATCAACCAACGAAACCAACTCTACCCCATCTATAACATTTGAAAATCCGGTAAGTGATGTACTTGTTTATAAAACCCAGGAAAAAATTAGCGAAATACAGATGTATACTTTAGATGGCAAAGTGGTAAAAACAATAGAAAAAAACAATACCAATATCTCTGAATTACCAAAAGGAATTTACTTTTTGAAAACTAAATTTATAAATGGTAAAGTAATAAGTACTAAACTATTAAAAAAATAAAAAATATTTTTTTGAAAACAAGATATTATTCAACAAGATAAATGATAAAAATATAGCAAAATGGAGCATATCTTTTTGCTATATTTTTTTTATAAGATAATATTTCAGATTTTTGCAAGAAAATATAACTTAATAACGTCAATATTATAAATATGAGAAGAAAAATAGTTGCAGGAAACTGGAAAATGAACAAAAATGTAATTGAAGCACAGCAGTTGATGATTCAATTATTAGGTTATAAAAATGAAAATAAAACCAACTGTGAAGTTTGGATCGCTCCTCCGTCTTTATATTTAATGATGGCAAAAGACATCTTTGAAAAGGACGAGATCGGAGTTTTTTCTCAAGACATGAGCGAGTTTGAAAGCGGTGCTTACACAGGCGAACTTTCTGCAGATATGTTGGAATCAATTGATGCAACAGGTTCTTTGATCGGTCACTCTGAAAGAAGACAATATCACGGTGAGAACGACGAAAGCTGCAATAAAAAAGTAAAATTGGCTTTGGATAAAGGTTTAATTCCTGTTTACTGTAATGGTGAAACGCTTGAACAAAGAAAAGCGGGACAACATTTAGATGTTGTGAAAACTCAGACTGAAACTGCTCTTTTCACGCTTTCTGCTGAAGAAATCAAGAAGGTAGTAATCGCGTACGAACCAGTTTGGGCAATCGGAACTGGTGAAACGGCAAGTCCGGCACAGGCTCAGGAAATCCACGCTCACATAAGAGGAATTATTGCTGAAAAATACGGACAGGAAGTTGCTGACGAAGTTTCTATTCTTTACGGTGGTTCTGTAAAACCTGACAATGCAAAAGAAATTTTCTCTCAACCAGATATCGACGGTGGATTAATCGGCGGGGCTGCTTTGAAATTAGAAGATTTTTCTAAGATTATTGAAGGTTTTAATTAAAAAAAATTTAAATAGGTTGACTTAAACTAAATAATACTTTATTAAATAATCAACTCTATTATATTTTATATAAAACAAAAGCGGCGGCATCTTTAGATGCCGCCGCTTTTTACAAAATCTAATTATTGAATATCGACTATATACATCGTTCCTTTATCCTGCTTCCCTGTTTTAGGAAGAATTTTCGTTTTTGGATTTCCGCTTCCATCGTCGGTAACTCCAAAATCATCATCATTAAAAACGGCCAGTTTATTATTTCCTAAATAAACAATTCCTTCGAATTTATCATGTTCATACCCAATTTTAGCAACCAGATCTACCGCCAACGTTTTTGTAACAGGTACTAATCCTGCAGTATTCAACTCGGCCCATGTAGATTGTTCAAGAGTTTTTCCGTTGATTTTCATTCCGTCAACAGCAGTCAGATCCGTTCCTGAAACGTCAGAAGCACCTGAAAGATTGATCCTGTACACTTTTTTAAGTCCACCAACCGAACCGAAGCTTCCATCTCTTTCAATCACTAAAAATTCTGTGTTGCTGATTGGAGTAATCTCACAAACAGAATCTGAAGCTCCTCCGTCTTGTTTATATAAATATTGTTTAGTCTGCCCTGTTGCCACATTAAAAGTTACAATTCTCGTTAATGTAGTATTTGTTGCCAAAGCTTTTGTAGGAACATACATGGTAGACTGTATTGTACCAACCAGCATTTTTCCGTCTGGTGTCATACACATTCCTTCCATTCCTCTGTTGGGTCTTCGCTTTGCAAAAACGGCAGGAAGTTTTCGTGTTCCTGTGTTGACACCGATTGGGCTTATTCTTTCTAATTCTACACCTTCTGCACTGTAATGTACAATGTGAGGACCATATTCATCAGAAACCCAGAAAGTTCCATCTGCGGCAGCTACAATACTTTCGCTATCAAGACCATAATTATCTGTTCCTAATACACTTCCGTCTGCAGCATAAGCAATTTCACCCGTACTTCCCATTCCTACAGGATTCGGAAGACCGGTAGTCAGCTGTCCTGAAGGATTTTTAAGTTTAATATATTTGATGACTTCAATATTTCCTTCAGCATTGATTTTGAAATGCATGATCGTTGGCGTAAAATTCGGTACAAGAATTTTGATTCCATTAGAGTAGGCTACATTGGGACCACGGTCGGTAATTACATAAAATTCACCTTTCTGAGTAGGATGCGCCGTTGCTCCTGAACCATAACCACCATTAATAATATTCACTCCATTCAAAGTCATTAATGTTGAGAAAGAAAATTCCTGAGGAAGTTTTGAGTAATTGATGTCTTGATTCGTTACATTATCATCATTATTACATGCTGTCAAAGAAATGAAAGCAATAATGGGTAACAGGATTTTTTTCATAAATACTTTTATAGGTGCGAAAGTAGATATTGATTATAAACTCATCTTGAATAGAATGATAATTGTGTTTTAATTTTTTACTCAGTTTTTTGAAGCTGTATCCGGCTTTACGCTATATCTTTTTCGCCTGCGCTTTTTTCAAGCCATCGCAAAAAAAGGATGTCGCTGCAATTCGGGCTATGGTTTTTGTCATTCTTTCAACGATACTACAAGATCACCCATACTTTGTGGTTAATTGGTACATTAATATTTGAATTCTTAATGAGATTGCTTCGTTGCTTCGCTCCTCGCAATGACAAAAACCTCTGATATAACAATTCACCTTCAGATAAAGGGTAGTATTTTTTTGACGGATGGTTTTCAAGAGCATGAATTCCTAGCCCCGATAGAAACGGTTACCCCACAGCAAGCCCTTCGACAGGCTCAGGACAGGCTGGCTTGCGAGGAGTATGAGTGGATAGCGGGAGATAGCTCCTGAAAAAATTATAAATTATTAATGATCTGGATTCCTCCTCTGTCGAAATGACATGTGATTATTTTGATTATTTTTTTCATTTTTTTCACAAAAAAACGCACCAAAATAAATTGATGCGCTTGATTATTCTCTGAAGAAAATTATTTTTCTTTTTTAGCTCTCTGTAAAACCTCATCGACCATTCCAAACTCTTTTGCTTCAGTAGAAGTCATCCAGTAATCTCTGTCAGATGCTTTTTCTACCCACTCGTAAGTTTGTCCGGAATGCTCAGAAATGATGTCATACAATTCTTTTTTCAATTTCAACATTTCTCTCAAGTTGATTTCCATATCAGAAGCAACACCTTGTGCACCACCTGAAGGCTGGTGAATCATTACTCTAGAGTGCTTCAATGCAGAACGTTTTCCTTTTTCACCTGCCACCAATAAAACAGCTCCCATAGAAGCCGCAATACCTGTACAGATTGTTGCTACATCCGGCTTGATGATCTGCATCGTGTCATAAATTCCCAAACCTGCGTAAACGCTTCCTCCAGGAGAGTTAATGTAAATCTGAATATCTTTTGCAGAGTCAGAACTTTCTAAGAACAAAAGCTGAGCAGTTACAATATTGGCAACCTGATCATCAATTCCGGTTCCTAAAAAGATGATTCTATCCATCATCAAACGAGAGAAAACATCCATTTGCGCAACGTTCAATCTTCTTTCTTCCATGATATAAGGAGTAAGGTTGGTTGGTCCATACATTCCCATATACTGATCAGTCGCAAGACCGCTGTTTCCTAAGTGCTTTACAGAGAAATCTCTGAATTCTTTTTTAATGTCCATATTTCTATTGGTATATTTTTAAATTTAATTAAGATGTAATTTACAACTTTTATTCCTAAAATTTTATAGGACTTTTTGGCAGTTTAGGTAAAAGATTATTATCTTAAAAATAATTTTTCACTATTTAGTTGAATCCTAACATCTAATTTCGGCTATCTTTTCACATAAATTCCTTTAATTGGAGAATAACCTAAAATCTCCGACAACTGCATAGAAGCCTGTTTCAGCAGAGTTATTTTTTTAATTGATTCAAAATATTTAGACTCGTTATCTTTATAATTCTCAAGGCTTTCAGTAGTTTCTTTAATTAAATAATCGATGTATCTGAATTTATGAATCAGAATATCACCTTCCACCTGAGTATTGATTTTATCACCATAATTAGGCGGAAAAATATTTCTGGAAGCCCAGTTTTCCAAATCATTTAGAGGCATAATGGCATCAACAACTTTTGAAGTGATATTTTCGTCCATAAAAGTGACAAAAAAATTTCCTTTACGAAGTTCTTCATTGGCAATTCCTTCTTTGATGCTGTCAATGATAATTTTATTGAGTTCTACCTGAAACTCATAATTTTCTTCTTCAAAATGATGAAGGATTTCTTCAATGACCGTGATGTCATATTTTTCATTCGCTTCATTTTCTCTGTGAAGCACGACATCGCCAAAATTCAACATCAGATTAACTAAATTATTTTCCTGATTAAGTAAATCAAATATAATCGGATCCACCTGTTCAACACTAGCAGGAACAATTTCCAGTTTTGGCTGAACATTATTTTCTTTTGGTTGATTTTTAGGCGCTTGATTTTGAGTAATCTGCTTCTGAATATCTAATTCATTAAACAAACTCTGCTCAGAAAGTCCGAATTTTGTAGAAACTTCTTTTAGGTAAACCTCTCTTTTTAAGCCATTTTGGACGAAACCAACAGATTTTACGATATTTCTGATGGCCTCTGCTTTTTTTATCGGATCATTTCCAGCTTCTTTTAAAAGAATTTCGGCTTTAAAATCGATGAAATCCATCGCTTTATTTTCGATGAATTTTTCTACATATTCCTGTGGATGTTTTCTGGCAAAAGAATCGGGGTCATCTCCTTCAGGAAAAAGCAAAACACGAATGTTCATTCCTTCGGTCAGCAACATATCAATGCTTCGGAAACTCGCTTTTATTCCCGCATTATCACCATCAAAAAGAATGGTTACATTTTCGGTAAGTCTTTTAATTAACTTGATTTGTTCGGTCGTCAGAGAAGTTCCTGAGCTCGCCACAACATTTTCAATTCCTGAAAGATGAAGCGAAATCACATCCATATAACCTTCCACCAAAAGACAGATGTTTTTTCTCGAAATCGCCTGTTTACCTTGGTTCAAACCATATAAAACATTTGATTTGTGATAAATTTCTGTTTCGGGAGAATTGAGATATTTGGCAGTTTTAATATTGCTTCGAAGAATTCTCGCTCCAAAACCTAAAACTCTTCCCGAAAAACTGTGAATCGGGAACATCACTCTTTCACGGAAACGGTCAATCCCAGCCGGAGAATTCTCAGGAAAAATGGAAAGTCCTGATTTTTCTAATATTTCTTTAGAATATCCTTTATTTAAAGCAAATTCTGTAAATGCATTTTTCTTTTCAGGAGAATATCCCAGCTGGAATTTTTTGATGATATCATCTTTCAGTTCACGTTCTCTGAAATATGACAAACCAATCGATCTGCCTTCTTCATTTTCCCATAAAATATTTTGAAAATATTCATTGGCAATTTCATGAATTTTGTACAGAATATCTCTTTCAGACTGCGCATTTTTTGCTTCTTCGGAAAATTCACGCTGGTCTTCTTCAATCTCAATTCCATATTTTTTTGCGGCGTGGCGAAGTGCTTCAGGATACGTAAAATTTTCAATTTCCATTAAAAAAGAAATCGCAGTTCCACCTTTTCCTGTCGAGAAATCTTTCCAAATCTGCTTGCTTGGAGAAACTACAAAACTCGGCGATTTTTCATCATGAAACGGGCTCAGACCTTTAAAGTTGGATCCCGCTCTCTTCAACTGCACATATTCGCCAACAATCTCCTCTACCCGGATTGTTGAGAATATTTTATCTATCGTCTGCTTGGAAATCATGGTGTAAAAATAAGTAAATTTAAAGAGAAGTTAGAAAATGGAATTATGATTTTAAAGGTAAAATTTAATTCTAACAAAATCATAAAGTAGCTCATACTTCAAGCAATCTGTCAATTATTTATATAATTGAATTTTAGTGAAATATCAAATTCTATCGCATAAAATGAATTAAATGAATATTTATCAAAATTAACAATTCTAGATTTTATATTCAAAAAAGCTTTTACACATATATTATCAGTTTAAAAATTGATTAATTCATGGATTGATTTAAATCATATTTATTATTTAAATTAATTCTAAATAAAAATAATAAGTTTACCACTTGAAACTTAGTAATATGATGACAGATCGATTTTTTAAACTGTTTAAGAAAACAGTACAGAAAACAAAACTAGGCTTAATCGGAGCTTTCGTTTTATCAGGATGGCAAGCAAACGCCCAAATTATTTCTCTCTATTCTTTTTCGCAAAGCCAGGGAAATTACACCTCTTTATCTAACCCGACCAATATTGCGGTAGCTACAGCAGCTTCAGGAACCGGTTTTTTGGATGAAAATGTGTATACTTTGGATAATGTGATTCCATTTCAATTTCCGTTTAACGGAACCAATTTTAATTCTTTAAAAGTACATGCCAACGGATTTATCAGTTTTGGTGCTCCAATCACAAACTCTACAGATCCTATCGGCTCGGGGGTAGCTTATACCGGAGTGATTTCTCCTTTGGCTGCAGATTTAGCTTCGATTTTTAATATTAATAATTTATCAAGTACGATAGACTATTCTGTTATAGGAACTACTCCCAATCGTGAGTTTGTAGTACAGTGGAGTCATTTCAGACCTTTCTCTTCAGCCCCGACAGCGACATCGTATCATGACTGGAATTTTCAGGCAAGACTGCATGAAAATGGAACAATAAAATACGTTTACAATCTGACATCTCAAGGAACACCGAGTGCGACCAATGCAAAAGTTGGACTTAGAGGTACGGCAAGTAACGATTACATCAACAGAACGGCATCTGGAAACGCAACAAGCAATTGGAATAATTCCACAGCAGGAACCAATTCTTCAGCTGGAATAGCAACCAATTACAATTTTTTACCGTCACAAGGATTAACTTTAAACTGGACTCCGCCCTCGCCTTGTGCAACGCCGACCTCTCAACCTACCAATTTCACATTAAGTAATACAGGAATTATTATCAATGGTAGCTTTACACCAAGCTCATCAGCTGCAGACAGATATCTTATTTTACGAACTCTGGCAGGTACAACATCTAATTCTCCGGTAAACGGAACTGCTTATACTACAGGAAACAATACCTCACTCAATAGTTATGTTGCGTATTACGGTGCCAATACAATTTTTGAAAATAATTATAATCATGGAATTCGAGGAAATAATCAGTACACATATACTATTTATGCTGTAAATTCAAACTGTAGCAACGGCCCCCTATATAATGTTCAAAATCCTTTAGTTAGCAATATCACCAACTGCCCTATTGGCGTAAGCGGAATTACTACCTCAAACATTACAACAAATTCTTTTAATATAAATTGGGCTACTTCGGAAAACGGAACAGCAAATCCCATCAACACAATTATTGAAGTCGCCACAGACAGTAATTTCAATAATATGGTTGCCGGCTCTCCATTTACATTGTCTACAACAACACTTTTACAGGCTGTCAATGGTTTACTACCAAACACTCAATATTATATCAGAGGGAAAAATGTGAGCGCCCAGTGTGAAAGCTCATACTCAAGTACAGCAAGTGTTTATACAGCGTGTGTTGCAGCTTCTGCCTTGAATGAAAATTTTGATTCGGTTACGGGAACCAACAATCTTCCGAACTGCTGGAGTAAAATTTTAACATCAAATAATACTTCAATTCCTACTATCAGCTTAACAACAACAGATCATTTTTCTGCCCCTAACAATATCAGCTTTTATGGAAACGGCGCAACAACTACCGATGCTGCAACGAAAATCATTCTTGTGAGTCCTGAATTAAATAACATCAACAGCAGAACCCACAGATTACGTTTCAAAGCAAGAAGAACTGCTACGGACACCAAAGTACAGATTGTTGCTTTAACCGGAAATAATGCTTCTGCCAATGTAGAAGTTATTCAAACGCTACCTTTAACGACAACCTATCAGGAATTCATAGTTTACTTAGATAACTATAATGGTTCTGCTAATTATCTTGGAATAAGAAGAGTTGACGGCGGAACTTATTCATATATGTATGTAGATGATGTGATTTGGGAACCTATTCCAGCTTGCCCGGAATTATCAACCCTTACGGTAAACAGTACTACTCCCATGGGAGCAAATATTTCATGGACGAATGTCAACAATCAACAGCCCGCAAACGGATATGAATATATTGTTACCACCAGCAATACAACTCCGGTTGACGGTTCTGCATTTACTACATTAGCAACGGGAAATAACTCAGTTGATATTTCTTCACTTACCAATGGAACATACTATTTCTGGATAAGAAAACTTTGTTCTTCTACAGTAAAAAGTCCTTGGAAATCAGTTTCATTTGCAACAATTCAAACAGCTCCTGCACCTTGGAAAGAAGAATTCTTAACATCAAATTATCCTGATGGCTGGACGAATGGAACAAGCCCGCAATCATATACCTTAGGAACTGCACGAGGTGCAACAGGAATTGGTGTATCTGCAACCAACTTGTATAAAAACCTACATTCTTCAGCTGCAACTGGAACATTTAGCACGATAGCAGTAGGGCCATTGAATTCTGCAGATTACACTTTCAGCTTTGATTACAAACAGTCAAATTATAACAGTCCCTACGCTCCGTTAGCTGATTGGGGTAACTTTGAAGTTCAGATTTCAACAGATTTCGGAATCACATGGACAACCTTAGAGACAGTGAATAACGAAGCAGGAACCGGAACTTATATCAAGAAAATCTATTCGCTGGCTTCTTACCAAAATCAATACGTGAAAGTTAGAATTAATGCAAACAGAACTGCTGGAGATTACGATCTTTCTTTTGATAATTTTGAAATAAAGTCACCCGGAAATGCTAACCCTTTCTGTTTACCTGTTTTTCAGAATAATTCTGATGGCAATATGATTACTAAAGTTACATTCAATACGATTGATAATACTTCTCCGTTTACTTCGGGAACGACTCCATCTTACGAAAACTTCAGTGCTATTTCTACAGATATTAATCAGGGGAATACCTATATTCTTTCTGTAAAAGGACCTTCAAGCACTTTCCCGAGTGATGTGATGGCATATATTGACTTTAATAACAATGGTATATTTAATGATTCGGGTGAAAGTTTCTACGTTGGCCAGCTCGCTTCTGCAAACCCTGCGAACGCAAATACAATTACTACAAACATTACAATTCCGTCGACCGCAGTTTTAGGAAATACCAAAATGCGTATCGTAAAAAATACCAATATCACATCGACTTCTCAAAATTCTATTTCCGGGCCGTGTGCTACAGATTTGAGATCGGGGCAAGTAGAAGATTACACAGTAAAAATTATTGCTGGAAATTTATCTACAACAGAACACGAAAGGTGGAAAGGTGGAATTAAAATTTATCCAAACCCAACAACATCGATCATTAAGATTGATTCTAAGGATAAGATAAAATCTTTCGAAATGTATAATATTTCCGGTCAATTGGTTAAAAAGGGAGGGAAAACAGAAGAAATATCCTTAGAAAATAACGCTTCAGGAGTTTACATTGTAAAAATAATACTTGAAAACAATGAAGTAAGTATATCAAAAGTTATTAAGAAGTAAACCAAACATTTTTATCATAACTACAAAAACTGGCTGAATTTTATTCAGTCAGTTTTATTTTTGCACTATCTGAAATTTAATACAAATAATTATCTTTGCTTATGCAATTTAATATTAAAAAGATAGAAGACTGGCAAGATGTTGTTGAAGAAATCCTTCCACAACTTCAACATCCGATTTTATTATTAAAAGGAAATTTAGGAGCCGGAAAAACTACATTTACTCAGTTTTTACTTAAAAATATAGGCAGTCCAGATGAAGTCAACTCCCCTACTTACTCTATTGTAAATGAATACAATACACCTAAAGGAAAAGTCTATCATTTTGATCTTTACCGACTAAAAAATATTGAAGAAGTCTTTGATATCGGTATCGAAGAATATCTCGACAATGCCTATCTGTGCATTATTGAATGGCCCGAAGTTTATGAAGAAGAACTATACGGACTAAAGTACCACACGATGAGCATCCACAATAACGGTGAAAGCAGAGAAATCAGTTTCGACTAAATATTATGTATCTTTGTCTAAGAAATCGATTGTATTATTAATTTTCTTTAAGTCATAATTGAATTTAAAATGAGTACCACAAATATTTTTACTCCTTTTTCCGAGGAAGAACTGATGCCAAAGGAGGAAAAGTTGGAAGTTATTAAAAAGGGCAAGCAATTCAGCATAGGAATTCCTAAAGAAACCTGTCTCAACGAAAGACGTACTTGTATAACACCCGACGCAGTGCAGGTTTTGATACAGCATGGTCATGAGATCATCGTAGAATCCGGTGCGGGACAAGGCTCATTTTTCACTGATCTTCAGTACTCAGAATCGGGGGCAATTATTACAAAGGATCCGAAAGAAGCCTTTGGTCAGGATTTGATTTTAAAAATCAATCCGCCTACAGATGAAGAAATTGATTATTTCAAACCGAATACCTATCTCGTTTCTGCTTTACAGATCAATCTTAGAGATAAAGATTATTTCCTGAAGTTAGCTGAGAAAAAAGTCAACGCTATTGCCTTTGAATTTATCGCTGATGAATACAAACAATTGGCTTTGGTAAGATTAATAGGCGAAATCGCAGGAACAGTTTCTATTTTATACGCCTCAGAATTACTAGCCTTATCAAATGGATTGATGCTTGGAGGAATTACAGGAGTAAGACCCGCAGAAGTTGTTGTTCTAGGCGCAGGAATCGTTGGAGAATTTGCAACAAAAGCTGCAATCGGTTTGGGAGCAAGTGTAAAAGTATTTGACAATTCATTATCTAAACTAAGGAGACTTCACACATTGGTTGACAGCAGAGTTCCCACTTCAATTATTGATCCTAAAGAATTAAGTAAAAGCTTAAGACGTGCAGATGTTGTCATTGGAGCTCTTCCAAGATTGAATATGCAGCCGATTGTCACCGAAGAGATGGTTTGCAAAATGAAAAAGGGCAGCGTCATCATCGATATTGCAATTGATTACGGCAAAGTAGTTGAAACGTCAGAACTGACTACAATGGAAGATCCTTACATCATCAAACATGGTGTTATCCATTGCGGACTTCCGAATCTGACCTCAAAAATGCCGAGAACAACCACGAAGGCAATCTCAAACTTTTTCCTTTCTTATATTCTAAATTACGATGTTGAGGGTGGTTTCGAAAATATGCTCATCCGCAAAAACGAAATGAAACAAAGTCTGTATATGTATAAGGGCAGACACACCAAGAAGGTAATCTGCGACCGTTTCGGACTTACTTATCATGATATCAATCTTTTAATTTTCTAATGAAAAAAATCAAATTCTTTTTAATCGGTCTCGTTCCAGGATTGGTTATTGTATTTTTCGTTCTTAATAAAAAAGGCGTAAGCTGCAGCGGATATCTACCCAACAGCCGTGTGATCGCTGAAACTTTATCTAAAGATTTTAAATATTCTGAAAGCTTCAAGACAGAAATGGCAGCTTTAAAAGTAGATGAAAAATTCTTAAAAGACAGCATCATCACGGAAGGAAAAGTAGATTTCGACAGAAGTCACGCTCAGAAAAAACCTTGTCCGGATTACCTAATTTCTTATCCGAAAGACAATCCTCGTTACGAAGTTTCATTCGAAAAATGTGCTGAAGAAGCTCAGTTATTAAGTTTAAAAAAAATAAAATAATCTACTGAGATGGACGGCAATTACTACATGATTCACGATTATCTGATTTTCGTTGGAGTTTTTGCCATATTCTTTTTTCTCACGGTCAGTATTTATTTATTCAGCCAAAATCAAATTTTCAGAAAGAGAAATACTAAACTTTCGGAAACCAATAAACTGATTGAGCAGCGATTAAATGAAGTTCAGCTAGAACATATTGGCACAAAACTAAATCCTCATTTGTTTAAAAACATCCTGAATTCGGTACAGTCTCACGCCTATCAAACGTATATGTCATTGGATAAACTGGCGAATGTTTTGGATTATATTTTATACGAAAGCAACAACAAATTTGTAAGCCCCAAAGAGGAATTCAGCTTTGCTTTGAGTTTAATTGAAATTAATAAAATTAAGATCAATCCGCTTTTTGATTTCAGAATTAAATCTAAAATTGATAAGTCTGATGCGATATATGAAGAAAAAGTTTTTGCACCTCTGATTTCTGTAGATTTAATTGAAAATGCCTTTAAACACACCGATTTTTTGGCTCAGGACTCTTTCATCGCCATTCATCTTGAGCTAGAAAACAGAATTTTTACAATGAAAGTCAGCAACAAAGCTTCCTTAAAAAATGTTTTGGAAAAAGAGCACAGCGGTTTTGGAAGTCAGTCTTTGGATCAACGTTTAAAAATGATTTACAACAATTTTTACACCCTTCAAAAAAGTTCAAAAAACGGTATCTTCACAGCCGAATTAACAATCAATTTAGGCGAATTCTATGATAAAATGCGTTATTCTTGATGATGAACTGCTTGCCATAAGTTATTTAAAACTTTTGTGCGAACAGATTGACAATGTAGAAGTTGTAAAAGCTTTTAATGATCCTAAAATTTTCCTGAGCGAAATAAATTCCATCGATTGTAACCTCTGTATTTTAGATATTGAAATGCCGGGAATGACTGGACTTCAGGTCGCAGAATTAATCTCAGATTCAAAAAAAATCATCTTCACAACAGCTTACAAAGAATACGCAGCTGAAGCATTTGACTTAAATGTGGTTGATTACGTTAGAAAACCAATAAAAAAAGAAAGACTGATTCAGGCCTTTGAAAAAGCGGCAGATTTATTCAGTCATCTTCCGCAGAAAGAATCTATCGAGTGGAACAGCAACATCGGAAAATCAACCATATTTACAGAGCAGATTGCTTATATTAAAACCTCAGAAATCGACAGTCGCGACAAAGATATTATCCTGAAAGATGGAACTACCATCGTGCTGAAAAATCTGAATTTCAAGTCGCTTTTAGAAATGTTGCCTTCCAAAGATTTTGCGCAGGTCAATAAAAAAGAAATCATCGCTTTATCATCCGTAAAAGTTTTGTCGACGAGTGAAATTATCACGACGATTCCCGCAGAAAACGATCATTATTTAAAATTACAGATTGGCGAAACCTATAAAAATTCACTGATGGAAAGATTCGGAAAATAGGATTTTTCAGACTTTTCAACTTTCACTGCATAATTTTGCTGTTTCATTACATTAACTTTAAACGGTTGTTTAATCAAACTATTTTTGCGTCCTGATTAAATAATGTACAATGAAAAAAATTCTATCCGTCTTTGGAATTCTTACATCCGCTCTACTCTTTTCGCAGGAAACTGATTCAAAAATAAAAGTTTCACTTTTTGATGGAATTGCCGTTGCAGGATATGTCGACCATGGTGCATTCATCAATTTCACAGGTCCGAACGTCAATTTCAAATATAAAAACACCAAAATGATGATCGGAATGTTACCTTCACTGAGAATTAAAGAAGACCAATCAACTGGAACAAAAAACTCACCGATTATGCCTACACTAGGAGTTGGTTTAGCAGTGATTTACAAAAAAGTAGCATTACAGATTCCGTTCTATTATAATACGAAAACATCCACAGACAATGGCGCTTGGAAAATGGGAATTGGGTTGGGCTACAGCTTCAGATAAGTTTCGTTACATTATTCTGTGCATTTATTACATTTCAAAAAAAACAACTTTTACCATCCGTTTATTCTTTAGAAATTAGCGTTCAAATAAAATGATTATTGATTATGGGGAAATACAAAAATATTATCTTTTATATCAGTACCATCGCATTCTTTTCATGCTTGATGTACTGGTTTTTTATCGAAGGAAAAACTTTAGAAATAGGAGAAAATATTGCTCCAAGTAAAGCGACAGGATCTACGATGTGGGAGAATTTCACCGATTCTTTTATGACGAATCTTCATCATCCACTCGCACTTTTATTAGCTCAGATTGTGACCATCATTCTTGTCGCAAAACTATTTGGCTGGATTTGCGTTAAACTAAAACAACCTTCCGTGATTGGTGAAATGATTGCCGGAATCGTTTTGGGACCTTCACTTTTTGGACTTTATTTCCCAGAACTTTCGGCATTCATTTTCCCTAAAGAGTCACTTGGGAATTTACAGTTCTTGAGTCAGATTGGTTTGATACTTTTCATGTACATCGTTGGGATGGAGCTTGATTTAAGCGTTCTACGTAAAAAAGCACACGATGCAGTGGTCATCAGCCATGCAAGTATTATTTTCCCTTTTGCTTTAGGAGTAGGACTTTCTTATTTTATTTATAAAGAATTTGCTCCGGAGGGAATTCAGTTCAGTTCATTTGCTTTGTTTATTGCCATTGCGATGAGCATCACAGCCTTTCCGGTTTTGGCAAGAATTGTTCAGGAAAGAAATCTTCATAAGACAAAAATTGGGACAGTCGTTATAACTTGCGCCGCTGCAGATGATATTACGGCGTGGTGTATTTTGGCAGCTGTAATTGCGGTTGTAAAAGCAGGATCGTTCTCAGGTTCAGTATTTGTTATTTTAATGGCGATATTGTATGTCTTTTTTATGATTAAAGCCGTACGACCTTTCTTACACCGAATTGCTGAATCGCAAAAAGGCAAAGGTTTTATCAGCAAACCATTGGTTGCTGTATTTTTCCTAATCTTAATTATTTCATCATACGCAACAGAAGTTATCGGAATTCACGCTCTCTTCGGAGCATTTATGGCAGGAGCAATTATGCCAGAAAATGTGAAATTCAGAAATCTTTTCATTGAAAAAATTGAAGATGTTGCTTTGGTTTTATTGCTTCCTTTATTCTTTGTATTTACGGGATTGCGTACTCAGATTGGTTTGTTAAATGATCCCCACCTTTGGAAAATCGGCGGCTTCATTATACTAACTGCTGTTACCGGAAAATTTGTAGGAAGTGCACTGACTTCAAAATTCCTCAAAATGAGCTGGAAAGACAGTCTCACCATTGGAGCATTGATGAATACGAGAGGGCTCACAGAATTAATTGTACTAAATATTGGTTATGATTTAGGCGTTTTAGGTCCGGAATTATTTGCAATGTTGGTCATCATGGCATTATTTACCACTTTCATGACCGGCCCTTGCCTTGATCTTATCAATTATCTTTTTAGAGGAAAAAAATCGACAATGGACGATGAAGAACAGGAAAATGATGATGCAAAATATAAAGTTCTCTTATCTTTTGACACTGCCGAATCCGGAAGTACATTATTAAGATTAGCCGACAATTTCACTCACAAAATGAACGGAAACAAAAGCGTAACCGCGATGAATATCGCGCCGGTAGATGAATTGCACGCTTTTGATATTGAAAATTTTGAAAAAGAACAATTTAAAAAAGTAATCCAAACCTCAGATGAACTTCAGTTGGAAGTGACCACCCTTTTCAAAGCTTCAACTGATATTGAAAGTGATCTGACCAGCATTTCAAACAAAGGAAATTACGATTTACTTTTAATCATGCTCGGGAAATCGATGTATGAAGGAAGTTTACTCGGAAGACTTTTAGGCTTTACCACAAAAATCATCAACCCGGAAAAATTACTGAATACAGTAAAAGGGAAAAGTTATATTTTCAACAACTCTCCTTTTGATGATTTCACCTTGCAGATTTTAGATAAAACAAATATTCCGGTGGGTGTTTTGGTTGAAAAAGAATTTACTTCAGCCGAAAAAGTATTTGTTCCCATTTTCAATTTAAGCGATTTTTATCTGCTTGAATATGCGAAAAGATTGATCAACAATAACAATTCACAGATTATTATTTTGGATGTTGCCGGACAGATAAGAAGCAACATTGAGGTAAAAGAGCTCATCAGAAGTATCGAACAGGTTGCACCCAATCACATCACTTTATATAACGAGAAAAAAATTGAGAAGGAATTTTTAAACTCACAGGATCTTATGCTAATCAGCAAAAAAAGCTGGCGAGGTCTTATCGACTCAAAAAGTCTTTGGCTTTCAGACATTCCCTCAACATTGATTATCTCTAATCCGTAATATTTTTAACTAATCATCAATTAGTACTCATACATTAAACGATTAAATTTTTTAAAGATCAAACCCAAAAGTTTGGTCTTTTTTATTTCAAAGAAACAAAAAATTACTATCTTCGCTTTGTGATTAACAAAAACAGAACATATTATTATAGAATTTTCAGCTCAGATTTGGGATAGAGATTCTTGTTATATAACTTAAAACCTCGTCCTCGGACGGGGTTTTTATTTTTAAATTAAAACAAAATGAAAATAGGTATCATTGGTGTCGGATTGATTGGTGGCTCAATCGCATTAAAATTAAAAGAAAAAAAAGCGGTCGATTTCATCTATGGAATTGATAACAATAAAGATAATCTAAAAGAAGCTTTGGCTTTAAACATCATCGATGAACAAGCAGATTTTGAATATGGAATTAAAAATTCAGATTTAATTATCATTGCGATTCCTGTGGATGCGGCAAGAAAAATTCTGCCTAAGGTTTTAGATATAATTTCAGAATCACAAACCGTGATGGATGTTGGTTCTACGAAAGCAGGAATTGTCAACTCGGTAAAAAATCATCCAATGAGATCAAGATTTGTCGCTTTCCACCCAATGTGGGGAACGGAAAATCACGGGCCAAAATCTGCAATTGCAGAGAGTTTTTCGGGAAAAGCCGGAGTAATTTGTGATCTTGAAGATTCTGCAGAAGATGCGTTAAAATTGGTTCAAACCATTGTTGAAAAATTAGATATGCATTTAATTTACATGAATGCTGAAGCACATGATCTTCACACTGCTTACATTTCACATATTTCGCACATCACCTCTTATGCGCTTGCCAATACGGTTTTGGAGAAAGAAAAGGAAGAGGAAACTATTTTTCAATTGGCAAGTTCTGGTTTTTCGAGTACAGTTCGTCTCGCAAAGTCTCATCCGGAAATGTGGGTTCCCATCTTTAAACAAAATAAAGAGAATGTCTTGGATGTTTTGAACGAGCATATTTCTCAATTAAAAAAATTCAAATCTGCTTTGGAAAAAGAGAACTTTGAATATCTCGGTGAACTCATAGAAAATGCAAACAAAATACGTGGAATCTTAGATAAATAAATTTTCACTTAAATCTTAATTAAACTTCTTTCGGGAAGTTTTTTTCATGTCAAATTTCACAACAACCTTTAACTTTATTAAAAAATATTTTAACTTTATTAAAATTATTATTACTTTTACAGAAATAAAACTCAATGAAGTTACCCATTATTTGTCCGAGTTGCGATCACACACTTCAGGTAAGTCAGATGAAATGCCCTGACTGCAAAACTGAAGTCAACGGAAATTACGAGCTTCCGGTACTTCTGAAATTGGCACGGGACGAGCAGGATTTTATTCTCAATTTTTTTCTTTCCAGCGGAAGTATCAAGGAAATGGCAAAACAAGCTGAACTCTCCTATCCGACCATGAGAAACAAAATGGATGATTTGATTGAAAAAATAAAAAGATTAAACGGTTAATAATAAAAATCTATCTATGAAAAATATACCTGCAAGAATTGGTTGGGAATTGATGCTTCCTATTTTTCTGATTATTTTGTTGCCGATTTCTCTGGATGTGAAAAATGGAAATTGGGAAATTGTATTAGTGCCATGTGCGATTTTCGTAGCGATACTATTATTGATGCTGACCATTCGGTATAAGATTGATGCTGAGTTTTTGTATGTGAAAAATTCAATTTTCGGAACCACAAAAATCAAGGTAAATGATATTTACAAAATAGAAAAAACCGGAAATATGATTTCTTCGCCGGCTCCCAGTATTATCGGGAGAGTAGAAATTTATTTCACAAATGGAAGCATCATTATATCTCCTAAAAACTTCAGTGATTTTGAAAATGATTTGCTTAAAATAAATCCCAACATTATTGTAAAAAAATAAAACATGACCTGGAAAACTATTTTTAATCCTTTTGAAAAGTTCGATGACAAGGCTTTATTTATTATCGGTATTATTTTCTTCCTACTTACGATCCCGCTTTGCTTTTGGACGAACACATGTTTTATAAGCATATACAGAATCGCACCGTTTACGACAAATAATTTATATGATTTAATTCTCCCTACTTTTATAAGTTTTGCAGTAATGATCACTGTTCTGTTTCTACTTGGCAAAGTTTTTTACCGTAAAACAAGAATAATTGACATCGCAAATGCCGTTCTTATTTCGCAGATTCCTCTTATCATTCTTATACCTTTTGAGGGAATTAATTTTGTGAAAAATACAATAGAAAATGTGGCCAACTATCAACAGCAGCCAACCGAAGTGTTTCCTTTTGTAGATTTTTTGGTTATGATTTTATATACAATAGCAAATGTAGGTTGCCTGATATACAGTATAGCAATTTTCTACAACGGATTTAAAACAGCAACAAATATTAAAAAATGGCAACATACAGTAATATTCTGCATCGTAACATTTGTTACTGTAATGATATGCCAAACACTTAACAACTAAACATTTAATTCAATGAAAACCAAACTATTACTCGTGCTGATTTTATTAGCACAGAATTTTTACGGCCAGGAAATTACAGGCTCATGGAAAGGAGAACTTGATCTTGGTGGGATGACTCTCCCATTAATTCTCGACGTTACGAAAGAGAATAACAGCTACGTTTCAACAGCGAAAAGCCCAAAGCAGGGCAATCAAATCATTAACGTTGATAAAACTGAATTCATCAATAATGAATTGGTTTTTGAAATGAAAGCGCTTAATGCATCTTATAAAGGACAATTTAAAGCAGACCATTTTGAGGGAACTTTTTCGCAAAATTCAAAATCTTTTCCTCTCAATTTTTACAAAGATGATGGCAAAGAAAAACCTATAGCAAAAGTTTTAATATCAAAAGACATCAAAAAAGCTGAAATTAATACGGCTAAAATTGATGATTTTTTGAACTACATTACCCAAAATAAACAAGGAATCGGGAGCATCACTCTCTTCAAAGACGGAAAAGAAATCTATCAGAAAAACTTCGGACAAGACCAATTACCTAATGTAAAATGGGATTCTAATACAGGTTACCAAATTGGCTCAGTCAGTAAACTTTTTACTGCAATTATGCTGATGCAATTGGAAGAAAAAGGAAAACTAAATCTTAATGATAAACTGTCAAAGTATTATCCTGACGCTCCCAATGCCAATAAAATTACTTTAGAACACATCATGAACCATACAAGCGGATTGGGAGATTATGTCAGCTCATGGTTATTTGGAAAATCTGTTGGTGACAAAGCAATTCTTGACACGATAAGAAAACACGGAGTTGAGTTTCAACCGGGAGAGAAAGAAAGATACTCAAATTCGGGTTACTATCTATTAAGCAGAATTCTAGAGGATGTTTCTAAGAAACCTTACAATGTTTTATTGAAAGAAAATATCACCAGTAAAGCCAATATGAAAAACACTTTTTCAGTTTTAGATAATCAAAAAAACATCTTCAAATCGTACGAAAGCACCACCGGAAAATGGATGGAGGTAGAAGATTTTGATTTCCGTAACTGTATTGGTTTGGGAGACATTACTTCTACAACCCATGATTTGAGCTTATTCATTAATGCTTTATTCGATTATAAATTTGTAAAAAAAGAAACATTAGACAGAATGCTTCCGAAAGGTGAAAAACCATTTGGGTTAGGTATAATGAAAGCGCCGTTTTATAACAAAGTTTCTTATGGACATGGTGGTGATACTGCCGGAACCCACACACTTGTTTCTTACAGTCCGACTGAAAACTATTCTATAGCAACAGTTATTAACGGTGAAAAATTATCACACGGAAAGATATTTTTAGGAATTGTAAGCCTTATTTATGATCAGGAATATGAATATCCAAAATTTACAGAGCTGAAAAAAGCCTCTGAAAAAGAATTACAAAAATATGAGGGTAATTATTATTCAAAAGAGACTAAGTTGGACTTTAAAATCTTCATAAAAGAAGAAATCCTTTTTGCCCAATTAACTGATCAACCGTCATTTCCTTTAGAATATGTGGAAGGAAATAAATTTAAATATGATAATGCTGGTGTAGAAATTATTTTCTCTCCGGAAAACAAACAATTAAGCCTTATCCAGAACGGGAATACACTTGTTTTTGATAAGAAATAAACAGCCAAATAAAAAAGATGCCGACGTTTTCAATGAAACGTCGGCATCTTTTACTAAAAACGTCCTGAGGTTTTAAGCAAAACGTCAGAACGTTTTTAAATTAAGCCCTGTTGTATCTTATTTTAACATTCCGGTACATTCACGGCAATAGCTAAACCACCCTCAGAAGTTTCTTTGAAACGATCGTTCATCGACAACGCTGTTTCCCACATCGTCTGAATCACCTGATCCAAACTCACCTTCGCTTTTGTAGGATCACTTTCAAGAGCAATATTCGCTGCAGTAATTGCTTTTATTGCACCCATCGTATTTCTTTCAATACAAGGAATCTGTACCAAACCTTTAATCGGATCACACGTCAATCCTAAATGATGTTCCATCGCAATTTCTGCTGCCATCAATACCTGACCTACGCTTCCGCCTAATATTTCGGTTAAACCTGCCGCAGCCATCGCTGATGACACCCCTATTTCTGCCTGACAGCCTCCCATCGCTGCAGAAATAGTTGCGTTTTTCTTAAATAAAGTTCCGATTTCTCCTGCGACCAATAAAAATCTCGCAATGTCATCGTCACTCGTGTAAGGTGTAAAAGCCTGCGCATACATTAAAACTGCCGGAATCACTCCACTTGCTCCATTGGTTGGCGCAGTAATGATACGTCCGAAACTTGCGTTCTCTTCATTCACTGCTAACGCAAAACACGCGATCCATTTATTGATATTGGTAAAGTTTTCTTCGGCGTCAACAACTTGCTGAAACCATTCATCTTTATTTTTGTAAATCTGTTCGCCCAATAATTTTCGGTTCATTCCGGCCGCACGGCGGGTAACATTGAGTCCGCCCGGCAAAATGCCTTCTTTATTGACCCCTTTATAAATACATTCTTTGATATTTTCCCATATATTCAGAGCTTCAGATCTTGTCTCTTCCTGCGTTCTCCAGCTTTCTTCGTTGATTAAAATAAGATCTGACATTTTATCAAAACCTAATTTTTCACAATATTTTACGATATCTGAACCGTGATGACAAGGATAAATTGTACGAACACACTGTTTCTCAATCGAGTTTTTTTCCTGACTAGCGATAAATCCACCACCTACAGAATAAAAGTCCTGAACGAGCTCTGTGCCGTCTTCAAAGACAGCTTTAAAAATCATTCCGTTGGGATGAAAGTCTAAAGATTTAGACATATTAAGCACCAAATGATGCCCGTAAACAAAAGGAATTTCTTTTTCTCCACCTAAATTAAGAATCTCAGACGTTTTGATATGATGAACGATTTCGTCAATCTTTGAAGTATTGATAGTTTTAAAATCTTCACCATTTAAACCCAACATTCCGGCGATATCTGTGCCGTGACCTATTCCCGTTTTTGCCAGTGAACCGAAGAATTCCAGAAAGACTTCTTTCACCTCAGCGATTGACCGTTCTCTTTTTATAATTCTGATAAATGCCGAAGCAGCATTCCAAGGGCCCATTGTGTGTGAACTGGAAGGCCCAATTCCTACTTTTATAATCTCAAAAACCGATATAGATTCCATACGTGATTTTCATTTTCATGAAGAGCAAATATACACGATAAATTCTAAAGAAATGAAATGTCAGAAATGGTTTATCACTAAATCTAAAACAAACAAATTTCCCATTTTATAAACATCTCTTGAACTCTGCACAGACTACGCAGCCCGACTTGAACGGAGCTCTTTTTGCCGGAGCGAGGCGGAGGCAAAAAAGCGGGAGCCCTTCGACAAGCTCAGGATAAATTACAGGCGGATAAAGCTGCCCTAATAAAAATCACTATAATTAAAACTAAACTACCATTTCAGGCTTTCTTCATGCTGAGACATATCCAATCCTATATTTTCTGACTCCTCAGAAACTCTGAGCGTGATAATTCTGTTGGTGATTTTATACAAAAGTAATGACCCAAAAAACGTGAATACAGAAACCAAAACTAAAGCAATCATGTGATGGGTAAAAACTCCGATTCCGCCGTGAAGAAGACTTGCATTTTCACCGTGGGCAAAGATTGCAGTCAAAATCATTCCCATAATTCCTCCTACTCCATGACAGGCAAAAACGTCTAAAGTATCGTCGATTTTCTTTAATGCTTTCCAATTCATCATGAGATTAGAAACGATCGCAGCCGCAAATCCTATAAAAAGACTTTCTTGAATGGAAACAAAACCGCACGCAGGAGTGATGGCCACCAAACCCACAACAGCACCGATACAAGCTCCCAACGCAGAAACTTTCCTTCCGTTGATTCTGTCAAAGAAGATCCATGTCATCATTGCGGAAGCTGAAGCAATGGTTGTCGTTCCGAAAGCTATTGCTGCCGTTGCGTTGGCACTTAAAGCCGAACCGGCATTGAAACCAAACCAGCCAAACCAAAGCATTCCTGTACCTAAAATGACATATGGAATATTTGAAGGCTCATGATGCGGGGTTTTTCTTCGCCCTAAAACGATAGCACCCGCCAAAGCAGCAAAACCTGCACTCATGTGAACTACGGTTCCACCTGCAAAATCTTTAACTCCGAAAAATTTATTTAAAAGGCCTTCAGGATGCCAAACCATATGGCAGAGTGGCGTATAGATAAAAAGACTAAACAAAACCATAAAAACCAGATACGAAATAAACCGAACTCTTTCAGCAAATGAACCCGTAATCAAAGCTGGTGTGATCACTGCAAATTTCATCTGAAACAATGCAAATAAGATGAAAGGAATCGTGGAAGCCATCGTTTTGTGAGGATAAACACTCACATGATTAAAAAATGGATAGGTAAAAGGGTTTCCGATAATCCCATAATGCTCACCATTGATTTCAAAACCGATAGAATCTCCGAAAGACAGAGAAAAACCAACCACAATCCATAAAATAGAAATAACTCCTAAAGCAATAAAACTTTGCAGCATGGTAGAAATCATGTTCTTTTTGCCGACCATTCCACCGTAGAAGAAGGACAGTCCGGGAGTCATGAGAAGAACGAGTCCGGCTGCAGCCAAAATCCACGCTACATCTGAACCGACAATATTTTCTTCGCCTAAAAAATCTCCGGTGTTTGGAAAATCAACGCTGGGCTTCCAAAAAAGTCCGCCAATGGCTACCAAAGAAATTATTATAAATGAAACTTTCCATTTTAAACCAACTTTCATAGAATCTAATTTTTAGAGGGTATTTGAAATAACTTAATTTAAATTTTAAAAGCTATTTCATTATTTTTCAATTCAACCCCTACAAAATTAAATATAAATTCTAATAAATAAGCATTAAAAATAAATTAACCCCAATAAAAATTAGGGTTAATTTTAAAATTTAAATAAAAATTTTATTTAACAAAGTTGAAACTTCTTTATATTTGGTTGCGGGAAAAAGATGGGTTCCGCCTTTAATAATATAATTGGGTTTTGAATTTTTAATTGGGAAAACAATATCCCGATCTCCTAGAATCTGAATAACATTTGGGTTTTCTTCAAATTTCCACTCTGAAATTCTTTCGACAGACCATTTTAGATAATATGGATCACGTACTCTAAAATATTGTGTAATTCGTGGATTTTTAGGATCAAACATTTTTCTTACCACAGAATAGAAAGTTGTAGTTCGGTCACTGAAAAAGCTTATAGGCATTATTTTGGGAATTCGAGTGATTTCTCCAGCTTTTATCAATCGGGATTTCTCTTTATCAGATTTAATGCTTCCCATGATGACTACTTTTTCGGCGGGCTTCAATTTATTCAATTCCTGTACCATAATTCCGCCAAATGAATACCCTAATAAATAGAACGGTTCGGTTGTATCTATTTTCTCAGCCATTCTGCCAACATAATCCGCAAAACTTTCATCCAGCTCGGGAATCATCCAGTCGATGAAGACGATTTCATGTTGTTCGGGGAATTTTAGTTTTTCTAAAACTTTAAAATCTGCTCCCAAACCACTTACTACATATATTTTCATCTTGTATTTTTAAATTTTGTCTAATTTTTATTTTTAATGATTAATATTTTAAACGCAAAGCTCGCTAAGATTTTTTAAATACTAACTGTCTTTAAGTTCGCAAAGGCGTTCCACTCAGCAAAGTTCTCAAGGATTTTTGACTAATTATTAATACATATGGTTTTCGTATTACTAAAATAAAAAAAATGCACAACTTAATAAAAGCTGTGCATAATGATTTATGAAAATTTTAACCTTACAAAGGTCTTTCGTTATCCAATTTTTGAGTAGAAACTTTAAACTGAATATCCATCTCGTCTTTTATGAAATAATCTTTCAAAGAATTCTGATAGAAAATTCTGAAGTCTTTTCTGTTTAATGAGAATACTGAAGACTCAATCTCTACCGTAAATTGCGTAATATGAGCGTTTGCAGGGAACGAAATTGTCTTTCTGATTCCTTTGATAGTAATATCTCCTACGATGGTAGAATTGTACTCGCTGTTAGCCAAAGGAATAATTTTTTTCAAATGGAATTTTGCCGTCGGGAATTTTTTAACTTCGAAGAAATTGGTTCCTTTCAATTCGTTAGATAATTTCACCTGATCGTCACCAGAAAGATCAGCTACCACCAAACTTCTCATATCGATTACAAATTCACCATCAACAAAAACCGTTTTATCAAAATTAAATTTTCCGCTTTTCAGTTTCAAACTTCCGTAATGAGAAGATGCTTTGGTTTTCACAACCTTGTGTCCCCACCATTTGATCTCAGAAGTGATCACTTTAGAAATTTTATCTCCCTTTTTTTGAGCAAATACAAATGATATGCTCGCACACATCATAACAAACAATAATAATCTTTTCATTCTTTTTTATTTACAATTCAACAAAAATAAAAAAAAGTGTAGAACTTCTACACTTTTAATAATATTTTTTTGATTAAATTATTTCGCAGTCACTTTTACAAGCATATCGATATCATCTTTCACAAAAACATCTTTCATTGAAGATTTGTAAGCAACATCAAATTTTTGTCTGTCGAAAGAGAATTTATTTGACTCTAAACTTACCACTCCGTTTGCATAAGAAACTTTTGCAGGGAAAGAAACAGGGTTTGTTTTTCCTTTTACCGTAAGATTTCCTGTAACCACTTTGTTGTAAACTTTATCGCTGTTTTTCTTTACAGAAGTGATTTTGAAACTTGCTGAAGGGAATTTCTCAACCTCGAAGAAATCTCCGTTTTTCAAGTGACCATTCAGTTTTCCTTGGTATTCTCCTGAAAGATCTGTAGCGTTGATAGAATTCATATCTAAAACGAAATCACCTCCCACAAGCTCATTCCCTTTCATGATCATGTTTCCGGATTTTACTTTTACCGTTCCGTCATGAGAACTAGATTCAGTTTTCGCAACTTTATAACCCCACCAGTGAACATCAGATGTTACTACTTTTTTTGATTGCCCGAAAGCCAAACCACTAGCCAAAACTGCTAATAAAAATATTTTTTTCATGAATAAAAATTGTTTAATTATTTATTGGTGCAAATGTAAATATCTTAATTGGTAGTTTTTGTTGATGTACATCAATTTTAAAAAATATTTCTATGACTAAAATCATCCATAAAAAAACTCCGAATTTCTTCGGAGCTGTATTTTTATTCTTTATAGTAAGCGGCGTAAAGCGCAGCACCATCAATGCTCGTGCTGTCTGGATTGATCAGATAAATCGGAATGTTCTTCAACATATCTTCCATTTTATCACTTATTTTAAATTTCTCGTAAAATTTATCTTTATCAATATATTGTCTGATAATTTGCGGAATATCTCCGGCAATCAATAAACCTCCTGTTGCCTTTAACTTCAAAGTTAAGTTATTGGCTTCTCTAGCCAGAAATTCTAAGAAGGTATCTAATGCGATTTTACAAATCAGTACATCTTCCTCAACTGCTGCTTTGAAAATTTCTTCTGTAAAATTTCCGTTGGCGTTCGTCAGTTTTTCAGAAAGCCATTCCGGTTCCGGATGTCTTTTTACGTCTCTTAAGAATCTGTAGATATTAAATAAACCTGTTTTAGACAATACGTTTTCCCAACTTACAATTCCGTAAATATTATTTAGGAACTGATAAAATTCTACCTCAACATTTGTTCTTGGAGAAAATTCTGAGTGACCGCCTTCTGTAGCGAAAGGTCTTAGGTATTTTCCGTCAAAGAAATATCCTGCCTCACCCAATCCGTTTCCTGGCGCTAAGATGGCAACATTTCCTTTTTCCAGATGACCGCTGCTGTAGATTGCATCAAGATCACTGTCTTGTAAAAGTGCAATACCGTAAGCCGAAGCTTCCTGATCATTCAGCATAGTAACTTCTTCAAAACCGAATGCATTTTTATATTCTTCAACATCAAAGCTCCAGCCTAATCTTGCAGGATTACTTTTTCCGTTCAAAACAGGTCCCGGAACTGAGATTCCCAAACGTTTTACGTTCTCTAACTGCTCTTCCTGAATAAACTGGGTAAGAATTTCAGAAAATGCAGTATATTCTTTTGTGGGATAATTTTTTTGAGTTTTAGTTTCAATTCCACCATTACTAGAGACATAATAAGCGATCGTAGTAACATCTTCACGTAGGTTTACACCAATGATCGAAACATTATCATTACTGCTGTTTTTTACTCCCGGTAAAAAAAGTGGAAATTTTGGATTTAAGTTCATAATCGCTAATTTTATCAAATATAATAATTGTTTTGGTAATCTGTGCTAGGTAAAACAAAACCTTTTCAAAAAATCGAAAAGGCTTGGTTAATAATTGATTATATAGGTTTTAATTATTTTCCTAAAGGAATGTTGTAAGAAAATCCGGCTCCGATGCTTCCCACATTATAGTCTTGATTAGCGATATCACCGTTACTTCCCGAAAATACTTTCTGATATTGAAGGAAGAAATTCCAGTCTCTGTTGTGATATCCGATCTCTGGTTTTAGATAAAAACCTCCGTCTGGTCGGTCTGCTGTAGAGTTTGAAGCAACTTTGTCGTCACCTACTAAAAACCCATAACCAAGGTCAGCTCCGAAATAGAAACCAGTCTGCTTAGGGTAAATTCTGAATAGCGCCGCTACCGGAACTACACCTACATCATTGTTGTCATATCCGTTGTTATTTTTTGCAAAATAATGAGTATACCCTGTTGCAATACCTAACCCAAATCCCGGAGTAATTAGATTTTGATATGCTACATCTACACCTACCGCTGCAGAAAGGTTGTCTGAAGGAACCGCAATACCTGCCGTTGCTCCCACTTTAATCATATTATTCATACTTGCACTCTGTGCACTTAACAAACCTGCTGTTAAAATCCCTGCTCCTAATATTGTTTTCTTAATCATTTTCATAACACTGATTTTTAAATTTTACTGAAATGAGACAAGGAAAAATCATGCCAAAACAATTCACACATCTTAAAAGTAAATCTTAAAAATTTCACAAAATAATGAAAATCAATTGATTAAATTTTATTTTAATTAAATAGTTGTTTAACTTTACATGAAGGCAAGCAATAAATGATCATTAATAATTGTTTATACACTTTAACCTCCGCATCTTTTATTCATCAAAAAATAAAATCAGGATTATGGTTGCTTCATTTATTAATAACAAACATCTTCTATGGCGCGCTGGTTTCGGACCCGGAATAAACGAGATAGATGACCTGAAAAATAAAAATATCAAAACGATTCTGAAGGAAATTTTCAATGAAAAGATCTTCTCTCCCATTGTCTATGAAACTCCCGACATAGAACCCATTGAATATAATGATCCTAAAGCCACTGCTCAGCAGAAAAGGGAAATTCAGAAAATCAATCAAAAGCAGAATAATGAGCTTAATTTAAATTTTTTGAAAAAAATGACTACTAGCAATGAACAGCTGAGAGAAAAAATGGCTTTTTTCTGGCACGGACATTTTGCAACGAGAATTAACAATCCAAAATTCAATCAACAGCTCTTGAATGTAATTCGGGAGAAGTCCTTAGGTAATTTTAAAGATTTATTATTTGAAGTCAGCCGTTCTCCATCAATGCTAAGCTTTTTGAATAATCAACAGAATAAGAAAGATCATCCCAACGAAAATTTCGCCCGCGAGGTCATGGAACTTTTCACAATGGGAAGAGGAAATTATACTGAAACAGATATTCGTGAAGCGGCAAGGGCTTTTACAGGATGGGGTTATGATAAAGAAGGTAATTTTAACGAAAGAAAGAAACTTCACGACACGGGCACAAAAACCTTTCTTGGAAAAACAGGTAATTTCACAGGAGATGATGTTTTAAATATTATTTTGGAACAAAAAGCAACCGCCGAATTCATCACAACAAAGATTTACACCTTTTTCGTAAATGAAAAACCTGATTTAAAAATCATTAAAAACCTCAGCGAAAATTTTTATGAATCAGGATATGACATCAAAAAACTAATGACCGAGATCTTTTCAAGTTCATGGTTTTACGATAAAAAAAATATCGGTAACCGAATAAAATCGCCAACAGAACTTCTTGCAGGAACGATGAGAATGCTGCCAATGGAAATTCAAAATCCTGAAAACATTATTGTTTATCAAAAGCTTTTGGGACAAATGCTGCTCTATCCACCCAATGTTGCAGGCTGGCCAAACGGAAAATCCTGGATTGACAGCTCGACTTTGATGCTGCGACTTCAGATTCCGCAAATATGGTCGGGATTGAGGTCGATGGAATATTCTGCAAAAGAAGACGATGACATGGATATGGGCATGAAATCAAGAGAAGCTCTAAATAAAAGTTTTAAAAATCCGAATATAACAATCGATTGGAGCAAGGTTGACAAAGCTTTAAATCAGAAAAAAGCAGAAGACTATCTGATCGTCAACTCAGAATCTCTGGATATGAATACTGTTAAACAATTTTCAGATCAGAGCATCAAAATGAATGTCATCAATCTGATGTCAACCCCTGAATATCAGTTGATGTGAGAAGTTAGAGAAATTAGTTTTTATTAAATCTAAGCAAAGAAATTATGATCATCAAAAGAAGAGACTTTTTAAAGATAAGTTCATTGGCAACAGCTTCATTGTTTATTCCGAATTTTCTACAGTCGATGACTTTAGACAATGCCTTAAATCCGAATCAGAAAATACTGATCGTCCTGCAGTTCACAGGTGGAAATGATGGTTTAAATACGATTATCCCAACAAAAAATGATATTTATTTTAAAGAAAGAAAAAATATTGCCATCAATGATTCTTTAGCTTTAAATGATGAAACAGGAATCAATCTGGCTTTGTCTTATTTTAAAGAATTATTTGACAGCGGCGAACTTTCCCTGATGAATAATGTAGGCTACCCAAACCCTGATAAATCACATTTCAGAAGCATGGATATTTGGCATTCTGCCAGTAAAAGCGATGAGTTTCTGGAAACAGGATGGCTCGGAAGATTTTTGGATGAAGAATGCTACAAATGCGAACATCCTACTCAGGCATTGGAAGTTGATGATATGCTGAGTTTGGCTTTAAAAGGTGAAAACAATAAAGCATTTGCCTTTAAAGATCCAAAAAAACTGTATCAGACAAGTCAGGAGAAATATTTCAAATCATTGTATGAAAACGATCACCACCACGATGACGAAACGGTATCTTACTTATATAAAACTTTAGGTTCAACCATCAACAATGCCGACTATATTTTCGAAAAAAGTAAAGCAAAAAAAAACACTCAGGAATATCCGAATTCTAAACTAGGTAAAGACTTTAAAACCGTCGCTTCATTAATTAAATCAGACATTAATACGCAGGTTTATTACCTTTCAATAGGAAGTTTTGATACGCACGTCAATCAGAATGAAAGACAGCAAAAATTGTTTGGAGAAATCAACGAGGCAGTAAAATCTTTCGTTGCTGATATGAAAGCCAACGGATTGTTTAATAATATTTTACTCATGACTTTTTCAGAATTTGGTCGTCGTGTTTCACAAAATGCAAGCAAAGGAACCGACCACGGAACAGCCAACCAAATGTTTTTTATCAGCGGCGGTTTAAAAAAGAAAGGAATTCTAAACGCCTTGCCAGATTTACAAAATCTGAAAGAAGGAGATTTAATTTACACTGAAGATTTCAGAAAAGTCTATGCAACGGTTCTTAAAAATTGGTTGAATGCAGACTCTTCGAAAGTTTTAGGCTGGAAAAATGGGGTGTATGATTTTATTTAATCAAACTAAAAATTCACTCATCTTATAATATCCTTAAATCATAACCATATTTCCTTAGTTCAAAAAAGAGTTCTTGATTCCAATTTGTACTCATGATACTTTTGCGTCATAAAATCAATAATTATGACAGAAAAACGTATCAACAAAGAGCTTATATTTTTAAGAGCTTTCGCCTTTTCCATGGCAATTGCAATCTTCTTTTTAGTCAATTCAGCTTTCAAAAGCAATGGAAATCAAAAGTTTTCAGAAATCGATGTGGAAAGAATTAATATAGTAGAAAAAGATGGCACCGTTAAAATGGTAATTACCAATGTAGATCGCTTTCCAAACGGAAAAACCAAAATCAACGGTGTTTATACCAACGAGAAGCGTAAAAAACGTTCCGGAATGCTATTCTTTAATGAAGAAGGTTTGGAATGTGGCGGTTTCATCTATGACGGTAAAAAAAATGCAGATGGTCATTCTTCAGGACTTTCATTCACACATGATCAATACGATGGCGACCAAATCATGCAGTTGCTATCGGAAGATTATCAAAAGGGCAATGAAAGGTTTGTGGGAAGCAGTCTCACATTCAACGATCGTCCTAAAAATGAATCTCAGAGAACTAAAAATTTTGGACAAGGAACACCACGAATTATGCTCGGAAAATCTCGCGGACAAAGAGATGGTTTGTTTCTTTTTGATGCAAAAGGATTGCCTAAAGCAATGTTTTATGTAGACAAAGAAAACAAAGCAAAGCTCGATTTTTATGATGATAAAGGAAATATTACCGCTTCATTTCCCGAAAACTCATCAAAATAAATCTTAAACACATATTCAATTATAAACTTTATTAATAGTTCTGTATTTTTATAGAACTATTTTGTTGTCACACAATCATGAAGAAAATTTTAAACGAAATACAGCAAAACAAATATTTTTTACTCTTTATTTTTCTTTTTTCTTATGTGCAAACCATAGAAATCCGTTTTCAGACAGAAAGAGAGATCAACTGGTACACTTTCACACCGGAAGCTCCTGTGTTGTATTTTGTAAATGCCGGTATTCTCTTTCTGATTATGCGTTTTCTGATGATCTATTGGCAAAAATCGGACAATTTCAATTTTAAAGAAATTTTTAAAATCTTTGGAACTTCCCTTCTTTTATATTTGTTTGTACTTAATATTTTTAAACTTATTATAGCTTTTATTTTTGATACTTTTGAAAGGAACTTTAATTCGCAAACATTTCTTAATAATGCTATTTCAGATTTTTTGAATGCTTTTATTTACGGAAGTTTTTTTCTTGCTTTTTATTACTACCGAAAAAATCAGAAAAACCAGCAACAGATTGCAAATTTTAATGAAATGCTTTCCGAGACCAAAATCAATCAGCTTAAAAATCAACTCAACCCGCATTTTCTATTTAATAATCTGAATATTCTCGATCAGCTTATTGAAGAAGATAAAGCCAAGGCATCAGATTTCCTCAATGAGTTTGCAGATATTTACCGCTATGTTTTGCAGGTTTCGGATAGAAAATTGGTAGAAATTGATAAAGAATTGGCTTTTGTTAAAAAATATTTCAAACTGATTCAGCATAAATACGGAAAATCTTATCAATTAAAGATAGAGAGCCATCAATATCAAGGTTTTATTGTTCCGCTAAGTCTTCAGTTATTATTAGAAAATGCAATACAACATAATCTCGGGACAGAAACAAAACCCATTTTTATCACCATCAGAATTGATGAAAATCTTACCGTTTCAAATAATATTGTTCAAAAGATAAATACAAAATTCCCATCAGGAAAAGCTTTAAAAAACCTCACCGAACAGTATTTTTTACTAATTGAAAGTCAGATAAAAATTAAAAATATCGATAATCAATTTTCCGTAACATTACCTATAATTCCAGAAGCATGATAAAAATAGTCATTATTGAAGATGAAATTCCGGCAAGAAAAAAACTCATCAGATTCATTAATGAGTTAAAAGAAACTACCGAAATCCTAGCAGAAATCGATAATGTGGAGCAAGCTGTCGAGTTTTTTAAAACAGAAAAATCTATTGATCTTATTATTTCCGATATTGAATTGTTAGACGGAAATGCTTTTGAAATTTATGATCAAGTTAAAATTTCCTGTCCGATTATTTTCACGACTGCTTATGACCAATTTTGGATGAATGCTTTTGAAACAAATGGAATTGAATATCTTCTAAAACCATTTACTTTAGAGCGTTTTCAAAAAGCCTGGAATAAATTTTTAGTATTAAATAAATCTCATGATTCCGACAAAATTTTATTTAAAATCAGCCAGATTCAAAAAGAAATTCAGCCTAAAAGTTTCAAAGAGCGGTTCAGCGTGATCAGTAATAAAGGAATTTATTTTTTAGAAACTGAAAATATCACATTTTTTAAAGCAGAAGAAGGAGTTATTTTTGCGTTTGATGATTCCGGTAAAAAACATTTGCTCAATCAGACCGTTCTTAAAGAAATAGAATTTCAGCTCAATCCTAACGAATTTTTTAAAATTAATCGTAGCGAGCTGGTCAATAAAAAGAGTATTATAAAACTTGAACGCTATTCGAAAAATGCTTTAGCGTTAGAAATTAAAGGTTGGGAAAATCCACTTATCACAAGCCAAAGTCAGACAGCAGATTTCAGAGAATGGATTGAAAAATAAAAACCTCCCAATTAGGAAGGCTTATAATTTTAATGTGGTGAAGGAATCTGTCTATTCGGATCCTTCACTTCTCCTTTCTTTTCTGTAAATTTCTTGATAACATATTCAATAACAATGGGAACTACCATTGCAAGTACCGCTTTTAATATTCTTGATTTCATAATAAATTTATTTTCAAAAACAATTACAAGTTTCAAGCCAATTTTTATAACAAAACTAAATTATAATTCTTCATTCCCCGTTTCATTACCCTGATAATTTAAATGTGCCGCTTTAATACTTTTGGCAATTCTCTGTTTCAGTTTTCTTGGACCTAAAACAGTTAAAAACTCTCCCATTCCTAAAATCATTCGTTCTAATTCAAAATTGAGCTGAACACAAATTTTAAAAGTCGTTCCGTTTTCATCTTCCTTGATAATTTCCTGAGAATGATGAAAAGGTTTGGTTTTTACGTATGGAGCATGTTGTGAATTGACAAAAAAGATAACATTTTGCGGTCTTTGCGTCTCAGAAACCGTTGCTCCGATGACTTCACCAAAATAACGATCTGCATCAAAATCCTTGTCAATGTATTCTGTAGTTTCATCGATCTCAATTTCCTCCATCCTGTCTAAAGCGAGATTGTAAATCGCTTTTTTATGCCAACAAATCAAAAACCATCGGTTGTTGTACTCCTTTAATAATTGAGGATGAACGGTGATAATATTCGATTCTCTCGCTTTGAAACTTTTATAGCAAATCTTTAAAACCTTTTTATTTAAAACACTTTCATACAAAACATCAATATGCTCCAAACCTTTCAGTTGCTCATTTTTATCCAAATGAATAATCGATTTCTGATTGGTCGAATGAATAGAATCTTCCAACTTCTGGATAACACCATTCATTTCCTTAAACATGGAAAAATCTTTAAACTGCTTTAAAATCTGAATGGCATTATTCATCGCTTTAAGGTCGTTTTCATTGACGGAAATTTGATGAATACTATACTCCGGATCGCTGTAACGGTAATATCTTCTCTCATAAACCTCAATCGGAGCTTCATACCCGAATTTTTCACTCCGCATATTCTGCAAATCCAATTGTACTGTACGTTTGCTTACAAAAGACTCTTTGCCTTCAAATTCAAACAACGCTTCGGAACATTCATCGATTAAATCTTCCAAAGTGTATTTTTTATACTTATTCTTCAGACATTTATCTAAAGTTTTGTAGCGGATGAGAGCGTTTTTGTTGGATGACATAGTTAAAGGTTAAGATTTAAGGTTGAGTAAAGACTAAAGCATGTAAATTCCCCTCCTCTGGAGGGGTGGCGAAAATTCATAGAATTTTTGACGGGGTGGTTAAAAAAAAAGAAACAACCACTTTGTCATTCCGCAGGAATCTAAGCAATTAATTATAAAAAATTATTGAGATTCCTCCGGAATGACAAACTAGATGTACAAAAAAAATTACTTCCTCTTCAAAGCCTTCCCTTCAAATGAAATCCCATCCCAGCCATATTCAATAAAATTTCTGATATTCTGGTGATCTGTACCCTCAGGATTTTTCAAAACATCTTCCCGGTAAAACTCTCCGAAAAGGTTTAAAGTATCTTCTTTTGGCAAATCATTCAGCTTTGCAAAACTGAAAACCTTACAAGATCCGTTATTTTGATCTGCCTCGTTCACGATATTTCCGTTGCTAAATTTTGTCGGAGTAAAATCATAATGTTCGTCAATAAATGCAATGACATCTTTAAACTGTATTTCTTCCGCTGATTTTTCTAATTGTTCGAATAACATATTTTTTATTTTTAAATAAAATTGAAAAGACTTACAAATTTCTTTTAACACATTAGAATCTTTGAGTTATCATCTTTGAAAACATAAAGAACACATTAGAAAAAATCAAAGATTTTTTAAAAACTTAAGTACTCTATTTATTTGTTAAGCATTAAACTAAAAAAACTAAAGTGTTCTAATGTGTTCTAATGTGTTAAAAAATTTTAGTTAAATTAATTTTCTCAAAAATAATCAAAATAATTTCATCTACGCAAAATTATTGCGCATTAAGGTAATTACTTTGCATCAACAAAATAACAAACAATGGAATTTAACGGAAACAACTTAATAGAATTAGGATACAGACCATCAAAATGGTTTAAAGATGCCATCGAATATATCAACGAAAATAATTTAGATGAAAATCAAATCACAGCATATTTGGAACAATTCAAACAGCCGGACTTGATTCCGCTTCATGAAACTCCAAAAGATTTTATCATCAACATCAAAGCTGAACACGAAAGTGAAAATGATAATGTGGAAAAAGTAATCAACACCATGAAAGTTCTGATGAAAACTCCGACTTTGGTTGCAGGTGCGATCATGCCCGATGCCTGTCCGACAGGTCCTGAAGGTCAGATTCCGGTTGGTGGAGTTGTTGTGGCGAAAAATGCGATTCACCCTGGATTTCATAGCGCAGATATCTGTTGTTCAGTGATGTTGACAGATTTTGGAAAAGCTGATCTTAAAGAAGTTTTGGATGCAGCCCATTCAATTACACATTTCGGACCCGGAGGAAGACCGAGAGGTGAGCAAATGGAAATGTCTCAGAAATTAATGGATGCTTTCAGAGAAAATTACTTTTTGAATGATGAAAAATTAATCAGCATTGCCCGTTCTCATATGGGAACTCAGGGAGATGGAAATCATTTCTTGTTCGTTGGAATTTCTAAAAATACAGGAAATACCATATTGGTAACTCACCACGGATCAAGAGCTCCGGGAGCCGCTTTATATGATAAAGGGATGAAAGTCGCGAATAGATTCAGATTGGAAATTTCACCTGAAACTTTGAAAGAAAATGCCTGGATTCCGTATGAAACAGAAGAAGGAAAATCATATTGGGAAGCGTTACAATTGATAAGAACATGGACGAAAGAAAATCATACTTCAATTCACGATGCCGTTTTAAACAAAATGAACATCGAAAAAGAAAACAGATATTGGAACGAGCATAATTTCGTTTTCAAGGACGGAGATTTATTTTATCATGCAAAAGGTGCGACTCCTCTTGACGATAAATTTATGCCAGATATTACAGGACCAAGATTGATTCCGTTGAATATGTCAGAACCTGTTTTGATCGTTCAGGGGAAAACCAATGAGAGAAACTTAGGTTTTGCACCTCACGGAGCCGGAAGAAATTTCAGCAGAACGCAACATAAAAAATCATTGGCTCATAAAACCATTGAAGAAGTTTTTGCAGAAGAAACGCAAGGATTAGATATCCGTTTCTTCTCCAATGAAATTGATATTTCCGAGCTTCCGACCGCTTATAAAAGTGCAAAAAACGTAAGAGCCCAAATTGAAGAATACGGTTTATGCGAAGTGTTGGATGAAGTGATACCTTACGGATGTATCATGGCTGGAGATGTGCAGAAAAATGCGCCGTGGAAGAAAAAGAAGAAGTTTAGAAAAGCATAAATAAAAACTTTTTATAAAGGTGGGAACAGTAGCTCAGATGGTAGAGCAACAGTAATACTTTTCGCTTATGGCAAATAAAGTTCCTATGAATCAAGTTTGTTGGTCGCAGGTTCGAGCCCTGCCTGTTCCTCAAAATATTGAAAATGTTTATATTCAACGATTAATCATTTTCATTTATTAAAAAATTAAGGCAAAGAAAGTTCCTATTGATTTCCCACATTTACTTTCCGCCTTTTTAAGAAATTCTAAGGCAAAGGGAGTTCCTATAATTGGAAAAATACTCCCCGCCTTTTTGTAAAACTGTAGGTAAAAGGAGTTCCTATAACATTCACTTTAAAGAAAATTACTCCTCACTTATTTTTTTAAAATTTAAAACAATGAAAACATTAAAATTATTCAATGCTGTATTAGCAAAAGAATCTGATGCGAAAGCGTTTATTTCAGAAGATGGTTTTATGATCGAGCCTGATGCTGTTTGGGCAAAAAAAGAAATTATTTCTTTTTACAAAAGAGAAAAGCTCAATGGAAATGATTTAAATAAAACCTTTCATAAATCCTGGCAGAAAATCAAAGACAGCACAAGATTTCAATTACTTATCGAACAAATCAATCATTATATTTCTACCTACGGAAGCAATTTTCAAAATGAAATCTATATTCCGAATGAAGTATTGAATGTTCCTGATTTGAAATTAACCTTTAAAGTAATTAAAGCTTACAGCATCGAAGAAATGCAGGAAAAATGCCTTTCCTTATTGAAGTCCGGAATTGCCCTGAAGGAAGAAACAATTGATGATGTACTGCATATTTTGCATAACGAATTAGAGTATGATTTTACAGGAAAAGAAAATATCAGAAACAAAGAAGCAATCATAAAAATAGCTGACCGCTACGATATTTACCCTGAGAATCCGGTAGAATTTTTCCGTTATGTGATTTATAAAACGACCAGAACAACACTTCTGATCAAAAGTGATGACTTAATCGATGAAATTAAGCAAAGTAAATTCAATCCAACCTATCTGTTTGAAAAGTTCGAATTGGAAAAACTGGCTGAAATTTTCAACCGTTTCAAGCCTCTGTTTTTAGCATTTAAAAACAAAGCGCCGAAAACGATTAATAAAATTTCAAAACTGTCAAAAGTTTATCATCAGCCTTTAATTTCAAATCCGTTAAATAATGCAACAAATATTTTGCTGGAAAACAGTGATTTGCATTGGCTGGAAAACGCCACTCCGTTTGCATTATTCAAAGCGTTGTCAGCGTGCTACTCAAGAATGTATGGTCAGGATACTTTTGTTTATAGAATCAGGAACGGTAAATCGTGGACGAAAAAAGCCACATCAACTTCTGTGAACGAATTGAATTATGATTTCATTTTAAACTACTTAAAATCAAAATATAATCTTTCAGGTAAGAAGATGTATTTCCCTAAAGATGTAGAATTTGCGTTACCCACTTCAGAAAAAATGTTTGTAGGAAACATCCCTACAGGAACAAGATTTTACGGAGACAGATTGGCCATCGGAATCTACTGGGAAAATGCCTGGGGAGCTTATGACCTCGATCTTTCAGGATTGAATATCGCCGGAAAAATTGGCTGGAATGCATCTTATAATCAAAATGAAGGTCAGTTGATGTACTCCGGAGATATGACCTCTGCACCACAAGGTGCCGTAGAATATCTATATGCCAACAAAGGTTTTGTGGCTCCGACTTTGGTCATGAATAACGTATTCAGCGGAAGCAGTGATTGTGGTTATAAAATCGTGATCGGAAAAGGTGATGCCATTTCTTACGATTATATGATGAACCCAAACAATCTGTTTGCAGAAGCTCAATGCAACTCAGTTCAGAAACAAACGATTCTGGGAATTCTCTTGCCGAAAGATGGAAGACAATGTTTTGTTCTGTTAAATTTCGGAGCCGGACATTCTCATGTTTCAGGAAGTTCTGAAGTTTCGATGATGGCTACGCAGGCACTTTACCAGCAATGGTATGAGCCGATTTCTTTTAACAAGCTTGTAGAAGAATTGGGAGCAATAATAACTTCGGAAAAAGATGAATCAGATTATAATTTCTCTATGAAATCTCTGGAAAAAGACAGCTTTATGAGAATTTTTAAAGTTTAAATAGTTATTTTTAACCATTGGCTCATAAAACCATTGAAGAAGTTTTTGCAGAAGAAACTCAGGGATTAGATATTTGGTTTCTTCTCAAACGAAATTGATATTTCCAAACTTCCGACCGCTTATAAAAGCGCCAAAAATGTAAGAGCACAAATTGAAGAATACGGTTTATGTGAAGTACTGGATGAAGTGATGCCTTACGGATGTATTACGGCGGGTGACGTTCAGAAAAATGCACCTTGGAAGAAAAAGAAGAAGTTTAGAAAGACATAGATTCATATAAATATTCCATGTTTTGTTCTTCCGTAGAATTGCGCATAGCATTATAATTTAAAAGAGAGATATTAAAATTAAACGATTATGGGAATCCGTAGTCGTTTTTTGTACATTCATATTATATTTGCAGTAAACTAATAACAATCTTCAACTTATGATAACAAGAATTGAACTTAGCCAAGTTGCAAGCTATAAAAATCCTGCTGAAATAAATGATTTTAAAAAAGTAAATTTCTTTTTTGGAAATAATGGTTCTGGAAAGTCTACAATCGCTCGCCTATTTTATAACCTTTCCCAAAATGAAGTTCTTTCAAGTCATTTCAATAATTGCTCGATCGATGGCTTTAATCGAAATGAAGAAGAAATAATTGTATTTGATTCCGATTTTGTACAAAATAACTTTTACATCAAAACTGAACTATCCGGAATTTTTTCATTAGATGAAAAGAACGAAGAAATTGATGAAAATATTAAAAATGAATATATAACATTAGCGAACATTGAGAAATCAATTTTAGATAAAGATGATGGAAAACAAAAACTTGAAAATTCAAAAAAACAAGAGCTTGTTAATATAGTAGAAGATTGCTGGAGTTACAATAAGGAATTTCAAGAGAACTTCAACAAAATAAATTTAGGCGGAAGAAAAGATCCTTTTTATGAAAAACTTGTTCAAATAAACAAAACGGAATATTCTTCAAAAACCATAAATTATATCTCTGAAAAATATAAGAAATACTATTTAGAAGATTTAGTTAAAATAGAGAAAAATATTTCCGATCATGATTTTAATAAGATACTTGATTTAGAAAAAGAACTAAATAATGCCCTCGAAGAAATCATTGTAGGAAGTAATGATGTTCCTATTTCTTCTATTATTAATGAATTAAACAATAGTGCTTGGATTCAACAAGGAATTACTTTCTTGAATAAGAAGAAAGAAATTCAAGATTGCCCTTTCTGTCAGAAACAGACAATTGATAAAGATTTATTACAGCAATTTGAAAGTTATTTTGATACTACCAGAGAAGAAAAAATTAAAAATATTAAAGAATTATATTCAAAATACTCAGCTAAAGTTTCCTCTTTCAATTCAAATTTGAAAATATTGACAGATTTTGATCTGATTAAGTTTGATGTCCTACAAATACAAAATCAACTAACAAAAATTTTGAATAAAAATGAAAAAGAAATTCTAGCTAAAATTGATAATCCTAACGAAAAGAAAAAGTTAGAAACTATCGATTTATTTAAAATCGAAATTGAAAAAGTCAACGAAAATATTAGAATTCATAATGAAGAAATTGACAACATAGAACAAAGTCAACAAGAATTAACAGATGAAATATGGAAATATATTTCTTATCAAGTTAAAGAAAAAATTAATTCTTTTAAAATTGCAAATAATAGCAACATAGAAAAATTAGAACAATTAAAATCAGAAATTGATACTTTAAAAAATCTAAAAAGTCAATCTAAAGATAAAATTAAAGAATGGCAAAAACAAACTGTTAATACGCAAAAAGCTATTGACAGCATCAATGATTTACTTATTAAAAATAATTTTACAGGATTTAAAATTGAAAAAAGAGAAGTTGAAAATAATATTATAAAATATTACATTTTACGGGAAGGAGAAACTTCCGAAAGCCACATTTTTAAAACCTTAAGTGAGGGAGAAAAAAATTTTATTGCCTTTTTATATTTTTATCAAATGTGTTTAGGAACTAACGACACACAAAATTCTACAAAAAAGAAAATTATTGTAATTGATGATCCAGTATCAAGTATGGATAGTCAGGTTTTATTTTTTGTTTCTACACTAATCAGAAGGTTAATTACAAAAAAAGGAACGGGAAAAGACCAACAACGAAATAATCTAATTGATCAACTAAAAAATGAAAATATAGAACAAGTTTTTATTTTAACACACAATATTTTCTTTTACAAAGAAGTCGCTTTAGCCTCTGGCGCAAGAATATGCCATTCAACAACCTATTTTAATATAAAAAAAATTAATAATCAATCAATTATTGAAAAAATAGAAGGCTATAAAAATGTAGCTTTCAATGATTATCATCTACTATGGCAGGAAGTAAAAAAAGAAAGTTCTGAAAAATTTTCTATTGCACTTTTTAATAATATGCGTAGAATTATTGAAAGTTATGGAAATTTTATGGGGCTTATAAATGATGTAAAGTTGTGGGATTTAAAGAATGATATACCAGAAGAAAGCTCGGAAAATTTGATCATAACGGCATTAATTTCTCAAATACAAGATGGAAGTCATAGAGTTTCAACAAATGACGAAATATACTTTTCTAGAATATTAGAAGAATCTAAAGAAGTTGCAATAAAAAGTTTTGAAATGTTGTTTGAAAATATTGGCGGTAAAAGTCATTATGATAAAATGATGGAAATATGCTGAATTTAGAATCCCTTAAATCCCGCATTCTCCGGATGACAAGAATTCTAAATAAATAATTATCTTTAAAAAACAATTTTTAAAATTAGATTTTAACCATGAAAAAAGACAGAACAACCTTGAAAACAATTAATTTTGAATTACCCGGACATTTATTTGATCTTTTACAAGAACAAACTAATAACATTCAGTATGCAGAAATTGACACTCCCGAAAAAAGAGAAGAAAAGCTAAAAGAAATAAAGCAAAAATTATTGTGGCAAGAAGTAACAATAGGTGATTTTAATGTAGTAGCAAATAGATCTGAAACTATTCCAGTTGCCCCATCTTTTAGTAATCCTTTCAATGGTCAAACCGCAAATGTAAATATTATTACAGTCGAGGCAAAAATAACGGGTAACCCAGAATTATTTGATTACTCACCACAAGCTATTAGATTTTCTTCTAACATGGACAATAATATTTATCAGCCAATTGGCGATAAAATAACACTTGAAATTCAGTCTTCTACTTTAGATAAAAAATTCATTTTAACAGAAGCAAAGAAGAAAATGACTATGACTGAATATGTGATTGAAAATAATAATAAATTTATTACTGATTATAATAGATCATTCGAAAATACGATTGAAGAACGATTCGATCAAAAAGCAGATGAAATTATAGATCTTTATTCATAATAAGAGCCGTTAAATTAACTAGTCATGGTCGGAAGAAAATTCCGACCATTTTTATTTGTCTAAGTTTTAAACACTTTTGTGGGATTACCTCCTGCAAAAACGATTATAACTGCAGTAGTCCCTCCGCTGCCGCACAAATCCTTTCGTGTGGCTTTTCTGTACCTTCACCCTAAACCTAAGATTTTCCACTACCCAATTTAACATAATATCCTGAATACCAAAATATTTTACTCCAAAAACTATTTTATTCAAAATAATTTTTATATTTGAATTACAAATTTAAAAACACAAATAATATGTCAAGTACCTCCGAAGTTGGGCACGCTAAAAATGTAGCGAACCTTCAAAAAATCACACAGCAAGTTACCACTTACAGCCTTTACAATCCTCCGGTAGAAAACATTACAGTAGCCAACCTTCAGGCATTGTACACCACTGCCACCGCAAAATTAATTGAGGTGGAAGACAAACGAAACGCCAACAAAAATGCAATCATCATCCGTCAGACCGCTTTCGAAAATCTAAAATCAACATGTACCAAAATCGTTAATCTGCTCGAAATTTTAGGATTACCACAAGGAACATTAGATCAGGCAAGATCATTGAACCGCGCAATTCAGGGTGGCTCAAAGAAAACCACTACTCCACCCGAAGAAGGCAAAGAAGCTCCCAAAACAGCTTCCACTTCCCGCCAGTCTTTCACCCAGCAGGCTGAGAATTTCGGAATTCTTCTGCAGTTATTAGCAACCCTTCCAGGCTACACACCTAATGAAGAAGATTTAAAATTAAACAACCTGACCACCTACCACGCATCATTAATGAGTGCTACCCAGGCTGTCGACCAGACAGAAGCCGAGCTCAATACCAAATTAATAGAAAGAGACAAAATTTTATATGCAGATGGCACAGGCTTGTACACCATCGCTCAGAACATCAAAAAGTATGTGAAAAGCCTCTACGGCGCTACATCTCCTGAGTACACAAACGTTTCAGCAATAGAATTTACGAATAGAAAATAATGTTTTTTATGTTCAAAAGAATGTTGAAACACAGTAACTCAATATTCTTGCAATGTAAAGTTACATTCTTGTAATGTAGCTTTATTTTTTTGCGATGTTATTTCACATGGGCACGATGCAAATTAATATTCTTTCGTTGTAGAATCATATTCTTGCAATGTTAAACCATATTCTTCCGATGTCGAACTATACTCTTGCATTGTAGAATTATATTCCTGCATTGTGAAACCACATTTCCACATCCTGAAATTACATTCTCACACCGGAATATCCGGATCTGGAAAAAACGACAAAAATTTTAATAGAAATAAGAGAAAATATTTATACATAAAAAGAAAACCGCCTCATTGCTGAAGCGGTTTGTTTTATATATAGTTTAAAAAACTATCTGATGATTTTGATATTGATTGCAGAGAAACCTTTTGGTGATCTTTCTTTTTCGAAAGATACTTTGTTTCCTTTTTTGATGATATCAATACAATTGTTGCTGTGGAAGAATACATTTTCTTTAGAGTTATCTTCAGTGATAAATCCGTATCCCTTGTCGCTGAAAAAAGTAACGATACCAGACTTGATTGGATCTTCCTCCTGAATAGGAGCTGCACCCAATTGAATGTTATCCAAATCAATGACACTTTTGTTGCTGTTATCAGGAGGCGTACTTGTTAACTGACCGTTTGCATCTACATACATGATCATGTCATCAAGACTTTTCCCTTTGTCATTGGTGTTCTTTCGGTCCTCGCGACGTATCGCTTTTTCCTTTTGCTTCTGTAATTTTTTCTTAAAGTTTTCTTTTTTTGAGAAAGAATCCGCCATATATTATTTTATATTAATTGTTATTCTTGAATTTAATTTTCTGATAATTTTTCAATTATTTCATCAGAGGGTATTGTTTACCATCACAAAAAGATTTCTATTGAAATTCTTCTAATGATTCCGCTGCATTAAGATAATAAATTTTTTAGAATTTACGATCGTTACCGGAAAGTTTTTCGATTATTACAACCATTTCAACTTCCCGAAAAGAAGTAAAAAGGTGTTCTACAGGTTGTCAGTCGTGGTGATTCGTATTGCCGGCACTAAGATTCATTTGCAAGAAATAAAAGTGAAAAACGGCAGTCAGAATAAAGAAAACTGAGGGATAAAGGGTATTCTAAACTGTTATAGTTTAAGAAAAGCAGAAACCTTCTTCTTAATTATAGTGCAAATATACGACAATTCCACGGATTTTGAAGACTATTATTTAAATAATTGAATTTCAGATTATTTAGAATACAGAAAAATGACTTTTTAATTGCTTTTCCATTAAATATTAGATGATTATCAAATTGCTTAAAACACTATTTTTTAATTGCGTAAAACTACTTAAGTATATTCCGCCTTACAGAAGTACAAATACCTATTATCAATTTGGGTATTTTCTACTCTACCAGTTCCAATTGTTTAGAAGTTACTTTGTGCTGTTCATTAAGAGAAGCTTCCAATGAATTGAGGCGGCCTCCGAAAAGCCTGATATTTAAAAGAGTAGGAAACCAAAAAACTAATATTATGTCACAAGCACAAGCAGCAATGCAAACTCTAACTCAACAATGGTACAATGCCTTAGTTACAGGATTATCTTTAAGTCCTAACAACTTCCAGCTTTACCAGGGAACACAACCTGTAGGACCAACTTCAGACTGGCTTTGGAAAATTTTTGATGCCGTTCCTCCAAAATCTGTGAACAACAGCTATGACCCAAGTCAATCTAACAATTTTTCTCAGGATTATCAGGCAGTAATTGCTAACTTAAAACCACTATCAGATAATAGCTTCCAAAATTGTATGGGAGATTATTATACGAATTGGCTAAATTATATTCAGTCTCCTAAATGTCCTTCTAATATTTTTGACAGCCCGGATGCTATGCAGTCTGCCTTCAAAAAATGGGCAATGATTTATGCTCCTTCTCAGATGGGATGTAGCGCATCATTGATTCAGTCTTTCTATAATGATATAGTAACGATTGCCAACACAATGTTCGCTTCTGCACAGGCCGCAGGGAAAGGATATGCTTATAATACTACGATTGCAGATTTAAATAACGCAATCCAGTCTGCTCCGGCAAAAAGCTTTACGATGGATAGTAAAACACAGTCTTCTGATGTATCTCACACATGGGCAAGCGGAAGTACATCTGTGTTTTTCGACTTGTTTGATTTTGGGGGTGGCGCAAGCTATGACAATCTTACACAGGAAGCTACCTCAGCAGGTATTAATATCAGTGCAAGCTTCAAACATGTGTTGACATTACCCGGAGCTCCTTTAGCAAAAACGTCTACAGATCCTATCCTTAGCCAATACACGCCTTGGTATAACAGTGCAGCATTGTCAAGAGCTTATGGTACCAGAGACAACACGGTTTGGAAAAACGGTTTACCATCTTGGGACACTACTTTCGGGCCCAATGGTAACTTACAGCGTTCTGCAACTTCTTTGATCATTGTTGACGGAATTGATATTACAATGACTTCTGCAACAAGTTATTCTTCAAGTGACCAGCAGGTAATCACTGCAAGAGCAAGTACAGGTTTTTGGCCTTTCTTCAGTGCTAGTGGATCTGGTGGATCTTCAACTTCAGTAAGCTTTTCAGATAGCGGTCAAATGACTGTAAAAATCACTTCACCATCAGGAAATCCTCAGCTTTTAGGAGTTTTGGTTTCTGCAATGTCTGAAATCTTAGGTTAAAAACCATATTTGTTTATTAGGAATAACTCCACTGAAATTTTCAGTGGAGTTATTTATTTTTCTTTAAAATATAATAAACAGCCTTATCTTTTTCATCATTTGTGGTGTAAGCAAATTGGAATACATAGCCATTTGCAGACATAAAATTCAGAGCATCCATCATCGAATTAAATTTTACATTCCGTCCTCTTTCGTCTTTAATATTGGTTCCGTTTTTAAAGGATATGGATTTGGTTTCTTGTCCGAAATCAATTTCCACATTTACTTTTGTACTTAAGGAACGACCAGTCCCGATAATCTGAACGTAATCTACGTCGATATCTCTTAGCGAAACATCATTTACAGTCTGCGCAAAACTGAGAGTTGAGAATGTGATTAATGAAAGGATAAAAAGTTTTTTCATCTGTTATTTTTTATTTTTTTAAAGATAATTAAATTTAAACATAAAAAAATCCCTCAAAAAGAGGGATTTATATAATTAAGAACTAAATCTTAAGCTTCGTTCAAAGGCTTGTGTTCTCCCGGTTGGTCTTTACCTTCAGGATTTACGTTACCTTCATTTCTTGGCTTTTGTGCCGGTCTTTCTGGTCTTGGCAATAAAACTTTTCTAGAAAGTTTCATTTTTTTACGGTCATCATAACCCATAAATTTCACCTCAACTTCGTCACCTTCTTTGTAAGGAACTTTGTCTAGACGAGCCCATTCGATTTCAGAGATATGAAGAAGACCTTCAGTACCTTTTGCAATCGCTACAAAAGCTCCGAAATCCATTACTTTTACTACTTTACCTTGGTAAACTTCACCTACAGTCGGTACAAAAGTAATCTCGTTGATTCTTGCAATCGCTTCGTTGATTTTCTCTCTGCTAACACCAGAAATTTCGATTCTACCGATTTCGCCAACTTCTTCAATTGCGATAACAGTATCAGTATCTTTCTGCATTTGCTGAATGATTTTTCCACCAGGTCCGATAACAGCACCGATGAAATCTTTAGAGATCTCTAGCATTACCATTTTCGGAGCGTGAGGTTTCACATCTTCTCTTGGAGCAGAAATTGTTTCATTCAATTTATCAAGAATATGTAATCTTCCGTCTCTAGCTTGTAGAAGCGCTTTTTCCATAATTTCCATAGATAATCCCTGAACTTTGATATCCATCTGGCAAGCGGTGATTCCGTCTGCAGTTCCGGTTACTTTAAAGTCCATATCTCCCAAGTGATCTTCATCACCTAAGATATCAGAAAGTACAGTGAATTTCCCTGATTTCACATCAGTTACCAATCCCATTGCAATTCCAGAAACTGGTTTCTTGATTTGAACACCCGCATCCATCAATGCTAAAGTTCCTGCACAAACAGTTGCCATAGAAGATGAACCGTTTGATTCTAAAATATCAGAAACAATACGGATTGTGTAAGGATTTTCTTCAGGAATCATGTTTGCCAAAGCTCTCTGAGCTAAGTTTCCGTGACCAACTTCTCTTCTTGAAGTTCCTCTTAAAGGACGAGCTTCACCTGTTGAGAACGGTGGGAAGTTATAATGTAAGAAGAATCTTTCGTCATAGTTTACCATTACGCTGTCTACCATGTTCGCATCTTTTACTGAACCTAAAGTTACAGCAGTTAAAGATTGAGTTTCACCTCTTGTGAAGATTGCAGAACCGTGAGCTCCCGGTAAATAATCAATTTCGCTCCAGATCGGGCGAATCGTTTGAGGATCACGACCATCAAGACGGATTTTATCGTTCAAAATCATCTGACGCATCGCTTCTTTTTCCACATCGTGGAAATATACTTTAGCGAAAGGGGTTACTCTTTCTAATTCTTCAGCATGTTCTACATATTGAGATAAAAATTCAGCCAATACAGCTTTAAATTTCTCACCTCTTTCCTCTTTTCCTGAAGGAATTTTTGCTACTTCGTATACTTTATCGTATGTTTCTTTCCACACTTTCTCACGAATTGCTTCGTCGTGATTTTCGTGGCTGTATTCTCTTTTTGGTAAAGATTTGCCTACTTTTTCAGCTAATCTTTCCTGAGCTTCAACTTGTTTTTTGATTTCAACATGAGCGAATTGAATTGCTTCAAGCATTTCTGCCTCAGAAATTTCTTTCATCTCACCTTCCACCATTACGATAGAATCTTTAGTTGCACCCACCATGATGTCAAGGTCAGCCAATTTAAGATCTTCATAATTAGGATTTACCGCTAATTTCCCGTCAATTCTTACTACTCTTACTTCAGACATTGGTCCGTTGAAAGGAATATCAGTAATTGCAATCGCTGCCGAAGCTGCAAGACCTGCTAAATCGTCAGGAATTGAAAGTCCGTCATAAGAAATCAATGAAATCATTACCTGAACTTCTGCGTGGAAATCTTCAGGGAATAATGGTCTTAGAACTCTGTCTACCAAACGCATCGTCAGGATTTCCTGATCCGAAGGTCTAGCTTCTCTTCTAAAAAAGTTTCCAGGGATTTTTCCACCTGCGTAGAATTTTTCTCTGTAATCTACTGTCAATGGTAAGAAATCTACACCATCCTTTGCTTCTTTGCTGGCTACAACAGTTGCTAAAAGCATTGTTCCGCCAATTTTTACGACTACAGAACCATCAGCTTGTTTTGCTAATTTTCCTGTTTCAATTGTGATCTCTCTGCCGTCTGCAAGAATGATCGTCTCTGTAATTGCTTGAGGTATACTCATAAATTGTTTTGTGTTGCACTCCGTATTGAGCGCTTTAGTTATTGATATTTCGTCTAAATTTCGTTTGCAAAGATAATGTATTATAATGATTTATTGAATTTCAGATATACATTATATGATGATTTGAACAATTTTTATTGAAATAACAAACCATTTTTACCTTGTTTTGATGTATTTAATAAAATAGAATTGGTGCATAAAAAAAGCAACCTCTTACGAAATTGCTTCTTATTTTTGGAAATCTAATAGATTATTTTCTTAATCCAAGTTCAGCAATAATTGCTCTATATCTTGTGATATCCTTGTTTTTAAGGTAATCTAACAAACTTTTTCTTTTACCTACTAATTTTACCAAAGATCTCTCAGTAGCAAAGTCATGACGGTTAGCCTTCAAATGCTGAGATAAGTGGTTGATTCTAAAAGTGAAAAGAGCAACTTGTCCTTCAGCTGTTCCTGTGTCTTGTGCAGATTTTCCATGTTTTGCGAAAATTTCTGCTTTTTTTTCTGTTGTTAAGTACATTCCAATATTGTTTAATGATTATTATGTAACGGGTGCAAAAGTACGACTATTTTCTTACTCAGCAAAACATAATCGATTCTATGTATTAAATTAAATAGAAAAATATGTTAAAATTTCCTTAATAAAATTATGTCATTCCACTAAAAGACAGTACTTTTGCAAGTGACAAAGACATGAAAAAAATCTTATTTTTTACGCTTATTTCTACTGTGTTTATCATCAGTATTTCTTCTGTAAAAGCGCAGAAAGCTCATACTGCTGACAAAATAAAGAAAATCTTATACTTTAATCCTGAAGTAGAACCTGATCTTGAGGAGATTAAGGAACCCACCAATCATGCATTTTTCAGCGCAGTTTCAGATAAAGTGAGCGGATTTAGAAAAAACAAAATGTTGAGATCTGAAGTTCAGGTTTCTTATGACAGCATCGATTCTAAGACTATTTCAGAATACAGCAAAAACAACGATGCTGATTTTGTAGTGGTTCCTAAAGTAAAATATTTCAAAGTAGGTTTAGGAAAATATGTATTTTCTAATCAGGTTGTTGTGAGCATGAAACTCTTTGACGCTGAGGGAAACTTCATTGCCTCATCAGATTACGACACCTACCGTAAAAACATGCGTCTTTTGGGTTCTGCAGAAAATTCAATTAAAATAGGTACCAATGGTGCGATGAAAAGCATTCTGAAAGAATTGAGAAAACAGAAACCCTCTTCTGAAGCCGGTTTTTAACCTTTAATAAATCCTTAAATTTACGTTATCGTTCTTGTTTGTTGATATTTTGGATTATTTTTGCATATCCAAAAAATTCAGGTTTTGAATCATACAGACGAACTTACCTTTAATCCAGCCGACATTGCCGAAAGACTTAGCGAACTTCATGCTGATGAAAGGCTATTGGCTTTTCTGAAAGTTCCAAAAGAGTACAAAGCCGATGTTTTTTCCCATTTAGATCCTGATTTCCAAGAAGAAACTATCCGAAGCATCGGCAGTGACGAAGTTTCTGAGATCCTGAATGCGATGACACCCGATGACAGAACTGCACTTTTTGAAGATTTCCCTGATGAGTTGATTAAATATTCAATCAATCACCTTAATCCACAAGAAAGAAGAATTGCACTGAAGCTTTTGGGGTATGATTCTGATTCTATTGCCCGTCTAATGACACCTTATTACATCCAAATTCGAAAAGAATGGACGGTAAAAAGATGTCTTCAGCAAATCAAAAAAGTCGGAAAAAGGGTGGAAACTATCAATCACTTATATGTAGTGGATGAGAGAAACCGCTTGATTGACGATTTGGCATTGGGTAGTTTACTCTTAGTTGAAGATGATACTTTGGTTTCAGATCTCACCGACAATCAGTTTGTAGCCATCAAGACAACAACTTCAAAAGAAGATGCAGTAACCTATTTTGAAAAATATGACCGTACCGCACTTCCCATTATTACAGATGCCGGAGTTTTGGTAGGAATTGTGACGATTGATGACATTTTAGATCAAATTGAATCTCAAAACACTGAAGACATTCAAAAATTCGGGGGTGTTGAAGCTTTGGATGATCCTTATATTCAAACACATTGGTTTGAAATGATTAAAAAAAGAGGACTTTGGCTGATTGTTTTGTTTTTCTTACAGTTGATTACTGCTTCTGTGATGGGATATTATGAAAACGAAATTGAAAAAGCTGTGGTCTTGGCACTTTTCATTCCATTAATTATATCAAGTGGCGGAAATTCAGGTTCGCAGGCCGCAACTTTAATTATCCGTGCGATGGCACTTCAGGAAATTACCATTAAAGACTGGTGGATTGTTATGAAAAAGGAATTGGTTACAGGTCTAATTCTGGGAACATTTCTTGGGGTAATCGGGTTTTTCAGAATTATGATCTGGCACAAAATGGGCTGGTTTGATTACGGTGATTACTGGTTTTTCATCGCACTCAGTGCTGGAATGTCATTATCGATGATTGTACTTTGGGGAACTTTATCGGGATCAATGGTTCCTTTTATTCTTAAAAAATTCAATCTTGACCCGGCAACTTCTTCTGCACCATTCGTTGCAACGTTGGTCGACGTTACAGGTTTGATTATTTACTTTACGATTGCCGGACTTTTCTTAACCGGAAAACTTTTGTAATTTTAGGCAAAGTCTAAAATCTAGTCATGAAAGTCATTTCTCTGGTACCTTCAATTACTGAAGCTTTATTTGATTTGGGATTAACCGAAAACGAAATTATCGGCAGAACGAAATTCTGTATTCATCCCGAAGACAAAGTAAAAAATGTGGAAATTATCGGTGGTACAAAAAACTTGAATATTGAAAAAATTAAAGCTTTAAAACCCGATTTAATCTTAGCCAACAAAGAAGAAAACGTAAAAGAACAGGTTGAAATTTTAATGAAAGATTTCAAAGTGATTGTTTATAATACGGAGACGATTGAAGATAATTATTACTTAGTTAAAAACCTGGGCTTACTTTTTAACAAAGAAGAAAGAGCACAGATTTTTAATCTTAAAATTTACGAAGTTCTTAATGAAGCTAAAATAAACTATAAAATAAAAGCAGTCTATTTGATTTGGAAAACCCCTTATATGACAGTGGGTTCAGATACTTTTATACATAACATTCTTGCCGAAATAGGTTTTGAAAATATTTTTAAAAGCCAAACCCGTTATCCTGAAGTTCAGATTGAGGATTTAGCAGAAGCGGATGTGATCATGCTTTCATCAGAGCCTTTTCCATTTAAGGAAAAACATATTGCGGAACTTAAAGAATTCTATCCTGAAAAGAAAATTATCATCGTTGATGGTGAAGCTTTTTCTTGGTACGGAACTCATATTGCGAAATGTGAGAATTATTTTAAGGAATTAATTGCTGAATTTAATCACTAAGTTTTGGCTAAAGCCAAATGTTTTTTTTCATTCTTAAACGGGCTAAAGCCCGTTCTATTGATAATTTTAGACAACTATATATCTGAATTATCACTTATTTTATAATCTAGTTTGCCTGTCTGTAAGTAGTAAAATTGATATTTTACATAAAATACAATCCTTGATTATATTATCAACTAATTTTTTATAAGCTTTTTTGATACATTGTAAAAAAAGCATATTTTTGTAGTTCACAACATTGGGTCATATCGATGATTATGTTGTTTTCACTAAAAAATAAAAACTAATTGAAAAAAAATTAAACCATGAAGAGAACTTTACTAATTCTTTTAATTTATCAAAACTTATTGTTTCCAACAGCTTAAAACATTTTTAAGTTCTTAAATTTCTTTAGAAATATAAATCAATAGCACTTATTGAATTATTTAATCATCAAATACACCTTTCAAAATCATTGTCTATCCATTGATCTAAGTGTTTTTTTCCAATTAATTTAATTTTGAAATGTTTTCTGCATTTCGATATTTTATGGAGTTCAGAAACCATTCAAACGAAGCGAAACCGAAAAGCTATACGAGTAGGAAAAACTCTTGAAAATTAAATATGAAGAGAATTATTTTATTAAAAACCATGAAAAAACTCTACTTTTTACTCTTAACTCTCATTTCAATTTCTGTTTTTGCACAAACTTATAGTTATACAACTTACAATACTTCAAATTCAGGAATAGGCAGCAATTATATCGCTGATATTAAAACCGATGCAAACGGTTTATTGTGGATTGCTACCTATAATGGTGTTTCAACTTTCAACGGAACAACTTTTACCAATTATAATACTACTAATTCTGGCATTGCTTCTAATTCAATTTTAAAAATTCAAATTGATGGTCAAGGTAGAAAATGGATTGCTTCTCAATTCAATGGTATTATTTTATATAATGGAAATACTTGGACCAATTATACAACTTCCAATTCGGGATTACCAACCAATGATATCAATGATATAGCAGTTGACGGACAAAATAATCTTTGGGTTGCAACAGATTCAGGGCTTACAAAATTCAACGGTACTACCTGGACTACTTATACTTCTATAACGAATCTGAATTCTGTGGCAACTGACAGTAATAATGGTGTTTGGGTTACAAATAATGGTGTATTGTATAAATTTAATGGTACGGATTTCAATTTCATAGCACAGGGTACTCAAAAAATATTGAGAATTGCAAATAATACAATTTATGTAAAAGGTTCTGATAGTTTAATCACTTTAACGACAAGCGGAACTAACCTGACATTTATATATCAAAATGCATCTTGTCTGGCAGGATCTCAGCTGAATGCTTTGGATGTAGACAGCAACAGCAAAATATGGATCGGGTTTAATGGATCGGGTCTGCAAAATTTCACTAACTGTACTACCTATACTAAAATAAATACAAATTTAGGTTTGCCGGATGACTATTTCAGCGCGGTTAAAACACAATCTTCAGGAACTATCTGGTTAGGAACATTACAGCTTGGTTTGGTGAAAATGGCACAACAACAAACAGTTTCTAGCTGTTGGCAAAGCATAAGCGCAGGATATTATCACTCGGCAGGAATAAAAACAGACGGAACACTATGGGCTTGGGGTACCAACAATTATGGACAATTGGGAAACGGATCTACGATAATAAATAACGTCCCTGTTCAGATAGGTAATGATAGCAATTGGCAAAAAATATTTGTCGGAGATTATCATACAGTTGCTATCAAAACAGATGGAACCCTTTGGACATGGGGAAGAAATAATTATGGGCAATTAGGTAACGGAACAACAACGGATGCAAGTATTCCTACACAAATTGGAACCGCAACGAATTGGAGTACTGTGAGCGCAGGAAATGCCGAAACAATAGCCGTAAAAACAGATGGAACGCTTTGGAGTTGGGGGTATAATAATTACGGACAACTAGGAAATGGTACCACTACAAATAGAACTGTGCCTACACAAATAGGAACGGCAACAAATTGGAAAGGCGTTGCGGTAGGAAACGTTGGGTATGCCCTTGCTATAAGAACAAATGGTACATTATGGGGCTGGGGAAATAATTTTTATAATCAATTAGGAGACGGAACATCAACTGATAAACTTAGCCCAATACAAATAGGAACAGCTGCTAACTGGAAAAGTGTAGATGCTGGCTATGGACATTCTATAGCTCTTAAAACAGACGGAACGCTTTGGGGTTGGGGATATAATTCTGATGGGCAAGTGGGAGATGGAACTACTACTAATAAAAGTACTCCGACACAAATAGGAACTTCAAACAATTGGTCAGATATCTCTACAGGATATCATTTCACTTACGCCATTAAAACAGATAAAACACTTTGGGCCTGGGGTGCAAATCTTTGGGGGCAGCTAGGTAGTGGTGGTGGAACATCTCCAACACAAATGGGGCAAAATTCAGACAATATAATAATTGCTGCTGGAGGAAACCATATTCTGAATCTGGATGTTAATGGTTCTCTAAGAACACGCGGACAAAATGCTGGTGGCCAATTAGGCAATGGTACTTACGATCCGAAATCAATCTTTATCTCCATTGGCTGTCCTTCAAATAATTGCGCTGCTCCAACTCAATTTTGGAGTAGCAATGTAACTTCTTCAGCTGCTAAACTAAATTGGAATGCATCAACGTCATCACCTAATGGTGGCTATATGTATATTTACAGTACAAGTCCTTCTATTGGAGGAATAGATGGTACTACTGTTTCTACATCGGTAAATTTAACAAATTTACTACCTAACACCACTTACTATTGGTGGGTAGCATCAAATTGCGGATCGAGTAATAGTAATTGGGTACAAGGTAATTCCTTTACTACACTTGCATCTGCTACAACAGGCTGTTGGCAAAGTATAAGTTCAGGAGATGGACATTCTGTAGGAATAAAATTAGACGGTACCCTTTGGACTTGGGGAGATAACCAGTTTGCACAATTGGGAGACGGAACTGGGGCTTCAAAAAATATCCCGACAAAAATAGGTGTGGCTACAAATTGGGTGAAAGTGGTTGCCGGGGATTATCACACCGTTGCCATCAAAGCAGACGGAACTCTTTGGACTTGGGGACGAAATGATAACGGACAGGTAGGAGACGGAACTACAGGTCATAAAAGCACTCCTACAAAAATAGGTACCGCAACTGATTGGGTAGATATTGCAGCAGGAGGAATGCACACCTTAGCTATAAAAGCAAATGGAACTCTTTGGGCTTGGGGCAGTAATAATAACGGACAATTAGGAGATGGAACTACAACTCAAAAAAATATCCCAACACAAATCGGGACAGCAACTAATTGGAAAACTGTTAGCGCAGGATATGTTCATTCGGCAGGAAATAAAACAGATGGCACTCTTTGGGCATGGGGAAATAATGCTTACGGTAAATTGGGAGACGGAACTGCTGTTTACAAAACCACTCCCGTTCAAATCGGTACAGCTACGAACTGGCTAAAAGTAAATTTAGGATTTAATCATTCATTAGGAATGAAAACTGATGGAACGCTTTGGGGTTGGGGATTAAACAGTGATGGACAATTAGGTGACGGAACCCCTACTAACAGATCTATTCCAACGCAAATTGGAACTGCAACTGATTGGCAAAATTTCAATGCTGGATACTCTCATTCTACAGCAGTAAAATCCAATGGCACCCTTTGGGCATGGGGGAATAATGAGAACGGTAAATTAGGTGATGGTACAACAATAGGTAAAAATATACCGACACTTATTGGTACAGCTATAGACAGACAAAGTGTTTCGGCAAGCCGAGACAATACACTTGTTTTAAATACGGGTGGATTTTTATCAAGCTGTGGAGCTGGTAATTATGGGCAGTTAGGTGATGGTGATAGTACATATATGCATAAAAAAATATTTGTTCCTGTTACTTGCGGAACAACTAACTTAGCTCTGGATGAAATTTCAACCACATCAGATAATCTGAAAATCTTCCCAAATCCGGTAAATGATATTCTTAGTATTTCTTTCAATCAAAAGATTCTTTCGGTAATAGTCTACAATATGGTAGGACAACAGATGCTGACTAAAGGAATTAACGATACTAAAGGAACTGTTGATGTTTCAGCTCTAACATCGGGAGTTTATCTTGTTAAAGTAAATGCAGATAACAACTTCGTTAAAACGGTAAAAGTAATTAAAAGATAATGTTGTGAAATAAAATCCTATAAAAAGCCACATTACCGTGGGATGATAAATAATTAGCGTGTGCGGATATCCGTGCACGTTAATTATTTAAAAATATAGTAAAAATGAAATTTTTGAATATTAAAAGACCTTTTTTTCAACCATAGAAACATACAGGCATTATTTTCCAACATCTCCTAATGGTGTTCATTTTCTTGAAGGTTCTGTGAAGGAATGAAAATCGTTTTCATTGAAAATTTCTTTACCGTATAAGCTGAGCAGAATCCCAAAATACTAACCGAAGTAATTAATTAAAGTAATATTTGAATGCATTAAAACAAGAAAAATATTATTTGCTTTAAAAACATTTTATTAGTCTATAGTAAAATATAAAAAGATAATCCTATTCATTTTAAGTATATTTCAACTAATTTCAATCACAAAAAAACTCCAATTTTCATTGGAGTTTATATTTAAATTTAAATAAGATTACAAAATTTTCGAAACTTCATGACAAAGCCATTCCAGCAACTCTAAATTTTCTTTTGTGAAAGGATCGATAGTATGAGAATCAATATCGATTTGCCCAATATTTTCACCATTTTTAAAGATAGGAACTACAATTTCAGCTTTGGTATCAATTGAACAACTCAGATAATTATCCTGCAAATGAACGTCCGGAACGATAAAAGTTTCGTTGGAAACCGCAACCTGTCCGCAAATTCCTTTTCCATAAGGGATAATGATATGATCGGTTTCTGCACCAACGTAAGGACCTAATTTCAACTCGTCTTTATCGCCGTTTTTGAAATAAAACCCAGTCCAGTTGAAATATGAAATTTCCTGATCTAAAAGATGACAAACCTTTTCAAGTTTCTCCTCAGTATTATGTTTTGGACTCTCAAGAATAGACGAAAGTCTTTTTTTTAATTCAGACATTTTAAATTTGTTTTAAGAAAATTGTTTTAGAGAAAGCTCTTGTTTGTAGCCGAACATTCCTCTTTCTTTTATCATTTCAGCAACACCTTCCGGCACCTGATTTTCCCAACCGCTTACGTTGCAGGCTATTTTTCTCAGTATTTCTCTCGAATAAATTTCCAAAAACTCCGGATCGTAGTTTTTAATATCTACAATACGGTTATTTAATTTGAAATACTTATATAATTCTTTCAGACTTTCTTCTACTTTAAGGGTTTCAGAATCAAGCAATTCGTGAGTTTCAGGATCTTTGTATGGATAAAGATATACTCTCATTCCGTTACGGAAAAACTTACCAAAAGCTTCCAGAATTCCACCCGAAAGGTCTTTATAATATTTCTCATCGAATACCATCAACATATTATTTACCCCCATCGCAACACCAATGTCACCATTCGTATAATGTGAGAAATAATCAATCAATCTGTAGTATTCTGAGAAGTTTGAAATAATTACGGTATATCCCAATTTACCAAGTACGTCTACCCTATCCAGAAAATCTCTTTCATCGATATCTCCATCTGCACGTAGGTTTGAGATGGTAATTTCAATTAAAACTTCTGTTTCTTCCTGGGTACAGATCGCATCTTTCAGAAACATATCCATTCCGTTTCTGAGCATATCTATATTTACTCTAGTTACCGGTCTGAAACTTCCTCTTACCGCAAAAATATTTTTTTTGTACAAAACATCTGCAGGAAGCATATTGTTCCCTTGAGAATTAAAGATTACCGCATCGGTCATGTTGTTTTTCACCAACTGCAAAGACATCAGCCTATTGTCAACATAGGCGAAAGCAGGACCGCTGAAATCAATCATATCAATCTCAAGATTGTCTGTAGCCACGTCATCATAAAGAGATTCAATCAACCTTCTCGGGTTATCGAAATAAGTAAATGCACCGAAAATAAGATTCACACCCAAATTCCCAAGAGTTTCCTGCTGCAAAGTAGCATCATTTTCTTTGAATTTTACGTGAATCACAACTTCATTATAATCTTCATTTTCTTTTACCTGAAAACGAATTCCTACCCAGCCGTGACCTTTTACCGTTTTATCAAAATTGATGGTCGTTACCGTATTTGCGTAAGAAAAAAACTTTCTGTTTGGGCTGTTTTCTCTGGAAATTCTTTCTTCAATCAATGAAACCTCATAACGAAGCATCTTACGAAGTCTATTCTGAGTTACATACCTGTTTTTTGCTTCTTTTCCGTAGATGGCATCACTAAAATCTTTGTCGTAGGCTGACATCGCCTTAGCAATCGTACCGGAAGCTCCCCCTGCTCTAAAAAAGTGTCGTACAGTTTCCTGCCCTGCTCCAATTTCTGCGAAAGTACCATAAATAGTAGGATCTAGATTAATTGTTAATGCTTTTTGTTTAGGAGTTAGTTTCTGATACATTAGGACATTAAATTTTTCGTAAATTTACCAAAATTAAACCAACCTCAAAACAAAATGAAGTTGAAATTTTTAGGAACCGGAACTTCGCAAGGCGTTCCCGTTATTGGTTGCACCTGTGAGGTTTGCACATCCCAAAATCCGAAAGACAACCGTTTTAGAGCTTCTGCAATGGTGACAACTGATGAAAATAGAAAAATTCTCATCGATTGCGGCCCCGATTTTCGTCAGCAAATGCTGATTAATAAAGAAAATCACATCGACATCGCTCTTCTCACTCACGAACATAACGATCACGTCATTGGTCTTGACGATATGCGCCCATTAATTTTTAAAAGCGGAAAAAACATGCCGCTTTATTGCAGCGAGAGGGTCGGAAATGAAGTCAAAAATCGTTTTCCGTATGCATTTGCTGATGAAAGATATCCGGGAGCTCCTGCATTTGATCTGCATACGATTGAGAATACTCCATTCGATGTTTTAGATTGCGAAATTATCCCTATTGAGGTTATTCATTATAAAATTTCAGTTTTCGGATATAAATTTAAAAACTTAGCGTACATCACAGATGCCGGCTTTATTTCTGACATCGAAAAAGAAAAATTGCAAAATTTAGATGTTCTTATTTTAAACTGCATCCGTAAATTTGATCCGCATCCTGCCCATTTTATATTGCAAGATGTGATAAAACTCTATGAAGAGCTAAAACCTAAGAAATTATTTTTGACACATTTGAGCCATCATTTTGGTCTGCATGATGTTGAAGATAAGTTACTTCCTGCCGGAATACACCTTGGTTACGATGGTTTGGAGATAAATTTTTAAAGAAAAATTAATAAAAAGTTTTTAAACATTAAAAAAAGTTCCTATATTTGCACACCAATTTAAAACAAACATCAAGCCCAGTTGGCGGAATTGGTAGACGCGCTAGACTCAAACTCTAGTATCGAAAGATGTACCAGTTCGATTCTGGTACTGGGTACAAGACCGGAAAGAGGTGACAATTCACTTTCTTTCCGGTTTTTTTTAGCTTCTAACTCATTGTTTATCTGATAGATATAAGACAGTAAAACGTTGGCTCGAATAGTTCGATAATAATTTTTGAAAAACTCTAATTTTTCAGGGAATATCGAACTAACTACTTTTCGTTTTATCGAAATATCCCCTTCTGTATAGACTTTAGCAAGATCTACAACGTTGGATAATGCATCGTCAAGTAGTTTCGGAAAATCTATTTTGTTTTTATCTTTTACTTTGGTAAGGTTCCTTTCTAACTTTTCAATTTTGTCCTTGCAATCAGTCTTAATTTCGAAGTACTCATCGTCTGAACTTGCAACTATTTTTGATACAAAATTTATGTACTCTTTATGCTACATTTTTAGATTGATTAGACATTAAATCTTGATAATCTCTTATGGCTATCTCCTAAAGCTGAAATCGAAGATTCGACGAGGTCAATGCCTTCTCTGGCTGTTCTAAAATGTTTCTATATATTCAAACACAGAGTTTTTGGCATGATCTCTAGTCTCATATTTATTTTAATAGACAAGTTCAGTTTTCAGAGTTTTAAAAAACTCTCTGCTAACGAATTGTGAAATCAAGAAAGCACTATCGGAGAATATGCTAACCGGATACCTACAATCTCTATAATTACTATATAACTTTAATTTTTCTTCTTGTGTGGCTATAAATTTCTTTATTTTTAAACTTTCTATATAAATATTACTACAAAATGATCAGAAAAACAGCACTTATATTCACTATTTTGATTTCACTGGTTTGCTTCGGTCAAAAATACTTCTTTACCTATGAGTACACCTTCAAGCCTGATTCTTTGAATTTGGAGAAAACCGAAACTGAAATGATGGGATTGTTTATAGATAAAAACGAATCCACTTACGTCAGTCTAAGAAAAATAAAAAGAGATTCGGCAATTGCACAGAAGATGGTGTCAAACGGAACATCTTCAAATATGTCAGTTTCCTTAAATACCTTTCCGAAAGAAAAAGCTCCGGGTATAATTCAGAAAAACCGGCAATCAAATGAAGTTGTATCTTACCAATTTGTGGGCGGTGACAGATTTAAAATCATTCAGGATATTGTATTCAACTGGCATATCACAGTAGAAACAGATGAGATACAAGGTAAGAAATGTCAGCTTGCCACAATAGAATATAGAGGTAGAATGTATAACGCCTGGTTTACCAATGAAATTCCCATTTCTGAAGGACCATATAAATTTGGAGGACTTCCTGGGTTGATTGTGAAAATCGAAGACACAAAAAAACACCATATCTGGGAGCTAAAAGGAATTGAAAAATTCAAAAATATGAAATTTAACTTTTCGAAATTTATTGCTGTTACAGAAATGCAATATAAAAAAGCCGTTGAAAATCATATCAAAGATCCGATGAGTAAAATGAGAGAACTCAAGCAAAGATATGACATCACCAGCTTAAGAGCAACTTTACCTGACGGAAGCTCCTACTCAGATGGTGATTATGAAAGAATGAGAACAAAGGAAATACAAACTAATTCTAAGCAAAACAATAATTCTATCGAACTTTGATTAACATTTTTATCAAGGCATAAACAATTAGTACACTCTAATTTTTATTAGGTTGGGAAATGTGTTTCAGCGAAAGTACCCCCTCGTTTCGGAGCAAAGTGTCCGCGAGACTAGTTGCAGAATGTATTAGATAAAGTTCTTTTTCCTTTGAAAAATATATTCCATTTCACTTAACAATCCCGGCCTACAGGTTCAACGAAGGAAATTCGCAAATTACAAAAGGAAGAATCAACTTATTTTAAAGATGATATTTTTCACCTGAAATTCAGATTGATTTGTTCAACTATGCAAGGATAAAATTAGAAACTCCTAACAGAGTTAATCAAAAAGATTATAAGCCTCGGTTTTATTTGTTCAAAAAACAGCGATCAGACGTAATTATGCTAAATCTTTTAAAGGTTTTAAGACAAGATTATTAGCTAAAATAACGGCTTTAACTGTTGTACAGTTTATTAACAAAGTGTAGTTCAACAGAAATATTAATAATCTAAAAGTTAGCATCATTTAAAATGCACAACGGGTTTTATTTACAAAAAATTAAACAGCTGCGACATAACTAAAACAGCATCAATCTCGATGCTGTTTTAGTTTCTTGACATTAATTTATGAATTTGTAAATATCTATTTTAGCAGTATCATAACATTGATATATTTTATATAATTGTTTTAGTATATTCATAACTCTCACGATAATACAGCAGAAACCCACAATCTGAAGGCTTTTATCCTCCAAATGTGGGCTTTTAGTTAAATTTAGATTGCTTTAGAAATTTTTCAATTCCTTTCCTTCGTGAAATATATCTTATTTTTTTACCAAATAACCTCACTCGGTTGTTGTCTTTCCGCAATCACTCTTAATGATTTTGTCACATATAACCTAAGGAAACAACGTGGTTCAATCTTATATCTGGTGCTGCCATTTATTTGAACTTCCATACTATTCCCCTTTTGATCGAAGTTATAAATAACAATCTGTTGTTTAGGGTAAATTTTGTTAAAATTAACACCCATCTCAACCTTTTCCCCAATAATATGGATAAGTCTATTTCTATCGTCTACTTGAAGTATGCTAAAAGAATTAATCTCATATTCGTGTGGGTCTAATCGAATTGCATAATTATCATAATCAGATTGATCATTAACAATTTCATCTCTGAGATCAGCTGTCTTTCCATTAGGAATAAATATTGTATCTGGTTTTTCATCTTTTGATTTAAAGTTTTCTGTTGCTTTTACAGATCCCTCTACTGCTAACTTATCAGTATCATTAGCTTCTCTTCCCATTCCGAAGAGTCTTCTTTCCAAATTAAAATTTAAACCATCAAACTCATCATACTTAGAACCATAAAAATAATATTCCTTTTTTTTCGCTGCTACAAGTCTACCTTCTTTATTATCTATAATACCTGATTCACTTCCAAAATAACCATCTGCAACTACTAAACCTGACCCTGTATTTACTGTAAAATCTGAGTTTAGCTGTAACCCATACTGAGCCATATAATTCCATTGTTGAATACTTGCTACAGTAAAATCCTGAGTAGTCCAAATTTGTACCCAAGCTGACCAGCTACCTCCGGTCATAGTCCTTTGGTAAATTACATTGGCCGTGTTACCTGAACCAAATGAAGTTGCTTTTTGTGTAACCCAAGTACTATCGTGGGTTTCAATGACCACATACCACCAACCACTATTATTAAGAGGTGCATTAGTTAATCCTGAACCTCTGTAAAAACCTGTTTTAAGATAATTATTTAGATTTGAACCTGATATTATAACAGATGTACCATTCGGTGTACTTAAAAAGTTTGTTTGTAGATAAGACTGTGTTGCTAATGCTACATATAACCCTGAATTATGATACATATACGGAAACGAATTTCCATCTGGAGTCGGTACATTTCCAGACGAGAAACCAACTGCTGTAGCATTTTCCTGACCATTAGCTTTTGTACTTAGCTGATTTACATTTACTGCATGAGTTCCTAAAGTTCCTGCTGGAATACTTGGACTTTGTAAAAAAGTATTGGTATTTGTAAAAGTTTGAATACCATTGAGTGTAGCATAATTACCCAACTGGGTATTTAAAGCCGATTGTGTCACATAGCTTGCTAGATTAAAGTTTCCTGTATGATAAACTTCATTCCAGTCTGACCATCCTGAATTTCCTGAACCTGTAGTAGTACCCCGAAATTTCATTCCTTTTCCGCCTCTCTCAATAGTAAGTTGTTGTCTGCCATCAGAAGAGTTTAGATTTAAAGTAGTTGTATAATTAAATCCAGATGTTGGACCTTCCTGTCTGTAAATACCTGATTCTGATACTTCCTCTAAAACAACTCCACTTCTTAAATTTTTAAAGGGAATATGATTTCCTTCATGTAATATCTTCCATGACTGAGACCCATCTGCATTTTCTATCCTAGGATCTAATCCATTAGTACCTCTATTAATATAAACACCACCTCCTGTCTTTTTATAGATCTTACCTCCTTCATGGAAGTTAACTCCAGAATTATCAAGATTAAAATTAATATTTCTATCTAAGTAAACTCCATTTACATTAAATGTATAAATGTTACCAACTCCTGCATAATTAAAGTGAGCATTAGTAGTAGTTTGAAGTACCATATTTGGTAGTGATTGATTTCCCAGATATAAAATATTTCCCTGAGGATTGAATATCTGATCACCAGTTAAATTATCTGAACCCAATAATCCTATATTTCCATTTAAAGTTCCATTCTGAGAATATCTAAGATAAGATCCATTATTTTGACTTCCCGGAACCCTTAATAGAATTTGATCCCCATTAGTTCCATCCCATGATGTAGATAGTAATCTTTTCTGAGTATATGAATCTCCAACAGTAATTAAATCAGATATAGCTCCATTAAAATGAATTGTTTCATTCTTAGCATAGAAAGCTTCTTTTATTCTAGAAAATACGGAGCTATTTACTTCATAAATTTCAGCAAAAGCTAAATAGAATTCCACTACAGTATCTGGACCTCCAACATATACATGACCTCCATTTCCAAAACTAGTTCCAGTTCCGCACATAACTGCTCTTACGTAAGTTTCCCATTTTCCAGTTCCTGCTCTTGATGTTAACCAAGTGACTGAAGCATTATCTCCCATATAGTTTTCAGCATTATAAAATGAATATCCTACAGGAAGTTTAGCCATAAACTTTTGAATAAATACAGCATTAGATCTGGCATTAAAACCTAATATAAATCCACCTAAACCCGGAGTAGCTCCACTACCGTTGTAATTGAACCTTAATTGCATTCCTGACCTATTTGGAAGATTAGAGGCAGCTTCTCTGGTCATAGTTACATTACCATTACCATAGTTATTATAAACTCCTATTCCATTAGTTCCATTTCTAAATTCTTCATCTCCATATAAAGGATAAGCTCCCTGCAAGGCAAGATTAAGTAAAGAGAAAGGACCCATCTGTGGGTTAATAACAGATGATCTATCCCATCCGGAATATAGCGTATTTTGAACACCTATGGTTTTAGTAGAGTCTATAGTTTGCCCTGAATACTTATCAATATACTCTTTACTATCTAAAGAACCATCCGCCTTTAAAAAGTGGGCGGCTGTACCGCCCACTACTCTATAGCCTTTAGAAGTGCTATAATATGCATATTTTATGTCCATTTTAAATATCTTTACGGGTTACTGTTATAGATACAGTATTAGGTAAAGCAGAATCAAATTCAATGTCTATTTTATTCGGATCGGTTAATTTTATTCTGCCTTCGATTTTGTAAAATGTCACAGTATCATACATTGCAACATCCACATTTCTAGTCCCTAAGTTGTGTGCTACACTTGCAGTTCCGGAAATGGCTGTAGTGTATGATTTTACAATATTAGTTCCGGCAGTAACTCTACCTTTAGAATCTACCGTAACCTCATCATAAGTTCCGGCAGTTACTCCTGTTGCAGCTAATGTCAACGCTGAGGTAATATTTGCTGAGCCATCAAAAGTTGTTGTCCACGTAGCGTCACCTGAAGCAGAGATTGTTCTTGGTGTTGTCAGTTTTGCAGCTGATCCGGTTGTATTGATTGCTGCAGTTCCTGTTAGTAATGTTGCAGGAACAGCTGTAATAGGAATTGATACATTTCCAGAACCGTCAATTGTTTGTGCTGTTGAGGTAACTCCGGAAAGCGTAATCGTTCGCTGTGTCGCCCATTTTGTAGCGGAAAGGACACTTTTCGCTGCATCTGCCGTGTTATCAGCATTACTTAAACCGACATGAGATTTGTTTAAAACTACAACCCCCGTTAAACCATTTACAGAATCTACTGCCCCGGAAGTGATATAAACGAACGTTGTTCCAGTCCATCGATAAGTTTTGTTAGTATCAAGAGATACATAAATTTTACCTGTTTCCCCGGCGATGAGGTTAGTATATGCCGCTTCTTTGTAAAACTTTCCGTCAGCAGCTTTATAATATCCTTCCAAAACATCATCCACGTAAGATGGTAATTGAGATGCAGGAACCTGACCGGATGCATCCAAAATAGCAACCCCATTCACTGCACCTTTTTGAGATAATGGGATATAATTAGCCAAATCTGTTGCAGTAGGCATAGAGCCTAGGCTCACCGTTATTCCGTTGGTCGTCTGAGTAATTCCCGTAACCACATTCCCTGTACCTGAAGTAGTGACCGGTAAAGAAAATGAGGTTCCTGTCAATGTCAAACCATTACCCGCACTGTACGTTGTATCTGTAGCGGCTAATGTGATTGTATTCCCGGTTTGACTAATCGCCATATTAGAACCTGCTGCAAGAGTAACATCCCCGGATACCAAAGATCCCGATGCACCACCTTTCAGACGGGTAATGGTGTCTGGCGTTGTAAATGATCTGTTTGCTGACAAATCATAAGCTGTACCGTTAATTGTTAAAGTTCGTGTTTTTGGCACATAATCTAACGGATTTAAATTTCCATCATGCCAAAAAGAATTAATTGCCCTTGTGCCACCGCCAGCGGTTAAAATATCATTGTCTGTTTTCCCTTCAATTTTGTATCCTACCGAGCTTCGATAATAAGCGTATTTAATGTCCATAATTATATTTTTTTAATTGTTATCTGAATTATATTTGGTGGTATTGAATCAAATAGCACTTCAATAGTATTGGTGTCTATTCTTCTCACCTTAAGAGGTATTGTAAACATTGTAACTGTGTCGTAAGCATCAATCACAAAACTTAGTGTATCAAGATTATGTTTTATTATAGAGTCACCCCTTACTCTTTCCTCATACTTGATTTTTTCGGAACTGGCCGCATCTTCGATATTTTTAATTTTATCATATACCAAATCATTAAACTTATTTTGATACGTAATTGCGCCCCAATTTGAATAACTTCCAACAAGGTTGATTTTATCATCTGAACTGCCTCTGATAATATCCTCTTTAAGCAATTCTATTTGCTCCCTGTTTTCTTTGATATAGTCAACGATTTCCTGAAGTTCGTCTAAAGACAGATCGTTAGATAATAGTCTATTTTTAATATTTTCTATCTCTAGTGCTAAGTCTTTATCTGCATCTTTCAATTCATCAACAGAACCATTTACTTGTATTTTAGTGTACACATTACCCAATTGATCAGAACCATCGATTGTTGCAACATTGCTGATTCCAAGTTTACTTTTCCAGCTGTTAACATCAGTTGAGGTTAGATTACTAGCATTAAGCAAAGCCAAATACCCCGAATGAGCCTTTGAGTCTGTTAAATGCTTCTGAAATGCTTCTGCACTGGCAAATGATTCAAAAATGTCCTCAAACCCTTCAATACTTTCCATAGGGATTGGGTACTCTTTATGATAAAAAGATAAAAACGTTTCTTTAAACTGCGTTTGTGTTGGAAAATCTCCAGTTTCAAACCAACTGAAAATTGTATTTAATGGTGTACTCATTTGATGATTGAAAATTAGTTTTGATAAAATTGATAATTGGAGAAAGGTCTATATAGTTCACTGGTTGACCGCCCTAAATGAATTCTATATTTTTTGAGCGATTTTTGATTCATCCCTCTCTTATCATACTATTAGTTAGCAGTTATCACAAAAAAAACATGTATTTATCAATGTTTTTGTACTTTTATTTCACACAACAACATCACTTCATTTTTTTGCTTACTCTCTTAGGATAATATTTTTGAAATCAATGACTATTCACATTCTTTAGAACCCAAATTTCATTTTTTTTTGGCTCATATAAAAGTTTTTTGACCTCTCCATTCTGTAGTTGCAGTAACCTTTTTTTTGGAATCGGATGATACTGCTTTGTAATTTCACTATTCAAAATTCATTTTTTTTTAGTTCTTATGAAAGTTTTTTGACCTCTCTATTCTGTAGTTGCAGTAGACTTACAGTTTCAATATTTTATGGGACTCACATTCGTATATATGGAAGATTACAATCAGATTATCAAACATTTTCTGAAAAATAATTACCTCATCCGAAAGAAGGTGATTTATCTCACGGTAGTATAACACAAACCCACAATCAAAAGACTGTTGTCCTCTAACTGTGGGGGTTCATAATAAATTAATGTGATATGTTTTTATTGATTGGAGGACGTTTTTAATTCATTTCCTCCGTGGAATTTTAGTTTATTAAATGTAGTATTCCCTAAGTTATCAACACGCGATCCATCCTAATGAGGTTTTGATAAACTTGTTTGATTTATTTCTGTATAAATTTTACTGTTTTTTTTACATCTTTATAATCTGTAACAAAAGTATTATAAAACAATACTTTCATGATTCTTAATTAGATGTCATATTGCTTTGTACGAATTGGTTCTGCATCAAATCTGAATCCTTTATTAGCGGCTATACCTGTTACTTTACAAAAACCAGGAACCTTAAACATTGAACCTACATTACCATGAGTTACTTCTATATCACTGTCACTATCATTAAAGATTTCAATTCTTTGTCCTAATATTGGTTTGTCTGGTAATCTTACAGTATTTTTTGTTACAATATAGATATGAGCATTTCTTGAGCGTCTTACATCACCATCTTTATTGTATAAAGGATTCAGTACTAATTCCGTTGGAACACCTGAAATATTAACAGTATCTACCGATATATTTCCAGCTATTTGAACCTTATCCTCATCATTAGTTATCTCTTTTCCTATACCAAGTAACTGTGCATCAAAATGGATATTTAATCCTTCAAATCCATCAATTGATGAACCATATTTAAGATATTCATTTATTCTACCAGCATAAAACCTTTTATTACTTATATCTACTAATCCTATTTCTCCTCCAATAAAGCCTTCTTCCAAAGCTAATAAACCATAGCCCAAACTATCCATTAGCCTAATACTACCAAACTGAGGAGCATGACCTGTCCCTAAATATTGGTCAATATTATTAAGATAAGATAAATTGAAATGGGTATGTGAACTTCCTCCTGCCGCTGCATTCCATGAATTAATATTAGCTTGAGTTATGTTATATACAGGATGTGATTTAGGAATGAAATTAGTATTAACCCAAGTCTCTGTAGCTGGATTAGGTAAATTAAGACTATCCCAAGCTTTTCTCCAGTTATTGGCTGCACCAGCTGGATTATACCAATTTCTAAACCATAGATCACCTCCATGTTGATGTGCAAAATCCGATGTAAATGAATTACTTTTCATTCTCATAAAAGTACCATAGTCATTGAATGGAAAATTTGTATTTCCAGTACCATTTGGTAACTCAATTGACATTATTTCAGTTCCTTGTGGTAATGCATTTGCATCAATATTATTTATAAAACTACCACCTCGATTCATTAAAGAATTATTATAAGCACTTATCCATTGAGCTGAATTTCCATGATTATTAGTAGACAATTGACCTAAAATCTGAATGTTTCCACTACTACTTTGTAATATTAAGTCTCCTCCCCCTGCGGACGTTATTGCAAAATTATCTCCAGTACCCCCGTTACCTATGGCTGCCCCACCATCAGCTCCAATATAAGCGATAGCTTTTGAACCATCATATTTTAACCAAGACATATAGTTACTTGTCTGAACAGTACCTCTCCATCTACCAATTGTGTTAACTGAAGCTATATCTAAAGGACCAGTCATTGTGTCTCCTGACTTATTTACTTTGTCATTTAATTGAGAAGTTGTAGCATATCCCGCTAAAGCGTGATTTCCCCAACTATAAGCTATATTCCAATTAGCAATATTTGTAGAAGTAAAGTGACTACTATTCCAACTTCTAACCCAAGGTGTAGAACCTGCAGCACTAGAATAAGCTCGTGACCATATATCTCCTGTAAATATTTCTACAGCCATTTGTGTGTATTCTACACTACCTTTTCTATGAGTCCAAACAGAACCATAACCAAAAGGTTTATTTATTGTAGAATCATTTATATCTAGAATAGATGTATGAGATACATTGTTTAAATCAGTGGCACTTACAGGGTTTATAGTTCCTAATCCGTATAATCTATAATCAGGTAAGTTTTCTTTATCCCAAACTTGCACCCAATCATAATAAGTTCCGCTTTCATATCTCTTATACCACATAGAATTACCCCCTGTCATTTGTACTGCTATTTCAGTATTATAACCTGACGGATTATCATGTAACATTTTAATTCTATGAAACCATGCATTTGTCGGATTTCCATTAGCTGTACCTGATGTATTAATCATACCCATTATTGAACCATGAGTTGCATTAATTAAATCTGAATCATTTCCCGAACCATCTTTAATTTTTCCCGGTATGTATGGATTATTAATTAATCCGTATGCAGCATTAACCCAAGTATCTGTAGCATTAGAACCTGTTCTTAAAGCATAATTCTGAGCCAAAAATGAAGGTGTCGTAAAATTATTTGTAGCCCATTTTTGCGTAGCTAAAAATACATAACCATCAGTTGAATGATACATATAAGGTGCTTCTGTTGATAAACCTGATGAAAAACCTACTGCGTATGCATTCTCAAAAGACTTTACATAACCTGATAAATCAGAATGTTCAGCAAGTCTTTTCCAAGGAGTTTGATTACCTCCGTACCATGTTTTATAATAAACACCTTGTCCTGTAGATGTTGGTGCAAATAAAGTAAAACCTAAATCTTTTGATGTCTTAGAATACCCATTAAAACTTGCAAAAGTTCCTTCAAGTGTTTTATTAGCTAACTCACCATCAAAATTAGAACCTGAGTTTCCTATTGAAATACTTTGTAATCCGTTTGGAACTAATTCTGATTGATTAGAGATACCTCCTCCTTTACTTATATGATAATAATTCTCTAAATCTGCCTGACTTGCGGGATTAGTTAAATTACTGGTTGTCCAAAACTCTTGGAAGGTTCCCCAATCAGCAGCATCATAATCTTGTTTGACAAAACCTATTCTATCACTATATTTAGATGAAACAATAGCTGTGGATTTTTTAACATCGCTGCCTGTGTATGAAGACATCCATAAAACATCTGACCAACCAAAATTAGAAGTACCCATCTGAGACGCTTCCAACATTTGTAATTTTAATTTACCAGCTCCAAAATATATTGAATTAGGTTTTTCTTGCCCTCCTCCTATATAATCTGCACCTAGATAATTATTTACATTGTACACTTTATGTTTCCAATCTCCTGAATTACCATCCATTTCTGAAAATATTCTACCATTATTTTGTATAAATGTTTTAAATCCTGTAGTACTTGCATCGCCAAAGTGAAAACTAATACCTTCACCTAATATATGGCTACTCCCTTGAAAATAAGAAAGTCCATAATTATCAGCATTAGCAAAAGACCAAATTCTATTTCTTTCATTTACTTTGTAGAATCTGTTTTGAAAACCTTCATCAGATTGAACAAAACCACTTGAATGGATTCCATTAGTGGGAATAAATTGGGAATCAGTATAAGAAGAAGAAGCCAGTAAACCTCCCGCTAAAATTACTTGCGCACCATTTCCGTTGAGTCCGGCTATAGGTTTATCTGAATCTAATGCCCAATAATTACCAATATCTTTTTTCTCCCAAAATGTATTTCCAGAAATTAATTCCTCTTTTGTAAGTAAGTTATTTAAATATATATCAACTCTCTTGGTACCTCCCGGGTCACCCGCATTTTCAATATTAGTTACATGATTTACTGTACTAAGCTGACCTCCACCTACGTCACTAACTTTCACAGAGAATCCGTGCCAGTAGCCTAATGACGGAAACCAAAAGCATAACTTACTATTAAGGTTTAAAGCCACGACTCCCTTGAATACCGGATTGGTAGAATAACCGGATTGATTTATAATAGTATTATCCCAAATGTATCCCTGAATTTTTGCATCTAATGGTAATACTCCGGTTCCATACATATTACCTTTTATCTCTAATAAGAAAGGCGCACCACTTATCTGAGAATAATCTATATCAGTGCTTATTAAAGTACCTTCAGTGAAGTTTCTACCTGAGTGTACCCAAGCATCATCCTTACCATATTTACTGTAGTGACCACCGCTCCCAGTTAAAAAATAATCATCAGAAGAACCATCTTTAAAATAGCCGGCAGCTCTAACATAGTCAAAAGCATTACCATTGATATTCATAAAGTGATATCCGTTTGCCCTATACTGCAATGTAGCGGCATAAAGACCCGGTTGATGAAAGGAAATTGCCGGATAAACCGTATCAGAGGTACCATTCCCTTTTAATTCTAAAGCAACTGAATCATAAGCATTGCCTGTACTCCCTGAGAAGGATTTTTTTACAGGTATATCCTGAGGGGTATTAGTCGTTACAAAATTTGAAAAATTAGGGAGATTTGCATTCCCTTCCGTTAATATTTTATTCCACTGATAAATACCTCCGGTATCTCTACTTCTGTGGTATATATTCCCATCTCCACTGAATCCTAAATCATGTCCATATACAGCATCGCTCCAAGTTGATATTGAAAGAATAGCATTAGCATTATGCGGATTAGGAAATATATTCGGTGAATTAGACATTACAGCAGGCCTAAATTTAAACTTACCCGCCTCTAACTCATTGTTTAAATCTGAGCTCTGGAAAAAGTTTATATTTTCAAGTGAATTATGTATATGATTTGTTTTTGATAATTCACTCAAAGCCAGTTGACCTCCTCCAGCTAATAAAGCAAAATCATTGTTGTACCCATCTTTTTTAAATCCTCCAGCTGTTATTCCATAATGGTTATTATTATCTCCGTTTTTGAAATGGAAACCTCCTTCATCAAACATTACCTGACCTACATAAGAACCTCCCTTAGAATATGTCATTGAAGGTAATGAGCCATCATCAGCATAAATTTGCAGAGCATTATTTGTAGGTGCATGATTCCCTCCTCTGGTAACAAAATATTTTTGACCAGTTACGAGTTGGTTAGTGTTTGTAGTCAACACATTCAAATCAGATACAATTTCACTGACTGTTCTTGTTGATATTTTTTTTGTTGTAGAGTTCCAAACCAACACAGAACCTGTATCGTTTGGAACTCTTTTTACAACAATTTCGCCTTCTACGGCGATATGATTGTTAAAATATTCAGGTGCGATCATTAATCTAGTCTTGCGGTTAAAGTAATTCTATATTCATTCGGGGTAAGAGGTGCTAAAACATCTATTTGTACATCATTTGCAGATGTGGGCACAAAGCTTACATTTATTCTTCTATTATCGGAATTGCGATAACAGGTGTAATCAACGTTCAGGGTATTCCAGCCATGAGTAATTGAAAAAACAGTGGAAGAACCGTCTCCAATTTGCCATGTTTTAGATTTAATTTTTGCATCAAAAACAGCTCTCGTAGACTTTGGTGTCATTGCTTTATTATCATTAGCTCCGGCAATAGCTTCAACATCTGTCGCGATTTGAATTAATCCTTTCACGCTATCTGTAGCATCTACAATATCAGGAATACCTTTTTCAATAATTTGATAATTTGCAGGAGTATTTGATCCGTTATCGGTATTCGCAATAAGATGGTCGCCAACAGAAACAGGTTCATTTCCAACCCAGCCATTTGCTGTAATTACCCAAACCATACCAGTTTTAATGGTAGCTGCTGTAATTGGTGACGGAGCCGTCATTGAGCCTTTGGAAGTAGAAGGAACATATCCTCCCGGCTGATAAATCAATGCGCCGGTAAGACTTTGACCTACTAAGTTTTCAATATAAGTTTTAATCTTATTTGATGACCACGTATATGTACCTGACTGAGTGGCATCATTCAAGAAAATAGAGACAATATCTGCATTGGTAAGATTTCGGCCCGCTACTTTAATAACATGCCCTGAGCTATTGGTCAGTATCTGACTTAACAATAGAAGTCCACTTGTTTGATCTGTTTGAAACGGATTATTCGTAAGCGGATAATCAGGATGTACATAATTCTGAGCCAAATTAATCCATTCTGTACCGTTCCATTGATGCAACTGATGCTTAAAATCAATTATCCAACCTGCGGGAACTCCACTCGTATCAGGAAGTGTATCGAAATAGTGAAATCGAGTGCGTTGCAGCTCTCCAAAAAAATTATCCTGATGTGCGTTGTTGCTTATTACTGCGTTATTATTCATTGTTTTATATTTTTTATGGTTTAACTTTTAGAATGAGAATGTTTATTGGATTAACGATGTCTCCGAACATCTTAATTTCTATGATTTGATTGGTTGCGTAATCGTCAACATTTATTTTTTTACCCGTAACACTATCACGGGCTTGAATGATCACATTTTCCGTTTCAAGGATATTAGGAAATACGGTACTTTCCGTGATCTGTACCACAGCACTTGTAGGCTTCTGTGAGATTAATAAAACCTTATCATAGATTCGCTTATTAAATTCCTGTTGATTTTTCGGGCTCTGTAACCAATCGTAGTCAAGTAACAACTTTACTTTATCTTCCGTTGATTCCCCTATCGGAAGAGCTTTTAAAGCTTCAATATCCGCACGGTTTTTTTTAATGAAAGTCACTATTTCCTGAAGATCATCCAAAGACAGATCATCAGATAATAGTTTCTTTTTAATCTTTTCTATCTCCAAAGCAAATGATTGAAAAATTTCTTCAAATCCTTCAATACTTTCCTTAGGGATTAAGTACTCTTTATGATAAAACGATAGAAATGTTTCTTTAAACTGTGTTTGCGTCGGAAAATCTCCAGTTTCAAACCAACTGAAGATTGTATTTAATGGTGTACTCATTTGATGATTGAAAATTAGTTTTGATAAAATTGATAATTAGGGAAAGAGCTATACTCTTCATAGACTGATTGCCTCGAATGAAATTCAATATTTTTTTGATTAACACTTGCTTTTAACCCTCTTTTATCATCCTACCAATTAGTAAATTATTTACATGGTTATCATCAAGAAAACCATGCATTTTAATTGTATTGCTATAAGAAATAGTCATTTAACTGCAATACAATACCAATTACAGTTTTTTAAAAATTTTATTTTGTAAAAAACAAGTCTGCTTCAGCTTTTCTTCTTCGGATCAAACCGTTTAAAGTTTTTCCTCCGGCAGTAATATACCTTGAAGTAAACCAATCTTTAATGGTCTCGGAATTTGCTTTTTTATTAATTAAAGAAAACAGAGTGTCGGATCCTCCTGTGTTATAAGTATGCGATACAAGAGCGTCAAATTGATTTTGGGTAAGTGTTACTTTAATTTTATTGCTAACTATTTTTTCATAAGTCGGTAAAACAGACGAAAATAATTCTACTCCTTTTTCTTTACTAATTGAAGAATCCTTGAGGGTTACTTTTTTTCCGCCTGGATAATAGGTGTTTCCATAGCCTATTGTCGGAATTCCCGCAGAATCTAAATAAGGTTTGGAACTGAATCCTTCAAATGATAAAATCAGATTGATTCCTTTTTGTGATGTTTTCATCTCTTAAAATATTTATGGGTGAAAAAAATGAGGATTAAAGTGATTCCCAAAACGGTAATGCAAATCCAGACTGCGAGTTCAAATCCGTTTACTTTTATTTTTTTTGTTTCTTCAGAAACTACCGAATCAACTTCTTTGATCGTTTCTTTTGCAACAGCTATCTGAGTTAAATCTTGAAAACTATTTGTAAATATTTCTTTTATAACCTCAGCTTTTTTGTTGTCAGTCTTTGCATAATGGTTATTGATTGAGTATTCTGCATTTCCTATGATGGAAATACTTTGAAGCGTGTCGCTTCCAATGACATTATGAAAAACAAAAGGATTGGATGGATCAGATTTTCCTGTAATCAATATTTCTCCGGATGCTTCATTTTTCTCTTCTTTCAGCAAAACATCGGCAGATGTACTTTGAGTAGATTGTAAGCTCTGTAAGTTCAAAGAATCGACTTTTACTTTTTTCGTTTCTTGTATATTTTCTTTATAAGTGGTTGCTATTTTAGTTTTACTTCGGCAACACAATATGAGGCCACTGAATATGATCAGTAACAGAATTTTTGCTTTCATCAGCTTTATTTTTAAATTAAATGGGTTTAAATCTCCAGTTTTTTGGATTTCAAAGTCCTTATCGGTAGAATTTCAGGAGGAATTCTACCCTTAGCTATAATCACATACTTACTAAATACCAAATAAGGAAAAATTGTAAGCTTTAAAGGGACTATTTGAAAGAGATAACTTAATTGAAAATCAATTTTTATGTAAATATTTTATCTTCTTTCACATATTCTTTTTTGATACTTTCTAAGAACACATCTAAACTTACTTTATAATTAGGTTCTTTTGACGCAATTGTTTTTAAACTTACATCTTGTATTATGTTCATAATATTAGAACCGGTTAGTTCGTATCGTTGGGCAATTTGTTCTAAATTAATATCTTCAAGTTGTAATTGTTCTGGTAAATTTTGTTGCCAGATACGCAAACGCTCTTCATGTTTTGGATTATTGAATTTTATGCAACTATGAAAGCGTCGTGTAAAGGCTTTATCCATATTATTTTTAAAATTGGACGCCAAAATAATAAGTCCGGAAAACGTCTCTATTCGCTGTAGCAAATAAGAAACTTCCTGATTAGCATACTTATCATGAGCGTCTTTTACAGAGGTTCGTTTTCCGAAAATAGCATCTGCTTCATCAAAAAATAAAATCCAGTTTTTATTTTCTGCTTTGTCAAATAATTTAGCCAATTGCTTTTCTGTTTCTCCGATGTACTTTGAGACTAACATAGAAACATCAACTCTAAAAACAGGACGTTCAGTATATTTTCCTAAAAGGCTGGCTGCAAGAGTTTTTCCTGTACCCGGTTCTCCATAAAACAACACCCGGAAGCCCGGCTTAAGTTTTTTCTGCATATTCCAATCTTCCATCAGAATTTGGCTGCTGTTGTACCAGGCTTCGATGCTTTGAAGTTCGTTTAAAGTGATTTCGGGAAGTATTAAATCAGTCCACGATCGATTGGTATGTATTTGCTCTGCCGGAAAATCATTGCTCATTTTTGGCAATAATTCTACTCCGAAAATTATTTTATTAAAAGATTCCTGATGAACACTTATTTGGCTATTCATTGACACATGCTCGTTAGATGAGCTTGAAAAAACAATGAGTTCTTCTTTAATCAAAACCGAATTTGAATTGAAATAATCCAATGCTTTCAGTCGTTCTGAAATGCTGTCTCCACCTAAAATATATTGAACAGCCTGAATTGTCGGATAAAAGAGCCTGCCATTATCATTGGTTGAACAAAAATCAAACAGCGCACTATTTGGAAACTCTAAATAAATACGTTTCAGCAAAGACGGATCTAATCGTGGTAATAAAGCCATTAAAAGAATAACAACTTCCTGATGGGTAAGCTCTTTTCCGGAAATGTAATCTCCTAATTGAAAGCCTTCATGGTTATTAGTTTTAAATTCAGGTGCTCCTACATTAAAATGTTCTGAAGAATTGTTGATACGCCATGTAATAACTTCTTCTAAATGAGTAAATAATTTTTGTATTTGTTCTGGTTCCATTGGTTTTTTTAGTCTTTTTTATTTTTTAAATTCAAAATTTACTCTTCTTCATCTCTTTAATAAATTCTTGTTTTCGGCATTCTTTAGAACACTAATCAATCATTTTTTGACATTTTTATTTTTTAAACATTTACTAATTTGTCACTAAAAGTAAACGTAACTCATATTAGAAAGTCTTACCTAAACTACCGAAGCAGTTTTTTAGAAAGTCTTTCCGTGACTGGAATTCCTACTTTTAAAGAATCAATCTTCCGCTTTCACGGAATCATTCTCTACTCTTGAAAGAAAATAATAGTTCAGCCATAAGCTATTATTCTTTTCTTGGATGAGATTCTAATGCTCGCACATCAAAAAATTCCAATATTTTAAGGGCAAAAGGCTTCCTGTTGTAGAGTATCTTACTCGATTTTTAAAATACATCGTACTGCATCCTCAAGATGTTTCCGCTCTATTTTATTGGTTTATTTTAATAAACCTCAACCGAAAAGTTGCTCACAAATGATTAAAAATAACTTTTGTAACATCTCATTTTCCATTGTTTTTTTAGTTTTTTATTTTGTTTATTTATACTTGATTACTATTAAAAAGTTAATAGTTAATTCTTCTAGTCAGAATTATTTTTTTTTATTAGACCCGTAACTCGTTGTTTTTTTTAAAACTGAAAAAGTTCTTGCGATTCTCTAATATTTTCTAATTGAAGTATTTTATTAAATTATACTATAATGTTTTCTCTCAAAGTTCCCACCGTCATTTCAACATTTAAAGCTTCAGCCAAAATATCAAGTTCAGCATAGGTCATAAGCTTGAATCTTGTGATTGGTTTCCCCTGAACTTTCAGCTTCTGCTCTATTGATAATCATATCGATTCTCATTGTTACTTTTCAGTTATAACTTGGGAAAAAGTTTAGATTTTTGTTTGATTCTATTGCAATCACCTTTATTTATTCTAAATTGTTTTTATATTGACTTTTCGTAGTCTCAAAAATGTTTTCATATTTTTATTTTTATTAAAAGTCTCAGTATATTTTAACTGAGACTTATGTTGTTATTTATATTTTAATTAAACTGGTGATGGTGGGTCTATAAAATAAACCAACGTGTCAAATATTGAAAAAGTATTTGAATCACCTGGGTTGTATATATCTATTCCACCTCCATTATTACTACTTATAAGTAATTTTGTAGCTCCAAAAATTTCAATTACTCTTTGAGTAAGTTTAAATGTAATTCCATCTACGCCTTCAAAGTGTAGAGTTTCATCTGAAGCTATGGGAAGTGAAGGTAATTCAAAATGTACAAAAGCTTTGTTTCCTATCGTTTCATAAAAGACCTCCCCTGATAAAACTGCAGGATTAGTTAATGATTTTCTTGTAGATTGGATTTGTTTATCAACATACGCTTTTTGTACAAAAGATTTGTCTACATATAATGGAGTTAAATCTTGGTCTGAATATAGCCCACGAGTTTGAGTAAGGTTTACATCTATGAAAGTTTCTTCTGCTATATTATCTAAATGTAAACTTATAAAATTTGATGAAACATCAACCCTACCTTGCTTAGAACCACTTGTATTCATAGTTCTTATATAATTAGGGTCTAAATATATATTTGATTCTAAATTATTAGTTGAGTCTCTATTAAATAGTCTAAATACTCCATTTTGTTGAAAATTCAAACCTGAACCAGTAGTGTTAAAGTCACCATTATATATATTAATCTCTGATTCTGATATGGTTGTATCTACTTTTAGATTTCCTGTAATTGGTTGTCCTGTTTCTGTTCCTGTTAATGGGATGAAATTTCCACCACCTCCGATAATATCACCAACATTAACTTTATTATTTAATGATGATTGAAGTCCGTCAACTTCTGCGATCGGAATTTTTGTGTTATTGTGCCTAAAAGAAGAAAATGTTTCTTGAAATTCTTCCTGTGTTGGCATGTCGCCGGTTTGAAACCAACTTAATATTGTTTTTAAATCTGTCATGTTATTGAAAGTTTGATTGTATGAATTGATGATTTGGTAATCAGTTGAGATAGGTTGAAAACCTATATTCGGATTTATGATATTGATCTGGAAATAATTAAGAATATTGCAAGAAAATCTCTTTATTATAAAAGTAAATGAGATAATATTTCTAATTAATAATATAATTTATTAAATCATTCTCGTCTCGCGATCCCAAAATAATTTTTATATTAACCGGCTGTGATCTCAGTTTTGTTCCATTAACCTCAATTTCTAAAAACATCTGAATCAATGAAAATGGTTTTCTATGATGTGCAGAATATTTAAATGAACCAGGTCTGTTAAATGTTCCCGATGGATAAAACTCCTTATAATCTGTACTAGGCCTGAAATAGTTGATGGGATTAATGTCTAAAACCATTTCATTAGCCATTACTGGATATTCTGACTGTCTGCCCCAGAATTCTGCATCTGATGGAAGTTCCTGATAAAAACCAGCTTTTTTTACATAACCGCTTCTAAGCTTTTTCTTTTGTTTGTAGCGTTTTATAATGATCTTAGGTCGATATTCTTCTACATCTAAATCGTTTGACAGTTTTACATTTAAACATTTATAACCTACATTTCTGCTTAAAACATGTCTATATTTTTCTATTTCCTGTGGTGAATTTTCTTCTTTACCTTCAATATTTAGATGCCCTTTACCTGCTGCTCCAAGATCCTCGGCTACGTAAAAATGATAATATTTATTCTGAACTCCCGTTGCTTTTACATCCAATCCGAAATTAAATTCATTTAAATGCACATAATTATCTATAAACCGTCCAAATTGACTTTGTGTGGGATATTTACCTGTTTCAAAATAGGTTTTCAGTTCCTCTCTTTGGGTAAATTTATTTTCTTCCATAATGTTTTTGATGTTTTTTATTGCTTATGTTCTTAGTATAATTGCTTTCAAAATACAATGAGTATTGATAGATTTAAAGTTCAAAATTCATCTTTTTTTTGTTCCTTTGAAAGTTTTTCGGCCTCTCTATCCTGTAGTTGCAGCAATACATAAAACACTAATAACCAAATATTTAATTATTCAATTTCACAATTCAGCCTTATTTATCTTAATTAATAAATTTTGGTTTTCTGTTTTCTCCAAATGCAGCAATTAAACATTTTTAATGTTTTAAAATCTTTGAAAATTTTATTAGTTTGTTACTGAAAAATAAACCTAATCAAAAGGTTGCTCACATTGGAAAGTCTTACGAAACTACCGAAACAGTTATTTTACAAAGTCTCTTTCTTACCGGATTACTTGCTTTTTAAAGAATCAATCTACCGCTTTCACGGAATTGCTGTCTGCTCTTGAAAGAAAAAATAATAGTTCCAGCCTATTCTTGTTCTTGGATTAGATTATAATGCTCACACATCAGAAAATCCCAATATTTCAAGAGTAAAAGGCAGCCCTCTAAGGGGCATCCTACTCGATTGAGGTTATATTTTTTAGTAATAAGTATCTAGTTGAATTGCTTTTGGATGCAATTGCTATTTATAATTGAGAGTTCAAAATTCATCATTTTTTTGTTCTTATAAAAATTTTTTGCCCTTCCTATCCTGTAGTTGCAGTAACTCTTATTTTTCAATATATAATCCAATGATAGGATTTTCAGTAATCCCAATAGCTACTGAATAATGATTGAAAAGACATCCGTCTACTTCTTCAGATTTTCTTGTTCAAATATTTTCAGTTTGATTATTTTTCATCTGCAGAATAATTACATTCGATTCTTATATTTCTGATAGCACTTACCATATTTCCACCCGAAGTATTTTGATTATTTTGTCCGGCATATAGATAATCTGTCATTATCAACTGGTCATTATCTGCATCATAAACCTTACATTCTATGGACTGATCCATTTCACGAAGGTCTGCATTATAATAGAAGAACAAATAATCCCATAAATTATAATGATTGGTAACGGTGTCTTCAGTTCTGTATACATCACCCCAGTTGCCACTAAATGCCCTATATTGGATAGGTACATCAGTATTATTTATAAATCTGATTTTTGTGTTAACGATGCTTATTTGTGATCCAAAACTTTGCTTGATCACATGCAAGTAAAACCTTTTCCCTTCCTGAATACCAAATTCAAACCCATCAGGGATTGTAGGCAGGTTATTTCCGAATAGCCTTTGCATCTGATAATTTTGATCTATCTGCCAGTACATAAAATAGTACTCATTTATTCCTAATCCTTCCGTTGGGAATGCTTTTGCTTTAATTGTATAAGGTGGATTTCCAAATAGGTAATGTTTTATCTCATTACCATGAGTATTAGTCAATACAATCACAGATTCTTCTTCATCCTGCTGACTTATAACTATTGGAAATTTCAAATCTTCATCTATATAATATTGAATATATGCATTATCTATAGTTTCCAAATAATTGGCAATGATTATCAATTCTTTATCAGTAGGGGCATCTTCTTTGTGTTTTAAAGAGTCTATCAATTCCACAAATTCGCTTTGTGTAGGGTAATCTCCAGACTGAAAATAGGTTTTTAACTTTTCTCTTGTGGTTATCTTTTCCATAATATTTAATGTTATTTATTTATGTTATGAGCATAATTGCTTTTTGGATTCAATTATTTTTATATTTTGAAGCTCAAAATTCACTCTTTTTTATTCTTATAAAAGTTTTTTGCCCCCCTCTATCCTGTAGTTGTTGTAAGTCTTACTTTTCCAGAATCGGATGATTGGTTACTTGATTTCAAAGTCCAAAATTCATCCTTTTTTTCTTCTTTTAAAAGTTTTTTGACCTCTCTATTCTGTAGTTGCAATAAGAATTATTTTTTAGAATTGAATGATGTGAGAAAAGAGGAAACTCCAATATTCTTACGCTGTCAGATCTTGGAAGAATGAAAAAAGAAAAAGGCTCAGATTATAAAATCCAAGCCTTAACTTTTTAATTGATATCCTCAATGGGACAATATTTTTTTAATCTAATTTAAAGAAAAAGAAAACCACCGCTGCCCATTCTTTTTTAATTCCACTAGCATAACCAACCGTACTGTGACTGCTGTTTTCTACCGTTCCATTATCTTTAACATAGCCAATTGTTGAATGACTACCGTTTTCTACCGTTCCATCTTTTTTTACATAACCGACAGTAGAACCACTTTTATTTTCTATTGTTCCATCACTTCTGATTCTCCCAATAGTGCTGTGACTTTTGTTTTCAATTGTACCGTCGCTTTTGATGTAACCTACTGTAGAATGGCTTTTGTTTTCTATAGTACCATCATTTTTGATATACCCCGCCGTGTTGCGGCTTCCGGATTCAATAGTTTGTGCACTTACAATGGAAAGATTAAAAAGGATTGAACAAATGAATAGTGTTTTTTTCATGGTTTAAAATTTAAATAGCAATATAGCAAGTTTTTATTGAAATAAAAAAGCGAAACTTCTTTACAGAAATTTCGCTTCCAAAGTACAAAAAATGCACAACAAACATTGTTTATAGTAATAAAAAAACATTATATTTTCGAGAGCCTCTCTAAAATGAAACTTCTGAATGAAGTTCCGCTTTAATTTTAATTATTAATTGTCTTATTCTGCATTATAATCAGCTAAACTATTAGCTTCGTCTGGAGCATGATATTTTTCAACAGCGACGAGCTGTCCTGGATTTTTCACCTGATTTATTTTTAAATCGTGTGAGTGACGCCATTCTGGTACATCACTTTCATATCGTATTTTGTAGACAATTTTTAAACCTTCATTTGTCTGTGCTACATAAAATACTGTTGAATAATCTAGAGGTGAATCAGTATTTTCTGTATAACTTGTATAACAAGCAAAAAGCTCATCACTAACTAACCATCTTTCTAATCCTTCTCCTATTTTTGAGCTTTTGTATTGCTTAATTTGAAATAAGGTTCTTGGAATTATTTTTTCATATTTTTTCTTATATCTATTAATCCAAGTTTCATCTCCAATAATATTATTGATGCTACCTCCTCTTCCAAAAGAATTAGGGTTTATTGAATGATAAAATGAGTAAGCATCTCTTTCCAATTCATTGTACTGTAAATCGGAAATTTGAATATCATATTTGCCTTTATTTGCCTTAAATTCTGCTTCAATATAATTTTCGATAAATTCTTTTATTTCTTTCATTTTTTTTATTTTGTTCCAAATAATAAGTCTGATTCTTTTATTTCAAATATTGCAAAATCAATTTCTTCCCGCTGCGCAAAGTCTCCCGACTTTGTGCAAACTATTCATCATAGTTATTATATTTCCAAAACTCATTCTTTTTTGTTACATCAATTATGGGATTATCAGCCAATTCAACTTTTAATAATCCTTTGCCATTTGCATAATTGCTTGCTGAGGAATATATGTAATGTTGGGCTTTTTCCACAATACCTGCTCTTATTGGATTTAGATGTATATAGTTCAGTTTATCCCACATAAAATGTAAGGTGTATATTTCTTCTGCATGATTTCCATATTGCCAAAACTGATAGTTCTTATTTCTACTATGGGTTTCTGTAGCTTTTTTAAATAAATCAAGCATCCATTCTCTTCTGCTTTCAGGTTCTGTTTGTACAGCATCTAAAATATTTTTGCTCGTAAATTTTTTAAAATCTCTTATCAGATCTGATAATTTACCTTCTTTCGACTGCACTATTAAATGAATGTGATTGCTCATGATTACGTAGCCATACAATATCATTCCTTTTTCTTTTATACAATAATCTAAAGAGGAAATTACGATATCTTTATAAACTTTTCTTGTGAAAATATCTATCCAATCTACCACTGTACAAGTAATAAAATGCGGTTTTTCTTGATCTTTTATAGTATAGCCTTCTTTCATTTAGTATTGTTTTTTTTGCTCAAAGTCGGGAAGCTTTCAGAAATGGGATAAATTTAAGAAAAATTGTTTAGGCTGATATTGCTCAAAGTCAGGAGACTTTGCGCAGCGGGGGATAGGTCCAGACATAATCACAAACAAAGGGTTTATTTCAGCTAAACTTCCCATCGTTTGCCTTGTATTTTGAGCAATACTTTTTTAATTCGCATTTGCTCCAAAATATCGTCGCCCAATTTACGTAAAGTTTTGCTTAAATTTCCATGATCAATTTCTTGTAAATTGATTCTTAGTAATACCGCATAAAAAAACTGCAAGTTTTAAGCTTGCAGTTTTTGATAGAAATTATAATAATTTTTTAGTTATATCCATTCGGCAGGAATAACAATATTTTCTGGGCAATTGAAATCTTTGATAACGTCAAGGAACTTTTGGGTTACTCCTATTTCACCGTGATATCTGAAATTAAAAATATCATTTCCATTCCAAGAATTAAAAACTACTTTCAAGTTTAATTGATTCTCTTCATCTTGTCTGAAATTAAGTTTATACCTATTAATATCAAATTTCATAATGTACAAATCACATTCAGTGCATCTATCTTGAAGGTCATATGCTATGGGTATGTTTTCAACATTCGAAGGAATGAATGCCAAATGAACAAATACTGGTAGCCCTAATTTCTTTTTACCAAATGATTTGGAAACTGAATTTAATACTTTAATCGGAACAATTCCTTTTATATTATTTTTCAGTAATTCGTTGTAAAGATCAATTGTTACTATAATAGCATTTTCTGAACTAAACATATCTTGTCCATCATATTGATCAAAAACATATTCTATTTCAGAAAAATCTATTTCTTCGGATAATGTTCTGTTACATTTTGGACATTTAGGTTGTTGAACTCTAAAAGTTTTAGACCCTAAACTACCTAAAATACATCTATTGTTCAAAGTATAAATATTTTCTTTAATCATAAATTTTATTTTAATAGATACTTAAATTCATTTGTTATGTTGCTTATTTGTTCTTTAGATAATGGACCCAATAATTTTTCTTGTTGAGCAATCTTACTTAAAGATTTTGAAATAAAATCATCCGTTTTGCCAGCAAATTGTTTTATTAAACTTCTTACATCAGATGTAGTACCTCCTTCTTTTAAAAGTTGATTACATAACTTATACATATCGTCCCAAGCGACTCGTATATCCGACAAATGCAGAATCTCATTAATATTTCCTTTTGGTATTGCTCTTAAACTTTTTGGAGCATTAATCAATTCTTTTTCAAAAAGATACGCAAAATCAGAACCTTTTTCAATAAGATGATGAATAACATCATTGGAAATATCTGCTCTGTTAGCTAATGCAAATATTTCACGATAATCAGGTGTTTTGGTAAATTTATCTAATCTAGAAATTTTCATCAATTCTCTACCCTGTTCATCAAAATATATGTCTCCTTTTTTTAATCCTTTAGGAACATCTGCTTTGTCTTTTTTAATAATACTCATTACATCTTCATCAGGCATCGGACCAGACATAATCACAAACAGAGGGTTTATCTCAGCCAGAATCTCCCATCGCTTGCCTTGTATTTTGAGCAATACTTTTTTAATTCGCATTCGCTCCAAAATATCGTCGCCCAATTTACGTAAAGTTTTGCTTAATTTTCCAAGATTTTTTCCGGCAATTCCTTTAAACAAAACTTTTCCTTCTTTGATGATGAATTTGGCATAATTCATTACCGCTTTAGCACTCGATTTGGCAAGTTTTAAACCTGCTTTTACCAAATTCGTTATTGCTTTGGCGGCTACTTCTACTAATTTAAAGCCAAGATACATTGCCAGTTCTATTAATGATGCGCCCAATCCTCTGCTGAAAGCTTTGGTACCACCTTTAATATCTCCATCCCAAGATTTGGCTAATCCGTCTACAAAGTAAGGGGCTATTTGTGCTATTGCTACACCTATAAATACATCTGCCAATATTGGCATAATTACAGGCAATGCCGCTGTTATTGCTCCTCCAGTAACTACCTCAGCTGCGATAAATATAACCAATCCCGCAATGATACCACCCACAACTTTAAGCCAGTTGTCGTCCCACCATTGCTTGATACCTGTTTTCATCATTTCCCACTTTATTTCGGCACGTTTCATCGGGGTTAATCCGTCATTAAATTTTTGTCCCGATGTTTCAGGTGCGCTTTGTGGTGTTTTGGCTTCTTCCATTACAGAAGACATGGTTCTGGAAGGATCATTTCTTTCACCAAGAGTAGCTTCAGTTTGTCCTGCTTTTTGCATTCTTCTTAATTCAGCCTGCATTTCTGGTGATAACTCTTCAAAACTTACCACATCAACTCCAACATTCGCATTTGTCCATGGTGCTTTTGGCATTCCATCATCAGAATCTTGTTCGTTACCACCCGATAATAGTCCCATTTGCATTGCTGCCATCAACTCTTCAGGTGATAATGATTCATCAAGATTTACACCTAATAATTCTTCCATTCCACCTTGTTTTATGGTGTCAAATGTAATTGCGAATAAAGCGTCTTTGATGTTTCCTAGTTTTCTAAGAAGTTCTATTATATCACCACTTACAATCATTCCAACAACGGTTAAAATTCCTTCATAAACAGACTGGATTACACCTAATAACTTATCTACCGTTTCTGCCAAGAAATCAATAATCGCAACAACTGCTTTTTTAAAGACTTCAAATGTTTGGTTTACAAATTTTTCGGCAGCAGCTACGTATTTATCTATTTTGGCTTTTAATCGGTCTCTGATACCAGGGAACGCAGCTAAAGCAAAGTCTAAGAAACCTTTTAACAACGAAGCAAATCCTTTGATAAAGCCTACAATTAATTTTCTTGCAGCTTCTAATGCTTCTAAAACCAATTTTTTAGCAGCATCAAAAATAGCTTTCACTGCTTTTCTGAGTGCTGTGAAAATGACATTTAAAGCGTCTTTAAGGGCATCAATAAATTGTGAAACTTTGTCAGCCACCCAACCAAAGAAACCTCCGCTTTTTTTATCCATCTCCGATTTCTTATCGATAGCCTGTTTATTAGCAGCATTTTTTTCTTTTAATGCATCTTCATTAGCTTTAGTAATATGCTTTTGTGCCTGGGTTTCGCCTCTGGATTTTTCTGTTTTTATATTTCCAAGAGTAGTTTTAGCCTGATTACTAGATTTTTTCGCAAAATCGGATTCTGTTTTATTAAGCGCACCTTGCCATTCTACTCTTGAATTATGAACATCTGCTTGAGCGTCTTTTACAGATTTCAGCTGACTTTGATGCGATTTATCTTTCTCAGCTCCTATTTGAGTTTCGGCAGATTTTTCATGCTCCAGCACTTTTTGATCATGCTCTAATTCTGCTGCCTGATATTTTTCATTTTCCGCACCTATTTTTGACTGAATGATTGGTTCAAACTGGGCATTGATATTAGCTTCATCAATACCTTCTAGTTTTAAGACATCAATAGGTTGTTTTTTAACTGCCTTGGAATTTATTTTGCGAGAAGGTTTAAGCACTTCATCATTTGGTTTTTTGATGATGCTGTTTTCGCCATAATCTTTATGAATTTCTTTTGCTGCCTGATTTTTTTTGATGCTCATGTCTTGTGCAACATCATGCTGTTCAATTGCCAAGTGTTCTGTATCAGCTTCTCCGGAAATATCCACGTGTGCATTTTGCTGCATTGTTGTTGGGATTGCAGAAGTACTAAGCTGAACTTTATTAAACTGCAGTTTAGCTTGTTTTTCAAGTCCTCCATTTTTATTTCCTGCTGTATTGAAAGAATAGTTTACTTTTTTCAGCGGTTCGTTTTGCGGGAAAGAAATTTCTTTTGGCTTCTGTTTTTGACCGACAGATTTAACCGTTTTCTTGCTTGATTTGGCTACCGTTTTATCCCCATTTGATTTACCTTTTGGTTTCGATCCGGAAAAAGCACTGCCTATTTTTGCATTCACTTTCGGAAGCTTACCGGTTGCTTTCTCGGTCTGGCTGTTCAGAAACGCTGTACTATTATTTTGAACCGCATTAAAATTACTAACCAATTGTGTAGCCGGAGTAGCTGACAAACCAGCTAAGGAAACATTGGCATTGCCTTTATCATTAGATTTTTCTTTCGGGATTACTGCCTTACTATTTTTATCTTCCTGATGAGCTGCCGCTTGTTCTTGCGTCGTCTTTGGCAGATAAGTTCCCGATTTAAGATCGTTATAATCGCGTGCCTGATCAATATTCAAGGTCGACATATAATCTTTTTCAATTTCTTTGGTATCGGGATGATTGATATCGCCGGTTTGTGCCAAACTTTCCTGAAGTTTTTCATATGTTATTTCTGATCCTTGATCGTATACGTTTTGCGAACCATGAACTGGCGGTATAGTACCGTTCAGGCTCATCCTATTCACATTCGTATTTGCGAATCCGGCGTTAACAACTGATTCTTCAGGTTTTTGTTTTTGTATATTAGTAGCTTCTACCATTGGCAGAGGTACAACCATCGGCTTTTTAGCCTTTTGCTTTTTGCTTTGGTTCTGATGGCTTTTATTGTCTTTTTCTACAGGTTTTGCTGCTTTCATTGACTTGATGTTTTTAATTACATATTATTTTAAAAGGTATATAAAGCACAACATCGACTGTTGTGCTTTATACCTACCTGCTGAAGTGAAAAATCAAACCGGGAACGGCAGATTTTTTTTAAAGAAATTGAGGAATTAGAAGTGGGTATTCAACTTGGAGATAAGAAACAGGTAATGCTGAACCACTTGTAGTTTTTCTTTCTTGTTTTTTGAGTTTTCAGGTTTTCATTTTCAAAATTCATCCTTTTTAGGCAGGATCATTTGTTTTCTAAGTGACGAATTCTGTAGATTCAGTAAAGAGTTTTTCACTCCTCATTTTTATTCAATCACATCATCTTTTTTTTCTTTTTCCGCTTCAAAATATCTTTCTGTCTTTACTCCATATCGATTTTCAATAAAAACGCTTACCGCTGTATCAATCCAATTTGGAAGATTATTAGTGATCATTTTCAAAAATTTATCATATCCGTAGCCCAATACAAACAGTACTCCTGTAGAGTACCATTTGTCATGTAATTCAGCTTTATTCATTAAATAACTCATGGTAAGACCGACAATCACCACTATTGCCAATGTGATAAAATGCTCCCACGGCTGCTTTTTCTCTCTATTTTGTATAGAGACCAACACCCTTAATAATCCTCCTGAAAATGCTATTGCAGTTCCGATTAAAAGCGCTTTTATACTATCTAAATTCATTTTTCATATATATTACTAGTTAAAAATTTTGGTTTTTGTGCAATTTTCAGCTACTTAATTATTCCATATCCAGCATATACATATCATCCAAAAACCGTTTGCTTTTCAGAATATTTTCATTTTCGTCTACATAGGCTAATTCATCGATAAGATCACTGATATCTTTAACAGGCATTTGCCGTTTTTCTCTGTTTTTCTTTATTTTTTGTCTTCTCTTTTTTTTCATGGCTTCTTAATTTTAATGGATAATTGGTTTTATCACTTTAAATAGATTTTTCTAACAAACTGAACAGTTTAGTAAAGCATTACTCTTGAAGAATAATATTATATATTGTTCTTTCAGACAAAAACAACATTTCTGTCAACTCTGTTACTATTACTTTCATCTGCTTATTTTGATTACGTTTTACATATTCAATGACAAAATCTTTTCTTTTTTCTACTAATTCTTTGCTACGTTTCATGTTTTGGTGTTTATAATTTTTTATTGTTAAAGTTTATTTTCTAATCGGACAGGTTGCCCTGTCTTTTGAAGTTTTGACCGTTCAATTAAGTCAACAAGAATCCTTAAAGACTTATTTTAAGCCTTTAAACAGATGTCTAATTACATTTATTGAATTTTGTTTTTTAGAAGTCGATACCTGGTATTTTCTAACAGAAACAATACCCCAGTTTCTTTATTCTAAATTTTACTTTTAGTAAATGATTCTATTAACGCTTATAATGAATCGATGTTTTATAAACAATTAAACAATCACATTTACTTGCTGGTAATTTGTTTGTAAAAGAGCACAACATTCTATTTTTATTTTACCTTAAAGTGTTTTTTTAAATAATTAAGTTCATTTTACAAACCTTGCTTGCCCTTTGAACGTATTAATAGTCTTCCGGTTAGTTATAATTAATCGATATTTTATAGACTAAACAGCAGTAGTATTTTAATTTTTTAACTTGCCTTTTATTTTAAAAGAACAAAAGAGCTAAATTATTGCTTCACTTTGAATCAAATCAAAAAAAATACGCATTTTTTTCATTCACAAAAACAAAAAAAAGAGAACATAAAACATTTTTAACAAATATAAAACCGTAATTTTTGCATTTTTTTAAAATAATATAGAATCTTTTTATTTTAATTAGCGCCAGATAAAACAAAAAAATAAAATCTAATCACAAGACACATTATTTACAAAAATACCATATAACTAACTGATTTTAAATACTTAATTAATTTTACAAATTATTCATATACTAAAATAAAATTAAATCATTAATATATTTTTGTATATTTGTATCGTTCGTCCTCAACAACGAAGCAAATATACGAACATTGTTCGTTTTTAAAAATATAAAAGCGATTATTTTTCGTTTATTTTTATAAATAACTATAAACATATCAAAATGAACTATTTAGAATTCAAAGAAATCAGGAAGAAACTAAAAATGAAGCAGGCTGATATAGCACAATCTATAGGAGTTGGAACCAGAGCCGTACAATATTGGGAAAAAGGCGAACGAAAAATACCTGAAACAACCGCTTATTTCGTAACCAATTTATTGGAGGAACAAGAAAAGAAACTGAATGATAGTGCATCTCCTGTCGTTTTCTCAGATTTAAAGATTATGAATGTTCCGCTTGCTAATCAATACGCACAAGCCGGCTATCTGCATAATTTTGCAGATGAAGAATATATAGAAAGCTTACCCACAATTCCTTTTACTGATGATATCGAGCATCGGGGTGAATACATGTGCTTTGAAGTAAAAGGAGACAGCATGGACAACGGATCGTACGAAAGCTATTTGGAAGGTGATATTATTCTCTGCAGAAACATCAGACAAGATTACTGGATGAGCAAGCTGCATTACGACAAATGGGATTTTGTAATCGTTCACAAAGAGAAAGGAATTTTGGTAAAACGAATCGTGAACCATGATGTTGAGAAAGGTATAATCACCCTTCATTCTCTAAATGAATATTACGATGATTTCGATATCCATCTGCAGGATGTTGCAAAACTTTTCAATATTATAAGTACGAGACGTAAAAACAATAGAAGATAATACAAGAACAAATTTATTCAATAAAATCCTCAGAATTGAGGATTTTATTAGATGTCTTTTCCTATAAGTAATGTTTATGAGTGCGAACAATCAAAATCTTTTACAGTTTCTAATATCTCACCTGTTTCCGGTCTTACAACATAAACCATATTCGGAGTAACACTTGAGAACCTTATCCATCTGATTCCATTATTTTTGAATCTTTCAGGAACACCTTGATCAAGATTTTTTAGATTGTCTATTGTTGCAATCTTGCCATTAGTCAAATAAATTAAACTTCCATTACTTGGTAAAGATGTATTTAAAGTTATTTTCGTCTTCCAAACGTAATCTCTTACCCCAAAGCAAATATCATTATCAAAATCATCATAATTAGCCAAACAATTAACATCTAAAACTTTTTGATTACTCCATTTTCCTGATGTAAATTTAAAAACATTCGACCATCCTGAAACTTCAGATTTAGAGCAATGTTTTCTGGCTCTGACATAATAAACAGTACCCTGCCCAATAGTTCCATCATTCATTTCAATATATTCAGTGGGATTATAATTATTTCCCATGATGACTCTAAAATGAACAATATCAGTAAATTTATCATCTTTTGCTATTTGATATTCTGCCGCATAAAAATTATTACTGTCTACTGTATAGTCCATAATAATTTGATCATCAGCTCCTAAATAAACATTTCCAATAGACGGAGTTTTACAAGATGTTAGATTACACTTGTCTACCTGAAAATTAACTGTTTCCTGATCAGTAGTTCCATTTACTGTTAATGTTAACGTTAACTCATACTGATCCGCAGATTGAATACCTTCAAGAGTAACCTCATTTCCATTCGGAGGTGCAGGATTTTTGGTATATTCAATATATGAACCTGATGAATCTCTGATCTTATAGTGCGCAGTTGAAGATGTAATCGGCTCCGAAGATGTATAATCATAATCTACCTTACATACAACTTTACAATTTGCTGCTTCCATTATATTATTTTTTGTTATTTATTAATTAATTGATGTATAAGGGATGATTGTTTATTTTATAAATCATCCCATTACAATAGGTATCACACAAACTTTAATTAGCCTTAACGATATACATTTACGACCAATATATTAGATTGAGCAAATGCTCCGCTGTCAACATCCAAAACCGTAAGTTGGAACTCATATTCGTCATCTACCAAATCTTTCACATCAAGAATAGATGTATTAGCTCCGTTAAGCGTTACCATTGGTCCTTTCAATTTTACCCATGAATAGATAAGTGATGGCGGTCCCTGAGCTTCTCCGTTTAATTTAAAACTCACATCCTTTAGCGCAACACCTGCAGGTCCTGTTGCCTGAACTGCAACAGCAGGCATAACAGTCTCGCAGCAATTTGTATCTGAGAATCTGATTTCTTTTATTACAAGAAAAGGTCGAGGAGGATTGTACCAATTATTTATCGTTACAACCTCAGTACATTCTCCGTTACTCACAGTCACCTTTATCGTCGGAATATTTTTGGAACTCACGTTGTATAGTTTACAAATCACATTCCCACTAGAATCCGGATTTAATGGAGACTGAATACCATAATCTCCAAAATCCCAGCTGTAATTATAATTTGTGAAATCCTGTCCATTTTGTTGGGAAACTTTAAAGTGTATTACTGTTTCATTTGAACCATCACTTGGGTAATCAACAGACACCACATTAACCTCAACATCCGGCTGCGTAATAACTTTAATACTACAGCTGGTTGATTGATCGTTTACAGTAAAATTAATTACCTGACCGTGCAAACTTACGTCTACCAATTTCGGATTAAAAAGATACTGTCCACCACCATCTATTTCCACACCCCCACCAACACTGGCTTTTACAACTCCTCCCACAGGAGATACTGCAAAAGGCATGGAAGATGAATTAGAACAAACAACAGCCCTTGGCAAACTTAATTGAACTGGAACTTTGTACCAATCTCTTATCGCGATATCCTGAGTACATCCACCACCACTCACCTTCACTTTTATGGTGGGAATATTCTTGGAACTCAAGTTGTATAGCTTACAACTCACATTCCCATTAGAATCCGGATTTAATGGAGACTGATTACCATAATCTCCAAAATCCCAACTGTAATTGTAATTCGTAAAATCTTGTCCATTTTGTTGGGAAACTTTAAAGTGGATTACTGTTTCGTTTGAACCACCGCTTGGATGATCTACAGAAACTACTTTAATCTCAACATTCGGCTGCGTAATAACCTTGATACTACAGTTTGTCGATTTTCCATTTACAGTAAAGGTAATTCCTTTACCATGTAAACTTTGGTCTACCAATTTTGGATTAAAGAAATACTGACCACCATCTAATTCCACACCTCGACCTACATTTGCAACAACCTCTCCATTCACAGGAATTACAGTAAACGGTATGCGTGCTGCTTCAGCACAAATAATAGTACTTGGTAAACTCAATTTAACATCAGTTTTTGGAGTACAGCATGTGTACGGAATTGAAAAATCAGCTACAACTATTGATTCTCCGTCGATAATCTCATAAACAATTAAAAAGGTACCTTTACGTTCTACTCCACGTTTATGTTCTACTCCCGGATTTTTTTCTAAATACTCATTGAAATAAGCTTTTGACAGGTCTTTGTTATTTACTAATTCATGTAAAGACAAAGCCATAATATCAAATCCTAATTGATACTTATCTCTGATTTCTTTTATCTGCTCAAAAGCCTCTTGGTAAAGCATCCCTTGATGACCTTCAATATTATAAAAAGAATTTTTATCGATATTAAAATCTAACGGATTTTGAATATGCATTTCTGATGACAGCAAACTGACATCATATCCTAAATTTTCTCTAAAAGATCGGTTGTTTGTTTTATCAAAATTCCACGCTTTTAAAAACTCATCTGTCACCTGATAATAAAAAGGAATTGCCTTATTGCTAAGAGGACTTAGTTTTTGAGATGGAGTAATTTTAATTTGTGCTTCATTTTCAAAACTATCAGAATACCTGAAGTTTTGTGCCTGTTGCTTAAAACGATCAATTAATACTTTGACTCTTTGTGTCGCTTTATCATCATCTAAAACTGGCGAATTATAAAACTGATGTCTTGTAGAATCTAATTGCTTGTCTGATATTAATTTTCCAAGCATTACATGTTTAGGAAAAGAAATTAAATCGGGAAGGCATTTCGTAAATGCTTTTGGAAGTAATTTTACGATTTCAGAATAGGTATCCATCAAATCTTTAACGACATCGTAAGCATACTGAAAACCTGCTTTTTGAGCAAAACATTCTTCAATTGAATTTTTGAAGCTTTGATAATCAACCGTTGAAGCTCCTATTACTTTAGCGATTTCATTGATTTTTTTAAAAACAATATCACCATAACCATTTTTCTCTAAAACATCCTGATACATCTTTTTTAAATCAGAAGAGAAAACCTGTTTTTCTACTCCTCTTTCTAAAATAAGTCGTTCTACAATCACTCGTTCCTGGGTTGCAGTACTCATCATACCATCTGTAAACAGAGGGTGGGGCTGAATCTGATCACTTTCAAGAATATGATTAATTCCTGCAGCTGTAGTAACCAATACTTTCAAGTTTCGAATTTGTAGAATTCCATGATTATCACAATCAACCCCTCTACAAGGTTTAATTTCTTTTTCGTCACTTTCTAAATACAGCAACAAGTATTTGTCTTCTAAATTTGAAAGACTGTCAATAGATTGAAAATCAAGATTTACTTCTTCTGTTGTTGCCAATTCCCAAAGCTCAATTTGACTAGTAGGTCCAGTATTAAATGTAGGATATCTTATTTTGAAATTATCATACACTTTAAAATGTGTATACTCTTTATTTTCTATCTTAATCGTTTTTAAATCACTTACATACAACTCTTTACTTATCTCACCTGCATTATTTAGGGTAAGTAAATCTCCGTCAGTAGTAAGAGCCACCCCTTGAGAAACCTGTATTTTGTTTAATTGATCATTTACATAAATAAGTTTTGATTTGAGACCACACACAATACCTACTCCCTGCAACATTACTCTAGACAAACGATCCTGATCTTCAAAAAAATCTAAGAACTCGTTGAATTGGCTGTAATCTATATATTGTCCTTTACTGAACTTGCGGTATTGGACGGCTATATTACTTAATTGATTCTTCATTATTATTAATTTTTTAATGATTAATTAAGGTGTTTTAATAACTTCACAGGCATATGGATGGCCTGTGAAGTTATTACACTTAATTATTTATTATTTCTAGGACAGACACCCATAACATTCCACACTGTACCTCCCAAAGGTGCTATAACAGTAACTTTAGCAAACCTTGGCAAAGCGGTATTTTTAGTGAAAGTTAATGAGCCGGCTCCGTTGGATGGATTAGAAGTATTAATATTTGCGGGACTAACTCCTGCACTTATCAATTGAGAATTATATCTACTATGACCTCTAAAACCACTATCAAAGGTCTGACCATTCCATTCAATAATAAATCGATCAGGTTGATCATACGCATTATAATTAATACCTGCTTCTCCTGTATCTGTTCCAAAATCTATATTATATTCGAACGTACCTTTATTTCCATTATAATTAAAGTTTTCACTACAAGAGACAAGCTGTAAACCACTTAATTCAACACTTACAGCAGCTTGTGTACTGCATCCTGTATTTTCGGCGATAACATTAAGTGTCGCATTAAAGGTTGAGTTTTCATTTGGTATTAGCGGGAATACATGTGCAACCAATCCACTGGAATTAGGTATTAAATTATCTGTACTATTATCACCATAATTCCATTGATAACTACTGATTTGACCTGAACCGTTATTTGTTACATGGAAATAAACCGTAGCTTCATTATCAGCATAATTATAAACCGTATCATGTATAGTCAAAGTTATACTTGGCTGAGCATGTACAATCATCTGAGCCTCCACAGAATCATCATTAACGGTAAATTTAATCGTCTGACCCAAATAATTTGAATTAACCAAACCAGGATTGAAGAAGCTCTGACCTCCCGATTGTGTGATCGCAGGTACAAGAACACCATTTACAAATGCTTTCACCTCTCCATTTTCCGGAACAACCGTCATAGTGATCCTATCGTCTTTCTGACACAGTTTATCATTTGGCAGTACTAAGAATACAGGTTCTTTTTTAGAACAGCATAGATAAGGCAATGAGAAATCCGCCAAAACCTGATTGTTTGTTTCATTATGATAAATTAAAGCAAAAGTTCCTCCCGGTTCTACACCGGCTCTATGTTCCAATCCTGATTTTCTCTCTAAAAATTCGCTTAAAAGCTCACTTACTACATCATCTTTTCTAGGATCCTGTTTTACAACAGTAATACCTTCTTCCGATCCTTCTTTTGAGAATTCAGCTTTGTTTAATAATCTTAATTTCTCATCCAGTTTTGAGATGTTAAATAAAGTATTTTGAGAATCAATCTTTCTATTACTGATATCACTGGAAATAGATACCAATTGTTTCCTAAGGTCATCAATTGATACAGTTTTTTCTTTAGGCGGTGTATTACCTCCAGGTTTTTCGTCTTTTTGTAAAACCAATGCAATGACATCAAAAGCCAATCCGTATTTTACTTTAAGATCATTAATGTTTTGTAAAGCAGTTTTATAAGGTAATCCTAAATGCCCTTCAATTCTATAGAAATCATTATTATCAATATTATAATTCAATGGATCCTGAATGAAGTCATCTCCCGCTAAGTTGGTTGTATGATAACTTAGATTATATCTTTCTCTATCGGTTTTTGTTTTTTCAAAGTTCCATTGGGTCAATAAGGGTTTATCTACATTATAGTAATATGGAATTGCTTTTTCACCCAATCTTACATTAATATTGGAAGGGGTAATTTTAATCGCTCCGATATAAGACTGGAATCCGTTTATTTTCTGTACAAAACGATTGGCAAGCATAATAACTCTTTCGTAATTCTCATCATCATTGGTCGTTACTGGCGAATTATAGAAACCGTGACGGAAATCGGTACGTTCTCCTAATTCCAGTTTTGCTCCAACAGCACCCAATAGAAGGTGTTTAGGAAATGAAGTTATACTTGGGCAACATTCAACATCCAAATGCAATATCAAATCTTTTATTTCGTTGTAAGTATCAATTAGATCCTTTAACAAATCATATCGATATTGATAATGATCAAATCTTGATGCCCTGCCATCAAATAAAAAATTCAATTTATCAAGAAGTGTTTGTCCTCCCAGATTCATGCTTATTCCAAAAGTACCTGCAATTGCATTAAAACCTTCACTTAATTGTACAACAGCAGTAATCGCATCCTGAAATCTTTTTTTCAATTCTGATGCCTCTTTAATTGTAAGGTCTAGAAGAACTCTTTTGGCTTCTATTTTAGGTAAGCGATCAAAGAGTTTTTCATACGCATTGTGAGCTGTATAAATACTGTCTTTTGCATCACCATTCTTTATAAGTTCCGAGACAGAGGCAGAATCTGCTAAAAGTACTTTAAGATTAGACACCTGCTCAGATCCGGTATGATCACAATCTGCATCCCGGCAAGGAGTTTCGTCATTAGAATAACTTTCTAAGTACAAAATGATAACTTTATTATATATATTGATATCGCCATCACTTAATAGTTTAAAACCTTCAACATTAGCACCTAAAGCTTCATATTCCTGTTGTGTGATTACTTCTAAAAGAGGTACTTGCTTACCACCAATACGAAAATGTTTGTATCCTATTTCATCAATATATTCTCTGTAATACTTGTAATTTTTTACACCGAAGTCTATAGTAGCTTCTGACGATATACTTCCTTTTTGACGTAGCGTTATTAAATCTCCGTCTGTGGTAACTCCGGAGCCTTGTGTAATCTCAAGAGTATGAAGTAAAGAAGTATCGGGTCCCGGTGCTTTTTCCAGCATCATTCCGGGCTGTACGATTAAATCTATGTATTTCGATTTAAAGCCACACACTACACCTACTCCACCCAGACGGGTTCTTGATAATCTGTCCTGATCTTCGAAATAGTCTATAAATTCGTTTAATTGCCCTTCCGTTAACGCTTGATTATCGTTAAACTTTCTATATTGGGTTGTTATCTTGTCTAATTTAGTATTCATTATTTTTTCAGTTTTTTTGATAAGTTCGATTGTCCTAATATGATTTTCCCATCTGAGTTGTCATCATCTTCCTCCACCGCACAGTCCAGAAGTCTTCCAGGTCGATAAATATTGTTTAAATAAGTAAGAGCCAAGACTAGCTCACTAATACTGGTTCCTAAACCTGCAGTATTATTTTTTGCTTTATCTGAAAGGTATTTTTTTAAAGCAACTTCAAATTTTTCCAAGTCCTCCTGAGCGGTTTCTGTTTCACTCATTCGATCTCCAACCCAGCAAATTTTCGCTAAAACATGAGCCGGAATTTCTTGTCTAATCACTGTTTCGGCATAACGTCTGAAATCAGGATCTTGAAAGCGATAAGCAAAGCCCGGAAGAACGACACTTACTCGGAAAGAATAAGGATCATAAACATCTATTTCGCAATCTTCACAAGAAGACATAAGAGCTTCCGAAGGTTTCACCGGGTTGGGTACAGGAGAATCTACTTCAATATCATATGCTATTCTAAAGGTTTCCCCTATAGACATACAACCAATACCGCCCATAGCTTTATAATCTTTAACTGTTGGTTTTAATAATAAATGCTCAACAAGGAAAATACCCTCTTCTGTAAAGCCATATTTTAAATAATCTACCAGTTTCTCAATTCCGTCTTTCAAATCTCCCAATTCAGAATAAGGATTTGTTTTTTTGTGAGTAGCAATTACATTTTGCTTAACGGGGTCATCTACAATCTCAAGATAGAAGTTATCATTCAATGAAACACGGATTTTGATATTTCCGATTAAGCAGAAATTCTTTTCACACTCTTTTAGGTCTTTTATTGTCTCTGCAAGATTTTCGTCATCCTCTTTTAATTGTTCTAATGCATTCTTAAGGTCTTCCTGATCAATTTGAATCGTTTGATAAATCGCGTCATTCAGATTTTTGTTTGCATTATATTCAATTTTGTAAGCATTTACAGACGATAAGATAATATTACCATCCTTATCTTTTACCTTCCAAGTGTAGGTACTTTTTCCAGCATTGTCTTTAGTTTCAATGATAGATACCGGTGATTGAGATAAACTCCTTTGGGTGTAATCTTTAAGTCCCAACAAACGCGCTATTCTTTTCTGAGCACCGGAAATGTTAGTCGTATTCCAAATATCTGTATTTGAAAATAATGTGTAATTATACCCTAATCCTCGGTCTTTACTTAATGATGTATACTCGTTTAAGAAGCTCTCTTTATTACTTAAAACAATTTCATCAGCAGAATTTCCATACAATGATTTCATTAAGAAAGTATAATCGCTGAATGTTTCTGCAAAACGAGAAATCAAATGATCTAAAACTTCATTTCTACGCTCTACACTATTGTCCAGCTCTTCATACAATGAATCTGTAAGCTGATCATCATTGACAGGATAGTCAGAGACCAATTCATCAAAACCTTTAATGTTTTTAAGAGCTTGCGTAAAATAGGTTCTCGTTAAACCTCCATTAACACTTAATACTTCTTTTACTTTTTCAAGATGCTTGAAATAACCGGCAAGAATCTGATCAAAAAACAATAAGTAACCTTTTAATTGTTTTGCCAGAGCTTCTCTCTCAGGATTTTTATTTCCTATGATTCCGGAAATTCCTACGCCATAAGTATCCGGAAATTCATTCAAAATAGTAGCATAGTTGGCTATATCGTATGAAGTTCCTTGTGGTAAAGTCAATTCTTTATTTTGTCTTGCATCCTCTCTAAGAATCTCTTCTTCTCTTTTAAGAGTTTCCAGATAATTCTGAACTTTTTGGTCATTGATATTCAACGGTAGTGAACCTTTACTGTAGCTGAATGAACTTAGCTCACACAATTCCGGTTTTCTGCCTTTTTCAATACAGATCAACCAGTCGTTGTTTTGTTTCACTACGCTGTCACAACCGGCAATAGAAATTTCATGAATTTCTTTAATGCCATCAATTTTCATGATCTCACTGATGATATCCGAAAGACGAACTTCTCTTCTTAATTGACTGTTTTTAAGTTCCTCAGTATCAATAAAACCATTGTTCAAAAGAGGTCCTTCAAAAATCTGATCTGTAGTTAAACCTCTGTCGAGCATTTGTTTCAGTGAATAAAAATGAACTTCCGGAGATAAGTAATTATTGACTGCTCTTGTTACTTTAGCATGTACCAATTCTTCATCAGCTTTATTGACAAGTCCGATACGGGCACATACAGCAACTTTCTGGGTTTCAACCTGTTTAATTTCAGCCAAATCTTCACAAAGGCTTCTGTTGGCATGATAACGCTCCAAAATCATAGCTTTAACACTAGAATCTCCGCATCCAATATCCCCAGTATCAATATCTTCGGCATAATCTACATAAAGATCATACATTCCTTTTACCTTAAAACCTTCTGTCTTTTTTCCGATAGGTTCAAAGTCCAGGTTTCCGGTTTCGCAATCGACATATAATGTTTCAGTTACAGGAACCAGCCAGCAATTTCGGATTGGTCTTTTATGCCCTGAAATCATGTTGATATCAATAAATAATTTTCTATAATCAAGCTCTGTCAAAGGTCTTGAAGGCAGAATCTCTGTAGCTTTTAAAAACTGTGTATGAATATCTTTCTCTTCGTCTTCGGAGGATAAGATATCTTCCATATTCAGGTTCATTCTCATCCCAAGATCTGTGATGGCATAACTTAAGACTTCCAGAGTGGTAATACCAGGATCATGAGAGTTGTAATCGGTCCAGAGTTTCCCTCCTAACTTTTCAATGTATTCAATACCTGTTTTTCGTAGAAAATGAAAATCACTCTGGTCTTCAGTTTCTATATTTTTGGGTATACTAATGTGTTTATTTTCTGACATGATTATGTTTTCTTCTATTTATTATTAAATACATACTTGATTTGTTATACTCACTTTGTGTTGTTTAGCAGAGACCAAAATTGATTTCGGATCTACTTCTATTAAAGCTTGTCTTTGCAGCTCATCATTCACCAATATCTTCACTTCGTCAATGTAATCTACATAATGCAGCTGCTCTAAGTAGGTCACAAGCTGATTAACATTCAGTACCACATTAAAATCAATTTCTTTTGCGTCTGTAAAAGCCCAAGGAGAGATGTATTTTTTGATATCTTCGTCTAATTCTCTCAGATAAAATGTCTCGTCATACTGTTCAAAGAATTTCACCTTTGCTTCTACTTTTGCTTCTTTATAATTTGGATTAATTACCTGAGCATCAACATGCATTGTATTTAATTCGTTTACATAATTTTGAATTTTATTCAGGGTAGCTCTGCTTACTCTTGGCTGATAAACATCAAAAGCATTTTTATTTTCAATATTCGGCACCACCATTAAGGTCACATAACCTGGAGCCATATAAGATTTTTCAGAAGTATGATTTAAGCATTTCACCTTAAAAACTTCCGGAAATTCTTGTAATATCAAATGTTCGTAATCCCATTGCGTAACTGCTCTGTGCTTATGTCTCAATCTTTCACTTACACGTCTGTAAAATTCAGGATCTGTTTCTTTGTATTTACCGTCAAACGAGTTGTAAGGCTGGCTCACCGATTTTACCTGAGGAACTCTTGTAATAAGTTTAGAAATGGTTTCTGCAGCTAATCCGTTGTTTAAATGAGACAGATCATTGTCCTGATTCTGGAATGTTGCTAAAACTGCTTGTGTGTATATTCCCTGAATTTTACATACCGCATCATAGCTTCTTTGTGATTTTGCTCTGATCCAAACCAATCCGTCGGTAAATCTTGTGTGATTGGTGTTGATATCTTTAGAAATTTTAAACTTTACAATGCCTGATTCCAAAAATTTTCTGGTTTCATTCTGCAGTATATTACCCGACAGATCAACCCAGGTATTGCCCGAAAGGATGCTCCATTCTATAAATTCTTTTTCCTTGAAAGTATCAACCAGAGGATTTTCACTTCCTTCCAGCATTTGGATTAATAGTGAAACTGTTGTTTGTGGTGTCGCTTCCAGACCAATATATAATTCACCTCCATTGTTGTGTACCGGAACAATTTCCTGTATTTTAACATCTTTTTCGTATTGCCCGAATGCATCTTCATGATACAATTGTACGTCTTCGCTTTTTAAAGCTTCTCCTTCAGAATCTTTCTTTAAATACAAATAAACCTCATCTTTTGCACTGTAATTCAGTTCAATGTCTTCCGCTAAAGGAATATAAGGTTCGTTTGGAATCAGTTTTTCGGCTTTCGAATCACTTGATAACGCCAATGTATACAGCTTAGGATACACATCCTGTAATGATGATTGGTTGAATGTTAATCTGATCGACTCACTTGTACCGGACTTCTCACTACTATTATTGATAGAAAATTGAGTTTGATAACCAGCGCCTTCTACTTTTTTAAATACATCAATATTATTAGCTTTCGTATACCAAATTTCTTTGTGTAATAGTGCTGTATCTGCTTTAAAATAAGCATCAGAAACTACAATCGAAGTTTTTAATTTTTGATAATCTGCTAAGCTGACGTTTTGATTAGGTTTAATAACATATCCGTTGTATAAATCTGTTATAGAATCCGGAGTATTTTTCCAATTGATCGTAATGTCTGCATTTTGCCATTTTTTAGAAAACATTTCAGGACATTTAATAAAAAAATTAGATCCTTTAATGGGTTGTGCAGTGAACGGATAATATGGCTTTTCTGCATTTAATGCTCCATTATCGTTTTCTATCTGAATCGATTTTACTCCTTTTACATCAACCGATATTTCTATGTTTTTTATTCGTGTTTCTGAAAGAGCTTCGTAAATATCGTAGTATCTTTCTCCTTCAATCATAAACCTTACAACAGGGAAATTGGTCTGGAATGTTTCCAACAAAACTTCCTTATTGTACTTTACAACTGGCTGGAAATCTCTGGGTAATGTAAAAGAAAGTTCTAATATATCTCCTTCCTTTTTGATACATTTTAAAGCAATTTCTGACAGCCATTCTTTTTCTCCACTACAAAGTACTTTAATATTATTTTGAATATCTTCATCGGGAATACTTTGCAGTCTTTGCGTAGAATTTTTCTCAAAATCGATTGTAAGAGTCACTGTTCTTTCACCTTCTTTTAAATCAAATAATGATGACGCTACAGAGAAGCCCAACTTAGCTTTTGGAAGCTCTTTATAAATAGATTTTTTTTCTAAAATTGTTTCATCAGCGTTATATCCAAATGGCCACCAATAATTGCTGTCTTCCGGCAATTTATCACCTAGACCGTCTGCAGTATTTGCTTTCGGAGCCATTTTCAGCTCTCTTTTTTTAACGTCGTTTAAAAAACTTTTTACTTCAACTACTTTTGCCTGATTCGCAATAAGGTCATCACCAGTTTTGTAAACACGTTTTTTTCCATTCGCATCTTTATCACCATCCAGCAATGTTCCGCTCGGAATTTTTTCCTGAAGCGCTTTTTTTGCTAATTCAAAAATCACATAGACTTTGTCTGATTTAGCATCATTTTTTTCAATTTGGAGTATTTCATTATAGTAGAAATCCAAATGCCTTTTCGTTAAATTATTGAAGGCTTTTTTTGAGAAATCCAATAACTTTAAAAAGCAAACAAATAATGTTAAATGAGGGGTTAAGTTGCTGTCTTGCTCAAACTGGGACATCAAATCTGCAACCTGTTTTTTCATACTTTTATACTCAACACTTTCTCTTCTTGGAATAGTATCATCAGTATCATCACCCAGGAAGAAGTTTCCCCAGTTTCCTTGTGATTTTATATTATCATCTTTGTCAAAATAGTTTACACGCTTCGCAAAATTATTTGCGAATAACAGCCAATCAAACAAATCGAAATCGTGTAATTCAAGATTGCCCGGATCTAATTCTGCTAAAAAGCGCTGCATTTGTGATTTTCCTTCACGATAATGTGAAAATGTATCTGTTTTTTTCATTTGTTTATATTTATCTTTCTATGGTCAGATGCAATACTTATTGTAATGTTGGTAGTATTCAAAATGGCTACAGACATCCCGTAATTCATTATATTTCAGTAGCTTCCCCTTTATAAAAAGGAAAAACCATATTGCTTCTTGTATTCGTATTTCTTACTTCGTAGTCAATGTGTACCAAAACCTCACCTTCAAGTTCGTCCTGAGTATCAATTTCAATACTTAAAATGTTTATTCTAGGCTCATGGTATAGAATAGCACGCTCTACAATTCCTTTCATTTGAGTGATAAGCGTTAAGTCCAAAGGCTTAAAAAGCATTTCCTGCAAGTCGCATCCGTAGTTTGGGAACATTACACGTTCGCCCGGGCGTGTCGATAGTAAAATCATAAGACTGTTATTGATGTCTTCCACATCGGTGGTCATTACCAGTTTTCCTTCAGTTTCGTTAAACTCAGGCGGAAAACTCCAGCCTATTCCTAAAAAATCTGTATTTATTTTCATACGTTATTTGTATTGTATTTAGTTATAGCATCTTGCATCTGTAACATAGAGTTTTAGTTTTTCTAACCGTTTTGTTATGGATGTTTTACATTTTATTTTTGATCAGATAACATTTAAATAGTGGTTCATGATTGTAACAGAACCTACCTTTAATATCATCATCCTATTAAAACAGTAGCTTCACCAGCGGATATTACACCTCCATGAGCTGTAGAATCTCCCATTCTTGCGGCTGGTTTTCCGCCTATCATTACACTTGAAGATCCTGATGCGATAGTATCTGGCGGACCTGTGCATACTGCTTTGTCACCAACTCTTGCGGCTGGTTTTCCACCTATCAATACAGTGGGTTCTCCTGCCGGAATGATGGGACCTCCAACGTGTGGAACAGTTCCTGTTACCATAGGACAGGTATGCATATCCGTAATTCTTGCTGCCGGTTTCATGATTAATTAATTTTAACTTGAGATCCTTTTACTACTGTTACTGCTCCCGATTTAAGTTCAGAACCTGAGCTTCCTTCTGCTTTGAATTGTGCAGATGCTTTCACATTGATATTGGTTCCTTCCATCGTAATGTCGCCTTTTGCTTTGATTTTGATGTCTTTCCCGCTTTCGATACTGATACCGTCTTTATTAAGGGTAAGAATATTAGAATGCTCATCTTCTATTTTAATGATGTCTGCATCTTCATCCAAAATCACTTTTTTGCCTTTTGGTGTCTCAAGCGTGTATGAAATTTTATCGTCATTAAAAATCATTTTCATTTCGCTTCGGGTGACAAATCCTTTTTCGTGATTATCGTCAGAAGCTACAATTGGAGCAGGTTTTGTACTGCTGTTTAACATTCCCAGTACCACTGCGTCATTGGGATCGTCATTAATGAACCCAATAATGACCTCATCTCCGATTTCCGGTCTGAAAAATGAACCTCTGTTTTCTCCTGCATCAAGCGTGGCTACTCGTGCCCAAATTCCTTCTTCTTCATTATTAATAATTGGAATTTGTACTAAAATTCTGTCTTCGCCATCCGGATCAGATTCTAGTTGTGATACAACACCGATATGCAGTCCGCTTATAGAAGGTATAATTCCTGAACCCGGCATTTCGCTGACATCATAAGTTTCTGAAAACCATGTTGGAGAAAGCCCGAATTGCGCGTCAACCAGCCAATTTCCATCGGCTATTTCATGACGAACGCCTGTAACGTAAATTTTTCCGTTGAATCGGTTTCCTACTCCCTGAAGTGTTAATGAAACTCCCGGTTTCACAGATGGAATTCCCTGGAATTTTACTCTTCCTCTTGTTTTTGCCAACTGCTGGAAAGTTGCTTTAGCATCACTCCAATCTTGTAGTTCGTTTTGGGTAAGATTTCCACCGTGTTTAAGTTCTAGATCTTCAATTCCGAAAACTTTTGCTAAATCACCGGATGAAAGATTTCCATTGAGATTAATTGCCGGATCCTGAGCTTCAACTTCCGTCAATTCCTGATCGGTATAGCTCCACGTTTTAGCTGTAATTTTATTGAACTGATCTCTTGCATCAATTTCTCCATCAAATTCATGTACAGATGATCCGTAAACTACTGTTTCGACTTCTTTTCCACTAAAATCTGGCTTAGCAATTTTGATCGTTCCGTCATCAACAAAACACAATTTACCATTTGCCTGTGCTCTGGTCAACATAAAATCCCAATCGGAAGCTTGATACTGAACCAGTTCTTTATGTGAATTTGAAGTAGCTTCTACATCAGCAGTTACACCGCTATTACTAATCAATTCTTCGATGATATCGCTGTCTTTACTGTCGTAGAAATATTTGCTTTTTCTTCCTAAAGTCATTTTTACAGCTTTATCTCTGCATTCGATGATGAGGTAAGAGGAGCCACTTCTAACTTTTATATTATGTTTTACAACAACTCCTTTGAAAATAGTTTCTTCTTCAGAATGATATCCTGCTGTGATTTCAATTTCTTTTCCGGGAATTAGCAGTTCTTCATTACTTAGTTTAAAATCCTGTTCTGGTGCACTCCCGTCTAAAATAACAATGCGGGCATAAGGAATTCTGTTGACCTCTTTTTCCACCACAATGCTTTTAACACCGTACTTACCAGGCAATTCTGTACCTCCGGACATAACCTTAAAAGTTATTAAGTCTGGATTTTTAGCTGTTTGTATGCTTCCGCTATTATTCATATTATGAAATTTTTTCTATGGGCGGAAAGAATAGTTCTTGCCCTGGTGTTAATTGTCTGAAATTGATAAGACCATTTACTTTAGCTACTTCCAGGTAGTATTTTGTATCTCCGTAAATACTTTCGGTCATTAAGGGCAATGTATCTCCGTCTTTTACAGTTCTTTTATGAGATAAATCTGGTGAGTTTTTTTTTGCTTTTGCATTAGCTAATTCTACTTCAGTTGAACCTATAAATTTTGCTTTTATTATTGCTCTTAAAGGATAACCTTCAGGAGAAAAAAGAGTAAAATCGACAGTAAAACTACTAAGTGCTCCTTCAAAAAAGAGAATTCCCCAAGATATAGTTACATCAAATGGCTTATGTATATTTCCGTCATAAGTACCGGTTGTCATTAAAAAATCATCAAGCTTTGTTGCGACATTTGTTTTTGTAGCTTTTTTGTTGAGTATTTTGTTTATCAACTTATTACCTTTATTTTCTTCTGTCACTCCTGTTCCATCTAATAAGATTTCTAAATCAAGATCCGGAGATATAACTTTATTAAATTTAACCTGTGTCTGAGAACTTCCTATTGGAGATTCATTATTTAAATCATTTTTAAAGGACAATGAATATTTCGTTGGATTAATTAGGGCAACAAACTTTTGACTTGAATTTTCCTTCGCTACTATTTCTATTTTTGTTAATCCTGCCATTATCTTTCTTTTTTACGTTGTTTTATATTTACTACTTGCTCTACGCTTTCACTAATTGCCCGCATGATTTGTGCTTCATCTACCGAAGTGGTAGTAGTCGTTGCCGCTGCTTTCTCTTCCACATTTATTTTAATGTGAAGCTCTTTTATTTCTATTGGCATTTCGTTTGTTTTTTAATCAATTATTAATATTCAAAACACTAATAACCAATGATTTAACATATTTATTTTTAAAAATCTAAGCACATAAAGAGTGTGTTCAGTCTTGTTATAGACCAATCTTTTGTTTTTTTATCTGAAAATTTTCGCTGAATGTTATCTGAAGACTAACACACTTTCAGGTGCTTAGATAAGATTTAGAAATTACAAGCCTAAGCTTGCTAACGATGAGGGTATTGTGAAATATCTATATTTCAGTTCTATTGTTTCAATAGCAAGTTTGCTTTCTTCTGCGTTGAATTCTGAAACGTTCCATTTTACAGGGTATGCCCCAACAACATTCCAAACCATTAAAGGTGCTGTAGATTGTAAGCCTCCTGAAAGAGTGATGATCAAATCTCTGGGTTCAAACTCGAAGTTTTCCATTGCATTTCTGCACCAGCTTATCAATCCGGAACTTACAATTAATCCACGCTTAAGAACTAAATTGTCATATTTTGGTCTCAAAGGAAGCTGATGAAGAAATCTGTTTTCGCCTCCTTCGGCATATTCTTCAGTTACAATTTCTGTTGATAAACCAGATATAGACTGAAATCTGGAGTCAATACCCTCTGTTGTTGAAATCCCATTAACAATAAAAGAGAAACTGGTTGGAGGATATAAAAGAGCCATGATTAGTTATTTTCAATAGTTAATCCTTCGTGTGCAATTTCTAAGGTTTCAATTGCAACTTCATTACCTTCAGCTTTCAGATCTGTTGAATTCAATTTAAGAACGAATGCATTTTTAATTTTCCATGTTACTGCAGGCTCTCCGTTTTCGTCTAAAAGTGAGATCGTAATTGATCGTCTCTCTACCGTGTTCAGCTGGATGGTTTGAAACCATTCAAAATATTCATTATCGCTTTTGAAAGTTCCTCTCTTTAAAGTAACGTTGCTGAAACTTTTCAATCCCGGCATTTTGATTTTACTAAAATCAGGACTTGCGCCATGTCTGTATTCAATTAAAGCTGCTTCGGCATTTAATCCGCTTACTTCCTGAAAACCTACTTTTGTTCCACCCCAATCAACTTCAAAGGCAAACTTTACTAATGGATATGTACTCATAATTATTTTTATTTAGTTGTTATTAGTTTATTTTATGATTCTTGTAGTTTGTGTGAGAAACGCAACACAATAAATTCAGCAGGACGTACTGCAGCCATACCAATCTCTACAATCATTCTTCCTTCCAGGATATCCTGAGCTGACATTGTTTTGTTTAAACCAACGCTTACGTAATAAGCTTCTTCAGGTTTGCTTCCTGCTAATGCGCCATCTTGCCATTGTTGGTTAAGAAAATTCTCGATCATTGTTTGCACACGGATCCATGTGTTGGCAGTATTCGGTTCGAAAACGAAACGTTCTGTCGCTTTTTTCACAGATTCTTCCACCATGTTGAAGAAACGACGTACAGAGATATATCTCCACTCATTGCTGTTTCCGTCTAATGTTCTTGCTCCCCAAACCAATGTTCCTTTTCCTGTGAAAGCTCTGATTGCATTGATGGATCTTCCTGTTGGATTAACATTATATACCGTTTGCTCTTCGTGAGAGATTTTTACTGTAGGAGCCACTACATAATTAAGTCCAACGTTAGCAGGAGCTTTAAATACTCCCGAAGTACTGTCTACTTTAGCATAAATTCCTGCCATTGTAGAAGATGGAGCCAATACTACCGATGTAGATTCAATTGCTTTTTTTACTTTGTTGTATAATTCTGAATTTGAAGTTTTCAACGTAGCTAAATTAACACCCTGTACTGTTGATGCATCATAATTATAGCTTAGAACTGTTTCCAATTTTGGATAATAAACAGCTCCATATTTTAAACGATCACCGCTTGGCCCTACAGAAGGACCTGTTGTATCTTTAAATTCGTCAACATCTCCAACAACATCCATAATGACAAATCTGTCTTTTAATAATTCTGCCTGATCTAAAGCTTTTTCGTATAGTTTATATGCCTGATCAGCCAAAGCTTCAGCGTCCGGAAAAACAATAAGAGTTGGTTCGTCTTCTCTTTCTAAAGTAGCAAGACCATCTTCTAAATCTCCAATCTCAACTGAAGATGGATAACCTGTCGCCAAATCTCCTACCGAAACGATATAGCACGGTCCTCCACCATTGGCAAAATACATTTGCATAGCGTAATACATTTTGAAATCACTTGGAACTACAGTTGCTTCGACTGAATTATCAGTATTTACAGTTACTGTAAAAGCTTCAGCTTTTGCTTTTCCGAAAAGCGCTTCGTACTCCAACATAGAAGAGATTCTTGTTGGTTCATTTTTTAGACCTTCTGCTGTATATCCGATAAAAGCAGGGATAGCCGTTTCTACTTGTGCTACGGAAGGCGGAAACTTTGCCACTTCTTCTACGTAGACTCCTGGTGTTTTGTAACTCATTTGTTAAAAATTTTAAAGTTAATATTAGTTATTTTCAATAGTTAATCCTTCGTGTGCAATTTCTAAGGTTTCAATTGCAACTTCATTACCTTCAGCTTTCAGATCTGTTGAATTCAATTTAAGAACGAATGCATTTTTTATTTTCCATGTTGCTGCAGGCTCTCCGTTTTCGTCTAAAAGTGAGATCGTAATTGATCTTCTCTCTACCGTGTTCAACTGGATGGTTTGAAACCATTCAAAATATTCATTATCACTTTTGAAAGTTCCTCTCTTTAAAGTAACGTTGCTGAAACTTTTCAATCCCGGCATTTTGATTTTACTAAAATCAGGACTTGCGCCATGTCTGTATTCAATTAAAGCTGCTTCGGCATTTAATCCGCTTACTTCCTGAAAACCTACTTTTGTTCCACCCCAATCAACTTCAAAGGCAAACTTTACTAATGGATATGTACTCATAATTATTTTTATTTAGTTGTTATTAGTTTATTTTATGATTCTTGTAGTTTGTGTGAGAAACGCAACACAATAAATTCAGCAGGACGTACTGCAGCCATACCAATCTCTACAATCATTCTTCCTTCCAGGATATCCTGAGCTGACATTGTTTTGTTTAAACCAACGCTTACGTAATAAGCTTCTTCAGGTTTGCTTCCTGCTAATGCGCCATCTTGCCATTGTTGGTTAAGAAAATTCTCGATCATTGTTTGCACACGGATCCATGTGTTGGCAGTATTCGGTTCGAAAACGAAACGTTCTGTCGCTTTTTTCACAGATTCTTCCACCATGTTGAAGAAACGACGTACAGAGATATATCTCCACTCATTGCTGTTTCCGTCTAATGTTCTTGCTCCCCAAACCAATGTTCCTTTTCCTGTGAAAGCTCTGATTGCATTGATGGAT
>NZ_JALDNB010000020.1 GCF_022699665.1 Chryseobacterium aahli | reverse complement strand
GCCACACGATACAATCGTGCCTTTACTTTGTAATAATAAAAACTACTTAAATTTATTCAAAGGAAAACAGAGGTGAACTAGCAATCGTGCTGAACTTAAGGTTTAACTCCCGCATTAGTCCTCTGCTTTCTCCTTGAATCTCGTTGAACGGCTTTAGATAGAATGATAGACCTAAAGGTCTAATAAAGGCTTTAAAGAAATTCAACATTTTTTGTTTAATGCAATATGAAGTTATGAAAAATTACAAACACTACATCGGGATTGATGTTTCCAAGAAAACGCTAGATTTTCACATTGTAAATTCGGCCGCAAAAATGATTATTATCGGTAAGATTTCAAATGATTTGAAAGGCATCAAAGAACTTTTTAAAGAATTGAGAAGGCATAAAATTTCCAAAGATGAAAGTTTGTTTTGTTTCGAAAATACAGGAGTATATTCTATGAATCTATGTATGATTTTGTTTGAATTTAATATTGATTTTGCTCACTGCTCAGCTCTGGAAATAAAGCAATCAAAAGGGATTTGCCGTGGAAAATCTGATAAAGCCGACGCCAAAGATATTGCCCTGTATGCACTTAGAAATATTGATAAAATTAGACTCAGTGATGTTCCTGAAACTGATATTTTAACGTTAAAACTGCTGTATGCTGAGCGAGAAAAAACAGTTGCTGCAATTAAAGATTTTGGCTCTACAGAAGAAAACAAAAACTTTTTACCCAAAGTTGTGTATCGCCCAACTGAAAAAATCAACAAAAAAACTTTAATTTTTTTGAAGAAAATGCTATTAGAAATTGAAAGGAGCATCCGTGAAATCATTCATCGCAACAATGAATTACAACAGCAAAAGAAACTACTGTTATCTGTTCTGGGAATTGGTGAAGTAACCTCGCTTTATCTTTTGCTTGCAATCAAAGGTTTTAAGAGCTTTCCCAACTGGAGGAAATTTGCCTGCTATTGTGGAATTGTGCCTTTCGAATATTCTTCAGGAACATCCATTAGAGGAAAAAGCAAAGTGAGTCATTTTGCAGACAAGAAAATGAAGTCTATCCTTCATCTGGCAGCACTTTCTGCCATAAAACATGATGCCGAAATAAGAACTTATTATGAAAGAAAAAAACAGGAAGGAAAACATTCCCTCCTGGTGATTAATAATGTAAAGTGTAAAATTATAAGCCGTGCATTTGCTGTTATTGCAAGAAATGAAGCTTTTGTAAATACTTACAAATTTGCATCATAATTTTAACTGATTTTATTTGGTTTTTATCATAGAATGCGGGAGCGG
>NZ_JALDNB010000019.1 GCF_022699665.1 Chryseobacterium aahli | reverse complement strand
CGCAATTAAGCGTTGCCAATTAGGCTATAAATCTACGGGTAATTAGTACTACTCGGCTATGCTGTTACCAACTTTACACCTGTAGCCTATCAACGTCGTCATCTCCAACGACCCTTAAAAGATGTCTCATCTTGAGGCGAGTTTCGCACTTATATGCTTTCAGTGCTTATCTCTTCCAAACGTAGCTACTCAGCGGTGCTCCTGGCGGAACAACTGATACACCAGAGGTTTGTTCAATTCGGTCCTCTCGTACTAGAATCAAGCCCTCTCAAACATCTAACGCCCGCAATAGATAGAGACCGAACTGTCTCACGACGTTCTGAACCCAGCTCGCGTGCCACTTTAATGGGCGAACAGCCCAACCCTTGGGACCTTCTCCAGCCCCAGGATGTGACGAGCCGACATCGAGGTGCCGAACCTCCCCGTCGATGTGAGCTCTTGGGGGAGACTAGCCTGTTATCCCCGGAGTACCTTTTATCCTATGAGCGATGGCCCTTCCATACGGAACCACCGGATCACTATGTCCTGCTTTCGCACCTGATCGACTTGTAGGTCTCACAGTCAAGCACCCTTATGCCATTACACTCTACGCACGGTTACCAAGCGTGCTGAGGGTACCTTTGAAAGCCTCCGTTACTCTTTTGGAGGCGACCACCCCAGTCAAACTACCCACCACGCAGTGTCCTTCTAAAAGAAGTTAGGCTCCAAGTAAGTAAAGGGTGGTATTTCAACGTTGACTCCACAAACACTAGCGTGCCTGCTTCAAAGTCTCCCACCTATCCTACACATTACTTACTCAAAGTCAATACGAAGTTATAGTAAAGGTTCACAGGGTCTTTTCGTCCCATTGCGGGTAAACGGCATCTTCACCGTTACTACAATTTCACAGAGCTCATGGTTGAGACAGTGCCCAGATCGTTACACCATTCGTGCAGGTCGGAACTTACCCGACAAGGAATTTCGCTACCTTAGGACCGTTATAGTTACGGCCGCCGTTTACTGGGGCTTCAGTCAAACGCTTCGCATTGCTGCTAACGCCCTTCCTTAACCTTCCAGCACCGGGCAGGTGTCAGACCCTATACAGCATCTTTCGATTTAGCAGAGTCCTGTGTTTTTGATAAACAGTCGCCTGGGCCTCTTCACTGCGGCCAGCATTGCTGCTGGCGTCTCTTCTTCCGAAGTTACGAGACTATTTTGCCTAGTTCCTTAACCATGATTCACTCTAGCACCTTAGGATTCTCTCCTCGACTACCTGTGTCGGTTTTGGTACGGGTTGCTTCACTTCGGCTTTTCTTGGAAGCACTTTCCTTACAGCAACTTCGCCCGAAGGCTAGGTCTTGACTATTCCGTCAGTCTCCAGTAAGTACGGCACTCCGTCCCCTTTTTAGTGTGAGCAAGTATGGGAATATTAACCCATTGTCCATCCACTACCCCTTTCGGGTTCGCGTTAGGTCCCGACTAACCCTCAGCTGATTAGCATGGCTGAGGAAACCTTAGTCTTTCGGTGAGCGGGTTTCTCGCCCGCTTTATCGTTACTTATGCCTACATTTTCTTTTCTGTCCGCTCCACCAAGCCTCACGACTCAGCTTCTGTGCAAACAGAATGCTCCCCTACCAGATACAACCCTAAGTTGTAAATCCATAGCTTCGGTACTCTATTTATGCCCGATTATTATCCATGCCGGACCGCTCGACTAGTGAGCTGTTACGCACTCTTTAAATGAATGGCTGCTTCCAAGCCAACATCCTAGCTGTCAATGCAGTCCAACCGCGTTGCTTCAACTTAATAGAGATTTGGGGACCTTAGCTGTTGGTCTGGGTTCTTTCCCTCTCGGACACGGACCTTAGCACCCGCGCCCTCACTGCCGTGGAACATTTATTAGCATTCGGAGTTTGTCAGGAATTGGTAGGATTTGACTCCCCCGCATCCAATCAGTAGCTCTACCTCTAATAAACTTATACACGACGCTGCACCTAAATGCATTTCGGGGAGTACGAGCTATCTCCCAGTTTGATTGGCCTTTCACCCCTACCCACAGGTCATCCGAAGACTTTTCAACGTCAACCGGTTCGGTCCTCCACTTTGTGTTACCAAAGCTTCAACCTGCCCATGGGTAGATCACAAGGTTTCGCGTCTAATACTACTAACTAAGCGCCCTATTCAGACTCGCTTTCGCTCCGGCTCCGTACCTGAAGTACTTAACCTCGCTAGTAACATTAACTCGTAGGCTCATTATGCAAAAGGCACGCCGTCACCCAACTTGTGGGCTCCGACCGCTTGTAGGCGTACGGTTTCAGGTTCTATTTCACCCTTCTATTCGAAGTGCTTTTCACCTTTCCTTCACAGTACTTGTTCACTATCGGTCTTTCAGGAGTATTTAGCCTTGGAGGATGGTCCCCCCATATTCAGACAGGATTTCACGTGTCCCGCCCTACTCATTTATCATCTAAATATACCTTTCATGTACGGGGCTATCACCCTCTATGGCTGTTCTTTCCAGAACATTCTATTAAATATATAAAGACTTTTGGGCTAATCCGCGTTCGCTCGCCACTACTTACGGAATCTCTTCGATTTCTTTTCCTCAGGGTACTTAGATGTTTCAGTTCTCCTGGTTTGCTCCTCTTACGAGGTGACATGTCTTCAACATGCCGGGTTGCCCCATTCGGACATCTGCGGATCAATTCGTGTGTGCCGATCCCCGCAGCTTTTCGCAGCTTACCGCGTCCTTCTTCGCCTCTGAAAGCCTAGGCATCCGCCATACGCCCTTAACGATTTCTTTCCTAATTATTAATTAGTTCAGTATTGTTGTCTATCATATCGCTATGATAAACTATTTTGTAAACTCAAACGCTTAATTGCGCTCGGTTTTCTCTTTGTGATATTTTTACCGTTAATGTCAATGATCTTAATTCTTTCTGCTTGTCTGATAAATGGATATTTGTTTTGGCTCTATCCATTGTACTTTTAAATCAAACGCACAAAACTGTGGAGAATAAGGGAGTCGAACCCTTGACCTTCCCGATGAATCGGGACGCTCTAGCCCCTATCGGCTAAAATCCTTTGTTTTCTTTTTAAATAACTTCTATTCTTGTTACATCTCTGTAACTGTTTTATTACTTTTCAGTAATTGTGGAGAATAAGGGAGTCGAACCCTTGACCTCCTGCGTGCAAGGCAGGCGCTCTAGCCAGCTGAGCTAATTCCCCCTCTAGTAGTTGTCAGTTGTCGGCTTTTAGTTGTCAGTTGTAAAACTAACTTCTAATGACTAACTTCTAACCTCTAATTCAATTAGTAGTCTCGGGCAGGCTCGAACTGCCGACCTCTACATTATCAGTGTAGCGCTCTAACCAGCTGAGCTACGAGACTTCATGTTTTTAGTTGTCGGTTGTCGGTTTTTAGTTGTTAGCTTTAAAACTAACTTCTAATTATCTAACCTCTAACTTCTGTAACTAAAATCTCTCTTTCCCTGATACTAATTTCTAGTGGGTTTTGTATTTTTATAATATAAGCAACCGAGTAAAAAACTAAAACGTTTTCTTAAAGTAAGTACATGATACATTTAAGTATCTTTATTTGTTTAACGTCTAAAGACGCTCTAAAATGAGATGTTCCAGCCGCACCTTCCGGTACGGCTACCTTGTTACGACTTAGCCCTAGTTACCTGTTTTACCCTAGGCAGCTCCTGTTACGGTCACCGACTTCAGGTACCCCAGACTTCCATGGCTTGACGGGCGGTGTGTACAAGGCCCGGGAACGTATTCACCGCGCCATGGCTGATGCGCGATTACTAGCGATTCCAGCTTCATAGAGTCGAGTTGCAGACTCCAATCCGAACTGAGACCGGCTTTCGAGATTTGCATCACATCGCTGTGTAGCTGCCCTCTGTACCGGCCATTGTATTACGTGTGTGGCCCAAGGCGTAAGGGCCGTGATGATTTGACGTCATCCCCACCTTCCTCTCTACTTGCGTAGGCAGTCTCACTAGAGTCCTCAACTGAATGTTAGCAACTAGTGACAGGGGTTGCGCTCGTTGCAGGACTTAACCTAACACCTCACGGCACGAGCTGACGACAACCATGCAGCACCTTGAAAATTGCCCGAAGGAAGGTCTATTTCTAAACCGATCAATTCCCATTTAAGCCTTGGTAAGGTTCCTCGCGTATCATCGAATTAAACCACATAATCCACCGCTTGTGCGGGCCCCCGTCAATTCCTTTGAGTTTCAAACTTGCGTTCGTACTCCCCAGGTGGCTAACTTATCACTTTCGCTTAGTCTCTGAATCCGAAGACCCAAAAACGAGTTAGCATCGTTTACGGCGTGGACTACCAGGGTATCTAATCCTGTTCGCTCCCCACGCTTTCGTCCATCAGCGTCAGTTAAGACATGGTAACCTGCCTTCGCAATTGGTGTTCTAAGTAATATCTATGCATTTCACCGCTACACTACTTATTCCAGCTACCTCTACCTTACTCAAGACCCGCAGTATCAATGGCAGTTTCATAGTTAAGCTATGAGATTTCACCACTGACTTACGAGTCCGCCTACGGACCCTTTAAACCCAATAAATCCGGATAACGCTTGCACCCTCCGTATTACCGCGGCTGCTGGCACGGAGTTAGCCGGTGCTTATTCGTATAGTACCTTCAGCTTTCCACACGTGGAAAGGTTTATCCCTATACAAAAGAAGTTTACAACCCATAGGGCCGTCGTCCTTCACGCGGGATGGCTGGATCAGGCTCTCACCCATTGTCCAATATTCCTCACTGCTGCCTCCCGTAGGAGTCTGGTCCGTGTCTCAGTACCAGTGTGGGGGATCACCCTCTCAGGCCCCCTAAAGATCATTGACTTGGTGAGCCGTTACCTCACCAACTATCTAATCTTGCGCGTGCCCATCTCTATCCACCGGAGTTTTCAATATTAAATGATGCCATTCAATATATTATGGGGTATTAATCTTCCTTTCGAAAGGCTATCCCCCTGATAAAGGTAGGTTGCACACGTGTTCCGCACCCGTGCGCCGCTCTCAAAGATCCGAAGATCTTCTACCGCTCGGCTTGCATGTGTTAGGCCTCCCGCTAGCGTTCATCCTGAGCCAGGATCAAACTCTCCATTGTATGTTTGTCTGACTCACTCAAAGTTTTGACGCTTTAGTTTTTCCTTACTTGGTTGTTATATCTATTTTTCAATGATCTCTTCTCTT
>NZ_JALDNB010000018.1 GCF_022699665.1 Chryseobacterium aahli | reverse complement strand
CCGATTCTATATAAATAAAATTATTTCTTTAACTCTGATGTATTACAAAGAATAGTTAGGAGCTTCCTGAGTAATAATCACATCATGTGGATGAGATTCTTTCAATCCGCTTCCGGTAATCATGACCATTTTGGTATCTTTCTGTAATGCTTCGATATCTTTAGCTCCACAGTAACCCATTCCGGCTCTAAGACCTCCGGTCAATTGGAAAATCACATCTTCCAACTTCCCTTTATGAGGAACTCTACCTTCAATACCTTCCGGTACGAATTTTTTAGCTTCACTCTGGAAATATCTTTCTTTACCGCCTCTCTTCATTGCAGAAAGACTTCCCATCCCTTGGTAAGCTTTGAATTTTCTTCCTTGGTAAATGATTTCTTCACCTGGAGATTCATCAGTTCCTGCTAAAAGTGAACCTACCATTACGGCTCCTGCTCCACTTGCTATTGCTTTTACGATATCACCTGAAAGTTTAACACCTCCATCAGCGATAACGGTTACATTTTTAGATTTAGCATATTCGTAAACGTTGTAAATAGCTGACAATTGAGGAACTCCAACTCCTGCAACAACTCTCGTTGTACAGATAGATCCCGGACCAACACCTACTTTAAGAACGTTTGCACCAGCTTTAATCAAATCTTTTGCACCTTCTGCCGTTACTATGTTTCCACCTACTAAATCTAAATCTGGATAAGCTTTTCTGATTTCAGAAATTCTATCTAAAACTCCTTTTGAATGACCGTGTGCAGAATCAATAGCGATAATATCAACACCAGCCTTCACCAATGCAGCAATTCTATCCATTGTATCTTCTCCTACTCCAACTCCGGCTCCAACGATTAAACGACCGTTTTCGTCTTTGTTTGCGTTAGGATATTCTAACTGATTATCAATATCTTTAATGGTAATTAAACCAACAAGTTTATATTCTTTATCTACAATCGGAAGTTTTTCAACTCTGTTTTTAAGAAGAATCTCTTTTGCTTTTTCAAGGTTTGTGCTTTTGTCAGAAGTAATCAGCTTATCTTTCGTCATAATCTCTTCCACTTTCATATCAAGATTTTCCTGATATTTCACATCTCTGTTGGTGATAATCCCAATTAAAACATTATCTGCGTCTACCACAGGAAGACCAGAGATTTTATATTTAGCCATCGTTTCTTTAGCCTGAGCCAAAGTGTGATCTTTAGAAAGCGTAACAGGATCTGAAATCATTCCGTTTTCTGAACGTTTTACACGATTAACCTGTGCAGCCTGCTCAGCAATCGGCATGTTTTTGTGAATGAAACCCAAACCACCAACTCTTGCCAAAGCAATTGCCAAATCAGCTTCTGTAACAGTATCCATCGCTGCGGAAACTATGGGAACATTAAGCGTAATTTTATCGGTAAGTCTTGATTTTAATGAAACCTGGTTAGGTAAAACTTCAGAATAAGCAGGGACTAGAAGCACGTCATCGAAAGTGATGGCTGTCTCTACAATTTTGTTATGAATAGACATCTTTACTTTCTTGCAAAATTAAGGCTTTTTAGCGAGATACGAAAATCCTTTTTAATAGTTTAAATAAAACTTAACAATCAATTATATTTATTAAAAAAGTCGCAATCTAAATGACTGCGACTTTCTACAATATAAAAATAAGTTAATATGAATTCTATTTGTCTGAAACATGACTGATCATCTGAGAGATATCATCCGGAGTGAAACTTCCTTTTACATCCACAAAGACCAATTCTTTATCTGAATTTACGGTGATCAGCATATTTTTGATAGATTCACCTTTTTGCTTTACTCTGATGTTTACGTTATTTCCGTCATGCTTTATAGTTGCCCAATCTTGGTAATTGTTGTTGTTTAAATAATTAGAATAATCATTCAGCATTGTTTTGTTTCCGTTTTCAACGGTCATTATTTTTATTTTCGAAATTTTTTTTACGAGATCATACACCGCTTCACTTTCACCATCTTCTTTCAATGCTCTCTTGATATAGGGCTTCGCTAAAAATAACGGAACATTAAAACTCACAAATCTTGCACCTTGGTAATCATAATCTGCATTTGAGAAAAATTCCATATTTGGTTTTTTTGAAACCACGCAAGATTGCATGAAGGAAATTGTACAAATGGCAATAAAGATTGTTTTTAAAATTTTCATGGTTGGTGTTTTTAGTTGATTGATGAAAGACTTCCTCCGGACATTTTACTTACATCAGAATCAATCTTAGGATTCCCTTTGTATCTTACCGATCCACCTGAAGATGCTTTCACTCTCATTTTGTCTTTCACATTCACAGAAACACTGCTTCCTGATGTAGATTCTACTTCTGCATTGTTTATTCTAAGGTTATCTGCTTTTACCTCCGCTCCACTGCTTACATCAATCATTCCGATGTCTGAATTTCCTTCTAAGTTAACACTGGAACCACTTGAACATTTTACCAAAATTTTTCCTGAAGTGACACTTGCTTTCACATCAGAACCTGAGCTAGCACTAAAATCCGTTGTGTTATTTACTGTAAACTTACCGGCAACACTAGATCCTGAGGAAGCATCAATTCTAAGATTATTTTCTTTAATTGAATTCACAACCGTAAAAATAGAACCAGATGAAGTTTTAATATTATCCATTCTTGGAGAAGAAATATTGACACTTAAGTTTTTAAATTTCATCTTTTTTGCGCCTTTGTTATCGATGTACACTTTCAAAACACCGTTCTCAACTTTTGTGATGATATTATGAAGCTTATCCGAATCTGCATAAACCTTAACGTTGGTTGCATTTTCCTGCTTGAAAACCACATTCACGCCTGTACTCACTTCAATTCCTGAAAAATTGCCTACATTTCTGGTTTCACCATTTAAATAAGATGAATCATTATCAGAATTAAAACTGTTTTTTACAGTCGTGGTGATCGTAGAACTTGTTTTTGTCTCGCTGGAATTGATAATTTTATTCACATCATCCATTGAAAGTTTCCCATCAAGCATTACCAAGATATTTTCGCCGTTTCCGCTGTCAATTCTTAACAGAATATCTTCAAGAAGTCCGTTTTTAGCTTCTGATGAAAGAAATTTAATCTTACTATCTCCATTTTTCACAGACATCATTTCGCTGTAATTCATGTTTTTCAGGTAAGAAGTAATTTCTTTATTCAGCTGATTGAGATTATTCGAAGATTTTCCGTTTTCAGGACTTTCTGTGATTAAAACTTTCAATCCGTTGATTTTGGCAAGTAAAGGTTTTATCTGATCCAATTCTGAATCTGCAATGTTAAGATTGCTGAGCATCCCAAACATGGGTTTTGCAATTTTGATGGAAGTTACTCCTTCAACTTCCTGATACTTGTCGAAAAGCTGGTCTAATTTTTCTCTTTGCCCGTACACATTGAAAAAATGTGAAAAAGCGAGTGCGAATATGATGAATATTTTTTTCATGACTTTAATTTAAATTTAGTTGACTACAAGCCGCCTGATCAGTTGCGTAATTTATATTGATTGTTCTATTAGTATTCTACGTTGTCCATTACTTTTGGCTGTGTCAATGCCTGATTCATGTTGTTGGCAACTACCTGAAATGAATATTTTGTAACATTAATGGCTTCTTCCATATTTTCGATTCTTTTCCCGTTGACGATAACATAAGAATCTCTGTATCCTGTGGAATCTTTTATATTTTTAACTCCGGAATTGTTCACATATCTCGGCTTTGTTTCCTTTTTAATTCTGCTTTTTTTAGAAAGAATTTTATCTAGAACATCTACTTCCGCCAAAGAAACCTCCTGAAATATGGAATCTTTTTTCTCTCCTGAAATTGAGTCGTTGCTTAGTACTGCAACCTGAGTCTGATGCTCGTGATTTTCTTTAATAAAATCAGATTTTTGCTTTTGAATTTCGTTTTCAACCAATTGTGCCTGATTTTCTACGTCTCCATTTTGATTATCATTAAAAATCAATCCGACACTGAAAATCAAAACTACACTTGCTGCCATCCAAAACCATTTTGGGAATGAAGGTTTACCTTTATCGATAGGAATAATTTTAGCTTCATTATTACCTTCTGCCTTTTGAAGAAAATCTTCAAAATCCCAGTTCATTTTTTCTTCTTTTAAGTCATTGAATACTTCTGTATATTTATCCTGATATTGTTCGTTGCTCATAGCTCATCAGTTGTGAGATTTGTTCTTTTACTTTTTGTCTTGCCCGCATAAGATTCACTCTTACTGCATTTTCTTCCATTTCCAGCATTTCGGAAATTTCAGACACATCATACTCTTCTACATCTTTCAAATGGATGACCATTTTCTGTTTCTCAGGAAGCTGATTGATAAAACCAATGATATGCTCCTTGAGATTATTCACATCCATACTGTAGAGTTCCGACCGGTGAAGCTGCAGATCTGCAAAGCCTAACTTCACGTCGTGGTGTTTCAATCTATTGAGGCATTCATTTTTTACAGATTTTAATGCGTAGGATTTTAAATTTCCAAATTTTTCAAGTTCTTCTTTTTTCTGCCAAAACTTGATCATTAAATCTTGTACCACATCTTCTGCCTCATCACTGCTCATGACAAATCTTTTCGCAAAACGATACATCTCATCTTTGAGAATGAAAACCGTGTTCTTGAAAATCTCTTGGGTCATAAGTTTGTTTCTATAAGTAAGACATCTAAAAACTGAAATATATTACATGTAAAACAAAAAAACTTCAAAAAAGTTTGAAGTTTCATTATTATATGCTTTAATATTCGTCAAAAATATGTTTCAAAATTGCCTTATCATCGTCTGTCAAAGGTAGTTTTCGTCTTGCCATTACTTTTTCGGCGACTTCGTAAGCTTTGTCTAATTTAAATCTTTCATCATCTTTAAATCCGCCCCAGGAAAAACTCTCAATCAGATTTGGAGCAAAGCCTGCTCTGAAAATATTGGCAGCCACTCCAATGACTGTTCCTGTATTTAATTGAGTATTGATGGCGGTTTTAGAATGATCTCCCATAATTAAACCTGCAAACTGCAAACCTGTATCTTCGAAATGTTTGGTTCTATAACTCCAAAGCTTTACGCTTGCGTAATTATTTTTAAGATTAGAGGAATTGGTATCTGCACCCAGATTACACCATTCACCAATCACAGAATTTCCTACAAAACCGTCGTGACCTTTATTAGAATATCCGAAAATAATAATGTTATTCACCTCTCCACCCACTTTAGAATGTGGACCAATAGTAGTTGCGCCATAAATTTTTGCTCCTAAATTAAATTTAGAATCCTCGCACAATGCAATCGGGCCACGAAGATTACACCCTTCCATCACTTCAGCATTTTTTCCGATGTAGATTTTTCCGGTTTTAGTATTAATAGTGGAAAATTCGATTTGTGCACCTTCTTCGATGAACAAATCTTTCTTATCGCCTAAAAATCCGTTGGTTGAAGATAATTCTTGAGAAGTTTTTCCTTGGGTTAATAATTCAAAGTCAAAATCGATGGCTTTATCATTATAGGTAAAAAGATCTGTTGGCTTTTTAAAGAAAATCAGTTCTTCTTTGATGTCGGTCATTTTCTCAATCTGATTCAGAGAAAAACCTTTCATATTGATTCTTGCAGCGATTAATTCATCTTCATAAACCAAAGCTTCACCTAGTTTCAAATCTTTTATCTTCCGAATAATTGTTTCTGTCGGTAAAAAATTGGTTACCAAAAAAAGACTTTCCACATCTTCCGGATTTTTAAATTTTCCTTGAAGATAATTTTCTGTAAAAAAAGAAACTTCAGTGTTGTCTAAAATATTCTGCCATCTTTCTGAGAAAGTCAAGATTCCGCATCGCATTTCTGCAACAGGACGGGTAAAAGTAAGCGGAAGAAAATCTTCCCAATATTGTGCATCTGAAAATACTAGCTGCATTGTGATTTATGTTTAAAATTCTAAGTTTGATCGTCTCACAAAAATACAAATAAAAAAGTCTTCCAAAATTTTGGAAGACTTTAAATATTTTTAAAACAAAAAATTACTTAGAGAATTTCTTGTATTTATTCATGAACTTGTCTACTCTACCTGCAGTATCAACTAATTTAGTCTTTCCTGTGTAGAAAGGGTGAGAGCTAGAAGAGATTTCCATTTTGATTAATGGGTACTCTACACCTTCGTGCTCGATAGTGTCTTTAGTTTCAGCAGTAGATTTTCCTACAAATACCTCGTCGTTACTCATATCTTTGAAAACAACAAGTCTATAATTTTCTGGGTGAATTCCTTTTTTCATAATACAATTTTTTAAAAAAATTAAAGTTTTGCTTTCGAAATAGTAATGGTATTTCTCTGCTAAATTTTAGGTTGCAAAAATACAATATTTTTTATAATATACAAATAGTTGTACAATAATTTTTTAGAGATAAGAAAATTAAAGTATTTTCGTTAAATTTGGAATCTATATAAAACTTCATTATCAATGAAATTCAAATTACTACTGTTTTGCTCTTTCTGGACGCTTCTATTCGCAGTTTCTTGTAATAAAGACGAAATTTCTTTTGACGCACCGTCTCAGGAATTGAGTTTTTCAAAAGACACTGTATTTTGCGACACCGTTTATCATCAGGTTCGTTCAGAAACTTATGCTGTGAAAATATACAATAATGAAGATAAAGATGTTATGATCCCGAGAATCAACCTTGAAAAAGGTGCTGCTTCTCTATATAAAATCAATGTAGACGGAAAATCTGGTTATGATTTCACCAATGTACCTTTAAGAAAAAAAGACAGTCTTTTTATTTTTGTTGAAATTGCTCCTCAGGCAACAGGTCCGGAGGCTATTGCTGAAGACCGTATCCTTTTCAATAGCGGGGCTGGTCAACAGCATGTGACTTTATTTTCTGTGGTGCAGGATGCCGAATTCTATATTCAGACCCCTTCGAATCCTAACGTCCTGACTAATCACACAACCTGGACGAATAATAAAGCTAAAATTATCTATGGCGACCTTACGATTGATCAAAATGTGATTTTAGACATTCAGGCAGGAACAAAAGTTTATTTTCATAAAAACAGCGGAATGAAAGTTGCCGGCGGTGCAACATTAAATATGAACGGAACTCAAGCCGACCAGATTATCGTCCGTGGCGACAGAAATGATTCTTATTACGACACCATCCCAAGAAACTGGAATTCTATTAAAATGGAACCCGCCTCTATTCTGAATATGAATCATACCCGACTTTTTGGCGGAACCAAAGGTTTAGACATGAAACAGGCAAATGCCACCATAAAAAATTCGTTCATCCACACTTTCCAAGAATTTGGAATTTATGCTGTAGCTTCTACTGTAAATGCAAGTAATTTGGTGATGAATAATTGCGGAGAATCTGCAATCGGGATTTTCAAAGGTGGAAATCACACCTATACCCACGCAACAATTGCGAATTATTCTTCAACGATGGGTTCTCTTAACCGTATGGGAATTTTCGCCACCAACGAATGGAAAAACGAAAACGGACAAACCGAGCAGGGAGCTTTGCAGAACCTAAATATTCTCAATAGCATCGTTTACTCAGACAGAGATGATTCAGTGAATTTTGAGCAGACACCAGGACAGCAATTTCAGTATTTGATTCAAAATTCATCGATAAAATATTCCGGAGCTTCAGGGGCAGGATTTACATTTGATAACAATCCTATGAATGTGATTCAAAGTATTAAAAATGAAGATCCGAAATTTGTCAATTACTTCGCAGCGCAAATGAATCTTCGTGTAAAAGCAGATTCACCGGCAAGAAATAAAGGCGCAGTTTCAATCGCAGCAACTGTTCCTACAGATATTGTGGGTACTACAAGAACTACAAGCCCAACTTTAGGAGCATATCAATAATGGAAATCACAAATCTGCAGCAGCAAGTCGATAAATGGATCAAAACCATTGGCGTTCGTTATTTTAATGAACTGACCAATATGGCAATGCTGACCGAAGAAGTAGGAGAAGTTGCAAGAATCATCGCAAGACGATACGGCGAACAAAGCGAAAAAGAAAGCGATAAAACCAAAGATTTGGGTGAAGAATTGGCTGATGTATTATTTGTAACCTTATGTCTTGCCAACCAAACCGGAATCAATCTGCAGGAAGCTTTTGATAAAAAAATGAAAGCGAAAACTGATCGCGATAAAGATCGTCATCAGAATAATGAAAAATTGAAGTAGATCTCAGATGCTAGACTTCAGATATTAGACCATTGAAAGTCTGACATCTAACATCTGAAGTCTCAAAATCTTTAAATAATGAAGCTAGAAAAATCAAAATTAATCGGAAATAAAACCATACAAATCAGCGGTTCGAAAAGTATTTCGAATCGTTTGTTGATTTTGGAAAGTTTATTTTCAAACATAAAAATCGGGAATTTATCTAATTCTCAGGATACACAATTATTAAAAAAAGCACTTTCTGAAACCTCGTCAGAGGTTCGTGAAGACTTTGAAAAAAAGCAAAAATCTTCTGAACAAAACACTGAAACTGTTGACATTCATCATGCAGGAACGGCGATGCGTTTTCTGACATCCTATTATTCTATTCAGGAAGGAAAAACTACCATTCTTACCGGTTCAGGAAGAATGAAAGAACGACCGATTAAAAATCTGGTGACCGCTTTACAGAATCTCGGCGTTCAAATTGAATACTTAGAAAATGAAGGTTTTCCGCCATTGAAAATTACGGGAAGAAAAATCACTGAGAAAAAAGTGGATGTTCCGGCAAATATTTCAAGTCAGTTTATTACTTCTCTCCTACTGATTGCAGGAAGATTGGAAAACGGTCTGGAAATTAATTTGGTTGGTGAAGTTACTTCAAGGTCATACATCGAAATGACTTTGGATATTCTGACCAAATTCGGGATTAAAAATACCTTTGAAGGAAATACTATAAAAGTTGAATCATTCATCAATAATCATTCATCAATTATAAATTACGAAGTAGAAAGCGATTGGAGTTCGGCGTCGTACTTCTATTCATTCGCAGCAATTGGAAGAGAAACAATCCATCTGAAAAGTTTTTACAAAGAATCTACACAGGGAGATTCTACGATTGCAGATATTTATGAACGGTTTTTCGGGATTAAAACTATTTTCACAGAAGACGAACACAAGCTGACCCTTCAGCCTATTGAAAATTTCCAATTTCCGGGAAAAATTGTTTTGGATATGAATAATTGTCCGGATATTGCACAAACGCTTTGTGTGACAGCAGCAGCTTTGAAAATTCCATTTGAAATTTCTGGATTGGGAACTTTAAAAGTAAAAGAAACCGATCGACTTTCAGCTTTACACAACGAGTTGAAAAAATTAGGAACGGAAACGGAAATTACAGATTTAACCATACAATCTTTAGCATTTAAAGATGCGGAAGAAAATATTTCTATTAAAACATATCAGGATCACAGAATGGCAATGAGCTTTGCTCCGTTTTGTCTTATTAAAGAATTGAATATTGAGGACGAAAATGTAGTGGAAAAATCTTATCCGATGTTTTGGGAAGATTTGACACATATTTTGCTAAAATAAACTCATATGAAAAAGTACATCTTCATCTTAACGTTTTTAATTCCGGCTACCTTTTGGGCACAATATCTTTTGCTCAATGAAGAAGTTGTCTATTCTTTTGAAACCAAAAATGGCAAGAAAATGTCTTTGGTCAAAGATAAAACCAATCAATACATTCAGTACCGTTTCGGATCTGAAAACAAAGTCGAAATGGAATTTCCGACCGAAAGAACAAAAGAAAGCTGGAAGAAATTTCATTATAACTCCTATATGCGAGGTGGTGGAAAAGACAATGCCGGAATGGAAATCGACAACCTTTTATTTAAGAATAATGGATATGAATATGTGATATTCAGAGCGTATCATTCTGAAGGAAACGATTACTCTGCGGGAATAATCATCAAAGACAGCAAAGGAAAAGAAAGCAGAATTTCAGGAAATTATAAAACTGTGGAGGGCTGTATTTGTAATCTGCAAGATACAGGAATGATTGAAAGAGAAGATATCGGCTTAACATTTTAAATTAGAAAAAATTGAATAAAACTATAATCATCACCGGAACATCCTCAGGAATTGGTTTCGTGTTAGCAGAATATTTCGGGAAGAAAGGTCATAAAGTCTACGGTCTGAGCCGAAAATTCACCGAAAGTCAATATTTCAAATCAATACCGACAGATATTACAGATAACGATGCCGTTCAGAATGCCATTGCTGAAGTTTTAAAAACAGAAACAAGAATTGATATTTTGATTAACAACGCCGGAATGGGAATGGTAGGTTCTGTGGAAGACTCTACAAAAGAAGATATTCTACAATTATTTAATCTGAATTTGGTGGGTGCTGTGCAAATGATGAGTGCTGTTTTACCAAAAATGCGTGATAATAAATTCGGAAAAATCATCAACGTTTCAAGCATCGGAAGCGAGATGGGATTGCCGTTTCGTGGGTTTTACTCGGCTTCAAAATCTGCTTTAGACAAAGTGACCGAAGCCATGAGATACGAAGTGTATCCTTGGAATATCGATGTTTGTTCGCTTCATTTAGGTGACATTAAAACCAATATTGCAGAAAACAGAGTCAAGACGAAAGTTTCTGAGCCTTACAAAAACGTTTTTGATAAAGTATATGCATTGATGAATTCTCACGTTGGCGACGGAACAGAACCATTGGAAGTTGCAGAATATGTTGACCAACTTTTAACTAAAAAGAAGTGGAAAGCTCATTATTATTTCGGTAAATTCGGGCAGAAAATCGGAGTTCCTTTGAAACGGATTTTACCACAGGGAACGTATGAGAATTTAATGAAGAAGTATAATAAACTGGCTTAGATTCAGTTATTAAAACAAATTTTAAATCTCTAAAATAAAACAGCAATTTTGTCATTCCGTAGGAATCTAAACTAACTATTTAAATTCTTTGACTAAATTCCTACGAAATGACAAGTAAAAATTATATTTTCTAATAGTTGAAGTTATTTCTAAACATATTTTTCATCCTGTTTTGCGTTTTTACACAAGCGCAGAAGAAACATTATTTTCTGATTGATTCTGAAACGAAAGTGAAAAAAAAAGTAAAAGATTCTGTCTCTGCAGTGAAATTTCTTGATTCTTTGGCGCAAAGCAATTATTTTTTCACAGAATTAAAGGATGTAAAAATAAAAGGTGACAGCACAGAAATAATTTATGACAAAGGAAAAAACTTCAACGAAACTTTCGTCACGCTTTCTGATTCTATCATTAAAAAACACAAAATTGAACGGGATTTTTTCACAAAAAATTTAGACTCCACAAAGAAAGTCATCAACAAAAAATATATTGATGACGGTTTTGCTTTCAGCAGAATAAAATCAAAATACAAAGGTCAGAAAAACGGTTATCCGATTGTGGAACTTGATATCAATAAAAATGATAAGCGGACGATTGATGGTTTTGTAGTGAAAGGTTATTCCAGAGTTCCTAAAAGATTTATGAAAAATCTTGAAAAAGAATTTAAAGGGAAAACCTACGATGATAAAAATCTGATTTCCATTAACAAAAATTTTCAAAGTCACGCTTTCGTTAGTCTTGAACGGCCTCCGCAAACCCTTTTCACAAAAGATTCTACGCAGATTTATCTTTTTATGGAAAAGAAAAAGACCAACAGCTTCGACGGAGTTATTGGTTTTGGAAATGATAAAACAGATAAATTTACTTTAAACGGAACACTGAATGTGAATTTCAGAAATATGTTCAACGGTTTTGAAACCGTGAATTTATATTGGCAGAGAAACCCGGACAAAGGTCAGAATTTCGATCTTCAGGCTGACATTCCTTATTTATTTAAATCAAATGTGGGTTTGAATATGAAAGTGAATATCTTCAGACAGGATTCCACTTTTGCTAATGTAAAAGCCCTTCCCGCTCTGTATTATCACATGAACAGCCGAAATAAAATCGGTTTGAGAGGAACTTTTGAAAACTCTACAATCATAGATTCACTCTATGTTCAAGGGAAAGATTATAACAAAAAAGGGATCGGGATCTGGTTTGAAATGGTTGAACCTACAGACATCGATCTATTTCTTTATAAAACAAAAATCAATGCAGGATATGATTATCTGACGACAATTTATACCAAAGACAATATTACGGCTCCGCAAAATCAGTTTTACTTTTTCGGGGAACACAATTATAATATCAACGGCAATCACTTCCTCAACATCAAAGCTGAAGGTGCAATGATGGATTCTAAAGTCGATTTTTCTGCCAATGAACTCTACCGTTTTGGAGGCTGGAATTCTTTGCGGGGTTTCAATGAAAACTCTCTCGCAGCCGACTTTTATTATTACGGAAGTTTAGAATACCGCTATCTCATCGGAAATCAGGCATTTTTTGACGTCTTCGGGCAATACGGCCAGCTCAATAATAAATCGCTTAACGTAAAGCCTAAATTGTACAGTGTCGGGCTTGGTTTCAATTTCTTTATTCCTATTGGCTTGATGAGTTTCCAGTTGTCGAATGGTAACGAATTTGGAAATCCGTTCAAGTTTAACGACATAAAAATTCACTGGGGAATTTTGAGCAGATTCTAATACAGAAAACTCAATGTTTTCCGATGTTATATATATTTATAAAAAAACAAAAATTCTTTTACATACCACAAATTTCATCTTTATCATTACATTAATTTTCATCATTGTCTCTTATTGAAATAATATTTTTTTCGTAACAAAGTGTTAAAACCTAAGTAACAGTACCCCTCTAAATTTGCAGTCAAATTTAGAAAATGAAAAAAACTTTAGCCACGTTTACGGTATTGTTGCTTCCACTCTATCTGAGTGCGCAAGAAATCAACATTACCGGAACTGTAAAATCAGAAGAAGGAACCGCAGTTTCTGGAGTAAGTATTACCGACAAAAACACGGGAACAACAGTTACATCAGATGAAAATGGAAATTTCACGATTTCTGCCAATCCGAAAGATATTTTAGAGTTTTACTCTGATCATTATTCACTTTACACTGTAGAAGTTTCTTCGAGAAGAAATTACACCATCGTGCTGAAAAAAGTAAATGAAAAACAGATTGAGGGTGTTGTAATTACTGCTTTAGGAATTGAAAAAAAGAAAGAAAAATTAGGATATTCTACTCAAGAAGTTAACACCAAACAGTTTGAAACAATCACTACACCAAGCTTAGGAAACTTATTTTCCGGTCAGGTTGCCGGTTTAAACGTTTCGAACCCTACAGGAATGCAGCAGAAGCCAGTTTTTTCTCTACGAGGAAATACTAATTTGGTTTATGTTATCGATGGTGTCATTGTTGAACCAGAAGTTTTTCAGAATTTAGATCCAAACAATATTTCGAATATTAACGTGCTGAAAGGAGCAACTGCTTCTGCTTTGTACGGATCAAGAGGTAGATACGGAGCTGTTTTAATCACGACAAAAAACGCTAAGAAGCAAGGGTTTTCTGTTGAGTTTTCTCAAAACACAATGGTTACTGCAGGTTTTACCAATCTCCCGGAAACTCAGACTGAATATGGGAATGGTTCTCAGGGAAAATATGAATTTTGGGACGGAGCCGATGGCGGAGTAAATGACGGAGATATGATTTGGGGACCAAAATTTGTTCCCGGTTTGAAAATCGCTCAATGGAACAGTCCAATAAGAGACAAGCAAACCGGACAAGTTATTGAATGGTATGGAACTGTAGCTGGAAGTCCTTATGATGATAAGTCAAGATACGAAAGAGTTCCGATCGACTGGAAATATCATGATAACTTAAAAACTTTCATGAAGCCTGCGGTCATCAACAACAACAATTTCTCGATCAGTTATAAGCATAACAAAGATTCTTACCGACTTTCGGGGAACTTTATGAATTATGACGACAGAATTCCTGAGGCCTATCTGCAGCGTTACGGAATCAACTTTGCGTCTCAAAATTATTTCGGAGAGAAATTTATTTTTGATACTAAATTTAATTTCAACCAGACTTTCACACCCAACGTTCCCAATTATGACTACAATCCGAGCGGTCATATGTACACGATTTTGATTTGGATGGGAGGCGATGTAGACGGAAATGCTTTGAAAAATCATCTCTGGGTTCCGGGACAGGAAGGAAAAACACAAGCCAACTGGAACTACGCTTGGTACAACAACCCTTGGTTTGGTGCTGAAAAATATAAAAATCAAAACCGCACGAATATCATCAATGCTCAAACAAGCTTAGAGTATAGGGCAACAGAAGACATTTCCATCAAAGGAAGAGCTTCAATTGTTGAAAACCACAACAAACAGGAGATTTCAAGTCCGTACTCTTATTTTAATTACAGCGCTCCAAGAAACGGAGGCTATATTGTGAATGACACCAAAACCTGGAATATGAACTCTGATATCTTGGCAACATACAAGAAAAAGATTTCAGACAATTTTGATTTTAGTGTGAATGCAGGAGCATCAACTTTTTACTATAAAAATGATATAGGTAATGCTTCGACAGACGGATTAAAGATTCCGGAAGTGTATTCATTAGATAATTCTACAGGTGCTGTAAAATATTACAATTACCTAAAAGAAAAACTCATCTACTCTACTTACGGAACAATTGATATTGGTTTGTACAACGCATTTTTCATCAACGTTTCGGGAAGAAATGATTGGTCATCAACGTTGCCAAAAGCCAACAGATCTTATTTCTATCCTTCTGCTTCATTGAGTACGATTGTTTCTAATTTGGTTACAATGCCTGAAGCGATTAATTTATTGAAAGTTTCAGCATCATGGGCAAAAGTAGCGTATGACTTTCAGCCTTATGCTATTAGAAATTACTATTTAAATAACAACGGAGTTAGTTTTAACGGAAATCCTACGTTCTATTATCCGACGACTTTGAATTATGAAAATTCACTAAAACCTGAACAGACCAAATCTTACGAAATCGGTTTAACGGCTGGTATGTTTAATAATAGAGTGACTTTAGACGCAACGTATTTCCGAACTTTAGATTATGACAATATCCTTCAGTTTCCAAGTACACCTTCTTCAGGATTTACTTCCCAGAACGTGAACGGAAACGAATACACAACCAAAGGTCTGGAAATCTCTTTAGGTTTAGTTCCCGTTAAATCTACCAATTTCACCTGGAGATCATTAATCAACTGGAGTACCTATGAGAAAACCTTAACGGAAATCTACGCCGGAATGCCAAACTACAACAACATCAAGTTGGGTGAAAGGATGGACACCTACTACGACGTAACATGGCAAAAATCTCCGGATGGAAAAGTGATTTTAAATGCTACAACCGGAATGCCTACAAGAGCAACCACACCAACTAATCTCGGACATTTCAACCCGGACTGGACTTTTGGATTTAACAACACCTTTAAATACAAAAAATTAAGTTTAAACATCGGAATCGACGGTAGCATCGGCGGTGTGATGAGATCTCAGGTGGTAGAAAAAATGTGGTGGGGCGGAAAACACCCGAACTCTACTGCTTACAGAGATATTGAATATGCAAATCCTGGAACGTATTACTTTGTTCCGGACGGTGTAAATTACAATGCTACTACAGGAGCTTACACAACTCATACCACGCCGATTAGTTTCCAAAGTTGGGCGCAGAATTATCCTTATCAGGCGAGAGTGACGGAGAACGAAAGCGAATTGTTTGCGAATGTTTTCGACAGAACTTTTGTTAAACTAAGATCAGTAGTTTTAGAATATGACTTCTCTCATTTATTAAACCCGAATGGTTTTGTAAAAAGCTTTACCGCAAATATTTCAGGGTACAATTTAGCCATGTGGAAGAAATCTAAAAATCTTTACTCAGATCCGGATTTCCAGATTGGAAGTCAGACGTCAGGTTCAGGAAATGATATTCAGGATCCTTCGAGCAGATGGTTCGGAATCGGATTTAATCTTAAATTTTAATTAAAACAAATGAAAAACAATATCTTCAAAATAGTAGTTTTAGCCGTTGGATTATTTTCACTTTCATCGTGCGAAACCGATTTGGATAAAATCAACGAAAACCCAAATGATCAGGCTAATATCGACCCGAAATATCTTTTAACATATGTTTCAAAATCTGCATTTGCCGTTCAGGGAGATCCGATGTATGCTTCCAGAATGCTGATTGGTACCGATGGTGAAAACATTTACCAATATATGAAATGGAACGACGCTTCATTTGGTACGTACAGTACAGATTTGCTGAACACAATGAAAATGATGCAGGAAGCCGAAAGAATTAACAATAAAAATTATCAGGCAATTGGTAAGTTTTACAGAGCTTTTCATTTCTATAATTTAAGTTTAAAATTCGGAAGCATCCCTTATTCTGAGGCGATAAAAGGAGAATCGGGAATTACACAGCCAAAATATGACAGTCAAGAAACGGTAATGGCAGGAGTTTTAAATGAACTGAAACAAGCCAATGATTTAATTAATTCTTCAGATGCGATTGCCGGGGACATCATTTTCAACGGTGACGCTACAAAATGGAAAAAATTGATTAACTCTTTCCGATTGAAAGTTTTAATGACTTTATCTAAAAAAACAACCGTTGGAGGAATTAACATTGCCACTGAATTTGCTTCAATTGCAGGAAGCCAAAGTTTAATGACTTCCATTCAGGATAATGGTGAACTGAAATTTGCAGATGCTGCAGACAGCCGATATACGACTTTCAACAGCAGCGGATACGGTTCTAGTCTGTATATGGCAAATTACTTTATCAATCTATTCAAAGACAGACAAGATCCAAGAATTTTTACGTTTGCAGAGCAGACGACCTCGGCTAAAGAAAATGGTTTGGCAATTACCAACTTTAATGGTTATAACGGAGGAAATCCTACTTCACCTTATGCTGATAATGCCGCTTTGATTACTGCTAAAAACATTTCAAAAGTCAACGAAAGATTTTATAAAGATGCTACCAATGAACCTTCATCTATTCTTTCTTATGCTGAACTTGAATTTATTTTAGCAGAAGCCACAGCAAGAGGCTGGATTTCCGGATCTGCAAAAACGCATTATGACAATGCCATTAAAGCTAGCTTTCAATTCTACCAGACCAATGTAAAAAATTCGAATCAGTATTTTGCAGGATTTAATGTTGATAATTACTTGGCGGGTTCGTTAGTGGTTTATAATAATTCGGCGCCGCTTCAGACTCAGCTTGAAAAAATTATTACCCAAAAATACATGACGATGTTTCATCAGAGCCAATGGACTTCTTATCAGGATTATCTGAGAACTGGTTACCCAAATCTGCCTTTGCAAACAGGAGTTACTGCGCCTTCAAGATTCAGATATCCACAGGTGGAATACAATTATAATAATATCAATCTGCAAGCTGCATTAGCTGCACAATATAACGGACAGGATAATATTACATCAAAACCTTGGTGGTTGCAGTAACAGAAAGCTAACAATTTTGTAATTTTCAATTTAAGAAACCGTAAGCTGATGATGATACTTGCGGTTTCTTTCTTACTTAGTATTTTTCGATATGAACAGAAGAGAATTTTTAGAAAAATCGGGAATTTTAATGGCCGGTTTGGGAACTTCAAGTATGTTGCATCCTGCAATTTTAAAAGCTTTAACAATAGAAGCTACTGCCGGATCTACATTTTATGATGCAGAACACGTTGTGATTTTAATGCAGGAAAACCGTTCTTTTGATCACGCTTTCGGAGCTTTGAAAGGAGTTCGGGGATTTTTAGATCAAACTGCGTTCGTTAAAGAAGATGGCCACTCTGTATTTTTTCAGAAAAATAATGATGGAAAATATGCTGCTCCGGGAAGATTAGATTTAAAAAACACAAAATCTACTTGGATGAGCTCACTTCCCCATTCTTGGTCTGATCAGCAACACGCTCTGAATGGAATGAAGTACGACCAATGGCTTCAGGCAAAAGCTTCTGGAAATAAAAATTATAAGGAAATGCCGTTGACTTTGGGTTATTACAATCGTGAAGATTTGCCCTTTTATTATCAGTTGGCAGATTCATTTACAATTTTCGACCAATATTTCTGTTCGTCATTAACGGGAACTACACCCAACAGATTATTTCTTTGGTCTGGAACGATTCGTGAACAGCAAAATGGCAAAGTAAAAGCCAATGTTTACAATGACAACATTGATTATGATAAAAACAGACAGGCAAGATGGAAAAGTTTTCCTGAAATACTGGAAGAAAAAGATGTCTCGTGGCGAATTTATCAAAATGAAATCAGTCTTCCGAAAGGAATGCCGGGTGAAGAAGAATCTTGGTTGAGCAATTTTACCGATAATCCGATTGAGTGGTTTTCTAATTTTAATGTCAAATTTTCTACAGGTTACCATCAAAATATTCCCAATCTCATTAATCATTTAAAAACTGAAATTGAGAAAAATCCGAAAAACAAAGAACGTTTTGAAAATTTAATTAAAGAGCTTGAAGAAGATTTAATAAAATACCATCCTGACAATTTTGCAAAGCTTTCACAAAAAGAAAAAAATCTTCACAAAAAAGCATTCACCATCAATTCGGATGATCCTGATTACTGGAATTTGGAAGTGGGAAAAGATGAAAACGGTGAAAGGCTGATTGTTCCCAAAGGTGATGTCTTGCATCAGTTCAGAAAAGATGTACAAGACAAAAAACTTCCATTAGTTTCCTGGTTGGTTGCGCCTGAAAGATTTTCTGATCATCCGGGTTCGCCTTGGTACGGAGCCTGGTATATTTCTGAAGTTCTGAATATTCTTACACAAGATCCTGAAACGTGGAAAAAAACAATTTTCATTATAAATTATGATGAAAATGATGGTTATTTTGATCATATTATCCCTTTTGCTCCGCCCGTCAATCCTAATCAACTCGTTGATATGAACGGAAAAGAAGGCGTAGAATATGTGAATAAGAATCAGGAATATATGTCAAATTCTGATCTTCGTGATAACGAAAGAATAGAGGGAACGGTTGGTTTAGGATTTCGTGTTCCGATGATTATAGCTTCACCTTGGACGAAAGGTGGTTTTGTCAACTCTCAGGTTTCTGATCATACTTCAGTTTTACAATTTCTTGAAAAATTTATACATAAAAAATATAATAAAGATGTAACGGTAGACAACATCAGCGATTGGCGGAGAGCAATCTGTGGTGATTTAACATCAGCTTTCAACAAATCTGAAAGTAAAATCCCTACAATGACTTATTTGGATCAAAAAGAGTATGCAAAGATCATTAATTCAGCAAAAAATAAACCTACACCCGATCTTAAATGGTATTCTGAAAAAGAAATCAATCATCAATTATTACAAATTCAGGAAAGAGGCATAAAACCATCCAACCCATTACCATACGACTATGAGGTCAATCTTAAAAATAATAATATTGTAATGACCAACCTTAAAGATACTGCGGTACCTTTAATTATTTATGATAAAAATAAATTTAGTACTCCGGATTATTATTTTTCTTATGCGCTCTATTCAAACAATGAGATCTCGCACGAAGTGAATGAGGCCGTATATAATTATGAAATATTAGGACCTAACGGTTTTGTCCGAAAATTTAAAGGAAATAAAAAAGAAGAGGTAGAAGTAACTTTATCAAATAACATTTCTAAAAATGAAGTTGAAATAAAACTGAATAAAATTTCTACTCACAAAACAGATATTATTTTAGAAAATCTGTATGACAGAAAAAAACAAGAAATCTCTCTCAAATCATCAGGAGAAAAAATTATTTTTAATCTTGATAAAACAAAAGGCTGGTACGATCTCAAAATAAAAACTGAAAATAACAGCTGGCATTTTGCGGGAAGAATAGAATCAGGAAAACCTACAGTGACGGATCCTCATTGGTCTTAAAATAATTTAAAACTTAGACAAAATCTTACACAAAACAATGTGTAAGATTTTTTTTGATGTTGACTTTAGTCATAATATTTACTGCTTTGTTTTTTATAACTATGAAAAACAAATTATTTAATTATTATTAGATATTGTAAATGAATACATAACAATAAAAAATTCTTATTAAATATTTCATATTGTAATGAATTTTATTAACTTTAGAAACTAAAACTTAATTCCATGAGAAAAACAACATTAACCTTAGCTATGTCTTTAGCAGCTTTTGCTTTCTCAGCAAATCTAAAAGCGCAAGACAGTAACACAGACAATCACACCATCGGGATTACCATTCCTGAAGTAGCACTCGTCGACATTGAGCCTGCTGCCAACAAAAACATAACTTTAGGATTTACAGCTCCTGATGAGGCTGGTCTTCCTATCGTTCCAAGTGGTACAAACAACACACTTTGGCTGAATTATTCATCGATTAAATCTGTTGCAGATGCTACCCGCAATGTTTCGGTAAAAGTAGATGCGATAATCCCTGGTATTGACATCAGAGTAACTGCTGCTACAGCAACCGGTTCTGGAGGAGGAACTCTGGGAACTCCATCTGCGCAGTTGACGCTAACTGCCGCAGATCAAACAATCATTTCCGGAATTGGAAGTGCTTATACAGGAGATGGCGCAAATAACGGTCACAATCTTACGTATGCATTAGCTGCAGGAAGTGGATCTGGTACCATCGCTGCTTACGCAGATCTTGAAGCAACTACAACTGCTGTTGCAACTGTGACCTACACTATTTCGGATAACTAAATTCTGAAAAACATCTTTTAAACCCGGAGAAATTTAAGATTTAAGTTTCTCCAAGTTTTTCTTGTCTTTATCTTAAACTCAAACTTTACATTCAAATGCTAAAGCGTACCATCTTTTTTATTATCCTGATGTTTTCATCTTATTTTATAAAAGCTAACATTGTCATACTAAACGGGCTTTCACACAATTATAAAGTAGAAAACGGACATATTTATAAAGGAAAAATAAGTCTAGAAAATACAAGCAATCAGCCACAAAGTATAAAATTATTTCTGCAGGATTTCAACTATCAGTCAGACGGGTCAATACAGTACACAGTTCCAAACACAAATCCTAAAACTAATGCTCATTGGATTAAGTTAAATACAAATCTGATTAATCTAAAAGCGAAACAAAAAACTGAAGTTTTATACGAAATTACAATTCCAAAACAAGTTGCTGATGTGGGAAGCTATTGGAGCGTAATCATTGTAGAGCCAGTAGACAACATTAGACCAAGCAACGAAAAAGAAGGCGTAAACATAACATCCATCGTTCGATACGCCATTCAAATTATCACTGATATAGATTCTGAAAAAGCAAAACCCAATCTAAAATTTGAAGGAGTAAAAATTGAAAAAGAAGATAAACTACAAATTTTAAAAATTGCGGTCGCCAACGAAGGAAATCTTTATTGCAAACCCAGCATAGCAATTGAAATTTATAACAAAAAAAACGGAGACAAAGTCGCAACTTTTTCAAGTCTGCCAATGGGATTGCTACCGCAGACTTCAAAATCATTTTATATCGATATCAGTAAAATGCCTCCGGAAAAATACAATGCGGTTCTCATTGCCACCGATGAGGACGAAAATGCATTCGCACTCAATGTTGAACTAGAAATAAAAAATGAATAAAACGTGGCTACTATATATTACCATTCTATTCCCCGCACTACTTTTTTCTCAAAAAAAAGACAGTTTAAAGCCGGGAACTTCATCTTCTATTTCATTCATCATAGAAAACAAAACTTCCGAGAATAAAATATTTGACATTGCGATTGAAACGTCTCACCAATCAATCATTCCGATTTTAAAAAATGATCAGATAAAAATTTCTTCTAACGAGAGCACAATTCACATTGTTCCGTTAAAAATTGCTACAGAAACTCCACAAGGTCAACATAGAATTACAATAAAAGGAATCGAAAAAAATACAAAAGAAGAATTTATCCAAACTTCAGATTTTATCGTTTCCGGAAACAGAAAACTTACATTGACCGCAATTAATTCTCCTGAATTTGTAAAAGCCGGGGAAACTATTAAATCAACTTTCATTTTAAAAAACAACGGCAATGTTTCCGAAAATTTAATTCTAGAAAGTAAGAATGCTGTCGTTGATGAAGATATTGATCTAAACTTACCTGCAGGAGAAGAAAAATTAATTACCATCAGTAAAATCACCAACCCAGAATTAGGGAAAAATGAATTTGTAAATCTAAATCTTACAGTTTATCCGGTAGGAAATCCCAAAGAGAATCAAACTATTTATACAAGCATTAAAATAATTTCAACAAAGCCTATTGAAGATGATATTTTTCATAGAATTCCCATCTCTGCATCAATGTCTTTTGTCGGAATGCAAAACCGAGGCGAATATAATGATGGATTTCAGGGCGAAATTTATGGAAAAGGAAGTTTAGATCAGGAAAACAAAAATCTATTGGAATTCCGTGCAATCACAAAAAATCCTGTAGAATTCAATTCTTTTACTCAATATGAAGAATATTTTGTGAATTACAAACGAGACAATTTATATATACATCTCGGAGATAAAAATTACTCTTCTTCATTTTTAACGGAATATGCGAGATACGGGCGTGGCGCAGAAATCAGATTTGATTTTAAAAAAATAAGTTTTGGCGGTTTTTATAATCACCCAAGATTTTTCAGAGATATAAAAGATGAATTTAATTTTTATACGAAATTTAAAGTCTCCAAAGAATCAGAAATTACTGCCGGATACCTATATAAAATCCCGAGAAAAGAAAACGTAAGCTTTAGTTTTAGCAATCTAAGATTAGATTCCAATGCACATTTACCATACATCGCTGCAAAATTTAAGCTCAATAATAACCTTGAAATTGCTGGAGAAACATCTTACAGTAAAACAGATAATGCAGAAGGAACGGCTTACATGTTGCAAACTCATGCAAATTTTAAACAAGTCAGCGGAAACCTGATGTATATGAGATCAAGCCCAGAATATGCAGGATATTTTAACAACACCAATACATTTAATGGCAATCTACAGTTCAGGATTTCAAAAAAAATAAATTTAATTTCGACCTATACTCAGGATGCAAGAAATTTTCAGAGAGACACTCTATTTCTTGCAGCACCTTATAGAAAATATCTGCAGTACGGAATTCAGTATAAATATTTACCCAGCGGTTCAATCATGCTTTATAACGGGTTTCAAAGATATGAAGATCGCTTGATGCCGAAAGAATTTGATTATAAAGAACATTTTTTCAAAGTAAGCCTTGACCAGCAAATCGGAATTTTTCAATTGAATTTTGAAGGACAATTCAGTAAAACTAATAATTTCTTGTCGGGATTTTCGGGTAATTCAAGTTTCTATACAGCGAATGTAGGTTTTGAAAGGTTTAAAACTTCATTTAATCTATATGGAAGTTATGCGGTCACTTCACGCTATCAGCTACAAAACCAGAAACAGTTTTATTACGGTGCGAGAATGATGAGCCGTTTTTCTGATAAAACCAGCTTCAGTTTATTTTATCAGAATAATTATATGCCCGAAGATTATTATACTGACAGAAATCTTTTTGAACTTCTTTTTCATCAACAACTCTTCAGAGGTCATGAATTTGATTTGTCTGCACGATACAATTTGCAACGTGGAGAAATGGGAAATAAAGATTTTATTTTCTCACTTCGCTATACTTTAAGAATGAATGTTCCGATTCAAAAAACTGCAGAATACACCACACTTTCCGGAACGATCAATAATCTTGCAGTAAAAAAAGTAGACGGCATCCGTTTGATTTTAGGAAATCATCTTTCTGTAACAAACAAAAACGGAAATTACGTATTTAAAAATGTAAATCCCGGAGACTATATTTTGGAAATCGACCGATCGACAACAGAAATCAATGATATTCCAGATATTAGTTTACCGATTTCTTTAGTTTTAAATCAAAAAGAAAATATTTTTAATTTCAGGTTGACAAGTGCAGCGAGTATTCAGGGAAAAATTGATTACTCCGAGCCCGAAAGTAAATTAAGTTTTGCACAACTTCCACTTAAAAAAGACAGAAAGAAAAAAGAAAATTTAATTATTGAAGCTTCAAACGGAGAACAGACCTTTAGAAAGCTCGCGGTAATCGGGCAAAATTTTGATTTTATTTATCTGCGTCCCGGAGATTGGAAAATTAAAGTGTATCGGAATGGTTTAGATAAAAAATATAAAATTCCGATTGATCAGTTTGATATAAATCTAAAACCATCAGAATCAAAAAATATTATTATCAATGTTATAAAACAGCAATCTGAAATAAAATATCAGCAAGAGAGTATAAAAGTAAGTTACAACGAAAATAAAAAACAAGAATGAATTATTTTAAAATATTGATTGTAGCTGTTAACTTATTTTCTTGTAATGCATTTTCACAAACAACAGGAAACAGAACGATCGGCATCACATTACCCGTTGTAACATTAATGGATATTGAACCTGCAGGAAATATTACAATGAATTTTACGGCACCTACTGACGCAGGAAGACAATTGATTGCGCCTGCTCCCAACACCACAAAGTGGATTAACTACACATCTGCAATCGCATCAGGTGGAGTCACAAGAAGAATTACCGCCTCAGTAAATCAGGTGATACCGGGAGTTGATATTAGACTACAAGCTGCGACAGCATCAGGAGGAGCCGGCGTTTTCGGAATCCCAACTGCAACAGTAACTTTATCTGCAACTTCACAAACAATTATCAGCGGAATTGGTGGCGCATTTACCGGCAATGGCGCAAATAACGGACATCGCATCACCATCACATTATCTGCGAACACCTATGCAAACTTATCTGCAAGAACAAATACACCGGTCGTAATCACCTATACCATCACCGAATAACCGAAGATTATGAAAATTAAGACAAAATTTTTAAAATATTTCTGTAGTATCATCTTATTAGGATTTGCAACAAGTATAAAATCTCAGACTTTAACTGTAGGTGGAACAAACTGGACTGTACCTATAACTCCCATTACAGAAGCAGGAAATAATTATTCTGGGACTTATGAAAGTGTTGCCAACCAAATTCTTTTAGCGGCATCAGTTCCCTTACTTTTAGGAAATGCAAAAGTATCTGTGCATTATGAACCCAACCCAACTTGGCATAATTCTTTGCTCTTAGCAGCTAAGAGAACAGGAAATGGGACAACACTCTGCGTACTTTGTACCATAACAGGTGGAACGACCTATTTGCCGTTCACCCAGACTGCTGTTGAATTATTCAGAATTCAAGCAGTTTTAGCATTAGCTTCATACTCAAATATTCCTATTCAAATACAACTGAGTGGAGTTTCAGTAACTACTCCAGTTGCCAGTTACAACAGCAGAATAGTTTTTACAATTAGTGGCCTTTAAAACTTCTCTCTTTTATTGGGAGCTTCATCCAGCTCTACACTATATCTTTTTTGTGCCTGTGCTTTTACCGGATAACAAAAAAGGATGCCGTTTCGATCTGGGCTAGGTGTGTGACTACATTCTTTGATTATCTGTCAAAAAAACAATGATTTTTTTATTTTCAAGACTATTACTTGATGGTTGATGGTTACACAAAATTATATATTGTAACACTATTTTAGGGCTATTGGTTCTTAAATCCGCAGAGCGGCGGACTGTTAATAGAAAAAGACAGCTCACGAAAAGTTGAAGCTCCGGAGGAGCGACTTGTAAATTCTGTGCAGCATTTACAAATGAGGAATAGATAGCGTTCCTACGGAACGCGCTTGTGACCGCTTCAGCCTTTTTCCACACAGATATTGCTCCTACGGAACAATACTGACAAAATGGTTTAATAAATTTAAGTTACCAATTAACTAACCTTAATAAATTTCGAACTCTCAATCCATTCAATTTCAAACTTAATTTCAGATGATACTGTTTACCGATCATTGCTCTATAAATCTGATTGATGTACTAAACATCCCGAATAATTGACTCAAAAAACTTTACCATTAATCTCATTTCCTGAAGCGTGAGTATTGGAATCCTAATCCCGTAATCGCTCTACTTGAACCTAAAATCCATAGACTTAAACTCTCATTCGGCAGGCACTGGCTCTTTAATTTTTACTTTCTCACTAAGGTTTAGGACAAAAAAAAGTCTCATACAACTGAATGTATGAGACTTTTAAATAAAAACTGGCGGCGACCTACTCTCCCGCTTTCGCAGTACCATCGGCGCTGGTGGGCTTAACTTCTGTGTTCGGAATGGGAACAGGTGAGCCCCACCGCTAAAACCACCCTAAAGGTTGTATATAAGATATCAGAGGATAGATTTCAGATTTCAGACTTTTATGGTCTGTTATCTGATGTCTTGTATCTGACATCTGTTTTATCGATAAAAATGTTCACAAAGAGAGAACCTTGATCGCAATTAAGCGTTGCCAATTAGGCTATAAATCTACGGGTAATTAGTACTACTCGGCTATGCTGTTACCAACTTTACACCTGTAGCCTATCAACGTCGTCATCTCCAACGACCCTTAAAAGATGTCT
>NZ_JALDNB010000017.1 GCF_022699665.1 Chryseobacterium aahli | reverse complement strand
TTCTTCCACCATGTTGAAGAAACGACGTACAGAGATATATCTCCACTCATTGCTGTTTCCGTCTAATGTTCTTGCTCCCCAAACCAATGTTCCTTTTCCTGTGAAAGCTCTGATTGCATTGATGGATTTTCCAGCTGTTGTATCTACGTTAAGGTTTTCCTGATCTTTATGAGAAATTTTTACAGTTGGTGCTACTACATAGTTAAGTCCAACGTTAGCAGGAGCTTTAAATACTCCCGAAGTACTGTCTACTTTAGCATAAATTCCTGCCATTGTAGAAGATGGAGCCAATACTACCGGTGTAGATTCAATTGCTTTTTTTACTTTGTTGTATAATTCTGAATTTGAAATTTTTAAGTCATCTAAAGCAATGTCTTCAACCATAATGGTTGCTTCATCATAGTTGTAGCTTAAAACGGTTTCTAATTTTGGAAAATAAGCAGCTCCATATTTTAAATGTTCACCATTATTTAGGGCTCCTCTAAACTCTTCAACTTCAACTTTCCAATTTCCTTCATAAATAACATCCAAAATAACGAACCTGTCTTTCAAATCTCTTGCATGTTTTAAAGCATAATTATATAAAACGTTAGCATTTGATCCTAAAGCTTCGGCATCTGGGAAAACAATAAGAGTTGGTTCGTCTTCTTTTTTTAAAGTATCAAGACCTTCAATCAGTTCGCTAGACTTCACTGTTGAATAGTAATTATTTTCTATTCCTGCTGAAACGATATAACATGGACCTCCACCATTGGCAAAATACATTTGCATTGCATAATACATTTTGAAAGGACTTGGAGCTACAATAGCTTCAATAGAATATCCAGTAACTGAATCACCCGATACATCAATTAAGAAATCTTCAGGTTTTGCTTCTCCAAAAAGCATTTCATATTCCAGCATCGAGGAGATTCTCGTTGGCTTGTTTTTTGGGCCTTTTGCCGTGTACCCAATAAAAGCGGGAATAGCTGTTTCAACTTGCGCTACAGAAGGTGGGAATTTTTCCAGTTCCTCCACATAGACTCCAGGGGTTTTGTAATTCATTTTTTAAAAATTTAAAATTAATATTGATTATTCCTCGAAGTAAAACTTCGAATTTTCATTCGTGGTCGATTGTATTTTAGGATTGTTGCAGTTTGTGTGAGAAATTTAAAATGATAAATTCTGCAGGGCGTACTAATGCTATTTTGATTTCTACATTCATTGGATTGATAATATTTTCAGTAATAGGGTCTTTGCTTCCGTACACTTTTACTTCGTAAGCTTCTTTCGGATTACTTCCTACCAATGCGCCATCCATCCATTGTTGGTTAAGAAAATTTTCTAACATTGTTTTTGCTCTTAACCATGTGTATGGGATATGAGGTTCGTCAATAAATCTTTCAAGCGCATCACTTATCGATTGTTCAAGCATATTATAATAGCGACGTACATGCACATATTTCCATTCATTGTCTTTTCCATCGCCTTTTTTATCTTTTCCATCAAGGGTTCTGGCTCCCCAGATTAAGTTGCCTTTTCCTGTAAAAAATCTAATCGCATTGATCGATTTTCCGGAATCATGAATGTTTAAACCCGACTGCTCTTCTTCAGAAACTTTTTCTGTTGGAGCAATTACATAATTAAGACTTACGTTTGCAGGAGCTTTCCACACTCCTCTTGTACTGTCTATTCTACCATATACTCCTGCCATTGCTGATGATGGCGGTAAAACAACTTTTAAAGATCTTATCGCTTTCTTTATTTCATTGTATAGTAAAGAATTGGATGATTCTAAATTTTTAAGTGTTATCCCATCTGCATCTCCTTTTTCATCTTTTATATTAAGAATTGCATTGATTAAATCATCAAATTCTCCACTAAAAAGAGGTGTTTGTTCACTGAAACCAGCAGGTATCACAAAATCGTCTATTATTCCATTATGTATAGCATCCCGCACAGCCTTTGCTTCATCAATTGCGTCTATTAAAGCTTCCTTTGTATTGCCGATTCCATCAGCTGTTTCATTAATTTCTTCCACAATTGCAATCGCCTGGTCTAATAAATCGGCAAGTACCGAAGCATTTGCGGAAACGCTTGAGATTTCCTCACTTGCCAAACTTTTTAGTTCTAGTAAAGCAGCAATCTCACCTGCATAAAAGACAGCGCTGCCTTGTCCTGCTTGTTGTAAACCGGTATGTGTAATAGCTGTTTCACTCTCATCAAAAGTATAATTCAAAATAGTTTTTAAATGAGGAAAATAAGCCGCAGCATGGCTAGTTGAATCTACTTCAGCTCTGAAATTACCAATGGTGTTATCGTTGTTTGATGAGGTAGTAGAATTTCCGTAATATGTATCTAAAAGGGCAAATCTATTTTTCGTCTCTAATTTTCCTATTGTATAATTGTAAAGACTGTAAAAATCTGGCTCGGTTAACGATACTGCATCGGGGAAAACAATAAGAATAGGATCTTCAATAGCTTTTAGGGTTTCAATCTTATCCAGTCCGTTTGTCAGTGAAGATAACTGTACTCCCGTCGAAGCCGAAGCATAGGTTCCTACAGAAACAATGTAGCATGGACCGCCACCATTAGCAAAATACATCTGTAGCGAATAGTACATTAGAAATTTTACATCCGGCTCTACAAGCGTTACTCCTTTATCTTTGATATCTTTTAGCTGGATGCTTTCCTTTTTTGCATATCCAAACTTGTCTTCATATTCCAAAAGAGAACTGATTTTAAGCTTTTTATTCTCATTAATATTATAGCCTTCAGGAATTAACTCAGTATACCCAATAAATGCCGGTATAGCTGTATCTACTAATGCAATTGAATAAGGAAGTTTTGTAATTTCTTCAACTGAAACGCCTGGCGTTGTTGGATTTGGCATGTTTTAAAAATTTAAGTTAAAGGTTATTAGTTTTTATTTTTGTTTTATGATTAATCGACTTTAAAGCTTTTAATATCTACTACATCAATTAATTGAACATCTTCAGGTTTTGTAGCAGCAGTAATTTTTATTACACTGATTTTATAGAATGCAAAAGGCATTACCTTTCCGCCTAATAATCCCCAGACGTAGCTTAGCTGCTCAAAAGGAATGGAGTGTAATTCGATTCTGAATGTGAAACCATCAGACCCCAGCACATTATTTGTCTGAAATATTTCAATCACTTTTGAAACATTCGCTAATGATTTATCATAGGCATCTCTGTTGGCAGCGATCATTACATATAAATTTAGATAAGCCGGAGCACTTTCCAATTCATAGCGAACCGGCTGGTTATCTTCTTTTATTCTATTATATCTTGGGGTGTTTTTCATTGTAGATTCCTCCTCAACGGTCAGTAGGGTAATTACGACCTTATTTTTAAGATTTGTGGAATCTTCGTCTTCATGTTTTGCGATATTATTAACAACAGCTATATTTACCTCACCATCGTCATCTTTTAATCCATTTAGTGGATCATTCAGCTTACTTTGTAAAATTTTAAGTACATTATCAATCATAATTTCTGTTCTTTATTATTATGGTGCAAACATACAATCATCCCCAATCAAAAGACAAATATTTTGAGGGGTCAAACCTGTCTTTGCAGTAAATCATATTTTCACTGACCATTGAAAACATTAAGAAAATAAACACATAATAAATTACAAATCAAATACTTAAAATACTCAACAAAAAGGAAAACTTAAATAATAAATTATTTTAATCTAAACAAAGTGAAATTTAAGCTTGTTATTTTAGTTCAATCTTGTTATTAAAAATCCTTCTATTTCAACATGAAATTGACATTTAATTAAATGATCTTTTGTGGTTTTAAATTATTTTTTGAAATCGATATGTATTGCAAATGATTCAATTCAACGATTAAATATTAGCTTTTAAAAAAGTATTACATCTTTACTATTTTCTTAATCGGAAATATCATTTTTCGCCAAAAATTTCTAAAAATTGTAAACCTGCATCATCAGGAAATAATTTTCTCTTTTACTGCAAAGACTGAATAGAGCCGCCTCACAATTCGTGAAAATGTCTTTTGTTCGTGTAATTTTGACCCCAATAATTTTAAAACTTTAATCACATGAATATTAAAAAACTTTTTGGCAAGCGCAATGAAATCATTGGCGGCCACTTCAATGAATTACGCTCAAAAATGGGCATGGCAAATCAAGACGAAGAAGCAATTTTTGCTATAAGAGAAGAAATTTGTAACGCATGTCCTTTAAAAAATGGCAACAATTGCAACGCAGTAAAATGGATGAATCCTGAAACATTGGAAGTTGCAGATTCTCCGAAAGATGGGTTTATCAGAGGTTGCGGATGCAGATTGAGTGCAAAGCAAAGATCAACGTTGAGCGTTTGTCCTGCAGGTTTTTGGGGAGGAGAATTCAAATAAAAACAAAAACCATTGAACTCTCAATTTTGTATAATTAAAATCTATTTAGTGTGAAGCAAGATCATATCATTCAGAAAGTTTTTGTTGAAATTAAAGTAAACAATAAAGAAAAAGCATACAGTATAAAAGATGATATCAGCAGCTTTTTGGCGATTGATGTTTTTCCGGAAATAGAAAAATACATCAAAGCTTTAGAAGATACGTTGGCTGATCATACCCTTCAAATTCCTCGTTTAGAACTGAATCTGGACGTAAAAAACAGCGCATTAAATACTGAATTAAAAGATAAAATCGCTCAACTCTTTAAAGAAAAACTGTCAGAAATTACGAAACCAAATGAGATTTCAGATCAAGAAACAGAAAGTGACTACAAATCATATCTGATTGACAATCAAGAAAAAAAAATTCAAACTTTTATCTTTTTTTTAGAAAAAGGATATATGCCTTGGTGGAATTCGAATAAAAAAGGTATTTCATTTTTGGAACCAAAAGTATTTGACACCTTGATTTTGGCTAATAACTTCCAAAAAAGTATCATCCCTGTTTTGTCAAAACCAAATGTTCAGGAAAGGATTATCAGTCAACTTTCAAACGAACAGATTGCGCAATTATGTCTGACCGTTTTAAAAAATAGGGACTTAAAAATCAACATGGAAGTCAATGTAATATGTTATTTATCAAAATTGAACCACGCCGACAGACAAATCGTATGGAGTTTGGTCTTGAATGTATTATCAGAATATTTGAAAACCTCAAATAGTAATCTTCGGGAATATCTTTTACAACAAATACCAAAAATAGAACAAACCGGTTTTTCACAGACAAAAAAAAATAACCATCAGAATTGGAAAACATTAGTTGAGATATTCCCATTTATTAAAGAAAATGAGATTCTTGAAAGTTTGAAAAGTAACTCAGAAATTAAGCCTGAAAATGAAAAAACTTTGGTGGAAACAATTCACCAAAAAAAGGCAGAAATCCAAGAGGAATTAAGCCAAAACGATGGACAATATGTTCAAAATGCAGGGCTTGTTTTGATACATCCGTTCATCAAAACCTTTTTTGAGCATTGTGATCTTCTGGATCCAAAAACGCAACAACTTATTGATCCTGAGTTGTGCGCACATTTATTACATTATATCGCCACCGGAAAAACAAACGCTCCTGAATACGACATGGTTTTTGAAAAATTCTTATGTAATATTCCGATGAATCAAACCATTAATAAACATATTAAACTTTCGCGTAAGCATAAAACACAAGCTAAAAATGTAATAGAAAGTGTGCAGCACAACTGGAATCCCATGAAAAAATCATCTGCAGCATTATTGCAAAATGAGTTTTTCCAACGCTCGGGTAAATTAGTTGTCACTGACCATGATTATACCCTTACAATAGAACGAAAAGCACAGGATATTTTGCTTGATAAGCTTGGTTGGGGACTTGGTCTTGTGAAACTTCCGTGGCAGGATAAATTTATTTTTATCAACTGGTAATGGTTTCTTGTTTTTTCTAAATATTCTAAAACTGATTTTAAATCAGCAATAATCTAATTTCAATTGATCAACAGACCTCATCCAATATTTAATTATTTCAGAAGTTGAACAGCACTTCTGGTTACTCAAATTCTTAAAAATTCCGCCACTCAGGGTCCGATTTCTCAGATCGAATAATTGCATAAAGCGCAACAGTTTTGTGCTTTGTATGCCTTTTAAAACAATATGTAATTAAAAAACACCAAGTCAATGAAAGCAGCAAAACCTGTAGAAAAAGACAATAAAAACCATCAGAATCAAAGCAAAAAGCAAAAGGCTAAAAAGCCGATGGTTGTACCTCTACCAGTGGTAGAAGCTACTAATATACAAACACAAAAACCTGAAGAATCAATTGTTAACACCGGATTCGCAAATCCTAATAGTAAAGCAGTTGGTGTCAGTGGAATTATTCCGGCTGTTCATGGTTCGCAGACCATTTACGATCAGGGCTCAGAAATCATGTATCAAAAACATCAGGAAAGTTTAGCCCAAACCGGAGATATTAATCATCCTGACACCAAAGAGGTTGAAAAAGGTTATATAGCAACCTTGAACATCGATCAGGCACGTGATTACAATGATCTTAAATCGGGAACTTATCTGCCAAAGACAGTGCAGGAACAGGCAATCGTTCATCAGGAAAGCAAAAAGGATCAGGAAGTAAAACCTAAACAAAAGGTACAACCGATGAGCAAAAGCAAAACCGATGCTTCTTTGGCTGACTTGTCAAGTTCTCCAGCTACACAATTAGCAGATAACTTCAATTTGGTTCAAAATAGCAGTACCACACTTCTGAACAGTCAGACCGAGAAAGCAACCAGTAAGCTTCCGAAATTGAATGCAAAAATAGGCAGTGCTTTTTCTGGATCTAAATCTAAAAGCAAGACAAACGCCGATAAAACGGTAACAAAATCAAGCAAAAAAACAGTTAAATCTGCCGGTCAGAAACCAAAGCCAAAAGAAGTTTCTTTCCCACAAAATGAACCATTAAAAAAAGTAAATTACTCTTTTAACGCTGCAGCAAGTAAAAACGGTGGGATTGAAAAACAAGCTAAACTGCAGTTTAATAAAGTTCAGCTTAGTACTTCTGCAATCCCAACAACAATGCAGCAAAATGCACACGTGGATATTTCCGGAGAAGCTGATACAGAACACTTGGCAATTGAACAGCATGATGTTGCACAAGACATGAGCATCAAAAAAAATCAGGCAGCAAAAGAAATTCATAAAGATTATGGCGAAAACAGCATCATCAAAAAACCAAATGATGAAGTGCTTAAACCTTCTCGCAAAATAAATTCCAAAGCCGTTAAAAAACAACCTATTGATGTCTTAAAACTAGAAGGTATTGATGAAGCTAATATCAATGCCCAGTTTGAACCAATCATTCAGTCAAAAATAGGTGCGGAAAATGAAAAATATCAGGCTGCAGAATTAGAGCATGATCAAAAAGTGTTGGAGCATGAAAAATCTGCCGAAACTCAAATAGGAGCTGAAAAAGATAAATCGCATCAAAGTCAGCTGAAATCTGTAAAAGACGCTCAAGCGGATGTGCACAACTCAAGAGCTGAATGGCAAAATGCACTTAATAAAACAGAATCTGATTTTGCGAAAAAATCCGGTAATCAGGCTAAAACCACTCTTGGAAATATAAAAACAGAAAAATCCAGAGGCGAAACTCAGGCACAAAAGCATATTACCAAAGCTAATGAAGATGCATTAAAAGAAAAAAATACTGCTAATAAACAGGCTATCGATAAGAAATCGGAGATGGATAAAAAAAGCGGTGGCTTCTTTGGCTGGGTGGCAGACAAAGTTTCACAATTTATTGATGCCCTTAAAGACGCTTTAAATGTCATTTTCACGGCACTTAGAAAAGCAGTGAAAGCCATCTTTGATGCTGCCAAAACATTAGTTCTAGCAGCATTAGAATTAGCACGAAAAGCAATCGTCAACTTTATCAAAGGGTTTGCTTCGTTGTTAAAAGGTTTCTTAGACTTTGCTTTAGCTGCGTTCCCTGGTATCAGAGACCGATTAAAAGCCAAAATAGATAAATACGTAGCTGCTGCCGAAAAATTTGTAAACCAAACATTTGAAGTTTTCAAAAAAGCGGTTATTGCTGTTATAGATTTCTTAGCAGAAGTTGTAGATACGCTTATTGGCGCACTGCAAGATTTTTACAATCTTATTCTCGATGCGGTCAATTTGATTGTAGCCGGAATTATAAAAATAATGGAAGGTTTATACAACTTAACAAGTTCGGCTATGGTAATGCCGGATAATTTTATGGGACAAATTTCTGAAGAATTTTTGGGGATGGACGTAACAAGACCATTACCTTTTGAAAAAACTGCAATGACCGAGGCTGCAAGTTCAGGATCAGATTCAGAATATGATGATTTGTTAGGTAAAAACTCTTACAACGAAAACGATTTTCATGTAGATCCTGTAACGAATGATATGGAATTGAGTCCTGAACTCCTTGCGCAATTACAAGACAGCAACGGCGAAATTAATTTCGGAGCCAATAACAATACGCTTGATATGTTTAAGCAGTCTGCCACAGGATCACAAGAAATGGAAGGTGAAACAAACGCAGCAGAAAAACAAGACATTCCAGCCGATCCTTACGCTCAGGCCGATTGGTTTATCAATTACCAAAACAGCCAGTCGCCGCCTAGTACAGATACAGAAAGTGCTTCAGGAAAACAGGCTGCAACGGAAAGTTCTATGCCTGAAGAAATGAAAATGGTTGGCCCGTGGTCTCCGGGAGTTCGTTTGTACTATTTGAAGGAGCAAATGTGGGCAGGAATTAAGAAAAACTGGGCAGAAAATAAATGGAAATATATCGGCATTGGAGCTGCAATTGTTCTTGGAATAACCGCATTGGCGATTTTAACAGCAGGAGCGATTTTTACATTGATTCCACCTGCGCTACAAATCTTTGCTGCCGTAATGATGGCTGCAGCGGTAGCAAAAGCGAGTGGCTTCTTTAAAACGTTTATGACTGAAGGTTGGCTGGGAAAAACAGCTACAGCAGGAAAAGCTTTAGCAAGAGCAATCGGGATTATTTTAGTTGAATTAATTTTTATACTTTTATTTGATTCTGCAGCTTTGTTTAAGGTATTAAAAACAGCAGCGAAAAGCGGAGTAAAAGGAGTAGCTAATTTAGCCAAAGCGGGAGCGAAAAGCACATTGAAAGCCGGCAAAAATGCTCTTGTTGCTACCGGAAAAGGATTTGTAAAACAGGCTGGTAAAGCGAAGTTCTTTGTCCAAGGTATAGGAAAAGGAATCGCTAAAGGCGCTAAAAATTTAGACGAGTTAGGTGAAAACTTAGCGAAACGTTTTAAATTTAAAGGATTTAAAATTGTTGTCAAAGGATTTAAATTTTATCTTTACGGAAGCGTTAACCCCTGGGTTTTATTGGCGAGTGGAGAAGTGAAACATATTAATGATGAATTAGCAAAAGGTAAAAAAGTAGGAGATAAACTTGAAGTAGATGGAATACAAGCACGGTTTATTGGTGATGATATTGAAATTGTGTCACCATTAGGAAAAGATATAGCAGGTTCAGGATTTACTGGAAGCAGAAATGTTAGAGATATGGCAGCTCAATCTCTTAGTAAAAATAAAAAGATATTTGAAAGAATAGAAAAAATAGATGCCGATGAATTTTTAGATGTAGATACAAAGCTTAAGAAAATAAAAAGTCAATTAAGATCTCCTTCAGCCAATGCTTTAAATAAATTAAAATCTGCTATTAAAAAAGAAATAAAAGATAGAAATAAAAAAGGATTATTACCAGAGGAAGCTATGCCTTCTGATTATCAAGCTCATCACATTGTGCCTAAGGAAATGGAAATTTTTTATGGAAAAGTATTTGATGAATTAGGAATTAATTTAGATGAAGCATTTAATGGAACTATGCTTCCTCCCGTGCACAAATTTGATGAAGTGATAGAAAATGCAAGAAACACTTTAAAAGACTCTGAAATTCCTGCTAATTTTTGGAATAGGGCTAAACATAAGTCACATCCACAATATAATGAGCAAATTTCTATTGAATTGAAAAAAATATTTTCAGATTTTAATAAAATGAATTTAGAACAAAAAGCATTTGCTAAGGATAAGTTTTATAAATTAGTGAGTGAACAAAAAGAAATTTTGCATATATTAACTGAAAGTGGCGATTTACGAATTTTAAGATAAAAAATTATGAAATATTATTTTTTAAAACATATTATTAACGAAGGAGACATATATATTCCTTTTGAATATGGTGATAGCATAGAATTATTAAGAGATAATAAAGATTCTAAACTAAAAAAAATACCATTTGTAGGAAAAAATGAAACAGATTATTACTCAGTAACAGGTCATGTAGTTTCTAATTATTTTAAAAATTTTTTGGAAATAAATAAAATTCCTAATATTGAGTTTGTTCCTATTGATTTTTTAAATAAAAATAATAAAAAGTTAAGTGCTTTTTCTATTAAATTTACTAATACAGAAGATTGTATTGATTATGAAAAATCAGATGTTGTGATAATTCTTGATAAAATTAGAGAAATAAACAAGATATATTTCAAAAAAGATTTTAATGCGAAATTCTTTCTTATTAAGGGCTACGATTATGAAATAGTTGTTAACAATGACCTGAAGAACGAAATGGAAAAAAACAATATAAAAGGCATAAGTTTTACTTTAATAGATGAAAATTATAAGTTCTAGAATAATAACTAGCTAATGGAGCACGAAATCGAATTAATCGATAAATATGTATTTTGAAATTAGATGTAATTTAAAATTTATATCGAAAAATCTAATTTTAAACTAATGAAACTCCGCAAACTTAAATAGGTTTGCGGAGTTTTTTATTAGAATACTTATATATTTATACTAAAATATTTAAGTTTATTATTCAACAGAAAACTTTTCTACATATATTAAATTGATGAAATAATAAAAATATTAAAATAAATTTATATGAATAAATATTTTTTCTTAGAAAGAGATTATATAGAAGGTGATATTATAATACCATTTGAGTATCACCAGTCCTTAGAATTGTTACTTGGCGGAAAAGAATCTAAGTTAAAAACAATTCCTTATATTGGAATGAATGATAGTGACTATATCACTTCTGGAATGAATGTTTTCTCTCAAAAATTTAAAGACTTCATAGAGTCAATGAATATCAAAAATGTAAATTTTATACCTATTACTATTTCACAAGAAAATCACCAGAGAAAAGATTTTTATCTTTTAAAGTTTACCCAAAATGAAGATTGTATTGATTACGAAAAATCTGATATTGTTATAATTCAAGGTTTAATAAGAAAAATAAACAAATTAAAAATTAAGGATGACTTTAATAACTTATTTTTTCAAATAAAAGGCTTGAAATTAAGAATCGCAGTAAATGAAAAAATGAAACAAGAGATAGAAAGTAAAAATTTCCACGGAATAAAATTTGTGGAAATTGAGTAAAAAATAAAATTGTATTAAACCGAAACTTTTTAGAGTTTCGGTTTTTTATTTGAGCTTAGTCAAAACTTTAAAATTGTTATAAAGTATTCAAATTTTATCTTTACGGAAGCGTTAATCCTTGGGTTTTATTGGCAAGTGATGATATTGAAAAGATAGAAAAAACAGATATAATATCGAAAGGAAGAATTGGAGAAGAAATAAAATATATAAAAAATGGGGAAGAAATAACCGCCAAGCTTATAACCTTAGGTGATAAAATACAAAAAGATTATGGAAGTATCTTTGTATATTATTCCGATGAAGATCCAAAAGAAATAGCACCCTCCTTTACTGAATTTCTAGAAGGCTTTGTCGATTATACTGATATTTTAGAATAATTATATTATCTTTAATCAGAATATGATTGATTTTGAAATAGAAAATAAACTCATCACACCAGAAGAATTAAGTGAGTTTGAAACAGAAATAGGGCTATCACTACCTCAATTAAAGACATATGTTAAAATATAATGGAGGATCTCCATTAAGTTACTATATCTATTTTGGAGAGCCCGACGACGGCATACTCTTATCTGGTTTTAAATCTATTAAATATGGTACTTCTCTTGTAGAAAAGCAAGACTATTTACCAAAAAATCATCTAAGTATAGGGTATATAGAAACCGGTTATTTAGCAATGTCCCTAGATGAAAAAGATTATGGAAATATTTTTGTGTATTACTCAGAGGCAGAATTAGAATTTTTAGCTTCATCTTTTACTGCGTTTTTAGAAGGTTTGGTTGATTATACTAATATATTTTAATAAGAAATTGTTTGATAGTGGAATTATCACCATTAAAAGACTATCCTTTTCCTCCTGAACAGGAATAGACAAAATTACACAAAACGGATAACCAGCAGGTATCCGTTTTTTATATATAAAATTCAAATAAATTTGCTTTCATTTATATCTGAAAGATAATCTTTTAAAATATTTACTATTTGTAACATTTATTTACAACAGCATTTTATTTATTTGCTATTTTTACACTCAAAATAAGTAAATACAAAAGCTTGAAATCTTAAATAACATGAGTGATTTTTTAATAGGTATCGGAAAAAGATTAAAAGATATTAGAAAGAAAAACAACCTTACCATCAACGATCTTGCCTCAAAAGCTCATGTGAGTAACGGTTTGGTTTCACGAATAGAGAATGGAAGAACAATTCCGTCACTGCCTGTTTTACTTGAATTGATACAGTCTCTGGATATTGATGCTAGTTATTTTTTTGAAGGCGTTGAGAAAAAATCTAATGCAAAATTCATTTTTGTTCCTAAAGAAAATCAGCAGGTTATAGAAAAAGAAGTAGAAGCTGAAGGATTTAAATATATGCATATCTTCAGCAAAAGCCTCCATTCATTAGGGTTTGAAGCGGTCTTGCTCACCTTAGAGCCCAATTCTAAAAGAGATAAAGTGATTACGGATGCTTGGGAATTTAAATATATTTTAAAGGGTAAAGTAAAATACATCATTGATAATGAAGAAATTGAGCTTCAGGAAGGTGACTCGCTTTATTTCAATGGAAAATTACCGCACGTTCCGGTCAGTATTTCCGACAAAGATTGTATGATGTTGGTGCTTTATTTTTACTCAGATAAAAGCTAAAAAGGATATATAATATATCAATTTCCAAAACAAAAGTTTACAAATAGTAAAATTCAGTCTTTTATATATTTAAGACTGTTAATATAAATTCCACATTTTACGATTAAACAAAATGAACTACTCACATGCAGTTCATTTTCTATTTATTTAAACAACTCCCTAATATACAACATTCTACAACATTTTAACACCAAAATTTCAATGCATCAGGTATCATAAATCCGTAAGATTGAGTTAACAATCATCCATTATTTATTAAATATAAATTAATACTAAAAATTTACATATATTAAAATTATTGAGTTGTTTTGCAATAGAAATTTAATATATGTAAACAATGGAAGCAATTATAAAAAAATCTTTATTTCCTCTTTTTGCCTGCTGTACGATATTTGTATCGGCTCAAAAACAAATTGTCACCGGAACAGTTTCAGATAATAGTCAGCCACTTCCGGGCGCAACGGTTAAAATCAATGGAAGCTCAAAAATTGTAATTACAGATGTTGACGGAAAATTTTCTGTCAATGATCTTAAACCTGGTCATTACGATTTACAATTTACATACATCGGTTATGAACCTCAAAATATGACGGTTGATTTGATATCAGATCAGTCACTCAATTTAGGAATTATTTCAATGTTCCAAAAACAAAAGAATATTGATGAAGTTGTAGTAACCGGATCCTTGAAAAACAGTGAAGCCCGTGCATTAAATATGCAGAAAAACGCAATCAATATTTCAAATATCATCGCTTCAGACGGTATCGGAAAATTACCGGACAGAAATGCAGCGGAAACTGTACAGAGAGTTCAGGGTGTTTCGATCGAGCGTGATCAGGGAGAAGGAAGATTCGTTTCATTAAGAGGGCTTCCGCCATTCTGGGCTTCAACAACCATCAATGGAAACAAACTTCCGACTGCTGAAGAAGAAACCACCTCAAGAGCTACAGCATTTGACTTTTTCCCGACAGAATTGATTTCTTACGTTCACGTCAACAAATCGTTTACTCCAGATATGGAAGCAGACGGAATTGGCGGCGGTGTTAATTTTATCACCAAAACTCCTCCGATGAAAACCGAGTTCAGAGGGACTTTCGGAACAGGTTACAACGCAAAGTCAGATAAAGGAGTTTACAATTTGGGATTGCTTTACGGAGGAAGAACAAAAGATAAGAAATTCGGATACCTTTTTAATTTTTCGCATTTCATAAGAAACTGGTCAACGGATAATTTTGAAGCACGAAGAAGCGGTGACGAAGGGGTTTTCAGAATGGAACTACGTGATTACAATGGGGTAAGAAAAACCACTGGAGCGAATGCTGCTTTAGAATATGTTTTATCTCCAAAAAGCACCTTATATCTTAAAGGAATGTACGGAACTCTTTCTGACGATGAAACTCATTACAAACACAGAGTGAGATTCGATAAATTCAGTGCGGCGAACAACACGGCAAGAGTTGAGCTTCAGAATATTCACAATCTACTGATCACAGAACTGACTTCGGTTTCTTTAGGCGGAGTTCATCAGCTGAACAAAAGCAAAATCGACTGGGATCTTTCTTACTACAACAATCTTTTCAAATACGGAAACATTCCTGATAAGCAGAATAATTCTTATTATGTGATTAAATATACTCAAAGCGGTGTAGGAATCAATCCTGATTATATTTCAGATAAAGGAAACGGCCCGAGAGCCTACTGGAAAGCAGATGGCGGAAAACTAGATTTAAAAGATCCAGATGCATTATTTGGGTTTTACAGCAACCCGAATTTTAAGATGGATGCTTCTCAGATGAGGTTTACAGATTTGGAATTTTATAAAGTGTACGTTCAGGAAAAAGATAAAATCGTAGCAGGGTTCAACCACGAAATCAATGCTTCGGACAAATTAACTTTAAAGTATGGTTTAAAATACCGTGATAAAGAACGTAACGCCCGTTTCTCTGATATTTTCTACAACTGGTCAAGCGGAACTGCACCATTGCTGTCAGATTTCAATCAGCATATCACAACTCAACCTGGTGCCACAAAATACCTGAGCGAAATGAATGCAAATATCGGAAATACTTTTGGTCCGGTACTTTCAACAGGCGGAATGGATCAGTTCTGGTTTCAGAATCAGGGAAATTTAACCATCAACAAAACCGATTCGGAAGCGCTTGAATACAACAAAGCTTTGGGAAGAAATTTCGATGTTTTCGAAAAACATACCGACGCTTACGGTATGGGAACATATAAAATCAATGACAAAATAACCGTTTTAGGAGGTTTGAGATTATCCAACACGCATACCAAAGTAAAAGGTTATAACGTTGTTGAAGACGTTCTGACGCCAGTGGAAAATACCAAAAACTATCTTGCGGTTTTACCGATGTTGCACTTGAAATACATGATCAACGACAAGACCAATTTACGATTTGCAGCGACACGTACTTTTTCAAGACCCAATTTCGGAGACCTTACTCCGGGAGGGACATACAGTGAAGCCGATAATGAGTTTAAAGGTGGAAATCCAAACCTGAACCCGACCTACTCTATCAACCTTGATTTAATGGGTGAATATTACTTTTCCAATGTTGGGATTTTAAGCGGAGGTGTTTTCTATAAATCAATCACAGATCCTATTTTTCAGGACTCTTTTATTGGAAATTATAACGGAATCAATGGTGTGCAATTCAGTGCTCCGAACAACGGAAAAGCAGCATGGTTAGGCGGAATCGAATTGGGAATCAACAGAAGATTTGACTTCCTGCCAGGATTTCTTCAGTATTTCGGAACACAGCTGAATGCAACATTCATGACCTCTGAAATGGAAAAACCAAGCGGAAGAATGGTAAAACTTCCTTACCAAGCGAAAGAACTGTATAACATCCAGCTATTCTTCGAGAAAAAAGGATTCAATGCAAGACTGGCTTACAATCATAAAGGAAAATTTGCAGTAGAATATGCCGAAGAAGATCTTTACGATTCTTACTACGGAAAATACAGCAATCTTGACTTCGGAACTTCGTACCAGATCAACAAGCATATCACCATCTTTGCAGATGTCAACAACATTCTGAACAAACCTTTGATCTATCATTTCGGAAAAGATGAGCAAAGACCAGAGCAGGTAGAATATTACGGTGTGAGAGGAAATATAGGAGTTAAACTTAATTTCTAAAATGATGATGACCTCTCCATCAAAAAACAACACACTGAATGTAACTCTGAAAGCGGCCATCGCTGCTTTCGGGGTCTACTTCTGCATGTATGCTTTCAGAAAACCTTTTGCTGTAGCCTCATTCAGCAATTTAGAGTTTTTTGGTTTTGATTATAAAATCTTAATCATCATCGCACAAGCGGTTGGTTATTTTATTTCAAAATTTATCGGAATTAAATTCATTTCAGAACTGAAACCTCAGAAAAGAATTCTTTTTCTTTTGGTTTTTATCGGAATTGCCGAGCTTGCTTTGTTGGGTTTTGCAGTCGTTCCTGCGCCATACAATATTTTGTTCATGTTCATCAATGGAATTCCTTTGGGAATGATCTGGGGAATTGTTTTCTCTTACATTGAAGGACGAAAAACTACAGAAATAATTGGCTTATTTCTTTGTTCAAGCTTTGTAGTTTCTTCAGGAGTGGTAAAATCTGCCGGAAAATTTTTAATGGACAGTTTCGGAATTTCGGAATTCTGGATGCCATTTACAACAGGTTTGATTTTCATTATTCCATTAATCATTTTTGCCGTTTTATTGAATAAAATTCCAGCTCCGAATGAAGAAGATATTGCTTTGAAAAAAGAAAGAAAACCTTTGAGTGAAGAAGAAAGAATGTCTCTGGTGAAAAAGTTTTTCCTTCCTTTGGTTAGCATCACGATTCTTTACATTTGTCTGACAGTTTTAAGGGATTTCCGGGACAATTTCAGCCGTGAGATCTGGGATGAGATGAGCGGTAATGCAGATAGTTCGGTTTTCACTTTGACAGAAGTACCGATTTCAATTATGGTTTTACTGATTCTTGGCTTTATGGTCAAAGTAAAAAATAACAGGAAAGCCTTTGCTTACTATCATTACATTCTTTTTGGCGGAATTATTTTAGTGGTATTCTCCACGATTTTATTTCAAGGTAACATCATTTCTCCATTTTTATGGATGACGATTTCAGGTTTCGGAATGTATCTCTGCTATATTCCTTTTAACGGAATTTATTTTGACCGAATGATTGCCGCTTTCAAAATTAAAGGAAATGTCGGATTTTTCATCTATTTCGTCGACGCCTTTGGATATTTGGGAAGCGTTTCGGTACTGTTTCTGAAAAACTTAGGCTCGCAAGACCGCTCTTGGCTTCATTTTTATATTAATCTCAATTATATCATCGCAGCCACAGTTTTAATTTTTTCAATTATTGCTTTTTTAGCATTCCAAAAAAAATCAAGGTCAAAATCAAATGCTGAAGACGAAGAAACATCACAGGCAATTCGTTTTGATGCTTTTAAAATTTAAAATAATACATATGAATACTCAATATGATTTAATCGTTGTAGGTGGTGGAATCTTAGGAACCTTCCACGCTTATCACGCATTACAAAAAAACTTGAAAGTCGCTATTCTGGAAAGAAATTCTGTTCCACAGGGCGCAACCGTAAGAAATTTCGGACAGGTCGTTCCATCCGGAATGGACATCAAATGGCAGAATTTCGGAAAAGAAAGTTTAAATATTTATAAAGATTTACAGTCTAAAACTGATCTTACCGTAAGACAGAATGGTTCGGTATATATCGCTTCCAATGATGAAGAGCTTCAGCTGATTGAAGAATTGGCTCAAATCAATAAAAACAACGATTACGAATCGGTCATTCTTTCTAAAAGTGAATGCATTCAGAAGTTTGACGGTCTGAGATCTGATTACTGCAAAGGCGGATTGTTTTTCCCACAGGAAATCTCAGTTGACTCCAGTGAGATGATTGTAAAACTTCATCAATATCTGAAAACTCAGGAAGGTCTGGATATTTTCTACGATACCACTGTGGTAGAAACCACTGAAAATAATTCTCAATGTACTGTTGTGACTGCAGAAGGAAAGAAATTTCATTCTTCAAAAATCATCATTTGCGGCGGACACGAGTTTAAAACTTTGTACCCTGAAATTTTTAATGAAAGTGATCTGGAAGTCAGCAAACTGCAAATGCTTCAGACTAAACCGCAAGGAATTTATTCACTGCCAGGAAATATTCTCACCGGACTTTCCATCAGAAGATACGAGTCATTTACTGAATGTGAATCTTTTGCCAAAATAAAGGAAGGTGAAGACAAAAACTCATTTGAAAAGAAATTCGGAATTCACATTTTATTCAAACAGGCTTTGGACGGATCGGTTATTATCGGTGATTCTCATGAATATGCAGATGCAAAAAATGCAGATGATCTTGGTTATGATTTAAATATGGACATCGATGAATTTATGATCAATGAAGCTAAAAAAATAATCGATTTGCCAACCTACGAAATTCAGAGAAGATGGTTTGGCATTTATTCTCAGTGCAAAACCAAAGATATTTTCGAGCACAATGTATCACCCAACATTCATATAGTGACAGGTATCGGCGGAAAAGGAATGACCGGAAGCGGCGGTTATTCAAAATTTAATATCAATACAATTTTTTCTTAAAAAATGAACATACAATTATTGGTTCTGGATATGGCCGGAACAACGATCGATGAAGACAATGTAGTGTATAAAACACTTACAAAAGCCGTTAATGACTATGGTTACAAGGTAACTTTAGATAAAGTGCTTGAAATCTGTGCCGGAATGGAAAAAGCTGAGGCTATTAAAAATTTACTCGAAAATATCGGCGGAAATACGGAAGATACTGAAGCCATATTCGAAAACTTTTCTGATGAATTGGCTCTTGCTTATAACAATCTCAACGTAAAACCCATCGCTGGAGTTGAAGAATTTTTGTTAAAAGTAAAATCTAAAGACAAAAAAGTAGTTCTAAATACCGGTTATACTCAGAAAATTGCTCAACAATTGCTTACAAAACTCAACTGGAAAATTGATGTTCATTATGATGCGCTGATTACTGCCGACGATGTTTCTGAAAGCAGACCAAGTCCTGAAATGATCATCCTTGCAATGAAAAAATTCGGAATTACGGATCCAAAAGAGGTTTTGAAAGCCGGAGATTCAGCCATAGATATTCATGAGGGAAAAAACGCAGGTTGTGGAATGACCATTGCTGTTCTGAGCGGTGCACAAACCAGAGCACAACTTGAATTGGCATTACCCGATCATATTTTAAACAATCTTTCAGAAGCTGAACATATCCTTTTTTAATTCCTTCAAAGAACTGGTTACAGAGGTATTTCTGTAATCAGTTTCATTCAATTTAAATTAAATCTTTAAAATAGTTATTATGAAAACAAAACTTCTTTCTATTTTGGTGATGACCGGCGCATTAATGACCGCACAGACTAAAAAAGTTCTTTTTATCGGAATAGACGGCTGCAGGCCAGACGTGATGATGTCGTCCAACACTCCTAACATTCAGGGATTATTGCCGACTGCAGTTTATTCTTTAGATGCCATTACATTAGCACCAACCATCAGCGGAAACGGCTGGAGTTCTATGCTGACAGGAGTGGGTCTAGATAAGCACAACGTACCGGACAACAATTTCACCAATCCCAACTATGCTAATTATCGTGATTTTTTAACCAGAATTGAAACATACAATTCTAATTTGAGAACTATGTCTTTAGCTCACTGGGCACCGATTAACAACAATATCATCAATACTGCTGATGTAAAAACAAACTTTTCAACAGATCTTGCAGTAAAAAATGCAGCAGTTAATGCACTTCAAAATGACAATCCGGATGTACTTTTCGTTGATTTTGACGATGTGGATGGTGCAGGACATTCATACGGTTTTACTTCAGCTTCATCGCAATATGTGAATTCTATTCAGCTTACAGATACTTATATCGGTGAAATTCTTACCGCAATGAAAAACAGAAGCACTTATAATAACGAAAACTGGCTAGTGGTAGTCACTACCGATCACGGTGGAGAAGGTGCTTCACATGGAGGTGGAAATCTTACAGAAAGAGATATTTTTTCAATCTATTCCAATCCATCTTTCACCGCTCAGCAAATCAGCAAAACTCAAAGCCAAAACACCCCAACATATAACCGTCTGAATTTCCCTGCTGGGACGTATGCAAAGCCTTCAGTTCAAAGCGGTTTTAATTTCGGTGCCAGTCAGGATTTCACCATTGAATTTTGGGTGAAACCAAACGCCAACTACAGCAGCGACCCAGTATTGATTGGAAATAAAAACTGGAATAGTGGAAATAACAAAGGTTTTGTAATTTCAGGATATTCAGGACAGACCTTTAAAATGAATATTGGCGATGGAAGTAACAGACTCGATCTGACTGGAGGAAAATTGGTAACAAACCAGTGGAAACATATCGCTGTAACGTTCGACAGAGACGGTCTTGCGACAATGTATGACGATGGCGTTCCTGTAACTGTTGGGAAAATGAATAATATCGGTGACATCACTTCAAATTTACCATTAACCATCAATCAGGACGGAACCAATACTTATGGTGTTAATTTGGCTGCTTCTTACAAAGATGTAAGAATCTGGAATGCAAAATTATCGAATGAAGCTATAGTTCAATGGGCAAACCAGGATGTTACAAGCTCGCATCCTTTTTACTCTAATCTTTTGGCAAATTATAAAATGACTGAAGCGTCAGGAAATACTTTGACAGATTCAGGACCATTAGGTAATAATGCAACCATTACCGGATCTCCGACAAGAAATCTTCAGACATCAGAAACATTTACCATTCAAAACTACCTGAATACACCAAGACAGACTGACCACTTCCCTACTGTGCTCAATTGGTTATGTATTCCGGTGCAATCTTCTTGGGGAATTGATGGGGTAAACAGAATCCCTGTGTGCAATACAGCAGTACTTTCTGTTAATGATGCTGAGAAAAAACAAAACGAATTGGTTATTTACCCAAATCCGGCGAGTAATGAAATCAATATAAGATTTAGTTCACCTGATAAAAAACTGACATTAAATATTATTGATGCAAAAGGAAGTATTGTTTCTGTAAAGGAATTATCATCTTCAAATTCTCAGTACAATCAAAAAATAAATACTGAATTTTTATCTGCCGGAGTTTACTTTGTTCAGATAAAAGGTGACAAAACTTCTTTTTCAAAATCTTTTATAAAGAAGTAAGTAAAATCTGATTTTAAAAAAAATTGTTACAAATAACACCGCCAATAGAATCTATTGGCGGTGTTTTAATTAATTTCCAGAGGCTTTTTATTTTAAAATAATTTTTTTTAATATCGTTATTTTGATACCATTCAAAAATTAGTAAAATATTTTTATCTATAAATTTTATTTAAAAATTAGAGAATTATGCAGAAGCAGGACGGCCAACCGATGTATTTATTCCATGAAAATTATTGTAAGTACAATATAAATCTGTAAAATAAACATCAGCTTCCATTTCAGAATTTTCTGTGCTCATGATTAATTTATGCTCTTTGGGTTCAGATTTTAAGGTAACAGTTTTTCTTTGTTCAATATCTTTAACACAGTTACAATGCTGATGATCGTTTGCCTGATGATCAGATAATTTTAAAATACGAACCTCTGTATTTGATAATTGAGTATTTGATTCGAAGGAACACTGATTCAAAGTAAAATATGGTTCGCCGTGATAAAAATAATGGTCGATAATTTCCGGGTGATGACAATCTTCTTTTTTCACCGGAGTTGCTGCATAATATCCGTTACATTCTGTACAAAAAGCCACTTTAACATTGATCGATTCCATATTTTTTTATTTTTTTGATGTGCTTTTACTATAACAGAATTTGTGCCATACAAACCGTATTCAGAAGAAAAAATTCTAATATTTGTGAAAATATTTTTATGAAATATTTAGAGTCAATAAACATGTATGGGATTGGGGAAAAAGCAGCAACCACGCTCCCACTTAGATTGACCTGAAATAAAAATCTGACTTGATATAAAACGAAATAAGTCACGCAAAATGCATGACTTATTTCGTTTATTGTAGTTTGAAAATCTACTTATTTAGCTTCAAAATACACTCTTCTGTTGGCTCTGTTTTTCCATTCAGGGCACTTTGTTGCAGGATCGCACTCAGGATATTTCAAATCTTTTTTACCTCTTCCTTGTGCATCTAGTTTTGTAGATTCTACTCCATTTTTAATCAGATAATCTTTCACACTATTGGCTCTTTTTTCAGATAAATTCTGATTGTAGTTTTCAGAACCTCTTGTATCTGTAGTACCGATTACAGTGTAAGCACCATTTGAAGAATTAATGTAGTTCACCGCATTATTCAAAATTGGAGTGTTTGATGGTAAAATTCTGTCTGAATTTAAATCAAATTCAATTCCGTCTAATTTTGTTTCTGCCTCCGTCACAGCACCTGAAGTTGTTGTAGGACATCCGTTGTTTTCTACAGGGCCAGGAACCGTTACACATTTGTCATACAGGTCGATTACTCCATCTAAATCAACATCTAAAGCAACACCAGATCCGTCAACTCTTGCACCTGCAGGAGTATCTAGCTGTCTGTCCCAATCATCACAAACTCCGTCATTATCATTGTCACCACTCTTACAAACTTCTACATCTTCGTTTTTAGCAGCTAACACATCAAGTTTGTAATAAATTTCCTGTAAAGGATCGTGCCACATCAAATGTGAATCGTGTTTTCCTAATTTCAAAGACAAACCTAAGGTTGCATTGAAGAAATTATCCGAAACCTGATCTTCTCTTTTGTTGATAGTACTGTACTGCGCACCACCACCGTCAAACTGGTCATCAGTAGTTACCACATACATTACTCTCCCTTCAAGATCTAATCTGTTGTTGATTTTATATTTTAAACCTGCACCAGCCTGTCCGAAGAAAGAATTTAATTTAAATGGCTTTACTTCAGTCATTAATCTTTGTCCGAACTCATCTTTCTGATATGCTTTGTATGCTAAAGTTCCAACACCTGCATAACCGTGTAGAGCCCATCTGTAAGGAGATTTATTATCAACACGTCTCATTAAATTAGAAAAATTAATATCTCCTAAAATAGAAATCGCATCATATTGAGTTCTCGCACCAACCTGTCCAGTCACTGAAGCATTGGCAGGAGCTGCATCTTTCGTATTGAACCAGCCCTGTCTTGTTTCTCCTCTGTCATATTGAAGATTAATTCCAAAAGCATGCGTGATCGCCTTATCAATACTCACATAAGCAGAGTAACCAAATAGGTTTTTACCGTTTCCGTTTTTAATAGACGTCAAATCTGCAGACTGCATCAAAGGTACACCGGCACCGAAAGATACTGCCCAGTCATTGAATCTTTTCGACTGTTGAGTAAAAGGACTTACATTGGAAGAACCGGATGTAAATGTATTAGGATATTCTCCGTTTGATACTTTCAGGCTGTCTTGCGCCATCATTGAAGCAGGCATAGCTAACGCTAATGAAAAAATTGCTAAACTTAGTTTCATATTATTTTTAATCGTTAAAATTTAATTATTAAAGTATTGCTACTTTTAAAGTTATTGGAATATCAACTATTCCAAAAGTGTCTGCTGCAGGACTTTTTTCGTACGTCCCTACTTACTTTCAACTTGCATGCCAAGAAATTAATTATGTTAAATTATTTTAACTAAAAAACGAAAACATTACTTTAGAAAAGTGTATATCATCAAGTTAATCTATCTGACTCTAAGAAGATTATATGACTAAAAACAATGCTATGTAATAAATATTAATATTTTATTAAATACAATATGAATTTTTACTGTTTTTAAAAAATTTCAATATCAATCAGGAATCACCTTCAAAATTTTCATTTAAATATAGAAAAGAATTACAATCTCACCGTAAAAAACTGATATTTCCCCCTGCTTTTTTCAGTGCTAAAAAACTTTCAGATGTTATTCTTTCTGCGAATACTACTCTGAAGTGATGACTGTAGGCATCGCTATGGGTAAATGTAAATCCGGAGTAAAAGCAATTCGCTCACGTTCACAGTAAGCCGTAAATTTTTCCATATCCACGTTCTCAGGAAGTTCACCCCAAATGCTGTAACCACCCATCGGCCTGTGAAAGTAGGAAGCTTCAGGAAAGTTTGCTTTTAAAGTATTCAATATTTCTACTGACTGAATTTCCAATTGTCTTCTCAAAGTACGAAGGTGCCTGTCATAAATATTTCCATCTAAAATTTTAATCATTAATTCCTGATAAATGGGAGCAACAGATCTTCCTAGAGAGAATTTTAATCGCTCCGCCTGCGTAAAAAACCGCCCTGCATTCAGCCAGCCTAAACGAATTCCGGGAGCTAAAGTTTTAGAAAAAGATGAATAGGTCATTACCCAACCGTTTTTATCAAATTGATGAATCGTAGAAGGTCTGTCCCCTTCAAAATAAAGATCTCCATAAATATCATTTTCAATAATCGGAATCTGATAAACATTCGCCATCAACGCAAGTTCTTTCTTAGCTTCATCAGACATCAAAATCCCGGTCGGATTATGAAAATTGGGAGTGAGTACGACGGCACGAACATTATTTTTATTTAAAATATCCTTCAAATAATCTACATCAAATCCCGTTTTATAGTGCACAGGAATTTCAATTATTTTCAGTTTTAAATTCGATATTACTTCTAAAGCAGAGAAAACACATGGACTTTCCACAGCGATCACATCTCCCAACTGCGTAACTGAAGCCAACGCAATATAAAGTGCCTGCAATGCACCATCGGTAATAATAAGTTCTTCAGCATTCATTGAAGAGCCATACTTTGAAGCACGAGAAGCAATCTGTTGTTTTAAAATTTCCGATCCGTTTGTGGGATAATATCTTAAAATTGATGCACCTTTTTCCCGAATTACTTCCTGCATTTTCCTTAAAATCAATTTTTGAGGAATAAGCAAATCATTTGGAGCCGTTGCATTAAATGATGACTGTTCAGAAAGTTTACCCGCTTTTGAAGTCAGCTTTAGTTTTTTATTAAAATCTGAATCTCTTACAACTTTCGGAAATTTTGATAAATAATCAGGAATCGCATCATCATGTTTCAAACTTACAAAAAATCCGGAGCGAGGTCGATTTTCCACATATCCTTTCATGACAAGATAATCAAACCCACTTTGTACCGAGCTGGTACTCAGCTTAAATTTCTCTTTGATTTCCCGAACTGAAGGCAATCGATCACCTGAACTGAAAGTTCCGTTTTTAATCTGTTCTTCGATTACTGATGTGAAAATTTGATATTTATATTTCTGCATTTTTGAAAACCATCTGTTCTGAACAAATTTATGAAATTTAAACCTGTACCGATTCATTTACCCTCAACTGTACTGAAATAAACATCCGCAAATGCTTAGCTTTGAAAAAAAATAAAATGGAGATTGTTTCAAAATTTGTAATCGGGTCAGACCAGGGAATGGATGAATTTTTTGACGTTAAAAAAGCTTTCATCAGAGAATCATACAAAGACATCATCACTTCAGAAGAGATCGAAAACTACATCGCAGAAAATTTTGATCAAAGGAAAATGATTAATGTTCTCAATGATTTTTCCAATCAATTAATTATGGTTTTTGCAGATCAAAAACCCGTTGGATATTGCTTTTTCCAAGGTGGTTTTTCTTATCCCGATACGAAAGAAAATCAAAAAATGACAGCAATCACAGAATTTGCAATCCTTCCGGAATATGATTTACCAGACGTAAAAAATGCTCTTTGGAAGAAGGTAAAATCTGCCATTCAATTCACCGACAGCATTTGGATGAACATTAATGATAACGATGCTCAACTAGTTTTTTTTAAAGATCAGCAATTTGCATTTGTCAAAAAATCAATGTCAGAACCGTTCAATCTTCCATCATCAATTTATGAACTTGATTTAAAGAAATAAAAGATTATTCATTATAAATCCACATCAACACCGGTTTTTGAGATTTCTGAATGATAGGATCTAATTTCCGCATTGCATTATTAGAAATTGTAGGGCAGCCCCAACCTTCCGGTGAACCTTTAGGATATGTTTCATCATCACTCATCAGATTCCAGGAATGAAAAACAATAAACCGTTTTAAAGCATTATTATTGGTTTCTTCCAAACCGTGCATCAGATATTTGACGTTGATTCCCCAATCGCTGTGGCCTCTGCCTGACAATTTGTATTTTCCCAGAGATGAAAGATGACTTCCGTCTTCATTGCTGAATGTCGGATTGTCTTTCGATTCGTCACCGCTCCACGAATTGTTTCCACAACCATGACCAACCAAGTATTTTCCTGAAATTTTATTTTCTTTAAAATCCCAAACCACAAAACGCTTCACGCCAGAATGAAGACTCATATCAATCAATATGCAGAAATCTTCACTCATTTTCTTGTTTTTGCAAAATGCTGATGCTTCCTGTGCTTTCTTTTTTGTCTTTATGGAATCTAACTCAGGCTTTTGGATATCTTCAACTTTATCTCTTTGAAAAATATTAGTGACGACAGAATCTTTCGCCTCATTTTTACAAGCCGAAAAAACCATAACTAGGAAAATGAAATAAAAAATTCTCACTCGATTATTTATAATGTAAGAAAATTCCGTAATCTGTTGGCGTCCACCAGGCTGCTTTTTGTCCGGCAGCTTTCAGCGCATCATTTGCCCACGTATTGCAGGTGTTTAAAAAGCTATAACTTCCCTGCGCATCATAAAACGCATCGTTATCGCTGTACACTGCTTTTGTAGGAATCAGGAGATAATTTCCGCTGGCATCTTTATCAAATTTAGCATCGATGAATTTTACCAAATCTAAGTATTGCTTTTTACTGATCATTATTTTTTTGCAGTCGGAAGCTTCGGTCATTGTTTTGTAGAATGACGTATGCATGGCAGATTCGCTCATCCAAAATGCAGCTTTTACTGCCGTTGAAAATTTCAGGTCTGCCCAAGTGGGAGTGTCGAGATAAAAACCTTTGTCGCCCCAACCGATTCCTACATAATTATAATCAGTTCTCTTTGAGGTTGTATTTTCAAAAGGTATTTTAGAACTCCAATCGTACAAATCGTTCTTAACAGGCATCACAATATCCGTATGAACACCGTTGGTATAAATGTAAATGGGAATTTCTTTTTTCTCGCCGTCATCTTTTGCAGAAACTTCGATAAAAGGAAGCAAGTATCCCAAAAGACAGTATACAACAACGATTCCCAGGATAATTCCGATGGTTTTTAAAATATAAATCAATACAACTTTCGCACTCATGTCTTTTGAATATAATTTTAATAAAATTTAATTTTCAATTTTTCGTAAAAGTATTTGTTTTATTCCGAAATATCAGTAAATTTAAAGAACAAACACTTGGAAATATGAATAAAAACATGAAATCCCAGAAAAGATTTAAAGTAAGAGTAAAAACAGCTCCCAAAAGAACCCAAAAAAAACGTTGATTTTCTTAAAGATATTCTCTTTTTGAAAGTCATTTTTTCTTTTGTAGAAAGGGCTTTTTAAATTTTCACGAATTAAAATCTTCTGTTTCTTTAAAATTGAACTTTTAAGGAATGGTGAATTACCCACTTTATTTTTGGAAAGTAAAATTTCCAAACAGATATTTTCACCTTTAGATTTTATAAAATTAAAATATCGTGATCTTGATTTTTAACGCAAAGAGCGCTAAGATTTTTTAATTACTAACTGTTTTAAGGCTCGCAAAGGCGTTTCACTCAGCAAAAAACACAAAGGCATTTTAAATACAACAGATAAATAGAATTTCACTTTAGTTTCTCTGAAGACTGATTCAAAAACTCAATATTTCTTTTCAAACCTGCAAATTTCGTCCGCTTAACAGGTGATTTTCTGAAAATTTCGGAGAATATTTCTTGAGTCAACTCTTTCCATTCTCCTTTTTTGAAATTCTTTAAAGCATCATTAGGTTTAAATTTTGTCTGAAAATTCGGTGCAGAAAAACGGTTCCACGGACAAACATCCTGGCAAATATCGCAACCAAACATCCAGTCTTCCATTTTATCTTTAAATGAATCAGGAATTTCATTTTTTAGTTCGATAGTTGCGTAAGAGATACATTTGCTTCCGTCAACGATTTTTTCTGAAACAATTGCATCTGTGGGACAAGCATCAATACATTTCCTGCAGCTACCGCAATGATCAGTTGTCTCATGATCCGGAATTAAATCTAAATCACAAATAATTTCGGCCAAAAAATAAAATGATCCGCTTTGTTTCGTAATAAGATTGGCATTTTTCCCAACCCAGCCAATTCCTGATTTTTTCGCCCAGCTTCTTTCTAAAACAGGCGCAGAATCTACGAAAACCCGGAAACCAAAATCACCGATTTCATTCTGCAATTCAGCAACCATATCGCGAAGGATTTCTTTTACCACTTCATGATAATCTTCGGCATACGCATATTTCGAGATTTTAAAATTCTCCAGCGTTGAAATTTTCTCTTCAGGAAAGTAGTTGTAAGAAAGTGAAATTACAGATTTTGAACCTTCTACCAACAATCTCGGATCAAGCCTTTTGTCGAAGTGATTTTCCATGTATTTCATTTCGCCATGGTAGTTATTCTTGAGCCATTTTTCAAGATGTCGAGCGTCTTCTTCCAGAAAATCTGCTTTGGAAATTCCACAATTTTGAAACCCAAAACTTTTAGCTTTAGACTTGATTAATCGTGAATATTTTTCGGCTGTTGAATTCATAGATTTCGCATTGCAAAACTAAGATTATTTTATAAATTTGTTGAAGTTTGGATGTGTGAAAAAAGTTCACCATCTTTTTTAAATTTAACTTAAAAGAAAGCAATATTATGTCATTAGCAGAAGTATTAAAATCAGGAAATTATGCATTAATCGACGTTCGTGAGCCAATGGAATTGGAAATGGACGGAAATATAGAGGGCGCTCAAAATATCCCGTTGGGTGAAGTAGAAGACAGAAAAGAAGAAATTTTATCAATCGACAAACCTGTTGTTTTATTCTGCAGAAGCGGAAACAGAAGTGGAAAAGCTTTAGATTTTCTACAGTCTCAAGGTTTAGAAGACGGCTACAACGGCGGCGGATGGGCTGATTTGAAAGCACATTTAGAAGCAAATCAAGGAACTTTTTAAGTTCCTTTTTTTATATCTTTAAGTATGAATTTAAGAGATTATTTTTTTCAACTTTGTTCACATTTCAATCAAGACAAAATGCTGATTGAGAATTTTTGGGTTGAAATTGAGAAAAAATATGCTAAGAAAGGAAGACATTATCACAATCTGAGTCATTTAGAAAATATGTTTTCTGAATTGGAATTGGTGAAAGATAGAATTGTAAACTTTACTAATATTTCGTTTTCAGTTCTTTATCATGATGTAATTTATGATGCAAGTTCAAAATTGAACGAAGAAAAAAGCGCAGAATTTGCAAAGTTAAGACTTGAAAAATTGGGTTTAAATAAAATTGATATTGAAGAAATTTCAAAGCAGATTTTAGCGACAAAATCTCATCATAAATCAAAAAGTAATGACACTAATTATTTGCTAGATGCTGATTTATCAATTCTTGGAAAGGATATTGAATCCTATGTAAAGTACACTGAGCAAATCAGAAAGGAATATTCTATTTATCCGGATTTTCTATACAAACCGGGAAGGAAAAAAGTTCTGCAGCATTTTTTGGAACTGGAAAGTATTTTTAAAACTGAATATTTCAAAGCTAAATATGAAAATCAGGCGAGGAAAAATATAGAATTTGAAATCGGGCAATTATAAATTTTGGCTAAAGCCCATTGATTTTAAACTAAGAAGGCGGACTAAAGTCCGCTCCTATTGATATTTTTAATCGTTTGAAAATAAGAACCACCCCGTCAAAAATTCCTTCAGAATTTTCGCCACCCCTCCAGAGGAGGGGAATTGGGACTTCCTAATTTTAAGTTTATTAAAACTTAGGCATTTTAACATCTTCAAACTCTTTCAAAAGATTCGCAAAAACAGTTTCCGCAGGCAAAACCTCATCAATCAAAGCTGAAACCTGGCCGATTTCCAATTCGCCTTCTTCCATATCACCTTCAAACATTCCTTTTTTTGCTCTGGCTCTTCCTAAAGCGGCAACCAGTGATTCAGAATTTCTTCCGACGTTATAAATCTCCTCCAGCTCGTTAAAGAATTTATTTTTAACCATTCTTACAGGCGCCAATTCTTTCAAAGTAAGATGTGTATCACCTTCATTCAGTTCTGTGATTTTCTTCTTCCAATTATCATGAGCACTTGCTTCCACTGTTGCAGCAAAACGGCTTCCAATCTGAACTCCGTCAGCGCCTAAAATCATGGCAGCTTTCATTTGAGAACCGAGAGCTATCCCACCGGCTGCAATTAACGGTTTAGAAATATGTTTTTTAACGTTGGGAATCAGGCAAAAAGTAGTCGTTTCATCTCTACCGTTATGACCGCCCGCTTCAAATCCTTCGGCTACGACAGCATCAACTCCTGCATCTTCGCACTTCATGGCAAATTTTGTTGATGAAACAACGTGAGCAACTTTCACTCCCTCCTTTTGTAATGTTTCTGTATACGTTTTAGGACTTCCGGCTGAGGTAAAAACTATTTTTACACCTTCCTCTAAAATGATATTGATAATTTCTTCTAAATTCGGATATAGCAAAGCGACATTTACTCCAAAAGGCTTATCGGTAGCTTTCTTACATTTCTGAATATTTTCACGCAAAATATCGGGATACATACTCGCAGAACCAATTAAACCCAATCCGCCACAGTTTGAAACTGCTGATGCTAATCTCCAGCCTGAATGCCAAATCATGCCGGCCTGAATGATAGGATATTGAATATTAAAAAGTTCGGTAATTCTATTTCTGCTTTCCTGCATCTCGTGAAGTTTTTTAGCTGAATTGAAATCTATAAAATTGCTCATATTGTAAAAATACTAAAAACTCTTGTTTTGAAAAATAAAAAACTAAACTGATTATTTAGATTTAAAACCACTTAAAGTTTCATCAATCAACGGACTTATTTTTAAAAAATCCCAAGCTAAATCAATGATATCACTTTGAATTTCTTCAAGATTCAAAGTGATCCAGCCTTCCATTAGAGTTAACGGACCAAAATTCACATCTACATTTTCCCAATCTCCCTGATATTCAATAAATTTATTTCTGAATTTCTCAGCAAACTTTCTACTTGAAATTTTATAACCTTTCAGTTCACGAAGTTTTAAAGCATGAATATTATAATATAGCTTTCCTTCTTTAATCGTTTTATCATTTACCCAAACCGAAAAAAATATTCTGCTTTTTGAGTTTAATGGAGAATTGAAATTATTTGACCATTCAGGTTTATAAATTTTCAATGTAACGGATTCTAAAACTTTTTCAACAGATAATTTCAAGCCCAGATCATTAAATTGCATGAAGAAAATATCTTCTACTGCTTCTTGAAATTTTTGCTGATAAAAATTATAATCCATCAATGTTACATTTTACTCAAAAATAAAAACTTTTAGAGAATTTCTGCATAAAAAAACCTTCAGATAATTCTGAAGGTTTTGATTTTATTTTTTCATTGCTTCTTTCTTCCAGTTTCCTTTAAAATTACAATTGTCATAACGACCGTCGATAGAAATAAAGGTTGTTGAAAGTTTTGAATTTACAAATTTTTCAACCATTTCGGCCTGTTTCTTACGCAAGGCCATCTGCTTGATTCGGTCATAATCGGTTTCTAAAGTAATCTGGTGAGAAGGAATAACATCTTCGATTTTCACAATCTTCACCACACTTCTGTCTCTGTCATCTTTATCATCGAAAGCCGTAGTGATATCTCCTTTATTTAAACCTGCCAATTCGTAGCTTATTGTTCCTGGAATACTTTCTCTTTCAATTTTGTTTGAACCATCGCCACCAGGAATTATACCTGCGTTGAATTTCGTTCTTTTATCGTCAGAAAATTTAAATGAAGCATCCTTAAAAGTAATTTTTTCAGCCAAGATTAAACCTCTGATGCTGTCTAATTTCTTTTTAGCGGTAGTAATTTCTTCAGCAGTAGGCGTCGACTTTAAAAGAATGTGTCTTGCGTCATACACTTTACCTGATTTTTTCACCAACTGAATGATGTGATATCCAAATTCAGATTCTATAGGATCAGAAATTTCACCTTCCTGTAAGTTTAAAGCAGCTGCTTCGAACGGTTTCACCATCTGACCTTTGAAAATATTCTTCATCAAACCACCATTCGCTGCAGAAACCGGATCTTCAGAATAGATTCTTGCCTGGCTTTCAAAACTTTCTCCACCAGCAATATCTGCTTTGATTTTCTTCAGCTTATTAATCAATTCATCCTTGTGAGCTTCAGTCAGTTTAGGATTCATTACGATTTGCGAAAGAGAAACCTCATCTTTAATCTCAGGCAATTGAGTCTTAAACATATTATAAAAATCTGTTACTTCGTTAGGAGTAACGTCAGCTTTTTCAGTAATTCTCTGATACTTTGCCTGACCGTAATACGTATCTGTATCTATCTTTTCGATAGCATTCTTCATCTCATATCCGGTTCTGAATTTATAAGCTGTCAACATCGCTTTTTCGTCAGGAAACTGAGAAAGCAATTGATTGTACTTCGCATTTGCACCCTCTTTCATTGCCGCAGAACGGTTTTCGATCAGCGTGTCTTTTTTAGCTTCAAAAACAAGAAATTTGTTATTGATCAGATTCTCCAAAAAGTCACATTTATCAGTGGTACCAGCACCTTGCTGTTTTCCGTAATTCATCTGCTCCTCAACATCAGATTCAAGCACAATTTCATTGCCTATCACAGCCGCAATACCGTCGATTAATTGACCCGGCTTTAGCTGAGCATTTACTTTTGTTGAAAACAACAAAGTAAAAATCCCAAAAAGAAAAGCAATTTTTAATTTATTTATCATTTTACTATTTTAAACGAGTTGCAAATTTATAATTCTTAACGAATTACACTCAATTTTTTATTATAAATATTTCTTAAAAAGAGTTGTTTTATTACAACTCAACAGTAAAAGTCGTCAATTCTTTGAATTGATTGATTCTTTCCAGCATATCAGCCTCATTTACTTCCTCTATTCTTTCTGTTCCGAATTTTTCTACGGTGAAAGATGCCATCGCAGAACCTACGATCAATGCAGACTTCATTGTTTCAAAATCGAACTTACCTTTTTTAGCTAAATATGCAGCAAAACCTCCCGCAAAAGTATCTCCAGCACCCGTCGGATCGAAAACTTCTTCCAATGGTAGCGCAGGAATTGCAAATATTTTACCATCATGGAAAAGAATCGCTCCGTGTTCTCCTTTTTTGATGATGACAAATTTTGGTCCCATCGTATGAATTTTCTTAGCAGCTTTCACCAAAGAATATTCACCTGAAAGCTGTCTTGCTTCTTCGTCGTTGATGCTGATCACGTCAGTTTTAGCAATCATATCTTTCAAAATATCCAAAGCAGAATCCATCCAGAAATTCATTGTATCTAAGATGACCAGTTTTGGACGCTGATTCATTTTTTCAAGAACTGACAATTGAACTCCAGGGTGAAGATTTCCTAAAAGTAAAATCTCCGCATCTTGCATAGATTCAGGAATTTTCGGGTCGAAGTTTTCAAGAACGTTCACTTCAGTTGCTAATGTGTCTCTTGTATTTAAATCATTATGGTATTTCCCAGACCAGAAGAAAGTTTTTCCATCTTTTACGATTTCTAATCCTTCAATGTTGATATCTCTTTTTGTGAACATATCAAGATGCTCTTGCGGAAAATCTCCTCCCACAACAGAAACAATTCCAGATTTCACGCCCATCACTGATGAGGTAATCCCGATATACGTGGCAGCTCCTCCTAAAATCTTATCTGTTTTACCAAATGGTGTTTCTATTGCATCAAACGCAACACTTCCTACAACTAAAAGTTTCATATGTATTTTATATTTTTTTTAAGGTCATATGCAATCTAGCGATGTCATATGTATTTTCTTATTTTTTTTAATGTCATATGTAATCTTAATGACTATATATAATTATAAAGTTATTTTTAATATTAATTTTTCCATTCAAAAGTATCCAGCATGTGCATGATATCTTTTTTGATATAATCTACTGCCGGCGCTAAAGAATCTGGTTTTGGTCTTGTATCGAAATATAAATAGGCAGTTACAAAATGCTTTGTACTGTCTGTGGCATAAAACTGAAGATTAGACGCAGTTTGCCCTTTTAGCTCATAAAAATTTCCATAAACTTTTCTTTCAGGATACTGAAAAAATTTAGTGTCAATCGAACTTGCCTTTATGGTATGCTTATACACCATTTTTTCAGACTCTCTTACATGGTCTGCAAAATCACCTTTCACAGGAAAATAAGTGATAAATACTTTTGCCTTCATCTTTGGGTAATTCATGTAATACCAACAAGGTTTTTTGGCATCCACAATCTTAGCAAAATCTGAATATTCAAAAGTATATGCACAATTTTTATCAAATTTCTGATATTTCGGTGTGGGATATTCTAATCTCAATTCACCATAAGGTTTCGGTTGAGTCTCTTTCTCACAAGAAATTAAAAGCATTGAAGCAAAAATAAAAATGACTTTTCTAATCATTTTGCAAAAATACAAATTACATTTTAGATTTTAGGACACAAATTTCACCATTTCAATGAGTTTTGAAATTTGATTTGATAAGAATTTTATTTAAACGCAAAGTCCGCAAAGTTTTTTACTACTAATTGTTTTTAAGTCTGCAAAGCCGTTCCACTTAGCAAAGAAAACAAAGTTTATTTTTCTAACTTTATAATCCTGACAGAGCCAAATAACAGAACAGTTATATTTTCAATAATGTAAACTTCCAAGATCCATATTCTTAAAGAATTCTATATGCTGTATGATAATTTTGAATATAATTTTCTAAAGGTTTTGGAAACGATTTGTCGTGAGAACTTTCAACATTGGTGATAATATATTTATTTTCAGTAATAAACTTTTTCCAAACTTCTTCTGAATCTACCTCAACATTAAATATTTCTATACTTAAGTTCTTATGAGTCAATTTATGATTAATGGTTTTTGCACTTTTAATAAAAGGAATTAATGATTCAGAAATCTCCAGCGGAAATTCAAACAGCTTTTTCCAGATAAAATCATCTTTTCTCTGTTGAATTAAAAATTCTCCGTTTCTGTGAACGAAATAGTATTTTAATCCTAAGTCCTGCGCCTTTACTTTCTTTGTTTTTACAGGAAATTCTGAGATTCTATTTAATGAAAAAGCTAAACAGTCATCATTTAGAGGACATTCTCCACATAAAGGATTTCGGGGCTTGCAGATTTCAGAACCTAAATCCATCATCGCCTGATTAAAATCCCCGACATTTTCAGGCATAATTAAATATGACAGTTCTGAAAAATAATTGAACGCTCTTGAATTCGAAACATCAAAATCATCCGTAAAAACCCGACTCAAAACTCTGTAAAAATTCCCATCAACCGCAGGCATTTTTCCATTAAAACAAATACTTGAAACTGCTGCTGCTGTATATTTGCCTACCCCTTTTAGTTTCAAAATTTCTTCGTATTCAAAAGGGAAAACTCCGTTGTAATCATTGATGATTTGTTGCGCAGCCTTGTGAATGTTAATTGCTCTTGAATAATATCCTAGACCTTTCCAATATAATAAAACTTCATCTTCAGGAGATTCCGCCAATGTTTTCACGTCCGGAAATCTTTTGATGAAATTATTGTAATGATTTAAGCCCTGAACAATTCTAGTTTGCTGAAAAACAATCTCACAAATCCAAATTTTGTAAGGATTTTTTGTATTTCTGAAGGGTAAATCTCTTGCATTTATATCATACCACTTCAAGAGTTTGGTTCCGATATGAAGAAAGTCTGATGTTTTTTTGTTCTTTTCCAAAAAGCCGTCTCATTTTATATCTGCAAAGATAATTTATTATTTGTGGTGTTTTTATGATTTTAAATTTGATTAATTGAAAGAGAATGGAAGAAATTTGAAAGAAAGATTCAGTGTTTTAAATTAAAAAGGTGTCGCTCCTACGGAGCTCAGTCTACCTTGGCTGCTACGTGTTCTACAAACATTTCGCTCCTACGGAGCTTGCTTTGGCTCGGTTATTACAAATGTTATGCTCCTACGGAGTTCATTGCTTTTTAACTATATTTCTACAAACATCTTTCTCCTACGGAGCTGTATACTGAAATAAAAAAGAAAGTTTTAAATTCAAGTTAAGCATTCAATTCTAAAAAAATTCTACAAAAAAACCGATGCTTTTGAAACATCGGTTTAATTATTATTTTAGCGAAAATTAATCCTGGATATATTCAGCATCCCACTCGTTACCATCATCACCTTTGTGACCGTCAAGCTTAATTACAAAACTTTTAGTCGGGAAATAAGGAGTCAAACGAATGTCTAACCAAACTCTGTCTTTATTCACTTTATCCTGCTCGAAACGAACAATTTTGAATTTTTCAATCAGTTTGTCAGCACCTTTAATACCATCTAAGAAAGTCACGATTTGTTTTCTTAAGTCGTCTTCGTTTTTAGCATTCCAATTTTCGAAGGCTCTTCTGTTTAGGAAATCTAATAAAACTTTAGTCACATAATCGAATACACGAACTACAGAATACGTCTGAAGACCGATGTTATCTCCTGTAAATAATGTTTTTGCAGAGAATGCCATGATTTTGCCATATTCGTTCACCATTGGTACAAGACCCATTTTTTCCAACTGAGAAATTTCACTTTTCTTCAATTCGAATTTTACAGCGTCTACTTCGTTAATGTTACCATGCTTTTTACCGGCGGCAACTTGTGACATTAGAGTTTTATGAATCTTTCCTGCCAATGAAGTTGAAGGCGGAAGTTCTACGTTCTCTTCTTCACCTACTTCTTCAGCTCTTCCACGACCAACTAGCCAGTTACAAGTCATAATCACATTACTTCTGTGCAATTCACCGCCTGTAAGATTTGCTGAATGAAATAGATCTACAACATCATCCGGCTTATCCAAATTAGCAAAATCGGTAACCATCATAACTTTGTTTTCGTTACAGATTTTTGCCCATTTTTCAATCACTTTATTTGATCCCAAATATCCCGGAATCGCAAGAATTGAATAGTTATCTCTTAAATCTAAACGATCGTAATATTGCTTAAATTCTTCGGCAACTGCATCAATAAATAAAGGATTATCTAAGTCTGACATCTGCTCTAAAGTCGCATTCACAATACTAACGTTATCAACTTTATCTAATTCTGTATTTTTATAAAACTGAGCAACCGTTCTGTATGAAGTTTCTAATTGACGAGCTGCATCAAGGCTATTCTTTAAATTTGTTTTTAAATTTTGATCTGCTGCCAGCGCTTTTGCTTTGCAGGTATCTGCCATTTTCTCTGCAGGCTCATTTGTACTTAAAAGTTCAACCCAAAGATTGATTTTCTGAAGCAATTCTTTTCTTTCGTCAGTTTTATTGGCATCATTCAAGAAAATTTCTTTTCTTGCTTTTCTGGTTGGGTTCATATTGGCAATTCCGTCTACGACAGATTCTATAAAGCCAAAGCCTCCAATTTTATTTAGTTCTTCAACAGGATTTCCTTTCGGTTTACCGCCTTGTTGCTGTTGATTATGTTGTTGGCTTTCTGCAGCCTGCAATTTGCTATCCATAATATTTGTGTAGGTTCTTTGGGTTATTTTTCAAGTTCTTGTGCCACATCCTTTAATGCTTCAATAAAAGCAGCTCTTGTGTTCTCATTTTCCAGCATATTGCGAAGAATTTTATTGGTTTTCAGCTGACGTACTATTTTGTTGTACTGCTCCTGCTCCATGCTGAGCTTTTGAAGATAATCTGATTTCTGAACAAGATTTTTGGGAGTAAAGTCTGCAAGATTTTGAAAGCGGAATTCTTCTTCTACTACATTTCCGTCTTCCGTCTCGTGCTGTACAGCAACTGAAGGCTGAAAATGCCTGAAAACATCATCTACGGTTTTTAGACCTGTTACAATTTCCGGAACATAAGTTTCATCTGTGGTAAGCTGACTTACAATAAGAGATTTGTTTTCCTGAATTTCCTGAATAGCTTCATTAGCGTCGACCTTGACTTCGTTTCCGCCAACACCATAATTAAACATTGCCATATTATTATTATTTTGAGATTGTTGATTTTGGTTTGGATTAGCAAATTTATGACCAATCCATTGTTTAAATTTATAAAAAAACTGTAACATACAAAATTTTGTAATGATTTTTCTTTAAATAAATCAATTTATGGATGATAATTAAATGATTGTTAATACTTTTTGGTGTCACTAATCTATGAAAAATAAATAAGAAAACGCACCTAAAGATGCGTTTCTCATATTAAGATTTTAATAATTCTTTACCAGATTTTAATTCTTTCTGCGGGTGCTTTGTAAAGCTTATCTCCGGGTTTGATATCAAATGCTTTCATGAAGCCATCCTGATTGACCAAAGGCCCAAAAGCTCTGAAGTATCCCGGTGAATGCGGATCTGTTTTCACCTGATTCATCATGTATTGGTCAGTAGATTTTGTTCTCCAGACTGTTGCCCAGCTCATGAAAAATCTTTGATCTTGGTTAAATCCAGAAATTAATCCGGGATTTCCTTTGTCTTTAAGATACATTTGAAGTGCATCGTAAGCAACCGCTACTCCACCTAAATCCCCAATATTTTCACCGCTTGTAAATTTACCGTTAACAAAACTTCCTTTTACGGGTTCGTAAGCGTTGTACTGAGCTGCTAATTGACCAACTTTTGCATCGAAGTTTTTACGATCCTGCTCTGTCCACCAATTATTTAAATTTCCATCACCATCGAATCTTGACCCGCTGTCATCAAAACCGTGGGAAATTTCGTGACCGATAACCGCTCCGATCCCACCAAAATTAACGGCTGCATCAGCTTTTGGATTGTAAAAAGGAGGTTGAAGAATGGCTGCAGGGAAAACGATTTCGTTATTTGAACCGCTGTAATAGGCGTTGACCGTTTGAGGAGACATTCCCCACTCTGTTTTATCAACAGGCTTTCCTACTTTTTCTAAGCTTTTCTGATATTGCCAAGCCGAAACATTCTGTAAGTTTGAATATAAAGTTGCGCCTTGAGCCGGAGCTTCCACTTTTAGTTGAGAATAATCTTTCCACTGATCCGGATAAGCAATTTTCACTGTGAATTTAGACAGTTTTTCCTGAGCTTTTACTTTTGTTTCAGGAGACATCCAATCCATATCATCAATGTGAGTTTTGAATGATTTTAAAATGTAATCGATATACATTTCCATTTGCTGCTTAGATTCCGGCGTGAAATATTCGTCCACATATAATTTTCCGAAAGCTTCACCTAAAACACCATTTACCAAAGCTAAGCCTCGTTTATTCATCGCACGCTGTTCTTTCTGACCCTGAAGATATTTAGAATAAAAATCAAAGCGGATATTGTCTAAACGATCTCCCAAATTGCTGGCATTGCCATTAACTACATGATATTTCAAATAATCTTTCAGCAACGGAAGATTTTTTTGATTGATAAACTGATCCATATTTTGGTAATATTTCAGTTCACCAACGATTACTTTATCTGTATTTACTCCTGCCTCTTTAAGGTATTTTGCAAGATTTACATTTTTTACTAACCCTGAAAGTTCAGATACATTTTTTGGATTATATCTTAAATTAGCATCTCTGTTTTGTTCTAAAGTCAGTAAATAATTTGCCAATTGCTTTTCAAAATCTACAACATTCTTTGCTGCGGCATCAGAATTTTTATAACCTAAAACTCCAAATAGCTGTGCTACGTATTTTTGATATTCCGCTAAAGTTTTTGTGTTGGCTTCATTTACTTTCTGGTAATAATCTCTTCCTAAGCCAAGATCTGGACCGCCAAGATAAACCGCATTCATTTTAGAATTTTTCATATCTGCGCTCACTCTCCATCCATAGAATGAATTATCACCCAGCTTAGTCGCTTCTAAAAGATATTTCTGTAAATCATTAACGTTTTTAATTGCATCAATTTTTGCTAAATCTCCTTTGATTGGATTTAAACCGTCTGCATTTCTTTTGCTGACATCCATGAAAGATGCGTACAAATTCTGAATTTTCTGACCTTCTGATCCTTCAGCATATTTTTCCGTTAAAATTTTATTTAAAATACTCAAAGATGCATCATCCACATTTTCTCTCAACGCATTGAAAGACCCCCAACTCGCTTTATCTGAAGGAATTTGAGTTGTTTTGACCCAATTTCCGTTGACATAACTGAAGAAATCATCCTGCGGGCGAACCGTTTTATCCATATAAGACAGATTGATGCCTTCTTCTTTTATCTCTTCTTTCACCGGCTCTGCAGCTACCGCTTCAGTTGTTTCTACTTTCGGTGCTTCAACAGTTTTTCTCGTTCCACACGAGTTTAAAAACACAATACCTGAGAATGCAAGTACTGCAATATTTACGTTTTTCATTAAATTAATTTTGAATTGTAATCAGTTTGATCAAATATAGGAATTTATGTTAAATGAGAATTAAAGATTATTGTTTTTAAATTATTTAAGCTCATAAAAAAACCGCTCATTTCTGAACGGTTTTGATTATGATTACCAGATTTTAATTCTGTCTTCCGGTTTTTTGTATAATTTGTCACCAGGTTTTACATCAAACGCTTTGTAGAAAGCATCTACGTTGGTCAACGGACCGAAACTTCTGAAATATCCAGGAGAGTGTGGATCTGTTTTTACTTGGTTTACCATATATTTTTCACTTGATAAAGTTCTCCAAACGGTTGCCCAGCTTAAGAAGAATCTTTGATCCTGAGTATAACCACTGATTACTCCAGGGTTTCCTTTATCTTTCAAATACATTTGCAATGCATCATAAGCGATATTTACACCACCTAAATCGGCAATGTTTTCACCATTTGTGAAAGTTCCGTTTACGAAAGTTCCTTTTACAGGCTCATATTTATCGTACTGAGCAGCTAAAGCTTTAGTTGCTTTTTCGAAATTGGCTTTATCTTCCGGAGTCCACCAGTCAACTAAGTTACCTTCTGCGTCAAACTGAGCACCAGAATCATCAAATCCGTGGCTGATTTCGTGACCAATAACCGCACCGATTCCACCGAAATTAACAGCTGCATCAGCTTTAGGATTAAAGAAAGGTGGCTGAAGAATCGCAGCAGGGAAAACGATCTCGTTATATACCGGGTTGTAATATGCATTTACAGTTTGTGGAGTCATTCCCCATTCTGTTTTATCTACCGGCTTTCCGATTTTTGCTAAATCTTTATTGTACTGCCATTCAGAAATATTCTGAAGGTTTGAATATAAATTCCCACCTTTAGATTCCGGAGTGATATTTAATTTAGAATAATCTTTCCAAGTGTCTGGATAAGCAACTTTTACTGTAAATTTATTCAGTTTAGTCATTGCTTTTTCCTTAGTTGTAGAAGACATCCAAGCCAAACCGTTGATGTGCACTGCGAAACTTTTCTTTAAGTAATCAATCAATTCAACCATCTGAGCTTTTGCTTCAGCCGGGAAGTATTTTTCAACATATAATTTACCGAAAGCTTCTCCCAAAGAACCATTGATTAATTCATACCCTCTTTTGTTTAAAGCTCTCTGCTCTTGCTGACCTCTTAAATATTTACCGTAAAAAGCAAATTTAGTATCACCTAATTTTTCGCTCAAATAAGAAGCTCCACCGTTGATCATGTGAAACTTCAAATAATCCTTAATTACAGGAAGATTTTTAGCATTCACTAATTGATCAAAGTTTTTGTAGTAACCCAACTCACCAATGATTACTCTGTCGGTGTTTACTCCCACTTTTTTAAGATAAGAAGCAAGGTCTATATTTTTCACCAAAGTCGAAAGCTCAGCAATCGTTTTTGGATTGTACTGAAGTGTATTGTCACGACTTTGCTCGTTTGTTAGTAGATTTTTTGCGATGCTTTTTTCGTAGTCTACAACACCTTTTGCAGCTGCATCAGCGTTTTTGTAGCCTAATTCTTTCAACATAGAAGCTACATACTTTTGGTATTCAGCCAACGCCTCAGTGTTTTTAACATCAACTTTCTGGTAGTAATCTCTACCCATTCCTAATGAAGCGTCACCCAGGTAAACTGCATTCATATTAGAATCTTTCAAGTCAGAATACACGCCCCAACCGTAGAAAGTGTTGTCGCCATCTTTAGTTACAGCCGTTAAGTAATTCTGTAAATCTGTAAGATTTTTGATAGCATCAATTTTATTGATATTTTCCTGAATAGGCTTGATTCCGTCTGCATTTCTCTTCTCCATATTCATATAAGTCGCATACAAATCCTGGATTTTTTTACCTTCGCTTCCGTCTGCAAATTTATCTTTCAGAAGAGAATTTAAAATCGTCATCGAATTGTTGTCTGTATCATCAGCCAATTTGTTGAAACTTCCCCAAGTTGGTTTATCAGAAGGAATTTTAGCAGTTTTCATCCACGTTCCACTCACGTAGTTGTAGAAATCATCTTGTGGACGAACAGATTTATCCATCAAACTGATGTCTAAACCTTTATCTGCTGCAGTTGCTGTTTTGGTAGATTTAGCTTGAGCGTTCAGCGTATTTTGTGAACAAATTCCTGCCAATAAAAACAAAGAAAGCGTTAATTTTTTCATTGTAATAATAATTTATACTATAAGTATATTGAATTTAATTTTTGTTACGGTAAAGTTAATTTATTTTAAGTTGCAAATGTTTGATTCTTTATTTTGAAATTAAAATCCCTACCAAATCCTGAATAATTTTCTGCGAGACAAAATAAATAAAATCCTGCCTGTCTAAATGCGGAAGATGAAGTTTGAAAGTTTCAGATTCGTTGTTGACATTTATTGTGTAATACACCAAGCCTACATCTTTGCCATCCTCTCCTTTTCCCGGACCGGCAACTCCTGTCGTAGAAAGAGAAATATCCGATTTAAATAAATTCTGACAACCATCCGCCATTTCACGCGAAACTTCTCTGCTTACCACAGTAAATCTTTCAATAGTACCTTCTGAAACATGAAGAATATCTGTCTTTTTTTGTGTTGCGTAGGCGACTACTCCACCAATGAAATATTTAGAACTTCCCGGATTTGAGGTGAGCATTTGTGCTAAATGTCCGCCAGTACAACTTTCGGCTGTTGAAATTGTTAATTCTTTCTCGCTTAAAATCTCCCCTAAAATCTTTTCAATTTTATCTTCCGAAGTTGCAATAATATTTTCTCCGATAATTGGAAATAGCTTTTGAATTTCGTCTTCCAACTGAATTTGCAATAGATTTTCATTAGTTCCTGTTGCCGTCAGCCTTAGTTTTACTCTGGTCCCGACAGGAAGATAAGATAAGGCAAGGTTTTCCGGTAAAGCCAATTCCCACTCTTCAATTTGGTCTGCTAAAATACTTTCAGGAATTCCTACGACAGAAACGATTCTTGTGGATATATAATTTAAATTAAATTTATCTTTTAAATAAGGCACAATCTGGTCTTTAATCAAAGGTTTAACTTCGTAAGGAACGCCCGGCAAACTGAAAGACAATTTTCCGTCCTGCTCCATCATCATACAAGGTGCCGTTCCGTAATGATTTTGAAAAACAGTAGATTTTGTTGGCACAAAAGCTTGTTCGCGATTTCTTTCCAGAATTTCTATGCGGCCGCGTCGTTCCATGTATCCTTTCAGATGTTCAAAAGTTACCTCATCCAAAGCAATTTCATCATCGAAAAATTCAGCCAAAGCTTTTTTAGTTTTATCATCTCTTGTCGGCCCCAAACCTCCGGTTGTAATGACTAAATCTCCCAATTCGAAAGCAGATTTCAGAGTACTTTTAATAATATCGATTTCGTCTGAAATAGTGAAAATCTGTACCACTTTGACTCCAATATTTTTAAGTTCAGTTGCGATAAAATTTGAATTGGTATCGACCGTATTTCCTGAAAGAATTTCGTCACCAATGGTGATAAGAACTGCGTTTTGCATGCGTTTAATTTTGAATAAATTCCCTACAAATGAAGTGAAAATCTCTGTAGTGAACAAAAGAAAATGATTTTTTATATCTTTGATTTGAACTGTCTACAACTATAATAAAGATTATGACTAAATATGATGATGCTTCATGGCATTATGGCGGAGATTTTCCGGAAGGACTTCCCGAGAAAAATGGCGCTACACACACGGGAATGTTTTTGAATTGGTGTATTAACAATGATTTGGTTTCGGAAGAATTGAAAGAAGACTCCGAAGATGAAATCGGAAAATTAAAACGAAGAGAAATCACCGGTGCCGACTTTGTTATCGATGCTCTAGATGGAAAGTTTTCTGAATATGATTTGAATGATTTAGGAAACGCCTTTGCGAAAGATTATTACGTTGATGAAACCGATTTCGGGGATAAATTCAGTTCATTTGCGACAGATTATATCAATATCTTTGATTCGGTAGCGGAAGAAAATGATTTTGAATATGAAACTTTTTATCATATTGAAGATACTTATGAAAACTATGATTTGATGAAGCAAGTTATTGATCATCGTTTTTTGGAATGGAAGGAATACAAGAGCTTGAATTAAAACATAAAGTTTGTCATTCTGAACGAAATGAAATGGAGTGAAGAATCTATTTTTTAATTGTAGAGATTCTTCCTTCGTCAGAATGACAAGCTTTATGTTAAATTATTTTTGAGATTGCTTCGTCGCTTCGCTCCTCGCAATGACTAATTATGCTTTACCCAAATTAAATCATTCGTATTATAACCCAACTTTTGTGCTTTTGCTAAAAATCGTTCTCTGATACTGTTTGGGATTTCTTTATTTCTCGACAAAATCCAGATGTATTTTGTACTGTTTCCTACAACTAGGGCATTTTGATAATCGTCATCAATGTCAATCACATTATAACCTGCCCAAATCGGTTTGAAAAACGAAACCTTTAATCTCGCTTCAGACTTGTCATTAACAAATCTTGCCTCACCGATTGATTCTTTCCATTCTTTTTTGACGTAATCATAGCCTCGGTTTTGAACCTGAATTGTTCCGTCGGAATTGAGTGAATAATTGGCGGTGACATTATCCATATTTTTCTCAAACTTGTAGTCGAAACGTGCAATTTCGTACCATTTTCCGAGATATTTTTCTGAATTAAAATTTTTGACTGCTGTTGCGCCTTTTGGAATTCCGACAGAACAGGAATTGAATATTAAAAATCCGATAATCCCTAAAGAAACGGGAATAGCTATTTTGTGTAAGGTTTTCATGTTGAAATATTTTATTGGTATAAAAATTCAAAAATGATGCCTTTCAATATAATTTCAACATCGAATTGCAGTAGCCCGACTTGAACGGAGCTCTTTTTGTGAAACAAAAAAGCGGGAGTGGAAGGCGGAAAAGCTGCCAAAAAATCATGAAAAAATCTTCAGAAACTGATCTTTAAAACTTCCGGAAACTTCGATTTCAGTATTATCAGAGAGAGTTGCTGTTCCGCTTTTGTGGTATGATTTTACAAACCCAGTGTTGATAATGTGCGAACGGTGAACTCTTACAAAAGGATTCTCCAGCAAGTCATCGAAATGCTTTAAAAACCTGCAAACCATTTTCTTTGAACCGTCTGTAAGATAGACCTGCGTAAAATTTCCATCTGCCTGAAGTCGTACAATATCTTCTGTTTTTACCACATCAAAACCTTGCAAAGTCGGAAGAATCAACTGTTGTTTTTCGGGTTTTAACTTTAAGTTTTCGAGGAGAATTTTGTTTCGGTTTAACTCGTCTTTCTTTTCTAAACTTTCAGCCACTATATTAACCGCCAAAATCAATTCCTGAATATCAATTGGTTTTAAAATATAATAACTCGCAGATTTGTTTAAAGCCTGAAGCGAATATTGTGAAAAAGCTGTGATGAAAATCGTTTCGTAAGAAAATTCTTTAGTCGCTTCCAAAACATCAAAAGCATTTCCGAAAGGCATTTCAACATCCAGAAAAACGAGTTGAGGTTGCATTTCTACTATCAAAGGAACGGCTTCTTTGATGTTTTCTGCCTCACCCAGAATCTCAATTTGCGGACAGTATTTTGTGAGATAATTTCTAAGAACTTCTCTTGCAATTTTTTCGTCGTCTACAATTACTGATTTTATTTTCATCTTTTTAGGTTGAGGTTATTTATACATTCCTTTAGAAAACTTTAAGGTTTTGTAAGAAATCTTTGAAGTTTTATTTTCACTGCATTCGCCATTAATTTCTTTACTGATCGTCTTTATACTTTCAGTTTTAATTTTAAGATTGGCAAAACCATTTGTTTTCACCTGATCTAAAATAATGACTGAATGATCTTCTTCAAATTCCCCAGAGCAATTCATATCCCATTCTCCGCCGTATCTTCTCAGGTTATAACCCTCAAGAACTTTCTTTAAGGTTTTACCTTCCGGATAGTACATTGAAATATCTGAAGAAGAATACGGATTAGGACCGCTGCTTCCTCTGTAGTTTGCAGAAATACCAAACGCACGAGTCGTTGAATTTAGATTATAAAGTCCTGTATCAATCGTAAAACTTTGTAACATAATTGCATCTGAGCCAAACTCTATCGGATCTACATACTTGTTTGTAATCTTTCCATCAGTGTTTGTAATCAAAATCGTGTTTTTAACAGAAAAACCGTCAGCTTCAAGTTTTCCTTGTAAAATAGGTACAACAATGATATACGAATCTTCAGCGTTCGGCATTTTCTTTTCCGTGTATAATTCGTTGTGAACTTGGGAAGAATTAAGCTTTAACTGATCCAAAACTTTTGCATATCTCGCATCATCATATTCCTGTGCAGAAAACAGTGTTTTAAATAAGACACAGAAAACGAATACTAATTTATATTGCAATAATTTCATAATAACTCATTTAGAAATTCATTATAATTTTTACAAAAACACCATTTTCAGAATCTTTTACAGAGCACGAAATATCTTTTTTATACAAATCATTCAACAGCGCAATTCTTTCTAAAGTATTTTTCATTCCGCGGCCTTTTCGGGTTTTCTGATGTTCGGTTTTTTGCTTTTTGCTTTCTTCAATTCCGATTCCGTTGTCTTCGATAAAGATGTTTAGAAAATCATTATTTTTTTCAAATTTCAAGCTTAAAAATCCTTTTTCTGTTCTGTATCTTAAGCCATGCCAGATTGCATTTTCAAGAAACGGCTGTATCAACATACCGGGAACTTTTAAACTTTGGGTATTTAAACTTTCGTCAACCTCAATTTCATAATCAAACTTATCCGCAAAACGTGTTTTTTCTAAAGCCAAATAATTCTGAAGCAAATCCAATTCCTGCTGAAAAGGAATAAAATCTTCTGTAGAATTTTCCATCACGCCACGCATGAGTTTTGAAAACTTGGTTAAATATTGATTGGCTTCCAATTCGTTATTTGTTGCAATAAAATGATTGACAGAATTTAAACTGTTAAAAATAAAATGCGGATTCATCTCACGGCGAAGCGACTGCAAAGCAATTTTTTTGTTTTTGATCTGAACTTTTTTTAAAGTTCTGAAAATGAAAATTATTAAGCCTATTAAAATTATTAAAGCTCCAATCAGGCTATAATTGAAAATATTTTTCTTGCGAATCAACTCATCTTTTAGCTTCTTTTCCTGCTCGAGCTGTGAAATTCTTTGCTCTGTATCTTCGAGAATTTTGTTATCAACCAAACTTCTGTCTTTAGAAACCAAATCAGGTAATTTCCCTAGAAAATCACGGTATAATTGCACAGAAGCATCGGTGTTTTGAGAAATCGCATACAAACTATCGAGTCTTTTAACGCTTTTTTGCGCTTCAAGCGTATGACCTTTATTTAAAGCAATATCGTAAGCATTTTTTAATAAAACTATGGCTTCCTTCGGATCATTTTTTTTAATGTAAATATCTGCAAGTTCTTGGATCTGCTCAACTTTTTTCCGAGAATTATCTTTTACAAAATCTTCTTTTAAAACTTCTTTTTTAGCTTTAATGGCCTTATCAAAATCTTTATTTTCAACATAAAAATCAGTCAGTTTTTGATTAATTGCTAGGGCCTGCTGTGGTGCATTATCTTTAGAAATTTTGTAGGCATTTGTGAAGTTTTCTTCCGCTTTGGGAATATTTTTTTGTTCAATATTCACTTCTGCCATTTGGCTGTAACTTGCCGCTAAGTCTGAATTTTCATTTTCCTTTCGGCTAATATCGATATTGTTTTGAATGGCTTCTGCCTTATTTTCTACAACCGGCGACGATAATCTGGAAGCGTCATTGGCATTTAATACTCTTTTCGATTTAGAATATCCAACATTTGAGGCTTGTTCATAATTACTTACCGCTGATTTCAGTTTGTTTTGATTTTCCTGCGATTGAGCTAATTTCCGGATTACTTTTTCGAGATTTTTTTTGTCATTCAGTTTTTCATAAATACCTTTCGATTTTATAAAATACTCTTCACTTTTTGGAAAATTTCCATTATTAAAGTAAGTTTCACCAATATTGTAATAAGAGTCGGCTTCCGCAGATTCGTCTTTAGTATCCAATGCTTTTTTGAGCTTTGAAGTTTCGGCTACAATTTCTTTCGTATCTCTGCTGCTTTGCGAATACAAATTATTCACAGAAAGCAGCAAAAAAATAAATGTAAAAAGCCTGATTAAATTCATAAAACAAAGATATACATATAATTGATGTTCAGAAAATGATTCACCAAGTGAAAAGCAAGGTCTGCCAAGTTTTAACTCAAAAATTTTAATCCCGTTCTAAAGATTGCTTTTTTTATCTTTGAAATCTAAATTAATCATGAAATAAATGAAAAAGAAAATTTCTATCGTCTTTCTGTTGTGTTTTGTAATCACCAATTTTTATTCACAAACTTACATTCATAATGTTACCGTTGTAGACGTTATCAACCAAAAGCTTATTCCGAATCAGACCGTAGTTCTTACGAAGGAGCTGATCTCAGAAATTAAACCTTCAAAGAAAATAAAAATTCCTAATAATGCTAAAATCATTAATGGTGAAGGCAAATTTTTAATTCCCGGGATGACAGATTCTCATGTACATTTTTTCCAAAGCGGAGGTTTATATACAAGACCGGATGCATTAGATCTAAGAAATCAGGTATCGTATGAAAAGGAAATTTCGTGGGTCCACCAAAATATGGAAGATTTTCTGAATCGATATTTAAAATTAGGAATTACTTCTGTAATTGATGTGGGATCAACTTATAGCTTTTTATCTCAAAAAAATTCGCTTCAAAAAACGAACTTACCTACGGTTTACATGACAGGGCCTTTGTTGACAACCTACGAACCAGAGGTTTTTAAAAATCGTGGCAAAGACGAGCCTTTCAAATTGGTTTTAACAGCAGAAGATGCCAAGAAAATGGTTCAGGAACAGCTTCCCTACAAACCTGATTTTATAAAAATATGGTACATTGTAAGTGGAGACAAAAAAGATCTGGAAGCGAATGCCAGAAAATATGAAGCAGTTGTAAAAAGCGCTATTGATGAAGCTCATAAAAACAATCTGAAAGTGGCAGTACACGCTACAGAAAGAATTACAGCACAAATTGCAGTTGAAAACGGGGCAGATTTTCTTGTACACAACATTGAAGATGAGATTGTTCCGGATAGTTTTGTGAAATTATTGAAGGCAAAAAAAGTTATTTTAAATCCTACTTTGACTGTTGCAGGCAATTACTACAAAACTTACGGACAAAAGAATCACTACAATACTTTCGAGCTCAATAATTCAAATCCTGAAGCCATTGGTTCTATTCAAGATTTAAAACATTTGTCAGGTTCTTCTGATTCTGCGATTGTAAAAAGATTGAAAACGAGATTTAATCTGCCAAAAATGGATGTTTATATCTCAAAAAAAGATTCAATACAAACCATTAATCTGAAAAAATTATCAGACGGAGGCGTAACTATTGCTGCCGGAACAGATGCCGGAAATATAGGAACTCAACATGCAACCTCTTTTATTTCTGAACTGAACGCCATGAAAAAAAGCGGTATGAGCAATTGGCAGGTTTTACAGTCGGCAACCATTAATCCGGCAAAAATTTTTAATAAAGAAAATATTTCAGGGAGTATTTCTACAGGAAAAATTGCTGATCTGGTTTTATTGAATTCAAATCCCGTAGAAAATATTGAACATCTTACCGAAGTAAATCTTGTTTTCAAAAACGGAGAAGCTATAGATTTTGAAAAAACAGTCAAAGAAACTCCGGAAATGTTGGTTCAGAAACAAGTAAATGGTTATAATGCAAGAAATATTGATGCTTTCCTTGAACCTTATTCAGAAAATGCAGAATTGTATATGTTCCCCAATCAACTTATCAGCAAAGGAAAAGAAGCCATGCGAAAAGATTATTCGAGTATGTTTAAAGACCTTCCGGAGTTGCATTGCGAAATTAAAAACAGAATCGTAAACGGTAATTTTGTAATTGATCAGGAAAGCGTTTCAGGTATGAGAAAAGGGAAAAAAGTAGAAGCTACGGCGATTTATGAAATTAAAGATGGCAAAATTATCAAAGTTTATTTTTTACCATAGTCATTTTTCTTTATAAAAAATTAAAGACAATTCTTTTCGGAATTGTCTTTTTTTGTTCACCAAGTGAAAATACAAATTCACCAAGTTGGTTTCAAACTGCTTTAAAAGGCAATTAAGTTTGCAGTATAATTTAAACTTAATTATCATGAAAAATTTATCCTATTTAGTTCATTTTGTCGTGTTATTGTGCAGCTCTAACATTCAATCTCAGACCAAATTAATATCCTATAAAAGCCACAGCGGTGATATGAAATATTTTGAAAAAAGTATTGTAGAAGACCGTTACAATACAAATTATTCTAATCTTGGAGTTTTGCCAGAAAGGTATGTAACCAATTCAAAATTGGATAGTGTCATTATCATTGACGACAAAAAAAGCATCATTGTAACTTCAACATATTGCAAAACCCGAAGAAGCGAAACCCCAGAAAAATGGAAACCAGGAAGAGATACCGTTTATAATCATGCAATTTTTTCTAACGAAAATATTGATAACGTAAAAAAAATACTTAAAGAAAATTATAACTTTCAAAACGATATAGATAGTACCGTTTTTCTAAAATACGATAAGAAAACGAAAGAATACAAGCCAATTTCCACGAAAAAAATAATCAGAAAAGCTGAGGTCAATAGCTTCAAATCAAAAGAGGAAATATTGTATTTGTTAGTTCTAAGCATCGCTGTATTTGCGTCTGTATTTATTTATAGAAAAAATCACTAAAAGCTTACAATTATGTGTAGTAAATCAATTATTTTAAGAAAACTCACTATTTTTCTTGGTTGTTATTTTCTACAATTTATCCTTTTCTTTCCGTTGAATTTTTTAAGTGATTTGCAGTTAAAAATTACTTATTTCATATTTGAAGATTTTACTCGATTGGTTTTAGAACACTTCTTCAATAAAAAGATCATCAGAATAGATTACAGTTCAGATAGTTATTCGATGTTGGTTTTAATCATTATTTTACTTTTTACATCGGTGATTTTGAGTTTTTTGATAAAGAAAAAATGGGCAAAACGTTTTTTATTGACAACAGAATATATTTGTGTGATATACATTTCTATTATTTTAATAAAATATGGCATCGACAAAATTTTTAAAACCCAATTTCCGGAGCCTGAATCTAATATTCTGTTCACAAGATTTGGAAACTTAGATAAAGATATTTTATTCTGGAGTACAATAGGAACGTCTAAAATTTACAACACGATTATCGGATGTATTGAATTTTTGTCAGGAATTCTATTGTTGTTCAGACGTTTTCAGTTTTTGGGATTGTTATTTGCGATTATATGTTTTACTCAAATATTGATTATCAATATTGGGTTTGATATTTCCGTAAAATTCTTTTCCTTCATTTTACTTTTAATGAGCATCTTTTTGGTAAGAAAAACCGGGTGGGAACTTTTTCTGAAAATTATTAAACTTCCGAAAGAAACTTTTCTTAACCAAACTTCATTTCTTCCGTATAATTTTTTTTTAAAGATTGTGATTTTAGGAATTGTATTTATTAAAATTGGAATGCAGTATTTGGATGAAAATTTTCACACAGATGACAAAATTAATTCCATACAATTAAAAGGAGCTTATCAGATCATTTCTTCCGAAAGTCCATATCAATATGTATTCTTTCATAAAGACCAATACTTGATTTTTATGGAAAAGTCTTCGGAAAAGATGACCGCATTTCATTATGATATTTCTTTTGACAACCAATTGATTCTTGAAGATAACCAACACAACATTTCAAAGCATTTATTATTGATGAGTAAGGAAGATAGCTCTATTATTTTTTCATTTAATAATCAATTGATCAATGCCAAATCAGTTAACCATAAAAAGATGAATGTGTTACAAGAAAAATTTCATCTATTGATAGATTAACCGTTAATCGCAGCAAATATTCTTTCACCAAGTGAAAACCTCAGTTTACCAAGTTTCCAAAATTTCAGTTTCTATTCGTGGTAATTTTACTTTAGAAATTTAAAATAAAACATTATGAAATTGAAACACCTTTTATTAGTAGGAATCTTTGCAGCAGGAAGTTTGGTGAATGCGCAGGAAATCAAAAAAAACGCAATTGAAGTAACGGGAGTTGCCGAAATGGAAGTGGAACCGGATGAAATTATTTTTAACATTGGAATAAAAGCCGACAACAAAAATCAATTAGCAGACAACGAAAAGCTTTTATTTGAAACTCTGAAAACCAACGGAGTAAAAAATGAAGACATCAAATTCAAATCGATGTATCAGAATTTGTATTCGAAAACAACAAAATTCACAAAGAGTTTTCAGTTTAAAGTAAATGCAAAAACCAATGTGAGTAAGCTTTTTGAAGATTTGAATCAAAAATGGGTAAGCAATCTGAATATTGCCGAAATTAAAAACACAAAAATTGCAGATTTCAGAAAAACGGTTAAAATCAATGCATTAAAAGCAGCCAAAGAAAAAGCAGATTATCTTTTGGAAAGCATCGGTAAAAAAACAGGAACGCCTTTGGAAATCACTGAAATTGAAGACTACATGAGCGACTCTGTAATGCCGGTAGCCTACAGAAGCAAAATGGCCAACGTACAAATGGAAGCAGCCGACCAAAGTGTTGATTTTGCTTTTGATAACATCGAAAACATTAAGCTGAAATTCAGCATCCAAACAAGATACGAAATTCTTTAATGGGTGAAAAGACAGTCAGAAATGGCTGTCTTTTTTTGTCTGAAAACTTTCACCAAGTGAAAACCTAAGTTCACCAAGTCTTCAAATTTTTGGTTTCTAATCGGGGTAATTTTACTGTAGAACTTTAAAATAATAAACAATGCGACACTCTATTTTTATATTCATGTTTATGGTTTCGTTTTTTAAATCTCAGGAAATTAAAAAGGAAATCGACGTAAAACAAGCTACTGTATTTTTGCACGGAGCAAAAGTTTTCGGAAGCACGAACGTTACTCTTCAAAAAGGAAGAAATGTGGTTAAAATCATCAATCTCCCGAATGATTTGGATGAAAATACGTACAAAATTAATCTTGAGAAAAACACAACCCTTTTGTCTATCACTCCACAAAGCAATTATCTTAAAAATGATGAATTGACGGATGGAGAAAAAAAACTGGATGATGAAAGAAAAAAATTTCAGAGACAAGTCAATTTATTAAATATTCAAATTAAAAATCTGACAGGCGAACAAAATATCATTAATGATAATCTTAAAGTTTCAACGAACGATAAATCGACTCCACAGGAACAACTGATTAAACTGACAGAATTTTACAGAAAAAGAATGCTGGAAATCGACAATCAGGCTTTTCTTCTGAATGAACAAAAAACTACCCTTGATGAAAGCATTGCAAAAATCAACAAACAATTTGCCGAAGAACAGACTCATAAAAATACCAACACAAAAGAATTAATTCTTGAAATTCTTGCTGAAAACGAGATGAATCTCAATCTCGGCGTAAGTTATATCGTTTCTAATGCAGGCTGGGTTCCGTCTTATGATTTGCGAGCTTTATCTACTAAAAAACCTTTAGAAATTGTCTACAAAGGAAAAATTTATCAAAAAACCGGACAAGACTGGAATAATGTGAAACTTTTTGTTTCCACTTACAAGCCTTCTTATAACCAAAACAGACCTATTTTATCACCGCTTTATGTCGCTGAATATACAGCTTATAATAATGAAGATGTAAAAATTGGATATGCTAAAAAAGCAGTTTCAGCTGAATCAAATTCTTATCAAATGAGAGCAGAAGTTGCTGCACCAAGCCAGATTCCTGTTGCAACGGTTTCTGATAATCAGATGAATATTTTGTATGAATTAAAATACAATCAAACCATCGTAAGTCAGGAAAAAGAGCAATATGTAATTCTGGATAAAAAAGAGGTAGATGCAACGTATAAATATCACACCGTTCCGAAGCTGAACAATCAGGTTTTTTTAATGGCATTTGTGAAAAACTGGCAGAATTTAAATCTTATTTCGGGAGAAGCTAATATTTATTTTGAAGATAATTATATCGGAAAAACCAATATCACAAGCAATTATGTAAAAGAAGAATTCCCGATTTCTTTGGGTGTTGATGAAAGAATTGTTGTTAAAAGAATCAAGCTTGAAGATAAAACTTCACAGAAAACGCTGAACTCAAATAAATGGGAAACCGAATCTTATCAAATAACCGTAAGAAATAATACGAAAGAAAATATCGAACTGGAAATTCTTGACCAGCTTCCTCTAAGTGAAAATTCAAAAATCACGGTAAAATCTTTAGAAATCGGCAACGGAATTTATGATGACAAAACCGGAAGCATCCTTTGGAACAGAAAAATCAATAGCGGAACTTCAGATAAAATCAATTTCTCTTATGAAGTAAAATATCCTAAAGACATGCAGATTCAGTACTACAGCAGATAATTTTAGAATAAATCAAATCTTAATTAATCATTAAAAACATACAATATGAACACTTTAAAATTTTTAGCATTAACAACAAGTACAGTTGCTTTTTTAAGCGCAGGAAAAATTTCTGATATTCGTTGCAGTAACAAAGCCAACGACAGAGAAGTGATGGAAAGTAATATTTCCCAAGAGCCGCAAATAACGTTTTCAAAAGATAATAAAATTCAAGTCGCATTGCTTTTGGATACATCAAATAGTATGGATGGCTTAATCGATCAGGCGAAATCAAGACTTTGGAATATCGTGAATACTTTGACCACTTTGAAGTATAACGGACAAGCCCCACAAGTAGAAATTGCCCTTTACGAATATGGAAATGATGGTTTGAAAGATGAAAATTACATCAGACAAGTTACTCCGCTTACTCAGGATTTAGATCTGGTTTCAGAAAAACTTTTTGCCCTCAGAACCAATGGCGGAAGTGAATATTGCGGTGCAGTAATTCGTGATGCATCAACCAATCTGAAATGGGACGGGAACGAAAAAAGCATGAAGCTGATTTATATTGCCGGAAATGAAGCGTTTGACCAGGGAAAAATTAATTATAAAGAAACAATTTCTGGTGCAAAGAAAAAAAACATTTACACCAACACCATTTTCTGCGGAAGTCGTGATGAGGGAATTCAAACCTTCTGGCAAAACGGAGCGAGTCTTGGAGACGGAAAATTCTTCAATATCGACAGTGACCGAAAGGTGATTTATATTGAAACGCCTTATGATGTGAAAATTTCTCAATACAACTCTAAATTGAATGACACCTACATTTCCTATGGAAGCCGTGGCTCGGAAATGAAAAGCAAACAAACTACGCAAGATTCAAATGCTGAAATGCAGTCAGCTTCAAATGCTGTTGAAAGAGCGGTAAGTAAGTCAAAGAAAAATGCTTACAAAAACGATCATTGGGATTTGGTGGATAAAGTTGAGAAAGATAAAAGCTACATTTCGTCCATCAGAGAGGAAGAATTACCTTCTGAACTGAAAGGAAAAAGCAAAGACGAAATCAATAAAATTGTAGCGCAAAAATCAGCCGACCGCGATAAAATTCAGAGAGAAATTGAAGTTCTGGCAAAGCAAAGACAAACTTTTATCGACTCTGAAATGAAAAAGCGAGGCAATGCTGAAGGTGACGATTTAGGAAAAGCAATTGAAAAATCTATTGTAGAATTGGCGAAAAAGAACGGATATAGTTTTTAGGTTGAAATTCAGGATTTTTAGATAGATTCAAACTCTAGTATCACAACAGGATGAACTATACAATCCTGACACTAGATAAAACTTAAATAATATTTTAGAAATGATGTGAATGTTAGTATTGTTTATCAGTTTCGGGGTTCGGCAAAGCCGAACCCCGAAACATTTATTTTAAAACTATCTTCCAAATTTAAAATACTCAGAAAGTTTATGCTTTTTTCCTTTCATAAAAGCAGAGGCCATTTCCATTCCGGTAACAGAGAAAGTAATTCCATTTCCGCCAAAACCTAACACAAAATACGAGTTTTTAAATTTATCGTGAGTTCCAATGTATGGAAGTCCGTCTTTTGTTTCACCAAAGGTTCCCGCCCAGACAAAATCGGTATAAAAGTGATAATCGGGCTTTATCCTTTTCAGATTTTTGAGAATCTCTTTTTCTTTTTTATTTAATAAAGAATCACGTTTATCGGGGTCAGAAAAGTCTTCGTCACCGCCACCGATCAAAAGTCGTTCATCATCGGTTGTTCTCATATAGATGTAGGGATCATCGGTATTCCAGACGAGCGTATGTTCTATATTTTTAAATTTATCGTTGTCGATTTCAGAAACAACAGCGTAAGTACTTTTCAGATCAACGAAATGTTCTTTAATCATTGTTGAACTTTCGTAGCCTACACAATAAATGATTTTTTTAGCTTTAATATTAAACCCATCAGTTGTCAATGCTAAATTATGATCACGCAAATATTTCACCGATTTCATTTCAGTTTTATCAAAAACTTTTAAACCTTTATTCACATTAAATCTTAGTAGCTCGTGAGCAAATTTGAAGGCATCAATACTTGCGCCTTGCTTCGACAAAATTCCGCCATAAGTATTTTGGAAACCAAATTTTTCTTCAATATCTTCAAATCCGAGCCAAGTTACTTCAAATCCAGCTTGCTTTCTTGCGTCATATTCTTTTTCAAGCCAAATTGCATCTTTCTTTTTCGAGGCAAAATATAGTGACTGTTTTCTTTTAAAACCCGAGCGGGCTTTTATTTCTTTGGTTAATTTTTCAAGGTCATCTATTGATTTTGAACAGGCTTTATAACTTTCTACTGCCCCTTTTTCACCAATCATTTCAATCAATTCATACAATGGAGTATCTATTTCGTATTGCAACATCGATGTTGTGGCAGAAGTACTTCCGTTGCAAATTTCACGTTTATCAATCAAAATAGTTTGGTATCCGTCTTTTATCATTTGATGGGCGATGAGACTTCCTGTGATTCCGCCACCGATGACAAGAACATCACATTCTTCATCAGATTTTAGAGATGGATAAGAAGAAACAAGGCCATTTTTCAAAAGCCAGAAAGGTTCGTTAGATTTCAAGTCCATAGAAATTATTTTTCAAATTACAATCAATAATTGAGCCTTAAACACATTCATTCTTTAATTATGGTTTAATTATTGATCATTTAAAGCTAACCAAAACCATTTAAAATATAAATTATGATCACGATTATTAATGATGCACCGGAAAATGTAGCTGCATTCAACGCAACAGGCGATGTTACGAAAGAAGATTTTGAAAATCTTGTCATTCCTTATGTGAAAAATAAAGTGGAACAGTTCGATGAATTAAATTATCTCCTTTATTTGGATACAGATTTGAGTAATTTTACAATGGGAGCTTGGCTTCAGGATGCGCTTTTAGGAATAAAAAATCTTTCAAAATGGAATCGTGCAGCAATTGTAACCGACAAAGAAGGAGTACAAAATTTCACGGATATCTTCAGTGTTCTGATGCCCGGAGAATTTAAATCTTTTCCAAAAGAAAACTTGTATAACGCCTTATATTGGTGCCAAAACGGAAATGAAGTTGAAGATTAGAAAACAAAAAGAGAAGCAATTGCTTCTCTTTTTTTATTGATCACAGGTAACACATTCAGTAATAATTTCCTTTTCGGCAACATTTGATGAGCGATACATATAAAAATAAATGATACTGATCACTAAACCAATAATCGTCATCCCCACTCCCACAAGCGAAGGATAATTGTAAGGCAAGCCATGTTCTAAAGGAATTCCTCCCAAGAAAGCGCCCATCGCATTGGCAATATTAAATGCAGCCTGCATAAAAGCGGCAGCCATCATTTCACTTTTTGGTGCAGCTTTCATCATCATGATATTAATGGGTGCAGCAACCGACATTGAAAGAGCTCCACAAATGAAAGTTAAAACCAAAGAAACACTTTGATATTCTGAAAGGAAAAATACTCCTGACAAAGAACACATCATCAAAAACAGCAATAACACACATGTTTTTTCCGGACCTAATTTATCTGAAAGAAAACCTCCAGCTAAATTCCCGACAACCATTCCGCCACCGGCAAGAATCATGACGTACGCCATATGACTGCTTTCAATTTTCGAAACAACGGTCATCAACGGTGTGATGTAGCTAAACCATGTAAATAATCCTCCAAAACCGATAGCCGTAATTATTAAAACCAACCATGACTGTTTGCCTTTGAGGAATTTTAATTCTTCTAGGAAATGACTGTCTTCCTTTTTCTCCATTGCTGGTAGCCAAAGTTTTAAAGCTAATAAAGTAGCCAGACCAATCACTCCAACGATCGCAAAATACCAACGCCAGTGGAATGCATGTCCGATGTACGTCACCAAAGGAACCATTGCTAAATTGGCGACCGTCAATCCGGTAAACATCAATGAAATATACAATGCCTCCTTCCCTTTTCCCGCCATTCTTGATGCCACCACAGTTCCGACTCCAAAAAATGCTCCATGTGGTAAACCAGACATAAATCTGATAATTAACATCGAATTATAATCTGGAGCTATAGCTGATAAAGCGTTAAAAATGGTAAAAATCACCATCAAAACAAGCAACACCTTTTTGGGTGGAAATTTCACAGAATAACCAATTAAAATCGGCGCTCCAATCACTACTCCCAAAGCATACGCCGCAATTAAATGACCAGCTTGCGGAATGGTAATCTGCAACGTTTTTGCAATATCGGGAAGCAATCCCATTATCGTAAATTCTGTCGTTCCGATTGCCAAACCACCGATTGCTAAAGGCAAAATTCTTTTATCAAACATCTCTTCCTATTTCAAAGTGCAAAATTCGGAAGAAATAATGGTTGTTATTTGTTCTGAAATGATTAATTATTGCTTTGTATTGACAATTTTAAATAAATTTGCATTAATTATTAATCAAAATAGAACCTTATGAAAATCCAGAAAGAAATCATTGAATTTGAAGAGGGTAAATCTTTCAAAATTTTCGAACCATCTATGAAGCATTGTTTTTTCTGGCACTATCATCCTGAAATTGAACTGGTTTATGTAGAAGCTCTCAACGGAATTCGTCATGTAGGAAAAGATATTTCCGGTTTTATGGAAAGTGACCTTCTTTTAGTAGGTTCGAATGTTCCGCATCTGAATTTTGATTACGGAATTAAAACTGAATACAAGCAGGTTGTATTGCAGCTTAAAGAAAATTTTTTGGAGGAAATGATTCTTCCCGTTCCTGAATTTGATGATATTAAAAAACTTTTAGACCGCTCCTATCTCGGATTATCCTTTTTCGGAGAAACGAAAAAAATCGTTGCAAAAAAGCTTCATTTAATCAAACAAAAAAATCCTTTTGAATCACTCATCGCTTTAATGGAAGTTTTGCAAATCCTTTCTCAATCAGATGAGGTTAAAGAGTTAAATAAAGAAGATACACGGGTAAAATGGTTTTTAAATGATAAAATCAGAATGGGAACTATCTACGATTACATTAACGAAAACTACGATAAAAATCCAAACGTAAATGTGATTGCTGAAATGGTAAGTCTCAGTACACCTGCATTTTGCAGATATTTTAAAAAACAGACCAACATGACCTTTACAGATTTTGTGAACAATTACAGAATCAATCAGGCAAAAATGCTATTGCTTCAGAACTTATGCGTTTCAGAAGTTTCTTTTCAGGTAGGTTTTGATAGTCTTTCTTATTTTAATAAATTATTTAAAAATAACATCGGAGAAACCCCGACCGCTTTCAAGAAAAAACACTTGAATAAAGTTGAAAGCTAATTTTGAACATTGACAATTCCCCCCCAAAGGAGGGGTGGATAAATTTTCAGTGAAAATTTAGACGGGGTGGTTTTAAATCCCATATTTATCTATCTCATAAAAGAAGTTTAAGAGGATTCTCCAGTCACTTTACCCCTTCATAAAAAATCGCTCCAAAAATTGAAGCGATTTATATTTTTAATGAATGTGTTTTTCTGCGTGGTAAGAACTTCTTACAAGAGGCGAACTTTCAACATGTCTGAAACCCAAGCTTCTCGCAAAATCGCCGAATTCATCAAATTCTTCAGGAGTAATGAATTTCTTCACAGGCAAATGTTTTTTTGTCGGCTGTAAGTACTGTCCCATCGTAATCACATCTACATTGGCATTTCTAATGTCTTCAATTGTTTGAAAAACCTCATGTTTTTCTTCACCCAAACCAAGCATCAATCCGGTTTTAGTTCTGTTTTGTCCTGCTTCTTTTAAGTATCTTAAAACCTCAAGGCTTCTTTCATATTTCGCCTGAATCCTCACTTCTCTAGTCAAACGTTTTACGGTTTCCATGTTGTGAGAAATCACTTCAGGAGCTACATCAACCATTCTGTCCAAATGTTTTGTCAATCCCTGAAAATCAGGAATCAACGTTTCCATTGTAGTTCCCGGAGAAATTCTTCTTACAGCATTTACTGTTTCGCCCCAAAGGATTGATCCCATATCTTTTAAATCATCACGATCAACAGATGTTAAAACTGCATGTTTGATCTTCATTAATTTGATTGAACGAGCCACTTTTTCAGGTTCGTCCCAGTTCACATCCATTGGTTTTCCGGTTTTTACACCACAAAATCCACAGCTTCGGGTACAAATATTCCCCAAAATCATGAAAGTTGCTGTTCCTTCTCCCCAACATTCTCCCATATTCGGGCAGCTTCCACTTTGGCAAATTGTATTTAATTTATATTTATCAACCAACGTGCGAAGTTCTCTGTAATTCTTTCCGGTAGGAAGTTTTACACGAATCCATTTTGGTTTTTGAACGGTAGTATCCTGAACTAAATTCTCCATTTATTTCTAAAATTGACTTCAAAGTTAAGGATTTTTTTATCGAAACAATCAAAGACTGGCATTGATAGAACAGATAATTTCGTAAATTTAAACCTTATTATTTCCTATGAAGACTACATTTTGCTTTCTATCTATTATTTTCAGTACGTTTTGCTTTGCTCAAAAAGAATTTCAGCCGAAAGGTTCTGAAATAATTCAAACTGTTGACGATGATCTGGATGGTGATAAAATCCCTGAAAAAGTGATTGTTTACAATACAAAAGATACAACTGATCTGGGAAATATCCGCGAACTTCAGATTCTGAAAAAAAGTAATGGAAAATGGACCATCCTAGAAAAATCAAGAAACGCAATTCTTGAAAGCAGAGGCGGCGGAATGATGGGAGACCCTTACCAAGATATGGAAATAAAGAAAGGTATTTTGGAAATCACTCAGGCAGGGGGAAGCAGTTGGAAATGGGGTTATACCGACAAATACAGGTTTCAGAACGGTCAGTTTGAACTGATTGGATATGATTCTACTTACGGAAAACCTGAAGAATATTTTTCGAGTGTAGAATTTAATCTTTCAACCGGGCAGCTTAATTTCGAAAAAGAAGTTGAAAATACTGCAGAGTATGGAAAATCTAAAAAGGAAACTTTTATTAAAAAAGGAGTGAAAATTAATCTTCAAAATAGAAACTTGGAGGAACAGAGAAAAATTACGCTTCCACAGACGAAGGAGGATGTTTATTTTTAACGTAAAATATACTGACTGGGAGCCTTGTCAAGGTTTAAAACCTTGACAAGGCTTTTTTAATTATCCTCAAACTCGTTATTTTTCAATAATTCAGCGAGAACTTTTTTAGCACGCATGACACGTACTTTCGTATTGGCGACAGAAATCCCCAATTCTTCCGCAATTTCTTTGATGCTTTTTTCTTCAAAGAATCTTAATTTGATAATATCCTGATAGTTACCATCCAAAGATTCGATGGTTTTGATGATTTTCTTTTGCTCTTCATCAGAAATCATCAGTTCTTCAGGAGATTTTGCATAATGATTTTTTACTTCATCTAAATTTTCTGTAGGGTCTTGATTTTCTCTGCTTTTTCTCCGCCAAAAATCAATAATTGTATTTTGAGCAATCGTCAGAATCCAGGTTTTAAATTGAAAATGAGGATCGTACATATCCAATTTAGATAAAACTTTTGAGAAAACATTGACAGTGATTTCATCGGTATCATTTTCGTCATGTACTTTTTTCATCACAAAAGAAAAAACATCTACCCAAAAAACATTGATAAGTTTTGTCTGAGCTTTTTGATCTTTTTCTTTTGCTTTTTGGATGAGCGAAAATAATTGTTCGTCTTTCATTACTAACAAATTTATTAAAATTAAAAGATTAAAGAATTAAAAAATTTAAAGAAATTGAATTTAGAGATTTAAACTTAGTTGCAGAACAAGTCTGCTTATTTCACATTCTATATTTTACTTATCTTTGCACCTTAAATTTTAAACAAAAAATAATGAACTCTTTTATTGAAGAACTGAAATGGCGAGGTCTTTTTTCTGACATGATGCCCGGAACCGACGAACAACTGAATAAGGAGATGACCACTGCCTATATCGGGTTCGATCCTACCGCAGATTCTTTACATATCGGAAGTCTTATTCAGATTAAGATTTTGGCTCACTTTCAGCAACACGGTCACAAGCCGATTGCTTTGGTTGGTGGTGCTACAGGGATGATTGGAGATCCTTCAGGGAAATCTGCAGAGAGAAATCTTTTGGATGAAGAAACACTTTTACATTATGTTGATTGTCTGCAAAACCAACTTTCAAGATTTCTCAATTTTGAAGGAAATGAAACCAACAAAGCAGAACTAGTGAACAATTACGACTGGATGAAGAAAATCTCATTCCTTGATTTTGCTAAAAATGTTGGAAAAAACATCACGGTCAACTATATGATGGCGAAAGATTCTGTGAAGAAGAGACTTTCCGGAGAAGCTGGTGTTGACGGAATGAGTTTTACTGAATTTACTTATCAATTAATTCAAGGATATGATTTCCTTCATTTATACCAAAATAATGGTGTAAAACTTCAGATGGGAGGTTCTGATCAGTGGGGAAATATCACCACAGGAACAGAATTAATCCGTAGAAAAGTACAGGGAGAAGCTTTTGCTTTAACGGTTCCTTTGATTACGAAAGCTGACGGTTCGAAATTCGGAAAGTCTGAAAGCGGAGAAAATTACTGGTTAGATAAAAAGAAAACTTCACCTTATAAATTCTACCAATTTTGGTTGAATGCAACCGATAGTGATGCAGAAAGGTTCATAAAATTCTATACGTTCTTAGGACAAGAAGAAATTGAAAGTTTAATTGCAGAACATCAAACAGATCCTGGCGATAGAAAATTACAAAAGAAACTAGCTGAAGAAGTTACAGTTTGGGTTCACGGTAGAGAGGAATATGAAAGAGCTTTGAAAGCTACTAAAATTCTTTTCGGAAAATCTACTGCTGAAGATTTAGCAAGTCTTGACGAAGAAATTTTCTTAGAAATTTTTGAAGGTGTACCTCAGAAAGATGTTACAAAAGCTGACGTTTTAGGAATCAATATTGTTGATTTACTTTCTGAAAAATCAGGGTTTTTAAAATCTAAAAGTGAAGCTACAAGAGAGTTGAAAGGAAATGCAATCTCTGTAAATAAAGAAAAAGTAAATGAAGTGTATACTGCCAATGAAAGCGATTTAATTGACGGTAAATTCTTATTACTTCAAAAAGGAAAGAAGAATTATTTTATTGTAAAAGCAATATAATATTTCAATCCATATCAAAAAAAACCGCCGATTGGCGGTTTTTTTATTTTATTTTTTAAATTAATTACAACTCCAAAAAGCTGTAATCAATAGAGGCGTCTTTTGTTCCTACTCCCGTTGCGGTGTCAGATTTTGCAACCACACCATCAACGTATAATGTAACGATTAATTGAGAATCTGCATTTGTAAGAAGTGCATTTGCATCTAAATTAAGTTGAGACTGGCTTGAGTTTACGAAAAATTCGTCGCTTGCCCAAACAAGACCTGGTGTATCAAAATTAGTATTTTGGCTTACTCCAACCTGAGTAACGATAGTTTTAAATACTGGTATTGCTGTTCCTGTACCTTTTACCAATTTTGCTTCAAACTGTACAAGGTGATCTTGAAACTCGTCTTCGTCATCATCTTTACAAGAATTCATAACAGATACAACAGAAAATAATGCGACTACCATTAATGAAAGTCTATGTAAACTTTTTGATTTGTAAATTTGCTTCATTTCTCCAAATAGATTTTTAATGTTTCAAATATAGGATTTTTATCAATATAAAAATAACTTTTATGTAAAATTTCCAATAAAAAAATACAATCAATAGCAATTCAACAAAAGACCTATAGGCAATTTCATTGTGTTTGTTCTCATTATGACACTTACTATTTTTAATTTAAATAAATCATTATTAATTATCTTTGCTCTATCAATCGCTTAGATTTAAATTAATTTTTACAGCGACTCCATTTAACAATAAAAAATAGATTCTTAGTATATGAATTTAGATTACATCGTCAGAGAGCCGGAAAACATTACTCCCCAAACCCCTATTCTCTTTATGCTTCATGGTTACGGCAGCAATGAGCAGGATCTTTTTAGTTTTAGAGAAAGTCTTCCCGCTGACTGGATTCTAGTAAGTTTCAGAGCTCCGAGAGAAACTCAGTTTGAAGGATATTCATGGTTTGATATTGATTTTAATAATCCTGAGCAGTTTATAGACATCGACCAGGCAAAGGAGGCATTGGAAACCGTTTTGCAGAACATCATGGCCATCACCAACAAATACGGACTTACGGATAATAAGACACATCTTTGCGGATTTAGTCAGGGTGGAATTTTATGCTACAGCTTAGCTTTAAAATATCCTGATCTTTTTAATTATGTTGCATGTTTGAGCAGTTATCCTGAAGAGAAATTGCTGACAGACATTGTAAAAGACAAAAAAAAGCTGGAGAAACTTCGGTTTTTCGTTTCCCACGGTACTGACGATGCCATTATTCCTATGGAATGGGGAAGAAAAGCTGCAGATCTGCTGTATGATTTGAGCTGTTATTTTACTTTCAGAGAATACATGAGCGGCCACGGTGTCAACCAAAAAAATTATATCGATTTAATGGAATTCTTTTCAAAATAAAAGGATTTCTTTAATCATTTTTAAACATTCTCAACAATTTGAGAATGTTTTTTATTTTTAATTCAATTATTTTAGTAATTTAATAAGATGAAATTAATGTATTTTTTATTCATTTGTATGTTCAGCGTTTTTGCGAATGCTCAAAATAGCTTTGAGATAAAAGATGCGAAAAAAATAGTCATTCCTTTTAAGCTGATTAATAATTTAATTTTCATTCCGATTACAGTAAATGGTGCCGAACTTACTTTTATGTTAGACACTGGAGTTGCCGAAACCACCATTTTCAGTCTCGAAAACAAAGAATTAAAACTTTCACCTTTAGAAAAAATGAAATTTTCCGGACTTGGAGGAAGTGCTAGCATTGAAGGTTTTAAATCTGATCACAATATTGGCAAAATAGGAGAACATTTTGTCAATACTTCTTTTACTCTATTTATTATCTTGGATCAGGATTTTAATATTTCATCTCACGTCGGGATTCCTGTCAATGGTATTATTGGATATCATTTTTTTAAAAATTATCCTGTTGCAATAGATTACAGTTCGAAAAAAATCACAGTTTACAACAATGATGATTTATTCAAAAAAAGAATTAAAAAATTTGATGAATTACCTATTTCCATCGAAAGGAATAAACCTTATATTTTTGCTGATGTAGAAATGACCAACGAGAAAAAAAATTCAAAGCTTTTGATTGATATGGGAAACAGTGATGCCATTTGGCTCTTCCCTATTTTGATTAAAAATTTCGTTTATAATCGACCGAATATTGATGATTATTTAGGAAGAGGATTTAATGGCGATATTTTTGGCAAAAGAAGCCGTATCCACAATTTTTATTTGGGAGATTTTATATTTGAAAAACCTTTGACCGCAATGCCTGATGAATTTTCTATTCAACATGTCAATTTGGTTGTTGAAAGAAAAGGTTCTATTGGTGGAGATATTTTAAGGAGATTCACGACAGTTTTTGATTACAAAAATCAAAAATTATATTTGAGAAAAAACAAAAATTACAATGACCCGTTTCACTTCAACATGAGTGGTTTAGATTTTCAACAAGATGGATTGCAGTGGGAAAAAGATTTGGTTAATCTTGAAAGTAAAAACAGACAAAGCAATTCTGCAGAATCAACAATTATAAGTAATACATTACAATACAAATTCGTGCTAAAACCTTTCTTTTCGATTGCCGGAGTTAGAAAAGACTCTCCTTCTGACAAAGCGGGATTAAAGAAAGGCGATCAACTTATCTCTATCAATGGAAGAAAAACAGCTGATATGACGTTGCAGAAAATCATGGAAATGATGAAATCTGATGAAGGCAAAACAATTAATATGGTTATTATGAGAAAAAATCAGGAACTTCGCCTTAGTTTTACATTAGAAGACCCAATACCATATCAAGATTAATATGCAAACAGAAGAAACCACCTTAGACAAAATAAGAAATCGGCCGAGATTCAAAATGTACACCCATTTGAGTAAAGAAGCTTATGCCGAAAATCTCAAAAAATATTTGGCTGAGCATAAAGGTGAGTTTTCAGGAAACATTAACAAAGAAATGGCTACCATCTGTGTAGAAACCGTATACAAACAATATTGGCAGCCTCAATTATCTCTTCGTACAGAAATTGAAGATGACCAAACCGTTATCAGAGGAGTTTTCGGGCCAAGTTCTTCGGTCTGGACATTTTTCATGTTTCTCTACTTTCTATTTTCAATTCTCTGGATGACATTTTTTACCATGTACTACGTTGAAAAACAAATTAAAAGTTTTGAATATCCTTGGGCTTTAAATGCTTCATTCGTCATGCTGTTCTGCATTGCCGCAACATATGCTGCAGCAAGAATAGGACAAATAAAAGCTAAAGATGAGATGAAAAAACTCAGGAAGTTTGCTGAAGAATCGACCTTACATCATGAAAAGAAAATTTAGTTGGTAGCTTCCGGTTCTACAGCTGGAGCTGTAACTTCAATCACTTTTGATGCTTTGATAGAATCAGAAACTTTTTCTCTATTGGTTTGCTCTTTTACCATTTTTTCAACATGAGGTTTGATCAAATTGGTCATCTCTTCAACAGAAATGTTGTTGGCATTTGGATCGTTTAAAAGATTTCTCCAAGGTTTTCTTTTTCCCCATGGATAGTCACCAAAAACAATTACCGGTGTTCCATTGGCTTTTGTAGTTGCCCCACCTGGATTTAATATCCACGTATCAGCATAGCTGTATAACCAAATTGCATCTTTCATCAACAATCTCAAACAAGAATGTGAAGCAGGATAGCCAGGAAGGTCATACTGATGCCATCCAATCCCGTGAGTATTATGAATATTAAAATTATAAGGCAATTTCCACTCGCTTTTTACCGTAGATATAGCCAATTTCTTCTTCCAATTAGCAAACATTAAACCTCTTGTCGTTTGCGCTGTTTTTTTACCCATACTTGTCGGCCCCCATTTCACCAACGTTCCATTTGAATAAACTCCATAAGCCTGAATCGGGTAAGAGAAAACGACAAACTTTTTCACTTCGCTCAAGACATCAAGCTGCATCGGAAAGGGAGAATACGCCATCAAAGTAGTATCAATCTTTGCTGGAACAACTAAAGTATCAGAATTCCATTTACTTTTAGAATCTAATCTGTTGAGTGCTAAAATTGCATAACGTTCCCTTTCGGTATATTTTTTACTAAAAATTGAATATAAAGAATCTCTTAGCTTCTTATCTTTCGGAATAGCAAAAGCATTGTAAAAACCGTTTTCCTGCATTGCAGGTGGTACAGATTCTTTTATTTCAGTTTTTGTAGCTACTGAGTCTGATTTCTTTTCGTCTGATAAAGTTCCTGAAGATGTACTTTGTGATTGGTTGTCTATTTTTTCGTTATCTTTCTTACATCCAGTAAGTAATAATGCAAAAAATAAAGTGTAGAATAATGATTGTTTCAAAAATAATTTTTTCATAAATAAATAGAGGTCATTGAGTTTGTACTAAAGATACAAATATCAGACCTAAAAACATTTAAATCAGAAAAAATATTTCCCTAAGTAATGTACTTAATTGAGATTGAAAAATTTAGAATAAGAATAAAAGAATTTAGATTATAATAATTTATTGATTTTAGCATAACTTAAGGCTTCAGCAATATTGTCGACTTCAATTTTTTCAAAGAGTTTTTTACGATGGAATTTAACAGTATCTGCAGTAATAAAAAGTTTCTGAGCAATTTCATTGATCTTGAGCCCACCAGCATAAAGACTCAGTATTTCATATTCTCTAGGCGAAAGTTTTTTCTTTTCTTTCTTGATCCATTTAAGTTCACTTAGATCATATTCAAAAGTCTCATCTGAATTTTCTTTGCTAATAAAAACATTACCTGAAGACTGATTATTTGAAAGCGAAACCATGCACATCGCTTTCCATATTTTACCATCATTGGTAAGGAACAGCGGGGTCAGTTTATGGTTAATCAGAACAGAATTGTTTTTCTCATTGATGATGTGGAAGTCATAAGAAATTGTGTGGAGTTTTCTTTCTTCTAAAGGTATATTTTCGTAAAAATTAAATCCAATTTCGTTAATTTTTAGAAGCAACTCCAAATCTTCGGGGATGACGTTTTTAAAATAAAATTCATAGCCCAATTTCAGGACTTCATCCGCTGACTTTCCACATAAAAACAAAGGGTTATCGGAAACATATTCAAATGATTTTTTCTCGTAATCAATAATATAGAAACTCTGATAGGTTATTCTAGAAAATGCTTTAGCAGTTTCCAAATAATCATTGATTTGATTGTAATCAATCTGTGAACTATTATTGATTACATTTTTATCATTAAAGAATTTATTGATCTCTTCCATATTTTACCAAAAGCCATACTACCCGAAAGTGTAGTTTTTATGATTATCAGGCAAATCTACACAAAAGTGTAGGGCTTTACAACAGTCACAGTGATACCTTTACAAAAAAAATCATCAGACATAGAATTAATATTAACTTAAAAACTTTTACAATGAAAAGCTCTTACTATTATTCACTATCCATCATTTTTGTTTTGGTCTTTCTTTTATCTTCGTTCGAAAGAGGTAGACATACCTACAGAAATTTATGGACAATACCTGCACAAAAAAATTTAAAGATTAAAAATTCGCGCAAAGAAAATCTTGAAGTAGTTTTATACAATACATCTAAAACTGAAAATCTAAAGTATGTTAATAGCAAAAATGAAGTAAAAGATTTACCAAAAAATGATTCTGTTATCACAAAAATCAATTTTACTAATGAATTATATATCGTCAACAATTCTAATGAAGAAGGTTTTTTTAAAATAAAAATCCTAAAAAACAGCGGAAAAATAAAGGCACAAATTATAGATGATATAAAAAAGTAATTTGGCTAAAAAAAACTACTAACCACAATTACCATCAGCAATGATGGTAATTTTTTTTATGTTATCAGCAATCATGCAATATTTAGATATAACTGTACTTAATTAATTTTTCTCTTTTATTGGGAGCTACATCCAGCTCTCCACTGTATCTTTTTTGTGCCCGTGCTTTTGCCGGATAACAAAAAAGGATGCCGTTTCGATCTGGGCTATGGATGGCAACATAATTAGATTATCTGTGAAAACAATCATCTTTTTTTCATTTTCAAGACTATTACTTGATGGTTGATGGTTGATGGTTGATGGTTACGCAAAATTACATATTGTAACACTATTTTAGGACTAGTGGAGATTAAATTATTTCTCATCAAAATTTGGAACGAATTGTAAAAAACAATCAATAATTTTTCAATAATAATATTCACTTTCAAAAAAGCCGCAGAGCGGCGGACTGTCAATAGAAGAATATGAACAAAAGCTCACGAGAAGTTGAAGCTCCGGAGGAGCGACTTGTAAATTCTGTGCAGCATTTACAAATGAGGAATAGATAGCATTCCTACGGATCGCATTTCTTATCTTATTAGCTTTTCTACACAGATATTGATCCTACGGAGCAAGAGCACGGATTATCTGATTTAGTTATCAAATCTTGAATATTCAAAAGTAAACTTTGAATACTAAGTTTTCATCCCAAAACACTAAACTATTTTAATTTCCATCAACTTCTTTATCCTAAACTAAATCTCACATCTCGAAACATCGCATCGCGAGCCTTGAAGGTTAAACTTGGAGTTGACTTCGTTGAGTTTATATCAAAAAAAATCCTCAATCAAGTAAATGATTGAGGATTTTAAAAAAACTGGCGGCGACCTACTCTCCCGCTTTCGCAGTACCATCGGCGCTGGTGGGCTTAACTTCTGTGTTCGGAATGGGAACAGGTGAGCCCCACCGCTAAAACCACCCTAAAGGTTGTATATGGTTGTCAGTTTTTGGTTGATTGTTGATGGTATAATACTATCAACTGTCAACTCTTTACTGTCAACTGTTTAATCGATAAAAATGTTCACAAAGAGAGAACCTTGATTGCGCAATTAAGCGTTGCCAATTAGGCTATAAATCTACGGGTAATTAGTACTACTCGGCTATGCTGTTACCAACTTTACACCTGTAGCCTATCAACGTCGTCATCTCCAACGACCCTTAAAAGATGTCT
>NZ_JALDNB010000016.1 GCF_022699665.1 Chryseobacterium aahli | reverse complement strand
TAATCTTCGATTAGCGCCGCTTCTTTTTAAATTTATAATCTTAAACTTTAGCTTTCATTTCTGCAATGATGTTCATCGCTTCCTGAAGGTAAGTATCTTTTTTAAGATTTTTGATCCACATTTCAGATTTTTTCTTGAATGCTTCATCTTTTTTCTCTCTTTCAACTTCTGCAGGATACATTGAGAATTTAAGACCGTTTTCAAATTTAGTTAAAGCTTTAAATTTCTCAATCTGAGATTTTCTCTGCTTCATCAGGTCATTGAATTTATTGATATTCAAAGTGATCGTTTCTTCTTTATCTAATTGCTCTCTCCATTTTGCAGACTCTAATAATAACTGATAGTTTTTATTATTTGCCATTCTGTCGTTGCTGGATTTCTCTAAAGCTTTCACGTCAAAATAGCTCAGTTTCTGATAATTTGAACTCGGAATTTTGTCCCAAGCCAAAGCAAAATCGTCATATCTCTCACCTACTTCAGCATACGTGAAGAAATCTTCCATTCTGATATCTGATACGATACCTTTTCTCTGATTAGACTCTCCGCTGATTCTGTAGAATTTCTGAATCGTCAGTTTTAATGATCCGAAATCGTCTTCTGTATTTAAGAATCTGTTTAGATCAACAAAAGTCTGTACGGTACCTTTACCGAAAGATTGTGGAGAACCAACAATGATTGCTCTTCCGTAATCCTGCATTGCACCTGCTAAAATCTCAGAAGCTGAAGCAGACAGTTCGTTTTGCATAATTACTAAAGGACCCGTCCAGATCGGAGTTTCCTGTTTATTTTTCAAAGTCTGAATTTTTCCGTTTCCGTCTTTCACCTGAACATAAGGACCTGCATTCATAAATAATCCCATGATGTCACCTACTTCCGTCAATGAACCACCACCGTTATTTCTAAGGTCTAAAACGATTCCTTCAATTCCCTGAGCTTTCAGTTTTACGATCTCGTTTTTGATGTCATCAGAAGCATTTCTTCCTTTTTCGTCTTCAAAATCTGCATTAAAACTTGGTAAATTAATGACTCCGTATTTTTTTCCGTTTGGAGAGTTTACAATAATACTTCTTGCGAAAGTATCTTCAATAGCCACTTCCTCACGGATCATCGTCACCTCAACAATCGTTTTATCTTTTTTCTGAACCGTCAAAGTAACCGGAGTTCCTTTTTCACCTCTGATTAATCTTACCGCTTCGTCAGAAAGCATTCCAACAACATTTACGGCATCTTCTTTAGGTTTAGATCTTACTTTAAGAATTTTATCCCCTTCTGAAAGTTTTTTAGATTTCCAGGCCGGTGCACCAATCGTTAATGCTCCAAGGAAAAGATTTCCTTTTTTCTCCTGAATGATTGCTCCGATTCCGATCACTTTTCCTTTGAACTGAGTATCGAAATCTTCTTTATCTTTTGGAGAATAATAGTTCGTGTGCGGATCGAAAACTTCAGTATATGCATTCATATACACCGTAAACCAATCCATTTTCTTTCTTTTTTGGAATCTGGTGAACGTTTCTTTCACCAAATCTTTTACCTCATCCGTTGCTTTGATTTTTTTCTGTTCAGGTGTAAGAATCTGCAATTTAATGGTGTCATTCAGCTTATACTTCTGCACAGAATCTTTCTTTTCTTTCTGCGCTTCTTCTTTGCTGTTCATCGATTCAATTTCCTGAAGAATATTGTATTTGATGAATTTTCTCCATTCATTATATTGCTCTTTCTTATCTGTCGGAACTTTTTTAAGTTTAGACTCCAAAGTCAAAGTTTCATCTTCTTCCAGGTTAATTGGCTTACTGAAAATATCCTGAGTGATCTTATCAATTTCATCAACTCTTTGGTATAATCTGTCAACGGTCAATTTATAAAAAGACAAATCCCCCATGTTCAGATAATCGTCAAGCTTGGTTTCGTGCTTGCCAAATTCTGCCATATCAGACTGCAGAAAATATCTTTTTCCCGGATCGATCATTTCAAAATAATGTTTGTAAACATCTTTTGAGTAAGCATCATTGATAGGTTTTGGGCTGTAATGTAAATAAGAAAGGGTGTTTTTAACGCTCACCATTATCGTCTGCATTTTCTCATCGTCATTTTTTGGCGAGTTGAAACAAAACATAAGACTTGTCAATGGAATAAGGAGTAGAAATTTATTTAGTTTAAAATTTTTCCACATAAATCTGTATTGTATATTTTATTAAGTTTAAAAAAAATCATTCAATAAGTAGCATTTATTAAATGACTGTTACAAACTATCAAATTTAATACCTTATTTATAATTATCAATTAGTTTTAAGTAATTTTGTTAAAATTTAATTTTTATGGAAAAACCACTTATTCTGGTAACCAATGATGATGGAATTACGGCTCCCGGTATCAGAAATCTTGTAGAATTTATGAACGAAATCGGAGAAGTAATCGTGGTAGCTCCCAATTCTCCTCAGAGCGGAAAAGGTCACGCAATCACCATCAACTCTACTTTAAGCTACGAAGAAGTTCAGCTTGAAGGTCCACAAAAAGATTATTCTTGCAGCGGAACTCCTGTAGACTGTGTCAAGATGGCTTTAGATAAAATACTTCCGAGAAGACCGGATATCGTGGTTTCTGGGATTAATCATGGCGCCAATTCTTCGATCAATGTAATTTATTCAGGAACGATGTCTGCTGCGGTAGAAGGCGGTGTGGAAGGTCTTCCTTCGATTGGTTTTTCACTTCTTGACTTCAGTTGGGAAGCAGATTTTACACAGGCAAAAGAATATATTCAGGGAATTGTGAGAAAAACGTTGGAAAATCCGATGCCTAAAGGTGTTGTTTTAAATGTAAACATTCCGAAACTTTCTAAAGAAGAGATTAAAGGCGTGAAAATTTGTAAGCAAGCCAATGCAAAATGGGAAGAAAGTTTTGACGAAAGAATCAACCCGCACGGTAAAAAATATTACTGGTTAACCGGATATTTCAATAATATGGATGAGTCTGAAGATGCTGATGAAACGGCTTTGGCAAACGGATATATTTCTATTGTTCCCGTTAAATTTGATATGACGGCGTATGAGTATATGAATACGCTGAATGAGGTGATGAGGTTTGATTAAAAATAGAAAAGCGTAGAAAATTATTCTCACGCTTTTTTTATTTATATTCTTTTGTCTTGAAATCGAAGATTCGACGTAGTCAAACAAAAGAACAATCCCCGAAACTTCGGGACAAGACTTGGAATCTGAAGGTTAAAAATTAAATTTTAATTCTATAATTTATCGAAAGCTTTTATAAAGTCTTTTATCAAAAACTTAAATATAACCAAAAACTAAAAAAAACAATTAAATAACCATCAAGCAATTACATTATACTTTTGATTTAAGCTTTTGATTTTATCATAAATATCAACCACTTTTGAATCACATCAAAATTTTCAAATAAATTTGAAGGATTAGTAATTTAAATATTTATATAAAAGATTGGATATACTAATTTAGCGTCTAGTAAAAGAAGATATTTATTGTAGGTAATCAATCTATACTCCCACACGAAGGATTCGTGCGGGAGCAGCCAGGATTATCTTAGATTATATTTCTTCTTTATTTCATATATATACTCCCAAATCAAAATCTTCATATCATGTACACTCGTATTGTTGATAGATAAAAAACCATGCGAAATAGCATCAAAATAGTATGCTACTGTATCCAAAAATATATTTTCACCTGAAGATATATCAAGAAAAAAATCAATATTCTTAATAATTTCGTAATCACCGACTAAAAATTGTGTAGGATCTTTAATGTCATACATTGGTTTATTGATGTTATCTTCATCTAATGCTTTTTCTAACGCAGGTATATAGTAAGTGTAAAATTGTATTAGTTCCATTATATTGTAAAGTATTTCATCATTATTACCATCTTCGTACTCCATCTGGTCCTACTTCCCAAGGCCTATGATATTTTAAATTATTACCTTTTCCTCTATGATAGTGAAATAGTTTTTTACCATCTAAGAACTTCGGTATTGTTAGACGACTGGTAGCTCTGGACTTCATAGTCGTACTTAATTTATGAAAATCTAATCTTGGTTGTGAGCCATAACCAGCTCTAGTTCCTATTGAAAACCCATTTATTTTTCCCCCTCCTCTCAAAAATTTATAACTAAAAGATCCAAGTCCTTTAATTGTTGTACCTGTCCCTCCCATAGTTACCATTAGATCAAAACTTGGATCGTATAAAGTTGGACTTTGCAACTTGTTGTGCATTCTGTATCCATAACCTTCATGATTTCCATATGGACCAAAAGTATGCTGTACCTCTGTACTTGCTAATATTGTGTAAACGTCCTCTCCGCCAAATTGAGCTTTTTGAAGAATATAATCTGTTTTATCACCACCGACATTATTTATCTTCTTACCATTTTCATCATAACCATTGTCAGGCTCAATATTATTTCCCATTGAGTGCATCACATGATTAAATCCTGCAACAAATCCTCCAATCAGCGCTCCTTGCCAAAAGTTCCCTCCTGTAAGTTCAGAACCAACACCGCCCAGAACAGCTCCAGACAAGACTGTTCCTGTAGCACTACTAGCAAAGTTACCAGCAAAAGTAGTAAAAGCAGAAGCTCCAACACTTCCTAAAAACCCTGAAACAAAAGCACTTCCAAAGCCTTGTCCCTGTACAAGAGATATAAACCCTTGTGCTAGAGCATGTACAGTACTTTGTACAAATATCGTTCCTAATTTTCCAATTTCTTGTGCAAATGCCGTTCCCGCAGAGGACGTAAAGACAGTCCCTATACCATACGTCACAACCGCAGAAGCGGCGGCAAATAAGTTGGTTTTCATAAACTGACCCAAATCCCAGTTCTGCCCAGTGATTGATGTCATAACTGTATAGCTAGCTGATGCTATCATAGTAGCAATAACCACAGCAGATAAAAGTTCACCCATGCCAAAAAACTCTCCACTTGGATCATTAAACATCAAGGGGTTATTTAGTACATACCCGTATTTATTATAGTTTTGAGTATTGTAAGGTTCCTGAATATTTTCATCAGCATTTAAGAATCTTCTTAATAAAGGATCATACAATCTTCCATTCATGTGGATGATGCCAACTTCTGCAAAATGCTCATGGCTAGTATATCCTCTGTCTATAACTAACGAAGTATTATCGATTATATTCTTATCAGTAATAACGAGTCCGGCTCCAATTTTTAAATGTGTGATATTGCCCCAAGCATCATAATGTCTCTGTTCCAGTTTATTTCCCGCTTCATCGCTAATCGCTAAAATACTTCCTAAGTAATCTTTATGTAAGAATTTATAGGACCCAACCGTATCGTCAAAGTTTTTTATGTACACAACATTACTTTCATACGGATTTCCTCCTATATAAATCAAATATTTTTCCTTTCCGGTATTATTGTCTTTTACAATTTCAAAGCTTCCATCCTCACTGTAAAATTTAGTAAACTTCCCTTCTCCGTCACTATTGAAGTTTCCACCATAGGTAACCCTCTGTCTCATGCTCGTCAGTCCATATTGAAAAGCTACATCTCCCTTTTCTCCATCAATAAAAACCGGATCATTATTTTCATTGTAGACAATGCTTTGAATAAGATCATTGTTATAATTTTGTGTTCCGGCAGCATTAAGAGTCATTCCTGTAGGCTGATAAATCTTGGTCGAATTTTCATACTTCATCGTACCCACTTGGTCATTATGGGTAATTCTCCCTTTGACATCATAGGTGTTTTGAGAAGCCTGTCCTGTTCTTGGATTTGTCCAATTAATTAATCTGTTATTATCATCGTATTCAAAGGTTTCTGTAATGCTTAAGTCACCACTTGTGATTCTGCTGCTTAATTCATTCTTTATTGCATCAAAGTTATAAATTACTTGCAGTATGCTTGGTGTGCCTTCTAATTGAAGTCTATATTGATGATCTATATTGGCTAAGAATCCGTTATTATCATAGCCATTTAATATTCTAGATCTTCCAAGATTGGCTTTTACTATCTGTCCTTTTGCATTGGTTTCCTGAAGTACCCACAGTACTCTTCCTGAGTTTTTGTCTTTAACCGTCGACAATTGTCCGTTCCAAGAGCTGTAAATATTTTCAATCTGTAACTTTGTCAGAACTCCTGAAGAATATAACTGCTTTTCATAGGAGATAACACGTGCCTTATCATCATAAGTAATTCCTTTCTGGATAAAGTATTTTCCATTACTATTTTCTGAGGAGGACAGTACTCTTCCCTGAGAATCATAAAGAATATTTGAGCTGTAAGCTTTCCCTTTTGATGTTCCTGATTTCGCAATTACCCTTCCCTTATCATCATAGGAGAAAGAAATCAACTTGTTCGTTGCTTCTCCTCCATCAGAGGTGGATAATTCTTTTTGAGTAATTAACTGACCTAAATTATTGTAAGTATATTCTTTGGTTCCTTTTGGACTGATTATTTTCTTTATCTGTCCAAAACCATCATATTCATACTTATATAATCCATTCGAAGGATCATTAAATTCATATTTCCTTCCCCATGCATCATATTTCGTTGTAACAATATTTTCTGCATATTGAGCCCTGATTTGATCTCCTGCTGCATTATATGCAAATTGAATAGTACCTCCTTTATCTGTTGATAAGACAACATTTCCTAATACATCAGCAGTTTTTGTAGTGATTTTATTATAATTATTAATTTCTCTTACTGTTGTGATTAATCCTGAAACAGTGGTTTCCACCTGCTTGCCAGTAAATGCCGTTGCGGTTACTTTAGTTGGGTAAAAGTTGTCATCATATATGATTGTATTCCATTGCCATGGGCTTTGACCATCAAAGTAGGGTTCACTTTCATTAATTTTTCTTCCTAAAACATCATACTGAATATCCTTAGAAACAAACTGTCCCTGATCAAATGCTTTGGTAGTTGTTCTGTAATTTTGACCTATTTTATTCGTGAATTTTTTAGTTACATCACCATCAGAATCATACTGTATGATTGTAATATTTGAATTATCATCTCTTTTATACTCATAGGTTGTAATACCCTCTAAATTACTTTTTGAAGTCATTAGTTTCCCCCAACTATCATAAGTATTGGAAAGAACATTTCCTAAGGGGTCTGTCTGAGTTAAAATTTGTCCCCAGTTATCGTAAGAGATATTGGTCACCAATCCTAAGTTATCAGTCTTTTTTATAACAAATCTACCTTTAGAATCATATTCAGCTAATGTATTTTGAGCTTGGGAATCTATACTATTGCTGATTAATTTCTGAGTAACATTTCCAAAGCCATCGTAGTTATAAGTTTCTAATAAATAACCTGTATTATCTCTATTCCATGTTTTAAGAGTTTTTAAGAGATTATTTTCGTAAGTATATTCTTCTTTTGCCGATTTAGTATCTCCATAAGCTTGTGTAGCATCTGTTTTTGATTTGGGGCGGCCTATATAATAATCTGATCCAACACCTGCAAGATTATGAAAGTATTCAAATAGAGATGTGGTTATGGCATATCCATTATTTACATTAGTCACACTTTGCACAGGGACATAATAGTCGCCATAAATGATGTTTCCTGTAGTAATAATACCTGTTAAGAAGTCTTTTGTTATAATGCTTTTAGGTACAAAAGCTGTAACTGCTTTTGGCTTGTCTACATCTGAAACAACACTAACTATCTGTCCGTTTACCAATTTATCAGTCTGGTAAGTAGTCGATTTAAAACTTAGTAGTTGTGTATTGTTTTCAGATATATCACCCGGAAATATTTGGTTGTTGTTATTGGTTTTGATAGACCATTGTTTTACAGGAGCAGCATCTTGTAATGGATCCATTTCTACCCCCGACCATATGATTGTATTTTCAAATCCATTCGCATACCACGAAGATCGAGCTGCCTGACGAAAACCAATCATACCTTTGCCGGTAAAATGGCTTAAGAAACCTCTATACTTAAAGTCCTGAATCAATGTCCCGTTAGGAACCGTTTGCTTAAGTTTTGAAACTGCGGTTGATAAAGGGATTAGCTCCAATTCAAAATACGGAAATAATTCTTTTTTGGTTGACTTGTAAAAATTAGGATCAGTTTTAGAATTAAGTTCCTGATAAATTACTTCTGTTGTATTACTCCCTTGTGTAATAAATTTGGCTCTGGATAATGTTGGTGTATATGTATACCCATATTGGGTAACATAATTATATGCACAGCCAATAATTCCTGAACAATCATCAGGTCTACCTATGGAGATAATCTGTTGATTAGTTCGGTTCAAACTCAAAGTTCCAAAAGGAATGATTTTTTGCGTATATTCTCTTCTCCAATCCCTTACTCTGTAAAATTGTAAATCTCCGTTTGTCTGGATAGGTGAACTTTGTAAGAAAGCACTATCCCCACCAGCCGTAGAGTAAAATGCCTTCGCATAATTTGCCGTATTGTTTGTGGTGGTCTTATTGACTGAATAAACAAAAGTACGTAAAACCGTTTTCTCCTCATCGCGATGGTTAGACCATTCATGGTTATGTAAAAATACATAACTAACAACAATATCTGATTTACCATCCGCATCCAGATCTGCAACATTGTATTGAAAATATCTGCTTTCTGAAAAGGAGCAACCACCTCCTGACTCCCATACATTATGACTGCTTTCCATCAATACTTCATTCCCAGAACTATAATAAATAAAGTTGTTAATGAAAGACTGGTTAAAATTTTGGCCGTCTGAGGTATATAAATTCCAGTTGTATGATTTATTTGCTTGAGGAACCAAAATATCAATCTTATTATCACCATTGAAGTCTCCAAATAATGCTCCGGATGAAACCCCTTGAATACTTTGACCTGAAAAATTTCCTACGTTAACTTTTAGGTAGCTTCCGTCAGCTTGTTTTCTGAAATTAAATACATTGGTCATCGTGCCGTTAGATGCTAGTTGAATAATATCTTGTATACCATCCCCATTTAGATCAGCAAAACGATTATTTCTATTGTTTTCAGAAGCATTATTAATATTAACCCCTCCGTCGTAGTTAAAGCTGTTAGTTGTGATGTCCAGATTTTCGTCTATGTCAAGTAGGAATGATCTGTGATATGTAAAAAAATCAATTGTACCACCGCCACCTGGAGGAATTATTTTAGCTTCTTCATCAGCTTTTATGCTGGATAGCAAATCATCTCCATATTCAACATTTGATGAGTTGATCTTTGGTTGAAGATTAAGTTTGGAAGTCACAACAGGTTCTGTTGCAAGACTACTATCGAGGTTGGAAGTCTTAAACGGATTAGGAGCGCTTGTACATCTATTCCTTCTGTTGAACCCTATCATCAACTCTGAAATACCATCCCCGTCGTAATCATAAGTCTCCAAATAGCCAACATTGATTGCTATTGCCGCTGTACATTCAGTTCCACCACTTAGTTCGCCACCGGGACTGTAAAAACTGTAAGGAATCAGTTTTGTATATTCAAGCTTAAATTTGAAGTCAGAAGTGTCAATAGAATATACAAGTAATTCAAAGTTTGGCTGTTGGGAATCCGCAGTTGCAACTTTATGTGGTATTACGATGCCAATCTTGTTCTTAGCATAACCATCTTTTTTAAATGTTATGGATGTAGCCTTTGCAAATTCCTCAGATGTAAATCTATTGAATTCATATTGTAAAGGCATCAATGCTACATCTTTATAAACAGAGCTTTTAAAATTAATAACTCCTACCTGACCCGACGGTGAAGATCCTGGAGTAGGAATAAACTCAAGATAATCAGTAATACCATCCATGTCAAAATCGCCATATTTTTTAGTATTACTTGTAGCGATACTGTTCTCTTTAGTTGTTTCTTCATTTACTGGTTGGTATTGTTCGTAGTTAACCAAAATTGGATTAGCTGCTTGATCACCAGAATTATATTCTGTTATCTTGTTTGTAAACTGATAACTTGTTCCATTATTAGTATATTCTACTGCATATCTTTTAAATTGATTATTGTTTGTTTTAACAATAATTTCTTTTAACAGTTGATTTTGTATAAACTTAATTCCATTTAAAAAATTTACTTCTTTTAACGTTCTTTCATTAAAGTAGTTAAATTCAATCTTATTAAAATGTGGTTTGCCACTTACCTCATTTCCTCCCCATTCTATATTTGATATGGTAGCAACATTGGTAGAAGCACTCTGCATGTAGTTGTAAGAAATATAATTTCCTTGCGCATCTTTCCACTTAACGATATTATATTCCAACGGAGTTTTGGCAACATTTGCAACTGCTGCCGTAGCTCCATACCATCCTTGTGAACCGTCCTCGAATGTCAAGTGCCAATATTCCGGACCTTGCCAAGTTTGTCCCGCGATTGCTCCAACCGATCTAATTTTTATATTGGAATATTTTTCTGTACTATATTCTGCACCGTCTTTTCCATATTCCCCGGACTTTAATATCAATCTCTGTCCATTAAAACTGTAATAATCAGAATAATCAAATTGAATTCCTTTTATTTCTCCATTAGTCTCAATAGTTTTACTAATTCTTGAAATATTTGTAATTCCTGACAAATTCCAACCATAACCAGCAATTCCATTTCCTGAACCGCTGGTGTAAACTAAATTAACTTGAGGCGCAACGCTTTTCACTCCCGGAGGTAAAGCAATAGGTAAAGTAAATTGTAATTGTCCTGCACCATTTACATCGATATTGCCTTTTGTATCATGAAAACTTTGTCCGGATGGAGCTGTTGTTGCGGATGGATTGTTGACTCCAGCCTGAGAGTCTGTTGGTCCGCCACCTATATTTTCCGTTCCGGAACCTATCTTGGCTATAAATGGATTAGATACTCCAGAAGTTGCCTTAAAACCAGGTGCCATGATGACAGTCTGTGGATCTTGTACCGTTCTGGTTGTGCTTTCGGTCTGATGAAGAATGGTCTGTGAGTATCCTAATATCATGAAAAATGATAAAAGGAATGAATAGAATAATTTCATATTCTTGAGATATAGGGTGGTTTATTAATTTTTTTATCGTTTGGTAATGTTTCTGCTGAATACTCTACCGTCCTTCAACTGAACATGTAAAACATAAACACCCCATTCATAACCGGTCATGTTTATTTTCAATTGTTTGTTGAGATTAGGAAGATTCTGCTGCTGAAATTTCCAGTGAACAGTACTATGCTGGTAGATAGAAACCGTAGCAATAAGTTCGTCAAGTTCATCCGTCCAATCAATTGTCAAATAGTCATTGACCGGTACAGGATAAATTCTCATTTGTTTCCAGAATGATTTCGCATCAAGCGTTGGAGTTGCAGCTACGGTCTTTTCTTCAACTTTCAAAGTATCAGTCTTAGTTTCTTTGGCCAATAAATCTTTGGGAGCTGCTTTTCCGTTGACGTTTGGGCCACGGTATCTTTGATTTCCGGCTTCATCATATTTGAAATAAACTTCAGTCTGAGTTTGCGAATATCCTATAAAGCCCACAATCAATGAGAACACCGAAAGTAATTTTCTTTTCATAATAAATTTATTTGTGATTTAAAATAAGTTGTTGAACCTGGTTTTTAAGTTCCTTGATCTCCTCAGATTGCGATTTTAATTGCTTATTCTGTTCTATTGAATATAAAGTTAATTCCTCAATTTTCTCCAAAAGTTTAGCATCCATTTCAGCAACATTAATTCCCTTTTCAATTACTTCAGACGCTGATGGTATATTTGGTAAGTGTCCTTTTTCCGAAATATGCTTTTCAACTTCCTCTAAAGTCTTGAGTTGATAATCTTTTTTAAAAACATAATCAGCCCAGACATTTGTTTTCACTTCAACCTCTTTTGCAAATATTTTCCCGTTAAATCTTGCGGTGGCATTATTAAAAAACTTAGCCCAAATCCCATTATGATTATCTTCAAAACCAATATAAGAACTTCCATCATTACCATTGTTTGGCATAGAAAATAAAATATTATGTGAAATTCCCATGTTTCTCATGACGGCATCCCCAGGAATAGCCCCTGTTGCGAAACAATTATTACAAGAAGATTTAGCAATCACAAATCTCCCATGGGAATTGGCTAATTCAGTATACGCATTTTCAGCCTGAAAAATTCTTAAATTGGCATCTGAAGCTGTAACATCATTTACTCCAATTTTTACTTTCCCCGGAGTTGCTTCTAAAATAGCTTTTCTCCAAGGTTGAGAACCGTTATCATTAGTTTTTCTGAAATACAATTCCTGATCAAAAAAACTTCCTGCAAACTGCATCCCATAATTATTTGTTCCGTTTGTATGTCTTACATCCAATAGATGCCACCAACTTGCAGCTCCATCTGGATAATTTATAGGCGTGTTAGTTTCATAAAAGCCACTGTTTGATGTTGGTGCACCTGCATCATTTCTTGTCTGGGTATTTTGAGAAAATACAATTGAACTAAATATAAGTCCTGCGAAAAGTAACGTTTTTTTCATTTGTTGAGTTTTCGTTTTTATTAATTTTAAATATTAGTTATCAAAGTCAATATTCATAAAATATCACTTAGTATTATTTTATTTACCTTTTATATCTTCCTGCAATTTTTTGATTTGCTTATTAAGCTCAATAGTGTATAAAGTCAACTCCTCAATCTTTTCCAAAAGTTTGGCATCCATTTCTCCAAGATTTACTCCGTTTTTTGTAACCTCTTCAGCAGAAGGAATATTAGGAAGATGTCCTTTTTCCTGAATGTGATTCTCTACTTCTTCCAAAGTTTTCAGTTTATATCCTTTTGCAAAAACATAATCAGCCCAACCATTTGCTGAGGCAATTTCTACCTTCACTTGTTCAGCCTTAATACCTTTCTTTACATACAGCAAGAAATTGGGGTCATTATCATACTGATCAGTTCCAACTGTAATTTTACCTGTGTTGAATATAATCAAATTGCTTTTGTGCGCGGCATCTGTAAACTTTATTCTTGAAATCCCTGACGAATTGGGAGTACTAGTGTCACTATTTGGATCTATTGCATTATCATTGGGTTGATGAAATTCAAGATTAGGTCCACCCATATTTCTAACGACAAAGTCACCCGGGGTAGCCCATTTGGAAAAGCAGCCATTACAATGAACCGGAGCTAATTCAAGACGAGCTGTATTTCCAACTCCTGTCGTTGAGGCCGTTATATCACCAATAATAACGGATGGGATATCACTATTAGCTCTAAAACGCTCAACATTATTAGTTTTAATGATAAAAGGAGTGTTATCTATAGTACCTAAAAAATTATTCGTAATACTAGTCCCGGCGTTACCGGTCGTATTCCATGTTTGTGCATAAGAAATGCTGGTAAAGAGTGCAGTGCTCACAAGTAATATTTTTTTCATATCGTTTTCAAAAATGGTTCGGCGAAATTAACTTTTTTTTAACTCATATTATATTCTCATTAACGAGATTTAATATGAATATTGTCATGTATTTTGCAAAGCTATTGGCAATCTGCGACAGAACTTGACGTATTAAAAATTAATTAGTCTGCAATAACTAAGAGTTTACGACAACGTCCTACTCTGTCAAAATTTTATTAGATTTTGGTTTCATTTATCTTTTTACGTTATAGCTTTATAAAATTAGATACCACAACGGCAAAATATGGCAGTTAATTTCACGGTTAAGTAAGAAGACAGAACAGTTGGAATAGTAATAATTATTATCAATTATGATAATAAAATTTCCAAACTTGCGTGAATTGACTATTATTTTTTCTATTTGAATCAGCGAACCTCTTCGTGGTTTCTTAACGTATCAGATTCCTATGTCGTTATTGAACAATGAAAATCACAGATTATTTTGTCAAGAATCTGTGCAAATCTGTGAAATCTGTGGGAACATTTTACTTTTAAATTATAGTTCTGCGGAATCTAAAACAAAACCCTATCCTCTTTTCTCAATTCCTCCAGATATTTAATTTTATCATCACGATAAAATAAATTCATCGTCTCAAAAGGAATCATTTTTAAATCTTTATTGACAATATGAACGCATGATTTTTTTACTGCTCGAACGTCAAAATCGTGCGCATCCATAAAATTCATAATGATGATTCTGAAGAGATTTTCGTAATCTAAATTAGGAGCCGAAACTTCTGGAAGACAGCATAATAATTGGTTTACTTTAGGCTGAACTTTATCCACTGAAATTCCTGTGCTGAAAATGTCTAAAAGCTGCATCTGCAAACCAGCATCCTGTTCATAAACAATTGTGTTTTTCGTTTCATTATTCAGTAAATCAGCTGGATTGATGTATCTCGTTAAAGGAATGATTTCACCTTCCAGTTTCAGAATATAGCCCATCGCCAAAGAATCCGGATTACAAGGTACGGGAATAATATCATCACCATTCAAAAGGGGAAACTGTTTTAAAATTTCTTGACGAACCTCTGTTAAAGTAATTTTTTCGTGTGCAGAATCTTCACGGTTTCTTCCCGCAACTTCGACAGGCTGAAAAGTAATTCCGCGGACACATTTTTGTTTTAAAGCAAACTCAATCACTTTTCCGATCTCGTCTATATTTTTTCCTTTTTGAAGAACGATAACGAGCGTTGTAGAAAGATTTAATTCATTTAATTTCTCCAGAGCTTTTATACGGACATTCGTGAGATCTTTTCCTCGAAAATCTTCCAGAACTTCAGGTTTAAAAGAATCAAACTGAAGATAAATTTCAAATTCCGGAGCATAAGTCGCTAGTTTTTCAGCAAAACCGGGATCGTTGGCAATCCTGATTCCGTTGGTATTGAGCATTAAATGTTTAATGGGTTTTGTCTTAGCGATATCCATAATTTTAAAAAACTCAGGATGAATCGTCGGCTCGCCACCGCTGATCTGCACGACATCAGGCTCACCCTCATTTTTAACGATCGTGTCAAACATGGCTTCAATCTGCTCCAAAGTTCTGTGACTTCCGTAATGTGGCGATGACATCGCATAGCAAGTCGGACAGGTCAGATTACAACGATCGGTAACCTCAACGATTGACAAGCAACTGTGTTGCTCATGATCTACACACAATCCGCAATCGTATGGGCAACCATATTCCACATCAGTTCCGAAATGAACGGGCATTTCTGATGCTTTATTGTAATTTCTGATATTTTTGTAATACTCAACATCCGAAGCAATCATTGTCTTGAAAAAGCCATGATCAGGACATCTTTTGGTCATGAAAACCGCTTCATCTTCAATAATGATCTTTGCTCCTACCCTTTTCAGGCATTCAGGGCAAAGACTGATGGTATAATCGTAATAGGTATAATTTCTTATTGGCATAATTTCAATTTTTACATTCCTCCACAAACAGCTCCACTGATCAATCCGCAAATCAACATTGAAATAAGCACTGTTGTCCAAAACTGGCTTTTAGAAAATTTTCGTCCGTCTTTACTTTCATAAATCAATTTTACAAAAACTGTAACGACTAATGATACAACAAAAGCTACAGCAAGAATCATCAGAATGATCATGGCGACCAAACCTTCTAACCCACCAACTTCCAAAAGTGTCAGCATTTTCATAATTTAATTGTGTTTTTAGGTTGAATTAAATTTCTTTCGTTTTTTAATACATAAATGTAATAAATAATCATTGAAAGACAGACCAGCTGAATAGTTCCCAAATTTCCCATGATGTCAATTTTTGGTTTAATAAAATCTAAAAGAAATCTAAATGAAAAGTAACTCAGCATGAAAAGCTTAAACAGAAATCCCGAAACATATTTATTTTTCAGGTCAATCATTTTTAACTCGAACCACATGAAGAGTAAAAATGCAATTTCGTACAGTGCGACAGGATGTCTGAGATATTCATCCCCGAGATGCATTCCGAAGACTGATGTCGTTGGTAAACCATAAGTCTCTTCATGAACTCCCGTCAGAAAACAACCGATTCTTCCAATGATAATGGCCAAAATTAAAGGATAAACAATCAAATCTCCAGTACTTTCTTTATGACCGACGATCTTTTTTGCCAGTTCCACTCCAATCAGTCCGAAGGCTAAACCACCGACAATCGTATTATTTGTCCAGAATCTTTTAAAACTAAAATCTTCAAATAAAACAGAGGGATTTTCAAGATTTCCGATAAGTTTTGAACCGATTAATGCTCCCGCAGTAGCGCCGATAAGGATCGCAGCAGAAATTCTGAATGATAGTTTCTCAGGTGATTTTCTTTTTAAAAAGAAATAATAGCGCATCCCAAGAAATATCCCTAATGTTTCAAAAACAGGATGTGCGAGAATCGTTTTACCAAAAATCTGAAATGTAACAGGGAAATCCATCTGATCAAAAGTAGTATATTTAAGGTAAATTATTAAGTTTAATATTTAAATAATAATAAATTTCACCAAAATGCGAATAGAAAATGATATAAAGCTGGGTTTTAAAGACGTCATGTTCAGACCGAAACGTTCAACATTAAAATCCCGATCAGAAGTTGATCTCGAAAGAGAATTTACCTTCCTCCACACGAAGAAAAAATGGAAAGGCACACCTATTATCGCCGCCAATATGGATACCGTGGGAACTTTCGAAATGGCTGTTGAATTGGCAAAAGATAAAATCATCACCGCTGTGCACAAGCATTACACAGTGGAAGAGTGGTCTGAATTCCTTGACAATCAAGAAACAAGCATTCACCAATATATCGCACTGAGTACCGGAACGGGAAAAGCTGACGAAGAAAAAATTAAACTAATTCTTGATAAGCATCCGCAGATTGAGTTTCTGTGTATTGATGTCGCAAACGGATATTCAGAACATTTTGTGCAGTTTGTAAAGAAAGCAAGACAAGATTTTCCTGATAAAATTATCATTGCAGGCAATGTTGTAACAGGGGAAATGGTGGAAGAACTACTTTTGGTGGGTGCAGACATTATCAAAGTGGGAATTGGCCCAGGCTCGGTTTGTACAACGAGAGTGAAAACCGGCGTTGGTTATCCTCAACTTTCGGCAATTATCGAATGTTCTGATGCTGCACATGGTCTGAAAGGCCACATCATTGCTGATGGCGGCTGTAAAGTTCCGGGAGATGTTGCGAAAGCTTTTGGTGGCGGTGCAGATTTTGTGATGCTCGGCGGAATGTTTGCCGGACATGATGAAAGTGGCGGCGAAATGATTGAAGAAAACGGAAAAAAATTTAAACTTTTCTACGGCATGAGTTCTAAGACCGCAATGGATAAACACGCCGGAGGTGTTGCCGAATATCGTGCCTCGGAAGGTAAAACTGTAAAGATAAAATATAAAGGTTCTGTGTCTGAAACCGTGAAAGATATTTTGGGCGGTGTACGGTCAACTTGCACCTATGTTGGAGCTTCAACCTTGAAAGAATTATCAAAAAGAACGACTTTCATCAGAGTTCAGGAGCAGGAAAATCAGATTTTTAATGACTGATTTTAGCGATTTTTTATTTTGCTTCGTTTTATAATTTAGCTAATTAAAACACCATGAACAAAGGGTTTTGTAAACTAGAGGGCTTGTTGAGGGGCAGTTTTTTTGGTGTTTTTTACGTTTTTGTGTCTATTTGCATCATCAAATAAAACACAAAGAATACGAATGACGGAAGAAATTCATCTCCGAATATTTTGTCCTCCTTGGAAAAAGTGTTCGGAGTTTTTTTATCCTTTTGTATAAAAAATTTTTGCTAGTTATAAGCCATTTCTTAAGTTGATTCTATCTTTAAATTATATGATACATTTTGCATAAATTTTCACTTTACTATTTAAACTAAATTATATTGATTCTTTTTTTAAACTTTGCATTGATGTGAAGTTTTTTCTTTTGTAGGCATTTTATGATTTTTTAAGTTTGAAATAGAATACTGTGTATAATTAATTTAAACCTACATTTATTCTTTAATTAAAAACAACAACAAATTAGAAATCAATCTTATCGATATAACGCATAAAGATTTTCATGAAAATTTTGTTATTTTAATATAAAAATTTAGTCAACATTAGTTTTAAAGAAAAATGGATTTTATAAAGTCCTCAAAAATATATTTTCTTATCGTTTTTTTTAACAGCATTTTGTTTTTTGCTCAAAAAATTGATTCAAAAAAACAAAAAATTTCTGATTTATTAGACTATACAGAAAGTCTCTACATTGACGGTAAGACTGAAAAGGTTTTGGCAGAATCTCAGAAACTCATCTCTCTTTCTGAAAAATCAGATGACGAAATGGGTCTAAGCTGCGGTTATTATTACTTTGCAGCCTGCCTGTATACTGTCGGAAAGTATCGTGAGAGCATCAATTATATAAAAAAGGCACTTACTTATAAGGATTATCTGAAAAAAGACATTCTGCATCACTCACGAGCTTACGGTTTGCTGGCAGATAATTATCTGAGTCTTGAACTTTATTCCTTGTCAGCGGACAGTTATCATCAATCACTTCAAATTCTTCAGACGGTTCCCAATAAAAACACGCTATATTATCTTTCTGAAAGTACTTCCTACTCTTATTTAGCTATACTTTATGATAATATGAATCTTCAGGATTCTATGTATTATTATCTTAAAAAAGAAAAAAACAGTCTTGCAAAAATTAAAGAAACGAAAGAATATCCCGAAAATGGTTGTGCTTCGAATGATTTTGGGCATTATTATCTGAAAGTCAATAAATTAGACTCAGCTAAAATTTACCTTAATGAGTCTCTTGCTTTTTTCAAAAATGATGATAATGTTTGTAAGTTTGATGCAATTACCGGTTTAGCAGATCTTGAAATTAAAAATAAAAACTATCAAAAAGCTTATGAATTGTACAACAAAGCTTTAGATGGTTTTATGAAAAATCATTATCCACAACTTGTTAATAATCTGTACAAAAAAATCTCCGAAGCCTACATTGAGGAAGGGAATATGGTAAAAGGAAAATACTACCAGGATCTCTATCAGAAAAAAAATCTTGAGATGGATGAAGTACGGAAAAAGGAAAGAGACTTAATCATCAATGAAGTGATGAAAGAGGAGGAACGAAATAATGAAATCGAAAAAGAGAGGAATAAAATATATACCCTTTTAATGATTTCAATTTTATTAATTATCGCAGCAATTATTATCTATTTCCTGAGAAAAAACAAAAAAAGAAATGTAAATACGCAGAAAATTACAGATAAATTAAAAATTGAAAATGCCATTCAGGAGATTGAAAAAGATGTACTTAAAAACCAAATCAATGAAAGTTTTGACGAAGTGATGAGTCTTGCAAAACAAAACAGTCCGCAATTTTTTATCAAGTTTCAGGAGAAACATCCTCAGTTTACTCCGAAAATGCTTAAAATAAATCAGAATTTTAAAATAACAGAGCTTACTTTTGCATCTTATATTTATTTGGGCTTTAGTACTAAAGAAATTGCTGATTACACTTTTAAAGCTATAAAAACGATAGAGAATAACCGTTATAACTTTAGAAAGAAGCTAGAACTCTCACCCGACCAGGATTTGTTGTTCTGGCTTAGAAATTATATCGATGGTGAATAATATTCTGCTCTTGGCTTAGTTTTAGCAATATCTTTTGTACAATCTTTTTTATATAAATTTTTAAATTATTATCACTAAACATTAAATGGATTTCAAAAGATCCTTAATCAAAATATTTTTACCAACTCTCCTACTGTGGAGTATTTCGCTGTTTTCCCAAAACAGTTCTCAGAAAATTGATGAGTTAATAGAAAATGCCAACCAATTGTATTTGGACGGAAGAACTGATGCTGTATTAAATATTTCAAAAAAAATAATCGCTGAATCTGAAAATTTAAAATACGACAAAGGTCTTTCCTACGGTTACTATTATTTAGCTTCATATTACTACGATAATGCGGAATTTAAGGAAAGTATACACCACGCTAAAAAAGCGCAGAAATACGGCAAGTATTTAGCTAAAGACAAAACCCAATCTGCCAGAGTTTCTGCATTGTTGGGAGGAAATTATCTGTTGTTGGACCTATATACGCTATCTTCTAAAAATTACAGGAAAGCACTCAGCATTCTCGATAGTAAAAAGAAAAAAAACACTACCGATTCACTTACACAAAGCACTGTTTATTCAAACCTAAGTTATCTTTTTCAGAATATCAACATGCCGGATTCAATGTATTTTTATCTTAAAAAAGAGAACACAATTCTAAAGAAAGTCAAATTTAAAAATGCTTATGTAGAAAATGGTTGTTCGTGTTTAGGTTTCGGAAATTATCATTTGAATCAGAATAAAACAGATTCTGCACAATATTATTACAATAAATCTCTGGAATTTTTTAATGGAAAAAAACATCCATGCAAAATAGAATCTCTCATTGGCTTAGGAAATCTTCATACCCATGAAAAAGAGTACGAAAAAGCCCATCAATACTACAATAATGCTATACATAGCTTTGAACAAAATAACTTTCCGGATATCCAAAGCGAATTGTTTAAAAAAATCTCAGAGCTCTATATTTCCCAAGGCAACGCAACACAAGCAAAACATTATCAGGATTTATACCTAAAAGCGCACAACAAATTAGATGCTCAAAAGAAAAAAGAACGTGATTTTGTCCTGAATGAGGTAATGAAAGAAGAAAAAGCACAGCATCAGAATGAAGTGAAAAAAAACCAGAAAATGACTTGGTTGATCGTTTCTTTATTAGCTTTAATTACTGTTTTTATCATTTATCTTCTTCAAAAATCAAAAACCAAAAACCAAAAGGCTTTAGAAATTACAAAACAATTGCAGTCCGAAAAAGCAATCAATGAAAAGGAAAAAGACACCCTAAAATTACAGTTGAGTGAAGCATTTGAAGAGGTAAGAAAATTAGCGAAAGAAAACAGTCCTGATTTTTTCATCATATTTCAGGAAGTTTATCCGCATTTTAGAGGAAAAATGCTGGAAATCAATTCTCAATTTAAAGTTTCTGAACTTACTTTTGCTGCTTATATTTATTTAGGGTTTAACACCAAAGAAATTGCAGATTACACTTTTAAAGCCGTAAAAACAATTGAAAACAACCGCTATAATTTCCGCAAAAAACTAGGAATTTCTCCTGAAAAAGACCTTCAGATCTGGCTTAGAAATTATATTGATTCTGAATAATAAAAATCCCTTTCATCAATAATGAAAGGGATTGTATTTTAGATTAAATCTTTCTCTTAAGTAAGCATTCCGCCGTCTACATTCAAGACTTGTCCGGAAATGTAAGAAGACATTTCGCTACCGAAGAAAACGCATGCATTGGCAACATCTTCTGGCTGTCCTCCTCTTTTCAATGGGATTCCGTCTCTCCAGCTTTGAACTGTTTTTTCGTCTAAAGCAGCTGTCATTTCAGTTTCGATAAATCCTGGAGCAATAGCGTTGCAACGGATGTTTCTAGAACCTAATTCAAGCGCTACAGATTTTGTGAAACCAATAACCCCGGCTTTAGAAGCAGCATAGTTGGCTTGTCCGGCATTACCTTTCACTCCCACTACAGAAGTCATATTGATAATAGAACCAGATTTAGCCTTCATCATCGGCTTAATAACTGCCTTAGTAAGGTTGAATACAGAATCTAAATTTACCTTGATAATAGTATCCCAATCGTCTTTTGACATTCTCATCAAAAGATTATCTTTTGTGATACCTGCATTATTCACCAAAATATCAATTTTTCCGAACTCAGCCATTACCTCTTCTACTAATTTCTGAGCAGCATCGTAATCTGACGCATCAGACTGATATCCTTTAATTTGAGTTACAGAACTCAAAGTAGTTTCTAATTCTTTAGCTTTTTCCACAGAACCTGCGTAAGTAAATGCCACTTTTGCTCCTTGTTGCGCGAAAATTTCAGCAATTCCTCTCCCGATTCCTCTTGTAGCTCCAGTAATCAGCGCTACTTTTCCTTCTAATAGTTTCATATATATGATTATTATTTATCTTGTATCATTTAGTTTGAGTGTGCAAAGATATTATTTATCTTAAAATAATTTTGTAATACTAATTGAAATGCAAATTACTTCACAGAATTATTCACAATCAGCACGATCTCTCCTTTTAAAGTTTTGCTTTTAGAGAATTCAATTAACTCATCGATTGTGCCTCTTTTAGTTTCTTCAAATTTTTTCGAAATTTCGCGGCTCAAACTTGCCCTCGTTTCTTCTCCGAAAAATTCTTTAATCTGCTCCAAAGTTGTATTAATCTTATGTGGACTTTCATATAAAACAATGGTTTTTTTCTCTTCAGCCAGCTGTTTAAGCTTCGTCTGTCTTCCTTTTTTCGGAGGAAGGAAACCTGCGAACAAAAACTCATTATTTGGTAATCCTGAAACCACCAAAGCCGGAATTAAAGCTGTCGCACCGGGCAAACAAATCATTTCAATATTGCTGTCCGAACCTGCTTTTGCCAAAAGATAACCCGGATCTGAAATTCCCGGAGTTCCGGCATCTGTAATAATTGCGATGTTTTGACCACTTTGAAGATCCGTAATTACCTTCTCAGTAGTATGATGCTCGTTATGTAAATGATAAGATTTTAAAGGTTTTGAAATTTCGTAATGCTTCAAAAGCACTCCAGAAGTTCTTGTGTCTTCGCACAAAATATAATCGACTTCTTTCAGCACTTTAATCGCTCTGAAAGTCATGTCTTCTAAGTTCCCAACGGGTGTGGGAACGAAATATAGGATTCCACTCAAAATTATAAGAATTTATTTTCTACCAATATCCAAAGTCTTTGTGCGTATTCATCTACTTTATCCCATTTTCTGTCGTAGTAGAGGTCGCTTAGATATTCTTTTGCTTCTTCCAGATTTCTGCATCTGTTCAGCTCAGCAACGGCATGGTTAAGGTCTGTTTGGCTTCCTCCGAAAAGCAGTTTGGTAAAAGCCATTCTGTCATTCAAATCTAATCTGAACTCAGGTTTTTGCTTTTCCGCTTCCATATATTCGGTAGGAATATTTGTTTTTAAAAGGCTTCCTGTATCTTCTTTTACAACCGCAGCCGGTTTTTCCTGAGGAATTTCTCTTTCCAAATGATCATCATCAAACAATGTCTGAATCGATTTTAAACCTTTTATATTCGCAAGTCTTATTTTTTTCTCTTGCTGATAAGCTTCAAGATTTTCAAAACTTTCATCTGAGGCAGGTTTATTAGACTCAGATGTTGGTTTGTCTATTTCAACAATTTTTCTTCTGTCTATATCTTCACTTATGAGAATTTCTTCTTCATGTGTTTCAGTATCTTTTTTTATTTCTGTAAGAATACTTTCGACATTCGAATTTTCAGTCATGATTCCGTCTTCGTCGTATTTAAAATCATCAGAAACAGATTCATTTTCAGATTCTTCAATCAAAATTTCATCTTCAAGCTGTTCAGATTCAAACATATTCGGAATCTTTTCTGAAGAATTTTCATTTGCCTTGGCAGACTCATAATTGCTTAGAATTTGCTCTTCTTCTTCAAAATCATTTGCAACACTCTCATCAGAAATTTCATTTTCAAATTCGTCAATTTCATTCAATTGATTATTAAAAATAGCTTCTTCTTCAGTGACTTTTTGGTCAAATATTTCTTCATCAATATCATCTTCATCCTCCGGAACAGAGTTTTCAAGAATTCTTTCTTCATCTACAAAACTTAAAACCTTTGAAATTTCTTCAGAAGATTCTTCCTCCTCTATTTCGTTCAGTTGCTCGTTAAAAACAGCATTTTCTTCAACGATTTCTATATTTAAATTTTCCTGCTCAGTAATTTCTTCATTAAAATCTTCCGTCTTCTCTTCAATTTTCTCTTCCTCGGCAAGATTTACCATATTTTCATGGTATTCGTTTTCAACAATCTCATTCAATTGATTATTAAAAATAGCTTCCTCTTCCATTACTTCATTGGGCAGATTGCTTTCACTTCCTTCAATCTCATTCAGCTCATTATTGAAAATTGCTTCTTCCTCCGTTATTTCGTGAGAAAAATCCTGAGTTTCGGTTATGTTTTCAGCTAAAAGAGAGCTCGATAAAGGTTCTGAAAACTGTAAATCATCATTTTTATAGTATTCTACCTTATTTTTAAGCAGTTTTAAAAATGAAATTCTGTCTGTAAGCTCATCAATAAGATTTTGCTTAGAAAGTAGCTCGTCAACGTCGTTTATTTTGTCTAGAATACCAATGATATTCTTAGATTCAAAAAAAATCTTTTCCTGTAAATCTTGGATGTTCTGCATAGAAGAATCTTATTAAAATTGCTTACTTTTGGTCTTAAAATATTACGGCTAAAATAACAAATGTTTTTAGAAAATACAATTAATCATTCCAAACAAAGCGGTTGGATGGAAGTTATTTGTGGCTCCATGTTTTCCGGAAAAACCGAAGAGTTGATCCGAAGACTGAGAAGAGCTGAAATGGCGGGGCAGAATGTGGAAATTTTTAAACCAAAAACCGATACAAGATATTCTGATGAAGATGTTGTTTCGCACAATAAAAATAAAATCCGAAGTACTGCAGTAGAAAATCCTAATGAAATTATTCTCTTGGGGTCAAACTGTGACGTGGTAGGAATTGATGAAGCTCAGTTCTTTGATGAAAGCATTGTGGAAGTAGCTAATCAACTGGCAAACAGTGGAATTCGTGTCGTTATTGCAGGTTTAGATATGGATTTTCTAGGACGACCTTTCGGACCGATTCCTAATCTGATGGCAACGGCAGAATATGTAACGAAAGTGCATGCCATCTGCAAACGTACCGGAAATTTAGCTAACTACTCCATGAGAACTTCTCAAGGAAATAATTTGGTTGAATTAGGTGAAACAGAAAGTTATGAAGCAGTAAGCCGTCGAGTTTTTATTGAAGAAGTACTTTCTAAGAAGAAATAATGAGTAATTTAGTCTGAGTTTAAGGTTTCAATCTAATTTGGTTTATCGCAAAGGCGCAAAGTTTAATCTGAACTGGTTTTTTAAGACGTAAGAAAATCACAGATTTTCAGCAATTTTTTCAATCAAATTTTATCTTAGAAAAAATCTTTGCGCCTTAAAACATTTTTCATTAAATTATTTTGCGCCTTTGCGATTAACTAATTATCAAATCAAAAACATCGAAAACAAAATATAAGCAGATAGGGCACCAATGAATTATACAGTACAACAAATTGCAGAAATCACCAGTTCAGAAATTATTGGTGATAAAAATCTATTAATCAAAAATATAGCTTTTGACAGTAGAATTATTTATTCAATAAAGAATACGGCATTTATTGCGATTAATACGCATAAGAATTCCGGTGAAAAATTTATTGAATCTGCAATAGACCGCGGTATCAGTGTTATCATTTCTGAGCATCAATATCCGCAATTTGAAAATGTAACATGGATTATTGTTGAAAATTCTGTGGAATTTCTTCAGAAACTGGCAAAACATCATTTCGAAAAATCAAACTTAAAATCAATAGGAATTACAGGAAGCAATGGTAAAACCATTCTCAAAGAATGGCTGTATCAATGCTTATGGAGTGAATTTACGACCGTAAAAAGTCCGAAAAGTTTTAACTCGCAGATTGGTCTGCCACTTTCTTTGCTTCAAATCAATTCAAGTCACCAGTTAGGGATATTTGAAGTAGGAATTTCGATGCCAAATGAAATGCAGATTTTGGAAAGCATTTTCCATCCGCAAATTGGTTTATTGACTCACATCGGAACCGCTCACGCAGCTAATTTTAAGTCTGAAGAAGATTTAATTAATGAAAAAATAAAGCTTTTCAAAGATTCTGAAGTGATTATTTTCAATGGAGATAATCGATTGGTTGACAGAAAAATAAGAGAAATTTATTCAAGTAAAAAGTTAATATCTTACGGATTCAACGAAAATAATGATGTCTCTTTTAAAAATAATATTTCAAAAAAAGAAGATGTTGTCGTCACCTATTTTGACGAAGAAATCTCCTTCCCTGTTCATCAGCGCGATGAAGCCACTTTAACGAATGCTTTAGCGCTGATAACCGTTTTAAAAGAACTAGACATCAGTAATGATAAAATAGTTGACAAAATCAACGCTTTAAAAGCCGTAGAAATGCGACTTGAAGCCATAGAAGGAATTAAAAACAATATAGTTATCAATGATTCTTTCAATCTAGATATGGATTCTTTAAAGACTGCCCTGCAGTTTCTCAATGAATATAAGAAGTCGAAAAAATCACTTGTTTTAACAGATATTATCGGTGTTAATGCCAATTCTCAAGAGTTATATGAAGAAGTTTCAGAATTGGTCAACGAGCAGAATTTTGAAAACTTATTTTTGATTGGGGAAGAAATTACTCAGTTCAAAGATTTATTTAAGTCTAAAACCTACACTTTTATTGACACTCAAGAATTAATTGATAATAAATATCTTACGGAAATTGAAAATCAAATTATTCTGTTAAAAGGTGCTAGGAAATTTGAGATTGAAAAACTTAAGGATTTGCTTGAACTTAGAAAACACGATACGGTTTTAGAGGTAAATTTAAACGCTATTCTTCACAATATCAATTACCATAAATCCTTGCTGAAACCTACAACCAAAATGATGGCAATGGTAAAGGCAAATGCTTATGGTTTAGGGAGTTATGAAATTTCCGAGTTTCTTCAACATCATCATATTGATTATCTGGGTGTTGCATACGCAGATGAGGGTATAGAACTTCGTAAAAAAGGAATCACTACTCCCATTATTATCATGAATCCTGAACAGCATAGCTATGAAGCCATTATTGAATATAATCTGGAACCCGAAATTTACAGTTTCAGAGTTTTAGAGCTGTTTTATGAAGCAGTTCAAAAATCCGGCTATGATAAAAATTATCCTATTCACATCAAGCTTGAAACAGGAATGCACCGTCTTGGTTTTAAAGATTTTGAATTAGATCAGCTAAGCGAAACTTTAAGCCATAAGAATGTAAAAGTCCAAAGTATATTCAGTCACTTATCATCTTCTGATATGCCTGAAGAACAAGAATTTACAATCAGACAGTTTGACGTTTTCGAAAAAAATTCCAGTTATCTGATTGAAAAACTGAACTACACTCCTATCCGACATATCCTGAATTCATCAGGAATAACAAACTATACAGACCATCAGTATGATATGGTAAGAATTGGAATTGGAATGATCGGTGAATCACCATGTAGTGAAATACAAAAAAAGCTTCACTCTGTAGTAAGTTTTAAAACCGTAATTTCACAGATTTCAACGGTTGATACCGGAGAATCTGTAGGTTACAGCAGAAGATACAAAGCAGATCATCCTTCAAGAATTGCTACTATTCCTGTAGGGTATGCAGATGGAATACCAAGACTTATCGGCAACCAGACGGGAAGTTTGGGAGTACACAAAGTATTGGCACCCATCGTAGGGAATCTCTGTATGGATATGATGATGATCAATGTAGACAATATCCCAAATGTAAAAGAGGGTGATACGGTCACCATCTTTAATGCCAAACCAAGTTTAAAAGAATTCGCAGAATACTGCAAAACCATAACTTATGAAGTTTTAACCTCAATTTCTCCTCGTGTGAAACGGATCTATATAAAAGATTAATTATGAAGAAACTCCTTGTTCTTTTATTTGCATTTCAGTTACTTTTCGTCCAATCACAGGTGAAAAAAGGTTTGGTCATCCCAAAAAATCCAAAAATTGGACTATCACTTGCCGGAGGTGGAGCGAAAGGCTTTGCGCACGTTGGCGTTTTGAAAGTTTTAGATTCTTTGGGTGTAAAAGTAGATTATATCTCCGGAACTAGTATGGGAGCTATTGTCGGCGGATTATATGCTTCCGGATACACAGGAAAAGACATCGAAAAAATTGTAATGGATACTGATTTCTATTCTTTAATCAGAGATCCAAAATCCCGCACAGAAAGCACATTCTTTAACAAATCTGTTGACAAATATCTTCTTTCGATTCCTTTAAAAAACGGGAAAATCAATCTCCCCTCTTCCATCAGTTCCGGACAGAAGAATGTTTATTTGCTCAAAGAATTGTTTAAAAATGTTTCAACCATTGAAGATTTTTCCAAATTACCAATCCCTTTCATGTGTGTTGCCACTAATTTAGAAAGTGGAAATATGCAGATTTTTGAAAAAGGAGATCTGGTACAGTCTATCATGGCAAGTTCAGCATTTCCTTCATTAATGGATCCTGTGAAAATTGGAGACAGTATTTACATTGATGGAGCGATGACCGTTAATTATCCTTCAAAACCTTTAAAAGATAAAGGCATTGACATTGTAATTGGTGTAGATTTAAATCAGGATCTTTCAAAAAGAGAAGATTTAAACAACATCATTTCAATTTTGAATCAGGTAATTGACTTCGGAATTCAAAAAGACACAAGACGTCAGTATAGATTCACCGACATTAATATCAAACCGAATTTGAAAGGAATGACTGCAACAAGCTACGATGAAAAGAAAAAAATTCTGGACAGTGGTTTTGTAGAAGGTTTAAAGTACACGGATATTTTAGATGATTTACCTAAACGTTCATTTGACCGCCTTAGACAGCCCGTAAATCCTATCTATTCTAATGTCTATAAGATTGACAGCATTGATTTGATTGGAAGCAGAATTTACGGTAAAAACTATGTTTTAGGAAAGATGGGTCTTCGTCTTCCATCAATGCAAACTTACGGAAGTGTGAATAAAGGGATTGATAAATTGGTGGCGACAAATAACTACCGCTTCATCAACTACGACATCGTCACTGAAAATAACATCAATTACCTGAAATTATATGTGACAGAAGATGATGCAAGACATTTTTTAAAGTTCGGATTGCATTACGATGAAATCTTCAAGACCGGATTACTTCTTAATTACTCAGCAAAAAGATTATTGTTCAAAAATTCAAATTTATCCTTGGATGTTGTCGTAGGTGACAAACCTAGATATTACTTGAACTATTTTGTAGATAATGGATACATTCCAGGATTCGGGCTTTATTCTTCCGGGATGAGTTTTGATTTGAAAGGAAATAATAATATAAACGTTGATAAATGGCAATGGCTTAGAAACGAAATTTACATTCAATCTGTATGGAAAGATAAATATGCTGTTGGAGCTGGATTAAGCCACGATTATTTCGATGCTGAAATGAACGGTACCAACAAGAGATCAAATCGATTTTTGAACCCTTATGTATTTTTAAAAAGCGACACTCAGGACGATAAAGACTTTCCGCGCAGAGGATTTTATTTGAATGCTGAAGGAAAAGTAATAGATTTACTGAAATCTGCTGTCGACAAAAGAGTGGTTCAGGTAAAAGCAGATATAAGAATCAATATTCCTTTGTCAAAACAGTTCAGTTATCACCTTAATTTGTATGGCGGAGTAACAATTGGTGAAAATCTTCCAGAATACTATCAATACAGATTGGGTGGAATTTTCGAACAAAATGTCATCAATTTCAAAACATTCAATGGCTTTTATTTTGCACAATTAAACAGCAATAATGTGGCATTGATTTCAAATGATATTCAATTTAAATTTAATAAAAACTTCTTTTTGAGTGGAAATTTCTCTTTTGCCAATCTATCGGACGATATCAGTTTCGAAGATGCAGTAAAAGTAAATTACAGTTCTGTAGGAATCATGGCGGGTTATAAATCCCCTTTCGGACAGATTAAATTCAACTTCAGCCATTCACTTAAAAATAATCAAAAAGGTATATTCAGTGTTATTTTAGGGCACTGGTTTTAAAACAATGATACAATTCTTTTACGAAAACCTACCAGAATCTGTCAATACAGATTATACAAAATGGCTGGAAGAAATCATTCTTTCAGAAGAAAAAAAACTAGGTGATATTAATTACGTATTCTGCGACGATGAGTATTTACTCAAAATAAATCAGGATTATCTGCAGCATGATTATTACACCGACATCATCACTTTCGATTCTGTGAAAGGCAAAACAATAAGCGGAGAGATTTTCGTATCTTTGCAGCGCATTTCAGACAACGCTTCTACCCTATCCAAAAACTACGAAGAAGAATTAAGAAGAGTCTTGGCTCACGGTATTCTGCACTTGTGCGGTTATAAAGATAAATCAGAAGAAGAAGAGAAGGAAATGCGAAGCAAAGAAGACTTTTATATTGTAAGATATAATTAGGAGCTATTCCCGCTGTCCGCACTCGCTTTTTTTCTTTTTCAAAGAAAAAAGAGCTCAAACAAATGCTACCATCGGGGCATAAACCACGGAATACAGGCGATTTTAAGCCTTATTTCGATACAATGTTTCACGTGAAACATTTATACAGAATTTAAAAATTTAAGGCTTAAATAAGCAATTAAAATGATTTCAGAAATATATGATGTAATTGTAGTAGGTGCAGGTCACGCAGGTTGTGAAGCTGCTGCCGCTGCTGCCAATTTAGGTTCAAAAACTTTATTGGTTACTATGAATATGCAGACCATCGGACAGATGAGCTGCAACCCGGCAATGGGTGGAATTGCCAAAGGACAAATCGTAAGAGAGATAGATGCAATGGGAGGTTACTCCGGAATTATTGCTGACAAATCTGCGATACAATTCAAAATGCTGAACCTTTCAAAAGGTCCTGCTATGTGGTCTCCTAGAACGCAAAATGATAGAATGTTGTTCGCAGAAGAATGGCGTTATGCATTAGAAAACACTCCCAATCTTGATTTCTTTCAGGATATGGTGAAGAGCTTGATTATAGAAAATAATAAAGCAGTAGGAGTAGTAACTTCTTTAGGAATTGAAATCAGATCAAACTCAGTTGTTCTTACCAACGGTACTTTCCTGAATGGATTAATCCATGTTGGTGATAAACAATTAGGAGGTGGTAGAATGGGTGAACCAAGAGCTTTCGGAATCACAGAACAGTTGGTTTCTTTAGGTTTTGAAGCTGGAAGAATGAAGACTGGTACTCCACCAAGAGTAGATGGAAGAAGCCTTGATTATTCTAAAATGGAAGAACAAAAAGGAGATGAAAATCCTCAAAAATTCAGCTATTTAGATACTCCTAAATTAACCAAACAATTAAGCTGTCATATTGTTTATACCAACGAAGCCGTACACGACATTTTACGTGAAGGTTTTGATAGAAGTCCCATGTTTAACGGAACCATTCAGAGTTTGGGCCCAAGATACTGTCCTAGTATTGAAGATAAAATAAACCGTTTTGCAGAACGTACAAGACACCAGCTTTTCGTAGAACCGGAAGGTTGGAAAACTGTAGAAATCTATGTCAATGGATTCAGTTCTTCTTTACCTGAAGATGTTCAGATCAAAGCAATGAAACACATCCCCGGATTTGAAAATGTAAAAGTATTCAGACCAGGCTATGCTATTGAATATGACTACTTCCCTCCTACTCAGTTAAAGCATACTTTAGAAACAAAATTGGTGGATAATTTATACTTTGCAGGTCAGATTAATGGAACTACAGGTTATGAAGAAGCTGCCGGACAAGGCTTAATGGCAGGTATTAATGCTCACAATAAAGTTCATGAGAAGGATGACTTCATTTTGAACAGAGATGAGGCTTATATCGGCGTTTTAATCGATGATTTGATTACAAAAGGTACTGAAGAACCCTACAGAATGTTTACTTCAAGAGCTGAATACAGATTGCTTTTAAGACAAGATAATGCAGACATTAGATTGACTGAAAAAGCATATAATTTAGGTTTAGCAAAAGAAGAAAGATTGAAAAAAGTTGAAGAGAAAATCACTAAAAGTCAGGAACTTGAGACATATCTTAGAGAAACTTCTTTAAAGCCAGGAATTATCAATCCAATCTTAGAAAGCATTGAAAGCAATCCAGTAGATCAGGCTTACAGAGCTTCTCAATTTCTGACAAGACCTAATATTACTTTAGATAAACTGGATGAAATTGATTCTATAAAAGAATTCACTTCTCAATACAGCGATGAAGTAAGAGAACAAGCTGAAGTGAATATCAAGTACAAAGGCTATATTGAAAAAGAAAAAGAGAATGTTGCTAAGCTGAACAGACTTGAAAATGTAAAGATTCCTGAGGATTTTGATTACATTAAAATTACAAGTCTTTCTTCGGAAGCAAAGCAAAAAATGAATAAAGTAAGACCTAAAACTTTGGCTCAAGCAGGAAGAATAAGTGGTGTTTCTCCGGCTGATATTAACGTTTTAATGGTCTATTTAGGACGATAAATCAAATATGTTTCACGTGAAACATTTACAATAAACTAAGGTATTTAGAGGCTTAAAACACTTTTCTGAATACCTTTATTTTTAAAATACAATAATCAAAATGAAAATAAAAGATCATTTTCTTTCTCAGGAAATATTTGAAATACAAGAAACGGAAACAAAAGGAATTTTTAAAACTTCCCCTATTCCATCCAATATTTCTAAATATTATGAAAGTGAAGATTACATTTCTCATCACCAGGACTCAGGAAGTTTAAAAGAAAAACTGTATAAATTTTTACAATCTTTCAATCTTCAGTATAAAAAAACTATTCTTATTGATAGAATAAAAAAGAATTCTAAGGTATTAGATTATGGTTGCGGTGCAGGAGAATTTGTAAAATTTATTGAAAATGATTTTGAAACTTATGGATTTGAACCAGATCCTGATGCTAAAACTGCAGCAACAAATAAGGTCTCAAAAGCAAAAATAATAGCAGATATTCAATTAATAGAAAACGAAAGTTTAGATGCAATTACTCTTTGGCATGTCTTCGAACACATAGAAAATCAAAGTGAAATGTTGTCAGTTTTTCATTCCAAATTAAAAGAAAAAGGTTTATTGATTATTGCGGTTCCCAACCCCACTTCTTACGATGCAAAACATTATAAAGAATTTTGGGCAGCTTACGACGTGCCAAGACACATCTACCATTTCTCTAAAAATGGAATGGAAAATCTTATTTCAAAAAATCATAATTGGAAAATGAGAAAAATGAAACCTTTGGTTTTAGATTCCTACTACATCTCGATGTTGAGCGAAAAATACAAAAAATCACCCCTATTTTGGCTAAAAGCAGTCGTTCACGGAACTATTTCTAACGTAAAAGCATTATTTTCTAACGAATTTTCAAGTTTGATATACATTATCGAAAAAAAATAGAAAATCGATTTTTAAGCCATTTCTGAAAGCCAAATTTTAGTATTTCCTCGGAAATTTTATATTTTACACAAAAACAAATCCGAAATTAATTTTTCGGATTTGTTTTTTTACAGATAGAAAATTATTTATTTTAGTTGTACAAGAATTAATTATATGAAAAAGAACTTTTTACCTATAATATTATTTCTACTAGTTTCATGTAATAAAAATGAAAAAGCAAATCAAAATGACGATTGGAAAGTTGTAGAAATAAATTCTTATATTCAAAATAATATAAATTTAAAAAAGCTTAATAATGAAAAAGAATTCTCCATTTTGTTTGATAGCGCAACATTAAAAAATAAAACAAATAATATTATTTTTTTGCAAAATGAAAAGATTAATCTAAAAGATACAGTTAACAAAAAAAATGAAATGTTTACAAGAAATAGAATCTGTAGTGCTAATTATGGGAAATCTGATACACTTTCTATAAATGTGATGAATAGTGATGGTTTTACAGGAGATGGATTTTCTATATCTTTCTTTAAAAATAAATACAAAATCAATTATTCTTCTTTCTCAGATGCCGGACCATCTAAATATAAAAGTCCAAACTTGAAATTCATCTTTAATAAGTTAGTTTTAAATAAGAGAAAATATAAGGAAAATGACAGTATTTTTGGATATGTAGAATTTAAATGTAAAGATGAAAAAACATACCTTAAACCTGTAGAATACTTTGCAAAAGGATATTTCAAAACAAAAGTAGAGAAATATTAATGACAAAAACCGCCGAAATAATCAGCGGTTTTATTTATTTATTTAGAAAATTATTATTATTTATTAATCGCAGCAATACCCGGAAGTTCTAAACCTTCTAAACTTTCCAACATCGCCCCTCCTCCCGTAGAAACATAACTCACTTTATCAGCATAACCGAATTGTTTAACAAAAGCTACACTGTCACCACCACCTACTAAAGAGAAAGCTCCTAATTTTGTAGCTTCAGCAATACTATCACCTAAAGCAATTGTACCGGCAGAGAAATTAGACATTTCGAAAACACCAATCGGCCCATTCCAAAGAATTGTTCTAGAGTTTAATAAAACATCATTAAACTGCTCACGAGATTTTGGCCCTGCATCTAATCCCATCCAACCTTCTGGAATTTCATAGATATCAGTTTCTTTTATATCTGCATCATTACTGAAACTTTCAGCAATAATAGTATCGGAAGGAAGATAAACTTTCACATTGTGTTCTTTTGCTTTACCTAAAATTTCTAACGCTAAAGGCAATTTATCTTCTTCAACTAAAGAATTTCCTATTTTACCACCAAGTGCTTTAATAAAAGTAAATGCCATACCTCCACCGATAATTAAATTATCAACTGCAGGTAAAATATTTTCTATAATGGTAATTTTAGTTGAAACTTTTGATCCTCCTAATATCGCTGTAACAGGCTTTTCACCGCTTTTTAAAACTTTATCAATCGCTTTTAATTCATTAGCCATCAATAAACCGAAAAATTTAGTTGATTCGAAATAATTAGCAATAACCGCTGTAGAAGCATGAGCTCTATGGGCTGTACCAAAGGCATCATTCACGTAAGCATCACCTAATTTTGAAAGTTTTTCAGCAAACGCCTCATCACCTTTCTCTTCTTCATTATGAAAACGCAGGTTTTCCAATAATAAAATCTCGCCAGGTTGAAGTTCTGCAGCAGCTTGCTCAGCCTTCTCTCCTATCGATTCTTCTACAAACTTAATCTGATGACCAAGAACATTAGAAACTTCTTCTACAATATGTTTTAAAGAAAATTCATCTTTAACTTCTCCTTTTGGTCTACCTAGGTGTGTCATTAAAATTACAGAACCTCCGTCTTTAAGAATCTTTTCAACTGTTGGTTTCACTGCCGAAATTCTTGTGTTGTCTGTAACTTTCAACTGGTCGTCCTGAGGTACATTAAAGTCAACTCTTACTAAGGCTTTTTTATCTTTAAAATTGAAATCATTGATTGTTTTCATATGCTGATTTAATATTTTTATTTTTTTGAAATCGTTTTGATGAATTAGTTCTTGTGTATTCTCAATTCATTTCGATTCATAAATATTTTCTAATTTTTGTTTCACAAATGTAAGATTTTAAACTTTTGCAAAAGATTCAAAAAGACAAAAGTTTTCAAAAAACTTCCCACAAACTCATCACTCACTAATCAACATTAATTTCTTTATATATAAAAAAAAGAATGATAGTTGTTGTTGAGTGTTGTGAGTTTCGGGGATAACTTTTCTGTTAAAACTTCATAACATACAGTTTGAATTCAATTCATATTTAATTAACAATGTAAATTGCTGAACATCTGATAATTTTAAGACTTATTAACAAATATTAGTAACTTTTGAACAATGTTAAATATTAGTTTCTTGATTATGGAGAAATGCCAGATTTCTGACAGGAAAGTTTTTTGAAGTTTTGGTCATTATTTTTGGAGACAACTTTCAGTAACGTTTTATTTGGATTAGGAAATATTTAGTTCAGAAAAGTTTTCCACAGTTATTCACAGTGCTTTTCACATTTTATGAGTAGGTAAATAACATTTTGCATTTTAATACTTAAATTTGTAGTATTCAAATGTTAAAAAAATGAAAAACTTCCTTTTGTTAGGTTTTAGTATTTTTTCAATTTCTATTTTTTCCCAAAAATCGATCTTTGCAGAAGCTGAACTCAAATCTGCTACGGTTTACGAACAATCCGGAGAGCTTTTTTCCAGCACTGCTTTTAAAATTCCGAAAGGAAGTTCGGAAATTGTTGTTACCAATATCGCAGAAAATATAGATGAGAGTACCATAAAAATAGGAAGCAAGAATAAAATTTCTATCCTTACCTACCGTTTTTCTAACGATGATGGAATGTATGAAGTGGCATTGGATAAGAAAAACCCTCAACACAAGATTGTTTTAGATAGTATAGATTTAGTAAGAAAGCAAATAAAAAATTTGAACTTAGAAGGTGTTTCTATTTCAAAAAGTATTGAGATTTTAGATAAAAATCAAACTGTAAATTCTGGTTCTACTTCGTACGCTTCAGAAGTCTCTAAGCTGGTAAAATTTAATCAAAAGAAAAGATTAGAATTAAATTTAGCCTACGACAGCAATCAGGAAATATTAGAAAAGTGGCAAAATAAATTGGCTGGTTTAGAGACAAAATTTAATCTTAATAATAAAGAAAGAGAAAATTATCCGAGAGGAAAACTCATCCTTCAAGTTTCAGCAGAAGCTAATGAAAATGTTAATTTAGATATTAAATATACCGTTCGTGAAGCTTCTTGGCGACCTTATTACGACATCATTGCAAATGGATTGAACAGTAAAATAAATTTGGGATACAAGGCGATGGTTCGTCAAAACTCAGGTTTAGATTGGAAAAATATCAAAATGAACCTTGTTTCCGGCTATCCGAATCAGCAAAAGGTACTTCCTACATTGGGTGTTTGGCAATTGTATTACCAACCGCCACCACCAAAATATAATGAAAGTGAAAAAAATGAAATATCAACAAGATCCGCAAGTTCAGTTCAAATAGCTGAAGTGGTAATCACAGGGAATGTAAGAAATACTGCTTCACAGAATCAATTAAATTTGAGTTATGAATTGGAAGATAACTATACAATTTTGTCTAATAATAAAGACAATAGCATCAATCTTAATGCTCTCGAGATTCCAGCCAATTTTATTTATTCTTCGGTTCCAAGATATTCAAATTCAGCATTTTTGGTTGCCGAAATTGAGAATTTGGATAAATATAATCTGATAAAAGCTGATGCAAATATCGTATTCGAAGATACCAACGTCGGAAAAACAGTCATAAATCCGGAAACTACTGATAGCAAAATGGTTCTTACTTTGGGTGAAGACCGTAAAATCAATGTTAAGAGACAGCCTGTAAAAGATAAAACGTTTACAAAAAATATTTCTTCAACAAATAAAGAACAGCAATTTGCATACGAAATTACTGTAAGAAACAACAAAAGCGAAAAAATAAATATAAAAGTAAAAGACCAAATTCCTATTTCATCTGATAAGCAGATTATCATTACAATGATAGATAATGGGATTGCAGAATACGATGAAAAGACCGGAATTCTAACTTGGGATGTTTCATTGAACGCAAATGAGACAAAGAAAATAAACTTCTCTTACAAAGTAAACTCACTTAAAAATAATCAATTAATGGGATTGTAATTAATTGGTTATCAGTTTATGTTAGAAAATGAATAAAAAAATAAAAGTATATAAAAATGAAAAGAAAAATCGCTATTGCCGCAGACCATGCCGGTTTTGAATACAAGGAAATCCTAAAAAAACATCTTGAAGAAAAGTTTGAAGTACAAGATTTTGGAACATTTTCTATTGACAGCGTAGATTATCCGGATTTTGTGCACCCTGCAGCAACTTCTGTTGAGAACGGTGAAAATGAACTAGGAATTCTGATCTGTGGAAGCGGAAACGGAGTTCAGATTACGGCAAACAAACATCAGAAAATCAGATGTGCACTATGTTGGATGCCGGAAATTGCAGAGTTGGCAAGACAGCATAATGATGCAAATATGATTTCTATCCCTGCTAGATTTATTTCTAAAGAAGTTGCTATAGAAATTGCAAACAGATTTCTCTCTACCGATTTTGAAGGAGGAAGGCATCAGACAAGAGTTGATAAAATAGCATTCTGTTAAATCATAAAGGCTTGTAATTCAGTTTGCAAGCCTTATTTATTTTTTATTTCTTATATTTGCTTTATCAAACAGAAATTACCAATCTGTTTATTCCATCCAAAGCCTGAAAATAATTTAGATATTTATTGAAAGGTTTTCCTCCCACTTCTCCTTTTTTGTATTAAATTTATACAACTAAAACTTTCATTATAACTGAAAATTCAATTAAAAAATATTAAAAGTAAAAGATCATTTACTTTATTAAAAGCAGTTTTATTAATGTAAACGAATATCATCAATGTTAGAAAATTCTCAAATAAAATTCATTTCCGAAATTAAAACTAAAGTAAGAAATGCACAGTACGAAGCAATGAAGGCAGTGAATGTTGCCTTGATTAATTTGTATTGGGAAATTGGGAAATCTATTTCGGAGAATCAGACAGAAAATTGGGGAAAATCAGTTGTTGCTACACTATCCAAAGAATTACAAAAAGAATTTTCTGGATTTGTTGGGTTTTCCACTACTAATTTATGGTTAATGATGCAGTTTTATTCTGAATATCAATCAAATATAAATCTCCAACCATTGGTAGGGGAAATCAGCTGGCCGAAACATGTTGTAGCTAAAACAATAAAACCACCTATTTTATGAAAAGTATTCTTCCGATTCTTTTAGTTTTTTTGTTTTATTTTTGTTATGCACAAAAACCTAGAGATACAATTCGGGAGCTTCAAAGAGAAAAGGAAGCAGAACAAAAGGATTTAAAAAAGTGTAATAATTTAAAAAATGATTTCAAAGATATTTCTTTCAAAAGGTTAGAAAAAAAAATTGTTGATCAGCTTATTTTCGATAGAAAAAGTATAATTATCAATTACAGACAGCCATTTTCAAAGTATACAACTATGATTTTAGATCCGTTCGATTATACTCCGCACTATTGTAATTATTGGAATCCAGCATATAATCAATCCGACTTTTGGAATAAGAGAACAGTCAGATATTTACATAGAAAATTCAATATCAATATAATTCCGTTTTTACCTGAAAAAGGACAATTTATAAATGTACAAAATGTTAAATTCAATATAGATAAGAATGATAAAGCAATCCTAATATTTTTAAAACAAAAAAAGACTGAAATTTTGGGTCATTTTAATGCAAATGAAGGAGAAAAGTATCATTTTTTTCACGCAAAAGGATATAAAGAAAATAAATTAAATCTTAGTGAAAAATCTTATCAGGAATTTGAGATAAATTTCAGAAATTATTTAGGTAAAATTGTTACGGTGAGATATACTTATGATGATAATAAAGAAGTTTATAAGACCTTTCAATACAAACTTAAGAAGTGGATAGAAATTCCTACAAAAGATGAATATAAATTTTAAAATAAGTTAAATGAAAACTTTTGCAACATTTTGCTTATTATTTCTAATAATTTTTACCAGTGCACAGGAAATTGCCGACAAACAAGCTTTTAAAAAATGCAGGAAACAATTCAGCAAAAAGATGTGTCTTTCTGATGAAGATCGAGATGGTATTTTGTTCTATTTAGATCAATGTCCCAAAGATGTAGGTTCCGAAGAAAATAACGGCTGTCCATGGACAGATAATGATGGAGATGGGATTTGGGATAAAGATGATGCTTGCTATAAAGTTGCAGGTCCTACGGAAAATAATGGTTGTCCATGGTCAGATACAGATGGAGATGGGATTTTAGATAAAGATGATGCGTGTCCTACGATTCCTGGTATTCCTGAAAAACAAGGTTGTCCAAAAAAAAATTGCTCTGAAAATTATGAAATTGCAAGAAAAGAAGCACACGATTACATAAATTTACAGAAAGAAATTAATTACAAGTCTTTACAAAAACCAGTATTAGAAATTTTAAAGAAGATTAAATTTGATTCTGCTGTTTTATTAATTATCAATCCAAACATTTTTGAAGGACATGGACCGGCAGAGTGTCCAACTTTTGAATTTCCAGAAACCTTAAATTACACATCAGAATCATACATTTGGGACGAAAAAATGATAAGAAAAATTTCTAGCGCTATCAATCAAAATATTTTTCCTGCATCAAATAATTCTTTATTTTGGGATAGAAGTGGTTTTTACACAGAAAATGATGAAGAATTTGGAAAGTTGAATAGCGAACAAATTACCTTTATAAATAAGCTTTCTTCTTTTTCAGATCCAAAATATGGCAAAATAAAATATCTTAAAAATAAAAATAAAAATAAAAATAAGAAACTTTCTAAATTACCCAGTAATTTTAATAAAATTATATTTCATGAAGATGGAAATATAGAAAATAAGAAATTTCATCCAGAAATTACGTTTGAAATTATTACTTACACTACTGTTTATAATTATAAATTTAAATATATTTTTGAAACCAGAAGTTGATCTATGATAGCAGAAGGTAGTTACAATAATGAAATTTCAAAAAAATAATTTTAAAAAAAGCAATTAATAATGCCAAAAAAAAATAAATACATAAGTCAGAAAAATGACTCAAAACTCTTGGAAATTGGAAGACTGATTCTCCGTTTTATGAATCAGAACCAAACCAAAATATACAATTACAAACAGATTTCAGACGGAATTGACTATAAAAATCCGAGACAACGTGAGTTGGTAATCCAGTCTTTACATAAGCTTTTAGCAAATCAAAGAATTAAGGAAACTGAAAAAGGAAAATTTAGCATCAATCTAAACATTGAAGGTACTTTAACAGGAATTATTGATTTCAACCAAAGTGGAAATGCTTACGTAACAGTCGAGAATTTAAAAGATGACGTTTTCGTTCACGCAAAAAATGTGAAAGATGCATTGCAAGGCGATAAAGTTCTTATCGTAACCTACAATTTTAAAGGAAAAAAAATGGAAGGCTCTGTGCTAGAAGTTTTAGAAAGAAACCGCACAGAGTTTGTAGGAACTTTCCAGCTCGTTCAGCATAAAGAATTCGGGTTTGTCGTTTGTGATAAAAAAACGATTAACACTGATATTTTTATACCAAAAGGTAAAATTAACGGTGCCGAAAACGGCGATAAAGTCGTTGTAAAAATGCTGGAATGGAAATCTGGAGATAAAAATCCTGATGGTGAAATTATTAAAGTTCTTGGAGCTCCAGGAGAACACGAAACAGAAATTCACTCTATTTTAGCAGAATATGGTTTACCATACAGCTTCCCTGAAGAAGTAGAATCGGACGCCGATAAAATTGACAGAAGAGTGACCGATGAAGAGGTTGCGAAGCGTAGAGATATGCGTAAAATCTGTACGTTCACGATTGACCCGAAAGATGCAAAAGACTTTGATGATGCCTTATCGATCCAAAAATTAGACAACGGAAACTGGGAAATCGGAGTACACATTGCCGACGTTTCGCATTATGTAGTTCCGGGAACGATGTTGGATGATGAAGCATACGAAAGAGCGACTTCTGTATATTTGGTTGACCGTGTTGTACCGATGTTGCCCGAAGTTTTAAGTAATGACGTTTGCTCGCTTCGTCCGAATGAAGACAAGTTTACGTTCTCAGCGGTTTTTGAGATGAATGATAAAGCTGAAGTGGTGAATGAATGGTTCGGTAGAACTGCCATTCACTCAGACAGAAGATTCACTTATGAAGAAGCTCAGGAAAGAATTGAGACTCAGGAAGGCGATTTAACAGAAGAAATTCTGACGCTCGACAGACTCGCAAAAATCATGCGTGACCAAAGAATTAAAAACGGTGCGATAACCTTTGACAGAAGCGAAGTTCGATTTAATTTAAATGAAAAAAGCGAACCGATTGGAGTTTACTTTAAAGTCAGCAAAGATTCAAATCATTTGATTGAAGAATTCATGCTTTTGGCAAACAGAAAAGTTTCTGAATTTGTTTCTCTTAAAAAAGGAAGGCCAAACGGAAATACCTTTATTTACAGAGTTCACGACGATCCGGATCCTGCGAAATTAGAAGCTTTACGAGATTTCGTTTCGACTTTCGGATATAAAATGGATCTGACAAACACCAAAAAAGTTGCCGAATCTCTAAATAACTTACTTTCTGAAGTAAAAGGTAAGGGAGAAGAAAATATGATCGAAACACTTGCCATGCGAAGTATGAGCAAAGCAGTTTATTCTACTGAGCCTATCGGTCACTACGGTCTTGGTTTTGATTATTACTCACACTTCACCTCTCCTATCCGTCGTTACCCAGATTTATTGGCGCACAGATTACTTCAACATTATTTAGATGGCGGAAAATCTCCTGATAAAAATGAATTGGAAGAAAAAGCTAAACATTGCAGCGCAAGAGAACGTTTGGCTGCCGATGCAGAAAGAGATTCTATCAAATTCATGCAGGTAAAATTCATGGAAAAACATTTGGGAGAAACATTTACGGGTGTTATTTCCGGAGTTGCAGAGTTTGGTTTCTGGGTGCAGATTCCTGAAAACGGTGCTGAAGGTTTGATTAAATTACGTGATTTAATGGATGATTCTTACACCTATGATAAGTCGACACACGCTGTTTACGGCTCAAGAACAGGTAGAAAGTTTCAGCTGGGCGAAGAAGTTCAGATCAAAGTGGTAAAAGCTAATTTAATTCAAAAGCAATTAGACTTTAAGATTGTTGATTAAATGACTAAAGTTGATAAATATATTGTTTTAAGTATTTTAAATGTTGTTTTACTAGTAACTTTGATATTTAAAACAGTTATTAATTTTTATTGGTTTGTTTTGATTATCAGCTTAATGTGCATCATTATTAATAGATTAATCAACAAAAACATTATTAAAATTAAAGACGGAGATAAAAATTACTTTTTTGGAGTTGTTTTTCCTTTGATAGTCAATTGTTTTTTTCTAATCAATTATTTTACAGGAATGAATCCAAAAAAAGAAACATATTGCTTTAAAAGCAAGATTGCTGAAGTTGGAGGAAGGAATAGTCACCAAAAAGGAAAAACTACCTACATTTATTTGAGTGGTAATGCTTACAAATATTCTTATATGACAAGAAGTTTTTTTATTGATTATAAAAAAATGTGGGGTAATAATCAAATCATCTATACTTTTGAAAGAGGTATATTTGGTTTAAAAGTCAGAAAAGATTACAAATTTGTCTACAATGAATCTTGTCCAGATAACTACTAAATTGAAAGCGTGCTATTTCACTTTAAATAATGAAAGACTGTCCTATGTGGCAGTCTTTTTTGTTTAAAAAAGTTTTTATCATACGATTTAGATTTAAAAAATTCATTTTTGCAGACAAATAGAAATATAATTTTTAAATTTGGGATAGAAACAAATTTGAATGTTTGAACTCGTATTATCGGCCGTTGGCCTAGGCTTCATGTTGAGCCTGGTTTTCATAGGTCCTATTTTTTTCCTCTTAATAGAAACTAGTTTTACAAGAGGTCCAAGACATGCTTTAGCACTTGATTTTGGTGTCATTACAGCAGATTTACTGTGCATTATAGCAGCCTACTATGCCAGTGCAGACATTGTAAATCTTATTGATAAACACCCCGGTTTTTATAGAATTACAGCGATTCTCATCCTGTCTTATGGTATCATCATGTTGGTAACCAAAACCAAAATGCACTTGCCGGGAGAAGAAAAAATTATCAGTCAGAACTACATAAAAACATTCCTTAATGGGTTTCTGTTAAATATTTTAAATGTGGGAGTCATTCTTTTCTGGTTGCTTACAGTTATTGGTGTGAGAAATCAATATCCGGATACCGGAACTCTGATTTTATACCTAGCCATTGTGATTATGACCTATCTTTTGATAGATTTTGCTAAAATTTTCTTATCAAAACAATTCCACGATAGATTGACTCAAAAATTAGCAAACAATATCAGAAAAGGTGTTGGTATCGTACTGATTATTTTCAGTTTCTTCATATTTCTGCAAAGTTTCAAAAAGTTTAATCAGTTTGACAAAAGATTAGAAGAAGCAGAAAAGAAAGAACTAAAGTACAAGAAAGATCAATAAATCAGTCTGATTAAAAAAAACATCAATTGAAAAATGAAATCGCAATGATTTAATGGTATAAATATCCATGAAGTTTTAGCGATTGCAGATGACCTATAAAAACAATAAAAATACAGATGAAAAAAATATTTCCAAAATCTCTTAAAAAAGGCGATAAAATTGCCATCATCTCCCCTGCCGGAGCCGTAGAACCCGCTCAGCTTGAGAAAGGAATTAAATTAATTAAAAGCAAAGGTTTTCAACCAGTGTTAGGTGAAAATCTTTATACAAAATTTTCAAACGGTTACAATTATGCCGGAACTGAAGAGCAAAGAACCAAAGACATCAATTGGGCTTTAAACGACTCTGAAATTTCTGCTATTTGGGCATCTCGTGGAGGTTATGGCTGTCAGCATCTCATTGAAAATTTAAACTTAAAAGGTTTTACAAAGAATCCGAAATGGTATATTGGATATTCTGATAATACAGTGATTCAAAGTTATTTGTTGAAAAAAGGTTTCGCTTCAATTCATGGGCAAACCATTAAAACCTCAAGTTTCGGAGTGACTGATGAAAGTTATGATCTAACGTTTAATATTCTAAAAGGAAAACCTTTAAAATATACTTTAAAATCGAATCATTTCAACAAAGAAGGAAATGTGGAAGGCGAATTGATTGGAGGGAATTTGGCTTTAGTTTATGCGCTTTTAGGAACAAAATACTCTTTTGATTTTAAAGATAAAATTTTATTCATCGAAGATATTGGCGAAAACTTTTATGCACTCGACAGAATGATCATGAGCTTAGAATTAGCCGGAGTTTTCACTAAAATCAAAGGCTTAATTATTGGCGGAATGACCAATATGGGCGACGAAAAAGAAAACAAGCAATACGAAGAAAGCTTTGATGAGTTTGCATACAAATTAATCTCAGACAGAATTTCAAAATATAACTTCCCTACTGTTTTTGCTTTCCCAAATGGGCATATTCACAACAATATTCCTTTGATAATAGGAGCAGAAATATCTTTGAAAGCCGGAAAAAATGTATCGTTAACTTTTAAATAGAATGATGTTTTACTCAAAATTTGTACTCGCATTTTTCTTGATTTTAGCTGGAGTGATACATTTTGTAAAGCCTCAGATTTTCATGAAAATAATGCCCGATTATATTCCAATGCATCTGCAGATGGTTTACATCAGCGGTGCAGTAGAAATTTTGTGTGGAATTCTCTTCCTCTTTCCCGAAACTCAAAAGCTGGGAGCTTATCTTTGTATCGCATTATTTATCGCAGTTTTTCCTGCCAATATTGAGATGGCAAAAAAGTTTTATCAGATTCATCATAAATATTTTTGGCTTACTCTTTTGAGACTTCCTTTACAGATTGTTTTGATTTGGTGGGCGTATCAATTTAGAAAGTAATGGCAGATCACAACGACCTTGGCAAGAAAGCAGAAGATTTGGCTGCCGAATATTTAGTGAAAAACGGCTACAGAATTTTGGTGCGAAATTTTAGATTTAAAAAAGCTGAAATCGATATTATTTCTGAAAAAGACAACTTAATTATTGTCACAGAAGTGAAAGCCAGATCAACCGATTTTTTTATTCTGCCACAAGAAGCCGTTACAAAAGGAAAAATTAAGTCGATTGTTACGGCAGCCAACCATTTTATGGAAGAATTTAATAGAGATCAGGAGGTGAGATTTGATATTATCTCTGTGCTCCCTGACCAAAAAGGAAATTTAATAGTAGAACATATTCCGGATGCTTTTCAGGCATTCGACGCCAATTAATTTAATGTAACAATTTACCAACCTAACAATGTACCAATTATTGGTAAACTGATATACTGATACATTGTTAGATTTAAAAATGAAAATTTTTATGAAAACAATATTCATCACCGGAGCCACTTCCGGAATCGGAAAAGCCACTGCAGAGTTTTTTGCAAAACAAGGAAACAGAATCATCATTTGCGGAAGACGACCAGAGGTTTTGGAATCTGTAAAAACTGAATTATCAGCTTTGACCGAAGTTTTTAGTTTAAAATTTGATGTCAGAAATTTGGAAGAAGTTGAAAACGCAATCGCGTCACTTCCTGAAGAGTGGAAAAATGTAGATGTTCTTATCAATAATGCAGGAAATGCACATGGTTTAGAGCCTTTATCAGCCGGAAGTACCAACGACTGGGATTCTATGATCGACGGTAACATAAAAGGACTTCTATACGTTTCAAAAACGCTTATCCCGATGATGAAAGAAAGAAATTCCGGACAAATTATCAATATAAGCTCGGTTGCAGCAAGACAGACTTATGCGAATGGCGTGGTGTATTGTGCTACAAAAAAGGCAGTTGATGTGATTTCTGAAGGAATGAGAATCGAACTCACAGAGTTTGGAATCAGAGTGACGAATATTCAACCCGGAGCTGTAGAAACAGATTTTTCTTTGATTAGGTTTAAAGGTGATCAGGAAAGAGCAGCGACCGTTTATGCAGGTTATGAAGCATTGAAAGCTGAAGATATTGCTGATGCCATCGCTTACTGTGTGAATGCTCCACAGCACGTGACAGTTTCAGATATGACAATCTATCCTAGTGCTCAGAGTGAGCCGAGAACGATTTACAGAAAAGGATAATTTGAAAATGGTTTAATTTGAGAATTTGAAAATGAAAGTTTTTTGTGGAATTTTTTTATTGTTCTTTGTTTTTGGATATTCTCAAAAATATTCAAAGGCGGAAGATGCGGTTTTGATTCAGGCTAAAAAATTGGATTCTCTGATGATGAATAATAACATTTCAATTGTAAATCTATTTACCAAAGACGTTTCTTTCGGTCATTCTAACGGCTGGATTCTGAATTTGGATGATTTTAAAAAAGATTTTATTTCAAAGAAAGTCGGATACAAGGAAATCAGTCAGACTGAAGTTTCTGAAATTAAAAAGTTTAAAAATACCGTCAGCCTCAGAAGAACCATTAAAGTTGCGGGTCTTTACGAAAAATATGATTTTGAAATGAAACTCGCAGTGCTTGAAATCTGGATTAAAAAGAAATCTGAATGGAAATTGTGGAGCCGTCAAAGTGTGGAAATAAAGCCATAAATTTGTTGTAAAACGAACAAATAATGAACGAAGATTTTCAAAAATTTTTAATTTATCAGACGCCAAACAATGAAGTTCGGGTCGATGTTTTTCTGCAAAATGAAACGGCCTGGCTTACGCAAAAGTCAATGGCGGCTTTGTTTGATGTGGCAAAGTCTACGATTAGTGAGCACTTGTCAAACATTTATGCTTCCAATGAACTTTTAAAGGAAGCAACTGTTCGGGAATTCCGAACAGTTCAAACTGAAGGAGAAAGAAATGTTATCAGAAATCTCGAATATTATAATCTCGATGCCATAATTTCTGTTGGTTATCGAGTCAATTCAGCAAAAGCAACGCAATTCAGAATTTGGGCAACGCATACTTTGAAGGAATTTATCATCAAAGGTTTTGTGATGGATGATGAACGTTTGAAGCAGGGACAAACCGTTTTCGGTAAAGATTATTTTAAAGAATTACTCCAAAGAATCCGCTCGATTCGGTCAAGTGAAAGGCGAATTTATCAACAAGTCACAGACCTATTCGCCGAATGCAGTATTGATTATGATAAAAATTCTGATGTTACTAAAAACTTTTACGCAACAGTTCAGAATAAATTTCATTTTGCCATAACCGGAAAAACTGCCGCCGAAATTATTTATAAAAACGCCAACAGCGAAAAAGAAAATATGGGCTTGACTACATGGAAACATTCTCCAGATGGAAGAATTTTGAAATCTGATGTTGTAGTTGCCAAAAATTATCTCGCAGAAAAAGAAATTCAGCAGCTTGAAAGAACGGTGACAGGTTATTTTGATTACATCGAGGGTTTAATTGAAAGAGAAAATACTTTTACGATGGAAGCTTTGGCGGAAAGTGTCAATAAGTTTTTAAATTTCAACGAATACAAAGTATTGGAAGGAAACGGAAAGGTAGCCAAAATTGTTGCGGATAAAAAAGCAGTCATAGAATACGAAACATTCAATAAAACCCAAAAAATAATTTCTGATTTTGATAAAGAAATAAAAAAATTAGGAAAGAATCTTTAAGCTTCTAAGACTTTACATTTTGTCAACTTTTGAAACACTTTTATTCAATCATTTCTTTTGGTACTTTTGCGGTAGAAAAGAGAGTTTTGTAATGATCTCTTGTTTAAATTTAATTCAATGAAAATATTATACCTCGAAACTTCCTCAAAAAACTGCTCAGTCGCCATTTCAGATGACGAAAAGCTGCTTTGCGTGGCAGAAGAAGTTTCAGAAAACTATAAACAATCAGAAAGTCTTCACTCATTTGTAGAATGGGCTTTGGAAGGTGCAGAGCTTTCGATAAAAGATATTGATGTAGTTTGCCTTGGAAAGGGCCCGGGTTCTTACACCGGATTAAGAATTGGTGCCGCTTCGGCAAAAGGTTTTTGTTATGGCTTACATATTCCTTTGGTAGCTGTTAATTCTTTAGAAAGCATGAAAGAGCCTTTTTTAGGTCAAAACTATGACTTAGTCATCCCTTTAGTCGATGCAAGAAGAATGGAGGTTTATACCGCTGTTTATGATGGGATTTCAGGGAATGAACTCAGTCCAACAGAAGCTAAAGTTTTAGATGAAACATCTTTTCAGGAATTTAATGATAAGAAAATCTTATTTGTAGGTGACGGAGCAAAGAAAGCAAAAGAGATTTTGCAACTTCCTAATGCTGAATTTAATGAAGATATCTACCCTTCTGCACAATATTTAGTCAAGAAAACTTTAGAGAAAATTAAAAATAAAGACTTTGAAGACATTGCCTATTTTGAGCCCTTTTATTTAAAAGAATTTCACGGAGTTAAAAAGAAAAAAAGCGAAGAATAATCTTCGCTTTTTTGTTTATTTTTTCTGAGCCGGAACCGATGCCGGTTGAAGTTTTTGAATATTATTATTCATCATATCTGGCTTCTTAGGAACACTGCCGCTTTGGATAGCATTATTTACCGGTTGTGAACTATTCGGCAACGGATTGTTTTGATTTCCGGGAGCTGTGATATTCTGAGATTGTGTAATATTATTCTGAGATGGCTGACCAAATGCACCTGAATTTTGCTGAACATTCTGAATGTTTTGCTGTACAATATTTCCCTTATTATCAGTTGACTGAAATGCGATATCACTTTTCAGATAGTTAAGCATTTCTTTTGCTTTTTCACCCTCAGGAGTTTTTCCATAGTTTAAAACAATTTGTTCCAACTGTAAAATCATTACCTCTTTCCCACTCGATTTTCCTGCGTTGAATGCATTTAAAAGATAAAGTTTAGGCACAAGTGCATCTTTAGGATTTTTTTGAATGGCTTGATCAAGTATGGCTTGGCTTTCTGTAAACTTTTCAGATTCAAATAAAGCGTATGCTGTTTTGTAATCATTTTCCATCTCTGGAGACGACTTTACAAACGTATTATTTTTAGGATTTCTGGCAAATTCTGCATACGAACTGTAAGGATAATCTGTCAGTAAAATTTGTTTTGCTTTTGCTGAAGCCTGAGGGTTTTTCTCATGATTCATTGCAAAAATTTCATACAAAGCCTGAAGCATTACCTTTTCTTCAGGTTTTACGTCTACCAGATCATACAATGTTTTTGTAGCTAAAGGAGTATTGGTAAAATAGTTCTGATACATGATTCCAAGACCTAATGAAGCGGTATCTCTGTCTTTTTTCAGTTGAGATAACTTTCCGGCATCACTTGGTATTTGCTCAATATAATAAGCTGGTTCAAAACGTCTCGGGTTTGGTACCGTGCTTACTCCCAAAGCTTCATTTTTCATATCTTCAATAGATGCCATTTTTTTAGAGTAACGCCAGTTATCTACCAAAGCTCTATCACCCCAGACTTGCTTAAAGGTTGAAGTTCCTTTGCTGACAGTTCCTGTATTTCCGTAGTAAAAACCTTTAGTTGCGGTTCCAAAATCTTCAAAAGAATTTGAGCTGTTGGCAAATATTGAATTGGCATTATAGTCTCCGGTATCAAAACCTTTGCTTCTTTCTGCACGAATTCTTTCCAATTCTTCTTTCGCTTCTTTCGCCTTTAATTTTTCGATATGTTTGGCAAAATAATCTGTTTTCTGAGGTTCAGACATTTTAGCGATCGCCAGAATACTGTCGTTTTTTCTTATTAAATAATAGTTTTTTGAAATCTTTTTGATGTTTTCAGACTGATCTTTCAATAAAATTTTTGAAGGCTCATAAGTCATTGTAGCCAATGCAGAATCGTAGTATGCTCCTGCCCCGATGTAATCGTTCTTATCTAAATATCTTCTTCCGATTTCATAATAAGTTAAACCTCTTACCTGCGGATCTGAAACTTTTTCTAAAAGAGATTTTCTGAAAAACTCTTGTCCTTCATCAGGTTTTCCCGCTTTTGTAGCCATTAAGCCTAATGCGTAATAGAACTCGTTTTTTCTTGAAGCATAAGTTCCTTTTTTGCTTATATCTTCTAAGTATTTTCTTGCGCCCGCATAGTCTCCTTTTCCGTTGAATGTTTTAGCAATTTCGATTTGAGATTTAACTTCAAATTCAAAATCATTAGCATATTTGTAGGCTGCAGCAAAGCTTTCACGCGCAGGCTCGTTTCTTCCTAATTCAGACAAAACCTGACCTCTTAAAAATGCAATTCTGCTTTTCAGTTTACGGTTTCCGTTAAGTTCAAAAGCACGGTCTAATTCTTTTACTGCTTCTTCTTTTTTTCCTGCATCCAATAGGGATTCTGAATAATAGATGCTTAAAAGCTTGTCATGATCTTTACTGATTTTTTCACTTTTTAATTTAGCGAAAACCTGATCAGATTTATGATAATCTTTTAGCTGTGCGTATGCTAAACCTTCATAAACGTGTGCTAAAGGAAGTCTTTTGTCTTCTTTCATGTGGGTAAAAACGTAGTTCAGTGCATCCAATGCCTGTCTCGATTTTCCCTGATAAATACGTGATTGAGCAAGAATAATGTATGCATCAAAAATAGTTTTATTCTGCTCCTCTCCTTTTCTGATCACAGAATATTTTCCGATTGCTTTCAAGGCTTTTGCTTCTGCAATTTCAAGCGCAGTTGCACCTTTATTATCTGGTTGATTATTTGGATCTTGAGGCATTCCCGGTCTTCCGCCTGGTCCGTTTGGAGGCATTCCCGGTGCAGTTCTTCCTCCTGGTGACGACGGTCTGTTGACTTCTGCCATCTTCATAGAGTTTTCTGCAAAAACTGAAGATTGTCCGAGGTCAGTTCCTATCGGCTGCTCTTCATACGTGAGAATAGGAATGTGTGGCGCATAAAAATTGTCTTTATGAGCTTTGTCTCTGTCTGTAAATTCACTGTTCAATGCGTCTTTTGCATTAAAAAGTGTATTGTAATATGTGGTAAATCCTTTTAAAAACTTTGATCTGGCTTCCGGTTTCTTCACTTTCGTTCCACAGGAAACAACGATAATCGCCGTCAAAAGGAATATAATATTCTTTTTCATTATTCAATATAACTCGCTAATCTGCTTTTTATTATCAAAGCATTTTGATGATTCTGTAAAAATAATAAAATTTTATGGGGAAATTATTTATATTTCTTTTAAAATTTTGTAAACCAAATGGGTAGGCAGTCCCATGATGGTGTAATAGCTACCATTCATTTTTGTAATTTTTGCCATTCCGAGCCATTCCTGGATGCCATAGCTGCCTGCTTTATCGAAAGGTTTGTAGTTTTTTACATAGAAATCAATTTCTTCTTCTGAAATTTCTTCCAATTCTACATCTGCAACATCAGTTTCAGTAATAGTTTTATTTAAAGTTTTAATGGTAATTCCGGTATAAACCTGATGCGTTTTTCCTGATAGTTTCTGCAGCATATTTTTGGCATCTGTTTCATCTCTGGGTTTACCTAAAATCTGATTGTCAATGGCAACAACGGTATCTGCGGTAAGTAAAACTTCATCTTGCTCTAGTTTTCTGAATGCATTAGCTTTTAATTCAGATAAATAAGCGGCGGCATTTTCTATTTCGATAGTTTCGGGTAAAATCTCTTCACAGTCAATTTTTACCACTTCAAAATCAAAGCCTAAACTGGTAAGCAATTCTTTTCTTCTGGGAGATTGCGATGCTAAAAGTATTTTCATATTAATTTAAACAGATTGTGTGTTATCATCATGCCATTTTCCCTGTACTTTCATCACCTGTTCTATCACATCGCGTACAGCACCGCTTCCGCCCTGCTTTTCTGAAATATAATCTGCAATATTTTTGATTTCCGGAACGGCATTTTCTGGACAGGTAGAAATCGCCGAATTCTGCATCATGTGAAGATCTGGAAGGTCATCTCCCATCGTGAGAATTTCTTCATTTTTAAGGTTATATTTAGCCTTAAAATCTGCATAATCTACCATTTTATCATGTGATTTTGCGTAATAATCCTCAATCCCAAGATAATTGATACGATGTCTCACCATTTCATCATTTCCTCCGGTAATTACTCCGATCAGATAATCATTTTTTAAAGCTTTAACGACTGCATAACCATCCAGAACATTCATCACTCTACTCATGTTTCCACCCGGCATCAGATAAACGCTTCCGTCGGTGAAAACTCCGTCTACATCAAAAACAAATGCTTTTATATCTTTTAATTTCTCTTTATAACTCATTTATTGAATATCATTTAATCTAAATTGTAAGTAAGTCTTACCGTAATTCTTGCAGATTTTGCTTTGCTTGAAGTATCAAAATTTCCTCCATAGCTGTCTTCATCCGTTGAACCTTTTGCAGTAATTTGAAATACACCCATCGAAGCATCTTTCAGTTTTCCGAGGCTTCCATCTGCGGTATTGACAATTTTTTCTGCTCGCTGCATGGCATCTTTGGCGCCGGCTTCTATTAAATTATGCTTTAGTGAAGCAAGATCAGAATACGTATACTGTGGCGTTCCCGGCTCAAACTGTACTCCACTGTTGATCAATTCTGCAGTTTTGTCCATCACAGTTTCTATCTTTTTCATAAGATCCGGATTTTTCCTTGCAGTAAATGAAATGCTTTGTGTGGCTTTATAACCGTCAAAAATATCTTCAGACTTTTCAACTCCTTCAGCATCTTTGCTGGTAACGGTACGATAGGATTTTGAAAAATTGACACCACCAAAAGAAAATTCACCGGCTTTAAAACCTTTGCTCTGAAAAAAGGCTTTTACTTTTTCTTTATCCTGTAAAATTATATTGTAAGCATCTTTTGCATCCATTGCGGAAGCATCAAAACTTCCTCCCCAACGTATTTCATCAGAGGTAAAATCTTTTGATCCCAGACCCGTTACAGATATGGTATCTTGTTTTACATTTCTGTTTTTGAAGCTGGAACCTAGTATCAATGCTGTGATAATTACTGCGATTCCGATGATCAGTGAAGGGACGAAATTTGTTTTCATTTTATTCTGTGATTTCCCCAAAGATAGCAAATTGCAATGTTTTTATTCTAAATCATACATTTTTTTAATAGAATGATTCATTGTTTTATAAATTTCCAGACTTTCATTTGTTAATAACTGCTCATGCAATTCCAAAACTCGTTTGTCGCTTCTCACGGCAGGTCCGGTTTGTGCTGATTTGGGTTCTATTTCGTGGATCTTTTTCACTGTTTCATCAATCAGCGGTAAAAAATAATCAAACGGAATTTCCTGAGCATCTGAAATTTCTTTCGCTCTCGAAAAAAGATGATTTACAAAATTGCAGGCAAAAACTGCAGTCAGATGAATGTATTTTCTCTTTTGATGACTGCTTTCCATCACATTTTCTGAAATTTGAGAAGCTAATTCAGCTAAAATTTTTTGATCTTCAGAATTTTCAGTTTCAATAAAAAAAGGAATTTTAGAATAATCCAATTCTTTAGTTTTTGAAAACGTCTGTAAAGGATAAAAGCTTGACTTTCTGTACTCTCCTATCAAAATTTCTTTAGGCAATGAACCTGAAGTATGGGCAACTAGACAATCTTTTTTAGTAATTAATTGAGATACATTTTCCACAGAACTGTCACTTACACAGATGATATACAAATCTGCATCTTCCAAATTATTTGTAGAATATGGAATGTTTAATTCCTGAGATATTTTGTTTAAATCTTCCTCATTTCTCCCAAATAGCTGAGCCAAAGGAATATTTTTTTGAGTAAAAGCTTTAGCCAAATGATAAGCTACATTACCGGAACCGATGATTACAATTTGCATAAAACAAAGATAGGATTTTAGGTTGATTAGCGAAAGGAAGCCCGAAGAGAGAGGATGGAAGTTTTTATAATTTGTTTTAGTTTAAATGTTTTTTAAGCAAGGTTTGCAAAGTTTTTTTAGCAATCAATTAAATATTTTTCGTTCGCAATGGCGTTAACACTCAGCAGAGGAAAAACTTGTGATCGTAGCTGAATGAAATGCCTTTGCGAGCGAAAAAAATGCTCATAAAAATAAATCATAGCGACCTTAGCGTTTAAAAAGATTTATAACTAACTAATATATTGGATCAAAAATTGAATAAGTAATTTAACTTTTAAATACTTTTGTAATCCAAAACAATGAAAGCATCTTATGAAGATTAAAGACGCGGAGATTATTGCACTTATGCAAAACCCCCGAACTCAAGAGAAGGGAGTTCGTGTGCTGATGGATGCTTATCAGAGTAGATTGTATTGGCATATCAGAAGAATCATTGTTGACGGAGACCTTGCTCAGGACACTTTGCAGGAGACTTTCATCAAAGCATATCAGAATTTTCACCAGTTCAAAAATGATAGTCAGCTGTACACATGGCTGTACAGAATTGCAACCAATGAAGCGTTACAGCAAATCAACAAGCTGAAGAAAATGCAGAAAACGGATGAAGATCCCGAATATTACATGCAAAATTTGGTGGCAGATAATGTGCACAGTGATGCTGAAGAAATACAGGTCTTCTTGCAGAAAGCCATACAAAGCCTGCCTGAGAAGCAGAAATTGGTATTTATGATGCGGTATTATGATGATTTGCCCTATGAAGAGATATCTAAAATTGTAGATATGTCGATAGGGACTTTAAAGACAAATTATCATTACGCCAAACAGAAAATAGAGGAATATATTAAAGAAAATTACGAAAGATAATTTTTTAGAAACAACGACATGAAAGATTTTGATCTAGATAAATTAGAACGCAAGAACATTTACAAAGTTCCTGACAATATGTTTGAAAATATTCAGGATAGCGTATTGGATAATGTGAATGATTTTGATCTGGATAATTTAGAACGAAAAAACATTTACACAGTTCCTGAAAATATGTTTGAAGATATTCAAAAGAGAGTATTGGGTGCAGTAAATGCTTTTGATATGGAAAACTTAGAGCGCAAGAACATTTATCAAGTACCTGAAAATATCTTTGAAAACATTCAGGAAAAGGTATTGAGTGAGATAAAGGCAGATAAAAAAGCACCGATTTTTAAATTAAATTGGGCATACGCAGCTGCAGCTTCATTGGCACTGATTTTTGGGTCAACTTTTTTGTATAATTCTTTTTCTGATTCAAATAAAGATCAGGATTTTACAGAAAATTATGCAACAAACTCCGCTCCAAAAAAAGAAAGCGAGATTGCTTATGAGACTTTAAAATCTGATTTAACTTCTGTTGAAAATAACAATCAAACAATTGACAATCAGCAGACGAATCCACAGATAAAAACGATTGCTGATATTCCTCAGAAAACGGAAACAAAGCCACAAACGGTGAAACCGGTTTCTAAGAAAACAGAAGCTCAAATGGCAGAATATTTGGATTCGTTTTCTAATTCTGAAATTACAGAATTAGCCAACAATTCAACACAGGATGTTTATTTGGACTTATATAATTAAAAGAGATGAAAAAAATATTATTTGCACTTCTTGTTATTTATGGCTTTGGCTTAAATGCCCAGAAGACGGATTACGATTGGAGAAAGATGGATCCTAAGCAAAGAAAAGAAGTTATCAATAATCTTTCGCCTGACGAGAGAAAAGCGCTTCTTACGCAGTTTAGAAATAATATGGTGCTTGATAATCTTGATGTAGACCCGAAAGACAAAAACGAATTTACAGCAATGTATAACGAATATTTGGATAATCAGAAGAAAATAAAAAGTCAGTTTGATTCTAATTTTAATCCGGAAACTTTATCAGAAGATGAAGCAAAAGTAAAACTGCAACAGAGCTTTGATGTAGGACAAAAATTATTAGATAACAGAAAAAAATATGCGGAAAAGATGCAAACCGTCATTCCGTGCCAAAAAGTTTTGAAGTTGTTTCAATCGGAAGGTATGATGAGAGATAAGATGAATGAAAGAAAACCTCACGATGGGAAGAATAGGGGTTCAAAACCCAAGCAAAACCCATAATAGTTTATTTTTTTAATGTTGGACGACCCTTGCAATTTATTGTGAGGGTCGTTTAATTTTGAAAAATTTCAGGAAAATTTAATTTACTTATCAATCTCTAATCTTTATTTTTGTAAAAATTTAATGATGAAAAAACTTCTTTTGTTTCTTCTATTTTCTATTTCGCTCATTGCTCAGAAAATGGAAACGATTAATTTTAAACAAAACATTAAAGATAAAAAAGGACTTACAAAATCACTTACTTTTATTGATAACAGACAGGATAAAAATATAGGTATAATAGATGATAAAGGAGAATTAGTAGAAGTAAGATTTGAAAATGAAGATGTGAAAAGTCACATAGAAAACTCGTTTTTGGAAGACAATAAAAAGACAGGAAACAAAGATATTGTTATAATACTGGAAGAATTAAAGGTCTATAACGAGCAGGATCAAGATAAAGAATACCCTTATGCTAAAACTAAAATAAAAGTCTCAAGTTTTCTAAAAAGAAATAATAATTACTACTTTATTTACCGTTTTGAGAATGTGATTGTCTGTAATCCAAAAAGAGTGGCACATGCACCTAAATATTTGGCTGAGCAGATTTCAGAAATTATCACAGAGTTTATAAAAGCCTCTTATTCTAATACAATTACCTCTTATTCTATTCCTGAAAATGAGATTCATAATTATAACTTATATTTAAGTAAAAACTATGAAGCCCTTAACAATTCTGAATTAAAAGAGGGTGTTTATACAGATTTTAAAAGCTTTTATAACCAAGAACCCAATGGTGATTATTCTATTGGAAAAAATAGAAAAGGTAAAGTAGTAAGATTGATGCATAAAGATCTGCAAACCTCTTTATCTGAAATGTTCTGCTATGTGGAAGGAGGTAAGGCTTACAAACTTACACCAGTTGGTTTTGATGAAATGAAAAAAGATGAAAAAGGGTTTTATATTTACTCTTCAAGAGCAAATCTTTTTGCAGAATCTAAAACGGGAGGTGTTCTTGTTGGTGCTGTTGCGGGAGGGATTGTTGGTGCTGTTATTGGTGCTGCAATAGATTCGGGATCCAACAAGAACAATGGGGCGGTAAATGGCATGGGTTTTAAATCTACAATAGAAGCAAATATTTATATTGATTCTTTGACAGGAACTTATATTTTCGAAAAATAGATTTTTATAGATCATATTCCGACCTTTGCAATTTATTGTGAGGGTCGTTTGATTTAAATAAATGATTACTTTTGAAATAAATCTTTACATAATGAGAAAAATCAATCAAATCATTTTTATTCTTTTTTCGATCGTTTGTTTTGCGCAAAATGAAGAGATTATTAAAGAGCGTGGAAATCTGTCAAATCCTAAAGGAAATATCTACAAATCTCTTGAAGTGATTGATCAGAGAGATGATAAAAAAATAGGAGAGATGCCTTTTGGTGATGGTAAGGAAATAAAGGAAGTCGTTTTTCCGGTTACTGCAAATGATTTTTTAAGCAAATGGTACACAGATAGCAATCATAAAGGCGGAAAACACGAATTGGTTTTAGTTTTAAAGAAATTAAAGACCACAATAGGCGAAACTTCTGGTAAAGAAACAGAGGCTGACGTAGAATTTTCCGCTCAAACCTTTCTGAAGGAAGGTGAGCGCTATTCATTTTTGTACAAAAAAGATACGGTGTACAGTTTTAAAAGTAAAAATATTTCAGATGTTGTTGTAAAAAACATTCCGGTAGTTTTTGCGATGTTTATGAAGAAAACATATACGAAGAAGGCTGATGAGAACTTTGTTACATCAGATGCTTTAGCAGATTATGAATCTTACGTAAAAAGTAATTCTGAAGCCTATACAAGCAGTCAATTAAAAGATGGGATTTATTTAGACCATCAATCTTTTTTGCATCAAATTCCATTACAAGGAAAATATATTTTTGAAAGAAATGACAAAGGAGATGTAACAAGAGCCATAAAAGAAGAGAATGGAAAAAAAGATAAAATCTCAACACATGAAATGTTTGCTTACATAGAAAATGGGAAAATCTACAAACATACTTTTTCAGGTTTTATGGAAGTATTTAAAAATGAAAAAGGATTTTATCTGATGAGTAACCGAGGTCTCATTCTTCCTGCAAAATCTTCTTCATTCTCTGTTGGAGTCGGTGGAGTATACAATGGGATTGCCATCGGGCTTGTAAGTGTAATCGACAGAAGCATCAGACAAAATAAAATGAAAAGAGATGAAATTATGGAAATTTACATAGATTCTCTTACTGGAGAATATGATTTTTCTGATGAATAGATAATTTAGATTTCTAAAAGGTGTTCAGTTTTAATAAAATAAACGCATCCTGCAAAATTAAGAGAGACGATTTGTCCCTCTTTTTTTTATCTTTGCAAATTACATAGTTCTTAAATGAAAAACATACGAAATTTTTGCATAATCGCCCATATTGACCACGGTAAATCTACTTTGGCAGACCGTCTTTTGGAGTATACCAACACGGTGACTCAGAGAGAATTACAATCTCAGACGCTTGATGATATGGATTTGGAAAAAGAACGTGGGATCACGATAAAATCTCACGCCATCCAGATGGATTATGAGCTTAATGGCGAAAAATATATTTTAAACCTTATTGATACACCGGGACACGTAGATTTTTCTTACGAAGTTTCCCGTTCGATTGCAGCTTGTGAAGGTGCACTTTTGATTGTTGATGCTGCACAAAGCATTCAGGCACAAACAATTAGTAATTTGTATCTGGCTTTAGAAAACGACTTGGAAATTATTCCGATTCTAAATAAAATTGACCTTCCATCAGCGAATCCTGAAGAAGTTACCGACGAAATTATGGGACTGATCGGATGTAAATACGAAGATGTTCTTAGAGTTTCCGGGAAAACGGGAGAAGGTGTTCATGATTTGCTGGAGCAGATTGTAAAAAGAGTTCCGCCACCAGTTGGAGACCCTGACGCGCCACTTCAGGCTTTGATTTTTGACTCGGTTTATAATCCGTTCAGAGGAATTGAAGCATATTTCAAAGTGGTGAACGGAAGTATTTCTAAAAACGAGAAAATCATGTTTTTTGCTACAGGTAAAGAATACGGTGCAGATGAGGTAGGAACTTTAAAACTAAAACAGGTTCCGAAAAAGACAATTGAATGTGGTGATGTAGGATATATTATCTCCGGGATTAAAGATGCCCGTGAAGTGAAAGTGGGAGATACGATTACTTCTTTCGTAAATCCTGCAGCTGCAGCGATTGACGGCTTTGAGGAAGTAAAACCAATGGTCTTTGCTGGTATTTATCCTATCGAGTCTGAGGATTTTGAAGAATTGAGATTTTCATTAGAAAAATTGAGATTGAACGATGCTTCTTTGGTTTTCGAACCAGAAAGTTCTGCGGCTCTTGGTTTTGGTTTCCGTTGTGGATTCTTAGGAATGCTTCACATGGAAATCGTGCAGGAAAGACTAGATAGAGAATTTAATATGGATGTTATCACGACCGTTCCCAACGTGTCGTATTTAGGATATTCTAAAAGAGAACCGGACGTTTCGATTTTGATTAACAACCCGTCTGAAATGATTGATCCCAATCTTTTGGACCGAGTGGAAGAGCCTTATATCAAAGCTTCTATCATTACAAAATCTGACTTTGTTGGATCCGTAATGACACTTTGTATCGAGAAAAGAGGTGAAATCGTTAACCAAAGTTATCTGACGGCCGACAGAGTGGAATTGACCTTCAATATGCCTTTAGCTGAGGTTGTTTTTGACTTTTACGACCGTCTGAAATCTATTTCTAAAGGATATGCGTCATTCGATTATTCGCCCATCGGGATGCGTGCTTCGAAATTGGTGAAAATGGATATCCTGATCAACGGAGATATGGTAGATGCCTTATCTTCACTAATTCACGATTCAAATGCCTATTATATCGGTAAAAAAATGTGTGAGAAACTTCGTGAACTGATCCCAAGACAACAGTTTGATATTGCTGTTCAGGCCGCTTTGGGAGCAAAAGTTATTGCAAGAGAAACGATTAAAGCTTTACGAAAAGATGTTACCGCAAAATGTTACGGAGGTGATATCTCAAGAAAGAGAAAGCTTCTTGAAAAGCAGAAAGAAGGGAAGAAGAAAATGAAGCAGATTGGTAGAGTAGAAGTGCCGCAGTCGGCGTTTATGGCTGTTTTAAAATTGAATGATTAATGAAGGAGTGTATAGATATATATTCTCGCATAATTATTGCAACTATAACATTTGTTGTTCCCATAATGATTAACTTGTTGTCAACATTTGCTGCTGGTGAGAAAAGAAGACGAGAGTTATTACAACTTTCTCAAGAAGAAATAGATAAAAAAGCAACAGAAGAGCTTCAAAATAATCCTGGGGATATTAAAAATGTAATTACCAAAACGACAAAAGAATATGCAAAAATTGAGAAGCATGCAAATAAAGAATTGAGAAAATTAAATCCAATATATCAATTCTGGTGTTTATTTTCAATTTTTGGTATTGCAGTTTTGTTGTTAATGATTTTTTATATTTTAAAGGATGAAAAAAAAGAAACTTGGTCTATAGTCGTATTATTAACTTCAGTGTTAATGTATTTATTTGGAGTTTCATTTTTGATACGAATATTATATACAATTAAAGAAACAAAAAGAATAACAGAGAATTGATAAATGGAAGAAACGATAAAATTTAATACTAAAATTGCAAAAGAATTTATAGAAAAGATATCTTTTAGTGGTAGGTATACATTGTATATTTTTTCAAAGTCTCTTGAAAATAAAATTGCATTTGACAGACAAAATTTGCCAAAGAAATTTCAAATCTTAGACGATTATTTTTATGGATTTTTAGTTGCATGCTATGGTATGCAGATACTTGATTTTAATTTTAAAGAAAAAATAATAACACCATTAAGCATGAATGATTTCATCAATGAAGAAATCATCAAGTATTTTTCTGATCTGCAAGATAATGAAAGAAAAAAGGCAATTGATGAGTATTTTTCATAAGGATAATATTCAAAATATTAAATATAAAAATGAAAAATCCGCAGAATTTTTTCTGGGGATTTTTTTATTTGAACAAAACCTTGTTACTAAAAGAGTTTCCGTATTTATTTCTTTGTATATTTAATTTCCATGGTCTTAAACTCCTTGCCTGTTTTAGAATCAGGGCCATACATTTCGAGGGTTTGATGGGTGTCATCCACAAAAGTGTAGACTTCTCTCATGTCACAATCTTTTCTAGGTCTTGATGGATCGGTCATTTTTCCTTTAAATTCAATTGATTTTTTTGAAGCGTTCCAATCACCTTCCATATTCATCGTTCCGGTTCCCATATTGTCGATCCACGTGCTAACGAATTTCTTTTTAGAATTGTCATACCCTGTGATGCTCATTCCTTCAAAAGGCATTCCCATAAAATCTCCTTTGTGTTCGCTGGTTTGATAACGTCCTTCAAAGATCATTTTATTGGTCGTTGTTGACGTGCTTTTCATAGGTTCTCCGCCGTCTTCCATCCACATGGTGTTTTCACCCGACCAAATGCCATCAGATTTTGCGAGCATTTTCTGCATATCTCCCGGGGTTGCATAATCCATCCAAGCTTTGTTAGCGGTTGCAGAATCTACTGGTTTCCATTCTTCTTTTTCCGTAGATTCGGTTGCGTCTGAACCTGTTTTTACATCCATTTTTACTTTATCGCAAGCGACAAACAATAACGCAGTACAAGCTGCGAAGAATAAATTTTTCATATGTTTATATTTAATGTTTTCTTTTGTCATCCCGAATAGTCGGGACAAGTAATGGTATCGCAGGATCTTTACAAGTATTTTGGATGCTCATTTGAGTCACTGCGATTTCATAATTATTTAGTTTTAAGTTGATTATAAATTTAATAAAAAATAAGATTCAAAAAAATATTATTTTAATCCTGATATTAATGAGTATTAGTTGTAGTTTTGTGTACTCATAACGCAAACTAAATTATGGATTCTCCAAAAAAATTGCAGGATATCAAAGTCGCTGTCGATGCCGTTATTTTCGGATATTTTGATAGGAAAGATTTACAACTTCTTTTAATCAAGAGGAATATTGAACCTTTCAAAGGTGGTTGGGCGCTACCAGGGGGGTTGGTTTTGGATGACGAAAATCTGGATGACGCTGTAAAAAGAGAATTACACGAAGAAGCAGGTATAAAACCTGATTTTTTGGAACAACTCTACACATTTGGCAATGTAGGCCGTGATCCAAGAAACAGAGTAGTTTCCATTGCTTATTTGGGCTTGGTCAATCCGTCTTATCATGAGTTGTTTGCAGATTCAGATGCGGAAGATGCGCAATGGTTCAGTGTCAATGAGCTTCCGAAATTAGCTTTTGATCATCAGACCATTATTGACATTGCTTTAAAGAGACTTCGTACAAAAATTCAATATCAGCCGATTGGTTTTAATCTTTTGAATGACGAATTTGTATTTTCTGAATTGGAGAATCTCTACAAAACTATCATCGGAAAGGAAATCGACCGCCGGAACTTCAGAAAAAAAATAATGAGTTATGGATTGCTCAACGAAACTTCTCAATTTAAAAAAGAGGGCAGCGGAAGACCAGGAAAATTATTTACTTTCAATCAGGAGAAATATAAAGAGCTTGAAGAGGAAGGTTTTTATTTCGAAATCAAATAAGGTTTAAATACAAATATCACAAATGTTTAGCACTAAATTTCACAAATATTTTAATGTAAGCTAGCAGAAATATTTTTAGAAAAATACAAATTATATACATCAATACGAACGGGCTTTAGCCCGTTTTTTATTGAATAAACATTCCATTAGCTTTAGCCAAAACTTAAATAAACAATAATCATTTGTTGCATTCGTGAAAAATATTTGTGTGATTCGTGTTTTATAAAATAATTTTATATCTGAAAATCAATTACTTAATATTATTAGCGTAAAATAAACACAAATAAATTTGGTTAATAAAATCGAACCTTCTTATATTTGTGTAGCAATAACGCAATCATGAAATACACATTACAAAATACAATAGAAAAATTTCAGAAAAAAGAAAATCCAGAGTTCTTGTTTTTCTGGGGACATACTGTAAAAGATGAGATTACAAAAGCTTGTTTTAGCCAATGGTTTCCTTTACAATTCGAAGAAAGTGGAACAAATTATCCAACTGCCGAACATTATATGATGGCTGGGAAAGCGAGACTTTTTAATGATAATGAAACGTTAGAGGAAATTTTAAACTCAGAAACTCCCAATCAGGCAAAAAGTTTGGGAAGAAAAGTTAAAAACTTTGATCCGAAAGTCTGGGATGAGCAAAAATATGAAATTGTGAGAAGAGCAAACTTGTTAAAATTTTCTCAGAATGAAGCGTTTAAGGAATTTTTACTTTCAACAGACGATAAGATATTGGTTGAAGCCAGTCCATACGATACAATCTGGGGAATAGGAATGCTGGAAACAGATCCAAAAGCACAAGATCCATCACAATGGAATGGTGAAAATTTGTTAGGATTTGCTTTAATGGAAGTAAGAGACGAATTAAGAGGATAGAAATACAATAATCAAACACAAAATATTAATTATGAAAAAGATAGAATTACATCCACAGATTTTTTTGATTGAAGATTTACTTACAAATGAAGAATGTGACCATTACATTGATTTGACGCAGGACAAAGTTTTTGAAGAAGCGAAAATCAATATACACGGTCAGCAGTTAATGAATAAAGGAGTCAGAAATAATGACAGGCTGATGGTTTTCGATAATGAACTAGCTGAAAATCTTTTCCGGAAAGCAGTTGAATTCCTTCCACAAATTCACGACAACTATAAAGTTTTGAATTTTAATGAAATGCTAAGGATTTATAAATATTCTCCGGGGCAAAGATTTAAAATGCATCGTGACGGAAGTTATATCAGAAATGAATGTGAGAAAAGTTTTTACACCTTTATGATCTATTTGAACGATGATTTTGAAGGTGGTGAAACAGAATTCGAAAATTTCTTCACAGTTGCTCCAAAGAAAGGTTCTGCATTGGTTTTTCATCATCCTTTAAGACATGAAGGTAAAACTTTAATCAGCGGACTAAAGTATGTTTTGAGAACGGATGTGATGTACTCTAGAAAATAATTCGCAAAGAATTATAGCAAAACTATGCAGTTTTTAATTAGTGTATTATTGACGCAAATAAAAGATTTAAAAACATGGAAGAAGAACTAAAACCCAGATTTATCGAATCATTACAAAGAAATAATGATCAGATAAGAGAAGATCGAGCCCGAACCATCGGGGAAGATTCAGAGTTGATATACAGACGCCGAGTTGAAGACATTGAACTGAAAATAAAAAGACTGGAGCGTGAACAGGAAGGTCTTATCGACATCAGTCCGTTAGACAAAAACAGTTTAACATTTGCCGATTTTCAGCCGGAAGCATTCGTTCAGAGAGATATAGAATTATCATTAACAATCAGAAATTTAAATATTCAACTAGAAGTTTCAACAAAAAGATTTGAATATTTATTTGGTAAAAAATTTTAGTTATGGGAAGTACAAGATACGACATGGACGCTCGTTATAACAGAGCAAGAAAAGAAGGGTATGCATCAAAATCTGCAAGTGAAATTTTCACTCAGAATGCAAAGAGAGTGGCACACGAATCAATGAATCCTAACGGCATTTCTTTCAGAGAATCAAGAGATTCTGCGGTTCATCCGAATTCTGTTCCGATTATTTTAGGATTGGATGTCACCGGAAGTATGGGACACATTCCTCATGAATTAATTAAAGAAGGCCTTCCAAAATTGATGGGCGGAATCATCCAGGGGGGAGTTCCCGATCCTGCACTTTTATTTTTAGGAATTGGAGATCATGAATGTGACGGCTATCCTTTACAGGTCGGTCAGTTTGAATCCGGAGATGAAGAATTGGATATGTGGCTGACCAGAACGTATATTGAATCAGGAGGTGGCGGAAATGCTGGAGAAAGTTATTTATTGGCTTGGTATTTTGCTGCTTTTCACACCAGAACCGATGCTTTTGAAAAGAGAAATCAAAAAGGATTGTTGTTTACGGTAGGTGATGAACCTTGTTTGAAAACACTTCCTGCTTCAGCAATCAGAGAAATAATGGGAAGCGGACAACAGAGTTTTAAGCATACAGAGCTGTTGGAAGAAGCGAAGAAGCGATATGAAGTTTTCCACATCAGCGTTTTGCATTCCGGACAGGCGGTGAATGCTGATAAAGGCTGGAAGGATCTGTTAGGGCAAAACTGCTTATCCATCGAAGATTACAGAGATGTTCCGAAGGTGATTAAAGAGGTAGTTTGCAGCAGATTTAGTGAAGATAGTTTCAAAACTAAAGATTTAGGTGGATTTAATAATATTCAAATGTTTTAAGAAAATGAAAACGGCACAAATAATTATAGGCTTAGGTTTTGGTGATGAAGGAAAAGGAATCACGACAGATTTTCTGGCTCAGCAGAATCCTGAGTCTGTAGTTATTCGTTTTTCGGGCGGACAACAGGCAGCGCACACCGTGATGATTGATGATAAAAAGCACATTCATTCAAGTTTTGCAAGTGGAGCGTTGCGCGGTTTGCCTTCTTATTTTACTGAACATTGCACGATTCACCCGACTTTTTTATTCAATGAAAGGGAAGAATTAAAACAGAAAAACGGAAATGTTGAATTGCATATTCATCCGCTGGCAAAGGTTACAACACCTTTTGATGTTTTTAGCAATAGAAAAAACATCAGAAACTTAGAACACGGAACCTGTGGAAAAGGAGTCGGAGCGACGATGAAGAGAAATGAAAGTCCGTTTAAATTATTTGCTGTTGATTTGATCGGCCCAAGATCGATGTTGATTGAAAAATTAAAAGGAATCGCCCATTATTACGGTTTTGAAGAAGGAGAAGAAATTCAAAATGCTTTACAGGATTTTTTAGAAGCCATCGATAAAATTGATTGGAAAATTGAAGGTTACAATTATCTGAACTCATTTAACCATCTTATTTTTGAAGGCAGTCAGGGAATTTTATTAGATATGGATCATGGCGTTTTCCCGAACGTGACTTTTGCAAATACCACTTCAAAAAATGCGTATGAAGTTTGTAAATTGTTGAAGATTGAAAATGTAGAAATGTTTTATATCACAAGATCATATTCAACACGCCACGGAAGCGGATGGATGAGCAATGAAAAGGAATTAACATTAAAAAATAATGAAGAGGAAACTTGTATTTTTAATGAATATCAAAAAGATCTTCGCCTTGGTGATTTGGATTATGATTTACTAAATTATGCTCTGAAATTGGATGAAGCTTATGTTGTTGCTCAAAAGAAAAATTTGGTAGTAACCTGCTTGGATCAGTTGGATAAAACATTTAAAATAGAAAATCTTAAGGTGAAATTTGATACTGTTTATGGATCTTATTCTCCGTATTCAAAGGATTTTAAAAGAATAAACTAAGTATAAATTACAACTAACAAACACAATGATGAAAAAAATATATGTATCTGGAAATGGGAATTTGTCTTGGGAAAATTTTCATCAGTTTTATATCGAACCCTTAAAAAAATTAAATCTTTCTGAATGTGAATTTATTATCGGAGATTTTTCAGGAACAGACACAATGATGATGAAATTTTTAAAGAATAAATCTGAAAAAGTAACGATTCTGCATGTTGGAAAAAGACCTAGATATTTTGCCAATTCCTTTAAAACAAAAACAGAGAAATGGAAAATAATAGGTGGTTTTACTTCTGACTCAGAAAGAGATGATTATGCAATATTTAATTGTTCTCATTTCTTAGCTATAGATTTTAATTCTGATGAAAAAAGAAAAAGTGGGACATTAAAAAATATTGAAAAGTGTCTGAGTTTAAATAAAATTAAAATTTAAAAACCATGAAAACAAAAACACTATACAGACCCGTAGGAGAAAAGGAAATGATTTTAATTCTAGAAAGCAATTCCAAAAAATTTCCGCCAAGATTAGAATGGCAGCCGATTTTTTATCCTGTTTTAAATGAAGATTATGCTTCTGAAATTGCAGAAAAATGGAATACAAGAGATGAAGCAGGAAATTATCTCGGGTTTGTAACACAATTTGAAGTCTTGGATGATGAAGTAAATAAATATCCTGCACAAAATGTCGGAGCCAGAAATCATAATGAGCTATGGATTCCGGCAGAAGAATTAGAGACTTTCAATCAGGCGATTATTGGAAATATTAAAGTGACAAAAGTATTTATAGGGAAAGATTTCAAAAAACCTGCAAATAATGACATAGAAAATTTATTATTAAACATAAAAAAACTAACGATGACAAACAAAGGAATGGCAAAAGATACATTAGACATCTTAGCCAAGAAATATTATATAAACGAACACAACGAAAAAATAAATATAGAAAACGAACTGGAAATTTCTACAAAAGGAACCATTTTGTTTTCATCAAAAGAACTTTCGGTAATGACAAATAATGAACTTCCAGAAGCCCAATTTGAAACGCAGTTTGAAGTCTGGAGATGCAGTTCTTTAAAAGCAATTTTACAATTAGCCGAAGAGGAAAATCAGGAAAAAATCATGTGTCTGAATTTCGCATCAGCCAAAAATCCCGGTGGAGGTTTTATCAACGGAGCCGAAGCTCAGGAAGAAAGCCTGGCGAGAACTTCAGGATTGCATGAAAGCTTACTTCAAGGTTGGGAATATTACGAAACGCACCGTGCTATGAAATCTTGTTTTTATACAGATATGATGATTTACAGCCCGAAAGTTCCGGTTTTCAGAAAGGATAAAGGCGAATTGTTGACGAAACCTGTTCTGTGCAATTTCATTACTTCTCCAGCGGTAAATGCAGGAGTTGTAAAGCAGCAGGAACCAGAAAGAGTTGGTGAGATTTTCGGTGCGATGGATGTAAGAACAGATAAAATGCTGGCCTTAGCTTTACATCAAGGAAATGAAACATTGATTTTAGGAGCTTGGGGATGTGGTGTTTTTAAAAATGATCCAAAAGAAATTGCTGAATTATTCAAGAAACACCTTCACGGGAAGTATAAAAATAAATTTAAAAGAGTGGTTTTTGCAGTTTTGACGAAGAAAGAAGAAATGATAAAGCCTTTCGAAGAAATAAAATGAAAACAGATAAACTCTTACTTGCTTCAAAATCTCTCATGGGAGTTTCCATTGGTGATGCTTTTGGAGAAAGTTTTTTCGGAGAAGAAAGCTTAATGAAAACATATATTCATCAAAAAATTCTTCCTGAAAGTTCTCTTGACTTTACAGACGACACAATTATGTCGATTGCAATTTTCAAATCTTTGGGAAAATTTGGCGTGATTAATCAGGAGTTTCTTGCAGAAGAGTTTACAAAAAACTATTATTTAGATATAAACAGAGGTTACGGACCATCAATGCATCAATATTTCAGAGATGTAAAAAGTGGAGAAAACTGGAAAGAAGTTTCTTATTCAAAATTTGAAGGACAGGGCTCGATGGGAAATGGCGGTGCAATGAGAGCTTCTGTGATTGGAGCTTATTTTTATGATGATTTAGATAAGCTTAAACTGAATGCAGAATTATCCTGTGAAGTTACCCATACCAATAAAGAAGCTATAGAAGGAACAAAAGCAATTGCTTTGGCTGCAGCTTTTGCGATTCAGGAAAAGTTAGGAATTAAAAAATATTCTCAGGAAGAATTTATTCAAAAAATTCAGGATGAATTAAATGATTCTGATATGAAAAGTAAGCTTAATAAAGTTATTCACTTAAATGGAAATCCAAGTATTGAACTGCTGGTAAAAACATTAGGAAACGGAATTAAAATGACCGCTCAAGATACAGTTCCACTTGTCATTTGGATGCTTTCGAGATATAGAAATAATTTTGAAAAATGTCTTTGGAATACAGTTTCTGCATTGGGAGACAGAGATACAATCTGTGCAATGGCGGCAGGAATAAGTATTTTATGTTGCGATGAAAATTCAATCCCAGATTGGACGGAGAATATTGAAAATTGGAAAAAAAGCAGATTTTATGAAAATTGAATTAATAAAAGCTGAAATCACAAAAATAAATACAGACGCCATCGTCAATGCTGCCAATTCTTCATTACTTGGTGGCGGTGGAGTTGACGGTGCTATTCATCGTGCTGGAGGATCACAGGTTTTGGACGAATGCAAAGAAATCAGAAACCGACAGGGAAAATGTAAAACGGGAGAAGCTGTAAAAACAACGGCCGGAAATCTTCCCGCAAAATATGTCATTCATACGGTCGGTCCAATTTGGAATAACGATGAAGAAAAATGTTCACAACTTCTAGCAAATTGTTATAGAAACTCATTAAAATTGGCCGAAAGTTTAGATGTAAAAACTATTGCTTTTCCAGATATCAGTACAGGAGTTTACAGATTTCCAAAAGAATTAGCGGCGAAAATTGCTATTGAGGTAGTGACGAATTTTGAATCAGGTATTGTTGAGAAAGTTATTTTTGTATGCTTTGATGAGGAGAATGAAGAGATTTATAAAAAATTATTAGATTAAAAACAAAATGAAAAAACTAACCATATTAAGCGGTGCCGGAATCAGCGCCGAAAGCGGAATAAAAACATTCAGAGACGGAGAAGGTCTTTGGGAAAATCATAGTATAACCGATGTGGCGAGTCCGGAAGGCTGGAGAAAAGACAGAGAACTGGTTCTTGAATTTTACAACCAAAGACGCCACCAGCTTCACGAAGTTGAACCCAATGATGCACACAAACTGATTGCCGATTTAGAAAAATATTTCGAAGTTCAAATCATCACTCAAAACATCGATGATTTACACGAAAGGGCGGGCTCAAAAAATATCATTCATCTTCACGGCGAATTGTTTAAATCTTGTTCGTGCAATAATAAAAGTTTGATCTACGAACAAAAAGACGACATTAAAATCGGAGATAAAGCACAAGACGGAGCGCAATTGCGACCTTTCATCGTTTGGTTCGGGGAAGATGTTCCTTTGATGAAAGAAGCAACAAAAAAAGCAAAAGAAGCAGATATTTTCTTGGTAATAGGAACGTCTTTGCAAGTTTATCCTGCTGCAGGATTGCTTCACGACATCAAAGATGATTGTCTGTTGATTGTGATCAATCCCAACGAAACAGGCTTCGGGTACGGTCAAAGAGCGATAGTAATGAAAGAAACCGCCACAAAAGGAATGAAATTATTGTTTGATAAGCTTATAAATTTAGCATAATGGAAAATGTTGTAAAAGCCGGAATTTTTGGAGTTTGTATCGGCGATGCTTTGGGCGTTCCGGTGGAATTTAAGAAGAGAGAAGATCTGAAAAAATCCCCTGTTACCGGATATTTGGAATATATGTCATGGAATCAACCCAAAGGAACTTGGAGCGACGACAGTTCTTTAACTCTTTGTCTTGCAGAAGTATTGACAAAAGGCTACGACTTAGAAAAAATTGGAGAAAGCTTTGTAAAATGGAATAAATACGGACATTGGACAGCTCACGGAAGACTTTTCGATATTGGCGGAACAACAAGGCATTCCATTGCAAGATTGATTAAGGGAGAAAGTGCAAAATTTTCAGGAAATATTTTTGAAGAAGATAATGGGAATGGTTCTTTGATGAGAATCCTTCCCTTAGCTTTTTATCTTAAAGATGAAGAAAATATTGAAAAATTATATCAAATCGTAAAAGAAGTTTCGTCAATTACTCATGGACATTTTCGTTCTGTTTTTGCATGTTTTATCTATGTAATTTTTGCCATTGAATTGATTAAAGGAACAGATAAAATAGAAGCATATAATCATATTCAAAAAGCAGCTTTGGAATATGCAGAAAATCAAGATTTTAATCCAGTAGAAGTTGAGCTTTTTGATCGAATATTAAAGAATGATATTTCTAAATATTCTGAAGATGAAATTAAAAGTAGCGGCTACGTTCTTCACAGTTTAGAAGCCTCATTATGGTGTTTTCTAAATTCCGAAAGTTATTCTGAAGCTGTGCTAAAAGCCGTCAATCTGGGAGAAGACACAGACACAACCGGAGCCATCACAGGCGGAATTGCAGGAATTTATTACGGTTTTGAAAATATTCCTGAAGAATGGATGGCGGAGTTGGTGAGAAGAGAGGATATTGAAAACTTATGTAATAAATTAGAAAACAAATTAATGAAATAAAACACAAACCATGAACGAACAACAAAAGAAAAAAACAAGCAAATTTCTGAGCTACGTTCTCAGGCATCATCCCGAACTCATCAATTTGAATTTGAATGAAAATGGATGGGCAGATGTTGATGAATTAATCACAAAATCAAAAAGAGATTCTTATGAAGGCTTTACCTTTGAAGAATTAGATGAAATCGTACAAACTAACGAAAAAAAGCGTTTTGCTTTTAATGAAGATAAAACAAGAATCAGAGCCAGTCAGGGACATTCAGTTGAGATTAAACTGGCTCTGATTCCACAGCAACCACCTGAATTTTTGTATCACGGAACAGCTCAAAGTAATATCGTATCCATTTTAGAAAAAGGTATTGAAAAAAGAAGCCGACAACACGTTCATTTAAGCATCGATAAAGAAACGGCAACCAACGTTGGAATGCGCCACGGAAAACCAATTATTCTCACCATAAGCACGGGAAAAATGTTTGAAGAGGGAGTAGAATTTTATCTTTCGGAAAACGAGGTTTGGCTGACGGATTTTGTGGAAGCAAAATATATTTCAAAATGACAAGTAAAGAATTTGAAGAAGAAGTAAAAAACTTTTCCCCCGACAAAGATGATTTAAAGAAAAAAGTTGATGAATTATTTGGAAAGGGTGCAGGAACCGTACATGTTTTATATTTCATTATCGAGCATAAAAACTGCAGATTAATAGAAGCAATGGAAATTGTTGAATCTTGTCCGAATTATCACAAAAGATTTAAATGAAAAGAACATTAGCAATCGGCGACATTCACGGAGGATTCAAAGCTTTGAAACAAGTTTTTGAAAGAGCTAATGTCACCGAAAATGATACTTTAATTTTCCTTGGAGATTATGTTGACGGTTGGAGCGAATCTTCCCAAATCATCCAATTTTTAATAAAGCTTTCCGAAAAACAGGAATGTATTTTCATCAAAGGAAATCACGATGCGTGGGCAGAAGATTGGCTTTCATTCGGAAATAATCCTGATGTCTGGCTTTTTAATGGTGGACAAAGTACGGTCGACAGTTATTCCGATTATTCTTTAGAAGATTTTGAAATTCATTTAGAGTTTTTTCAGCGGATGAAAAATTATTATGTTGACGAAGAAAACCGTTTGTTTATTCATGCGGGTTATTCATCTATGCACGGACCTGAAAGGGAAGTCTACACAAGTAATTATCGTTGGGATAGAACCTTGTGGGAAACTGCAGTTGCTATGGATAAAAAGTTATCAAAAAACTCAGAACTTTATCCTAAAAAATTGCTTCTGTATAAGGAAATTTTCATTGGTCATACTCCTACTTTACATTTAGGAATTGATAAGCCTGTCAACAAAGCTAATGTTTGGAATCTTGATACAGGTGCTGCTTTTACAGGAGCTTTATCGATAATGAATGTTGAAACCAAAGAATTCTGGCAAAGCGATTTACTTCCGAATTTATATTCAAATGAAAAAGGACGAAATAATTATAATATTAAATTGAAATAAAAAAATACGCTCCAATTTGAAGCGTATTTTTCTTATTTTTTAGGTAAACCTTTTTTAAGTGCATAATTGGCTCTTTCAACGGCTTTTTTCTCTTTCCAGTCCATGTAGCGTTTTTTGTAACGACCTTTCATGAAATTGTCAAAATTTCTCTGAACGGTCAGGTTCCACAAAGAATTGGCTTTCACCGCCCATGATTTGTCCCATGCACGAAGCGAAATGGAGAAACTTCCATCCAAATATTTCATCCAGTGCCACCATCCTGTTGGCATAAACAAAGTGTCACCGTGCTCCAGAAAACATTCAATTCCTTCTACACCGTCCAATGCCGGAAATTTTTCAAAATCAGGATTAGAAATATCATAATCCTCCAAGGCATACGTAGTATAGGGAAGTTTATACAATCTGTCTTTCCATTTGTATTCAAAAAGCAAAACATGTTTTCTTCCGTTAAAATGGGTGTGGAAAATATGAGCTAAATCGATATCGAAATGTAAAAATGTTACAGAACCTTGACCTCCAAAAAACATTCCTGGATATTTATCCAGAAAACCACCCATCAATTCTTTCGGTGGGATGTACTCATCAAGTAATTTCGAAGCGTGTTTGATTGGGTCAAAAAAGAAAATTCGTAGATCAGTAGGTTCACGTTGTATGAGATCGATATAATCTGCAAATTTCATTTCGGTAGTCGGCGTATTGATGGGAGCTGAAGGATCTGCCTTTGCGCTGTCGTAAAGAGGAACAATAATGTCTCCTACCACTTCTTTCACATAATCCATCGTCCATTTTTGATAGGCTGGCCATTTTTTGGCCATATTTTTTATCACTACCGGTTTTCTTGGGATCAGATATTTCTCGCGGAACTCTTCTTGAGTAATATCATCAACAATATCTATAGGTTTTAGAATAACCCCCATTTTTATAAATTTTATGTTACAAAATTATTAAATAAACTTATACGAAAATTGAAATCCTATTCTTTTTAATCTATGATGTTCATCACTTTTTATCGGTTTAAAGAAAAAAATGTTTTTATTCATTGTTTTGTGAAATTATTGAGTCTATCTTTTCTTGAATAATTATAATTAGGGAAATGATTATTCTCGGACAATAAAAATCTTTTAATGAATTATTTAGATCAAATTAAAAATATAAAATAATATCACTATGTTTGTAGTTATAAAATCAATTTAACCTTTGTTCAAAAATTATATCTCTCATAATGTGTAACAAAAAACAAGAACAAATAACTAATTACTCAAATAATAAATTATGAACAGAAAAATTTCCTTATTTCTCATGGTATTTTTCTCAGTCATTGCTTTCGCACAGAAAACAGTTTCCGGGAAAATCACAGATGAAGACGGTGTGGCCATCCCAAGTGCCAGTGTAACGGTAGAAGAGCCCGGCAAAGATGCCATCCTCGCTTATGGAATTACCAATTCTAAAGGAGAATATAAGGTGACATTCACTTCTGCAGAATCTAATGTAGACCTGAAGGTTAAAGCTTTTAACCAAAAACCTTTAACAAAACAAATCTCAAACAGCGATCAGACTTTGACGTTCAAAATGCAGTCTGAGGCAACAGAAATTAAGGAAGTTCAGCTTAAAACCAAAATGATTACCTCAAGAGGTGATACTATTGCTTATGATTTGAAAGCTTTTGACAGCAAAAACGACCGTACTTTGGCAGATGTCATGAAGAAAATTCCCGGAATTGAAGTGAACGCAGACGGTTCTATTCTTTATCAGGGAAATGCCATCAACAAATTCTATGTTAATGGAAAGGATTTAATGGAAGGAGGTTACGGAACCATCAATAACTCGCTTCCAAAAGATGCTGTACAAAAAGTTGAGGTTCTTGAAAACCACCAACCCGTAAAAATGCTTCAGGGGAAAATTCCTTCAGATGCAGCGGCAATTAATATTAAGCTTAAAAATTCTGTAACGATGACAGGTCGTGGCGAAGTAGGAACCGGTTTCGGGGATCCTTGGCTTTGGAATGTGAAATTAACACCAATGTTTTTTGGTCAGAAAAGTCAATGGGTAGTTAACTATAAAACAAACAATGTTGGTGAACAGGTAGAAAACGAAGGGAATATCATCGGTTTCGGAAGCAGCTGGGAAGGCAGAAGAGGAAATGCCTCGCAGAATAATTGGTTGGACGTAGAAAATTCACAAACGCCAAATTTGCCAGTGAGAAGATATTTATTTAATAATGTTCATTATTTATCAGCAAATTATCTTACTAATATTGATAAGAAAAAAGAATGGGAGCTTAAGGCAAACGCAAATTATACAAACAATTCTGTCGAGAGAGAAGATAATGTAGAAACTGTTTACGCGGGAACAGAAGCTCAAGCAGGATCTACAATCACAACAACTACTAGAAATAACTTTTTTACAGACAAATTAAAAGGAGAATTAATTTTCACCAAAAATGCTAAAAAAGGTTTTTTCAAAAACGTAACTACTTTCTCACAATTCTGGAATGCTGACCGGGCATTGGCAACAAGAGTAGGTCGAGTAGGTGATCAGTCATTGCAATCTCCAACATCTTCTTTTCAGAACTCTTTAAGTACAATTATACCTTGGAAAGAAAAGATGGTTAACTTAAAATCTTATATCAATTATCAAGATGATAGTCAGACTCTAAGTATTTCTCCTGCGAATTATTTACAGTTTCCTTATTTGCTTCCAAAAGCTAATACAAGTGACCCAGACGAATTCGGAATCATAAATTTTGCACCGGGAACCAGAGCAGTACAGGATTTCAGAATTAAAACTTTAGATACTTCACACTCTGCTAACATCAGCTTTACAACGAAAGGATGGACATTTACACCTCAAGTAGGAATAGATTTTTCTACTGATAAATTATCTACAAATTTTGAAGGTATGGCTATTCCTAACCCTCTTATACCTAATGATGTTCAGCCAGATTTCAGCAGTTCAGTTTATGAGAATAATTTGAAATTTACTGAACTTGTACCGTCGGCGTCTGTAGGTATTAATTATAAAAGCGATTCATGGAGTATTTTTGCGAATGTACCTGTGAATTTTAACAGCATAAAAGCTGAAGACGACTTGAGAGGTGTTTCAAAATCTCTTAATAAAACTACATTTACTCCAAATGCTTTTGTACAATACAGCTTTGCTTCTTTTTGGAAAGCCAGTTTAAATGGAAATATCAGTAATAATTTTGGAGATATTCAAACAGCTTATGCAGGTTATATGTTATCAAGCCCTGCTGGATTTAACGTAATGGATGCGAATAATCCCATACCAGAAATTAATACCAAAAGTGTTGGTTCTAGAATCGAATATAGAAATCCGCTAAACAACTTGTTTTTTAATGTAAATTATAGAATAAGTGATACCAGCAGGAACTTGTTGTCATCTCCAGTTTTAGATAGAACTACAGGATTTACTTTGATACAATATAGAAATCAAGAGAATTCATCACAAAGTAACAGCTTTAGTGGAGAAATTGGTAAATACTTTCCAAAATTTAAAACCAACCTATCTGTAAATTATAGAAATTCAGATACTGTTTCAGATGCTTTCTTAGATAATACCCAATATGAAAGTCAAAATAACAGTCAGTCTTATGGGTTAAAATTTAATAATACGTATTTCAGCTGGATGAGTATTGACTACAATGTAAGTATGTCTCGTAACAAGCAGGAAAACGTAGGGCTTCCAAATGGCGGAAGGTTAGCAACAAATAAAGGTTTCAACCATAATTTAGCTGCATTCATATATCCATTGGAAAATCATACAATAGGATTTAATTGGGATCAGGTAAATTCTAGTGATGGCGAAAGAAAGTTTGATAACGCATTTTTTGATCTTTCATATCAATATACTTGGTCAAAGAGAAAAATTGACTTTGAATTGAAATGGATGAATATTGCTAACAGAAGAGTGTTTGAAACGTATGATATCTTAGCATCTCAGAATGCAGTACGATACACAAGAATACAGCTGAGACCTAGCCAAGTTATGCTGACGGTAAAATTCAACTTTAAATAAAAACAAAAAAACCAATCTCACTGAGGTTGGTTTTTTGTTTAAATCTAAAAGTCCTGCAAATCCGCAGTAGGGCCATAACTTCCGGGCAACTGAATATCATTTAATCGGTAATAAACTCCCAGTTGTGCACGGTGATGGGTAATTTGACTCAAACTGTGACGGATGGCACCGTATTTTGTCCATGAAGATAGAGTATGTCCTTCATTTTTTAATGACCAGTTTGGTTCAAGATCTTCTTCTTTTGCTTTTTCTAAAGCTTCTTCGCTAGATTTGTAATTGTCTTCCAAAACTTTAAGCAAATCTTCCTTTGTGGTAAGCAGTTTTGGCTGCATTCCGCCTTGTGCAAGATCTATTTCAGAACTGTTCAGCATAAAACCTGCCCAGCCAAAAATTTCCCCAATATGGGTGGCAAGATGTGCCATTTTCATGCTTTTAGAATGCGGGCTGTACTCATTTTTGTCTTCTGGATAGATTTCAAAAAACTTCTTTGTCGTTTGATACTCGGCTTCGAGTTCGTTTCTGAATTGTTTTAATGGGTCCATACAATATTTGTTTTTAGGTACTTAAAGATAAAAATTTTAGATAAAATAATATCGAAAGAAATTTTAATTAAAAAAATCTGTAACAAAATTGTACAACAGCTAACTAATTATGTAAACGTTATTAAAATGAAAAATTTATTTTCAATACTATTTATCGCAATTTTCACAATTGCTAACGCACAAGAAGCCAAAGAAAGCTCAAACCGTTTCTTTTATGAGCTTACTTTCAAACCAAAAAAAGATTCTGCCAAGCTTGATAAAGTAATTGCTGTGTTGGATATTACAGACAAAAACAGATCTGTTTATCAGGATTACACTGTAATTTCACAAGATTCTATCACAAAAGTGGAGATTGAAACAATGCAAAAAGCAGGTGTGTATAAAGACCTTTCAAAATCTCTTAAAACACCGAAGTTTTCAGCAAGAATTCATAAATTCTATCCAAGCATGAAGGTTGAATATGTCGATAAGGTTGCCAACGGAATGACTCCAGTAAACATCGCTTATACTGAAGATTTGAAATTTAACTGGAAAATATTAAACGATAAACAGAAAATTGGTGAATACAATACCCAAAAAGCAACCACAGAATATGGTGGAAGAACTTGGATCGCTTGGTTTTCTTCAGACATTCCTTTTCAGGATGGACCTTATAAATTCAGTGGACTTCCAGGTTTGATTGTGAAAATTGAAGATGCCGACAAAAATTACTCTTGGGTACTACAGGGAAATAAAAAAATAAAAGAATACAACGAGTTTTCTTACATAGAAGGCTTAATGCAGGCGACAGGTGGAAAACCAAAGGAACTTACAAGAGAAAAGTTTGACAAAACATTTAACGATTTCAAAAAAGATCCTTTTTCTTCGGTAAGACCAATGATGACACAGGAAATATTATCGAGACCAGTTCCCGGAACAGATGGCACAGTAGGAGATATGATGAAAAAGCAGGAGAAAATGTATAAAGATTTTTATAATGCAAATGATAACCCTATTGAAAAGTCTCAAGACAAAAAATAACATTCATATTTAACTCAACTATATTGAAATAAACCCAAATGCAGAAATGTGTTTGGGTTTATTTATTTTTTGGTTAAAAGTTTTCTAAATCATTCAAATGACGTTATTTAGATTAAATTTAAATAGAGTATATTTGCACTTACAAAAATATAGGTATTGAAAGATAACTATTTACAAACATTAAGCAACTTTCCTAAGAACAAACTTGGGAAAATTTTGGGCTATGACAATAATCAGTTGAAGATGCCCAACAAAATCATAGAAATGGGGCTTTTGCCTGAAACTGTTTTCAGAATTCTGTACCAGGCTCCTTTCAACGGTCCTCTTTACGTGGAGTTTGGCGAAGAAAAAAGCCGGATTGCACTACGTAGAGAAGAAGGTGAGTTTATCATTGTAGAAGATTGGAATTAATGCAGCAACAAAACAAAAAACAGATACTTTTAGTCGGAAACCCAAACGTAGGAAAATCAACCGTTTTTAATGCACTTTGCAACAAAAAACAGAAGACGGGAAACTACGCAGGAGTAACGGTTTCTAGCCATTCCGGGAATTATACGTATAAAAATGAAGAGGTTGAGGTTGTAGATCTTCCGGGGTCGTACAGCATTTATCCAAGTTCTGAGGATGAGGCTATTTTTTCTAAATTTCTTTTGGAAGGTCAGAAAGATTTTGCAGGGGTTGTCTATATTCTGGAAGCTTTAAGCTTAAAAAGAGGATTGCTTTTATTTCAGCAGATTCAGGATTTGGGAGTTCCAATGATTTTGGTGGTTAACCAAGTGGATCAGGCAGAAAGACGCGGAATCAATATCGATATCGAAAAGTTTTCCGAGGCTTTGAATATCAAAATTATTCAGACCAACGCCAAAGAACAGTTAGGAATTGAAGCCATTCAGGAAGCTGTTCTAAACAATGATTTTGCTAAAATAGAAAAGCCTTCATTTGAAATCCCTGCAGAGCATAAAGATTTTTTAAATAAAGTTTCTTCGCACAATCAATTTGAAAACGATTATAAAGCTTGGATGAGCATTTCTGTTGGTGCAGATATTAATAAATTAGATTCTGCGACAGATTTAATTACGGATTCTGAAGCTAAAAGTTTGGTTCCGAAAAGATTGCAGGTTCAGGAAGTGGTAAGAAGATATCAGAATATTGATAAAATTTTATCAAATGTTATTTCTAAAAAACCTCAGTTCAAAGAACTTTTAACCGAAAAATTAGATAAAGTTCTCGTTCATCCTATTTTGGGTTACGTTGTTTTTATAGGAATTTTGCTGGTTATTTTCAACAGCGTTTTCTTTCTCGCAGAATATCCGATGAACTGGATCGATGAGTTTTTTGCATGGCTTTCTGCATTTAGTAAAGAACATTTACCTGAAGGTCCGATCAATTCACTGATTTCAGATGGAATAGTCCCAGGATTGGGTGGAATCATCATTTTCGCACCACAAATCGGGATTTTATTATACTTCCTTTATCTTTTGGAAGATTCAGGATATATGGCAAGAGTGATTTTCCTAATGGATAGATTCTTACGACCGTTCGGATTAAATGGAAAAAGCATCGTTCCATTGGTTTCAGGAACGGCTTGTGCAATTCCTGCAGTGATTTCAACAAGAAATATTGAGAACTTCAGAGAAAGATTACTCACGATTTTGGTGACACCGTTTATGACTTGCTCAGCAAGACTTCCGGTGTACAGTATTATTATTGGGTTGATTATTTCAGATAAAACGATTTTCGGAATTCAATATAGAGCTTTGGTGCTTTTAGGAATGTATTTGTTGGGATTTTTTGTAGCGCTTCTTTCGGCAGCGATTTTAAAAGGTTTCATTAAAAATAAAGGAAAAACCTACTTGGTAATGGATTTGCCAACCTACAAAAAACCGCTTTTCGGATATGACCTGAAAATGGTTTTGGGTAAAGTGTGGGACTTCATTACCGGAGCTGGAAAAATTATATTCATCGTAAGTATAATCATTTGGTGCTTAAGTTATTTCGGACCAAAACAAAACGACGATCAGATTGTTGCCACGGATGTTGAGCTTGATCATTCATATTTAGCAAAAATGGGGAAAGCGATTGAACCCGCAATTGCTCCATTAGGATACGATTGGAAAATGGGAGTCGGAATTCTGACGAGTTTCGTGGCAAGAGAAGTTTTTGTGGGAACGATGTCTACTTTATACAGTTTGGATGACGATGCTCCCGAAGGCAAAGTAATCGATAAAATGCGAATGGATGTAAAACCCAATGGCGAAAAAGTCTTCAGTTTTGCAACAGGTATTTCGGTTTTATTGTTTTACGCATTTGCAATGCAGTGTGTTTCTACCATTGCAGTAGTTTACAGAGAAACCAAAAGCTGGAAATGGACTGGCTTTCAGGTGGTAATGATGACCGGTTTGGCATATTTTGTGTCATTAATAGCTTATCAAATCTTAAAATAAATGGATTCTTCCTTAATTTTTCAATACATTATCATCGCTCTTGTAGTGCTTTTTGCTTGTTATTCTTTATTCAGATACATCAGGAAAAACTTTGCACCCAAGAAATTTGATTCTAAAAGATCTGGCTGCGATAAGGATTGTGGCTGTTCTTAGCGTTTTGACAGTTAAAAGATGCTTCTATAGAGAAGAACAACTTACTAACGTTAAGCATATTTCATTATTCAATCTTTGTTTTATTCGTATTTTTGCAAAAACATTTTTAATAGTATGTCATTAATAAAAAGTATCTCCGGAATCAGAGGAACGATTGGTGGAAAAGTAAATGATAACTTGACGCCACTTGATGTCGTGAAATTTGCATCTGCATTCGGAACCTGGCTTCAGAACAATAAAAATAAAAAAGATTTAACCTTAATTATTGGGCGTGATGCCAGAATTTCTGGTTCAATGGTTAATTCTTTAGTAACTGCAACTTTGCAGGGATTGGGAATTAATGTCGTTGATCTTGGACTTTCTACAACTCCAACGGTTGAGATTATGGTTCCTGAATTGAATGCTGACGGTGGAATTATTTTAACGGCTTCTCACAATCCAAAACAATGGAATGCACTGAAATTATTAAATGAAAAAGGAGAATTTATCAACGGCGAAAATGGTGCGGAAGTTTTAGCGTTGGCTGAAAATGAAGATTTCAATTATGCTGAGGTTGACGACTTAGGAAAATACGAAACAAGAGATGATGCTTTTGATATTCATATTCAGCAGATTCTTGATTTGCCGATGGTGGATGTAGAAGCCATTAAAGCTAAAAAATACAAAATCGTTTTAGATGCTGTAAATTCTACAGGCGGAATTGCAATTCCGATGCTTTTAGATAAATTGGGTTGTGAAACGGTAAAATTATACTGCGAACCCAACGGACAATTCCCTCACAATCCTGAGCCTTTGAAAGAACATTTGGGAGATATTTGTGAATTGGTGATCAAAGAAAAAGCAGATTTCGGCGTTGTAGTAGATCCAGATGTTGACAGATTGGCTTTGGTAGACGAAAACGGAGAAATGTTCGGTGAAGAATATACATTAGTAGCCGTTGCGGATTATTTGTTGAAAAACAAAAATGGAGTAGCCATTTCAAATCTTTCTTCAAGCCGTGCTTTGAGAGATGTGGCAAAAACTCACAACTCAGAATATTTTGCAAGTGCTGTTGGAGAAGTGAATGTGGTGAATTTAATGAAAGAAAAAAATGCCGTGATCGGAGGAGAAGGAAACGGCGGAATTATCTACCCTGAGCTTCATTACGGAAGAGATTCTTTGGTGGGTGTTGCCTTGTTTTTAACGCATTTAGCTAAAGAAAACAAAAAAGTTTCTGAATTGAGAGCCGGTTACCCAAGTTATTTCATGGGGAAAAAGAAAATTGAATTAACTCCGGATATTAATGTTGATGATCTTTTAACTAAAATGGAAAAAGAGTATCAAAATGAAGAGGTTTCTACCGTTGACGGTGTGAAAATAGATTTTGAAAACAATTGGGTTCACTTGAGAAAGTCGAATACAGAACCGATTATCAGAATTTATACAGAGGCTTTCTCACAGGAAGAAGCCGACAAATTAGGCAATGACATGATTGCTAAAATCAGAAGTTTGATTTAATTCAGAATTTTTGTATATTTAGTATAGAAATATAGTACAATGACAATTACCATTAATCCGAAAAACAAGAAAGAACTTGCCAAAATAAAAGCGATTTTAAAGGCGGTTGAAATTGATTTTGTAGAAGAAAGTCATGATGAGGATTGGTGGAATGAAATTTCTGATACAGAAAAAGAATTAATAGAATTAGGAATAAAGGATTTTGAAGAAGGAAATGTTGTCAGTCATGAAGATTTTTTAAAATCATACGGACGATGATAAAAATAATCTGGTCAATTCGTGCAAGAAAAGAATTTGACAAGGTTTATCAATATTGGACAAGTCATAATAAATCAAATACCTATTCAGAAAAAGTTCTTAATGAAACGTTGCGGATGATTAATCTGTTGAGAAATCAAAATAAAATTGGATTAAAAAGTAATGTGAAAGAATTACGAAGAGTTTTGATTTTGGAAAATTTCTCATTAAGTTATCGAATTTCAAAAAAAGAAATTAGAATATTATCATTTTTTGATAATAGACAAAATCCGAGGAAAAATAAATTTAATTAAAAAAAGTTTTTTCGAAGTTTATAAAATAATTTTGAACTTTGAAAATAACGCAGAGATACTATATTGGAAGAATATTTTGGAAATGAACTTGTAAAAAAGTTCGAGGAAATGATGGAAAATAATGATGAATTCTACTTCGATACAGAAGAATTAGATGATATTATTGTTTATTATCTGGAGTTGGGAGATTTTAATTATGCCGATATGGCAGTAACTTACGGTCTCAAACTTCATCCCAATTCTTTGGATATCAAGATCAAAAAACTTGAAGTGCTCTTAGAATGGGAAGATTATATTACGGCGAAGGAAATGATCGACGAGTTAAAAGGTTCTTCTATGGAGAATACAGACTTTTTGGTATGCTACGCAAAGTATTATTCGAATTTAGGAAACCCTAGAAAATCTATTGAAATCTGTAAAAAAGCTTTAGAATTAAATGAAGAAGAAAACTTCCTGAATAATTTTATTGCAGATGAATATGTGAATTTAGGAGATCCTTTTAACGCTCTTAAACATTACCAGCAGGCATTGAAAGATGATCCTACGGATGAATATTCGTTGGAAAATGCAATGATCTGCTTCAGTGATCTGAATAAGAGTGAGGAAGCAATTGCTTTCCTTAATGACTATCTTGACAATTTTGCCTACTCAGAAGTAGCGTGGAGCGAGTACGGACAGTACTATTTCAACAGAAAAAACTACGAGGAAGCCATCAAAGGTTTCGACTATATGCTGGCAATCAACTCCAGCGCTGTTGGAGTTTACGCAAGTAAAGCAGCCTGTTATGAAGCTTTAAATCAACACAAAAAAGCCATTGAAGTATATGAAGAAATGCTTGAGCTGGAATATACAAAAGCTTTTACATTTTATAAAATCGGATTGTGTTACAAGGCTTTAAAACAGCCGACCATAGCTTTGAATTATTTCCAGAAATCATTGAGAGAAGATCCTCAGTTTTATATGGCAATGATGGAGCAGTCTTATCTTTACGAAGAGATGGGCGGAATGCCGGAAGCGTTGCACTTTGCAAGAGAAGCGACTTTGCTGAATGACGGAAACCTTGAGTATCAGAAAAGACTCGCATTTTTATTTATCGATTCAGGAAAGTTTGAAGAAAGTCTTTCTTGTCTGAAAAAATTGGTAGATGCAGAACCGTCAAGATTTTACAATTGGTATGCCTACACTGAAGTTTTGATGTTGGTGGGTGAATATGACGAAGCTGTAACTGTTTTGATTTCTGCTTTGGAGCATCATAATCGTGCAGAACTGTATTATCAGCTGAGCAATTGTTATTTTAATCTAAAAAATACAACTAAAGGCGCTGAAACTTTAGAGAAAGCATTAGAGTTGGATCCTTCATTGATTACAGATATGCAGAAAAAATATCCGTACATCAAAGATGAGGTGAAGAAGGCTAAAGCGAAAGTGAAGAAAAAGAGTGAATAGAAGGGGTAATAGAGCCTGATATAAAATTTTTATTTGGGCAGCAATTTTCCGCCTTCCGTTCCCAATCTTTTTGTTTTTCTAGAAAAAAACAAAAAGGATTTCCACTCAAGTCGGGCTGCAAAGTAGTCATCAATAAACTTTTTAATCAATTCAAATAAAATAATCCTGCAGCAATGCGGGATTTATTTTTGAACAACGGTCATCAATCTAGCTAATGTAATCAAGAAACTTTGTGGTCTCTGCTAAGTGGAACGCCTTTGCGAACTTTGCGTTTAAAACAATGCATTTAATCATCTAAATGAAATAATCCAGCATTTATTTTTGAGCAACAGCTTTAGCCCTTAAAAAGATCAAACCTGTAATAATGATACTTGCTCCCACAAATTGTAAAACTGTCAGTTTTTCACCGTCTAAAATCCCCCAGATAATCGCAACAATCGGCATCAGCAAAGTAACGGTCGATGCAAACAGCGGAGTGGAAACTTTCAGCAAACGATAATTCATCATCATCGCTAATCCCGTTCCAAAAACAGAAAGTAAGCTCACAAACATCAAACCCATCATATTTTCTTTTGAAAAAGTAAATGTTGAGACAAAACCTGTTGATATTAAGGCAATAAGTGATGGCAAGAATAAAATAAAAGAGAATACAAATGCAGACAAAACCGTCGATGAAACTTCCATCAGCTTAGATTTTACAGTCGTTGTGCTGATTGCATAACATAGTGTTGCCAAAAGTAAAAGTAAAATTGGAAATATTTTAAATTCAGAATCATCTCCGCCACCAAAAGCAAGTAGACAAACTCCGGTGAAACTGATGAAAATTCCAGTCATTTGTCTTTTGGTCGTTTCAAATTTCCAGAATAATGTTCCTACAATAATGACAAAAATAGGCATCATCGAATTGATAATTCCAGCAATACTGCTGCTGATTTCCGTTTCGGCAATAGGAAATAAGAACATAGGGATGAAATTTCCTGTAAATGCGGCTAAAATGAGCCATTTCAAATGTTTCTTCGGAAAGAGTTTGTATTTTGATATTGCGATCGGCATCAGAATAATTCCGGCTATTAAAACTCTCAACGCTCCGACCTGATAAGGAGTAAAATGGTCTAAAGATTTTTTAATTAAAATAAATGATGAGCCCCAAATAATAGTGAGGGTAATCAGAAGAATCCATTTTTCTTTATCTGCGTTCATTGTTTTCGTGTAATGTTTTTAGAAATTCTTTTTTAGAAATCATGGTTGCGCCTAAACTTTCAAGATGCTCCGTATGAGATTGACAGTCGATTAAAGCGAGATCATTTTTATGAGCTTCCACGAAATGAATAAATCCTGCTTTTGAAGCGTTGCTCACTTTTGCAAACATGCTTTCTCCGCAGAAAACTTTTCCTACCTGTAAACCATAAAATCCGCCGACCAATTCGTTATTTTGCCAAACTTCCACGCTTCTAGCAAAGCCATACTCATGAAGTTTGATAAAAGATTCCATGAGCTCATCAGAAAGCCAGGTTCCGTCTTGTCCTTTTCTGCTGACCTGCTGGCAGTTTTTAATAACCTCTCTGAAATTCTGATTTTCGGTAAATGAGAATAAGTTATTCCTCAAAATTTTCCTCATTGATTTGGAAATCTTTAATTCGTTCGTAAATAAAACAAATCTAGGATCTGGACACCACCAAAGAATTTCTTCATCAGGATTGAACCACGGGAAAATACCATTCTGATACGCAAACCAAATTCTTTCCATAGACAAGTCGCCCCCGAAAGCTATAATGCCCTCATGACCGTCATAATGCTGCGGATTGGGAAACGAAATTTCGTTTGGGTCTAATCGAATCATAGGTGAAAAAAATCCCACTTAAAAAGCGGGATTGTATTTGATGGTATGCTTTAATTAAAAAGGTAAATCGTCATCGTCGTCTCCGGCAAAAGGATTTTCGTTAGAAACCGGTGAAGCAGATTGTTGAGAAGATGCCTGGGTTGGCTCAGAACCTGTACCACCATCCATCACTTTTTCTACTCTCCATCCTGTAATCGAGTTGAAATATTTAGTTTCTCCTTGTGGCGAAACCCATTCTCTACCTCTGATGTTGATTCCTACCTTCACATTTTCTCCTTCTTTTAATACATCCAATAAATTTATTTTATCTTGTAAAAACTCGATGTTTATTGGCTGTGGGTATTGTTCTTGTGTAAGAATAACCATTTCTCTCTTTTGGAAACCACTCGCAAATGTTTGAACATCAGTGATTTTCTTTACCGTTCCTTGTAATTCCATATCGTAAATATTAACTTTGTAAAAGTAGTAAATTGAAATGTAATAAAACAACACGGAAAGAAACTTTGTAAAAAAAATAAAATTTTTTGCGAAAACTCTTGCAAATAAAAATTATTGCCCTATATTTGCACTCACAAAAACGAAAGAAGATCTTTAAAATAACTCAATAATAATGCGGATGTGGTGTAATTGGTAGCCACGCCAGACTTAGGATCTGGTGCCGTGAGGCGTGGGGGTTCGAGTCCCTTCATCCGCACTACAAATTGCGAAAATAGCTCAGCTGGTAGAGCACAACCTTGCCAAGGTTGGGGTCGCGGGTTCGAGTCCCGTTTTTCGCTCTCATCACGCCCTGGTGGTGGAATTGGTAGACACGCAGGACTTAAAATCCTGTATCTTCGGATGTACGGGTTCAAGTCCCGTCTGGGGTACTTAAAAAGACTGTTAATCATTGATTAACAGTCTTTTTTGTTTTTAGGGGTGGCTAAAAGGGTGGCTAAAATTTTAATTTTGTCAGAGCTGCATTACGTTTGTGCCTCACTTTTCTATTTATTCAAATTTGTAATCTGTTATTTTATCTAAGTATTTTATACCAGTGAAATTTCTTATGCCACGTCTTTCAAATAGATTATAAGAGATTTCTTCCTTTTCGTCTTCAATATTACCGACTTCTTTATCAATATATACCATATGATATAAAGGTTTAATTACAATTAAAAGATTACCAGAATCTGTAAAATCTCTAGAAATTAATTTCCATTTTAAATGTACTTCTGTATCGATTCCCAATGTTGGACTGATGTAAAAATTACCGGAGAAAAAATAGTCCTCAGGTACCAAAGTTGGATCACTAGGCTTAATATATAAGGATTTTTTTGAATTACTATATTGTTTTACATTATTTGTAAATTTTGGCTCAAACAATATATTTTTGCTTTCAGCACCTACTTCATTAAAAAGACCTTCATAATCAAGCGTAATTTTATAATCTTCAATTACAGATTGGCCAGAATTTTTTATTTGTATTTTAAGCCAACAAACATCTCCCCAAACATGCTTTTCCCCAATTAGTGCATGATTGAAATTTAAGTTGTTATTGGAAGTGGTAGCTCTGTTAATATGTAAAACATTTTCGATTTCTTTTTTAGGAAATTTCATCTCTAAAAAAACCTTTCTGAGTGATTCAATATACTTTTCTTCTTCTTCTAATTTTTGTACCTCAGACTTTAATCTATAACGTGTAATCTTTTTTTGAAATTTTGGATGACACACAACTTCTTTTAATCCATTTTTAAATGTTACAGATATATCCTTGACTTTATGAAAATCTTCATTTTTAAAGTACCAATTGTATACTTCGGGAAACTCACATAACTTCCTCTCAAAAAATTCCCAAAAACAAATTTGAATTGAAAAAAAACCATTTTTAATATTTTCTACACTAGTTTTTCTAACATACTCTTCAATTTTTTGATCCTTTGGAAGTGAGGTTGCGATAACTAATTTGTTTAGACTTGGTTGAAAACATTTTGCTTTGTCAATTTCTGCTTGTATATCTTTTATTGTAATTCTATTTGGTGAGCCATTAATTAGATTTAGCTTTTTATTTTTACACTGTATTCCATTGTATTTTAATCCATCATCTACAGCACCATATATATCAACACCATTTTGACCTTGAGAATTATCAGAATTAAATTCGATTTCATGGGGGATTTTCCATATTTCACCAAAAAGTTTTAGACACAAGGTTTCAAAATCTTGCCAATTCTTCGGAGGATGTATATTCAATGGTGATTTCATTATAAATAGTAGAATTTTATAAATTGTTTATAGTAAAGAAAGAATGTTTCCACAATCCTGAAAATTATTTCTTTGATTATCAGTGTCGATCACTGGATTTGAAACAGTTTTATTAACGATTATATGAGGGAAATTATTTACAACAAAGTCGAAATGTGTATTTAAATTTTGATTAGAAGCCATAATTAAAACATCTATTTTCTTGTTCCGAAACTCCTCAATAGCTTTAACGATATATTTTTTATCATAATCTCCCATCGTGTAAAATGCAATTATTCTATTGTCCGTTAAAATTACTTCCGCTTCGAAATCTCTATTTATGGGATTACCAATCGGGGTTTGGTAAGATATTGTTCTTGTGTATCTACTTGAGATTAGTTCTTCAAACACCAAATTTAAAGTTGTAGATTTTCCAGAATCTCCGGCGCCTCTTAAAATTATTACTCTCATTTCTTATCCTAATATCATTTGTTCTACTAGTTTATTGGCTTGCTCTAAAATATTTTTTGCATCTGTTTGCAGAGCTTTAGCATGACTACGGACATATTGAATATGCCGTGCTATTTCGTATTGTTTTTGTAAATCAATTTCTCCTGTTTCATTTTTTGGTAAAATGATATTTTGGTTAAAATAATTTTGCATTATCAAATTACGAATTCCATTTGTTTGACTTTGCATCGTTTCAGTTAATTTGACATTATGAATTACTTTTAAAAAATAGAAAAGAAACTGTGGATTAATTTTAGATTGATCTACTCTTATTTTGTGAATAAAATTACTATGTGCCAACGTATGACTTTCAAATATTTCTTTTGTAATTAAAGCAATTCTTCCTACCGGTTGGTCGATACTTCCACCAGATTTTTCTATAAGTAAATCGTTTGGCTGTAGATCTATCTTTTTAATTTTTTCGTTTTTGATTAGACGATACTTCACTCTTGAATTATCTAATTTTAAATTATATACATTATCAAATTCAGTTGCACGAATAACCAAGCATTTAGTGTATTCATCTTCTTTATATTCTTCTTCAACTTCTATTCCCCAATCTCCTGCTACGCTTTGGCTTATAAATTGTTTAAGTGGCAAAACCACAAATTTTTTCTTATTTACATCTTTGATAGCATTTTTTAAATTAATGGTATTTATTTCATAAGGAACTGGATCAAACCTGCTACCTGTAATTTCGCTAAAAGAAGTAGTAAATATTCGGTTTTGTAGGCTATTGTCTTTTACGGGTAATGTAATGCCTAATTCACCCAAAAGATACGCGTCTATACTGTTTAATAATTGTTGTGCTTCGGCTTCTTTTTGCTGTTTTTGTTGGTAAGCGGATTGGTAAAGGTCTACGATTCGTTGTTGGATGTTTATTGGAGGAACAACAATAGGAAGTGGACGAAGCTGTTGATTATTTATGTTTTTTTGAGCTGCCTGTGGAGCCAATTTTTCAACATATTTTTGAATTGCCCTTAAATAAAAGTTTAAATATTCAATTTTAATAAAATCAACTTTAGGAATTAGGGCAACTAAACTGTCTGGAAAACAAGCTTTGTAATTAATTATTGCCGTACTTCCGATGTTCGCTGCAATTGTCATAACTAATGTATTTGCTTCAAACAATCTGCTTGTGCCCAGCCCTAATTCATTTAAAGTTTGAGTAAACATAACCTCTCCATTATGTTGACTTGCTTCAACAATATTACCAGTTTGTATAAAGGGGTAATTTCCATTAAAAAATCTAGGATCATTTCTTGGTCTATGTCCAAACCTGCCTCTTTGAAAAATTACGATCTCACCTAATTTAAAAACTTTATAATTAGTGTCTTTTACAATACTAAGATTAGAGACTGAATTATAATAAATAGGGTCAAATCTTCCTTCTAATTTAGAGCGATTGACAATAAAAATTTTATTTGGGTCAGTATGTGTGGGAAGGTTATACATCACAGTATATTAAATTCAGATTTCAACAAACTCAAAATATTTCTTACAGCAATGTCCTTTATGCTATTATAATAAGTGTCACGATTATACGGTATGTATTGTAGTTTGTCCATGTCAAATGGAGGTACACTTGGGTCAGTTTCTGCTTTTAGCAAAATCATATGTTTATTTTGTCCTTCCGCAAAACCAACTTCAAATACAACATTGGCGTTTGAGCCTGTAATGTCAGCAATAAAAATATCACATTCCTTAATTTTTTCTATTAATCTTTTGTCTATTCTTTGGCTTTTGCCACTAAACCGCATTATCGGAATAAGCTCAACTGTTGTATTGGCTTTTTTTGTTACTTCTTCGCAAACTGCTTTAAATAATTTGTTGTATTCTGTTACTTCGGCGTGGCTCCAGTATGGCATAGCAACGAAAACACTGTAAGTACGTTTTTCGTGCATTTTAATGAATACATCAATAATAGTTTGCGTATTCACTTCCGCAATATCAAACAATTGATTAGTCAATATCCAAGTGCGGAATTTTTTGAAAACTTCTGGTTTTTCTTTTACTTTAATATAAATAAAAGCTAATAAAAGATTTACATTTTTGTTGGCAGATAGTTTGTGTTCATCTGCATAAATAGCGTCTACTTGTTGTATACTCTTTTGAATTGTATTTGCTTTTTCATCTACTAAAAGATTGCTGCATTGAAGACAAAAAGTTTTTAGGGATTTATCAATTATGCTATTTATACTTAGAAATTGATACTCTTTTACATAACTATAAAGTTGTTTTGTTTGTAATGCGTTTTTTCCTAACAATTCAGTTAGTTGACCATCCGAAAATAAATTTCCTTCTAAAATAGATTTTAAATTTTGCTCAGATGTAAGCCTTTCGGATTTTGAATTAATTAAATGAAAATATGCTGTCTCTAATCGTAAAGACTCATCATTTTTTTGCTGTAATAAAATGTTAAAAGGCACATAATAATCTAATACAGTACCATTTAAGATTTGCTTATCTTCTTCTTTTACACTGGTAAGTAATATATCTATAGCACTTAAACGATGACTACCGTCTATACGGCTCAAATATTTTTTATCGGTTGTTTTAAATTCAAGAGCAATTCTACGAAGCAAAGGGCTATCAAATTTATCCGCAGCTTCATAATCTTTAAAATCTTTACTAATAACAGTAAGATCAATATCTTCTTCGACTAATCCTCTTGTGCCGCTAAGAATTTTTGTAATAGCATTTCCGTCATTGAAATTGAGACACAAGGTTACTTCCGAAAAAAATCTAAACTCGCTATTTTTTAAAAACTCCAAGATAGCCTTGCTTCGTTCAACATCAACCGGACGCTGATAAGTGTCTTCTATTTTGGATAATTTTGCTAAATCTGATATTTTGGCAAACCCTCTGAACGATAATGCTCCACCAAATATATTTTCTATTACACCTCTCAATATCATATTTCGTTGTTTTCAATTACGTTAATAAATTTTTCTAACTCGATTGCAATAGTGTCCAGCTCATTTACATTGGTTTTTTTACCTGTAGCATCGTAACCAATATCGTCGGCAATTGCCATAAAGATGGGATAGTCGGGTAATTGTCTTTCATTAGCTTGCTGGTATTGCAATTGCAGGTTTTCTTTTAATTCTTGTAATTGCTCAGCAAACCGGGAGTTTATTTCGGCTTTGTCCTCCTGCATTAATTCCACAATTTCCTTTTTATCTTTTTCGGGATAGTTGGTTTTGTATTGTTTCTCCAGTTCTTTTATGGCTTGTTTTTTCTCTTTATCCCAACCGGCAATTAGTGTTTTGTAGTGATTGGTATCTAAGAGGTTGAAGCGTGTTCTTTGTTTGATGTTTCTAATCTGCTCTGTTTGGTTTTCATCGTATTTTCTTAAAAACAAAACTGAACTTTTTACTCCAGCACCATTAGCGGCAAATGCCGTTTGGGGTAGAGAAACTACGGCTACTATGCGGAAGGTTTCTTCTATATGGGTACGTACATATTGTAAACTACTGTTGGTAAGTATGCCGTCGGGTATCACAATAGCCAAATAGCCGTTTGGTTTTAAAAAGCGATAACATTGCTCTATAAACAATACTTCGGTACTTTGATTTTCTCGATACGTTTCGGGTTTAGCAGCTACAGCTAACCAATCTTCTTCTTTTTTGCCGAGTTGAAAGGTTTTGAGATAAGCTTTTTCTGTTTGTCGTACAATACTACCAAAAGGAGGATTGGTAATGATGACATCAAACCTGTTGTATTGGAATCCTTTGTTTTCAGTATTTCTTTCGATGGCTTCGGGTGTGAGCAATCCGTCAGATGTTATGACGTTGGTATGTCCATCGTCATGAATAATCATATTCATTTTAGCAGCACGAGAAATCTGCTCATTTATTTCTATTCCATAAAGGTTTTTCTCAGCAAAGTCATGCCAAAATTTGCGGTGTTTTTGACTTTGCCTCACGTCGTTTTTATGATTAGGATATAATTCATCAGCTTGCTTACGTACCTTATTGAGGGCATACAGCAAGAAGCCACCACTACCGCAAGAAGTATCTAACACTAAAGAATGATTGGTAATGGGCAACACTTTAACTGTAAACTCAACTATTGGTCGAGGGGTAAAATACTGACCAAAATTCCCTCTAAAAAATGAACCCATAAAGGTTTCAAAAGCTCGTCCTTTTGCATCTAAATCGGTTTCACCGATATTTACATCTTGTAAATAAGCTACTACGGTCCTTATTTTTTCGGCACTTAGACGTATGTTATCTCTGAAAACTTCTTTGTCTTTTTTCCTTCCCTCTTCATACAAACTTTCGACACGCTCCTTTAATTGCTGGTTTTCTATTCTTCTTTTTTCGGCTTCAATTTGTAAAGGGCTTAATTTCGTATAACTCGGTACGGCTTCTGTATCTACCGTTATGATTTGAAAATCATAAGGTTGTCCTGGTTTTCGATCCTTTTTCTCATCCCATATTTTACAGAAAATAAGCTTGTCCAATTCATCAAATGCTTCCGAAGGGTTTAACTGTCCACCTCCCCAAAGGGCATCGTGGGCTTGCTTAAATCTTCTTGTAAGATCATCTTCCCCAATTTCTATCAAATCAAAATAATCTTGTTTGCCTTCTATTTGTTTTAAACTTTCGGCATCATATACAAATTTATAATGAGCTAAATTTTTCACACCAAATTGCGGTATATCAGGCTGGGTAATACGGGTATGTTTAGATTTATCTACTTCAAAATACTCATTATTATCTCCATTGGTCACCCATACATATTTTACCTCATTAGGCATAGCATAAGCATAACTATACGCTTGTTCTACAGCCTGTAAAAATTCTTGCTGACTTACATTCGGTTTTTTACATTCTACCAAGATATGTGGTTGCTCACAAGCATCATCATTATATACCACTATATCTGCCTCTTTGATACCCGAGCCCATAGCTACAGATACATATTGTTTTATGCGTTCTGGTTTATATTTGTATTGCAATACTAATTTTAAAAAAGCTTCTACCTGAACTTTTTCCTCTGGATTGTTATAATTTCTAAAACGATGATAGTTTATATATTTTATCTGGCTTTTATCTTCATTAAATAATATTAAACCTTTATTAACACCTTGTTGTAATAAGCTCATTTTGTTATTTTGTTGAATTCAATAATTCTTTAATGTCAATTTTTAATAATTCGGCAATTTGTGCCATGTTTTCAACAGAGGGTTGAATCTCATTTCGACACCATCTTGAAATAGTTGTTTCAGATTTGTTAAGTTGATTTGAGAGCCATTTACTTGTTTTTTGCTTTTCAGCAAGCACAGCTTTAAGTCTATTAATTGGTGTTTCTTGCATAGAAATATACATTTTGTGTAAAGATAAAAAGACTTGCACAAATGCAAGTCTTTTTATGTAGAATAAAATTGTAAATAACTCAATAAATATCTCTGTATCGTACGATACAAACTTTTATTGTAAGTAGATTTTTAAACAAAGATTTTTATCGAAAGAATGATCCTCAGTCATAAAAAAAGTAATCCCCGCAAATTGCGCTTAAATCAGAGGCGTGCGGGGAATTGATTTTTCAAAAATACAATAAATTTTTATTGCATCAAAATTAGTCTATTGGTGCTGCAAAGCCTTATCCAAAGCTGCATGCTGGAGGTAGTGATTAATATTATCAATTTCTAGCTTTTGATTATATATAACAAAAGCCATCATACTGGTCGTTACAATGTAAACTGCAAGCATTGTAATTGTAAGTTTTTTTGAATTAATGTTTTTCATTGTTATTTATGATATTGAGTTAGCAATAAGTTTTTTAATATTTTCTCTGCGGTCATTATCGTAGTAATTTTTAGAACTGAAAATTTGCTGATTGTTATCAATTATTCCCATGGTAACGCAATTCGTTAGAATTTCATCTATTAGTTCATAAAAAAATTGGAGTTAGAATGTAATCTTTGTATTCTTCAGGATATTGTTCGCAAAAAACATCTTTAACTAAGTTGTAAGCACTGTATAAATGTCTTTCCCAAAGCCACTGATCAATTTGCGTTTTTGATAGTTCCTTAAATTGATCAGTATTGTTTTCAATATCTTTCATAAAATGATCTGCAACAGTTTCTCTGTCATCTTTTTCTAATTCGGGGCGTACGCTTGTCAAAAACGCAATTACATTTTGTCTATTGTAGGTATTCATAGTAATTTGTATTTAATAGTTATAAGGATTAGCGCAGTTAGGGAGAAAAGAACTCCTATGAAACTTAAGAAAGTAAATTCATGGCAAAGCATCAAAATATTTGCAGCAAGTGTAAATAGTGAAAATAAAAGATTCTTCATTTTTAATTTTTTAGTAGTGTGTTATCATGTATTTTGTAAACAGAGCCTCCGCCTTTTAAGATTTCGATGCTTTCAGAAATTATTTGTTCACAGGCATCAAACTCGTAGAAAGGGATTCTTAATAGGTTAATACAGTTATTTCTGCAGTACTCGTTTTTGATTTTGTCATTTTCGATGTTTTTAAAATATTTTGCCTCCCCTTTAAAGAATTCGATTGGTTTAAAGTGTTGTAATCCATCAAATTCAATAATCAGATTACGTTCAGGTAAATAAAAATCACATTCTAGTGGAAGTTTATTACGCAAATGATCGAATCGTTTCTTCTCTTCGAACTTAATATGATTCAATTGTAAAAATAATTTGATTTTTGCCTCTCCTTTGGAATCTTTGGAATTGCAGTTTTTACATGTTATATTTTTAATATGATGAGCATAACTCCAGTCGGGACATTCACAAATTTTACAGATAAGATTAAACTTTATTCTATTATTTTTATCTCTGTCAATAAGATTATTAAATTGAAAAAATTCATTTTTTCCTGCTTCTTCAAGCTTGTTTTTGATTTTAACAATATAATCTTCAGCTGATTTCCTGTTTGCTCTTTTATTATTGCAATCAGAACATCCATTTTGCTCTCCGACATTGCAAGATAACTGTGAAAATCTTTGGCTGTGACCTAAAATATTACATCCTAAGAATACATAATTATTTCCATGTGAATCTTGAACTATATTTCCGTTCTTATCTTTTTGAAATCCAATAAAGAAATGATTATTCTTAATTGTCTCATTAGCCGAATTTCTTATTTTGTTTTTCAACAACTTAACTGTATTTGAACGATTTACGCTTTGAGTTTTGCTATTACATTCTGGGCATTTTTTAGATATTTCTTTAATGTAAGATTTCTGAGCAGGTATTGAAAATTTGTATTTGTCACCATTGCTATCCTTATGAATTGGGCACGCAACTAATACTTTTTTAATATTGTTTTCATCAAAAAACACTTCGATTGGTTCAAAAAAATATAATCCCTCATTATACTTTCGGTGCAGATCTTCAAAAGTATCTCTGATTATTTTATTTCTTCTTTCTAAATAATAGTTATACTTCTTTTCCTCTCTGCATTTTTCACAATTAGGTGTGTCGCCTGCAAAATGATGGTTTAAAGTTTGAGTGATGTTTTGTTTGAAATGCAGAAGACAATCTAAATGCACCATCCCGTTTGAATACTCAACTATTTTATATTTTTCGCCAAATATCTCCAAAGACTTTTTTTGAATAGTTGTTACATTATATTTAGTATTTGAATCACTGAAGCACCCAGAGCAGTTTGATGGGAGTGATTTATAATCAGTATTAGTCGTAACATGCTGATTATGCTTATTGCAAAGCATTTCTACGGTTCTGTGTCCATTCTTATCAGGATCAGATACTTTTGTCACTGTAAAACGACCTCTCCCATGGTAGCTGTTGTATTGTTGTTCTACATAATACATATCAACTTCGTGTTTTCTCATATGTGAAGATTTTAATAAAGTTCTAAAATATTTCTAATAAAAATTAAAATTGTGAAAACTTAGCTTAAATTTGAAAGATTGTCAATGTGATTTTTTCTTTTCAGAAATTCCATACTTTCTTTAAACTGTCTTTCGGACTCAGAAAAATCTGTTTCATCAGAAGGTTTTACTTTCTCTTCGTCTTTTAAATTTTCAAGTCCGTAACCCTGAGCATTAATTTGTCTCAGTTCATCTATAATTTCTTCAGGAGTCATAGTGTCATTATCTGCTGTTGGTTCAGCTTCAGTATTTTCTTCATCAGTATTTTTATCAATTTGTTTAATTAATTCATTGCGGTCTACATCATTTTCGTAATCTAGATGCACTTTTCCGCTTAAAATATCCTGAACCTCCTGAAAAACTTTTTTGTAGAAAACATCGATTTGTATTCGTTCGTGTGTAGGAATTTTTTCCTTCAGATCAACCTTTGTATTTTTCTTACTTGGCATAAACTGTTTAATAATGTAAGGCTCTTCTGTCTCTGCGATATTTCCTACAAATTGACCAACTGATAAATTCATAAAGTTTGAGCCTTGAAACACTTCTCTTTGCTGTACAGAATAACTTTTACCAATGTTCCTCTGGAAAATATTATCTGAACGCCTGTTTACACTTTTACTTTCAAAATACTTATCCTCTCTCCCAAATTGTTTACTTAAAACATCAGCTGTCTGACTGCTCGAAACCTTACCATAAAAGTGATTTGCACAACTTGCGAATAGAACATCAGCTTTTTCTTTCCCATAGCCATCAACAAGCTGGCTCAAATCCTGCACAAAAAGTACAGTGGAAATTTTGTTACTTCTTCCTGTATTCGGAATCACCTCTATATTTGGAATAAATACAGTTGGTGATTCATCAAGCATGATGAAAGACTTTTCTTTTCCTGGTTGATTCATCATTTTTGATGAAACCGAAATTATTAAACTGCAAAGCGGTGCTATAGTGGAGGAAATAGTTGGATTGCTTCCAATTGTAATAACACTTTTGTAATCAGGTTCGTTTGCGCCTAAATAGAAGTCATCACCTCCCATTATAAACATAAATTCAGGGGTGTTAATTTGTGCTACGGCTCCCTGAAGTGTTCCGACCACTCCGGCAATTTGTTCTGAAGCTTCGCTTTCAACTGCCGTAACCAGTGAAATTATCATCGCCCTAGATTCAGTATTTGTTGCCAAAAGTTTAATCAGGTCTTTGTAAGGGGAAGCTATTAGAGCCAATACATGAGGTAAATCACAATATTTAGGATGTTCCTGTTTCAAAAACCCAATACACGCTGTTAATAAGTCCGTTGCAGATCTGCTCCAAAAATCTTCTTTTCTAATACTTTCTATCATTAAATTTTTAGTTATTGCCGATGCATATTCTCGAGCATATGCAGAATATGGCATATATAAAGGGTTAAGAGGGTTTACTCGATGGCTACATTTTGGATCACTTAGGTTCAGAAAGTATCTGCTGATGTCTGATTTGTTTTCTGTGTAATAATCTTCAACCTCTTGTGCTAAAGTTGGAAATTTGAAGTCGTAAACAATTCCTGTGAAATTCTGTTTTGAAAATTCTCTAATTAAAGGAATGGCAAAACTCTCAGACTTTCCGGAACCTGCCCCGCCAATTACTAAAATTCCCCTGAAAGGATTAGGGATTTCTATAATACTTTTCATAGTCTGAAGGAGAATCTTGCTTAGCTTTCCATCTTTAGTTTGCTTCAATCTTCCGAAGGAAAGACCAAACAGATTAAAAAATTGCGCCCATATTAATCTGAATGGAAATAACACTGCATTTCTGATAATTAAGTAAATTCTCTTAAAAAAAGAAAAAAAATTCTGCAATACCCAAAATTGTAAAAGTAAATAAACAAGCTCGAGATATATTCCCAAGAGAGAAAAAAACAAATGTCTTATCCTATCTACAAAATCTGTGTTTGGAGATACTATCTCTAAAACATTTTTTAGAATGTAGTTGTTAAAAATTGCGAAATTTATCTTTAAAATACCAAGTCCTACGGCTTGGAAAATTACTATTGTTAGGGTAATAGCAAAAAGTTTTGCTATAATTGGTAAATCTTTCATAGTGTTATTTTTTTATCTTCTGAAGCTTCTATTCTGCTTGACCTGCGGTGTCAGTTTTACTTCATGTTTTATTTCTACGGTCAATTTGTTTTCTTTTTGAATGTCAATCGTATTTTTTATTTTAGCGTTCTTCTCGATTACATTCATCTTTCTTTCAAAATCTCCATTTTTCATAGCATCTTTATATTCAAAAGTGTTTTCAAAGCTTCTTTCATAACTGAATTTTTTATCGAAGGATTTTTCCACATTTTCCATAAACTGCTTTCTGTTAAAGCCACCTTTTACAATTCCGTTAGAAGTATTCTTATGGTTGGTTTGTGGGCTAATTTTTACTTTATTATCTATTGTTTTTCTGCTTATCACAACATGGCAATGAAGGTTTCCTTCTATGTTTTTCTCCCCTCTGTCTTGATGAATTTTAGCATAAAACATAACATCTGAATTGTTGAGACCTTTATTAAAATTCTCTGCGTATTTCTGCATAACCTCATTACGAACAAAAATCTTCAGATTTTCAATCTTCTCAGAATCGTTTTTTCCTAATGCATTAATTTCTTCAGCACTGGGCGATACTACAATACTGAAGAACTTCGCATCTTCTTTACAGAGTTTTGCTTTATTGTTATCAATATTTTGCTGAACTTCGTCGGGAGAAACATTATTTGATTGTTAAGAGAAAAAGGGAATTGGTTCTTTTCCATCTAAAATCATTTCCCGATCTTCATGTTGCAAATAATTTATTAATGCTCCGCAACTTCCGGAATTACCATAGACACCGCCACCTAAGATTTTAGTATGCATCAGATTCTTCTAATATTATTTGTTTTGATGTTCAGAAAACAGTGAAACGTAACTTTGGAAATTCTGAATTATCGCAGTATTTACTTTTTCTTTTTTATCATTTTGCATGAGAAAAAATAGATTGGCTTTCGTAAGAAAAAGGATGCTTTCCAAAATTTTGCTGTCACTTTTATTCTCAGAATTGCCTTTTAAAACTTGCATATTTTCTTCTACTTTTTTCATCGCCGGAATGATAATTTTTGACTCCTGAGCTTTCCCGAAAGCAAACAAATCTTCTATCCTTTTGAAGATCTTGGCAATCTCAATCTGAGGACTTTCATTCTTTAACGGATCGACTCCATATGCCTTAAAATAATTAAGAGAAATTCTTATATAATCCTTTTTGCTGCATCCTATTTTTCGGCAGAATTTCTCCAGATCATCGCTGTCTTTTTTAGCGACTCCAATTGAAGTAAGTTTTTCTTTTATGTCATTCATTATAATAGTTTTTATAATTTTTAGTTTTGATTTACAGGTAGTTATAAAAATCTCATAGATTTAATATGAGAAAAAACATTTATGTTTTTTCTTAAAAAATTGAGAATCAATTTTTTAGCCCCGCAGGGCAAGACAGAACGGGGTGATAGCCCCGTTCCGTCTTGCTAATCACTTCCTGCTAATAGATTGTGTCTTTCTGCGATAAAATACTCATTGAAGTCTTTGTATTTATTGTATATTTTTGAGCAATCTTTTGCTTCAGGAAATGATAATAAGATGTCATTTTTACACTTCAATCCTGCATTATCATTATCCATAAAAAGAAAAATATCCGTATAATTTTGAAGATATTTTTTTGCATTTTCCAACATAGAAATAGAGTTTAAAACCAAAATATCTTTGTCAAAAATATCCTCTAATTCAATAAAAGACATTGCATCTGTAAATCCCTCGAAAACAAAAATCTGATTGCTGTTATTTCTGATTATTGATATATCTTTTTTTACAATCGAACCTTTATAAAATGAATTTCTCAACTCCCAACCTCCAGATAGATTTTCAAATCCGACAGCATATAATTTTTTGTTATTGATTGTGAATTTTATCTCCTTCAGAAATTTGAAAGATCGTTGAGAAAGACCTCTGTTATATAAGTATTTTTTTAGATTCCAATTTTGAATTTCCGCAACTTCTGTAATTTGATAATTGGGTTTTTCAATTTTTGACTGCTGATGAAAAGAAGAAAAATTCTTCTCAGATGCCCAGGATAAAATTTCATTAATGGAGTAGTTGAAATACTTTTTTAAAAAATCGATATTGTTTCCGCCTATACCTTCCGAGTATAAATACCAAATGTTCTGGCGCTTATCTAACTTGAAAGATGCTTGGTTTTCTGTGGCAAATGGATTGAGAAACCAAGATTCTTTTTCATTTTGTTTTTTTGGAAGGTGTCCGAGAGAAAAGAGGACTTCTTCCAAATTTACCGTGTTCAATTGTTTGCAGTTCATTTCTTTTTTTTGTTTAGCAAAAGTTTTCTTTTATAATACCTTTTAGTTTGTGCGACCAAACGCCCTTTGAATAGGGTTTTACATGAGAAATTTCCGAGCGGAATACCGCAAGTAACAGGAGCGGAATACCGAAATTGGCAGGAGCGGAATACCGCAAAATCATCATTTATGGCAGGAACGGAATACCGAAAACTTGTTAGGATTTGCAATAATTTGTGATTTTCTTGGTTTTTTACTCAACAAAAATTTGAAACAAGGAGCGGAATAACGCATTTCGATTAATTTTTGATGTCATTTCAACAATTCCTTAACTTGAGAGAGCGGAATACCGCAATTATCACGAGCGGAATACCGCAAACGATCATATTATTAAAGGATATCCATTTGGTAATCTCTTTCCGATTTCTGTTTTTCGGTAGTTCTCAATAATTAACGCCTGAAGTTCTTGAAGAAAATTGATACCCTTAACTTTATTTGAAGTAGTGCCTTTAGCTCTGTTGTTCTTAATAAAATCTCTGTAAGCGTTCTCAATCTGATTGCGTGTCCTATCAATATTGACTTAATTGTAGATGAAATTTGAAAGATTAACCTGTTCTAATGAGTATCTTTTTTTGAAATATCTTATTCTTTCTCTTACAGATTTTAAATCAATTTGTTGCTTTTGTTCCGGTGCTTTATCCAAAGGATTAGATTGATATGGAATAATATAGATAAGGTCATTTTCATATTTGTAATTGAACGACAAAGAATTGTATAAATCTAAATCTCTCCTTACAGCTCTTAAAAACTTTGTACAGAAATCATTTGAATTTTTATAGTTTATTCTGAACTTCTGATTGAAAGTTGAAAGCTTAACCATTGTTCCTGTATCCGGAATCTTTGACAACCAAAGAGCAAATAAAATGTGCTTATTATTTCTCACACGATATACAAGATCGTAGTACATATGATTGTATTCTGACAGCACTATGAGTTTCTTTAACCAAAAACTGCTTATCAAAAATGAGGTGTAGCCTCTTTCCTCGTAAGACGGTAGAGAAATCAATCCGCCAAATGTTTTAATGTCTTTACCCGCCATGTTTTTTGATGTGTACCAACCCATTTTGAATTTTGCTAAATATTCGTATGCTTCGACAATTTGTTTGCTGGAGCGATTCCTTGAAATCTTACTATTTCTGATTTTAATTGTTGCAAACACGTTATTTTCTGTTTCAAATTCTTCATCAAAAAGAGATAGTTGCACAGGTTGTTTTTCAGGCATAAATTGCTCATTTCTCAAGATGGAAATTATGTTGAAAATTATTCTTAAAGCATTTATTGGAATGTCAACCGCTAAGCTATCCTGGAATAAAAAATTATCTACAAATTGATTACTTATCCGGATGATATCTGCAGAATCATTTTCTTTAAAATCTTTTCTCAGAACCTTTGTGTGTTGATCGGTAATCATAAAGTCTGAAGTAATTTAAATGGTTGCTAAGCTGTTCTATGGTTTCTTCGTCTTCCGTATTCTAAAAGTTCGCTTTTAGAGTAATAAAATCGTCCGCTGAAGTTATAGTAAGGAAGCTCTTTGTTTTTTCTCCAATCGATAATGGTGGGAATTGATACATGCAAAAATTTAGATGCATCAATTTGGGAAATAAGGTCTTCCGGTTGCGTTGCTTCTTTAGAAACAGGCATCGAAAACTCTGAAGCTTTTTTGAGAATGATCTCAACTGCTTTTTCTAAATCTGATTTAGAATGTGAATAAAGTTGTACTGACATTTTAATGAATTTTACTTGGTTTTAACATTCCAAAATTCTTCATTAAAACACTGCAAAAATAAAATCCCAAAAAATTGGGACTGATTAATTTTAGTTTATCTAGACTATAAGAGCGTTTATCTAATCTTGTAAAAATCTGTATGGGATAAAATCTTTTAAAGTTCTTTTCAAATTTTCATCTAACTTTCTTTTCTTAAATATGCTTTAAAGTTGATTAAGGTTTGGTGATTATTTTTTTAACTTATAATATTAAAGAAACTTATAAATCGTTTTTTCCTGCTGTAAATCTATTTTTAATTTTTGAGAAGGTCAAAGTATTATCTAAAACTCAATTCTTGTCTTTTTCTAAACTCCATCAGGCATGTATATTTTATCAAAATATTACGGCTTTTCAGAGTTGTATTCTTTAATTGATTTTTCAATAGATTCCTGAAATTCCTCAGCAGTCAGTATTTTATCTTTTAAACAGCTTTGCATATCCATTTTTTTACAGATTTCAATATTTTTTCAAATTCCATAATACACGTCAAGTTTTGTCGCATTATCAATAGACATTTGTGAATTATTAGCAAATAATAATGTAATAAATCTCGATTAGGAGATAGGTATATCAAAAAATAGTTATATTCGCAACATTAAAAAATGTAAACTCAAATCATGAAAAAACTCTACTCGAGTGCATTTTTCTTATGCACATTTGCGGTATCGTATGCTCAGGATGTGGTATGGCAGAAAGATATTAAATCCTCTACTCAGGATTTTCTCTCACAAGTCACCACAACAATCGATCAGCAATACCTCATTACAGGAAGTTCTATTCAATCGAAAAAACTCACTTCCGAAAACAAACAAAATAACGGTTACGATTTTCTTTTGGTAAAACTCAATCAGCAAGGTGAAGAAGTCTGGGAAAAGTATTTCTCGGGACAAAACCATGATTTTCTCTCTGCAACGGTGGCTACTCAGGAAGGTGGTTTTCTGTTGGCAGGAACTTCTTATTCAGGAAAAGGGTTAGATAAAAAAGACAGTGGAAAAGGTGGATCTGATATATGGCTCATTCGCATCAACGAATTTGGGGATGAGATCTGGCAGAAAACTTTGGGATCAAGCTCTGACGAAGAAGCAAAAGCCGTCATTCAGACTACAGATTTCGGATTTTTTGTTGCAGGAAATGTGCAGAATGCTCCGAAGGGTCACGGATCGAAAGACGTGATCGTCTCAAAAATTGATAAAAACGGAAAAGAACTATCACAGATCATTATAGGCGGAAAAGGTCTTGATGAAGTGGAGAAGATGATTCCAACGATTGACGGCGGTGCATTGCTTGGAATTTATTCAAGAAGTACTATTGGTGGTTCCAAGAAAACTGAAAACTTCGGTGAAGGTGATTTTTGGATCGTCAAACTGAACAAAGAAGGAAAAGTAGAATGGGAAAAGAACTTCGGAGGGAAAGGTGATGACCATTTAAGAACTTTGGCAATGACTTCTACCGGATATGTCATTGGTGGAGAATCAAGGTCTGACAAATCAGGAAATAAAACAGTCGATATTGATGAAGGAACTGACATTTGGCTGATCTCATTAAATGACCGGGGTGAAGAGCTTTGGCAAAAATCCTACAATTTTAAGAATAGGGATGTTCTGATGGGAATGAACGTGGTAAAAACCGGCGACGACAAGAACTCTAAGGGCATTTTACTAGGCGGTTATACTCAGGCAGAAGGGAGAATAGAAGCAGATGATGAGACATTCTGGATGCTTTATTTAAATTCTGAAGGTAATGAGCAGTGGAGAAAGCACGTCAAAGGAGAATCAAGAAAAAAGGAAGAAAGATTATCTGATATCAAATTAAACAGAGACGGTTCTATTATTCTTGCAGGAACAAGTGCAGAAGAACTCGGAAAGGAAAACTGGAAGATCGTCAAACTGGGTGACAAACAGCTGGATCAACTGATTGAAAAGCAAAACATCAAGATTTATCCGAATCCTGTTTCTGATTACTGTTATGTGGAGATCGGCTTTGATTTCAAAGAAGCTGATATTACGATTTACGATATGGGCGGAAGACAGCTACAAGGTCTGAAAACCAAGAATAAGGTAACCAAGATCAATACGCAGAATCTGATTCAGGGGGCTTATTTGGTAACGATAAAAACGGATGCAGGGAAAACTGCGAATGGTAAATTGATTAAAAAATAAAAACACATGAAAAAAATATTTGACAGAAAATTAATTATTATACTTTTAATTAATTCATTTATTAATAGTTTTTCACAAACTATTCCGAATGTAAAATCTCCTCAAACTTATCAAATAGAAAAATTTGGAAATATCCCTATAAATAAAAACACTGGTGGTAATGCGTATACTGTTAACTTATATAATTATTCGGGTATATACATGAATGAGAACTTTAGTATTAACCTTCAATATTATGGGACAGGATTTGTTCCCGCAAAAAGATCCAATTATGTAGGGATGGATTGGTCACTTGACTTTGGAGGAGCGATAAGTAGAGAGGTTCGGGGAATTCCGGATGACTATTGCCCTGAATCAACAGCAAGTGATAAATTATATGGATACTTAGAAGGCGTAAGAAACTGTAATAAGACTAATTCTCAGATATATGGAAATAATTATAACGCAGGGAATAATGGAAATGTTAAAGTTGGAATAAATTGTAGCGGTAGAAATTTTGAGCTAGAGCCTGATGTTTTTAACTTTAATTTTATGGGCAAACATGGGTATTTTTATATAGGAAATAATGGGGTTCCAATAATTGTATCTGAAGAAAAAAGTTTAAAAATTGATATTACAAATTTATCGTCCAAACAACCAATAGGAATTTTTTTTAATGGTGCTCAATACCAAGATTCTAAGTGTTTAACAAAGAATTCCTCAATCGTTATAACAGATGGTCAAGGAATAAAATATTCCTTCGGTGGTGTATATGCAAATCTTGAAGTATCTTATCCAATGTCTACCGATCAAAATATTGACAATAAGTTTACAATAACTGCTTGGAACTTATTTAAAATTGAATACCCAAATACAAATGTTATAGATATTGTTTATAAATCTGAAAACATTGATCCTTACGATAAAGATTTTTGTCATGACAGAGATTTGATTAGTAATATAAAAGAACCCTTTTCTCGGATTTTAGATTATAATTTTGTTCGTACACAAAATATAAAGAGTACAAATATGAACTACAATACTTCTTCTAGTTGGCTAGATTATGTTGGGGGAACTGTGCATTGGGGGAACGAGAGTACGTATGCAGATTCAGGAATAGTAAGTTCATTCAATATAACAAAAAAAAGCTTGCCCGAAGAAATAAGACTTAACAATACCCCAATAGCATTTTTTAATTACGAAGTTTTTAACAAGTACTATAATGGAACAATTCCATCATATAAACTAGTGTCAATATTTCTAAAAAATCAATTAGGTCATAATTATAAAAATGTAGCTTTAACTTACTATAGGAATAAAGACTATTTTTTCTTAGATAAATTGAAATTATTTCTCAAGTCAAAATTAAATCCAGTATATGAAATGGAGTATAACTTTGATTACTATGGTAAATCTACTCTTCCCGATGAATATACTATAGGTATTGATTTTTGGGGGTATTGGAATGGTAAAACAAATAATAAATTAGTTCCGAATTTTAATCTAAATAAGAACAATGGTGAATATTCTTTTTCTGAATCCATAAGAAATTCGGATATAAATTATGCCAGTACAGGACTTTTAAAAAACATTACTTATCCGACAAGAGGAAGGTCAGAGTTTATTTATGAAGGTCATGATTACAGTGAAAAAGTTGACCGTCCTTTTTCTAATCAATTTAAAAATTCTGTGGTTAGCTCCACGGGCGTAGTCGGCGGGGGCAGAATAAAAAAAATAATTAATTATTCTGAAGGGGGGCTAATTGCTGATACAAAAGAATATAAATATTTAAAGAATTACAATCCTAACATTCCAAATATAATCTCTAGTGGTATATTATCAAATTATTATAGAAATTTAATTTATTTTTCTGCAACAAACTCAATACAACATCATGAAAGTATTGATGTATATTCTAACAATATTATTGAAACTGCGATGAATTCATCACCAGTATTATACTCAGAAGTAACGGAAATTCAAAGTAATGGAAGTTACATAAAATACCATTTTACAGGGCATGATTCACATCCTGATAATTCAGATTTTATTAAAATTGATCAAAATATTGTTAATTCTAATTTAAAATACACGCTAGGACCTCAAAATATTGAAAATATAAATCTTCCTTATAATTCATTTTCGTATAAAAGAGGAAAATTAAGTAAACAAGAATTTTATAATGATAGTTTTGTGAAAATTAGAGAGTCTATAACTGAATTTTCTGATATAGCTGATGTTTTAAAACCCACAAATTATGTTACTCATGCAACTGACAGGGGAAGTTTTAACTATTATATAAAACAGTTCGGTGGAACTTTTGTTCCTAAGAAAATTATTGAAAAGGAATATTTTAACGGTCAAGAGCTAACAAGTTTGAATGAATTTACTTTTTCTCAAACTAAGCCTCAGGTACTTACAAACATAAAAAGTATAAATTCCGATGGCTCAGAAATTAATAAAACTTTAAATTATTCCTCAAATGCAGATATGATCACAGCAAATATGGTGGAAATTCCTGTCTTGACTGAAGTTAATAAACAAGGAGTTCCAATTTCTAAGAATAAAACAAATTTTAGTAAAAATTGGAATGGACACCAACTATTATTACCATCTTCTCAACAAAGTGTACAAGTTTCTAAAATTAATACACCCAACGAAGTCTTTGAAAATGATATAACATATGATAGCTATGATGAAAAAGGAAATCTTTTACAATATACATCCAAAGACGGAATACCAGTAACAATATTATATGGTTACCAAAGAACACTCCCAATAGCAAAAATAGAAGGAGTTGCCTATATCAATTTGATGAATGATTTAGGTATTAGTAATTCAACTTCTAGTTATACGACTTTAGACATATGCCAAAAATCAAATTCAGACTTGAATGGTTCTTCAGAGCAATTACTGATTGAATCTTTGGATACTTTTAGAAAAAATTCAGTTCTTTCTAATTACAGTATTACAACCTACACTTACGACCCATTAGTCGGAGTTACAAGCATCACACCGCCAAGTGGCATTAGAGAGGTTTATCTTTATGATACAGCCAATCGCTTAAAAGAAATCAGGGAAAACAATGCAACAGGTAAGCTGTTAAAAGAATTCAAGTACAACTACAAACCATAAAAACACATGAAGAAAATATTAATCCCGATAAGCGCAGTATTTGTTGTAGGTTTCTCGCAAGCTCAATTGACTAATACAGAAAACTATGTGTATTCAAAGACATTTCTTGATTATAATGGAACGACAGCAACAAAAACCGCTGAAACGGTTCAGTATTTTGACGGTTTGGGAAGACCTAAACAGGTAGTTAATGTCAAAGCATCACCTCTTGGAAAAGATGTGGTGTCCCATATAGAATATGACGGTTTCGGAAGACAGGTAAAAGACTTTCTTCCCGTGCCGCAATCCGGAACGATGAATGGTGCGATTGTTCCCAATCCGCTTGCCAATGCATCACAACCAACCATCTATGGTTCTGAGAAAATCTATGCAGAAAAAATCTTAGAAAACTCACCACTGGACAGAATCCAACAGCAGATCCAAGTAGGAAACGACTGGACTAGTAAACCCGTCAAATTTGATTATGATGCCAACGCAGCTAGCGACTATGTAAGAAAATATGAAACTACTACAACATGGGTTGAAGGCAGAACACAAACCGCTGTTCAGCTTCTTCAATATTTCCAACCCTCACAGTTATACAAGAACACAGTAACTGATGAAGACGGAAACAAAACCATAGAATTCAAAAACGGACAGGGGCAGATTCTTCTTGTGAGAAAAGTGTTGAGTGCTACAGAAAATGCAGATACTTATTATGTGTATAACGAATATAATCAGCTCGTATTTGTTATTCCGCCATTAGCTTCGGCACCTACGGTAGAATCATCCACAGTAGAAAACCTTTATTATCAATATCGCTATGATGGCAGAAACCGTTTAGTAGAAAAAAAACTTCCCGGAAAAGGATGGGAATTTATGGTGTACGATAAAGCCGACAGGCTGATGATGACCCAGGATGCTGTTTTGCAACAACAGGGAAAATGGCTTATGACCAAATATGACCAGTTTGGCAGAGTTGTTTATACCGGTATTTTGCCCGGTGGCAGCAGAGAAAGCATGCAGAGTCAGGCAGGAAATCAGGTGATTACAGAAGTACTAAATGCGGGATTCACAAAGAACGGTATGCAGATTTACTATAGTAACGTATATTTCTCCAATATAGAAACCGTGTTATCTGTAAATTATTATGATATCTATCCAGTAGGAAGTCCTGCAATACCGACCCAAATTTTGGGACAAAATATCCTGCACGAAAATGCACAGCTATACAACATCAGCACAAAAACACTACCTGTTGCTTCTTATGTAAAGAATATTGAGGATGATAACTGGACAAAGACCTACAGCTGGTACGACACCAAAGGAAGACCTGTCGCAAGCCATTCTGTCAATCATCTGGGAGGTTATACCAAAACCGAATCTTTGCTGGACTTTTCGGGAACACCGCTACAGGCAGTTACCAAGCACAAAAGATTAAATAGTGATACTGAAAGAGTGATTACTGAGAATTTCACCTACGATCATCAGAACAGATTGAAGACCCACACCCATCAGGTTGATAGCAATCCCATTGAATATTTAGCTCAGAACGACTACAACGAGCTTTCTCAATTAAAGAACAAAAAAGTAGGCGGTACGAGTTTGGGAAGTGGACTTCAGACAGTTGATTACACTTACAATATTCGTGGCTGGATGACGGGAATTAATGATCCCAACAATTTGGGAAATGATCTTTTTGGCTATAAAATAAAATATAACCAGGTTGAAGGTATACAAACTCCGGATGCCTCTGATCCAAGTTTACAGGTTCTCCCAAGATACAATGGGAATATTGCCGAAGTAGATTGGAGAATTGGTAAAGAAAATGATCCTCTCAAAAGATATGGATACGTGTATGATGGTCTAAACAGACTCTCAGCAGGATTTTATCAAAATTCTATGAATGCATCAATCAGAGAATATTACGAGAAAGTTACCTATGATCTCAACGGGAATATTAAAACTATGAAAAGAACGGCTCATAGAATGGGAACTACAGCTTTACTTATTGATAATCTCTCTTATCAATACGAAAATGCTAATGTTAGCAACCGACTTCAGAAAATAAATGAAACTGTAACCACAACCCTTGGCTACCCTTATAAAGCTGCACCAACAGATATAGGATATGACCTAAACGGAAATATGACATCATTTGCAGACAAAGGTATTTCATCCATTCAATATAATTTTCTAAATTTGCCTAATCAGACTATTCAGAATGGTCAAACAACAAGTAATACTTATAGGGCAGACGGAGTTAAATTAATGAAAACCTTTGATAATTATGGCTTGGAAAAAACAGATTATTTAGATGGTTTTCAGTATAAAAATGATTGGAATGAAACAACAATGAAGCTACAATTTATTCCAACTGCTGAAGGATATTACAATGAAATTTTAGGTAGATATTATTATAATTATTCAGATCATTTAGGAAACGTAAGATTATCATATAGTGATAGTGACGGTGATGGAATAGTAGTAGGAAGTACTATTAAAAATTGTGACAATGTACCAAGTGGTGAACCATGTATGCCTGGTGAAACAATAGGAGATATCAATGAAGTTACCAATTACTATCCATTCGGAATGATACATAACAATTATTACAATAGTTTATCTTTCAACAATTATAAGTACAACGGAAAGGAGTTGCAGGAGACGGGGATGTACGATTATGGCGCGAGGATGTATATGCCGGATATTGGTAGATGGGGAGTGGTTGACCCGCTAGCGGAAAAGTCCAGAAGGTTTTCTCCTTATACTTACGCTTTAGATAATCCTATAATGTTTGTTGACCCTGACGGAAGAGAAGCAATGAATCCGGGAGATAGATTTAAAACAGTAAAAGACGCTGCAAAAGATTTTGCAATGTTATATAACGATAATTCCATAAAAGACAAAAAAGAATATGGGTCGGTTATATATCAAGTAACAGATTCTAAGGGAGAAAAATATTTTACATACACTACCCCAAATGTAAGCAGTGGCGAATCAAGTGTAACCCCAGCTCCTGATTTTTCAATGGATAATGCTAAAATTGTTTCCGCTGTACATACTCATTCAAATTATGATAAAAAGTATGACAATGATAATCCTTCTCCTGCTGATAAAAAAGGTGCTGAAATAGTTGGGATGGATGCTTATATAGCAACTCCAAAGGGAGAATTGTTAAAGTATAATGAAAAGACAAATCAGACAGTTATTTTAGATAAAGATGTTCCGAGTGATAAAAACCATCCTAATAGGTCAAATAATATAGACAGTGATAAATTACCTAAAAATGAACCAACAAGAGGTACTGGTAAGATTATTTTGGATAATATAATTATTCCTATTATGAAATCTTCTCCAACGCCAAAAGGTAAAGGAATTATATAGAAATGAAAAAAAGAATATTTATAATTATAGTATTTGTTGTAAGCACTTTTCTTTTGTATAATCTTTTTTTTTCAAGGGAAAAGTATATAAAGAAGAATCAACAAGTAGCTAACTGCGAAGATTGCTTTGTCAAGGATGAAGAAACAGCCGTCAAAATAGCTGAAGATAGTTTATTTGTTATTTATGGAAAATCTAAGATTAAAGACGAAAGACCATATAATATTGAATTAAAGAAAAATAAAATGTGGATAATTACGGGAAGTCTGAATCAAGGTATGTTAGATAAGTATCTTTATAAAGGTATGCCTATGTTCGGAGGAACCTTCGAAATTAAGATTAATGCAAAGGACGGAAAGATTATTCACGTAACTCATTATAAATAGTTTCCCGCTCTTATTTTATAACAACAAACCCACCGCAATTGCGGTGGGTTTTGTGTTTTATAAAAGTACCGTTTTATTATTACAAAGTTTGTCAGTTAAACCCCGCTCCCGCATTCTATGATAAAAACCAAATAAAATCAGTTAAAATTATGATGCAAATTTGTAAGTATTTACAAAAGCTTCATTTCTTGCAATAACAGCAAATGCACGGCTTATAATTTTACACTTT
>NZ_JALDNB010000015.1 GCF_022699665.1 Chryseobacterium aahli | reverse complement strand
CGCTAGCGTTCATCCTGAGCCAGGATCAAACTCTCCATTGTATGTTTGTCTGACTCACTCAAAGTTTTGACGCTTTAGTTTTTCCTTACTTGGTTGTTATATCTATTTTTCAATGATCTCTTCTCTTCCGCTTCCTCAGCCACCCTTTTCTGTCGTTGGGCATTGCCGTATTTGCGTGTGCAAAAGTAATAACTTATTTCTAATTGACCAAATGTTTTTTGAAGAAATTTTAAAGTTTTTTAAGTAACCCTAAACCCTTTTCCTAAACCTTCAATCTGCTACTCCTGCGCTTCCCGTATTGGGATTGCAAAGATACAAATCTTTTTAAATCTCACAAATTTTTATCGCTAAAATTTTAGTGAATGTTTTTTTTGATCTACATCCTATAAAGTAACTTAAATTATATGCCCGAAGGCCCTCCTGCGCTACTGATATACTCTCGTTTTCAGTGGGGCAAAGATAGGGCAAGTACCTACACGAAACAAATATTTAATAATCAATTATTTTGATTGTGGAAAAGTATTAAAGTAAAACGCTGGTTTGATAAGCATTAAATAACGTTATAGAGTTATCCACAATGTTCATATTATTTTAATGATGGGTAAAGATGTAGTTTTATCCGGGTATCATTGGGAAATTTAGTATACAAAATATCTATTTTGTTTCTCGAAAACACAGTTAACGACATGTTCTAGGTATAAACAACATCAACGAGTGTACTGTTTACAAAGATTAAGCCAACAGATTATTGATATCAATCTATTAATGAAAGGTGTCTCTCCTACGGAACTCTGCTGTGTGTAACAAAACTTTACTACAAACATATTGCTCCTCTGGAGCTCTACTTTCTTTAATAATATATTGGTTCTCTGGAGCAGAAGAGAAAATTCAAATTTTCAAATGAGCAGTAATGGTCATGACAGAAGGATGGTTTGTAAAAAAATATATTTAGACTGAAGCTAAACAATTGAAAAAATATTTCTTTTTTGGCAAATAATAATCTACCGACTGCTCCCCTAGCCCAGATTGAACGGCCTGTCTGAGCTCTTTTTGCAAGAAAGGGAGAGCTAAGGCGCAAAAAAGCGAGTAGTGAAAGCTGGAATGAGCTCCTTATTTGAGTGAAAGGATTTGAGTATGAGATTATGTTTGAGGGTTTGAGTAGAATGACCTTCACAAACTTTTATGTTTCAAAAAAAATACCTCTGAGAATTTCAGAGGTACTATATATAATATGATGCAGATTAAAATTCTGCGTTCTTTGGAGTTCTTGGGAAAGGGATGACGTCGCGAATGTTGGTCATACCAGTTACGAAGAGAACCAATCTCTCTAAACCAAGCCCGAAACCTGCGTGAGGAACGGATCCGAATCTTCTGGTATCCATATACCACCAAAGCTCGTGCTCATCTACGTGCATTTCTGCCATTTTAGTTTTCAGAACATCTAATCTTGCTTCTCTTTCTGAACCACCGATGATCTCGCCAATTCCCGGGAAAAGCACATCCATTGCAGCAACGGTTTTGTTGTCGTCGTTCAGCTTCATGTAGAATGCTTTGATCTCTTTTGGATAATCAAATAAAACTACTGGACATTCAAAATGTTTTTCTACCAAGAATCTTTCGTGCTCAGACTGAAGGTCGGTTCCCCAGCTTTCAACCGGATACTGGAATTTTCCTTTTTTATTTTCTTTCGAGTTCATTAAGATCTCAATTGCTTCTGTATAGCTTACACGTTTGAAACGTTTAGCAATAACATTCTCCAATTTTTCGATCAAGCCTTCTTTTGCTCTGTCTTTTTCAGGTTTTGATTTTTGCTCTTCTTCAAAACGTTTATCTAAGAACTCAAGATCATCTTTGCAATTATCTAAGACATATTGAATCACATATTTCAAGAAATCTTCCGCCAAATCGATGTTATCTTCTAGGTTGTTAAAAGCAACTTCAGGCTCAATCATCCAGAATTCTGCAAGGTGACGGGTTGTGTTTGAGTTTTCAGCACGGAAAGTCGGGCCGAAAGTATAAATCCTTCCCAATCCCATTGCTGCAGTTTCCCCTTCAAGCTGTCCGGAAACTGTTAAGTTGGTTTTCTTACCAAAGAAATCCTGAGCGAAGTCAATATCACCTTTTTCGTCTCTCGGAATATTATTTAAATCAAAGTTGGTCACCCCAAACATTTCGCCTGCTCCTTCTGCATCAGCTCCCGTTACGATTGGAGTGTTAATGTAAAAGAACTGGTTTTGGTTAAAAAACGAGTGAATCGCAAAACTCACTGCATGACGTACTCTGAAAACTGCCCCAAATAAATTGGTTCTGAATCTTAAATGCGCCTGATCCCTTAACGTTTCCAAGGCATGTTTTTTAGGCTGAAGAATTGTTTTTTCTCTTTCTTCAGTAAAGTTATCGCCCAAAATGATAATTTTTTTAGCGATAATTTCTACAGCTTGTCCTGCACCTTGACTTTCTACCACTTCACCTACAACTTTTAGAGATGATGCTGTACTTATTTTATTGATAATCTCTTCGTCGAAATTTTCGAAATCAACAACAATTTGCAAATTATTAATTGTAGAACCATCATTAAGCGCAATGAAGCGGTTTGCACGGAAGGTTCTTACCCAACCGTAAACTGTAATGTCATGATGTAATACTTTTTTGTAGTCTTGTAGGACTTCTTTAATTGTCTGCTTTTTCATTTGTTGATTGATAAATTTTTGTATAAAAATTAATGTTTGCAAATTTACAAAAAACGAGGGAACTTTTGCTTGTTAAGGTTTAGATTTAAATTAAGATGAGTTTTTCAGTGAAATAACTTAATTAAAAAGCGTACTCTTTTTTCTTAGCTTCCCTTTTCTGATGTTCCAGGCATGATAGCAACTTGGGACGTCGTATTGCCATTTTGGAAGAATTAAAATAATCAGAATAACATCAACATGAGAAATAATCCCTAAAATGATCGTTAAATGAAATGCCCAGCCAGCTTGTTGAAATCCTATTAAATAAGTAAAAGCAATCAATAAACTTATACCCCATAATTTTGAAAGCCAAGCGTGGGTGCATGTTTTCTTTTTAAATTTAATGATACTTATGATATAGCATAAAGCTTCCATGATAAAAATAAGCGCAATACTTTGCCAATGGTTTTTTATCACTTCAGGATTGATGAAATATGTAGCAAAGCCCAACGAGAGCCAAAACACCAAATCGATCTGGCTGTCGAGTCTCCTTAGTTTTTCTGATGAAACTCCTACTTTTCGGGCAATGATTCCGTCGAAAATATCTGTCAATAATCCAACGAACATTAAAGATAAAATTACAAATCGGGATTTTTCTCCATTAAAATAAGCTAAAGCAAAAATAATTGGAGCAAAAAGAAATCGTGTTGCTATTAATATATAAGGTATGGTTTTCATGATTTTACTTTTTTAGATTTAAAATTCCAATTGATGAATGGGAACTTTCTTTTCTGATTTTCATTCCAAAATCCGATCTGGATGCCTTTTGCATCTTTACAAGAATTATAAAGTGCTATTTGCACTCCTCTACATTTTTGACTGATATTAGCAATAGGTGAAATCACAAAGCCGTTCGAAGTATGATGAATATTATAAAGAGGAGAAATTGAGACACCATTGATAACTGCCGGAGCACCAATATTGCTGGAAAAACTAAGCTCTAAACCATTGGTAACCGTAGGTTCCATATTGATAATGGATAATTGAAGTCCATTGATTTTGTTCATTTTATCTAGTACAGTTTCCGGAGAATGAACCGGAAAATCCCAATTATTTATGCTTCCTATATTCACAAGCATTAGAAACGGAATAAATATTCCCAAACCATTGAAGCCTAAACCTATCCCATTAACTTTTTTAGGAACAATCTCGTTATCTATTTCATCATAATATTTTAAAAGAATTCCATTTACATTTTTAGTTTTCTTTGATGGTGAAAATCCAACTACTTTTGCTTGATCAGATCTGTAAGCCAAACTATCTTGACTAAAAAGAAAGCAACTCATTAGGAGCGCTAGAATTGATAATAAGTTCGTTTTCATATTTTCTATCTATTAAATTATTACTCAAAGCTAATTTTGAAAACCACTTTTATGAATGCGAAAAAAAATTAAAATAAATCTCTACATTTGTGAAAATCGCAAATCAGTATGAATCAGGAAATTTTACTAAAACAAATCAGGAAGAAAATCGGAGACAAATCTTTGAACGACGAGATTGCCAATATTCTCAATATTAGTTATGACGCAGCTCACCGAAGAACTTCGATGAAAGCAAAATTCAGTTTTGAGGAAGCTGTAGAATTGGCAAAATATTATCAGATTTCGATAGATCAGTTTTTGGGAACAGAAAACCAACTGGTCGTGAAAAGAACAAAACCCGTAAAAACTCAGGAAGATCTATTATATTTTTTTGAAAGTTCACTGAAGATATTGAATGTTTTTCAAAGCATCAATCAGTCAAAAGTCTATTATTCAGCGAAGGATATTCCTTTTTTTTACACGATTTCAAATACAATATTGTCACGCTTCAAATTCTATGTCTGGATGAATTTGCTGAACGAAGATAAATTTCTAGGTCCATTCGAAGATTTTGATCTTCCTTATCATTCTCCGAAAAATGAAATGTTGAAAAATTTGTACGAAAGCCAAAATGTAACCGAAGTCTGGAATGACACCACGATTATGAGTATTCTGATGCAGGTTTCTTTTTACTCAGAAATGGGACTTTTGAAATATGAAGACATCGTGCTTATCTTGGAGGAAGTGAGAAGTGTCCTGCAAAATATCGAACATAAAATCCAACATAATCCTGATTTTAATTTTTATGTGAATGATTTAGTAATTTTAAGCAATAATATTTTGTTTAAAAATGAATATCAATCTTCATTTTTTATTCCATTTAATATGTTTGGATATATGATGACGAATGATGAGAATACTTGCAACGACACTTTGATTTATTTTGAACATGAAATAAAAAATTCTAAATCACTGAATAGTTCAGGTAACAGAGAACGAAAAATGTTTTTTAATAAAATGTATGATCAAATTGAAAACTTACAACAAAAATTAAAATGAACACACTTTATAAGGGTGAATTTTTTGGTCAAACCAACAAAACGCTACACTTCGATGGCCTGATTATCACAGATACAGAATACACTCATTCTTATGTTGACTGGCATTACCATGAGAATGCTTATTTCACTTTTCTCATTCAGGGAAATGTGGTTGAAGGAAACAAAAAAGAAATCTACGAATGCTCTGCCGGGACTTTACTTTATCATCAATGGGAAGATCCGCATTATAATATAAAACCAGATGGCTTTACACGAGGTTTCCATATTGAAATACCCCAAAAATGGTTTGAAAATCTGAATATTTCAAAAAACCAACTTGAAGGAAGTTTTAATATAAAGAATCCCGAAGTAAAACTTTTAATGTATAAAATCTTTAAAGAAAGTAAAATAGATGACATCTCTTCTGAACTCTCTACGCATGAGCTTTTGCTAAATATTTTCAGTCAATTATCAACTCAGAAGTCTAAAGTCGAAAAGAAACCAATTTGGGTTAAGCAAATTGATGAGTTGTTGCACGAAAGCTATCCGGAAAAATTTAGCTTAACAGAACTTTCTCAAACATTAGACATTCATCCAATTCATCTGAGTAGGGACTTTCACAAATATTTCAATTGCAATCTGGGAGACTATATTAGAAAACTAAAGATTAATCATTCTCTATCTTTTCTTACAGCCAACGAGAAATCTTTAACAGAAATTGCGTTAGACTGTGGTTTTGCAGATCAAAGTCATTTCATCCGCAGTTTTAAAGAAAATATCGGAATGACACCTTTGAAGTATCGAAAAATTTTGGAAAAATAACCATGTTAATTCTATTCTATTTTTTTTAAACTAAACTGTCTATTTTTGTTCCTATAAAATTTAAAATGAAATCAAGCGCAATATTTATTCTGTTTTTACTATTTAATTTTTCCTTTGTAAAATCTCAAAACATCATCAATCCGGAAAAAATTGAAAATTCTGTTCAAAAAAATCATTTGAATACAATTGTCTTTATGGACAAAGCAGTTTCTGAGGAAAATTTAAAAGAATCAGATTTCCTTTCAACGATGATTTTTCAGGAAGATAAAGATCTTGCTATCCGTATTTTTCAAAATAATTCTTTGATTAATTATCTACACCAGCTTGATTCTTCTTTAACTGCAGATGAATTATTAAAAAAAGGGAATTATCAGTTTTCTTTTTATGTTGACGGAAAATTAATTTATGTAGAAAATCTTAACTCGGGAGCAGGAACAAAAGAAAGTAAAACTTTAAAAACAACTTTCGGAATTCCTTTCATCAGTTCAAAAAATGAAGATTCCTGGGGAAGATTTTTGTGGATGCGATTTTATTTATCGAATGGCGGAATCGATGCTTTAGAAACCGGAAGCCATAATTTAAGCATTGAAATAAGACCTTATTTAAAAACTTCAACTTTAAAAACAGGAAAAGTAATCGCAAAAGGCAATATAAATCTGGTTATTCCTAAAAAGAATATTCCTGAAAATCAAATTGCCGTTCAAAAAATAAAGACCAATAGCGGCTGGAAAGTTTCGAATGAAAAATTTAATCTAGAAAAAATCAAAGGTTTAAACCAAAAAATTGCAGAAAACAGATTCAAAGATATTACGGGTATCGTTGTGATCAAAAACAACAAGCTTATTTTGGAAGAATATTTTAATAATTATGAAAGAGACAGCCTTAATGATACCCGTTCTGTAGGAAAATCTTTCGCTTCTGCTTTAATGGGAATTGCTTTGAAAGATGGATATTTAAAAAATGAAAATCAAAAAATCAGTGAATTTTATGATTTAAAAACATTCAAAAATTATTCTCCTGAAAAAGATAATATCACAATAAAAAGTTTGCTGACAATGAGTTCAGGTTTTGATGGAAATGACGAAGATGAAGATTCTCCCGGAAATGAAGAAAATATGTACCCAACCGATAATTGGATAAAATTTGCACTAGATTTACCTTTGACCGACAATAAAATTGGAGAAAATTGGTCTTACTTTACTACCGGAGTCGTTTTAACCGGAGATATTTTAGATAAATCTATTGAGAATGGATTGGAAAAGTATGCAGATCAAAAATTATTTCAACCTCTTGGAATAAAAAACCACAAATGGCAATATACACCTCAACACAAAATCTCGCTTGCCGGAGGATTAAGAATGAGAGCTCTGGATTTTGCAAAATTCGGACAGTTATATAAAAATAACGGCATTTGGAATGGCAAAACTATTTTAGACAAAGAATGGATTAAAAAATCTTTTACCAATTATTTTTCTGACAATAAAGATTTTGAAGGGTACGGATACTTGTTTTGGAGAAAGGTATATAAAGTAGGAAATAAGAGTTTTGAATCTTATCAATCTAGCGGAAATGGCGGGAACAAAATTATCATTTTCACAGAGCTACCTATCGTTATGGTCATTACTGCAAAAGCTTACAACAAGCCTTATTCGCACTCACAAGTCGATAAAATGGTACAAGACTATTTATTGCCTGCGGTTTATGAATAATAGATAAATGAAAATTTGTGAAAAAACAGATGTCCTAGTATAGTTTTCGCTAACTATTTGTATTACTCATCTTTCTTCGAAGGAACCAAATAAACATCAATCAAACCTTCAGGAACCTGCATTTTGATAAATCTTTCCTCACGGTTAACTTCAATAATCCAATCTTTGATCAACGGAATTACTACTTCTTTACCATCCAGATTGGTCACGAAATAGTTTTGTGCTGTTTGGTCATTCACAGATCTGATGACACCACAATTAGCATCGTTCTGATCAAAAATTTCATAGCCGATAACTTCATGATAATAAAACTGATTTCCTTTCAATTTTGGCAAACTCGTCAACGGAAGATAAACATCTTTATTCAGAGACTGATCTACCAAAGCTTCGGAAGAGTTTTTAAAAGAAATATTCACAGCATCGAGTTTACTCCAAGATGTTTTTTCAATAAAAAAAGGAACCAGCAAACCGTTGATTTCTACAAAAATAGAATCTAGATTTCTGTAAAGTTCGGGCTGGTCTGTATCTAATTTAAGAATTACATTTCCGGCAAGACCGTGTCTGCGGGTGATTTTTCCTAATAAATAGCAGTCTTCTTTTTTCATAATGATGTAGAATCTTAAAAATTGGTTTTCTCTCTTAATCTTATTAAGGTTAATAATACTAACAAGATTTCTTATTTTAGTTTAAACAACAAAGACACGAAAAATCGTGCCTTTGCTTTGTATTTTTTAGAAGAACTAAGCCTGAGTTTCTTCAGTGCCTTCTGCTTCAGCAGTTGGCTCTTCTGTAGCTTCAGTAACAACTTCTTCAGCAGGTGCGTTAGCAGCTTCTTCAGCAGCTTTAGCATCAGCTTCTACTTGAGCAGCCGCAGCAACTCTAGCTTCGTTTACTTTAGTTTCAGCATCAAAAGCAGCTTTCTTAGCATCGGCCTGAGCCTTTGTTAATCCTTCTACTTTACCTTGTACTTTTTGTTCTTTAGATTCTACCCAAGCAGAAAATCTCTTTTCAGCTTCAGCCTCATCAAAAGCACCTTTAGCAACACCACCTTGTAAGTGTTTTTTGTAAAGTACACCTTTATAAGAAAGAATAGCTCTTGCAGTATCAGTTGGTTGAGCACCGTTGTTTAACCACTTTACAGCAGAGTCAACGTTCAAATCGATAGTCGCAGGGTTAGTAATTGGGTTGTAAGTACCTAGTTTTTCGATGAATCTACCATCTCTTCTAGCTCTAGCATCTGCAACCACGATATGGAAAAAAGGTCTCCCTTTTGATCCGTGTCTTTGTAATCTGATTTTTACTGACATAATGTATGAATTTTAAGGGAACTCGTCCCGATTAAATATTTAAGTGTGCAAAGATAGTAAAAAAGTTTAAATTATGAGTCCAATGTTTAAACTTTTTTGCCATATTACGCCAAATTAAATTTCTCAATTTTTAGAAGCCGGGAACCTGCTTTCCGCTGTATCTTTTTCGCCAACGCTTTTTTCAAGCCATAAGAGAAAAAGGATGTCGCTGCAATCAGGGCTAATTCGCAGCTTCGTTACCAATTTTGATTAAAAATTATTACATTAATCAACATTTCCCATATAGAAAAGCCCTAGACATTTCTGGTTCTCTTCGATGGTCAAAGACTCTTTCAAATGATCAACAATTTTTGGTGAACTCCAATAACAACCTACTCCATTTGCCGTACAGGTAAGATACATATTCTGAACTGCCATAGAAACGGCAGCAATTTCTTCCCACTCAGGAACCATTCCGCTGAAGTTCACAACGATGGAAACTACCGCATCAGCTTTATTGATTTTAAAACCAATATCCTGATATTTTTTCTCTAAAAAAACTTGGGGAGCTTGCGTAGACTTATAAATTTCCTGCATTTCGAAAGCTAATTTTGCCTTTTCTTCGCCTTTAAAAATTTTAAAACGCCACGGTTTTGTTCTCTTATGATTGGGAGCTAATGTCGCTGAATGTAGGATTTCTTCGATGATTTCCTGTGAGATTTCTGTTTCAGCATAATCTTTTGGAAAGATACTTCTTCTTTGCTCTATGATTTCTTTTAAAACTTCTGCTTTATTCATAAAGACAAAAATACGGAAAAAATGGGTGGAGAAATGGGTATGATTGATAGTTTTTTGCTGCTAAAAATATAGATTTCCCTATCTAAATGACAGATTGAAAATTTCATCATTAATAACTCAAAACTAATAACTCTCTTAAAGAACCTCAATAATCTCCTGATGAATGTTATTCAAAGTAAACGAGCTTCCAGACTGCATCCCCATCATTTTTTTTGCCATAGGGCTTTCTGACGAGATGGCGTAGAAACGGTCGCCTTCAAAAAAGAATTCGCCCAAAGAAACCGAAATGTAAAATCTCGCTTTATTGGTAATTACTAGTGATCCCAGCTGTACCTTTTCTGTGGAAGCCGGTAAAACTCTTGCCATATTTGTTCTTAAATCATGCAACGCTGCAAGCTGTCTTTGCATTTGGTAGATTTCCTCCTGCATTTCTTCACGCATGCTGTCGTATTTCGGAGTTTTCTTAATATCCCGGCTTGCTTCTAAAGTAAATTCTATAAAGTTTTTTAGTTTTTCTATTTTTTCTGAAATCACGGTTTTTACATAATTTCTTATGTTATTTTTCTCAAATACTATCTTCTCCATGTATCGTAATCTTTAGATAAAGATAATATTTTTTAAATAAATTCCATATTTTTGAAAACATAAAAAAATACAAGATGTTTAAAAATCCCTTTTCATTTGACGGAAGAATCAGAAGAACTGAGTATGGACTTTCGTATCTTATCTACATTATAGTCGGATTACCTTTTGATTTGTATTATGACAATACATACGATCCCTCGCTTACCGTTTCAATCATTTTTTTAATCATTCTCATCCCGCTTTTATGGTTTATTCTTGCCCAAGGAGCTAAAAGATGTCATGACCGTGGGAATAGCGGTTGGTTTCAGATAATTCCGTTTTATATTTTCTGGATGATTTTTGCTGACAGCGATAATGGTGAAAACGAATACGGCTCAAACCCAAAAGGAATAGGAAACCACGGTTTTATTGATGAGATTGGAAGAAAAGATTACTAAAAAAAAATAAGCCTTACAAAATTGCAAGGCTTACACTTTATTTTTCTACCAAAGCTTTCAGATTGCTCAACCCTTCTTCGTAAGATTTTCCCATTTGGTAATCCATCATCGGTCGCATAATTTTCATCCATGTTTCCTGTTTTGTATCCATACTCCAGGTAACTTTTGTAGAATTCCCTTCGGAAGTTAAAACAATATCCGAAATTGCCTGTCCTTCAAAAGGTCTTTTAAAAATCATTTCTGTTTTTTGTTTTTCGCCAGGAATCAGCTCTTTAATTTCCTGACAACCTGCTCCTGCATCATCATTTTTACTATCCCAACAATACTTGTCTCCTACTTCCCCAGAATTTCCGGTGTAAATAATTTTCATGTTTTTGTCTAATTTCATCCAAGGATTCCATTCATTAAATGCCTTCATTGTACTGATCTGCTGCCAAACTTTCTCCTTTGGAGCATTCATTACGACAGATTTTTCGTAGTGATAATTATCTCCGAAAGCCAACATAGCAACGATTGCATACACAATAAACAAAAGGATAACTCCCCCGATAATTTTCAAAATTGTTTTCATAATTATAGATTTATTTTTTTAGTTAGTTTTTTGCATTAAATAAGAAACAAGCTTCTTGATGAGTCCATTTTCCATTTCAAAGACATCGCAGAAATCGGCATTGAGAACATCTCCGTTTTTGAAACTTCCAATCACATTTCCTTCTGCAATAACAACATTATTTTCTTCTGTCATTCTGAAAATTGTGATTTTTGGTTTTCCTGTAAAATTTTCGTTTTCTATTTCTTTGTCAAATTCTCCTTTTCCATGATGCAGATAAACTCCCGGCATTTCCCAAATAACATCTTCGGTAAGACAGCTTAGGATTTTTTCGTGATCGCTTTCCTGAAAAGAATCCATGTATTTTTGAATTGTTTCTTTGTTTTTAGACATCGTTATGTTTTTTCAATTGTATATTATTTTAAACTCAAAGTCAGAAGAACTCAAAAGTAAAATTAGCAATTCGCTATGAAGTAAATCTTTTCCTATGACAAGAAAATTCTTGAATGATGCATTTTTGTCATATAAATTGCTGTGGGCATTGTTTTTGAGAATTCAAAGATCATTACATTCAAATTAATTAAATTTACATCAATTAAAAATAATTCAATGAGTATTTTAACAGAAAAATTCAACACACCATATCATTCAGCACCATTCGACCAAATTAAAAATGAAGATTATCTTCCGGCTTTTAAAGAATTAATTCAAAAATCTGAAGAAGAAATCGACGAAATAGTTAATAATTCTAACGAAACTACTTTTGAAAATACAATTGAAGCTTTAGCATTTTCCGGAGAGCAATTGGACAGAGCTTCTAATATTTTCTTTAATTTAAATTCAGCCGAGACGAGTGATGAATTGCAACAAATTGCGCAGGATGTTTCACCCATTTTAACTGAGTATTCTTCAAAAATTTCTCAAAACGAAGCTTTATTTAATAAAATTAAAAAAGTGTATGACGAAAAGGAAAAATACAATCTGAGTGAAGAACAACAAATGCTTTTAAATGAAACCTATAAAGGTTTTGTAAGAAGCGGTGCACTTTTGAATGAAGAAGACAAAGAAAAATTAAAGAAAATCAGCATGGATTTATCTTTAAAATCTCTTCAGTTCGGGCAAAACGTTTTGGCTTCAACCAATAATTATTTCAAACATATCACCAATAAAGAAGATCTAACCGGAATTCCCGAAGCGATTATTGAACAATACGCAGAAGAAGCTAAAGAAAGAAATCTGGAAGGCTGGGTTGTCACATTGCAGTACCCAAGCTATATTCCGTTTTTGACGTATGCGGAAAACCGTGAACTGAGAAAAGAACTGGCTTTGGCAAACGGCAAAAAATCTTTTGACGGTGGCGAATTTGACAATCAGAATTTAATTAAAGAGCTTTTAAATTTAAAACAACAAAAAGCTGAACTTTTAGGCTATGCAAACTATGCAGATTTTGTTCTTGAGGAAAGAATGGCAAAATCTCCGACCAAAGTTTTAGACTTTTTAAATGAACTTTTAACGAAAGCAAAACCTTATGCAGAAAAGGAAATTGAAGAATTAAAGTCTTTGGCAAAAGCCGATGGAATTGACGAAATGCAAGGTTATGACCACGCTTTTTATGCAGAAAAACTTCGTAAAGCAAAATACGACTTGAATGACGAGGAATTGAAACCTTATTTTCCGTTAGAACAGGTTCAGGAAGCTGTTTTTGGTTTATCTAAGCAACTTTTCGGATTAACTTTTGAGGAAAGAAATGATATTCCTAAATACCATGAAGACGTAAAAGTGTATGAAGTAAAGGAAAATGGAGAATACAAATCTTTACTATATGTCGATTACTTCCCGAGAAAAGGCAAAAGAGCCGGAGCCTGGATGACGAGCTACAAAAATCAGTACAAAAAAGATGGTGAAAATTCTCGTCCGCACATTTCTATTGTCTGTAACTTCAGTAAACCAACAAAAGATACACCGAGTTTATTGACGTTCCAAGAGGTGACGACTTTATTTCACGAGTTTGGTCATGCGCTTCACGGAATGATGGCAAACGTTCAATATCCTAATCTTTCCGGAACTTCTGTAAAATGGGATTTTGTGGAACTACCTTCTCAGTTTCTAGAAAATTTCTGCTACGAACCTGAATTCTTAAAAACTTTTGCCAAACATTACAAAACCGGTGAAGTTCTTCCCGATGAGAAAATAGAGAAAATCGAACAATCGAAAAACTTTATGGAAGGTTATCAGACAATGAGACAGCTTGGCTTTGGAATTTTAGATATGAACTATCATACGAAGGTTGCTGAGTTGGAGAATTTGAGCGTAAAGGAGTTTGAAGATAATTACACCAAAGCAACCCAACTTTATCCTTCGAATCCTGAAACTGCGATGAGCCCGAGCTTTTCACATATTTTTCAGGGTGGATATTCTGCCGGATATTATTCTTACAAATGGGCGGAAGTTTTAGATGCCGATGCTTTCCAATATTTTAAGGAAACCGGAATCTTCAATCCCGAAACTGCAGCAAAATTTAAAGTTCTCCTTTCTTCTGGCGGAACAAAAGATCCGATGGAATTGTATAAGAATTTCAGAGGAAGTGAGCCGAAAGTAGAAAGTTTGCTGAAGAGAGCGTTTGGTTAGAATTTAAAATAATATTTTAAGACTCCAAAAGATGAAAGTTTTTTGGATTGTTTTTTTTAATAGGCACCTCATTTCTTTCAAGACTTTAAAAATACCATTGAGATAACCACTTTATTGACAAATAGCGTTTAAGTTAATTAAGAATAAGACAAATTTTTGAATCACAAATAAATTTTCTACATTAAAATATTTTTTATAATTTCACGCCAGTTTGACATAACACAAAAAAACAGTTTACCATGAAAATGAAACTTACCAACCTTTTAATTTTTTCACTAATCCTTACAACAATCGGATTCTTGATGGATGGAGATATCAAAGAGCCAAGTATGGTTTTGCGATTTACCGAATACTTTGCAATGACGGCATTAATTTTCACAGCAACTTCAATCCTTTATTTTTCTGCAAACTTCACAATGAAAAAATTCCAAAAGATTCGCAGTTAATTTTTTTTTAAGATAAATTTCAAGAGCAGCAGTTGATTTTGTTGCTTTTTTCTTTTTAAAAATTCATTTATTCGTTTATAAAACAAGTGAAATTATGAGCTACATCATGGTAGATATTGAATCTGACGGCCCCATCCCGGGTGACTTTTCTATGATCTGTTTTGGAGCGGTGCTTGTTGATGAAAATCTTGACAAGACTTTCTACGGAAAATTAAAACCTATCTCTCAACATTTTAATCCGGAGGCTCTTGCCGTGTCGGGATTTAGTAGAGAGGAAACCGAAGACTTTGATGACCCAAAAGAAGTCATGCTAAAATTCGAAGATTGGGTGAAAACAAATTCCAAAGGAAGACCAATTTTCATTAGTGATAATAATGGCTTTGACTGGATGTTTATCTGCTGGTATTTTCATCATTTTATTCAGACAAATCCATTTGGTTACTCATCAAGACGACTATCAGATTTATACTGTGGATTAGAAAAAGACACGTTTGCCCAATGGAAACACCTTCGAAAAACCGAACACACTCATCATCCGGTTGATGATGCCAAAGGCAACGCTGAAGTTTTGCTATATCTAAAAAATGAATTGGGTTTGAAGATTAGTTTAAAATGAAAAATATGAATCTTCAATACAGAAAAGCTACAGAAAACGACATAAGTTTTTTGTTTGACTTAAGAACGAAAACAATGACCGAGCATTACATCAGTTCTCATCTGCCGACCGATAAAGAATCAACTTTGCAAAGAATACTATATCATTTTGAAAAAGCAAATATCATTACTTTAAACAATGAGCCGATCGGATTACTAAAAATAAACAGAGCCGAAAATCATATTGAAATATTACAAATTCAGATTGATCCCAAACTTCAGGGAAAAGGAATTGGTAAAAGTATTTTGAAAGAGATTATTGAGGAAGCTTCAGCTACGAAAAAACCTGTCCGACTTAGCGTTTTAAAAACCAATAAAGCACAGACTTTATATGTGGTTTTAGGATTTAAAATTATAGCTGAAGATCAGCATTCTTATATGATGGAGTTAGTAAACTAAAAAAGTACACCTCTCAGCATACTTTTTTGTTATTTAATAATCTGTCCGTTGTAATATTTCTCTAAAAAGAAACCCAGATCTGCACGATAACCAATTCCTGAAGCTTCAAATTTCCAGCTTCCGTTTTTTTTGTACAATCTTCCGAATTCAATTCCTGTTTCTATAGAAAAATCTTCGTCTAATTCATACTTTGCGATTTCTTGATTATTACTTTGGTCAACAATTCGGATGTAAGAATTTCTTACCTGACCAAAATTTTGCTTTCTTCTTTCAAAATCTTCAATCGTTACCACAAAAAGAATTTCTTCAACTCTGGAATCTACTTTTGCAAGATCAATCATGATTGCTTCGTCATCATCTCCGTCACTGTTTTTACCGCTTGGATCATCGCCAGTATGGGTCAAAGCACCATCGGGAGAATTCAGGTTGTTATAAAAGACAAAGTAATCTTCACTGACCAACTTTCTTTGAGAATCAATCATAATCGCAGAAGCATCAAGATCAAAATCATAACCCGTTCCATCGTTAGGATCCCAACCAAGCCCGATGGTCATTTTTGTGAGTCCTATATCAATTCTTTGTCCTTTCTGTAGGTTAATTGCCATAATTCTGTACTTTATGTCTAAGATAGTTTTGATTTGTCATTTTTCCAAATATTCAGATTAAAAAAACATTAAAAAAAGCCCAATCCATAAGATCAGGCTATATATTTATATTAAATTTTAAAACTTATTTGTTGTTAATTTCAGTTTCGGCTGCTAGTTTATTTCTCGCTTTAGCCAAAATAGGAATAGATAATAAGCCCGTCGTCAACATGATTACAATTTGCAAGGGAAGAGAGATAAATGAATATGTCAATCCCATTTCACCGCCAAACTCAGCACTTTTCCCCATAGAGATAAACAATGCCATGAAGCCGTATTTCATCGCTAAATTAAAAGCTCCGATACCTCCACTCGCAGGAACAATCATTCCTAAAGTTCCCACCACAATGATGAAAAAGCCGTCTGCGATGGTAAAGTCTGAAGTTTCCGGTAAAGCAAAACAAACAAGATAAGCGGCCATGAAATAGCAAATCCATATTCCGATGGTATATAAAATGAATTTTACTTTTTGTTTTAGTTTAAATATGGAAGTTAAACCTTGGAGTATCCCATCAATGAAACCAATAATTTTCCCTAAAATCGGAACTGTCGCCAATTTCTTTTTAAACACAAAAAACAAAATCGCTCCTAAAACCAATATGGAAATTATTAAAATTACCTTGTTCGGATTAAATTTAATCTCTGAATTCTCATAAAATGAAAGGATAGCTTCATATTTAAATATAAAAGTTAGTCCCAAAAACACCATCATACAAATCAAATCTACTACCCTTTCCAGAATAATTGTTCCGAAAGATTTGTCTACAGGTACTTTTTCAACCCCATACAAAGCGGTTGCTCTGGCAAGTTCTCCACTTCTGGGAATGGTTAAATTCATTAAATAACCAAAGGAAATCGTCCAGAATGCATTAGAACTCGAGATATTATATCCCATGGGTTCTAGTAAAAGATTCCAGCGGACTGCTCTTAGCCAGTACGCCAAAACACCAAACACCCCTGCAATAGCTACCCAAAGATAATTGGCTTTTGCCAAAGATTTCTGCACCTTTTCAAACTCAAAACCCTTGAGAGCAAGCCACAGAAAAAATCCTGCAAACGCAAGCGAAATGACAATCGTAAGGATTGATTTTAAAGGATTGGCTGATTTTTTTTCCATCAATTAGGTAAGAAGGTTAGTTTTCTCGTCCGGGAAAACGATTTTTGGCTGAAACTCTCTTGCTTCTTCAGGTGTCATCTGTGCGTAGGCAATAATGATAATGATGTCATCACGCTGTACTTTTCTCGCTGCAGGCCCATTCAGACAAACTTCTCCAGACTTTCTCTTACCTTTGATAACGTACGTATCAAAACGTTCTCCGTTGTTTACATTAACAATATAAACCCTCTCACCCACTACCAATCCTGCTGCATCAATAAGATCTTCATCTATGGTAATACTTCCGATATAATTAAGGTCTGAAGCCGTAACTCTCACCCTGTGAATCTTCGATTTGAATACTTCTATTAACATGGTGCAAATTTATTAATAATATTTAATAAAATGATTTTAAAATTGATTTAAGAAGGCGCATCATAACTACGTTTGAATTTTGTAGAAATTAATATAATTCATTACTGATTATCAACTTAATAAGCATATCAAGAAAAAAATCAAAAGTAATCATTAAATTTAGGATTTAATAAATACAAAACCCAATATTAAATTTTCAACAAAGCTAATAAACATAAGTAGTTGGCACGATTTTAGCATCTCGAAACGTAGATTTTTCGTAAAAATTTGAATTATGATATATTGATTAATTTAAGGTGAAATCAAAAAATATCCACAAGTTTTTAGAAAAAATTTGCACAATTTGAAAATTGTTTTATATTTGCTACAATTACTAACTAACTTTTAATATAAAAATTATGAACAAGTCTGAATTAATCGACGCAATCGCAAAAGACGCAGGTATTACTAAAGTTGCAGCTAAAGCTGCTTTAGAGTCTTTTATCTCTAACGTTACAACTACTCTAAAGGCAAAAGACGGAAAAGTGTCTTTAGTAGGATTTGGTACTTTCTCAGTATCTGAGAGAGCTGCAAGACAAGGTATCAACCCTGCAACTAAAAAACCAATCAAAATCGCTGCTAAAACAGTAGCTAAATTTAAGGCTGGTGCTGACTTGGCAACTGCGGTTTCAGGTGTGAAAAAGAAATAATCAATCAGATTATAAAAATGCAAACCTCATCTTCTGATGAGGTTTTTTTGTTTGTAGATACATTTGGTTAACTTTTATTGATACCTAAAGTTATTATGCTTTGACTACGTCCTTTTTGTTTATGGTGCAAGTCGTGAAATTTCCCAGTCTAAATCTTTTAGTGAATAGATGATTCTGTCATGAAGCCTGTTTGGTCTTCCCTGCCAAAATTCAATCTCGTAAGGTTTTGCAATATATCCGCCCCAATTTCCAGGTCTTGGAACTTCAGAATCTTCAAATTTCTCTTCTAGTTCTTTTAATTTAACTTCCAAAAACTCTCTGTTGGGTATCACTTCACTTTGCGGAGAAACTGCTGCGCCAAGCTGGCTTCCTTTTGGTCTGGAATGAAAATATCCATCACTCAGATTTTCAGCAATTTTTTCTAAATCAGCTTTAATGATAATTTGTCGTTCTAAACTCGGCCAGAAAAAATGAAGACATGCTTTGTGCGTTTTTGCAATTGCTTTTCCTTTTCGGCTATCGTAATTGGTGTAAAAAATAAAACCTTCGTACGTATATTCTTTAAGCAAAACCATTCTCGTTCTGGGGCAACCATCATCCTCTAAAGTAGAAACCGCCATTGCATTTGCTTCAGAAACTGTAGGATTAACCGATGCATCCAAAAACCAATCTCTGAATTGCTCAATAGGATTCTCTTTAATCTCACTTTCAATAAGTTGATATTTTTCGTAGATTTTTCTCTTGTCATGAAGGTTTTCCATAAATAATTTTTATTAAATTTGAGTATGAATTACTCATACAAAGGTAAAATATTAATTTCCACGCCTGATATTTCCGGAGATATTTTTTCCAGATCAGTAGTGCTTATCATTGAACATAATGAAAGTTCAGCTTTTGGTTTGATTTTGAATAAGAAAAATTCAAAAATGAGTAACAAATTCAAAAATTTCTTCGACTTTAAAATTGAAGTCTATGATGGCGGACCGGTAGAAAATGAAAAAGTTTTTTTTATCATAAAAGGAAAGAAAGTCAGCGAAACTTATACGGAAATTAATAATGAATTTTATGTAACAGAAGACATAGAAACTGTTATTAGTGCGGTTCTCAGCAATGAATTATCAATTGATGATGTTAAAATATTTTCAGGCTATTCTGGTTGGGGAGCTTTGCAGTTGGATAGTGAAATCAAACGTAAACTCTGGACAGTTGTAGATGTTTATAATCTTGACTACACCCTTCCAAATGATCAGACTCTTTGGAAATCTATTATGCAAAACCTTGGTGGTGAATATCTTCTTTGGGCAAACTCTCCGGAAGATATTTCATTGAATTAACCATTACTTCACAAAGAAGCGATTTAAACTTTAACAAACTTTAAGTTATTCTTACATAATTTTTAACATACTTTTCACGTTCTTTGACAAACTAAACCTAGGATATGAAAACATTTAAATTACTGGTTTTATCTCTTGCATCTACTGCAATTTTATCATTCTCTCCCACTAATAAAAAAATCATCATCATCGATGCCGGACATGGCGGAAATGACATGGGCGCAACTTATAACGGGGTTTCTGAAAAGCAAATCGTTTTGGGAGTGGCTTCACAAATCAAAAAACTAAACAAATCTGAGGATTACGAAATCATCTTAACCAGAGATTCTGATCAATATGCCGGTTTGAGCGACAGAACGGCAATGATTAACAAGCTAAATCCCGAAATGGTTATCTCACTTCACATCAACAGAACACCGGGAAGCGAGACTGACAAAAAAGGTCATGAGATTTTTACACAGAATTCTGATGCTTCAAAAGCATTGGCCGAAAAAATTTCAAAAAAATTAGGCTCTTGTAAGATTGAAGAAAAGAATCTTCATATTTTAAGAGAATCAAAATCCCCTGCTGTATTAGTAGAGTTAGGATTTATCAACAATAAAGAAGACAGAGATTATCTAAGCGGTGAAACCGGGCAAAAAGAACTTGCTCAGAAATTCATCGAGATCATCAACGAAAAATAAAGTGGAAAAAACACTTTTCTGATTGTATCAGAATAAAACCCGGTAAAGGACGTCATTGTTGTTTACCGGGTTTGTCAATTTAATTTGAAAAACTATTCTTCCATCCTTCTACCAGTATGGTGAAACGGGAGCTTTCAAATGATTTATTTCTAATTTTCCCTACTGAGAAAATTCCTTTCTCGTCAGAGATCATTAATATTTCTTCAGCTTTTTGAGATTCAAAAGCAATGATTTCATGCTCCTGAATATCTGCCAGATTATTTTTATGCAAATAAGTCACGAAGTTCTCAAGCAGAGGCGAAATGTATGCTCCCTCTGAATGTTTTGGAACTTTAATAATATTTCCTTCCAGAAAAAGTAAATTTCCTGAAGTAGAACGGGCAATTCTCTTATTTGGATTTAAAAGAATAACGTCATCTAAGTCATTTTCCTGCGCATAAATTCCAGCATAGATATTCTCCGGGCAATGCACTCTGATGTTGCTCAGAAGATTATTATTAACGTTGATTTCTTTAATTAAATCTAATTCTAAAGGACGCTGATGCACATTCAGAACATCATCCATCTCATCAACCTCAAAGAAGTATGAAATAGTAGATTTTGACAAGGTAATTCCATCAGAATTTCTGTACACCAGAAAATTGATGATTCCGTTGGTAACATTATTTCCCTGAATTACTTTTTCATTAAAAAGATTCTGAAAAAACTCCAAAGTATAGGTTAGTGGAATATTCATCCTCATTTTTCGCATAGAAGCCATCAGGAAGAAGTAGCACTCTTCATCCATAATGAGTTTGGAATTTCTTATAAAAAATGAAACTTTCACAGCATCTCCCAAAAGAAACGCTCTGTTTTTCAGCTCGAGCTCTTCTGAAGTAAAATATGTATTTTGCAAAATATGATTGTTTATAAAAAAATAATGAACGATAAATCGTTCATCAGTTTTACCATTAAGTAAGTACCGCTTATCAATTAAGCAGCACCTAATTTTATTCTAAGGTTTTCGATTAGATTCTCCCAGTACAAAGCATTTTCTTCTTCGTCACCTTCTTCACAGAAATCTGTAATATTAAGAGCTAAATCTTCTGTAATATCGTCAATTGTGATGGTCATTTCAAAGAAGTTTTTGGTACCTTCATCTTCTTCCCATCTGAAACGTACGAAACCTTCAGGTTTATATCTGATCAAAGTTGCTTTTTCTTCAGAACCTCCACCCCAACTAAAATAGAAATCGTCACCTTTCTCTATCACATCATCTGCAAACCACTCGGATAATCCCTCAGCACTAGCCAAATATTCGTACAAAATCTCTGAAAGACAATGCATTGGGAATTCGTAATGGACTTTATGTTTCGCCATATAACTTATTTTTAACGTCACGCAATATATAAATTAATTTTTTTATTACACAAAAAACTAAACAGATTTTTATGCAATATGAATGATATTTATCAGAAAAATTAATAAAAGTTCTTGTGATTTATAATTTATTTTTCATTTTGAAGCAATAAAAAATCAAAACTATTCATTATGAGAGAATTAGCTTATATTTTCATTAATCAATCTTCGTTTAATACATCAAGAATAATCTTACAACCTTCAGTAATTTCTTCTTTTGAAATCGTCAATGGTGGTGAAATTCTCAGATATTCATTTCTGTAGAGCTGCCAAAATACAATTAAGCCTTTCTCCATACATCTTTTGGCTACATCTAATGTGTAATCAGGAGTACCGAGATTGACTGCCAACATTAAACCTTTTCCGTTGATATTTTTGATTTTCGGGTGTATTAGAAGTCTTCTGAACTGTTCTTCCTTTTCTACGACTTCATTCATCAGTCCGCTTTCTAAAACTTCTTTTAAAGTTGCGTGAGAAGCTGCTGCAATCAATGGATTTCCTCCGAATGTGGTAATATGACCCAATTTTGGTGAATGAGATAATGTTTCCATAATTTTTTTTGAACTCATAAAGGCTCCCACGGGAACTCCACCGCCCATTCCTTTTCCCATAACCAAGATGTCGGGAACGATACCGAAATGTTCGAATGAAAATAGTTTACCCGTTCTTCCGAAGCCGGGTTGTATTTCATCTAAAATTAAAAGTGCGCCGACTTCTTCGCATCTTTTTTTTAGTTTAATTAAATAATCATTGTTAGGAACTAAAAAACCGGCTGCTCCCTGAATGGTTTCGAGGATGACACAGGCTGTTTTTTCTGTAATTTTATTGAAGTCATTTTCATTATTAAATTCAATGAAAGAAACCATTGGTAATAAGGGACGGAATTCTCTTTTGTGGAACTCGTTTCCTGAAACACTCAAGGCTCCGTGTGTATTTCCGTGGTAAGAATTTTTGAAAGATACGATTTCTTCTCTTCCGGTGTATCTTTTTGCTAATTTTAAACTTCCGTCGATGGCTTCTGCCCCGCTGTTGACTAAATAGGTAATTTCTAATGGATATGGTGTAGATTCTGCCAATAATCTGCATAACTCAACTGGTTTCTCCTGAGCATATTCTCCATACACCATGACGTGAAGATATTTGTCTGCCTGCTCTTTGATGGCATTGACGATTTTTGGATGAGAATGTCCCAATGTATTTGCGGAAACTCCTGCCACGAAGTCAAGATATTTTCTGCCGTCTTTCCCGAAGATATAAGTTCCTTCTGCTTTTTCTACTTCAAAACCTGCTGCAAATTGCGTGGTCTGTGCCTGATATTTAAAAAAATCTTTTTGCATTTTTATGGATGAAAAATTTACGGCAAAGCTAAAGAAGATAAGTCAGACAATGAAATTTAATTATACTGAATAAAGAGATTTGCTTCGTTATAATGGAAATCAGCGGTGTTATAAAAAGAGATTACCGATGTAATTTTAGAGATCACCGATGCGATATTGTAAAATATCGATTTAATTATAGAGATTGATGGTGCTATTAATGAAATTCCCGATATTATTATAAATATTTACCATACAACAATAGAGAATCACGATACAATAACAGACATTTTCGATATCATTATAGAGATTTACCCTACGATATTGAAGGTTTCTAATATGTTTTACGAATATTTCGGGTATTTTTTTTGAAAACTGCGCACCCATCATTAGAATTTTGAAATCTAAAATAGGTGGCCAATTCTGTTTTGATGTTGAGATTCTTCGGCTACGCTCAGCATGACATTTTAATTAATAATAAGTTTACTTAATTTTTGTAATGCTGAACGAAACCGAAGGGTATCTTAATGATGATTAGACTATGCAGCTCTAAATTTCAGTTTTATCACTGCATCATAATAAGGTTTTCCTGCTTCTCCCAGCGATTTGAGATATGCTTTGATGTCTTTAATGAGTCTGATTACACTGATTTCGTTTCTATACAAAATCTCGTCTCTGTTTTTGCGTGCGGTAATGAGTGTGTTACCTGCAACGTTTACGTTTTTGCTCAACATACTGAGGTTGGCATGGTAGACCTGCAGTGTAGCAATCTGTATCTCCTGCTCGTTTGGCATATACTGCGGATGTGATGCCAGCTGGTTGGTAAATGCATCTAAATTAGCAATGCGGTTATCATAGCTCATTTGTGAAGTAGAGATTTGTTGTGAAGGATTAACTTCTGAAGTTGTCTTTTTTTCTTTTTGATTGCCTCTGATCTTTATGGCTCTTGCCGCAATATTTTCTTTATCTGCTAAAGAAATATCTATGGATTTGGCATAATTGAGTGTTTGTGTTATAAGCTTACTCAAAGGTTTGATGGCGGTTTCTCTTGCTGCGACAGCATTTTTATAAACGGGCTGTTTTGTATTGAGCTCTGTACTGATTTCTTGCAATGAGCCGCGAATAGGACTTAGGCTAGATATTTGAATTTTGGGATTTGTGGGATTATATAAAGTTCCCATTTCTTCTAAGATTTGATAGACAGCGTTGAAATTTGCAATATTTTTGCTGTGTCCTGTTTCGTTGATTTTTCTTTCCATATTAATGTTTTGTAAGTTGTTAGGAAAACAAATTTAACATTTTTTTTGAAATACTTCTATATCCCTAACTGAACATATTTAAATGTTTTTGAAATGATAAAACCCGACAAATTGCCGGGTTTAATATTTTGGATTTATTATTAATCCTAATTAATTTCTCTTATCCATTTGTATAAATCTTTTCCATATTAAATGATTTTTTCACAGCAATTAAATTATTATTGTCTCTGAATAAAAACACTAATTTCAAATTGGGTTTTCATTGGAAAACCATGATCTTGTGCAGAAACCCATTGGTTTAATTCTTTAGATTTAAAGATATTTTCAATTTGCCTTTTGCTGTCTTCGTCTGTATATTTTAAAAATACTACACTTTCAATACTATCTTTTTTACCAATAGTAACAAGTATTTTATTTTCTCCTTCTTTTGATCTTGAATTTGTTTTGAATTGATTAAATACTATCTTTCTGAATGCTGTTATATCATTTTTAAAATGTGCATCCTGCCTTGGATTATCAACAATACAATTCCCACCATTTTTTTCACATTTTTCGAGAAACTTTTTATTAGCAAGTGTTAAACTATCAATTATTACAGATTCTTCTTTTGTGGGAGGTAATACTTTTATATTTTCCAAAGTTGAAAGATAATGAACCAAACTTTTCTTTTGTATTGCATTACAGCTCATAAGAAAAATACAGATTAGTATGAAGGGAAATATTCTTTTCATTTTTAAATTGATTATTGCACTTTCAAAAAAATCACTTTCGAATAACAAAAACACTGATCTCAAACTGTTCCTTAACCGGAATACCATAAATTTTTGCAGATGTCCAAACATTAAGTTCTTCCAATCTAAAAACATCTTCAATAGCTTTCTTAGTGTTTTTATCAGTATACTTTAATACTTCTATTTTTTCTATCTTATGATGAGTTCCAATGGTTATTCTTATACGGCTTTCTCCTCCTATCGCGTTTTTTGGAAGCTTAAAATTTTTAAGTAATTCAATTCTAAAATTATGCATTCCATTTTTAAAATTAGCCCAAACCTCAGGATTGCACACGTCGCAATATAATCCTCCTGCTTTAAGACATTTTTCAGCATTTGTATAAAAGGTGTTAATTTTTAAAGAATCTAATTTATTTGAAGAAAAAAGCTTCATATTTTCTACACCCGTTGACAGATAGTGTTCTAAATGTTTTTGTCTTACATTACAACTAAGTAAGATAATTAGTATAAGAGAAAAATATAATGTGATTTTCATTACTTGGGATTCATACTATTATCTGTTAGTCCCCGCACATACCAAAATTCTATTTTTTCTATAATCAGATTTTTATAAAAATTCTCTGCGGCAGGATTCCAGTAAGAATGATAATTATTATTAAATATAACTGTTGCCTGTGGATAACTAAACGGTTGTTGAAAATAAATATTTATATAGGGTTCCACATAATTATTCTCATATCTTCCTATTCTTATTTCTCTGCTCCAAACAAAGCTTAGTTTAAGCTGTTTATTATTAAAAGTAGCTGGATCGTACTTTTTAACAGTTATATTATTTTGAGTCAAAACTTGTAAAAATACTGAAAGTGGTTGTCCGTAATAATTTGCTTTATTAGGAATTATATTATTAAGTTTATTAATTGTTTGAGTGTAAAATGTAGGATATTCTGCAATTGTCATTTGCTCATCAGGTATTTGTGCCATGCAAGAAGTGAAATAAAAAAATCCTAATACTATAATAAGTTTTGTTTTCATAATTGATAAGTGTATTTAAAATAAATTAAGGGCATTTTTCTGCTCTATATCTTATTATTTTTTTGCCTCCTGATGCAGGTATTGTGTAGTCAAAAGAAACAGATTGAAGAGATTTCAGATTTCCATTAGCATCCGTTTTTGCAATGCTTATACCAGTATTATATTTTTGTAATATTTCCGCAAATGCAGATTCCAATCCGTCATTTTGGCTACTTCCTGAATAAGAAGGTAATCTTCCTTCTGTATAATTTTCTAATATATTAATGAAATCTCTACCAACCTGAGAATTTTCGTTAAACACTTTTTTACCGTCCACAGTTATTGTATTACTTGAAGAGGGATATGCATCCAAAAAAGCTATAGCCTTTGCTCTATCATTAACAACTAAAGCATATTTAGTACCATTATAAACAAAGATTAATGACGTCTGAAAAGTAGGATAATTCTTCGAGTTTGTCAAAGTACTATAAAAATCTGCAACTGATGGAGGCGGGGCTCCATAATTAGGATGTGTATGAGCACTGGCAAGATAATTTCCGACAGGTGGAACTGTTATACTTACAGTTCCAGGATTGGAGGGATCATTATTACTATAAGGATCTTGGGCTATTGTAGTCGTTCCTGTACTGATAATTGCCATACCATATTCTGTGAAGCTATTAGCTGCATGACCTTCTAATGTACTAACTTCTGTTGAAATATTGGATTCATGTAAAAGATTATTGGCAGCGGTGGTAGATGCTTTTGTTATCTCACAAGGGTCGTCCACAGGATCATTTCCGTTTCCTGCACTTAAACAATTTTTTATAATCCTGTAAAAAGTACCTTCTGCTGCACAAGGGTCTGTAGGTTTTGGGGGAGTATTGGGATTAGGTGAAGATCCACCGCCACCGCAGTCAGGTCCACAACTTGGGTTTGCTGGGTAAGAGGATACAGGATCATCTACCCAGCCTGCCGTATTGGCGCATGATTTCCACACCTTACACTTCCCTCCGTGCTGGCAATTATTATAATCACAGGTTGACAATGGGCAGCTATTGGCACAAACGTGAAGCGTTGCGCAAGTAAAATTATAGAGAAATTTACCATTGTTGGCGCTTTCCCTGGTCACCTCCATAATATCCAATCGGTTATATTCGCCGTAGCCATCGTACAGGTCGGTTGGAAGATTGGTATAAAGCTGCCGCCCAAAACACAGGAAGTCCATCTGTAGAAAAATGTCCATCAGAAACTTTCTTTTATCGGCAGGATATTCCGGATTGTAGACCAATTTTTCCAAATAATCATTGGTGAAGTTTCTGAGTACATACACTTCATTATTTTCATCCAAATTAATCAATAATAAAGAGCTGAGAGAAGCATCATCTGAAGAAAGAGGCACATACAAGACCGTTTTTTCGGCAACATCCAAAACCTGCATTTTCTCCCAAATAGGCATTCCTTCCCGGTCAGGCATCGTAGAGAGAAAATCTTTTTCCCGGTTGTATGCTTCAAGAATCGCAATGTAATCTACACCAGATTTAGCATTAAGACCACCGGTTTTAGAATGCTTAAAGAAATCGGCAGCATTTCTTTGGGAACCAGCTTCCTGGCTGGCAAGATCTTCGTTGCGGCAGGAGTAAAGTGACAGCACAACAGCCATCATCAGGCAAAGCCTGAGAAATAAATTTCTTTTCATAAACATTTGATGTTTTTAAGTGGTTAAATATATAAAAAAATCACATTACAAAGATGTAAAAATTACTGACACGGCAATGCCCTATTTTTGATGCATGATTTTGTCTGAAAAAAAATTATATTTGTCTCAGCTAAACAGACCTCATGAACACAACCATAGGAAAGAGAATAAGAACCTACCGAGAAGAAAAAGGTTTTTCACAGGAAGAGCTGGCAGAAAAACTGCATATCTCGCGCTCAACTTATCAAAGAATAGAAAACGGAGAGACCAATTCCTGGATCAATCATATTGAAAATATTTGTACTTCGCCTGAGGTAAAGTTGGATGATATTTTGAAACCAGATGAAGGATTTGTTCAAGTGAATAATAACAATGAATCTACTAATGATAACGGAAGCGGTGTAATTCAAAATCAAACAATTAATTATCATACTTCAGATAAATTATTAGAAAGTCTTCAGTACCATATTGCCTTACTGAAAGAAGAAAACCAAAGGTTGAGAGAAGAAAACAATCTTCTAAAACTTAAGAAATAAAAAAAGACCAGCTTCACAACTGGTCTTTTTACATTTATTTTCTAACCCTTTTAGGTTTTTTCGCTTCTTCGGCGGCTTTTGCTTTATCGATTACTTCCTGAGCCTGATTAAAGAGTTCATCGCCTGATTCGTATTTTATCTCATCATAATTGGGAGAATCTACGAGGATATCCTGCCATTTTCTGATGCGGTCTTTGGTGTTCCAGTTGAAGTCTGGGAACTTCTTTCTGTCGGGACCAATTTTACTCATCGGATATAGGGTAGATTGTACGCCTACGCTGCAAGAGAGAATCTGCATCACCTGCTCTTCAAAATTTGCATGGATGATTCCGCAAGATGAAAGCCTGATTCCTATTCTTTCTTTTTCTTTGGTTTTCTCGTTGACGTCATCAGCATACGCAATGTACTGTGCGTTTCCGATCACTTTTACCTCTTTAATATCTTTCCCTTGGTAATAAACGGTCATTAACTTACCTTTCACCTGGTTAAACTCGTCTTTCATATTCAGAGAGTCAACTTTGCTAATTGCATAGCCGTTTCCGATTACTTTTAGAGAGTCTATATTTTCAGTTTTGGTATTAAAATAAGCTTCAACTTTATCTCCTGTAACTTGTTTTTCACCACTCCATAAGATTGGGTTTGTGTACATGTGCAATATACCATCGGTTTCGTTGAATGCGATAGAATCTGCTCTTCCCTGAGCATTAGATTTGTAAATTCTTGCTTTTTTAAAAGCTCGTAAATAGCTTTTTTTAACGTTGGCTGAATCTAATTTTTGGTATGAAAGTATCTTCTCGGAAGCGAAATAGATAGAATCTTTTTCAAGAATCTTTACTGCATAAGGACCTTTGGTCATCATGGCAGAATCTTTCTTTTCGAAAATTTCGCCATAACCGCCTTTAAGGTATCTTTTTTCTAAAGGATCATCTAAGGTTACATTTCCTGTAGCTGTACCAAAACCGCTGAGCTGGTTGTAATACATTGCATCTCCGGTAAGAATTTTATCGTTGTAATAAATCCTTGAGTTTTTATTCAGGAAAGATTCTTTGGTATTCAGGTTATGTGTTCCTTTTTCTGTAAAGATTCTATTCTTAGGATTTTTTCTGTTGGTAATTGTAGTTGGACCATTAATATCAACGATGTTAGTATTTTGATTTTGAACAACATTAATTCCATCAAGAATATAATCTTTGTCCTCAATTCTCACATTGTCTGTCAGATTGATGGTACGGTTTGTTAGATTATACGTCGCAGATTTCGAATAGGTGGTACTCTTGCCATCATTGATGGTTCCGCCAGTATTATAGTAAGCGAGATTTGAAACTCTGTCATAGTACATGGTTTCGGTCTTAATTACTGTGCCTTTTGGATCATTCAGCACTACATTTTTTCTGGCTATTCCTTTTTGAGAATTTCCATCATACTCCATTTCTGACGCAGTGATTACTGAGCCGTCCGGATTTTGAAGTTTGGTATTTCCAATTGCTTTAACGAAGTTTTCTGCTTCATACACAATTACTTCGTCCGCATATAATATGGAACCCTGATGTTCCAACACCACGTTTCCTTTAAAAAATTGGTTACCATCATACTTCAGAGGATTTTTTGAAATCTCATCAGCATGCTTGATGTTGATTTTATTATTTGTATTCGATTTCTGTGGCTGATTTTTTACCGGATTCTGTAAAAACGGATCTCTCTGCACAAGTTTAGGTTTATCTTGCGCAAAAGTGAAAGTAGAAAATAAGAGGAATAGAAAGAAGAATATTCTCATCGACTAGTCATTCTTTTTACCATAAAAATACAGCGAATGAGAATCTATTCTTACGCCAAAAGCTTCTTCAATTGCTTCTTTAATCCCCTGAATTCTAGGGTCGCAAAACTCAATAATCTCCTCAATTTCCTTGTCTGAACCTTTTTTGTAAATCACCAAATGGTCATGCTGCTTATCAAAATATGATTTCTCATAAGATGATGAAGTCAGAGTTTTTTCACCAAACTGATGCTTACGGATTAATCCTGCATCCAGAAAGATCTCTATGGTGTTGTAGATGGTTGCTTTAGAAACATGATATTTCTTCTGCATCATCAAAAGATACAGGTCATCTACATTGAAGTGATGATCCATACTATAGATTTCCTCTAAAATAGTGTATCGTTCAGGTGTATTACGAAAACCTTTCTCTAAAAGGTAATTTCTTAAAACATCTTTTATTAAGGTAATATTTTTTTCTTTTTGTAAAGTATCCATCAAAAAATTTATACTACAAATTTATCGATTTTTATTTAAATACAATATACCACTTCAGAGAGTATATCGCTGATATTCTAAAAATTATATCACTTAAAATTAGCCTGCTGGATCCTGTTCGCAGAAATGGTCTCTTCCGTCAAAGGTGCCGATTCTACTTCTACGTTGTGCATCGTAACTCCCCAGGCTTTAAAATCATCACTACCGATATACTTCACAAAATTGTATAAACTCAGGGTAATTTTCTGTTTTACCGTTAAAAGAATATCGTTGATATAGGTATTGTCTATGACAACATATTTTAAATCCGGTGGAATATTGTGCGCTCTCAGCGATGGATGGCTGCTTCGTGAAGGAATTGTACCTTCTGCCATTAAATCTTTCAAAACCATACTGAAATAATCGTTAATTCTTCTGTCAACTTTAAATCCTAAGAGAAAATTCACTTTATAAATTGTTCCCGGCAAAATTTCCTCGACTGTATATTTGAAAGTGTATGGGTCTTCTTGATTGATTATGCTCAATATAAAATAATGATCTGCCCTTTTGGGCTGCTTTTTAATTATAGAATAAATAATCTTTGATTCTATCTCATCATTGTACTTTGCTCTGCTCAGATAAGCGAGGTTGGTACAGTATTTTGGTATCGTCTCATCTAATTTCATGTCTTTGATGATAGAAACATATTTACTGATTTTAACAAAATTGATGAATTTAGCTTTTATCTGCCTTCCATTATACCATGAGTACATACATACTCCTATAAAGCCAGCTAGAACCACTGTGATCCAACCTCCATCAAAGAACTTAATGATGTTGGCGCTAAAAAACCCAATCTCAATCGCTCCATACATTAATAAGAAACTTAGAATAAGAAGTTTATTCACTCTTTTCTTAAGCAACCAGAATGTGAGCAAAATAGTTGTCATAAACATCGTTACTGTAATGGAAAGACCGTATGCAGCTTCCATTTTGTGAGATTCTTTAAAATGTAAAACGACAATGATACAGAATAACAATAATCCCCAATTTATTCTTGGGATATACATTTGCCCTTTTATACCAGAAGGATAATCAATTTTTTGATTTGGCCATAAATTAAGCGACATTGCTTCTGAAAAGATGGTAAAAGAACCTGTGATTAATGCCTGAGAAGCAATAATTGCAGCTGCTGTTGCTAATACAACTCCCGGCAAAATCATCCATTCCGGCATAATTCCAAAGAAAGGATTTACACCGTTCCCTTGTACAACTTGATAATTCTTTAATAACCATGCACCCTGCCCGAGATAATTTAATATAAGCATTGCTTTCACAAAGATCCAGCTTACTCTGATATTTTTAGCTCCACAATGCCCCAAATCTGAGTATAAAGCTTCAGCTCCTGTAGTACATAAAAACACAGCTCCCAAAATAATGATTGCACTTGGAGAATCTACAATTAATTTATATGCATAATATGGATTAAAAGATTTAAGTATAGAAAAATCCTGAAACAAATGTAAAGAACCTAAACCACCTAAGACTAGGAACCAAACAACCATCACTGGTCCAAAAAACTTACCTATGAAAGAAGTTCCAAATTGCTGAACTACAAAAATAACAACCAAAATACCACAAGTAATCAACACAACAGGAGTATGAGGATTATAAATTTGTAAACCTTCAATGGCAGACATTACGGTAAGCGAGGGCGTAATAACACCGTCAGCTACCAAAGCAGATGCTCCTACGATAGCGATTAAATACAGCCAGCGTTTTTTAAGATTTTTAATTAATGAAAAGAGAGCTAAAATACCACCTTCACCCTTATTATCTGCACGAAGCGCAATAATTACATATTTTAGTGTGGTTTGAAGAGTTAAAGTCCAGATAATGCACGACAAAGCACCTTCTATATACTGGTCAAAAGGCATCGTTGCCCCTGCTTCTCTCGCACTCACAATTGCTTTCATTACGTAAAGCGGTGAGGTACCAATATCACCGAAAACAATTCCGAGTGAAACAAGAACTCCCACAAATGAAAGCTTTTTAAGGTCTATATGATGACCTCCTTCTGTAACTTCTGCCATGTCAGCTAATTATTTTTTGAAAGCGCAAATGTATACTAAATTTATGACCCTCAGCTCAAATAGTGATACATTGTATAAATGAAAAAACTTCCTTTCGGAAGTTTTTTTCTATGACTTAACGTACATTGCTTTTTTGATTTCTTCTTTCACTTTTTCAAGTTTCGGGAACCAATCTGCAAATAATGCTGCTGAATAAGGTGCAGGAGCATCCGGAGTAGTAATTCTCTTAATAGGAGCATCTAAATAATCAAATGCTTTTTGCTGTACCATATAAGTAATCTCTGAAGATACAGAACCAAATGGCCAAGCTTCTTCTAAAATTACCAATCTGTTTGTTTTCTTCACTGAAGCTAAAACCGTATCGAAATCTAAAGGACGAACCGTTCTTAAGTCGATTACTTCAACAGAAATACCTTCTTTAGCCATATCTTCAGCTGCCTGAATGGCTAATTTCATGATTTTCCCGAAAGAAACCAAAGTTACATCTGTACCTTCTCTTTTTATTTCAGCTTTTCCTATTGGTAAATAATATTCTTCTTCAGGAATTTCCATTTTGTCCCCGTACATCTGCTCAGATTCCATGAAAATTACCGGATCGTTATCCTGAATTGCAGTTTTTAATAATCCTTTCGCATCGTAAGGGTTTGAAGGAACTACTACTTTAAGACCAGGAATATTTGCATACCAGTTTTCAAATGCCTGAGAGTGCGTTGCTCCCAACTGACCTGCAGAAGCTGTAGGACCACGGAAAACAATCGGACAGTTCCACTGGCCACCACTCATCTGACGGATTTTTGCTGCGTTGTTGATGATCTGATCGATCCCAACAAGGGCAAAGTTGAACGTCATATATTCTACAATTGGCCTGTTACCATTCATTGCAGCACCCACGGCGATACCTGTAAAACCAAGTTCTGCAATAGGTGTATCGATTACACGTTTAGCACCAAACTCGTCCAACATTCCTTTAGAAGCTTTGTATGCACCATTGTATTCTGCTACTTCTTCTCCCATTAGAAAAATGGATTCGTCTTTACGCATTTCCTCGCTCATTGCCTGCGCAATCACTTCACGAAAAGTATATTCTGCCATATTTATTTGAAAAATTTAGAGTACAAAAATAGTAATTATTTATTATCTACATAACAAAAAAGACAACTCATTGCTGAGCTGCCTTATATTTAATATTCTTTTAAACTGATTAGTCGACTTTATGCCAAGTTTGAGTTTTCATTGCAATTCCCATGATAAGAGCTTTTACCTTAAGCGTATTATTTTCTCTCACGATCTCTGTCTTGTAACTTTTACCGTCTTTTGGGTTAGTAATTGTTCCGCCTCCAAACTCATTACCGTCTTTTGATAATCCTCTTATGATTTCCAAACCAATTAAAGGTTTATTTTTACGGTCGTCTTTACATTTTACACAGTTGTTATTTTCTGGCTTTATCAAAAGCTGTACAATTTTACCATAGTATTTACCGTCGCTTTTTTTAAATACTTCAACAATAGATTTCGGTTTTCCTGTTTCGTCATCAATTGTTTTCCATTTTCCTTCGATTTGCGCAAACGACATGACACTGAATAAAGAAAGTGCAAATGTTGCTAATAATTTTTTCATATTATATAAGTTTAATTTTATTTATAGATAATCAATTTGTTAATTAGTTAAAAATAGAAATAAATTTTAAATAGGCAACAATTTTTATTATCCTTTGCATACATTACAATAGAGAGGCCGTTTTTTTAAAATTAAACAGTCTTAAAAAATCAATTCAGCTTTCTATTCATCACTCTGTTCATATAATCCTGATACCAGGCTTTTGCCATCAGTTTTCCTTTTTCGATCTCCTGAGTTTTTAATTTGTCGTTTAAATTATTTTCAAATCCTAAATCTTTTTTATCATAAATTCCGGTGATTTCTTTTCCGTCAAAGCGATAAATGTAATTTCCGATGATAAACTGTTCCGAAAAACCGTCTGAATTCACAATCAACGAATGATATTTTTTTTCACTTAACAAACTTCTTCCCCAGCTTCTTATTTTTTTATTATATCCGATTAAATCTGCTAAAGTCGGATAAATATCAATCTGTTGTGCGACTTCATTATTCACACCTTTTAAATTAAATTTCGGGTTGGGTGAGTAAAAAATCAATGGAACAGCAAAACGATTCATTGCTTTTTCATATTCCGGATAAAAAATTTGATTGGGATGATCTCCAGTGAAAACGAATATCGTATTATTGAACCAAGGTTGTTTCTTAGCTGTTTCAAAATATTTTTTGATAGAATAATCGGTGTACTGCATCGGCTCATGAATTTCTACATTTCCTTTTTTGAATTTCCCGTTATATTTCTCAGGAATTTTAAACGGATGATGTGATGAAGCGGTAAAAACAGTTGCCATAAAAGGTTTTGTTTTTCCTACATTTTCAGCAAAATATTGAAGGAACGGTTCGTCCCAGATTGCCCACATCCCATCAAAATCTTCATTGTGATTGTATTCGTCTTTCCCGAAATAATGTTTAAAACCAAGAATATTTCCAAAGCCTAAAAATCCCATCGAACCATTCGGAGCTCCATGATAAAATGAAGTATCATAACCCATATCATTACAAACCGAAACAATCGACTGAATTTTCTGATTAGAATATGGTGAGCTTGTAAAAGCATCCGTCAGACTCGGGATTCCTGCCAAAATACTGCTCATCCCATGAATCGACTGTCTTCCGTTCGCAAAAGTGTTTGGAAAAATTAAACTTTCATTCGCCAAGCTGTCGATAAAGGGAGTGTAAGAGACGTAATCTTTGATATTCTTATCTTTATTAAATACTCCTGAATATTCTCTACCAAAAGATTCAACAATAAAAATTACAACGTTGGGCTTATCCTGAACCTGTCTGTCGTAGATTTTGTAAGGCTGAATATTTTCATCAATAAATTTCTCATCCACAAAATGAACCTCTTTAAAATTATTGCTTCCTAAGGTTCTGAAAAACGAGAATGTACTGTTTAAAACAACATTTCCCTGAAGTGGAGTTTTCACAAATTTGTTAGCGTCAACAAGATTGATTGGCCTTGTACTGTGCTTAAAATCTCCACGAATTCCGCCAACAATCAAAACTGCGGAAAGACATATTGTAACCACAGAAAGAATAAAATAAGGAATCAATTTTGAAGGTTTTCTTTCCTGAATTTTAAATCTTTTATAAAGAAAGACCCACGAAGCCATCAATACAATGAACCAAAAAATCACAAACGGATGCTCTTTTGTGGAAACCGTAAATACTTTTAAAATATTTGTTTCATGTTTCGCAACCTGAAAAGCTGCCGATGTGAGTCTTGTCTGAGAAAATTTATAGTAAATAAAATCACCGAAATTCATTGAATACGCAATTCCGTTGGTGATAAAATACAGCCAGAAAAGAACTTTCTGATAGACCCTTTTTGTATTGATGATAATCGGAATCAAACTCAATAAAATAAAAAGCGAGTTGACATACAAGATTGCGGTCGTATCAAATGCGATCCCATGGAAAGCAAGACTGAGGTAATCTGCAACACCATCTATTTTTATTAAATCTTTATTGAAAAACCAAAACAGAAATCTGGCAAACTGATAAAAAACAAAAGCCAAAAAAATCCTGTAACATAAAATCAGGACTTCTTGCTTTCTAAATTCTTTAAAAAATTTCATTTATACTATACTATTTTTAAAGTTCAAAATGTAATTGTGGGCAATGAAACATCATTTTTTCATGCCGATTTTCAAGATGCAAATTTAAGTTAAATTGATAGTATTGTAATTTTTAGTTCATATTAATTAAGGTTAAAATTTTTAAAAAATGTAATTTTGTTCTCATGAATTTCATTAAAAACAATCTGGCAAATGTCATCACCCTCGGAAATTTATTTTCAGGCTGCGTTGGAGCTGTACATTTGATTATAGGCGATTATCAGACGACTGCGATATGTATTATTTTGTCTTTGATACTCGATTTTTTCGACGGATTTGTTGCGAGAGCTTTGAAAGCTAATTCCAATTTGGGAACTCAGCTGGATTCTTTGGCAGATATGGTAAGCTTTGGATTAATTCCCGGCTTGGCAATGTTTAAAATGCTTGAACCTTTCGGAAATGAACTCTTTGGAATGCCGCTTCCATTCGAAATAAAATATTTAGGATTTTTTATCACGCTTTTTTCTTGTTTAAGATTAGCGATTTTTAATTTAGATGAAGACCAGAAATATTATTTTAAAGGTTTGAATACGCCTAGTAATACAATCTTGATTTTTGGGATTTATTATATATCACAATCGGGACCTCATCAAGTGCCACAATTTTTCAATATCTCTAACTTTAATATTCTTCAAATTGGATTGTTACCATTAATAATTTTAACAATTATTTCTTCTTGGATTCTTATCAGTCCGATTAAAATGATTGCAATGAAATTCAAATCGATGAAATTGCAGGATAATTATCCAAAATTAGCTTTATTGATTGGTGCAATTCTTATTTTAATTATATTTAAAACTGTAGGAATTCCGTTGGTGATTTTATATTATATCTTAATTTCATTAATCTTTCAGAAACAGTTAAAATAAAGGTTCAACGTTAGTACACTCAACCTTGTCAAGGTGAAATTTAAACAAAAACAACTTTATACTTTCAAATAAAAAATGAATTTAAAACTACATAAACCGCTTTGCGTATTCGATCTAGAGACCACAGGAATCAACGTCGGAAAAGACAGAATCGTTGAAATCTGCATTTTAAAAGTAAATCCGGATTCTTCAAGAGAAAGCAAAACATGGCGTGTAAATCCTGAAATGCCAATTCCTCTTCAGTCGAGTGAAGTTCATGGTATTTATGATGAAGATGTGAAAGATGCACCGACGTTCAAAGAAATTGCCTCTAAAGTGGTAGAAATGATTTCTGGCGCAGATTTGGGTGGGTTTAATTCTAACCGATTTGATGTTCCGTTATTGGCTGAAGAATTGCTTCGTGCAGATTTCGATTTTGATTTAAGTAAATTTAAATTAGTCGATGCACAAACGATCTATCATAAAATGGAACCTAGAAATCTGGGTGCAGCTTACCAATTTTACTGCGGGAAAACTTTAGAAAATGCTCACTCGGCGGAAGCGGATGTTTTAGCAACTTTCGAAGTTCTGGATGCTCAGGTTGCAAAATATGATGATGTTCCGAAAGATATCAATGCATTGAGTGAATTCAGTTTCCACAATAAAAATGCTGATTTGGCTGGTTTTATCGGATTTAATGATAAAAATGTTGAGGTTTTTAACTTCGGAAAATATAAAGGTCAAGGTGTGAAAGATGTTTTCAAAAAAGATCTTGGGTATTACGGATGGCTTCAGAATGCTGATTTTCCGTTGTACACAAAGAAAGTTTTTACAAAAATTCAGTTATCAAGTAAATTTTAAAAAAATGAATGATTTAGTTAAGTTCAAATTTTACGAAACAGCTCTCGAAGCGAACAGAGATAAACAGATCTTAGCTGAAAACGACATTCAGAGCTTCATTGCCAACGAGCAGACCATTCAGTCTGATTGGTTGTTGTCACAAGCTTTAGGCGGAATTCAACTACAGGTTTTTGAAAATGATTTTGAAAACGCAGAAAAGATTCTTACTGATTATCACGAAAACAACAAGTTCTCTTTGGAAGTTGAGCACACTGTTGAAAACCCCAAATTTGATTTTGTCTGCCCGAAATGTGGCTCAAATCATATTTATAAGGATGACAGCTCGACGAGTTTCTTTGGAATTTCGCTGCTTTCAAGTGATAAATATGTGTGCTATTATTGTGAGAATGAGTTTACACATGAGTAATTGAAGCATTCTTTGCCATTCTGAAAGAATCTAAATAGTGTTTTAAGCATACGCTTAGATTCATACCGGAATGACAAATATAGTGTTGAATACCTATCTTATAAAAGAATGACAAAACTCTTAGCCCCGATTGCAGTGGAAATCCTTTTTTGAAAAAAAAGATTGCAACGGAAAGCGGGAAACAGCTCCTAAAAAATAATTGTAAAATTGTCTCATTCTTCGTAATGACAATAAATTTAATTCAATAAAAGATTGCTTCGCCTTTGGCTCGCAATGACAAAAAATTATGAAAATAATCTGCATAGGAAGAAATTACAGTGAACACGCAAAAGAACTGGGAAATGCAATCCCCGACAAGCCTGTGATTTTTATGAAACCCGACACTGCGGTTTTGAAAGGAAATGACTTTTATATTCCGGAATTTTCTGACGACGTTCACTACGAACTGGAAATTGTGGTAAAAATCTCAAAAGGAGGAAAGTATATCCAGAAAGAAACTGCGAATAAGCATTACGACGAGATTGGTTTAGGAATCGATTTTACAGCGAGAGATTTACAAAGCGACTTAAAATCTAAAGGTCTTCCATGGGAATTGGCAAAAGGGTTTGATGGCTCTGCAGTCGTGGGAAGCTTCTTCAAAAAAGAAAATTACGACCTTGAAAATCTGCAGTTTTCGTTATTAAAAAATAAAGAACAAGTACAGCATGGAAATTCAAAAGACATGATGTTTAAAATTGATGATATCATCGCTTTTGTTTCGCAGTATTTCACTTTGAGAGTTGGGGATTTAATCTTTACGGGAACTCCTGAAGGCGTGGGGAAAGTTTCTGAGAATGATATTTTAGAGGCCTATTTGGAGGAAGAAAAAGCTTTAGATATCAGAATATTATAAGTATTTAACAAGCCGTTTTTATAAATTTTTCATATCTTTAAGAGACAAATTAAAATATGAAAATATGATAAACATTGTATTGCCAGTAGATTTTGGCGAAAAAACAGATCAGCTTGTAGATGGCGCAATAGAATTTGCGAAGAAGGTAAACGGAAAGCTCAATTTGATACACGTAGCGCCCACAGACATTGGTTTTGCAATCGGAGATATGGGCTATCAGTATTTTCCGGAGATTGAAGAAAACGAAATAAGAGAAGAATTGGTTCTTCTAAATAAAATCAATCAAAAAATTCTGTCTCACGACATCGATTGCGAGCATTTATTAAAACAAGGCATCGCAAAAGATATTATTTTGGAATATGCGGACACCAAAAATGCAGACTTTATCGTCATGGGATCTCACGGTAGAAGCGGAATTTACGATGTGTTTGTAGGAAGCTTAACCAAAGGAATTACCAAAAGTTCTAAAATCCCTGTTTTGGTATTGCCTATACATGATTAAATTTAGTCTAATACATAAAAAAGACCGATCAAAAAAAATTGACCGGTCTTTTTACTATATAACCAATTAATTAACCTTCTTTTTTGTAGATCGTAGGATCGTAGTAAGGGTTTTTACCCTCAGTAGGAGAATAATATTCTTTGTCTTTGTCCCCTCCAAGTGTTACCACCAAGACATAGCACCAATATGTAAATAGTACGCAACAAACGATGAATAAAATCCAGTTGAGTACGTTTCCAAAGGTTGTGAAAAAACCAAAAGACCATTTGAAAACATCACTTAAGAATAGAAAGAAAGACGTCATTATTTTCCTTTTTTAAATTAACTTTGCACAAATTTATAAAAAATGTTTAGATTACTTTCAAAAGAAAGCAATATTTTTTCAATTCCTGTTTATATTGGTTTTCTTCTTTTAGTAGTTATTGTAATTAACACCCTCAATTTCAACACGTATGAAGCAATAATCGCCATCATTACGTTTCTTGGAATTTCTCTTGGTTATTTCTGTTTTAATGCGATTGCACTGAATTATCAGACGCATTTGCCATTATTGCTCTATACATTTTTTGTTTTTGGACTGTATCCCGGAAAATTAGATATAGGAATTGCCGTAGCACTGCTTACTAATTCGTTCCTTTTGCTTCTTCTCACGAGTACAGATGAAGACCTCAGAAAAAAATCTTACGTTTTGGTAGGTTCTATTTTAGCTTTAAATTTCATCTTTCTGCCGACGACGTGGCCAATGATTTTCTTTGTGCTGATTCACCTCATCGTTACGTCTGAAAGAATCGGTTTAAATATCTTCAGATTCATTCTGGGAATGTCGTTGATTGCATTGAGTTATTTCTCCGTGATGTTCTTCTTTAGATTTAATCAGTGGAATATGGATTATTTACCGTTTGGGAAGATCAAATTTATCACAGATTACACCGAACTTCTCCCACTCATTCCGATTGTTTTGATGTTGGTCTACGCAATATATGATCACTTTAAACATTATAATAAGAAAAGCCCTATCAGCAGATACAAATATACTTTCTTGCTGGTGTTCTCGTTTGCACAGCTGGTAAGTATTATTTTATATATGAACAACCGTTATGAATACCTTTTGCTACTGGCTTTTCCGGCAACGATTATTATGAGCAGGATGCTGAGATTTTTGCCAAAATACTGGATGCAGGAAGTGAGCTTGTGGGTCATCATTGTCAGCTTGATCGGTTTTAATGCAGGTACTCATTTCGATTTATTTTAAAAAAAAGATTATGATTCAAATAGACGATAAATTAATTTCTGAAGATATATTCTCTGAAGAATTTGTATGCAATCTCACCAAATGTAAAGGCGCATGTTGTGTGGAAGGCGATGTGGGAGCTCCTTTGGATAAAGATGAGTTGGTGATTTTAGATAATATTTTCGACAAAATAAAACCCTACCTTACCCAGGACGGAATTAAAGCTTTGGAAGAACAGGGAACATGGACGACCGACCCAATGGACGGAATGTATGTTACCCCAATGATTGAAGATGCAGAATGCGCCTACGTGACTTTTGACGAGCGTGGAATCACTAAGTGCGGTATCGAAAAAGCATACGAAGACGGCGCTATTGATTGGCAAAAACCAATCTCATGTCATTTATATCCAATCCGTGTAACAGAGTATTCTTCTTTCAGCGCATTAAACTACCATGAGTGGCCCATTTGCAATGATGCCTGCACTCTGGGTAAAGAACTTCAGGTTCCGGTATATAAGTTCTTAAAAACACCGTTAACACGTAAATACGGAGAAGATTTCTACACGACCCTGAGCGAAGTTGCTGAGGAGTGGAAGAAGGAGTATGGAAAGTAGTTGATGGTTGTTAGTTTTTAGTTGCTAGATACAGAACAGCGAATAGATAAATTCTACTTTTTAATTTTAAGATTTACCAAAGTCCCAACGGGACGATTTAATAAAGAAGAGGATGCAATCCTATTAATTTAAAGGTAATGTGGTCAAAAATAGTTGGTGTTTTTTCCAAAAATAATTTGTAATATTTTGCGGTTGATTGGAAGAGGAAATGAGCAATGCTGAGGAGCAACTCATCAGCAATACAATCAGCGCTGTAAACAATGGTTTAGAAGGATGGTTACGCCATCCTTCTTTCATTAATTATTGGAACAGCTTTATGGCTAAGAAAACCTTCCGCCGTTTTGGTTCTTGTAGAAAAGATACCATTGAATGAACTTTTTTCTGCGGCTTATTGTGAGACCCCGATGAATATTGAGATTTCCTTTCAAATGACCGAAAAAAGACTCGATTCCGTTTGTTGTTTTTGGGATTTTCGGATTTTGAAGAAAAGTAAACATATTAGGCAAAGCTTTTCTGATAACAGAAAAACACCTTCTCACCATCTTGTGGGTGTACCAATACCTTCCTGTTTCCGGGCTGTATGATTTTTCATTCAAAAATTCCTTATGCTTTTCAGACCAATCCAAAAATTCTTTGATCCAATATTGTTTTTTAACTTCATTATCAATAAAATGAAGTTTGCAGACAATATCACGAAGTTCGAACCCTGCATCTGACTTTGGATAGGCAGAAAGCCATATTTTACACATTCTCTGAATATGAACCAAACATCTCTGAACAGGAACTTTCGGGCAGACCTTACGAATGGCTTTGAGTAATGATTTATCGCCATCGCAGGTTATTCCTCCGATTTTTACACTCAAATTCAGAATGTTTTCCAGATCCTCTTTCATCTCTTCATAATGCTCTCCATCGGTAATTCTGTAAAGTTGAGTTTGTTTAAAAACATTGTCTCTGAAGACAACAAGACAAATTTCATTAGAAAAATAAGTCCCGTCAATTAACAAATAAACTTCCTTGTTCTGGCTATAAGTGAGCTTGGGAGCTTTTCCAAGCATCGTTTTAAAATACCGCTGAAGAGTACTAACAGAATATCCGGATTCTGCTGAAATCTGCTCATAAGTTTGCTTCCCGATAATCCATTTTTAAACCAAATCTCTTTGTTTTTCAAACTCACCGATTTGTTTTCAGAGGTAAAATAAATGCCGCAATTTTTACATTTAAAACGACGCTTACCATTTTGCTTACCCCAAGAAATCACCTTCAGGCTTTTGCAACTCCAACAACGTTTTTTTTTGAATTTTCAGACATAAAAAAGTTTATTGAAACAAAGTTCAATAAACTTTCTGTATCATCAGTAATAATCGGCGTTACAAAGAATCTTACCAACTATTTTTGACTATTAAACCTAATTTAATTAGGTAGAAAACATTACAATAAACAAACAACCGCAGAAATTTTTCTGCGGTTGTTTTCATATATAATCGACTAAGATTATTTTACTGCGGTCGCTTTTACTGTTGCAGCAGCTTCTTTTTTAGGAGCACTTTCCCAGCCGTCTTCAGGCATTAGGGTTGCCACTACTCTATTTTTAGTAAGATATTTCTTAGCAGTATCATGCAGATCTTTTACCGTCAGGGCTTTTACTTTATCCTGGTAGTTTAAGATTTCATACTTATCACTTCCATCCAATTGATTCTTAGAGATGGCATTCATCCAATAAGAATTGTCTTTGATATCGGTTTTGTAGTCATTCATTTCTCCTTCTTTGTACTTGTCAAGGTCTTTTTGATCCGGACCTTTGTCAACAAGTGCCTGAAGTTCTCTTAGAGCACTTTTTGTCAATTTATCTGCATTCTCTGCTCCACAAGGGAAACTCAGGCTGAAAGAATAATTTCCGTAAGGAATCTTGCTCATTCCGCCTCTTGCACCACCGCTGTAGATTCCGCTTTCGTCTTCTCTCAGTTTTTCAATCACCTTGATAGTTGCTACTTCACCCAAAGCAGACAATGCCATTGCCTCTTTCTCGTTGTATGGAGTTTCTCCTGAAAATACGATCTGTACCATACTCTTAGGATCTTTTCCTTTTTTGTAAACCTTTGTATGATCTCCGGTTATTGGTCTGTATCCGGTGTCTTTAAAGTTGGTTGTTTTTCCTGTTGAAGGTAAGCTTGCGATGTACTGTAAAACTTCATTTTTAAATTTAGCCTCATCAATATTTCCTACGAAATAGAAATGGAAGTTTCCTGCATTGGCAAATTTCTCTTTATAAACATCATACGCTTTTTTGTAATCTGTTCTTGCCCAGTCTTTTTCCAATGGAAGAATACCAATGAATCTTGGATTTTTCTGATTGGTAAACTTAGCATGCTCACTTGCGAAATACGTTTGTGGATTAGACAGAATATTGTCTAACATTGCAGATTGCTTTAATTTATAAGCATTAAATGCGTCAGGGTTATAATTTAAATTTGTAAAATAAGCATACATCAGCTCCATTGCAGAGCCCAAGTCTTTTTGATTAGTTCTACCAGAAATACCTTCTACCACACCTGAAATAAAAGGATTTACACTTACCTGCTTTCCTGACATATAATTGGTAAGGTCGGCTTTAGATGCACCTGCTACACCTGCTTCAGTTAATGCCTGATAAGCAAATTGAGTATTGTTATAATCTGAATCATTCAATAATGAATTTCCACCCATACTTCTTGCAGTGAAAACAATTTCATCATCTTTGAAATCTGTCTTTTTGAATGTCACTTTTGCACCGTTACCTAGAGTCCATGTTGTTGTACCCAATTTAGCATCAGTTTCTGTTTTAGCAATTTTACCTTCAGACTTAAATGGTTTTACTAAGTTTTTGATGGCTGCTTTTTCTTCATAAGGCTTCAGATCTGCCATTTTCACATCGTCGAAAGTTTTCAGAACCATCGATTCTGTAGGCATCGTCACGTTCTCTTTTTTCGGACCTGTGATTACAATAACACGGCTGTCTTCTTTCACCATTTTCTTGATTACCTCATTCGTCTGAGCCAAAGTTACCGTTGGCAAAAACTTTTTCGTATCGTCATATTCCCAAGCGATACCAGGCATCGGCTCTTTCTCAAGGAAGTTTCTTACATACTCATCAACCAGCATATCGCTTTCAGTCTTCTCACGGTTGTTGTACATACTTTCCATGTTAGACATGATCTGAGATTTTGCTCTGTCTAATTCACCCTGAGTAAAACCAAATCTTTTTGCTCTTTCCGTTTCTTCTAAAAGAACTTTCAAAGCGCTCAACTGGTTTCCTTCTTTCACCATTGCAAATCCCTGGAAAGCTTCTTTAGTTCTTGCATACGTTCCGCCGTGATATACAGACCCGAAAGTGAATGGAGGATTATTTGAATTCACCAATTCTCTCAATCTGTTGTTTAGCATCGTCGTTGCTACGTTTTCTACTAAACTTTGATTGTACTGCTCAATAGTAACATCCGGCTGGTAAGATTCAGCATCTTTCATGATAAACTGTACTCTGGAGCTGGTAGCATCAGGATCGGTTTCTATGGCTACAAGAGTTTCCTGGTGATTTGGAAGATCAAAAGTCTTTCTTTCTCTCGGCTTAGATGGATTTTTATATTTACCGAAATTGTCTTTAATTTTTTTCTCAACTTCCTCCACATTGATGTCTCCTACTACTACTATTGCCATCAAATCTGGTCTGTACCAGTCTTTGTGGAATTGTCTGATCACATCAGGCTTGAAGTTCTGAAGAACCTCTTTATTACCGATTGGTAATCTGTTGGCGTACTGAGATTTGTATAATAATTTAGGTAAATATTTATCAGACATTCTTTTGTCTGCACCCAAACCGTTTCTCATTTCTTCTAAAACAACGCCTCTTTCTTTGTTGATCTGCTCATCAGTAAGGGTTGCATTAAATGCCCAGTCTTCCATTACTTTAAGACCTGCATCAAGATTCCCCGGCTTGTCTAAAGGTACAGGAAGCATGTAAACAGTTTCGTCAAAGCTTGTGTAGGCATTAAGATGCTGTCCGAATTTCACACCGATTGACTGTAGAAAGTCTACCAATTTGTTATCTGGGAAATTTTTGGTTCCGTTGAAGTTCATGTGCTCCATAAAGTGAGCAAGACCTCTTTGGTTTTCGTCTTCAAGAATAGATCCGGCGTTGATTGCTAAACGGAAATCTACCTTCTTTTCTGGTAATGTGTTTTTTTTGATATAATACTTCATTCCGTTTGGAAGAGTACCAGTTTTGACAGAAGGATCCAATGGGATATCCTGTGCGAATGCATTAGCTGAAGCCATGAAGACTATCCCTAATGACAATAGAACTTTTTTCATACAGTTGTTTATTAAATTTTGCGTGATAAAAGTATAAATTAATCACAATTACAAAAAATTTTATCCCTAGAATTTTAGTTAAAGTTGAGTTAAAGTTTATTTCACAAACAGTTGTTTAATAATTGGAACCTTTATTTTAATGTATCTTAATGATTATGAACCTATTTACTATCGTAGATTTTGCTAGTGGGAAATTTTATTCTTTATTAATTTGTTCAATTTATCTTATATGCAAGAGATTAAAATTAAAAACTCGTATTGATTGGCCATTAAACAAAAAAGACCGGAAAAATTTCCGGTCTTTTTTTGATATAAAGTTTTATTTTTTTATTTGAAATCAGCTTCAGTGATTCCTGAGTTCAGAGTAACTTTCGTGGTTCTGATACTCACTTTTTGTCCTCCTCCTTCAGCTTCGATTAATTCAGGAAATTTAATTCCGTCAACAGTCATATAACTTTTCATGATGGCATCACCCTGACCGCTTCCTGCTTTGTAAAGTAATCCTGTAGCCGCATCAAAGTAGAACTTACCTTTGTCTGATGACAATACATTGTAATCTTTACCATCTAATTTCTCAACCGTAGCGGTCTGAAAGCTTGACGGATCATAAGCCAACGCATCTATTGTCTGACTTTTTTTCAATTCAGGAATTTTATCTGCCGGGAAATCTGTTTTTGCACCCATCTGATTAGAATACCCTTTTTCACCGTCGAAAACCTGAGTCATCTCCTGACCCATTACAGATTGCACAGATTTGAACTTATTCCCCATTTTCTTTGTGGTGGAATTGATTTCCATACCCTGAGCGCTGATTACGTTTTCGATGATGGTAGATTTCACTGCTTCCAGTTTTGCTTTTCCTCCAAGAGCGGTAAGATAGTTATCGATTACTTGTTTTGGAGTGATCTGCGAAGTTGATGCAGTTGATTTTACGGTAGCCGTAGATGTTTTTTGTGCGACTGCTGATGTAGAAAAAAGTACAGCACAGAAAAACGGAACGATTATCTTTTTCATAATAATATTAAATTTTAATGATGTAAATATAAGAATTTTGAACGGTACAAGGCTATCAAGTTCTGTTCCGAAAAAAAACACCCCAATAAATATGGCTTATGGGAATAATGGGAATTCAAGAATTTAAAATAAATAACTACATTTTGATGATGTGCTCATCTTAAACCACCTTGCTTTCTTTCTCCGAAAGAATCACCTTCCAAATGAGGATAATTTTCTGTAGTTTATAAGCATCGAGTAGATATTGAATTAGAATATTTTTAAACCAATATTCATTTTAACAAACAAATAACTTTTATTAATGATTTATTAACATTTCTAGGTATAGTTATTGCTTCCAATAGAATCGATTCTCATGTTTAATTGAGTTTTCATGGTTATTAGTTTTTACCCAGCTTCGGCTGGGTTTTTCTTTTTCATAAAATAATAACTCAAATTAATTTTTCGATTTTATTGTTTTTACCCAACTTTGATAGATTGGAAACCAAACACGATCTCCGAGTGATCCGTTACAAAGCACGATGATACCGCTCTTAGTAGGTAAATCCAAAAACAAAGCTGCACTCCAACCGGCATTTTCTCCGGTATGCCCTATTGTTTCAAATCCGTCAAAATTCAGAAATCTATATCCCAAACCGCTTTTTCCTTCATTAGAAAAAGGAAGCACAGGCGTTTCCATTAATAGAATTGTTTCTTTTGTTAAGACATTATTCAATTGATTTTTATCCGGTGTAATCGAAAGTTCTGCAAAATGAGCCAGATCTTCTATGGTAGTTTGCAATCCTGCGGCGGCTTTTTCGGTAAAAATTCTGTTTTTTATTGGTTTGCCCAATTCGTCATACGCAGTTGCTGAGTTTGCCATCATATCTTTGGCCCATTCGTAGCTAGTATTTTTCATTCTAAGTGGTAGAAAAACATTCTCTTTCATATATTCCGAAAAACCTTTTTTAGTTGTCTCTTCCAACAACAGTTGCGCGACTGTGTAACCACCTCCTGAATATTGCCATTTCGTTCCCGGCTCATTAATAAGATGTACCGTTTCGCCATTTCTTTTAGTTTTTCCATTGAGCGATTCTTCAAGGCTAAGAAGTTGCGTTCCCTGATCTGAACCTCCATACCCATGAACAGAAAGTCCCGCAGTGTGACTCAGTAATCTTTTCAAGGTAACTTTTGATTTATTAAATTCTGATTCCGGAAAGTGCCATCTGGTAAGATATTTATCAACCGGTTCATCTAATTTTACAAGTCCTTTTTCTGAAAGCTGCATAAAGCCCCATGCAGAAACTAACTTAGAAACAGAGCCTACATTAAAAATCGTTTTAGATGTTACGGGTTTCTTAGATGTTAAATCTGCGTAACCGATAGTTTGAATCCACGCCACTTTTCCATTTTTGATTACAGCTACAGCGATTCCGGGAACATTATTTTTAACGGTAAGCTCCTTACCTAGCTTATCAATTTCAATATACAAAGGATCTGCCTTTTCAGAAATGACTTTAGTTCTTTTTGATTTTGTTATTGAGCATGAAAAATTTATCCCCAAAAATAAAATCAATAAAACATTCAACAGATTATTTTTCATCTGGCTTATATTCTTCATAATATTTCGCTTTCTGAAAACTTTAGTAGATTAATAAGTTGGAATTAAATCAGATAGCAACCAAATGTACAATTATATAAATAATTTAATTTAAAAAGTAGAAATCAAAATATGCCGCATTATCTAAAAGCAAAAAACCTCCAATTGCTTGGAGGTTTTCAAATATTATATAAGAATAAATTACTTCTTCAATTCTTCTAAAAATTCGTCGTGCGAAATTGCAGTTTCCTTTTTAGTCGCTTTTTCAAGAATTACATCTTTTAGTTTAGCCATAGCAACCTCAGAAGAGATTTGTCTTACCTGCTCTTGGTCTTTCAACATTTCAGCAGCATATTTCTGAACTTCTTCGTCTCCTAAGTGGTGAATTCCGTAGATCGCCAATTGGTTTCTCACCAACTGCTCAGCCTGAGCTAATACGTCTGCATAATCCAATTTAATATCGTTATCAGACATCAATTTCCCTTCGATGATCTGATATTTCAATTGAGTTTTCTCAGCTTCCAGGATTTCTTTAGCCTGCTCTTCAGACTGGATGTTCTGGTTTGAGAATACCAACCACTTCGTCAAAAATGACTCAGGAAGCTTTACTTCTTCTTTTTCAGAAACCTGCTCCAACACTTTGTTCACAAAGTGTACGTCTGCATTCTGCTGGAAGTATTCGTCTAACTCAGTTTTTACTTTGTCTTTAAGCTCTTCTTCAGTTTTGATGTTTCCTTCACCGTAAACTTTATCGAATAATTCTTCGTTAAGTTCTGCTAAGTTTAAGCTGTAGAAATCTTTTACTTTCACTTCAACTTCAGCGTGGTGTAAGTGCTCAGCTTCTTCTTTAGTGAATCCTAATTCTTTAGCTAAGTTTTCGTCAGCAGCCAAAGTTTCTTTAGAAACTTTTACAGACTCATCCATTTTAAGACCTTTTACCAATTTGAAAGCATCTTTGTTTTCAGCAGTAATGGTCACATTTTTTGGATGGTGGTGGTGCTCACCTTCAGCATCTTCTTCTACAACCTGAGAAATCTCTAAGTTGATGTAAGAATCTTTAGTGATTTTGTCTTGCGGAACCTGCTCTGCAAAACGCTTCTGCATGTTCTCGATGCTTTTGCTGATTTCTTTATCAGAAGCTTCTACTTTGTAGTGTGGAGCTTCATATTTAGCCAAATCTATAGTAAATTCTGGTTCGTAACCTACTTCGAAAGCAACTTCCAATTTCTCTGCGTTATGATTGAAATCATTCACCGGCTGAGGTACTGGCTGACCTACTAGTCTTAGTTTGTTTTCGTTGATATAGTTATTCAAAGCATCAGAAACTTGTTTGTTGATTTCTTCGAATGCAATCCCTGCTTCATATTGCTTTCTAACCATACTCAAAGGCACTTTTCCTTTTCTGAAACCAGGAACCTGTGCGTTTTTAGCATAATTAATCAATTGCTTTTCTACTTTTTCTTTGTAGTCAGATTTCTCCAATGTTACTGTAAGCAATGCACTTACATCATCATGGTTTTTTGCGGTAACCTTCATTATTGATTAAAATTTTAGGTTGCAAAAATATGAATTTTTTATTAAAACAAGCCATTCCTTTTGTTATAATACGTTAAAATAAAAAAGACACTACAGAATAGTGTCTTTTGGTAATATTAAAAAATTTTGTCTTTTAAAAATTCTAGTGCGCGTCAACCGTAATATCAACATCGCTTTCTCCTCCTACAGTTTGTCCTAATTGGTTGGACGCTGAAGGATAATTTTGGTTAACTGATGTAGGAGAATGAATTAATTTAATATTCATTTTACCAGTTGCCTGTGTAGAATTGATTTTCCATTCTGTTCTTAAACCTAACTTTTGACCGTCTGTTCTTACGATATCATTTGCAGCTCTGATCAAAGTGATGTCTGCATCTGCAGGATTAAATACAATAAAGTGATGATCTTTTTCTTCTTCAATCTCATCAGAAGAATGGTAATGGTCATCATGCTTGATCTGGAAATCGAGTACAGCAACGTAAGTATCACCCTGATGCAAGTGAAGATGTGCGTCCGCAACTCCGCCAATTACATTTACGGTTTGAATATCTGCTACATCAGCTTTATTGGTCAATGTTAAAACCACTTTACCAATTTCGTCATGCTCATGAATATCTTCCGGGATATCATCATCTCCGTTTCTACATGATAAGATAAAAACTGTCGCTAAAAGTAATAGTGTTATGTTGAATAATTTTTTCATTTTAAATTTAATTTTAAGTATTAATAATTAGAAATTGTATTTGAGAGTAATGATAAAGTTTCTACCGGATTCCGGCATAAAATATCTCAGTCTGTTAAGATATTCACGGTACTCTGTATTAAAAATGTTATTGATTCTGAAATTAAGATTCAGATTTTTAAATAGGTCTGCACCTACAGATGCATTGAATAATGTGTATGCTGAAGGAGGGGTACTTAGGTCAAGTTCTTCATTGAATGTCGTGCCATTTTCAATAAAATCAAGATTTTGATTTCTGATGGGGAAACGTTTCTGTCTGAAGACATTTTCGTTTTCCACAAGTACGTAGAAGTTTTTGGGTGTATTCAATTTAAACTCAACCGCATTTCGAAGATTGGCAGGCATCATTAAAATCAGAGGCTCGTCATGGGTAAGACCATCTCCTTTTAATGCACTGAAACTCGTATTCCATTTTAGATTATCAAGAATATTAAGTTCCGCATCGGCATCAATTCCGAAAATTCTGGCTTTAATCTGTTGATAGCTCCAAACCGGGAAAACACCTCTGTTTGAAGATTCTATACCCGTCGGCACCTGATTGATAAAGCTATCTGAAATCATATAATAAGGATTAACCTCAATATGTAGCCCCTTTAAAACATTGAATTTCCCAATCATCGAAAGGTTAGCATTATATACCGTTTCTTTCTGAATAGATAAATCTCCTTCCTCAATAATGGCAGCAGAATGATGAAGACCATCCGAGAAAAGTTCCGCCGGATTCGGGGTTCTGTCTGCTCTTGCAAAGTTTAATTTAAATTCAAAAGTAGTATTCGGCTTATAATTGAATCCCAAATTGGCAGAAAAATTATGATAATCTAAAATAGGACGTGTCAAAATTCTGCTGTCAGCTTCTCTTACAAAAAATTGAGGATAACGACTTGCAAATTTTTCATTCCAGTCTTTTGCATCATAATATTTGTACGCATCATATCTGCTGAAATCATATCTCGCCCCGGCTTCTGCATTTAGTTTTGAGCTAAATTTATATTTAAATACAGAAAAAGCTCCTGCATCATATCTATAATAATCAGGGATCAGACGTCTTGCTTTCGTAGAAGGGTTAGGATAGTTATCCTGAAAACCTGCCGAAAGGCCGCTTTCTAAGCTCCAGTTCCCTCTTTCTAAAAGATGAGTAAGGCTGGCAGAATGCGTAATCAATCTCAAATCCATCGATGGAAGTTCATTGAGCTCTCCTCTTCTGATATCAAATTCCTTACGACGATTTATTTGAAAACTATATTGAAAGCTGAGTTTTCCAAAGTTTTCAAAACGTTTATATGCAGACAGCTTTGCAATATGATGCTCAACTTCCTGCTTGGGGTTCACAATATCATAGCTGAAATTATCAAGGTAATAAGGCTGCCCAAATTTGATGGCATTTCTAAAATCTAAATTATTTCCTAAATGCGCACCTTTAAAAATACCAAATTCCTGATTAATTCCGCTGTAGGAAACATCAAAACCCTGCATAAAACCATGATTTCCAAAAGAGAAATTAAAAGAATTCACCTCAGCTCCGGTATTCTGCAGTGTGTGATGTGGAATATATAAATCTCCTAACTTCTTATAACTTCCGCCTGTTTTTACAAACCATTGGTTCTTCCATGTTTTAGCAACATTTGCTGCTATTTCACCACCCCTACCATTGGAAATACCCGAAAGTTTAATACTTCCCATGATGGTATCTCTTTTAGGCAAAACAGCAGGTTCCAAGACCACTGCTCCACCGACAGCATCGCCTCCATACTTCAATGCAGAAGCACCTTTAACAACATCGATATGCTCAAAATCATTCACATCGACATTGGGAGCATGCTCTACACCCCACTCCTGTTCCGCCATCTTCACGCCGTTGTTCACGATTGCAATACGGCTTCCATATAAACCGTGAATCACAGGTTTTGAGATATTGTTTCCTGTCTTAAGTGCCGTAACTCCCGATATTCTTGATAAAAGATTGCCCAGATTTTCAGTTGAATTTCTCTCAATATCAGAATGACTCAGCGTCTGCATAATCACGGAACCTTTCGTTTTGTGATTTCCATGAACAGTAACGGCTTCTATTTCGCCAATATGATGCTCTAGAGTAATGGCTAAGTGAACATCCTGCGTAACTCCTACATTTTCAGTATAATCATTACAATCAGGATGCTTTGCAATGAGTGTGTAATTCCCTAAAGGAATTTTATTAAATGAAAACTTTCCGCTTTTGTCTGTTTTAGCAGTGAAATCTCCCAGTTTAACCACAGCATTTTCGAGCATGGTTTTATCATGGAAATCCTGAACTGTCCCCTGAACAGTGAAAGTTTTCTGTGCGTTTGTAAACACCAATCCACAAAGGATCAGTAGTACACTATATATTATTTTCATTGTAAATAGCTTGATTGACTTTACATAATGCTGCGATTGGCAACCACTGTAAAGTTTTGTTTGTTTAAAAAAATTGATTGGATTTTCTTTAATATTAAAGTTCAAAGTATTCAATTTTGAATGCTCTGATTTTCAGAAAGTAATGAATTATCAGTTTCAATTTAAACCATTAAGATTTTTTATTAAGAAGTTTAGAAAAGTTAAGTTGAGCTTCGCTTTTTGAAGCCTACTTGGAAAAATCTATCTGATTTTTATTTTCATAACCTTAACTCCTTAATCTCCTAAATGGTTTAAAAACATCATGTTATTTTAATTAAAATACATCATGCATTTGAAAATCATTCAAATTCTAAAAAATTTAAACTAAAAAATCCGGTAAGTAAATCTGTAATTAAGAAATGATGGGTGGACCCCGAAGTTGAAAAGTGAATTTTGTCTGAGACCAAATTCTTTCCTGAACTGCAATAATTTGATCTACTTCATGCGTGTAGCCTTCGAAAGTAAAATTAAATTCTTCAGGAATTAAAGTATTTCCGGTTACCAAGAAATGACAAGCCAAACAGTCGCCGGCTTTTTCTTTGGCTTCGGATTTTGAAATACTATTTTCTGATTTTTTAAGATTAAAACCTATAAAAACATCAGAAGACTCATGACTGTGAAAGCTTGAAGAAAACAATGCAAAAAAGTAAATCCCAAACATCAGTTTTGAGATAAAGCTTTTTAATTGTCTGCTTTCCTTGAAAATCATTTGGCAAAAATAGGAATAATATTTTAAAGGATTTTAATTAAAGATTAAATTATGGTTATTTAATGATGATTTTTTATGAAGAGTGTCACTCCTACGGAGCTCACAAGCTTCAGAAACACAAAGTTCATATGCAGGCTAAACATTCACAAAAAAGGATGAGCTCAAAACCCATCCTTCATTTATATTTCGTTAAAAAATTAATCTAACTGTGTTCCCAAATGTTCCCATTCCTGCAATGCAAGATCGAGCTCTTCTTTGGTTTTATTGTACTTTTCTAAAGTTTCCTCAGAAGGATTTTCTTTTGTAAAAGATGCTTCAAAATTTTCGATTGCTGTTTCTAATTCAGAAATTTTCTCTTCTACTTTCTTCAGTTTATTCTGAATACTTTTTTGTTCTTTTGTTACGATGGTTGCTTGATTGACAACAGGTTTTTCTTCAACTTTCTTCGCCTCAACTTTTGGTTCATCAGTGTGAAGTTTTGCTTTCTCTGCAGAAATTTCTCTGATGCTTTCTTTCTGTCTGAAAACAAGATATTCGTTGATGTCACCAAGGAATTCTTTCATATGCCCGTCACGAAATTCGTAAATTTTATCACAAAGTCCTTGTAAAAATTCTCTATCGTGAGAAATTACGATTAACGTACCTTCAAATTTCTGTAAAGCCAACTTGATAATCTCCTTAGACTGAATATCCAGGTGATTGGTAGGCTCATCCATAATCAACGTGTTGAACGGACGAAGAAGCAATTTACAAAGCGCCAGACGGTTTCTTTCACCTCCGGAAAGTACTTTTGTCTTTTTATTCACCGCCTCACCCTGGAAAAGGAAAGAACCTAACAAATCTCTTACTCTAGGTCTTGTTTCTTCGGTTGCGGCATCTTCAGCTTCTTCCTGAACCGTTTTATTTGGAGTTAAAACTTCTTCCTGATTTTGGGCAAAGTACCCAATATTCACATTGTGGCCTAAGTTCCAGTTACCTGAATAATCTTTGATATCTCCTGAAAGAATTTTCGCCAAAGTTGTTTTCCCTTGCCCGTTTTGTCCAAGAAGTGCAATTCTGTCGCCACGCTGAACGATAAAGTCTACATCGTCAAAGATTTGTTTCTGTCCGTAAGCTTTACCAAGATTCTCAGCTTCGAAAATAACTTTCCCGGGAACCTGCGACTGTACGAAACGAATATTGAATTTAGAAACGTCTTCGTTATCTACTTCAATACGTTCTATTTTATCTAATTTTTTAATCAAAGACTGCGCAAAAGAAGCTTTAGTCGCACTCGCACGGAATTTATTAATATTATCTTCCATCTGCTTGATTTCCGAGTCCTGATTCTTTTTAGCCTGAATCAGTTTTTCGCGTCGGTCTTCACGCATCACCAAATATTTAGAATAATTGGCTTTATAATCGTCTACTTTTCTGTTGTTGACATCAAAAGTTCTGTTACAAACTGCTGTCATAAACTGTTTATCGTGACTTACCAGAAGAATTCCTCCCGGATAATCTTTCAAGAAGTTTTCTAGCCAAATGATTGACTCCATATCCAAGTGGTTGGTAGGCTCATCGAGAAGCATCAAATCATTTTTCTGAAGAAGCAATTTCGCCAATTCGATTCTCATTCTCCAACCTCCGGAAAATTCGTCAGTGATTTTTTGAAAATCATCCGCTTTAAATCCTAAACCGAATAGAACTTTTTCAATATCACCTTCCAGATTATAGGCATCGTGGTGCATCAAAAGATCATTCAGATCGGTCATTCTATTGATCAAATCGGTATAAGCATCACTTTCGTAATCGGTTCTTACGGTTAGTTGATGATTGATTTCCTCAAGTTCTTCTTTCCAAGCATTAATTTGCTCAAAAGCCTGCATGGTTTCGTTCCAAACGGTTCTGCCTTTTACAAAATCAAGATCCTGTTTCAGGAATCCTATGGTAATATTTCCTTCAGGAACGATATTCCCTTCATAGAAAGTAATTTCGCCGGAAAGCATTTTTAGAAGCGTAGATTTTCCTGCTCCATTTTTACCAACCAAACCAATTTTATCATCCTTTTTAATGGTGAAATTCACGTTTTGAAACAAGTAGTTTCCCGAATGATGTAAGCCTAAACCTTGAACCGAAAGCATCTTTATGAGTAATTAATGATGAATAATGTGTACTGAATATTTTTCGGGTGCAAAAATACGCAAAATAAAGGACTTTAAATTTAATAATTCCTTACCGTGATATGAAAACAGCTTTGCTGGCGTTCTTTGATGTAATAAATCCGTCCAGCATTGGCATAATATTTTAAAACTTTTTCTAGTGCAACTTCCAATTTGGGGTTTGTTTTAAGCTTATTATTAAATCTCACATAAGAAATATCGAAAGAATTACCATAATTATGCGAACTTATTCCCAACGATGCGTTTGCATTAACTTTTCTTAATCTGCACTGATCTTCCAATGTTCTGGTAATCGATGAAACGGTAAACGTATGCCCTTTGGTTTCTTTACTGAATCTTGAACCTATTTTTTCTAAAGTAGTTTTTGCTTTTGAAACTAAATATGCTCTGCTGTAATCTAACTTTTGAACCTTATACCCTTTTCCTGATTTTTTAACCGTGTGAAATTTTCCCTTATTGATATACTTCTGAACTTGCGAGGTATTTTTAAGAATATTGACATTAAAGCTTCGTGAAGCATCTAAATGTGGTTTGTACAAAGGAGTCGGTTCCACTTTTAAAACCTCAGTAAAATCATAGCACGGAACCGTTTTTTTTGATGCCTGACTATAAACAAGCTGATGAAATGCCAATGGAATGATGTACAGAAATTTCCTCATACAGACTATTTTGAAGATTTAAACGCAAAAATTACAGATTTTGTTGTTGCCAAAGATATTAATTTAATGAAAAGACATAATATTTTATGAATATAAAAACCATCATAATTAAAGTTAATTAGATATATTAAACATAAACAATATTAAAAATTTATAACATAATATTTATTTTATTTCCATTAATTTTGAATAATTAATTTTTGTACATTCGCTCTACAATTTAAAATACATAAAAAGATGATTTCAAAAACTTCAAAATTCGTTGCCGAGATGCTTGGCACAATGGTACTTGTTCTCATGGGCTGCGGAAGCGCAGTGATTGCAGGCGCAGACGGCACTACAGGTGTAGGACTTCTGGGAATTTCTTTCGCATTTGGTCTTAGTGTTGTTGCTATGGCCTACGCAATCGGTCACATTTCGGGCTGCCACATCAACCCTGCAATTTCTATTGCGATGGTTGCGGCGGGAAGAATGAAAATGGACGAAGCGATACGGTACATTATTGCCCAGATCATCGGTGCAATTATTGGTGCAGGAATTCTTTACGTGATTTTCACCAACCATCCGGGTGCAGAAATGAAAGAATGGGCTCTAGGCTCGAACGGCTGGGGAACGGGATATCTTGATGCTTACAATACAACGGCAGCTTTTGTAGCTGAATTTGTATTTACATTTATTTTCCTGATGGTAATTTTAGGATCAACTTCCACAAAAAACATCAACGGTGGTTTTGCAGGTTTGGCGATTGGATTTTCTTTGGTTTTGATTCACATTGTTGGAATCAAAATAACCGGAGTTTCCGTAAACCCAGCAAGAAGTATTGGTCCGGCAATTTTCGCAGGTGGTGCAGCACTTTCGCAACTTTGGTTATTTGTTGTTGCTCCGGTTTTAGGAGGCATTGCAGCAGCTTTTACTTACAATTTATTGATGGAAAGACCTGAACAAGCGAAATAATTTAAATTATATATCAAAATGAAATCCTGTCTTTCGGCAGGATTTTTCTATTTTAATTTCTTTATTTCAACAGGATTTTTAAAGATCAATTCTTCATATTTTCCTTTGATTTCTAATTTTCGTTGAAGTAAATTTAAAGCCATTTTTCGGATGAAAAGATCTTTATCGTTTAGCTTCCAGTAAGAATCTTCGTGTACTTTTTTGGGTGTTCGGATGAGATAGAATTCCGTATTCCAATTATCTGCGTTGTGGTAGAATTCAATAATTCCGCAGTGTTCGGGAATTTGAGAATGTTCAATCATTCCCATTGGAAGTAAAAAGCTGAACGAATTGCAAACGTAATCTCCACAACAGATTTTGTCATGTTTTAAAAATTTTTCGCCAGTTTTAGTATTGATGTAAGACTTTTTGAAATCATTTTTAAAATCACTTTTTGAAAGTTTAATTTCAATTTCGTGACTGAAACCTTCAGAATCGATAATCAGCATATCCGCTTCCCAATCTGAATGGAAATGATTGCTCAGTACAATTTCCTTTTCAAAATCGCAATTCACATGAATGTAAGCGTGAACTAACTCTTCTATTTTAAGCACGTTTTAAGTTTTTTTATTTAAACGCAAAGTCCGCAAAGATTTCCTCTTATTATTGAGCATATTTTTCGTTCGCTAAGGCGTTCCACTCAGCTAAGACCGCAACTATTTCAGCTAACTCACCAATAAGCTGCAACCACGAATATCCGAATGATCAATTCTTCCCAAAACCTGAAATTTCTTTTCATCCTCGGTTAACAATTTACCCAAATCCTGCGTGGCAATGAAAGAGCAGGAATGAATATTTGCCAAGTCGATGATATTGATTGCCCCAGTTTTCCCCGCAGTTTCATAACTGAAAGGATCTTCTACATTTCTGACCAAAACACGCATCCAGTTTGGACATTCGTAGATGTTTTCACCTAAAGAATACGCTTGTGAAAGCAGTTCGGTCATTGAATATTCTGAATAAATTCTCTCGGTTTTAAAGCCATTCTGAAGAATTTTCAACAATTCATCTTTGGTCATTTCTTCTTTACGCCCTTTCATTCCGCCGGTTTCTATTACCACTAAATTCTTTAAAGAATTTAGAGATTCTTCACTTCGTTCAGAATGACAATAATCGATAAAATCAAGAAGCGCAAAAGAGACTCCGAAAAGAATGACTTTTTTGTCTTTTAATTCATTTAAAAGTTTGAATAAATCTTCGTGATTATAGAGAAAATATCCGTTTTCAGGCTTGTCTGATTTTTTCATCAAATAATCGACCATGTAAATCAGTGATGAATTTTGTTTTTCTAAATAACTTGGTAGCAATCCTAAAAATATAAAATCTTCAGGCTTTCCAATAAACTGCTCAAAACTTTTGTAGATGCTTTCCTGATAAATATTTTCGTCTGCGATGAAATGTTTAGACAAATTCATCTGCGTCGTTCCAGAACTTTGAAAATACAAATCAGTGGAAATATTTTCGTCTAAGATCTGATGATTTTTAAACATTTCAATGGGCAAAAATGGAATTTTATCTATCGTTCTCACCTCATCAATATTAATATTTAAAAAATCAACAAATTTTCTGTAGACCTCAATATTTCTGTATTGATACCGAAAAGTAGTCAGTGCCACATCCAGAAATTCTTGTTCGGTCTTTATGTCAAATATACTTTTCAATTTAATTTTAAATGATTTTTAAGCCTTATTGATTCGTTTTGAATCATTTAGGGAATTTGACTTTAATTTTAAGTATAATTAATATTAAAAAATAAAATTTGGTCAGGTTATTGCAATTCAATCTGCGGAATATGGATTAGATATAACAGCCGTAGAAACTGTTATTCAGGAATTACCTCTTCGGAGGTAATTTTTTTTATTTCTGCTCAAAAGTTTTCAATTCAAAATCATGTTGAAAAACTCCGTAGGTGAAATAAGAAATCCAGTCTCCAAGATTGATGTATTTTGAATTTTGATTTAAATCTAAAACCATCGGCAAATGACGGTGACCATAAATAAAGTAATCAATCTTTTCAGTTTTCAATTTCTCTTTCGAGTAAATAATCAAAAACTCTTTATCTTCTCCCAAAAAAGCTTTGTCTTCATCTCCGGAAATCATTTTGTTTTTTTGAGACATGTACAATGCAATCTTCATCGCAATATCGGGATGTAACCATTTGAAAAACCACTGTGCTACGGGATTTGTAAAGACTTTTTTCATTCTTTTGTACCCTTTATCACCTGGTCCCAAACCATCTCCGTGAGCTAACAGAAACTGTTTTCCTGCGATTTCAAAATATTGCTTTTTATAAAAAACAGTGCATCCTATCTCTTCTTCCAGATAATCTTTCATCCAGAGATCATGATTTCCCACAAAAAAATAAACGTGAATTCCCCTGTCTTTCAGTTCCGCAATTTTTCCGAGAACACGCACATATCCTTTCGGGATTACATGTTTCCATTCGTGCCAAAAATCAAACAAATCACCCATTAAAAACAAAACCTGAGCATCTTCTTTGATCTCATTCATCCAACGGATAAATTTTTCTTCCCGAATTTTGCTCTGTTTCGGATCTGGAGCACCAAAATGCTGATCTGATGCAAAATACACCTTCTTTCCCGGCTCTAAATTGATGGTTGTCTTTAGCACTTTTCTATATTAAATTCAGAAAAAATTATTGATTATCTTCCGCAAACCATTCTCCGTAAGAATTTTCTGTCTCGTGAAGCTTCAAGTAAGCTAAAGAAACATCTGAGGGAAGTTTTGATTTGATTTTTGCAGCAATCGCATACAACATATTTTCACAAGTAGGCTGGAAGTTGCAGTAAATCACTTTCTGACCTTTATTTTCTAATTCCTCACCCATTTCTCTGTGCGGAGAAACCCCGTTAATCAAAACCGAATGATCCCAAACATCAACAATTTCAGCTTTTACAATAGCTTTAATATCTCCGAAATCTACCACCATTCCGTTTTTAGGATTTTCCAGATCATTGATTGGTTTTCCCTTTACAGTAACGAAAAGTTTGTAAGAATGTCCGTGCATATTTTTACATTTCCCATCATAATTGTACAACACATGAGCAGTCTCGAATGTAAAAATTTTTGTAATACGTATCATGATGCAAAGATAACGATTTTCTGCTCTTTTACTTTGAAGTAGTGACCAGAATTCTTTCATAAAAAAAACCTTCCCAAAAGCTGAGAAGGTCTAACAATATATTTAACAAAAAAAATTAATGGAACTGCGCCGTTTCGGTAGAATCTTTCATCGCAACCGTTGCAGAAGAACCGCTGGTCACAACATTCTGAATCTCATCAAAATAACCCGTTCCTACAAAAGACTGATGTTTCACCGCTCTGAAACCCTTATTCTGTAAAGCAAATTCACGTTCCTGCAATTCAGAATATCCAGCCATTCCTCTTTCTTTATACGCCAAAGCCAATTCAAACATCGCCGTATTCAACGCATGGAAACCTGCTAAAGTAATAAACTGGAATTTGTATCCCATTTTCGCCAATTCTTCTCTGAAATTCAGCATTTCATCAACCGAAAGCTTTGCTGCCCAATTGAAAGATGGTGAACAATTGTAAGCCAACATTTTACCCGGAAATTTAGCATGAATTCCTTCTGCAAATTTTCTTGCGTAATCTAAATCAGGATTAGAAGTTTCCATCCAAATTAAATCCGCATACGGAGCATAAGATAAACCTCTGTCAATTCCCTGTTCTACTCCATTTTTCACTACATAAAATCCTTCTGAAGTTCTTTCTCCTGTTACAAATTTCCTGTCTCTCTCGTCAATATCAGAAGTCAGAAGATCTGCTGCATCCGCATCTGTTCTTGCAACAATCACACTCGGAACACCTGCAACATCAGAAGCCAAACGTGCTGCAATCAACTTATTGATCGCTTCCTGAGTCGGAACCAAAACTTTCCCGCCTAAATGACCACATTTTTTAGCAGAAGACAACTGATCTTCAAAATGTACTGCTGCGGCTCCAGCCTCGATCATTTGTTTCATCAGTTCATAAGCATTAAGATTTCCACCAAAACCAGCTTCAGCATCAGCAATAATCGGAACTAAATATTTTTTTTCTCCGCCACCATTTACTGACTGAATTTGATCTGCTCTTAACAAAGCATTATTTATTTTTTTTACCACAGAAGGCACTGAGTTCGCAGGATATAACGATTGGTCTGGATACATTTCACCAGATAAATTTGCGTCTGCAGCAACCTGCCAACCTGAAAGATAGATTGCTTCCAGCCCTGCATCAACTTCTTGTACAGCCTGATTTCCCGTCAAAGCTCCCAATCCGGCAACAAAATCCTGATTATTTAATTGTTCCCAAAACCTCTTTGACATTTCTGTTGCGATTGTATAATCTAATTTATAAGAACCTCGCAGCTTTAACACATCTTCTGCTGTGTAGGGTCTTTTCACTCCGTTCCAGCGAGGATTGGTCAACCAGCCCTGCTCTAAATTCTGGATTTGTTCTTGTCTTGTTTTCATAATATTTGGATTTTAAATTATTAGATTGAGTTTTGATATTCGTCAGTTTGAGTGAAATTCTGAAAGAATTTTGTATCGAAAACTTGTAGAACTTTAATAACTTCTCGATACGATTTTTTCAAAATCTACTCGAAGTGACGAAACCTATATTTTTAAATTAAATAAATGGATAAGCTTTCAATGTTAGAAATTCTTCGAATTCTTCACAGAAAATCAATTCATTAAAAAGTTCTTTAGCTAAATTGAATTTCCCGTTTCTAAAACGCTCTTGACCAACATATTTTTCAATACGCTCCAATTCTTCAAATTCCCACTGAAGAATCATCTCTCTTGTCAACACTCGATCATCATTTAAAACAGCATCATTTTTCAGCCATTGCCAGATTTGAGTTCTTGAAATTTCTGCAGTTGCAGCATCTTCCATCAAATTATAAATTGCTGCAGCTCCGGTTCCCATTAACCAACTTTCGATATATAAAATTCCGACATTGATGTTTTTCCGAACTCCATTTTCTGTAATTTCACCCTTTGGAATTTCCAACAAGTCATTTTCCGTAATTTGATAATCAAATTTTTTATCAATCTGATTTTTCGAAGGCATGTATTGATCGAAAATATCCTTTGCTACAGAAACTAATGCAGGATGAGCTACCCAAGTTCCGTCGTGACCATTTTTCACTTCCCGTTCTTTGTCATTTCTCACTTTTCCGAAAGCCTGACTATTCGCTTCATAATCATTTTTAATTGGAATTTGCGCCGCCATTCCGCCAATCGCGTGAACATTTCTTTTGTGGCAAATTTCAATCACTCTTTTAGAATAAGCACTCATAAAATGGGAAGTCATCGTCACCTGATCTCTGTCCGGAACGAGAAAATGGGGAAGATTTCTGAATTTTTTAATGAAAGAAAAAATATAATCCCAACGTCCACAATTTAAACCTGAACTATGTTCTTTTAATTCAAATAATATTTCATCAATCTGAAAAGAAGCGGTGATTGTCTCCACCAAAACCGTTGCTTTGATCGTGCTTTTTGGAATTTCCAAATAATTTTGGGCAAAAACAAAAACTTCATTCCACCAACGTGCTTCTTTGTAATGCTCTAATTTTGGAAGATAAAAATATGGTGCACTTCCATTTTCCAATAATTGCTTTGCATTTCTGAAAAAATAAATTCCAAAATCGATTAATGATGCAGAAGCTTGTTCGCCGTTGATTTCAATATGCTTTTCGTTTAAATGTAAACCTCTTGGACGAACAAGAAGAACGGCTGTTTTTTCATTTAACTCATATGATTTTCCTTGCTCATTTGTGAAGTCAATTTTTCGATTGATTGCGTCAGAAAGATTGATTTGCCCTTCCATACAATTATTCCAAGTGGGAGAATTGCTGTCTTCAAAATCTGCCATAAAAGTTGAAGCACCTGAGTTCAAAGCATTAATAATCATTTTTCTATCAACCGGACCAGTAATTTCAACTCTACGATCCAGTAAATCTGCCGGAAGCGGAGAACATACCCAATCTGCGTTTCTCATTTCTTCAGTTTCAGATAAAAATTTTGGGAGAATTCCTTTGTCAAATTCCTGCTGAGTTTGTTTTCTTTCCTCTAAAAGCCGTAATCGTTTTGGATTAAATTCTTGATGAAGCTCTACCAAGAAATCCACCAATTCCGAGGTGAACAATTCTTCAAATTGATTTTCCGCATTTATTTTTAATTGAGTCTTAGTTTCCATAACCTATTGATTTTATGATTTGACATTACAAACATAAATAAAAATACCTAATATTTAGCGAACGTTCGCTAAATATTTTAAAAAATTATTATGCGAATAATCGCTTTCATTTCTTTATATTTGATCTATGAATTCGGATAGTGACTTTATCAAAACGGTTTTTGGGCTAAAACTGAAACAGCAACGACAAAAGAAAAATTGGTCTTTACAAGATCTTGCGGTGAAAACAGGTTTGTCTAAATCTTATCTTAACGAAATCGAAAACGGAAAAAAATATCCCAAACACGACAAAATCATTCAGCTTTCTGAAGCTCTCAACTGTACTTTTGACGATTTGGTTTCAACAAAATTGGATAAAAGTTTAGCTCCTTTCAATGAAATTTTACAATCCGATTTTTTTAAAGAAGTCCCCTTAGATCTTTTCGGAATTAATAAAAATAATCTAATCAGCATTATCAGCGATGCGCCCAAAAAAGTAACCGCTTTTATTAATGCATTGATAGAAATTTCGCAGAATTATAATTTAGGAAAAGAAAGATTTTACTTTGCTGTTCTACGGTCTTTTCAGGAATTATATGACAATTATTTTCCTGACATTGAAGAAAAAGTGATTCAGTTTGCTAATGAAAATCAATTAGAGATCAGCAAAAATTTAAAGTCTGAAATTTTGGAAACGATTTTAATTGAAAAGTTTAATTATGCAATTCAAACAGAAAATTTTGAAACATATGGAACTTTAGATCATCTCCGTTCGTTATTTATTCCAGAGAAAAAATTATTATTACTTAATAATAAACTTGAGAAAGATCAGAAAACTTTCATTCTGGCGAAGGAGATTGGGTTTAATGTTTTGGAGCTCAAAAACCGCCCCAATACTTATTCATGGATTGATTTCGGAAGTTTTGAAGAAATACTGAATAACTTCTACGCTTCTTATTTTGCAGGAGCATTATTGATTTCAAAAGGACAAATCATTGAAAACACTTCTAATTTTTTTTCACAAAACAATTGGGAACCAACAAGTTTTGAAAACCTCATCGAAAATTTCACCAATTCTCCCGAAACTTTCTATTATCGACTGACCAATATTCTCTCATCCGAATTGGGAATCAGAGATTTGTTTTATTTATGTTTAGTTAAAAAGAAAAATTCAGATAAAATCCAGATTTTAAAAGAGTTACACCTCAACCACCAACAAGCTCCGCACGCAAATGCTACCAATGAACATTATTGCCGAAGATGGATTGCCGTGAAAAATCTCGATCATTTAAAGGAAAATGAAACTTTAACCGATGCGCAAATTTCGCACTATAAAGATCAAGGAATAAGTTATCTGGTCATTTCAACTTCACAAAAAAACCCTTTTTCAGATGGAAGCAACCGAAGTTATTGTTTGGGAATTTTACTGAATACGCAAACGATCAAAAAAATCAATTTTATAAAATCTTCCACTTTGAAAACCATCAATGTTGGTGTAACCTGCGAATCGTGCAGTATTGCAGACTGTGAGGTGAGACAAGCTCCGCCAATCCGTCTTGAGAAGGAGTATTTTAATTTAAGCATGAAAAATTCGGTTGAGAAAATCAGAAAGAGTATTTTGTGATAATACTTAATTTTTTAAAAAAAAACAAATCTATAAGCATCGAACTTCTTTAGAAATTAATTATTTTAGTTTCAGAAAACACACAAATGATTTTAGATTTATTTTTCCCAAACCGCTGCATTCATTGCAACCGAATCATCGATGGTAACTTACTTGTTTGCAATATCTGTTTTGAGCAGATTCACTTTACTCATTTTGATTATTTATCTGAAAACAGCTTAAAAGAAAAATGCAAATTGTTATTTCCGACTGAGAATGCATACGCTTTGATGCAGTTTGAACAGGAAAACTTAAGCCGGAAAATCATTCACCAATTAAAGTACAGAAGTCGAGAAAAAACCGGAAAAACTGTTGCAGATTGGGTGACAGAAAGATTAGATTTTAAAAGCGAAAAGCCGGATTTGTTGATAAGTGTTCCACTCCATCCGAAGAAAGAAAAGGAAAGAGGCTACAATCAATTACATTTGTTCACCAAAACACTTTCTGATTTTTATGGAATTCCATTTGAGCATCATTTACTGAAGAGAAATCATTACTCAAAAGCTCAAGCGTTGAAAGATAAAAAACACCGTTTGGAAACTCAAAATACCTTCTCATTAACGAAAAAAATTTCTAACCAACATGTTTTACTGATTGACGATGTTTTCACGACCGGAAATACTTTAGCTACGATTGCGTGGGAAATTCTGAAAGAAGGAAATAACAAAGTGAGTACTCTGGTAATGGCGATGGATGAATAGCTTAGATTAAAATATTTTTGCTAATTTTCCACAAACTAATTATATGAGGAACCTTATTTATTACATGGTGCATTGGGTCACAGTGATCTATTCAATCCTTATTTAAATGCGCTTTCAGAATCTTTCAATGTTTATACCCCATTGTTTTCGGGACACGGAAACACAGAACTTCCGACGAACGGAATTACGATTGAAAAATACATTAAAGAATTAAGTGAATTTATTGAAGAGAAAAATCTGGAAGATGTTTGTATTTTCGGGCACAGCATGGGTGGCTACGTAGCACTTTGCTATGCTTTAGAAAATCCTGAAAAAGTAAATTCAGTCATGACATTAGGAACCAAGTTTGACTGGACAGAAGAACAGGCATTGAAAGAAAGTAAAATGCTGAATCCTGATATTATTATAGAAAAAATTCCCAAATATGCCGAACTATTAGAATCTCAGCATGGTTCAAAATGGAAAAAATTACTTCCTGCGATTGCCGAAATGATGATTTCTTTGGGTAAAAATCCACCGCTACATGATGAAGTTTTAAAGAATATCGAAATTCCGGTTCAGATTATGGTCGGAGATCAGGACAATATGGTTACGATTGAGGAAAGCACTGCAGTTTGCAGAAAACTTACAAAAGGAAAATTGGCCGTACTTCCCGACACAAAACATCCGCTAGAAAAAGTACGAGCAGATCTACTTCTCAATCTGATGCAAGATTTGTGGAGTCTGCCTTAATTATCTCTGCAGTTTTTCACCATAGCTCAAATCTCCCGCGTCGCCCAGGCCTGGAGTAATATACCCCTTCGTCGTTAAATTTTCATCAATAGCACCAACCCATATTTTCGCTTGTGGATAAGCTTTTTCAATAGTTTCGACACCTTGTTTTGATGCAATGGCTGCAACGATGTGTAGTTGAGAAGGCGTTCCGTTGGTTAGTAAATCTTTGATGGCTTCAATTAAAGATGCGCCAGTTGCCAACATAGGATCTGCTACAATTAATGGTCTTCCGTCGATATTCGGGCAGGTTAAATAATCTTGCTTTATGGAGAAATAATCATTTGCGTCATGCTTTCTGTAAGCTGCTACAAAACCACAGTCAGCTCTGTCGAAATAATTTAAAATCCCTTCAAACAAAGGAACTCCAGCCCTTAAAATGGTTGTAATCACTGGCTGAACGGCAATTTCATGAACTTTTATTTTATCTAAAGGGGTCTGAATTTCAATTTCTTTTGTTTCTAAATCTTTAGAGATTTCAAAAGCGGCAATTTCTCCGATACGCTCCATATTTCTACGGAATCTCATTCGGTCATGCTGAATTTCTACGTTTCGAAGCTCGTTAATCCATGAATTAACTAAAGAAAATGTTTTAGAAAGTTCTACCGTCATAATTTGATTATTCTGAAAACAAAACTATGAAATTTAAAATAAAATCCCTCTCAGAAAATTACTGAAAGGGATTATTTTTATGATTTTAAATCGAAATGAATACGATTATTTTTGTCTGAAATAAACTTCAATCGGAACTCCGGTAAACCCAAATTCTTTTCTAAGCTGATTTTCTGTAAATCGTTTGTACGCTTCTTTCACATACTGCGGTAAATTACAGAAGAAAACAAATTGTGGCGACGGTGTCGGCAACTGTACACAATATTTGATTTTAATATATTTTCCTTTGTTTGCTGGCGGCGGAGTACGTTCGAAAATAGGAAGCATTACTTCATTCAATTTTGAAGTTTTGATTTTCTTCTTACGGTCTTCATACACAACCATTGCCATTTCAACAGCTTTAAGGATTCTCTGTTTCGTTAAAGCTGAAACAAAAAGAATTGGAATATCGCTAAACTGACCGATTTTATCTTTGATAGATTGTTCAAAATCTCTAACGGTATTTGTTGTTTTGTCTTCAATCAAATCCCATTTATTAACAACGATTACGATTCCTTTTCTGTTTTTCTGAGCCAAACCGAAAATATTCATATCCTGAGATTCCCAACCTAAAGTTGCATCAACCATGATGATCACAACATCAGAAAATTCGATTGAACGAATAGATCTCATTACAGAATAAAATTCTAAGTCCTCATTTACTTTAGACTTACGACGCATTCCGGCAGTATCTACCAATACAAACTCGTGTCCGAATTTATTATAAAGGGTCTGAATACTGTCTCTTGTAGTTCCAGCAACATCAGTTACAATGTTTCTTTCAGCATCAAGCAAAGCATTCGTTAAAGTAGATTTCCCTACGTTTGGACGACCTGCAATGGTGATTTTTGGAAGACCTTCGAATGGATCTTTGTAATCAGTTGTCGGAAAATCATTAATTACAGCATCAAGAATCTCTCCTGTTCCGGAACCTGTAGCTGAAGACAACGTGTAATATTTTTCAATTCCTAACTGGTAAAATTCTGTAGCTGCCAATTCTTCTTTTGAAGAGTCAACTTTATTAATTACGTGGTAAACCGGCTTTTTTGATCTTCTCAACATCTCATGAATCTCATAGTCGGTATCTGTAAGACCTTCTTCTACGTTCATCATAAAAATAATTGACGTCGCTTCATCAATTGCCAGCTGAACCTGTTTTGAAATTTCTTCCTGGAAAACGTCTTCGCTGTTTACTTCATAACCACCTGTATCGATTACAGTAAAGTCTACACCACTCCAGTCAGATTTTCCGTAATGACGGTCTCTGGTAACTCCGGAAGTAGAATCTACGATAGCTTCTCTTCTTTCAAGCAAACGATTAAAAAGTGTGGATTTTCCTACGTTGGGACGTCCAACGATTGCAACAATATTTGACATAAAAAATGTTTAATAACCCTTGAGATGTACTCAGGATCAGATTATCAATGGGTTACTCCAACTATTGGAGCCCAATTTTTTTGCAAAGATAGGGTTTTAAAATTTAACCTTAATCATTGATTTATTCTAAACAGCTAGTCCACAAATAAATAGTCGATATTTTTTTCTAAATTTAAACTTTAGGCACGAGATGTGATTTAATTAACCGTCTTTTAAAATTTCGCTTTATGAAGAAAATACTTATTATTTTTTTGGTTGCTTTTGTTATCATTCAGTTTTTTCCGATTGACAAAACAAATCCGCCCGTTAATGAAGGAATGGATTTTTTGAAAATTAAAAACACTCCTGAAAATGTCGCTAAGATTATCAGAAGTTCTTGCTATGATTGTCATTCAAACGAAACAAAATATCCTTGGTATTCTAGCATTGCGCCTTCCTCTTGGTTCTTAAAAAACCATATTAATGAAGGCAGAAAACATTTAAACTTCTCTATTTTTGCAACTTACGAACCGAAAAGACAGATTCATAAAATGGAAGAATGCATTGAGATGATTGAAAAGAAAGAAATGCCATTAGAATCTTATTACGTCGGTCATCAGGATGCTAAGCTGACTGATCAACAAAGAAAAGAACTCGTTATCTATTTAAAAAAACAAATAGAAGACACGCAGATAAAAATGCAATAAAACAAAAAATCATGGAGGAAAAATGGAAGGATAAACATATTGTGTTTTTTGACGGCGAGTGCGGCGTCTGTAATTTTTGGGTACAATGGATTTTAGAAAGAGACAAAAATGACCAATTTATGTTTGCTTCACTGCAGTCTGAATTCGGACAAAAATTTCTTTCAGAAAGAGGTCTTGAGACCAAACAATTCAACACCATGTATTTGTGGAAGCCTAATTCTTATTATTTAATTAAATCTCACGCAGTTTTAAAAATCGCAGATTTATTAGGCGGAATTTACAAACTGTCTGTGATGGGAAAAATCTTCCCTTCATTCTTAAGAGACAAGATTTATGATAAAATTTCGGAGAACAGGATGAAAATTGCGAATCAGAAATGTTATTTACCAACTCCTCATCAAAGAAAGAAATTTATCGAAATTTGATTGGTTTAAATTTTGGCATCTGATAAAATAGCGGAAAACTTTAATTTTTTATTAAATTATAACAAACATTTAAGTTTTTCTGACTGATTTTTTTATTAATCCATATATTTGCATATTATGGAATATAACACCCAAAGAACTCAGCTTAATATGCCGGAATACGGCAGAATCATACAACAGTTGGTTGAGCGTTGCAAAGAGCTTTCTACAAAGGAAGAAAGAAACGAAATGGCAATGGCAATCATTGATTTTATGGGTCAAAGAAACCCACAACTACGAGACGAAGACAATTACAAACATAAACTTTGGGATCATCTGTATATTTTGGCTAAACATGATCTTGACATCGATCCTGTTTACCCTTTCCCAACCAAAGAAGAACTTGAGGAGAAGCCTAAAAGAATGGAATATCCAAAACTTCAGGGTGATTTTAAATTTTACGGAAAAAGTATTCTTCAATTAATAGAAAAAGCAATCGAACTTGAACCAGGAGACGAAAAAGAAGCTCTGATCGAAGTGATTGCTAACAATATGAAGAAGTCTTACAATGTTTATAATAAAGAACATGTGACTGATGATGTGATTTTCCGTCATCTGAAAGAATTATCATCTAACCGACTTGATTTAACCAATATTGAATCTCTTGAAAAAAGTAAGATCTATTACGCAACCGCAAACCGTAACAATCTGAACAAGAATAACAATAACCGGAATCAAAGCAATACTAACAACAATATTAACAAAAGAAGATTCACAAATAACAACAATAATAAGAATAGAAGATAATGAGTGGGACATTTCAAATAAGAGGAGGAAAAAGACTGCAAGGTGAAATTACTCCACAAGGGGCAAAAAATGAAGCTCTCCAAATCTTATGTGCGGTTTTGTTAACAGATGAGGAAGTAAGAATTAAAAACATTCCGGATATCCATGATGTCAACAGATTGATTGAGATTTTAGGAGATTTCGGAGTAAAAGTGACCAAAAATGGTCATGGCGATTTTACTTTCAAGGCGGACAGCGTCAATTTTGATTACATCAAATCTGACGAATTCAAAAAAGACGGCGCAAAACTAAGAGGTTCAATTATGCTGATGGGTCCAATGTTAGCTCGTTACGGTGAAGCCTACATGCCGACTCCGGGTGGTGACAAAATCGGTAGAAGAAGATTGGATACTCATTTCCAGGGATTGGTAGAATTGGGTGCCGAATTTCATTATGATGAGAACGAATATTTCTATTCATTAAAAGCTAAAGAACTTAACGGAAAATTCATCCTTCTTGAAGAAGCTTCCGTAACGGGAACTGCTAATATTGTGATGGCAGCAGCTTTAGCAAAAGGAAAAACAAGAATCTACAACGCGGCATGCGAACCTTACCTGCAACAGCTTTGCAAAATGCTGAACAGAATGGGTGCCAATATTTCAGGAATCGGTTCAAATTTATTAACGATTGAAGGCGTTATAAGTTTGAACGGAACAGAACACACAATGCTTCCGGACATGGTAGAAATCGGTTCATGGATTGGTCTTGCAGCCATGACAAAATCTGAAATCACCATCAAAAACGTTAACTGGAACCAGCTTGGCGTAATCCCGAATACATTCAGAAAACTGGGAATCGAGCTTGAGCAGAGTGGTGATGACATTTACATCCCATCTCAGGAGCATTATAAAATTCAGAAATTTATCGACGGATCTATCCTTACGATTTCAGATGCACCTTGGCCAGGATTTACTCCGGATCTACTTTCCATCATTTTGGTAGTGGCTACACAGGCAAAAGGAAGTATTTTGGTACATCAGAAAATGTTTGAATCGAGACTATTTTTCGTTGATAAACTGATTGACATGGGAGCACAAATTATCTTGTGCGATCCACACAGAGCAACAGTAATCGGTTTGAATCAAGAATCACCACTTCGTGGAACAACGATGGTTTCTCCCGATATCAGAGCCGGAAATGCACTTTTGATTGCTGCCCTTTCTGCTGAAGGAAAATCAATCATTCACAATATCGAGCAAATTGACCGTGGATATGAAAATATTGATGGAAGATTGAAAGCGATTGGAGCAGATATTGAGAGGATATAAAATTAAGGTTGAGACTAAGGAAGCTTAATTTAATTATAGATAAAAAAGCGTTCGGAATTAATTTTCTGAACGCTTTTATTTTGTTAAATAAATTTAAGCCGTTGATGTTTTTGATAATTTCTGTAAAACAAATTACCAGCCGCCACCTCCGCCGCCACCTCCGCCGCCACCAGATGATCCTCCACCAGACGAACCGCTAGAGCTGGAACCTCCTGAATAGGATGAACTGCTTGAAGATCGTGATGAGGAGGAAGATGATGATGAAAAGCTGCTTACAGGAGCAACGGTTGTTCCTTTCAATGTTGTGGTAAATGAATTGGCAAAACCATAACTGAAATGATTTTGAATTTCTCTGTAAGGTTCGGCTGCGTCGATTGTTTCTTGCATTTTATCTCTGAATCTTTTACCCCAAATTCCTTCAACCCCGAAAACAATGGCGTAAGGAAGAAATTTCTCATACACATCGGAAGTCATTTCAGGAGGATTATGAAACTTTAATTGGTTTTCTTCAGCTGCACTGAGGTACATTTTAAAACCTTCAATTTCAGATTTCATTTTTACCTTTTCAACACTTGGCTTATTAATAAAATACCTGAATACAAATAGAGAAATAATTGCGAAGATTAAAAATTTAAAACAATTAGATTCAAATGAAGAAATATCGTCAGAACCTACAAATGCTAAAAAAAACATAGGCATCATAATTGTTGATGCAAAAAACAAGACCACCAATACTACAATTTTGTTTTTATCACTCCAGATAGCTATTAAAATTGCCGCAAAAATACCTCCAAAGATTCCTATCGCAATGCCAATCCCAAGGACTGTAAATTCTTGAGTCACTAAAGAATTAATAATAAGGGCAAGAAAAAAACTCGCAAGAATAATTTTTAAAGCTTTGTAAATAAGTTTATGATTAGATGTTTTCTCAACAAAAATCTTATTCTCTTTAGTGATCAATTTTTCAAAATCTTCAACCGCATTTTTAATTTTAGAACTATATATTCCGTTTACAGAAATTTTCTTTTCTTTTCCAAACATCTTTTTCAAAAGCAGTTTTTGATCACCTTGCAAATTGTAATCGCTTGCTTCTACTTTTTTTAATGTAAATATTTTAGACAGATAAGTTTCCTTAACATCTTTCACCTCATCAATATCAACAAAACCTTTTACAGAAAGATCGACGAGATTTGCGGTAACCAAATTAGCATCAAATTTACCTTTATCAATATAACCCAAAGATGCAGGCGAAAGATCATTTGGCGCATTGAATTGCGGAATCACAACTGGTTTTTCAGGATCTTTCCCGTATTTTTTCCAATTGTTATAGTAGAAAAACAAAAGATAAATTCCGATAAAAAACAGAGGCAAACTTTGCCAGTTTCTGTCAATCCATTTAAAGAAACCAGATGGCTCTTTTAAAACTCCGGCTTTAAAACCTACGGCAACGGTAAGGTTTTCATGTTCCTTTAAATCATTAGCCTTAAAAACAATCTGTGTTGAAGATAATTTTCCGCTGGTACAGTTTTTATCCGTGCTTCCATGAACACCTGTATAACAAGAATTTTGAAGAATATCTGCGTTCTTTGGCAGATGAATTGTGGCAATAATTTCTTCTACCGGAAAAGACCAATCTGTACCGTTTACATTCCAGTAAAACTCGTCATACCCTTTGAAATGACCAATCTGATCCTGCGTTCTATAAACAATTTTGTAGGTGTAAAAACCCTCACTCAGCTGGTAATCTTTATCGCCAATATAAATATTAAAAACACCATTTTGCCTTTCGATATGATAAGGCTCTTTTATACCATCTTTTTCTACAGAAATTATTTTGTAAGTAATCTTTTCCTTTCCTCCATTGATATTTCTAATAGTTGGTAATGCACGGAAAATCCCCCGCCTGATTTCATAACCACGAGCATACACTTTGATGGTTTCTGTAACGGTAACATCAGCGTTTTCTGCAATCTTGATGTCAGAATGAAAAGAAACAATTCTTTCTCTCTGGACATTAGTTTCCTCGGCATATTCTAATGCGTCAACTGGCAATTCAACGATGTTTTCCTGCGCAAAAGCAAGAAAACAAAAGAAGAAAATAATGATCTGAATAATTTTTTTCATATCTAAATTTTTACCAGCCACCGCCACCACCGCCACCGCCGCCACCGCCGGAAAATCCTCCGCCGCCCGATCCTGAACCAGAGCTGCTTCCCGAACTTGATGGTTGTGTAGCAGAAGACTGTATCGATTGTGTCAAACTGGAATTAAGAACACTTGCCATAGCAAAATGATTCATCGATGAGCCAACGTACCAGTTGCTTTGATATTCTGTAGACATTTTCGTCAGCAGTGCATCAAATTTCTTCCCCCAAATTTCATCAACTCCCAAGACCATTGCAAAAGGCAACAATTTTTCAAAAGATTCTGGGGTCATTGTGGGTGGATTGTGAAATTTCAATTGCTCATTTTCTGCAGCTCCCATGTACATTTTGAAACCATCGATCAGAGATTTCTTTTTCAGTTTTTCTTCGGAAGGTCTTCTGATGAGAAACTGATAAATAATCAGTGATGTAAATCCTAAAACAATAAAAATATAACAGATATTAAAATTATTATCAATGGTAAATTCGTTGTGATTGAACATTAACGCTCCCAAAATAATGAGAATGATTGTCGGAATAATCAGGAAAATTTTAAATAAAACCGGGAAAATTTTGAAAAGATATCCTGTGATTAAAAAACAGACCAAAAGAATAACGTACAAAAATCCGCCAACAATTACCTTTTCAAATTCAGGAAACATTTTAAAACTTAAAAGCAATCCGAGACCATAAACCACTGTCATTAAAATCAATGGCAGATATAATTTGTTGGTATTATTTCCCTCATTCAATAATTTGTTATGCTGATAGGTAAGCGAAGACTGAAAACTCTTAACCGTCTGTTCAATTTTAGAATTGTATTCTCCGTCAAATTTCACAGTGTCTACCGTTGTGAAGAGATTGTTCATCAAATTAATTTCTTCTACAGGTAATTTTTGATCTGCATTTTTTAGTTTTTTTACTGTAAACTTTTTTGATTTAAATAAACCTAAAACACCCGGATCTTCAGTTTCTATAATCTGAATATAACCTTTAACAGCTAAATTTACCAAAGCTGCTGTAAGATATTTATTTTTAAAAGTTTCGCTGTTGATGTAACCTAAAGAAGCAGGCGAAAGATCGTCTGGCGAATTGAATTGTGGATAAACAATTGGCTTTTCGGGATCTACACCGTATTTTCTCCATGTTGAAATATAATAAATAACCATCCCTAAAAACACAATAATTCCGGCAATCAAAATTCCGAATCTTTCAATAAAAGTGGGAGGCGGCGGCGGAATCATCACCCCTTTTTTAAAACCCACGGCAATCGTAAGACCTTCTTCGGAACCCAAATTTTCAGCATTCCATTCGATCGAATGTTCTGAAAGTACTTTTACCGTACAATTTTGATCTGTACTTCCCTGGCCGCCTGTGTAACAAGAATTTTGCAAAATCCCTGCACCTTGCGGAAGATTGACTGTTGCGGAAATTTGGTCAACGGGAAAATCCCAGAAATTTCCGTTGACGTTCCAATAAAACTCATCATACTTTTCAAAAAAACCGATTTGTTTTTCTGTGGTATATTTTATTTCGTAATCATAGTCGCCCGGCTCGAGAATAATATCTTTGTTTCCGAAATAAATTTTCAGAAAGCCATCTTCATATTCTTCATGATAATCTTCATCAACACTATTTTTCTTTACAGAAACAATATTGTACTGTACTTTCTGAGTCGTATTATTAATATTTCTGGTTAGCGGAAGTGAACGAAAGATGCCTCGTTTTATTTTATCTCCCAGACTGTGAACCTTTATCTTCTCAGTAACCGTGATGTTCGAATTTTTATCAACATCAATATCAGCGTGAAAATTCATAATTCTTTCCCGCCCATCGATGATAGACAATTGATCTGTTCGTATAGGCTCTTCCTGAGCAAAATTTAAACTAAAGAATAAAAGGAAAAGTAACTGTAAGAAATTTTTCATACATAGATTTTATTATTTGGTGGGTCGTATGGTATCGCCTTTCTAGATTGATATTGATGTTTCAAACCAATCAAAGCGACTTCATTTCTTAAAATTTTACTGTCGGAACTTCTCTGTCTGCAATATTTTCAAGCTCAAAGAACTTGGCTTTTTCAAATTTGTACATGTTGGCAACTACGTTGCTTGGGAAAGATTCTACCAACGTATTGTTTTCTCTTGCCGTTCCGTTGTAGTATCTTCTTGATTTTTCGATATCGTTTTCAATAGAGCTCAATTCTGTCTGCAATTGCTGGAAGTTGGCATTCGCTTTCAAATCCGGATATTGTTCGGCTACAGCAAATAAATTCACCATCGCCTGGTTCAGATTTTTCTCTGCAGCTTCTTTACCCTCTACAGAATCTGCTCCTACCGCCAAATTTCTTGCTCTGGTAACGTTTTCAAGAGTTTCACGTTCGTGAGTTGCATACCCTTTTACCGTTTCAACCAAATTCGGAATCAAATCGTGACGTTTTTTAAGCATGACATCGATACTGCTCCATGCTTCCTGAACGAGATTTTTTAGTTTTACGAGACGGTTATAAATAGAAACTCCGTAAAGGACAATCAATACAAGAACTCCGATGATAATAAGTGCAACCATAATTTTGTAATTTATTTTAAAATAAAAATAAACTTTTTTATCGGAGAATTGAATAAAAAAAGCGCTCAATAAATTGAACGCCCCTCAAACTATATGGACTTACAGCTTTATGAATACTTTCTGCAGGTATAATCGACAGTGGTATTCAGAAGTTTATTTTTATTTAGGAAAAATTCAAGTTGCTGAGATTCTTCCGGTGTTGCATTTAAATGTAACTGAAATGAACCAAAATTTGCTCCGTTCATATACTCCACATTTGCGCTTAGTACTTTATAGCAGATCCCCATTTGTTGGTAGATTGCATTCAAAAGATGGTCAAACTTCATTTTTCCATTCAGTTCTACTTCGATGATCAAATCTTTTTTGATAAGGTGTACATTTTTTGGTAAAGCCTGCAAATTTGGCGTAATCATAACTAAACAATTTTTGATTAAACAATATTTTCTGAATTACATATTTTGAAATATTTACCTGTTAATTCTTTGACAAAAGTATAAAAAAATATTAGTCTACCAAATTAGTAGGGTATTAATTTTTAATTTTAACATAAAAAAAGAGAAACCTCTCAGTTTCTCTAATATTTACAGTTCTTTTATACGTTGTATTTTATCTGACATAGCCAATCCGTTGGGATTACACCCGGGTTCACCTTCCGGAACTTTGAGATTTTTTTTAGTATAAAACTCTTCCCAAAATGTATTTATTTTCCCCGTTTTAGGATCAACGAAAGTCATGGGTTCTAATTTAAAAATATGATTCTCTCTAAATGATCTCTCGATATAATCTGAGCAGTAATAAGAATTTTCGTCTAAAATATAATTGAAATTGTAAGGTTTCCCCAGCATAGAATTTGCTTTTTCGATTGCGTCAGGGATTGTATTCTGAAACTCCGGCTTCAATCTGTACACCACCACTTTTTGTCCGTCGTTTGCCTGATCTTTTAAAAACTCATCTAAATTTTGCTTCTGAGAACCATTTTTTGGAGCAGCATGAAGTACAAAAACTCCAGTTTTATCTTTTTGTAAAATTCCGATATGATCGAAGGATGCGTTTTTTTGTTTTTGAGTGACGTTATTAATTGCTCCCGATAGTCCACTTTCTTTTGCGGTGACGAAAAGTAAATCCCCATTCTTCAAACCCGAAGTTTGAGAATTTTTACAACTTAAAACAAAAAGAAAAATTGCAAAAAAAGAGATTAATTTCAGGAATGATCTATTTTTTAAAGTTGGTTTCATAAATATTGATCCATTCATCTACGGTCATTTTTTTACTCAGCTCAGCAATTAATTCAAAAGGAATTTCATCAATTTTCTTGAAGCGAATGCATGATTTCCCCATATCTAATTTTCTTTTAGAATGTTTTGGAAATTCTGCTACAAACCAATCAAGAAGATCAGGTTTTGCATAAATCCCCATGTGATAAAGGGCTATGAAATTCTTCTGCGAAGCCAATCCCATAAAAGGCAGCGGCGAACCCGGCGTACAATGATAACCCGCAGGAAAAGTTTCTAAAGGTACATCCCAGCCAACCATTCCGTAGCTGACACCTTTGGTAAAACCTTTTGGCAGATTTTCAGTGATGGTATCAAATAGCTTTGTGAAAACCTCCTGCCTTTCTTCAGGAATTTTGGATATATAGTCTTCTACAGACGAAGCAGGAATTTGCATTGCTTTTAAGTTTAAGCTTCAAAATAACAAAAATTTGAGCACATAAAAAAGCAGCCATACTTTCGTACAGCTGCTAAAAAAATAATTCAAAAAAAATAGTTTTATTTTTTGATGACCTTCACACTTTTTTGTGAGCCATCTTTGAAATACATATTCACCAAATATAAACCTGAGCTCAATGAGCTTAAATTAATTGTCTGTCCAGGATTTTCAATAGTCTGAAGAGTTCTTCCAGCAAGATCAATGATTTTTACCGTTTTGATATCTTTAAATTCTGAAATCTTGATTACATCCGTAAATGGATTCGGAGATATTTTAATCTCTTTTTTATCTGAACCAACTTCTGAAGTAGCCAATGCTCCCTGCGTTAGAGAGAAGTCATCAAATCCCATATAAAACGGAGCCGTTGTTGTATTATTAGCCTTTATCGCAAAAGTATAATTCCCTGTGGCTGTAGGAACATAGGTAACGGTTACTTTGGTATAATTCGTACTGTTACCTCCTCCTGTTGCAACTTGTGATGGTTCAATAAATGTAGTCAAACTTGTAGAACCGGTTGCCAATTGCGTATTGTTTACAACCACTTCATTTTGCCAACCTGCAAAGTTGTCTCCTACCCAATAAAAAGAGAATTCATAAGAAGTTCCCGCTGTTAAAGTAAATAGAGGTGTCCATAAATAAGCAGGATTATTATATGGATAATAAATTGTCATATAATTCGGTGCAGATTTAGGATCATTATACGATTGTTGAGATGCGTTTGCCGAAGTGAAATTTGAAGAACCACCTCCTAAAGTCTGCTTCCAACAGTTCGGAACGATTCCAGATCCTATAGCAGTCATTGAATCGAAATTTTCACTCCAAGGGAAAGTTGTTACCGGCACACAAAGCGTTGTAAACGTTATAGGACCTAACCAACTGGTTTTATCAGTAGCACTACAAGATGATCTTAACCATAGATAATAATTTGATGATGGTGTAAGACCACTTAGAGATGCAGAGAGACCAGAGCTAGAACCTAATGCTGTAGTAGAAGCAGTAGGAGCAACGTTGGATGTAGAATAATAATATTCATAAACAGAACCTGGTGCGTTTGCAGGAGAGCCCGGAGTTGATGTCCACGCAATGTCAGCAGTATAAGCTTGTACGTTTGATGAAGAAAGATTAGCCGGCTCAATGCATGTAGGGTTAGCTTCCACTGTAATATTATCAATATAAATCGATCTCGAAGTACCTCCTAAATTATGTCTGAAAGCCAAATAATCACCACCACCCGCTGGAATATAAACCGTATACAATGCATGGGCATTTGTAAGTGTGGTAGTATTAAATGCTACAAATGTCGTAGGATCTAAAGGATTCGTCAGTGTGCCAACCTGCAATGAATAGTTTGCAGAGCTTCCTCTAGCATAAAATCTTACTCTTTTTGTACCATCTGATAGCGCAATGGTTTGAGGAGACACCAGCATTTGATTTCCTGTAGTTGCACTTGAATTTGCTAAAACATAAGAATTAGGCGCAACAAACGGGTTGGTCGCTACTACATAGCCAGAACCAGCAAAACCACTTGTCTCAAGATATGACCAACAATATGGTGCATTTGTATTAGTAGAAGACCCCACCGCAGTTGTATCAAAATTCTCAGAGTAAGGTACATTATAAGTGGAACAAGGTGTTAAGAATGTTGTTCCGTAAGCCCATTCGCCGACGTTACCACTACAATTTGAACGAATCCATACATGAAATCTGGTCTGAGGCGTCAGCCCACTCATTGGAGCTGTTGTCGCAGTAATACCAGATTGAGACGGTGTTGTAGATGCATTAGGCGCAACGGTAGATGAAGTATAATAAACATCATAACTACTCGGAGTAGATGCAGGTGCCGTCCAGCTAAGTGTACCAGTAGTAAATGTTATCGCCGAAGCAGTAACAGCTGTAGGAGCTAAACAAGTGGTGTAACGATCTGCTGAAATACCAAATATATTAATAAATCCCGTTCCTGATACCTTGGTAAAACTTACACTTTGAATAGTTTTTGATTGATTAGCTGCTGAGATTGCTAAAGGAATTTGATAGATTCTAGGATTAACTCCACCCCCATCTTCCATATTATTAGTGGTAAGATTTACTCTTCCAATCCCTTGTATTGCAGCATTTGCACCGCCATACCAGTCTAAAACATTTAAACCGCTAAAGGCTTGCGTCGTATTATCTGAAAAGGTAACAACCGCACTTGCAACTGCAGCACCACTTCCTCCTGTTGCAAGAAAGTATAAATTGTAAGCTGCAGTAGGGGTACCCAATGTCAAAGTGCCTGTATCATTTGCAGCACTCAATTTCAGAGAGTTATTTCCCGAATAAGGAGCTAACTGATAAGTAAGTCCTGCAGTTGAGCCGACGATTGTCATAAACTGTCCGGTTACAGGAAGACCGTAATAAGGTAGAGGAGCACCAGCAGTTGCTTGAAAATCTCTGGAGATATAAGCAAAACTCGCGTCATCAACAGCAGATGTTGTGCTTGTAGATGCACTGCCAACCCCATTTACAATTACATCTTGCGTAAAGCCCGTAACCGTAACCGGATGATAATATTGAGCTGTTAACCAAGACGAAGATAAAACCAGAGCCAAACTAGCAATTCCAAAAAATCGATTTATTTTCATATTATTAATTTTTAATGCGCTAATATAAATATAAATCACAATAAAACAATTAAAATTAAATAAATCACAAATAATTAATTCAATTTAACACAAATAATATAATTTAAATAATTGATAAAAAATAACAAAACAACACCAAAATAAATAAATGAAAAAGTTTAATTAACAAATAATAGTAAAACATTAAACATTATTTAACATTAAATTAAAATATTACATTCCAGCATTTGCATTTTACTTATTAAGAATTTAATCTTATTTTTGTGCATACAAATTTTAAACAATGCCGAATATCTCAAACAGAGCACAACAGATGCCACCTTCACCGGTAAGAAAACTGGTTCCATTCGCCCTTCAGGCAAAACAAAGAGGAACAAAAGTTTATCATTTAAATATCGGACAACCCGATATCGAAACTCCGGAAACCGCTCTTAACGCTTTAAAAAATATTGATTTAAAAGTATTGGAATACGCTTTATCAGAGGGAAACATTGAGTACAGAAAAGCATTGACAGAGTATTACCACTCTTTAGACTTTACAGATTTAACGCCAGACAACTTCATTGTAACCAATGGCGGATCTGAAGCTTTGAATTTTGCAATTTCCACATTATGTGACGATGGTGACGAAGTGATTATTCCGGAGCCTTATTATGCAAACTATAATGGTTTCACAAGCACTTTTAACGTAAATGTGGTTGCAGTACCTTCTACAATCGACACAGGATTTGCATTGCCTCCAATTGAAGAGTTTGAGAAAAAAATCACCGCAAAAACGAGAGCAATCGTTATTTGTAATCCCGGAAATCCAACCGGATATTTATATACAAGAGAAGAACTTCAGCAATTGGCAGATATTGCTTTAAAATATGATATCGTCATTATTTCAGATGAAGTTTACAGAGAATATGTTTATGATGGGAAACAGCAAATTTCTATGTTGGCTTTTCCCGAATTAAGCGAAAACTGCATTATCATCGATTCAGAATCTAAGCGTTACTCAATGTGTGGGGTAAGAATTGGCTGCTTATTAACTCGTTCTAAAAAAATTCATGATGCAGCGATGCTTTTTGCACAGGCAAGATTGAGCCCTGTACTTTTAGGACAAATCGCAGCAACTGCCGCTCATCAAAATGACGGAGCTTATATCAGAGCGGTAAGAGAAGAATACACTCATAGAAGAAACGTTTTGGTAGATCTACTTAACGCTATTCCTGGTGTTATTTGCCCGAAACCTAAAGGCGCTTTTTATTGTGTAGCCGAACTTCCTGTTGACGATACAGAAATATTTGCTCAGTGGTTATTAGAAAAATATTCTTTGAATAACGAAACCATCATGGTTGCACCGGCTGGCGGATTTTACAGCAATCCTGAATTAGGAAAAAAACAGGTAAGAATCGCATACGTTCTGAAAGAACAGGATTTAAGAAAAAGCGTTGCGATATTGCAGGCTGCGTTAGAAAATTATAATTCAGACAAACGTCACTAACAAACTTTACATATTATGTCAACAGTAAAAACAAATGCTTTAAGAGTAATCTTATCCATGTTTTTACTGTTGACATTTTTTTCTTGCAGCGAAAAAAGTTTTGAAAATAAACCCTCGCCAAAAGATCCTGAAGAAATTACTTTTATCAGCTTATCTCATGTTGGCGGACAATTAGGAAACTACAGCAGCTACAAAATCACTCGAGATTCTATTCATTTTGAGGGCGGAATGACCGCCAATCAAAAACATAATGAATGGCACAGAGCAATTACTCCTCAAATCTGGAAGAACCTGATTTCTTCTATTAAAATCAAAGACTTAGGCTTAATTGAAAGTTCGCCCAGCATTCAACCTATTGACGGAATTGATGAAACTTTTCAGATCAAGACCACAAAAAAGTCTCATGTTTTTGTGAATGCTTACAGCGATACCCATTACAGACAATTTGAAGAATTCAAAATCAAATTAGAAAACCTTTCACCGAAGCAACGCTAAATTTACAATCTATATTTCAGCTTAAATTAATTCTAAATATCTTCTTTTCAATGCACGAAAATTTTTCTTTAAAACCTTACAACACTTTCGGTGTAGAAGCAAACGCCAGATATTTTGCAGAAGTAAATTCTGTTGATGAATTAAAAGAAACGCTAAAACTCTCAAACACTAAAACTCTCCCACTGCTTTTTATTGGAGGTGGAAGTAATATTTTGTTGACAAAAGATTTTGAAGGATTAGCCATTCAGCTTCATTTAAAAGGAATTTCAGAAGAAATCATCAACGATAATGAGATTTTAGTAACCGCACAAGCAGGAGAAAACTGGCACGAATTCGTGATGTTTTGTTTAAGTAAAAACTACGGCGGATTAGAAAACCTTTCTTTGATTCCGGGGAATGTAGGAACTTCACCGATGCAAAATATCGGTGCATACGGAACTGAAATAAAAGATGTATTTGTAGAATGTAAAGTTTTAAATTTAGAAACACTTGAAGTCGAAACTTTAAACGCGGAACAGTGCAGATTTGGGTACAGAGATTCTATTTTTAAACAGGAAGGAAAAGGAAAGTATGTGATTTTGGAAGTAAGTTTTAAGCTTACAAAAGAAAACCATTTAATTAAAACAGAATACGGCGCTATACAATCTGAATTACAAAAATTAGGTATTGAAAACCCTACCATTCAGGATATTTCAAAAGCCGTCATCAATATCAGACAAAGCAAATTACCCGACCCGAAAGTCATTGGAAATGCAGGAAGTTTTTTCAAAAACCCAACAATTCCCTTAACTCAATTTGAAGAATTAAAGCAAAAATTTGAAAACATTCAAGGATATCCGAACGGAAATTCTGTGAAAGTTCCTGCAGGCTGGCTGATCGAACAATGCGGCTGGAAAGGAAAACAAATCGGAAATGTGGCTTCACACAAATTACAGTCTTTAGTCATCATCAACGCAACAAGAAACGCAACCGGAAAAGAAATTTTTGATTTTTCTACAATGATTATTGAATCTATTAAAGAGAAGTTTGGGATTGAATTGGAAAGAGAGGTGAATATTCTTTAAAAAGAAGGTTTAAATTTCATTTTAAAAGTTAGAAATCACTATTTTTAATGATTATTAGCCTTCGTGTTCAAAAATACCCGAAAGAATTCAACATTAAAAAAACGACACACAAATGAAAATCGCCATCATTGGAGCCGGAAATATGGGCTTATCTTTTTCTAAATCTTTCCTGAAATACGAATTGATAAAACCCGAAAACCTTCAGCTAATCACGAGAAATCAATCGAAAATCTCTAAAATATCAGAAGAATTTCCAAAATCGAAAATTTCAATTTTTAATGATGTTGAAGAATTAGATGCAGATTTAATTATCATTGCCGTAAAACCACAAGATTTTCAGCAAGTTGCGGAAAATTTTAAATTTAAATTGAATGAAAAGCAAATGATTCTTTCCATCATGGCAGGAATCAAAATCGGGAAAATTCAAAAATTACTTAACCATCAATCGGTTGTAAGAGCAATGCCCAACTCACCTACCCTTTTGGGAATGGGAATCACAGGCTACACCTCCGCAGAAGGAATTACTTTCAATGAATTAATGAATGTTGAAAGACTTTTAAACAGCACCGGAAGATCCGTCTATCTTGAAAATGAAGATTTATTAGATGGCGTTACCGCACTTTCCGGAAGTGGACCCGCTTATTTCTATTATATCGTTGACGCCATGATCAAAGCCGGAACCCAGATGGGAATTGATGAAAATCTTTCTAAACTTTTCGTAAAGCAAACCATGCTTGGCGCTTATCATTTAATCAATAATTCCGAAAAAAACTTGGAGGAACTCATCAAAGATGTAGCTTCTAAAGGCGGAACCACCGAAGCTGCCCTGAAGACATTTGAAGACAATAATTTCAAAGAGATTTTACAAAAAGGAATTTTAAATGCAGAAAAGAGGGCTAAAGAATTGAATGGATAAATTTTGTTTAGCTATTTGCAGATGAATTTAAAATAAAATCTGCGAAATCTGAATTATCTGCGAGATTTTAAAAATTCTAAATCTAATCACTCTGTCCAGATTCTTACAGAATGACAAATTTTGTATTGAATTATTCGGCTACAAATTTCATGAATTTAATTTCAATCAGTCTCTTAATCTGCCAGCCCAAATAAACTCCAAAAGTATTGAGGATAACATCATCTACCTCAAAAATACCCAATCTTGAAAAGTATTGAAGAGCTTCTACAATCACAATAGCAGAAACAAACGTTATAATAGTATTCTTCAAATGTTTTACCTGAGGAAATGCCCATCCCAAAAACCCAAAAGGAATAAACATGACCACATTCCCTAAAACAACACGAATAATATCCCACCAACGAATTGTATTTTCAATGTAGCTCAATGTTGAAAATAGTGGTTCTATCCTTATCACATTTTCATCATACTGAAATCTTCCCATCCCGAAAAACATCAGATAGAGCAGAAAAATTGTGTAGGGTAAAATGATGAATTTATAAAATTTCTTTAACATCATTTGCAAAGTTATTCATTTCAAAAGCATTAAATTTGTGTGTTAAAATAATTTAATGAAATACGTTTTACTCACGCTCATTTCAGCGATGCTTTTGTCCATCTCGTGGCCTACATACGGGATTCCGTTTTTTATATTTTTCGCCCTCGTTCCGCTTTTGATGATGGAACATGGTGTTTCTAAATTTTCCAATTTCAAAAGAAAAAGCTGGGTAGTTTTCGGACTTTCTTACTTATGTTTTATCATTTGGAATATTGTCACCACAGGTTGGCTGTACGGTTCTAAGAACCCCGACGGAAGCCACTCGATGATGGCAGTACTGATTCCTATTTTAGCCAATTCATTTTTATATTCTTTGGTCTTTCAATGTTATCATTGGTACAAAAACGCACAGGGAAGTTATTGGGGATTGGCATTTTTCGTGGCGATTTGGATGAGTTTTGAAAAATTCCACATGAACTGGGAGCTCACATGGCCTTGGCTGAATTTAGGAAATGTTTTTTCAGATTATCCTGAACTAGTTCAATGGTACGACACTTTAGGCGCAACCGGCGGTAGCTTCTGGATTTTATTAATTAATGTTCTGATATTTTATACGATAAGAGTTTTTGAAGCTGGACGAAAAAGAAAAGATCTAATAAGAAATTCATCAATTGTAGCTTTATTAATTATTCTTCCAATGATTATTTCTTTGGTTAAATTTAATAATTTTAATGAAAAACCGATTGGCCAGGTTAACGTTTTGATGCTACAACCTGCGCTTGATCCTTACGCAGAAAAATATTCCAAAGACAGCGTTACTATCGTCAAAGAACTTCTTGCCCTTGCCGAGCAAAACACCAAAGGAAAAATAGATTATTACATTGCTCCAGAAACCGCAATACCTGGAAGAGGTTCTATCTCTGAAACTGCATTTGAAAAAAGCGTACTTCTGAATGACGTGAAAGGTTTTCTGGCAAAACATCCAGGTTCGGTCTTCACCACCGGAATTTCATCGCATCGATTTTATAAAAGTGATAAAAATTTACCTAAAGAAGCCTATCAGCTGAATCCTCAACTATGGGTTGAAAGCTACAATTCTGCAGTACAGATTATTCCCAATCAAAAAGTAGAAGTTTATCATAAGGGAAAACTGGTTCCTGGTGTTGAAATATTCCCATACATGAATGTTTTAAAACCGCTTTTAGGCGATGCTATGATTGATCTTGGAGGAACTGTCGCTTCGCTCGGAATAGATGAAGAACGAGTAGCTTTTTCAAATCCTTTCAACAAAGGAAAAATCGCTCCAATTATCTGTTATGAAAGCATTTATGGTGAATTTGTAACTGACTATGTAAAAAAAGGAGCGAACTTTTTAGCAATTGTCACCAACGACTCCTGGTGGGGTGTTACAGAAGGTCATAAACAGCTTTTATCTTATGCAAAACTGAGAGCGATTGAAACGAGAAGGGAAATTGCAAGATCTGCCAACAGCGGAATTTCTGCACATATCAATGCAAAAGGTGAAATTCTGGAAGATACTTTTTATGGTGATCAAACTGCATTATTTGCTAAAGTGAATCTTTATGACAAAGAGACATTCTATGTAAAAGCAGGAGATCTTTTGAGCAGATTTTCATTGTTTTCTTTAGGATTTCTTTTGTTTTACTTTTTAATTAAACAATTCCAGAAGAAATTAGAAAAAAAGAAAGCTTAGATTTTTTTGAACTCTCAACCTGTGAAATAAATTAATTTTAATTGATAATTCACTCCTGCGAATTCACCTTTTGAAAGACCTTTTTCATACCTTTACCTTCACAATTTTTTCACATTTTGGCAAATCTTTACAAGAAAGAAAGTCCGTTTCAGGTTTTTATATCGTTCAAAAAATATTTGGATGTGCTTGAGCATATCAGATATAACGACCGACTAGAGTATCGTGCCAATTATGCAGAATCTTTGATTGAAAAAACCAAGAATTTCAAGGAATTGCGGGATGGTTTTCAGGATCTTGCGGTGTTTGAAAAACATAAAGACCTCATAAGACTTTTGCTGGCAGATCTCTTTCCAACAGGCTTGACAAAAAATGAAATTAAAGCCGCCGGAATTCCTTTAACGAATCTTACCTTCAATTATACCGAGAGATTTCAGAATATTCTGAATGATGCCGGAAAAGATTTTGAGATTGAATTCAGAGACATCAGCGATGATGAATATTACGTATTTTGTTGCTGCCTCATTTTGCAGACCTATCTGAAAAGAGACATAAGAGTCACCATTCCTTTCTATTATGATATTCCCGATAAAAACGGGATTATTAAGCATTATAAAATTACAGTTAACTCAGACTTCAGCTACGTTTATCCGGCAGAAGGAACAAAAATTCCTGCGGATGATGTCATCGATATGTTGCTTGAAAATCTTGATGATATTCATATTTGGAAAAAACATTTCCCATCAGAATCTTGGATTTTAAACGGATTCAGCATTATTTCCCTCGTCGACTGCACCACAGAAGTTGCTTTGTCTGATCTGAAATCTACGCTTATCAAAGTTGATCTTGAAAACCCTTCACCGGACGAAAATCTGAAAGAAATTTTCAAATCCTATTTTGATGTTGCCGAACTCAATTTTGGGCTGATGCTTTTTAATAATAAAAATAAAAGGCTCGAAAAACTACCAATCTATGACAGCGTGTTCACCAATTATCTCTTAGATTTTTGGTTAAACACATTTGATGAAGAGGTTCGCAAAACTACCTTTGAAAACATCACGTACAACTCAAAACCCGTTGTCATTTCTGATGTTGATAAAATAGATGAAGAAATCAAAAAACTGCCTTCATTTAATATTTTGAAAGATCACCAGATCAACAGCTTCATGGTCATTCCGATTATGAAAGATGGTGAACTGCTGGCTATCATGGAGTTCACTTCACCTACCGCTAACAGTTTGAATGGTTTAAAACTGAAAAAACTCGAGTTTGTAGCAGACATGATTATTTTCTCTTTGAGCAGATTTACTTATGAAAGAAATAATCAGATTGAAGCCATCATTCAGCGAGAATACACCACGATTCACGACAGCGTAATCTGGAAATTCAGAAATGAAGCGGAACGGTATTTCAATGCTTATTTATCTAAAAAAATATATACTTTAAAGGAGATTTCGTTTAAAAATCTTACCCCATTATTCAGTTTTTCAGACATCCGTTCTTCGTCAGACAAACGATTTAATCTGATGCTGGAAGATCTCAATCTGCAAATAGACGGACTTCATGAAGTAATGATCATGCTCAATTCTTCAGACGCCAAAAAACATTTATTGGCACTTGAAGTTTTTGAAAATGAACTCAACAACGAAATAAAAGCAGATACAGAGCAACGTTTTCAGAGAATTTTACGGGAAGAAATTCATCCCTATTTACAAGGTCAGCTTGAGATAAAAAGCGATGAAAATATTAAAGATAAAATCAAAAATTATTTCAGTCAGGTCTTTACACAGAATGATCTGTTTTATGCCAATAGAAAAAATTTAGATGATTCCATTACGCTTCTCAACCGTAAACTGGCGGATATTTTAGACCAAAAACAAGTGATTGCGCAGGAAATTTTCCCACATTATTTTGAAAGATTTAAATCTGATGGGGTTGAACATAATCTCTACATCGGACCCAATATCTCTCCGGAATTACCTTACTCCACAAAAGTCGTTCACGAATTGAGATATTGGCAGCTGGAAACAATTTGCACGATGGAACATGAATTTCATTTATTCAAAGAAGATCTTCCAATCTCGCTGGATATTGCATCACTGATCTTTGTTTATAATGAAAAAATAGACATCCGTTTCCGAATGGATGAGAAACGTTTTGATGTTGATGGTGCTTTTAATTCTAATTTTGAAATCATTAAAAAGAGACTTGAAAAAGCTCACGTTAAAGATTCTACTGAGAGGTTAACCCGTCCAGGAAAAATCACAATTGTTTATTTCGGGATGGAAAATCAACGTGAATATCTTCAATACATCAACAGACTTCAAAAACAAAATGTTCTGAAAGCTGATGTTGAATTTTTAAGAGTTGAAGATCTTCAGGGAATTACAGGATTGTTGGCAATCAGAGTTTCTTTTGTTTGATTTATATTTTCGCTTATTTCTTTTCAATCTAGAAAAGTTCCGCTTTAAATATACCCAAATTTAAAATTCTCATTTAATTACAGACTAAGAAAAGCATACGCAAAAGCAAGTACCGAAGAGATAATTCCTGCCATAAAAATGGTGTAGGTGATAGAAAGTAATTTATATTTTCTGTCTAAAACTTTCCCAAGGAAATACAAATCTTTCACCATAGAATCGTAAATATAATCTCTGTCTTTGATCAAATCATGCATTGAACTTAGGTAATGATCAAATTTCATCTGATGAAAATTCCCGAAGAATAAAAGATTCACTTTTCGGTCTTCGATATCCTGATTGGTAAAAGTAGTCTTCGTCACATTCGGTTTTGTAGAAAGAATGGCAAAAATGATCGTCATCACACTCGAAATCAACAGGAAAAAAGTTGGGATAATCAAATGCGCATTTTTCGGAGTATCTAATTTCGGAACCAAAACAGACAAACAAACCGAAATGATAATCGCATTTACCGAAAGCAAAATATTTGCCTTGCTATCTGCAATATCACTCAATCTTGTATGATTATTTAAGGTAACTCTGAAAAGCGTGTCTACACTTCTGTCAGACTTTTGGTCTTTATCTTTCTTGGAGTCAGAATTTTCTTTCTTAGGTTTTTCTTCTTTTTCAATTTTATCAATCTTCTTTTCCAATTTTTTTACATTTTTCAGTTTCAGCGGCTCCCAGTTTTCTTTGGCGTAATCTGTAAAATATTTATGCTTGTTTTTCAGAAAATCTACATTCATCACGTTCCATTCATCATTAGAAAAGCACATTCCGCCGGTCAGTTCCCATTCTTTACGCAAAGCTTCAGCAGTATCATTATAAAACGGACTCGCAAAATGGCTAAAATCTGCATCTTTCATGATTTGCTCGAGAAAATTTTGAGGCTGATGATATTTTTCGGTAGAAAGAATCAGTTTTGAAACTTCATCAATATATTCTCGTGAAGCATTCTCACGAAGCAGAAATTCTGTTACAATTTCCACTCCTTTTTTCTCATGACCTTCTGCATTACAATCGGTAAAACCTACGTCGTGAAACCATAGTGCAAGTAAGATTTTTTCTCTGTCTGACTCAGAAACTTCAGAGTGACTGATAATCTCTTCAGCCTTGTTGACAGCGTATGTGGTATGTATAAAATTATGATAAAAATATACAGAAGATAACTTATCTTTGAATAAGTTTTCAACGTAATCTTTGGCTTTGTTTAAAACGCTCATTTCTGAATTTTTCTTAATGTAAATGTATGAATTTATCCTTTAAATTTGATCGAAAAATATTCTCGGCGAGTGCGAGAGTTATCCTTCTTTCCGGATTTTTGTTTTCGTGTGCAACCTATAACGTACAAAAAGGAAAAAACGTGCATGAAATACAAAATTCTGACCTGCAAACTGAAAATGATTTTAGAATTTTCCTCGTTGGTGACGCCGGAAACGCAGATGAACCGCAAGCGCAGCATACTTTAAATTTCATTAAAAATAAATTAGATTCAGCCGATAAAAACTCAATGCTGCTTTTCCTAGGAGACAACATTTATCCGCTGGGAATGCCAAAGGAGACCGATAAAGGGTATCCTCTAGCCAAACAGAAACTGGAAAATCAATTAGAAATTACTAAAAATTTCAAAGGGAAAACATTGGTGATTCCTGGAAATCACGATTGGTATCACGGGGTGGAAGGCTTAAAAGCACAGGAAGAATTTGTAAAATCTTATCTGAATGATAAAAAAGCTTTTTTACCTAAAAACTCCTGTCCGATTGATGATATTAATTTAACTAAAGACATCAAACTGATTGTTCTTGATTCTGAATGGGCTCTTATCAATTGGGACAAATATCCAGGAATCAATAAAGGCTGCGACATCAAGACAACAGCAGATTTTTATGCCGAGTTTAAAGATTTGATTACAAAAAATCAGGATAAGAGAATCATTGTGGCGGTGCACCATCCTGTCATCAGCTCGGGAGTTCATGCAGGTTTTAATTCTGCTAAATCTCATCTATCATCTTTTCAGGGGAAACTTCCAATTCCCGGAGTTGCGAGTTTAATTAATGTTTTGCGAAGTTCTTCCGGAGCGAGTATGGAAGACATTAGCAATGCGCATTATGCAGAGTTTGCCAATAGAATCAAAAGTATTATTCAGGATAAAGAAAATGTGATTTTGGTTTCTGGGCATGACCATAATCTCCAATATCATGAAGACAAAAATATCAAACAAATCATCAGCGGTGCGGGTTCTAAAACCGATCCTTCGACAATTGCTCAAAAAACAGATTTCTCCTATGGCGGAAGCGGATTTGCAGTTTTAAATCTCAGAAAAGATTTAAGTTCGGATGTGGAATATTTTTCGACTAAAAACAATAAATTTGAAAAGCTGACTCAGATTGCAGTCATTAAAAAACCTGAAGTATTTCAAAATAATTATCCAGATTCTTTACCTGCAACCGTAACGTCAACAATTTACTCCGAAAGACAGACAAAAGCAGGAAAATTCTACTCTTGGCTTTGGGGAAATCATTACAGGAAATACTACGCACTTCCGATAGAAGCCAAAACAAAAAATCTTTCAGACATGAATCCCGGATATTCTCCTGTCAGAGAAGGTGGCGGAAACCAGTCAAACAGCTTACGTTTAAGAACCAATGACGGACAAGAATTTGTGATGCGCGGAATCAAGAAAAGTGCAGTCCGTTTTCTGAATGCACAGGCTTTCAAGAAAAACAGTTTCGGAAGCGAACTTAACAATACATTTCCCGAAAGATTTTTACTTGATTTTTATACCACAAATCATCCGTTTACAGGTTTTGCGGTTAATAATATGATTGACAAGTTGGGTATTTTCCACAGCAATCCTGAATTATATTACATTCCAAAACAAAAATCTTTAAGACGATACAATCAAAATTACGGTGACGAACTATACATGATTGAAGAACGCTTTTCTTCGGATCCGAAAACTTTGCAGTCATTGGATAATGCATTAGACATCGTTTCAACTTCAGATGTTCTGAAAAATATGCGAAAAGATGGTAAATATTCAGTAGATCAGGATCTTTACATCAGAGCAAGAATTTTTGACATGCTGATTGGCGATTGGGACAGGCACGAAGATCAATGGAAATGGGCAGAATACAAAGTTGGCGATAAAGTAATTTACAAACCAATTCCCCGTGACAGAGATCAGGCATTCAGCAACTATGATGGGGCAGCTTTTAAATTGTTGATGAATATTCCTGCAATTCGTCACATGAAAACGTTTAAAGATGATATCAAAAGCGTACGATGGATGAACATGGAGCCTTATCCTATGGATTTAATTTTCCTGAAAAATGCGAATCAGGAAGACTGGACGGGTCAGGCAAAATACATTCAGGAACATTTATCAGATACCGATATCGACCGTGCTTTTGATAATTTACCTAAAGAGGTTCAGGATGAAACCATTATAGACATTCAGAGAAAACTGAAGCTGAGAAAAGGCAAACTGGGAGATTATGCTACGAGATATTTTGATGTTTTGCAGGAAAAAATTCCTTTAACGGGAACTGTAAACAAAGATAAATTTGTGATTACTAAGACAGAAAATTCTGTTGAAGTAAAACAATATCAATTAGACAAAAACAAAGGTGAAGAGCTGGTTTTTGAAAAGAAATATGACGATACCAAAACCAAAGAACTTTGGATCTACGGTTTGGAAGAAGATGATATTTATGAAATTTCAGGAGAAGGAAAATCGAAAATAAACATCCGATTAATTGGTGGTTATAATCATGACACTTACAATGTAGAAAACGGAAGCAAGGTAAAGATTTATGATTTTAAATCACAAAAAAACACCTACAACGCAAAATCCGCAACTAAACATATCAGCAATGATTATGACGTCAACACCTACAACTGGAAGCATCCGAAATACAATTTCTTTGCAGGATACCCAATGGCCAATTTCAATCCTGATGACGGAGTGATTCTAGGAATTGTTGCTAATTATACGGTTAATAATTTCATTCGTGATCCTTTCACCCAAAAGCATAGTTTTAGCGCCAATTATTATACCGCAACAGGTGGATTTAATGTCGGTTATAAAGGAATTTTCAAAAAAGCAATCGCAGGCTGGGACGCAGGAATTGACGCAACTTACACCACACCGTTTTTTGCAAGAACATTTTTCGGTTTGGGTAATGAAAGTTTGAATGATGCTGATGAAGATAACCGCGACTACAACAGAGTGCGTATTTCTCAGTTTAAATTTGCACCTTCTATCTCAAAAATAAGTTGGCTGAATCTGAAACACCAATTCCAGTTGAATTTTGAACATGCTAAAGTACAATTCAATGATGATCGATTCATAGCTGTTTCTCCCGATGTTAATCCTGAAGTTTTTAATGGACAACAATTTGCGGGCGCAAACTATACGTTTAGTTTTAAAAATTTAGACAATAAAGCCTTCCCTACTTTAGGTTTGGAAATGATTTTAAATGCAGGCTGGAAAGCCAATCTATCAGAATTTAATCAAAACTTCGCCAACTTCAACGGAACTTTAAATCTATTCCACAGAATTGATAAGCGAGGAAAATTTGTATTTGCCAACTCGAGCAACGCAATGATTATTAACAATAATAATTTTGAATTCTACCAAGCTGCAGCCATCGGCGGAAACAACGGAATGCGTGCTTACAGAAATGAAAGGTTTGCAGGGAAATCATATTTCGCCAATAATTCTGAAATCCGCTGGAATTTCGGAAGAGTAAAAAACAATATCGTTCCTACGAACTTGGGAATTTTAGTCGGCTACGATTTAGGAAGAGTCTGGAAAGACGGTGAACAATCCGACAAATGGCATCAAGGAGCCGGTGCAGGTTTCTGGATGAACATTCTGGAAACGTTCTCTGCGAGAGTGGATTATTTTACCGGGGAAGATGGAGGAAGAATTTCTGGGGGTGTGGGATTGAGTTTTTAACGGTCATTAACCGTTTTTTATTTAGAGCTCTCTAAAAAAAACTACTCTAAAGTAAAATTATAAAACAAAGTTTGTCATTCTGAAAGAATCTATACAACATTTTAAACAAGCTGTTGAGATTCTTTCAGAATGACAAACTGGATATTTATTTTAAAGAAAACTGATAGACATTGCCACCCGTTTTCTTATCCTTTTCATCCGCAATCAACAAGGTTTTATCATCAACAAAAACGACCGCTTCTTTTTGTGAATTGTGATTTAAAGGGATTTTCTGAATTTTGGCTGAACTAAAATCATTCGCTGTAAATCCGGAAAGTACATTGATATTTTTATGATTCAGCAAAGCAATCTGATTTTTTGAATTGATGGTTGCTGAAGTAATTGCCGCATCACTGTAACCACCTTCAAGTTTCAATTTACCAACCAATTTCGCTTCAAAATCACCTTCTATATTAGGAATCTGGAAAACCAGAAAAGTTCCGTCAAAACCTTTGCTTCTGTTTTTGGTGAACAGGTAAAAACTGCCGTCTTTCTCTACAAAAGCTTCGCAATCGTACAATAAGTTTGATTTTTTAGGCGGAAATTCAGTCTGTCCTTCGTAATGAAATTTCGTCGTCTGAATAACCTTTGTCGACTTCTGAGAATCAGTTTTTAAATCTAATTTTAAAATGGAAAGATTTTGTCTGTCGTTTTCATTATTTCCGAAATCTCCGATGTAGATATTTCCTGCTGCATCTTTTGTAATATCTTCCCAATCGTTGTTTTCAGCGTTTTCCACCAAAACGTCAGCGATTTGCTCGCCCTTTCTGTTCAGCCCGTACACTACATTTTTATTTCCTGCATCTTCGATGGCCCAAATGGTTTTCTGATCCTGCGAAAGAGCAATCCCAGAAACTTCTTTCAGTTTTTTGGGAAGTGAAAATTCTGTTTTCAAATCGTCCTGTGATTGGGCTATTGAATCCTGAGCTTTCGGATTACAACTTAATAACATGAAAGCGAATACAACAAGAATGCGCATAATTTTATTTTTTTAATTTTTTAAACTGAAAAAAAGAATACCTAATATTTTTCTCCAGTTGATTGATGATTTGCTGATGATGTAGAAAAAAACCGGCTGCCAATCCCATCAAACTTCCGATAATCGTATCGAGTAATCTCGCCTCCATGAGATTTTCAACATCATGATGAATAGGACTTCCCGCTTCTATTAAAAGTAAGGTAAGTGGTGTAATAAAGATCACGGCCAAACCATAATTTCTCACAATCATTAATTCTACAATGAACTGTAAAACTACGATAATTCCTATCATTACAATCTTTTCAGGATCAAAAAGTAGAATCAGCGAAGCTAAACCGAGACCAATAAAAGTTCCGAAAATCCTGTGCATATTTCTTTGGCGTACATGCTCGAAATTCCGTCCCTGAATAATGGCAACGGTGGAAATAGAAATCCAGTACGTATTCTGAAATTTTAAAAGATGACCCACGATTAAAGTCAGCATCATGATCAAACCAATAATCGTACTTTCTACAAACTTGCTGTACCTTTTCTTTTTAAAAACTCTTCGGGGAACAGTCACCACTTCACTTTTTTCAACAAAAACGGAATAAATAAAAGCCAACGAACATGATAAAATGGCTCCCATTGCGACTAATCCAACTCTCATAGGAATCATTTCCAAATCAAACTGAAAAGTACTTGCCATTGCCGCAAGCATAATGAAGAAAAAATTTCCCGGTGGCGGAATTTTAAAATAAGAAGTAATAAAATGTGACAGAAAAGAAACAATCCCGAAGGACAAAGCCGCCATATAAATATTAAAGCTAAAAAAAAGACTGATGGTAAAGGAAAAAATGATTCCGAAAGCGCAGACCGCCAGATGAATCATTCGTTGACTAATTGGTGCTGTAGTGAAATACAAGATCGTCAACGCACCCAAACTCGACAGACTGCCGTAATTTGGTTTCCCGGAAAACCAGCCCAGCAAAAGCGGCGTACCGATACACAAAGCCGCAAGAAACGGGAAATGCCATTTTCTTTCAGTTTTCTTAATTTCAATCAGATATTGAAATCGGTTTTGTGCTGAATGATCGGTTTTCATTTATTCAAAACGTTTTGCTTTTTCCCAGAGAACATCCATTTCTTCCAAAGACATTTCTCCCAATTTTAAATTTTCTTTTAATGCTAAATTTTCCATCTTTTGGAATCTTGAAATGAACTTCAAATTGGTTCTCTCTAACGCAGAATCTGGATTTAAACCAGAAATTCTTGCATAATTAATCAATGAAAAAAATACATCTCCCAGTTCCTGTTCTTTTTTATCTGAATCGGTTTCATCATGAAATTCCTGAATCTCTTCATCTACCTTTTTCCATGCATCTTCCGCATCATGAAATTCAAAACCAATCCCTTTTACTTTATCCTGAATTCTGTACGCTTTCACCATACTTGGTAAGCCTTTAGGAACACCTCCCAAAATCGATTTGTTACCTTCTTTCAGTTTCAGCTTTTCCCAATTTTGCTTTACCTCTTCTTCATCTTTCACTTCTACATCACCGTAAATGTGAGGATGACGGAAAATTAGTTTTTCATTCAGTGAATTGATGACATCAGCAATGTCAAAACTTTCTTTTTCTGAACCTATTTTAGCATAAAAAACCAAATGCAAAAGCACGTCACCGAGTTCTTTTTTAATTTCAATTAAATCTTCCTGCAAAAGCGCATCTGAAAGTTCATATGTTTCTTCCAACGTTAAATGACGAAGTGTCTGAAGCGTTTGTTTCTGATCCCACGGACATTTTTCACGAAGGTCATCCATAATATCCAATAGTCTTCCAAAAGCTTCGAGTTTTTCCTGTCTGGTGTTCATAATTTGAGTGTTGAAATTCATGCAAATTTAAGGTAAATCTTTATTAGTTCTTTTGTCTTGAAACAAAAGAACCAAAAGTTCAAGAATTGAAAACTTCTGCTAAAAATTAAAAGTCAATCCTAAAATTCCCAAAACTTGCACGAATTCTAAATCAATTCTTCAGTTCAAAATTGATATCGCGCTTCAAACAGTGGGAATTTTTTAACGGATTAACTTTTAATTTTCTTAACGCTCCATTTTCCTAAGTCAAATTTTTTAGCCCAAAAACAAAAAAACCTCATCATTGCTGATAAGGTTTTGTATAAATTCAGATAAATTAAATTATCCCATTTTTCTGTGTGTACTTTTTGTAGCTGCTTTTGCTCCTGTACTTGCTTTCACTTTTGGAGTTGCAGGCTTGTCAGCTTTTGGAGCTGCTTTTTTCGGAGCTGCTTTATCTGCAGTGATATCACCTTCAGCGCTTTCTCCTTCTGTAGTTTCAGGCTCAGCTTTCACGAAGCTTTCTGGAGTTACATATCCTGCTTTGTGAAGAATGTTATACCATTGAGCTAATTTTTTGATATCAGAAAAATATACTCTTTCTGTATCATAGTTTGGAAGTGATGCTCCCATAAATTCTCTCAACTCATCCTCAGTAGATTTGTGAGAAATTGTTTCTTTGTACTCGTAGTTTTTAGCAATATTTTCAAAAACTTCGAACAAAGGAACTTCTTTATCGAATGTGAACATTGCGATATTATCTAACAAGCTCACCTGGCTTGAGTTACCGATGCTTACTTTCTTTTTTGTTGTAACGTCTTCAATAATAAATCCGTTTTTCAATTGCGAAACTAATTTGTAAAGACCTGGTTTACCAGAAATCGAAATTATTTTTTCTAACAGCATAATCTTATTTTTTTTAAATTTTTAGCAATCTGCTCAAGACAAACTGCAGTTTATTATTTATTTACTTATTTTCTATTTTACTATTTTGGAAACCTCATTTTGTAGCTGATCGATACATCACCCTGAGAAATTTTAACCAATTTACCTTTTACCAGTTTTTTCTTTAAAGAGCTTAAATGATCGGTAAATAACGTCCCTTCAATATGGTCGTACTCATGCTGAATTACGCGGGCTCTAATATCGGAAAAAGTTTCTTTATGCTTAACAAAATTTTCGTCATAATATTCTATAACGATTGTACTTTTTCTTTTGACATCTTCTCGCACATCAGGAATCGAAAGACAGCCTTCATTAAATTTCCACTCTTCCCCCGATTCTTCAAGAATCTGAGCGTTGATGAATACTTTCTTGAAATCTTTCAACTCTTCAGCAATATCTTCATAATCTTCATCTCCTGCCAAAGGCGAAACATCTACGATAAACAGACGGATGTCTAAACCAATCTGTGGTGCTGCAAGACCAATGCCATTGGCACTATTCATCGTATCAAACATATTGTCGATGAGTTCCTGCAAACCAGGATAATCTTGATCTATTTCTTTTCCTACTTTTCTCAAAACAGGATCTCCAAAGGCTCTAATTGGTAAAATCATCTTGTTCTTTGTTCTAAAAAATTTTGCAATATGATGGTTGCGCTTACTCTATCTATTAATCCTTTCTCCTGTCTCTGTTTTTTACTTTTTCCGCTTTGGGAGATAAAAAACGAAGCCATTTTTGACGTAAATCTTTCATCCAAACGATGAACCTGAATATCGGGAAACTCTTTACTGAAAAGTTCTATAAATTTCAGAATATCCGTTTCCACCTCAGAAAGATTTCCCCGCAAATCTATGGGAAGACCTACTACAATGTCTTCTACTTTGTTTTCATTGAAATATTTTTTCAAAAATTCCATCAAAAACTTTGTTTCTACAGTCTGCAGTGCACTGGCAATAATCCTCATATCATCGGTCACCGCAATGCCACAACGAGCCTTTCCGTAGTCTATCGCAAGGATTTGTCCCATAAGTCTGCAAATTTAAGAAATTTTAATGATTTTATTCATAACGCAGTTTTTTTTATAAAATGATGTTACATTCCACATTTTTTTTTATAATTTTAATATTCCAAACTCAGAACTATGAAGAAACTCATCTTGGTAAGACACGCCAAAAGCGACTGGCCGGAAGAAACCGAAGACTTCGACAGACCATTGGCAGACAAAGGGTTACAAGATGCCTTGAAGATGTCTAAATTTTTAAAGAACAGCAATGTTGCTATCGATTATTTGGTCTCAAGCCCTGCGGTGAGAGCACTGAATACCTGCAAAATTTTTAATCAAACCTACAGGCTCAATTATATTACGAACGAAAAATTGTACAATCCTTCTGAAAATAATTTTCAATCGGTGATTTATGATTTGAATGATGATGTCGATTCGGTCGCATTTTTCTCACACAACAACGGAATTTCAAATTTCGCCAATTCTATTTCGGAAGATATTTTTCATTTTCCAACATGTGGTGTTGCGGGTTTTGAGATTAACTGCGATTCGTGGTCGCATTTTGATGGTGCTGATAAGAAACTATTGTTCTTTTATGAACCGAATAAGCTGTAGCTATCTTAATTTTGAAATTTAAATTTTTATATTTTTCTATTCTGATTTTTATTTTTTCATGTCAAAATAAAGAGAATACTTATTTTCAAAGTATTGCTGTAAATGATGTAAAACTATCACACCCACGCTCTAGTGAATGGAGATATAATCACAAAGAAAAATTTCAGACGTTTGACGATTTTCAAAAATTAAAAAAGATAAAACCTGAAGCAGAAAAAAATATAATTTATTTGCAGCCTATCGGAGAATTTAATGATTTACAGGAAAAGCAAATTGAGCTTACAAAGGAATATTTAAAAATCTATTTTCAGCTGGAAACAAAAATTCTTCCAACTATTTCTAACGAAATCTTCCCGAAAAACGTCCGAAGAATTTCTAAAAATGGACAAGAGCAAATTCTCGCAGGTTATGTTCTGGACAGTGTTTTAATTAAAAGAAAACCAAAAGATGCAGTTGTCTTCATGGGAATTACAGAAAGAGATTTGTTTCCAAAACCTGAATGGAATTATGTTTTCGGACTGGCTTCATATCAAAGCGGTGTAGGCGTAACCTCGATATACAGATTTGCTGATGGAAATTTATCTGAATCTAATTTCAGCCAAAGTTTGGAAAGATTAATGAAAATAAGCTCACACGAGATCGGTCACATGTTTGGAATCAGCCATTGTCTGAACGCAAACTGCGTGATGAACGGCACGAACAGCCTTAGTGAAACAGATGCTCATTTCGCAAGAGCTTGTTCGCTTTGTCAGTACAAACTCAATTCAAGTTTAAAATATGATGATAAAAAACGCCTGCTTGAGTTAAAGAAATTCTTTGAAGCAAATTCTTTTAACGCGGAACTTTCAAGAACAGAAAAAGATTTAAATTTAATTCAATAAAAAAACGGACTAAAAGCCCGTTTTCCTTAGTTTTATTTCAAAATTAATTATTTTCTTTTCAGATCTAAATCATCAAAATCAAAACTAAAATCTGTGATATCTGAAATCGCTTTCATCTTTGCAGATTCTGCCTTCCCGTTTTCATCGTAGCTGAAAATAATATACGCATCAGCATCATAGCTTCTGTCATCCCATTTGATAATAAATGAATTGTTTGAATACGGAAGTAGTTCACCTTTCAGTCTTGGCGAGTTTTTACAAGAAATTCTGTACGTACTTCCTTGCTGAGCAATTTCTACATCGCCAAACCAGACGTCATTGTATTTCCCTACAAACTGTTCAGCTTTTGGCTGAAGGTTTTTATTTTTTTTAAAGGCTTCTGACTTTGCGAAAGCTTCTTTCTTTTGCTTTTCGTATTCTACGTTAGCTTTTGACATTCTTTCACCGTAGGTTTTCAGCCAATTTCTGTCGGCTACACCTAAATATGAATCTTTCAAAGTATTTGTAATCGTGTTAAAAGCTGCTCCAGACTGTTGATTGGTCAAAACAACAATTCCTAATTTCATATCCGGAATTAGAGTAAACTGAGTCACTGTTCCTATCAATCCACCTGTATGCTGAACCTGCTTATGACCTTTAACATCACTTAAAAACCAACCCAATCCGTAACCGTAAAACCCAGTATCATAAGGATTTTTCATCGCAACCGGACTCGCAATCTGCACATTCCAAAGCTGCTGAATCTGTTTGTCTGAAATTAGTTTTTTGCCCTCTTTCGTTGTAAATCCATTTAAAAGAAATTCGGCCCAGGTCGTCATGTCTTTGATGTTGCTCATGATACCTCCAGCAGCGTTTGCTGTTTCATTCCAATCGTGAGGAACGGCGATTACTTTTCCGTCAGCTGGAGCGTGTGCATCTATTTTATTGGCAACAGATTTCGCTCTGTTGTAACTTCCGAAACTTGAATTCATTCCCACAGGTTTCATAATTCTCTGTTCGATAAATTCTGCCCAAGTCAAACCGGAAACTCTTTGAATCACTTCTCCTGCAACGATAAACATCACATTATTATAATCTAAAGTTGTTCTGAAAGGATTTTCAGGTTTTAAATATCTTACGTTATGAACAATGTCGTTCACTGTTAAGCTTCCACCTTCAGGAAAAAACATCAAATCGCCTTGTCCAAGACCTAAACCAGCTCTGTGTGTAACTAAATCTTTTATGGTTACATTTTGAGAAACGTAAGCATCGTTCATCTGAAATTCAGGAATGTATTTTGTAACTTTATCATCCCAGTTCAGTTTTCCTTCATCTGCCAAAATCGCTAAAGCGGTACATGTAAATGCTTTTGAATTGGAAGCAATTCCTACCAAAGTAGTGTCATCCATTGGCTGCTTAGACATCAAAGACCGTACTCCAAAACCTTTTGAATAAATTATTTTACCGTCTTTGATTACACCAACCGACATTCCCGGAACATCGAAAGTTTTTAAAGTATTTTGAATAAGTTCATCCAATTTTTTTTCTTCAACCTGCGCAAACGAGATAAAAGAGACAAGAACAAAGAATAGAGATAGCTTTTGCTTCATTTTTTTAATTTTTCCAAAGTTAATCAATTCGGGATTATTGAGTAAATTTGCTTTTTAAAGAAATTCTCATCAGCAATGACTAAAATCCTCCTCCTCTCCGATTCCCACTCATACATTGATGACAGAATTTTAGATTATGCAAAACAGGCTGATGAAATTTGGCATTGTGGTGACTTTGGAAGTTTTGAAATTATTGAGCAATTGGAAAAAATAAAACCTTTAAAAGGTGTTTGGGGAAATATTGATGGAGCAAAAATCCGTTCTGAATTTCCGGAAGTGAACCGTTTTCTATGCGAAAAAGTGGAAATTCTGATGATTCACATCGGCGGTTATCCCGGAAAATATACTCCGTTAGCTAACAAAGAAATTTCAGGAAAAGCACCAAAGTTATTTATTTCAGGGCATTCTCATATTTTGAAGGCGATGTATGATCAGAAAAACAATCTGTTACATTTGAATCCGGGAGCTTGCGGAAAACAAGGTTGGCATAAAATGAGAACGATGATGCGATTTGTAATTGATGGTGCGGAAATAAAAGATTTGGAGGTGATTGAATTGGGTGCAAAGGTTTGATTTTAAAATACAAATAACACTAATTATTTTCACTAATAACACTGATAAGAATGGTGAAAATTTGTGCTAATATCTTGTGATTGGGAGAGAGTTTGAAAGTTATCGCCGAAATTTGAATCATTAAGGTTTATTAAGGAATTGAGAATAGTTAAGTTGAGCTTTGCTTTAAGCAGGATGTTTTTTTTGAATCTATTTAGATTTTCCTTAATTAAACTTAACTTTTTAAATGGTTCTTGATGGTTCAAAAAAAGATTTCAGTTGAGAAAAAAACTGCATTTTTCCTCGCAATGACAAATAGATGTAATATGGGAATTCCCCTCCTTTGGAGGGGTGGCGAAAATTCTGAAAGAATTTTTGACGGGGTGGTTTTAGCCCCGATAGAAACGGTTACCCCACAGCAAGCCCTTCGACAGGCTCAGGACTAGCTGGCTTGCGAGGAGTATGAGTGGATAGCGGGAATAGCTCCTAAAAATGAGTGATGAAGTAATTGTAATGAATAATTGATGAATTTGGGAAATCAAAAGATTGCATTCCCGAAGGGTCAGGGGCAGGTTGTTCCTCACAATGAAAAAAATATATGAAAATAGGCGATAAAGTTTCGGTGGTAGATGAAGATTTGAGCGGAGTAATCACTTCTGTGAATGGAAATATCGTAGTTTTCAAGGATGAATATGGTTTTACCTATCAATATCCTAAGGAAAAACTGGTTCCAAAAAATGCTTCTATTTATGAAAACATAAAAGTGGTACAAAAAGCAGAACCAAGAAAAGTAACTTCTAAAAAACACGATAAAAATCCTTTGGTTCTTGACTTACATTTTCATAATTTGGTTAAAAATCCGAATGACTACGACAGTTTCGAGAGATTGTTTATGCAGAAGGAAAAACTCGTTCAGACGATTAATTTCTGCAGAAAAAATCATTTGAAAAGATTGGAAATTGTTCACGGAATCGGAGACGGCGTGCTTCAGAAATTAGTTTTGGACGTGCTTGAAAGTCAAACCGGTCTGGATTTTTACAACAAAGAAATTCTTCACCATCAATCGGGTGCGGTAATGGTAGAATTTCACTAAATTTGCAGCAATTGTTATATGAACGTACTTACTTTACTTTTTACCAAAGACGGGCTGATCTATCAGATTTCCAAGAACAAAAATGTTTTGGAAGAGAAGTCTTATCTCGTGAATGAAGAATCTCCCGCAAATTTTATTGCTGACAAACTCGAGGAAGCTTTGCTGAAACAAAGATACGATGAAGTGTCTGTGATCTCAGCGCTCAATCATTTTACTTTGATGCCGGAAGGTTTTTCTGAACATGACGCCGGATATGATTTAATTGCTTTCAATGCTCCTGTTGATAAGGAAAACGAAGAATTAATGCTTTCTGTAAATAAGAAATTTCACGTACAGTTTTATTATACTTTTCCTAAAGATTTTTACACAAAAATTAAAGATCTTTCGATTCCTGTGAAGTTTAATTTTTCGGGAGAGAAGTTTTTAAACTCAATTCATAATAAAAACAATAAAGAAATTCACATCAATCTTTACCATAACCAGTGTGAATTTTTTGCGATTGCCAACAAAAAAGTAATTTTATACAATAATCTTGACGTCAACTCTGAGGTAGATTTTCTTTATTTCGTGATGTTTACATTAAGTAAGATCGGTTTCGGAATCAACGACACCAACTTTTTTGTATATGGTGAAACTACAGAAAACGAAACATTCATTTCAGAACTTCAGAAATTCGTAAAGAATATAAAGATAGTTTTTGATAACATTCCAAACAAGAATTTCATTCTAAACTAGGTTGCAGGATACAGATTTTGGGATTTATTCCTTCTCTGCTTACCTATAATCTACACCCTAAAACCTAAAAAAAATGTACAGAATAATTGCCGGCAAGTGGAAAGCCAAAAAAATAGCAGCTCCCAAAAACTTTGACGTAAGACCGACCACCGATTTTGCGAAAGAGGCTTTGTTCAGCATCATCGAAAACAAATACGATATGCAAGCGAGTTCTGTGTTGGATCTTTTTGCAGGAATCGGCTCGATAACTTTTGAATTTGCTTCAAGAGGTTGCAAAGATGTGACTTCAGTTGAATTAAACCCTAAACACACTTCATTTTTAAATTCTACAGCTGCAGAATTGGGATTTAGCCTAAATGTAAGTGTGCAACGTGGCGACGTTTTTGATTGGCTGAAGAAATTCAGAAATAAAAAATCTTACGAAATCGTTTTCTCTGACGCGCCATTCGAGACCGAAGAGAAAAAGTATATGGAACTGATTTCTTTGGTTCTAAAAAATAAATATCTGAAACCCAACGGAGTTTTCATCGTAGAGCATCAAAGCAGAATGAAGCTCGATCATCCCAATTTGGTTGACAGCAGAAAATACGGAAATATAACGTTCAGCTTTTTTGAGCCTATTGAGGAAGAAACAACAGATTTAGAAGAAACAGATAATCAGGAAATTTAATTCCTGATTATTTTTTTTGAATTTGAGCTCGCTTCCCGTCCCCATTTTGCAATTTCCTGCACCAATGGAATCAGCGTTTTGCCAAATTCGGTCATGCTGTATTCTACCATTAAAGGTGGTTTTTCGGTAAATACTTTTCTATCAATAATTTGATCTTCTTCCATCTGCTTTAGTTGAAGACTTAGCGTACGTTCTGTAATGGTAGGAATTAATTTCCTTAATTCATTATACCTCTTAGCTTCATCAATCAGATGAAACAGGATAACCGCTTTCCACTTACCACCGATAAACTTCATGGTTACACTGGTGCTGCAAGGATAAATTTTATCATCTATTGTAAACATTTTATACTATCATTTTTAACCGTTATTGCAAATATATTAAACTTTAATTAGTTTTGTAACTATAAAATTGATAGTATGAATTTTTTAGAGAAAATGAAAAAAAGATATACCGTAAAAAAGTATAATCCTGAAGCAAAAATCAGTCAGGAAAAAATTGATGAACTGAAAGCAATATTAAATTTAAGTCCATCTTCCATCAACAGTCAGCCTTGGAACTTTGTTTTTATCAACGATCAGCAAACGAAAGAAAAATTTTCTGAATTTTCTTATCACAATAAAGAAAAAGTGATAGAATGCAGTGATTTGATTGTGTTTCAGGTATTAAAAAATGTAGAAGATTTTGAAAAGCAGATGCACGAAAATCTTCCTGAAGGTGCCATTGCATATTACAATTCAATGGTCAAACCAAAAGGTGATTTAGAAATAAAATTCTGGATGAGAAATCAAGTGTATCTTTCTCTCGGCGTTTTACTTTCCGCTTGTGCCGATATGGAAATTGATTGTACTCCGATGGAAGGAATAATGCCTGAAAAGTATGATGAAATAATACAAAATGATGTATATGAATCAATATTTGCAGTTGCGATTGGCAAAAAATCTGAAACCGACAGTAATCAACCAGCAATCACTCCCAAGAGAAGATTGGTTTCCGAAAAAATAATTGTAGAACTTTAAGAAACAAGAAAGACTCAAAAATGAGTCTTTCTTTATTTATAAAACTTTCAATTCTAAATCGATTGTCTTTCCGAAGAATTTTTTTGAAATTTTCTCAAAGTTTTTGGTAATATCCGAAAGGTAAAACTGGTACGTTGCCTTTGGATTATTGGTATTGAGAAGATGATATTTATCTAAAATAATATTCAGGTGGTTAGCAACAATATTCGGAGAATCTATAACACGAACGCGGTTTCCATAATATTGTTTGATCTCATCAATCAATAACGGATAATGCGTACAGCCTAAGATTAACGTTTCAATATTTTTAAGCTTCGCATTGCTCAAATAATTGTAAATGATAGAATGCGTAATCGGATGATTTTTAAAACCCTCTTCGATTGCAGGAACCAGCAACGGCGTCGCCAATTCATCCACTTTTATGAACTTATTGTGCTTGCGGATGCTTTTCTTATACAGGCCTGAATTTACAGTAGCTTTAGTTGCAATTACCCCCACATTATTATGAATTTCGTACGCTACTTTTTCCGCAACAGGATTGATCACGTCAATCACAGGAACTTTTCCGGCAACGGCTTGCATGACTTCATTCAAAGCATTTGCTGTAGCGGTATTGCAGGCAATAACAATGGCTTTACAGTTTTGTTCTAATAAGAAATTGGTGATTTTCGTAGCATATCCTATAATTGCTTCTTTGGATTTTTCACCGTAAGGAAGATGTTTGGTATCCCCAAAGTAAATAAGATTCTCATTGGGAAGAAGTCTTTTGATTTCTTTAGCAACCGTTAAACCACCCACACCACTATCAAAAATTCCGATAGGCTGTTGAGGCGAAAGATGCGAATAATCTTGTTTTTTAGTTTTCAAACGAAGTGAAATTTAGTGCAAAAATACTTAAAGATTTTAAATTGTAGATTTTAGATTCTATTTTTTTAAACCTGAAACAGATCTGAAGCAATCCCGTCTGCCATAAACCAATGTTTTTCAGGAATTTTGAGGTGATTATTTTCTTTGATTAGAATTCCGTCAGCGATTTTCTGTTGGAGTTCTTTATGAAATTGATCTAAAATATCTTCTTTAAACTTATTTTTTAAACTTTCGAGATCAACGCCCCAGGTTGTTCTCAATCCGATCATGATCATTTCGTTAAACTGATCTTTCGGTGAAAGAATTTCAGTCTCTTTAGCCAAAAGATTAGAATCTAATTTTTTAATGTACTGTTGATTATTGGCAATATTCCAGCTTCTTGCATCAAATCCGTTGTAAGAATGTGCAGAAGGCCCAATTCCCAAGTATTCATTATACTTCCAATAGGCAGAATTATGTTTGGAATGAAAACCTTTTTTCGCAAAATTGGAGATTTCATAATGTTTAAATTCGTGATCTTTCAGAAAATCAATCATATAATAAAACTCTCTGTTTTGTTCTTCTTCCTTTGGATTTGAAACTTTTCCGTTCGCAATCCATTTTTCTAAAGCGGTTTTGGGCTCGACCGTCAGTGCGTACGACGAAATATGGGGAACTTCAAGCGCAATGGTTTTGTTTAAATTTTGCTTCCAGATTTCTAAATTAGAAGTCGGTGAGCCGTAAATTAAGTCAATACTTAAGTTTTCAAAGCCAAAATCCTGCGCTCTTTTGATAGAACCTTCGGCATCGGAAGCATTATGTGCACGATTCATTAACCTTAAATCTTCATCAAAAAAACTTTGTGTTCCGATTGACAGTCGATTTATTGGAGAATTTGCAATTTGTTTTAAAAAGTTTTTGTCTAAATCATCCGGATTTGCCTCTAAAGTAATTTCAATGTCAGCATTAAAACTAAAATATTTTAAAACCTCATCAATCAAAGACTTGATTTCGTCTCCAGAAAGTATGGAAGGCGTTCCGCCACCAAAGTAAAGTGACTGCAGATTTTTACTTTGAAGCTCATCTTTGCGGAGAAAAATTTCTTTTTTCATTGCAGCAATCATTTCATCTTTAAAATTCAAAGACGTAGAAAAATGAAAATTGCAATAGCTGCACTTCTGTTTGCAGAAAGGAATGTGAATGTAGATCATAAAAAAAGCTCTGAAAAAATTCAGAGCTCAAATTTATTTAAATTAAATCAGATTAATATCTAAATCCTCTATGATTAATGAAGTTATCAAAGTTATAACCTACACCAAGCATAAAGCTGTTTCCACCGTACTCCTGGATGTCAGACATTCCAAGGTTATAAGTAGCTCCAATCATGAATTTGTTGAATCTTACTTTTACAACTGGTGAAATACTCAACTGTTGGTTATCAAATCTATTTTGCACACCTCTGTAGCTTACCCCGAAAGAGAATGCGTTGATGTCATTTGAGAATGTAGCCATCAAGTTTAAATCCATCATTCTTGTAGAATTCGTATTTAAATTGATTAAAGCTGAAGGAGTAATTGCAATATTGTCTGCGATCTTCCAGTCGTATCCTAAGTTTAAGAAGAATTTGATCGGCGATGGCTCGTAGTTGTTTACGATAGATTCGTCATTGCTTAATGCAATATCGTTTACGGAAATACCTCCAAATAATCCTTTATAAGTAGCCGCTAAACCGAAGTTTGCATATGCCATAAAGATATTACTTTCGTTTCCTTGCAATAATGGATCGTAACCGTCTTCTGTGTTAATTTTAGAATAATCAAAATTCATATTGTAAAAGTTTACACTTGTACCAAAAGAAAACTGATCTTTTCTTTCACCATCACTGCTTAAAGGGATGAAGTAAGAAGCTCCTGCTGTAATACCTCCCGCAGAAATAGGACCGTTGCTATCTCTAAAAACGGAAATACCCGCTCCCACTCTATCAAAAATATTAGCGTTGATCCCCACCGACTGAACGTTTGGCGACTCGCTAAATTTTGAAAATTGTTGTTGATAGTTTAGATTAAGCTGTACATAGTCCGTTTTACCATATTGTGCAGGGTTGAACAGGAACTCACCATCTAAAAGATATTGCTGATAGTATGGTAATGATTCTTGTGCTTTGTACGCATTAGACAAAAGAGCTAAACATACGATAGCATATAGTTTTCTCATAACAAATCTTGATTTCAATTCAACAAATATAAAAAAATTCTCAATATATTTTTAGTTTTCTAAATAATTTCTCCATTTTTTTACGGCATCCGTCATATCTTGGGGCATTGGGCTCTCAAAATACAATTCCTTTTTGGAAGTGGGATGTATAAATCCTAAAGTATGGGCATGAAGTGCATGTCTCGGTAAAACATCAAAGACATTTTTCACAAAGTGCTTATACTTAGGCATATTAACTCCTCGAAGGGCGACATTTCCTTCATATCTTGCATCATTAAAGAGTGTATGACCAATATGTTTGAAATGCGCACGGATTTGGTGTGTTCTTCCAGTTTCCAATTTACATTCTACCCAAGTCATGTATTTAAATCTTTCAAGAACTTTATAATGCGTTACGGCATGCTTCCCCATGCTTCCGTCTGCATAAGTGTACATCTGCATTCTATTCTTAGGATGCCTGCCTATGTGACCCGTTATGGTGCCTTCGTCTTCTTTTACGTTGCCCCAAACAAAAGCCCAATACAACCTTTTGGTTTTTCTTTCAAAAAACTGTTTGGCAAGAAAGCTTAGTGCGTATTCGTTTTTGGCAATGACTAAAAGTCCTGAAGTATCTTTATCAATTCTGTGAACCAATCCTACTCTATCCAAATCAGATTTTTCACCTTTCTTGTCAAAATGAAAAGCCAATGCATTCACAAGAGTTCCGTCCCAATTTCCAAATCCTGGATGAACTACCATTCCTGGTTCTTTATCTACAACGACTAAATCGTCATCTTCATAAACAATATGAATAGGAATATCCTGCGGAATGATTACGTTCAATCTCGGTGGATGCGCAAGCAGTAAAGAAATCTGATCTCCCGGCTTTACACGATAGTTTTGCTTTACGGGATTTCCGTTCACTACAACATTCCCGGCTCTGCAGGTTTGTGAAATTTTATTTCTTGAAGAATTCTGACGGAAATTTAAGAGAAATTTATCTATTCTTAAAGGTTCCTGCTTGCCATCAACGATAATATTCACATGCTCATACAAACCTTTGTTTTCCTCATCAATATCTACATTGTTTGGATCTAATAATTCTTCGTCTAAAAAATCTTCGTTATCTTCTGTCATTCTATTCTTTTTACATAAAAGGCTTCAACATTTTAAAGTTGAAGCCTGAATTTTTAATAAATATATTTTTTATTGGATCGTTACCTTCTTAGCTTTAGGCTTATCAGCCACAGGTGTCGTCGTCGGTTTAGACTTATTGTCTGTACTGGTTGTAGTTGCCTTAGGCTTCACTTCAGTAGTTTTTGTTGTACTTACAGGCTTAGACGTTGCAGATACTGACGGCTTCGGACTAGCCGGCTTTGGTGTAACTACAGGTGGCGGCACCGTGTTTACTGGCTCATCCTGAAAATTAGGGACTTCTTCATATCTTATCGGAGGAAGTGTGGTATCAATTTTCATTCTGTAGGTAGAATTCAGCTGTTCTATTCTGTCACGTAATTCCGCAGGAGTTTTCTTACTTGCCCAGAGGTCTATCTGCATCCCCTGATCTCGTGCATCCCCTGCCGCAGGATCTTGATAATATACGATGTCAGATTCATCCTTTCCACCATCTTCATGCTCTACAATTCCCACTTCAAAAAGATTTCTGGCAATATATGCTCTTGCTTCTTTTACAGTAAGACCCACAACATTAGGTATATTAATGTTTCTCATAGGCCCAGACCCAATTACAACATCAACAGTAGAAAATCTAGGTAAAAGTGATCCCGGTTTTAAAGAATTACCTTTAAATAAAATTCTAAGAACCGCATCTTTTTGAATACTCGGTTCAAAGATAGTATCACCAACCTTCAATCCTACCCTATCAAGTCTTTGGAATGCCAATCCTGAATATTTATTGATAACATCAGGAACGATAACAGGAGCCCAGCTTTTAGGATTCACCATCAGCTGAATTGCTCTTCCGTCTTTCACACGAGATCCGGGTGCTGGATAAACTTTCAAAACCTGAAGAGGTCTGAATTTCGGATTATACGCAGCGCTGTCTACTTCGTAGTCGAGCCCATTGTCTTCTAATATTTTGACGGCGTCATGTACAGATTTATTAATAACGTTAGGAACAGGAATTTCCTGACCATGGTTGGTATGATACTCTAACCAACGAAACGTAAGCCATACCAATCCCACAAAAATTGCGATTGCTACGAGCAAATTAACTAAAACTTTCCAATTGAAAAGTGATTTAAGCATACTTAAAAATACTTGAATTATAACGGCAAATATAACTAATAATTTTTGATTGCACTTTTTATTTAACAGAATTAGCATTTGTTTCAAATTTTCTAAAATTCAATTCGTGCGTGATATAATTTCATTAAATTTGCCTTAAATGATACAAACGGATATGAGCAAAAAACACGTTGCCGTAGTAATGGGAGGCTATTCTGACGAATATAAAGTTTCCCTGAAAAGTGGACAATTGATCTATGATTCTTTAGACAGAGATCTTTATAATGTATATAAAATTGTCATTCTTAAGGATGAATGGTATTTTTTAGATGAAAATGAGAACAAGCTTCCTATTAATAAAGGAGATTTTTCGGTTAATTTAAATAATAATGAAATTTTAAAATTTGACGTCTGCTTCAACATTATCCACGGAACTCCTGGTGAAAACGGAATTTTGCAGGCATACTGGGACGCAATCGGACAAACCTATACCGGCTGCGATTTTTACCAAAGTGCTTTGACGTTTAATAAAAAAGATACTTTAGCTGTTTTATCTAAATATGGAATTCCGTCTGCGAAAAGTGTCTATTTAAGAAAAGGAGAAGATATTAACGTTGATGAGATCATTGAAAACCTTGGACTTCCTGTTTTTGTGAAACCAAATCAATCAGGCTCGTCATTGGGGATTTCTAAAGTAAAAGATCAGTCTGAATTGATTGCAGCAACTGAAATTGCCTTTAAAGAAGACAATGAAATTTTAATTGAAAGCTTCCTCGACGGAATGGAAGTTTCTGTAGGTGTGATTGATTTCAAAGGTGAAACTATTGTTTTGGGAATTACAGAGATTGTTCCTCAAAATGAATTCTTCGATTATGAAGCTAAATATGAAGGTGCTTCAGAAGAAATTACTCCTGCAAGAATTGACGCTGAAACCACAAAAAGAGTGGAAGAAATTGCAAAAAGAGCCTACGATTCTTTAGGAATGAGCGGTTTTTCAAGAAGTGAGTTTATTTTAATGGATGGCATTCCATATATGCTGGAAATGAATACCAATCCAGGATTTTCACCAGCAAGTATTCTTCCTCAACAAGCAAAAATCTATGGAATTTCTATTAAAGATCTTTGCGGAAATGAGGTTGAAAAAGCTTTACAAAAAAGAAACTAAATATTAGAAGTTAGATATTAGAGTACATAACAACTCATAATTGATAACCCATAACTTATAACTTTATTTGCGCATGAAAATTGCTGTTTTTCCGGGGTCTTTTGATCCTATTACATTAGGACATTACGATATTATTGAGAGAGCTGCGGCACTTTTCGACAAGGTGATTATTGCCATCGGACAAAATTCTCAGAAGAAATATATGTTTCCTCTTGAGAAAAGAATGGAATTCATCCAAAATTCGGTCGCTGACTTTCCCAACGTTGAAGTAGATCATTTTGAAGGTTTAACGGTCGATTACTGTTTTGAAAAAAATGCTCAGTTTATCCTTCGAGGTTTAAGAAATCCTGCAGATTTTGAATTTGAAAAAGCAATCGCTCACACCAATCGCACTTTAGCCCACAAAAAACTCGAAACCGTTTTCTTACTGACCTCATCAGGAAAATCATTCATCAGCAGCAGCATCGTGAGAGAAATTATCAATCATGGCGGCGAATATGAATTATTGGTTCCTGACGCAGTGCGCGTTGAAAAATAATTGATAAATGATCGTTGATAATTGATTCAAATCTGAGTTTTTATCATTAATAAATATATGCATCAACAGTTCAATCTCATCATAGAAATTCTCGGAACCATATCCTTTGCGATGTCTGGGAGCTTTGCTGCGATGCAGAAGCGACTTGATCCGTTCGGAGTTTTGATTATTGCCTTCGTTACTTCGGTTGGTGGTGGAACGGTAAGAGATTTACTCTTGGATATTCCGGTTTTTTGGATGCATGATCTTTTGATGTGCGGTCTTATTTTGGCAACGAGTATTTTTTCAATGGTCTTTAAATCGATTGAGAAAAATTTCAAAGTCACTTTATTTATTTTCGACAGCTTCGGATTGGGATTATTTACGATTATCGGCGTACAGAAAGGTCTAAACGCAGACATCCATCCTTTAATTTGCATTGGCTTAGGAACCATCACCGGATGTTTTGGTGGAATTATTCGGGATATTTTATTGAATAGAATCCCATTGATTTTCAGAAAAGAAATTTATGCAAGTGCCTGTATCATAGGTGGTGCAACTTTTTTATTACTAACCCATTTCACTACACTATCTTATACTTTTATTCAGATTTCCACCATCTTAATGATTGTAAGTGTGAGAACATTAGCCGTGAAGTATCATTGGCAAATTCCGAAATTTTATGGGTATGAGAGTAATTCTGAAATGTAGCTCATGAAAAATCAGATTTTTTCATTAACGATATTGCTATTATTCTCTTGCAAACGCGAAAGTAAATTTGATTTGGAAAAAGATCTTTATCAATTTTCGCAAGCAATGGACAACGGTGACACTTTAGAAGTTAACATCAATCATTCAGCCTGTATGTTTGCTGCGTTCGAGAATTATAATTTTGTTAAGCAAAATGATACTATATTTTTAGAAACACATTCGGAAATTAGCTCATTTTCAAAACAACAACAAACTTTATCAAAAATCCCTTACTTTATAGATTCAAATGACACTCTTTCCTTTGAAAATTATTTCAAATACTTGGAAAAAGAAAACAAACCAAAACGAGATTACAGCTCCCCAATAGTCACTGTTCATTATCCAAATAAAAATCAAACTAAATATTTTAATAATGAAGGTTTAAAGGATAAATTCGAAAAGCTTGATAAACTCTTTTTAGTACGAAAGAAACTTTATCCAAATGATAAATTCTTTGAAGATTCTGGACCTCCTCCTCCGCCGCTGCCAGCATCCCACAAATAAAAAATGCACCAAACAATTTGGTGCATTTTTATTTTATTTAAAAGAATAGTTTTATTAAAACTTCCCTCTGTTTCTCATGTGAGGATTGTGAATATGCTTCTGCATTGTAGGCATTTTCAACTGATCTTTCATCATTTTGATTTGATCGGTCATCATTCCCGCTGTGTCAAGTGCTTTAGCTTCATCCAGAAGTCTTTGTCCTTCTTGTCTTCTTCCTTTAGAAATTGCGCCTGCAGCTAGATTTAAAGTAGCCATTGCTCTGTCGTGCTTCATATTGAGTCCATATTCCAACGCTTTTTTCATCAAAGGCTCAACTTTCGTAGGATGATCCTGAGCCAAAACCAAACCTTGTAAGTAGTGGTAATAACCGTATTGGATTTTGTGAAGCTCTCTTTTATAATCTTTAATATTATTTAAAAACTTTGACGCTTTTACCATATCCTGTTTTCTCAATTGCCAGAATGCCAAAAGGATATTTTCGTTTTTAAAGAAAAGAAAAATTGGAACAGCAGAAAGAATAATCAGTACAGCTCCCCAACCCCAATTTCTATTAAAAATTAGATATATTCCTATTCCAATAAAAATAGCAGCAATTACGAATTTTATGTATTTATTCATTATTAAAATTTAGAAGTGCAAAGATAATAAATTTGGTTGATTGTTCATTGTATATCGTCATTTGTAAAAGAATCGACCATCAACATTTAATGTTCGATTTTCTCATACGTCTGAAAGCTGAAATCATATTGGTTTTTATCATCTTTCTCATGAAAAACTTCTTCCGATAACTTCCAGATTTTTGGGTCGATTTTTGGGAAAAACGTATCGGCTTTCAACTCCGCTTTTACCAAAGTAACTTCAATCTTATCAGCAATTTCCATTGTTTGTTCGTAAATATTTCCGCCACCGATGATGAAGATATTTTCATCGATTTTCTTTGCAAATTTCACAGCTTCTTTAATGCTTCCTACAATCAAAATCCCTTCTTCGAACCAGTTTTTCTTTCTGGAAATGACAATATTGGTACGGTTTGGAAGTGCTTTACCTATGCTTTCATAAGTTTTTCTTCCCATGATGATCGGGTGTCCCGATGTGAGGTCTTTAAAATGTTTTAGATCTTTCGGGAGATGCCAAAGCAATTGGTTATCAGCACCAATTTCGTTTTTCTCGCCCATTGCCACCACTATTGTTGTCATTCAATTTATTTTCTGCAAAATTAGCACATAATTTGTATATTTGGGTAGCACAACAAAATTTTAAATTATTAAATCTTCATCATTGAAAACCTTTTAATTTGAAGATTATTTAATTCAAATAATTATTAGAAACAAATAAACACTTAAACATGAAAAACAAAGGTTGCCTGAGCGCCGGAACCATCGGTATTGCTCTACTTATTATCGTTGCTGTATTATTTTTCTGGGGAAAAAGCGGATACAATAAATTCGTGACGCAGGAACAGAACGTCAACACAAAATGGTCTAACGTTGAAACAGTCTATCAAAAAAGAGCCAATTTAATTCCGAATTTAGAAAGAACAGTAAAATCTTATTCAAAATTTGAGCAGGAAACACTGACGAAAGTTGTGGAAGCTCGTTCTAAAGCTACATCGATCAACATCGATCCTACAAATATGACTGAAGCTGATATGGCTAAATTCCAGGCAGCACAGGGAGAATTATCCGGTTCATTGAGCAGATTGATGGCAGTTGTTGAGTCTTATCCAAATTTAAAGGCAGATCAGCAGTTTATCAATTTCCAGAACGAGTATATTGCAATTGAGAACAGCATTCGTTTTGAAACTGTTAATTACAACAAAGCGGCGGAAAAATACAATGTTTCAATAAAAACATTCCCGAATAACATCTTGGCAAACTTCACTAATTTCAAAGAAAGACCACAGTTTAAAGCGGCTGCAGGAGCTGAAAAAGCACCAGACGTTTTCACAGAATAATGAGCCAATATCTAACAGATCAACAGATAGCTTCCCTCGTGGAAGCTATTCAGTCGGCAGAAAATCATTCTACCGGAGAAATTTGCGTACATATTGATTCTACCACCGAAAATAACAATGCAGAGATTGCTTATGAAGTTTTCAACGAATTATGTAAAGATAAAACCAAAGAAAAAAATGCGGTTCTGTTTCATATTAATTTTGAAAAGAAATACCTTACTATTATTGGTGACACTGGCATTCATGCAAAAGTACATCAATCGTATTGGGATCATCTGCACGACTTTATCACTTCAGAATTTGCAAAAGGCAATTATCACAAAGCTTTAAAAAGTGCCATTCTCGAAACCGGTCTCGAACTCAAAAAACATTTTCCGGTAACGGGAGAAAACCACAACGAACTTCCCAATGAGATTACGTTCTCTTAAAATATTATTTTCATTTATATTCCTTTGCTTGTACACTATCGTATCGGCACAATACACTATTCCTGAAAAACCTGCGGTTTTATATCCGGTGTATGATGAAGGCAATTTGCTGACGCAGCAGGAAAAAACTGAACTCAACAATAAGCTCATTAAATTTGCAGATTCTACCTCAACGGAAATTGAAGTAATCATCATTCCGTCAACCAAAGGCGAAGACATCAATTATCTCGCAACGATGTTTGGTGAAAAATGGGGAATCGGACAAAAAGATGTTGATAACGGAATTGTTTTCCTGATTGCCACTCAAGACAGAACTATGTCAATCCAGCAAGGACGGGCAGTTGAACAATATCTAACAGCATCAGTTGCCGGACAGATTTTAGATTACATCGTAACCCCAAATTTTAAACAGGGAAAATGGTATGAAGGAATCAATGGCGGAACGACGGCCATTATGGATGCGGTTCAGGGAAAGTTCAAACCGTTAACCAATCATAAAAAATCAGGCAACATAAATGTTTCAAAACTCCTCCTTATCGGATTTGTGATCTTCATTATTCTGATCTTCCTTTTCAGAAATAAAGGCGGTGGCGACGATGACGGCGATGTCATGATTAGCCGAAGAGGACGAAGAAATTACCCTGGCGGATTCTTCCCTTTCCCTTTTCCCGGCAGTTTTGGTGGTGGAGGCTTCGGCGGAGGAAGTTCCGGAGGTGGCGGCGGTTTTGGCGGCTTCGGAGGTGGCGGCAGTTTTGGAGGCGGGGGTGCGTCTGGAGGATGGTAGCAATACAAAGATGTAATTCTTAAATAAAATCGCATATTTTTCATCTCAAATTTGACTAAAATAAATGAAGAAAACACTGTTTCTATTCGCAATTACCCCATTCCTGTTTTCATGTTCTGAAAAAACATCAAATTCAAAAAATGAATTAAGTCAAACTCAAATTTTCACCGAAAGTAAAGATTCTGAATATGCTAAAGAGGAATTAGAAAACGCAAAAATCAATAATGAATTTTCTCCAACAAAAGTAATCCCCAATTCAAAAACAGCGGTAGAAATTGCCGAAAGTATTTTGTTTCCGATATATGGTAAAGACAATATTATCAAACAAAGACCTTATGATGTAAACTTCATTGATGGATATTATATTATTAACGGGACTTTTCCAAAACCAACTATTGGAGGAACTTTTCTTATAATTATCAATTCCAAAGATGGAAAAGTAATTAAGCTTACTCACGGAAAATGAATTTTAATTTAAAAATTATTAATTTCATTTTCCCTCGATTAAAATTTCATTAAACCTATCAAAACCGTTCATATTTTACTCAATTTTCATTATATTTACTGAAAACAGGTTCTATGAAGAAAACGCTGGTAGTTTTTGCGCATCCTTATCTGGAACACTCAAACTCAAACGTAGAGTTGATTAACTTCTACGTTCGTCACCAGCATTTTACCTTACGCGACCTTTACGAAGAATATCCTGATTTTCATATTGCCGCTTTTCGCGAGCGGAAAAGGTTGAAAAATTACGACCGATTTATCTTTCAGTTTCCAATTATCTGGTTCGGAATGCCACCTTTGCTGAGACTTTGGATTGACGAAGTTTTCGACAGAAATTGGCTCAACGAAGAAGAAGACAATCCTTTGGAAGGCAAAGAAGTCTACATCGTTGTAACCACCGGCGGAAAAGAAAGATCTTTCAGCAAAGAAGGAACATATGGGTACACTGTTGAAGAACTGATCAGCGGGCTGATTGTTTCGCTAAAAGTTTTCAAAGCCAACATCAAAGACATCATTATCGTCTACGAAGCAAATAAACTTTCAAAAAAAGAAATCATTTTACAAAAACAAAAATTCGCAGAACTATTAAATCAATAAGATGGAATCTACTTTAGCCATGAATACCCTGCTTTTCTTGGGCGTTGCCATTATTATGGTTCCGCTAGCGAGAAAATTGGGCTTAAGTTCAGTCATCGGCTATATTTTAGGTGGAATTATTATTGGTCCTTATGTTCTCAAACTGACAGGAAAAGACGTTAACGACATCATGCATGCCAGTGAATTTGGGGTGATTATGCTTTTATTTTTAGTCGGATTAGAATTGGAGCCCAGAAAATTCTGGGAAATGAGGAAGAAAATCTTGGGTTTAGGTCTTACCCAAACAGTTTTGACGATTTCGTTATTATTTTTAATTTTCATCACATTCGGCTGGAAAACCGATAAAGCATTCGCCATCGCAATGTGTTTTGCACTTTCCTCGACGGCCATTGTTCTTCAGACTTTACAGGAAAAAAACAATTTTAAAACCGTCGCTGGTGAAGCATCATTCTCTACCCTTTTGTTTCAGGATATTGCAGTGATTCCTATTTTGGCAATCTTGCCATTGCTGGCACATTCTAAAGCAACTCAAAACGAAAATGAAGTTCAGGTTTTAATCCAAAAACTTCCGGAATGGCTGCAGGCCGGAACGGTCATCATGGGCGTTGTCATATTAATTCTATTGGGAAGATATGTTTTCGTTCCCTTTTTAAGATATGTTTCAAAAGCGGGAATGACAGAATTATTGACTGCCTCCTCCCTTTTCTTAGTCATCGGAGTTTCAGAATTAATGGTTTCTATTGGATTATCTCCGGCATTAGGAGCTTTCTTGGCAGGTGTAATGTTGGCCAACAGTGAATTTCGGCATGAATTGGAAGCGCAGATTGATCCGTTTAAAGGATTGCTTTTGGCTGTTTTCTTTGTGAGCGTTGGTTCAACAATGAATTTTAATGTTATTACAGCTGATCCTCTGTTTATCTTTTCGACAGTTTTCGCTGTTCTAGCCGTGAAATTTACAGTTCTTTTTTCTATTGGTAAATTTTTCAAAATGGATAATCCTCAAAGTTTATTCTATGCCTTTGCACTCTCTCAGGTTGGGGAATTTGCTTTTGTATTGATTAATTATGGTTCAGATTTGTATCTTTTTGGGGAAGAATTAAATGCACAGATGATGGCAGTTACAGCGATTACCATGTGTATCACTCCATTTCTATTAATTATTAATGATAAAATAATAACACCAAGATTCATTAAAGAAATTCCTGACGAAAAAAGTGATTTTAATATTCTTGAAAACAATATTGCACAAAAGAAAATTATCATCGTTGGTTTTGGGCATTTTGGAAGCACTGTTGGACGCTTATTGAAAGCTAATAAAATTTCCGCAACCGTTCTCGACAGAGATTCTGACCGTGTGAAGTTATTGCGAGGATATGGTTTTAAAGTATATTACGGCGACGCCACGAGAATTCCCGTATTAAGAGCTGCCGGAATTGAAGATGCCGAAATTTTAATTCTTTGTCTTGATAATTCAGGTGACAACAAATTTATAGCAGAATTGGTGAGTGAACATTATCCTGATGTGAAAATATTTGTGCGGGCAAAAAACAGAATTGACGCCTACACTTATTTAAATAACGGAATCGACAATATTTACCGCGAAACTTTAGGCACAGCCGTAGATATGGCGGTTGACGTTCTTCATGAAACCGGAATGCGAAAGTATGCCGCACGTCGTCTTGGCCAGCGTTTTATGGCTATTGATAAAGCTTCTATCAGAAAACTGGCAAAGTCTGATGACGATGATGAAATCCGTTTGTTTACAACAAAAGAACTCCTCCAGAGAGAGGAGGAGCTTTTAGCTTATGATAATCTCAATTTTGATGGTAAAAATTGGGAAGGTTCTTCATCAACCGCCGAGGAAGACGATGAGGAAAAAGATTAATTATTGAATAGAAACGCTTCCACCGCTGCTTTCTTCTTTTTTCACGGTCGTTACATTTCCTTTTTTATAAACATTGACACTTCCTCCAGAAGACGCCGATCCTTCAACTGTCGAACTGGCACTTACTTCAACACTGGCACCGCTTGACGCATCAGCTTTTAGGTTTTCTACCATCACCTCTTTTGCCGAAATACTGCTTCCTGACGATGAAGTTAGGTTGGCATTTTTACTTTTACCTGAGATGGTTACTTCCCCAGCCGAAGAAGCTTCAACATTCAGATTGACCGCCCAGATATTTCCTTTAAAAGTTCCGCTGCTTCCTGCATCAATATCCATATCATTCGCTTCCAGTTTTCCTGAAATATGACCCGCACTCGAAATTTCAACATCCGTTTTATCTTGTGTAAACTGATCTCTTACGACAATAATCGCAGCAGAATTGGCTTCCAGTTTAGAGAAATCTTTGGCGTAAATTTTCGCTTTCACATTATTTGTATTCATCACTCGGAAACCCGTTTTATAATGAATATGAAGTTCGCCACCGCTGTTATCAACCAACACCTCATCGATGATATTTGCAGGTGCAGAAATCACTACTTTTTCAACATCAGATTTAATAATTTCGGCTTCAATCGCCTGAGAAACTTCAATTTCGTCAAAATTTCCGCTAAATTCTTTTTGTTTTAAAGGTCCGTGATCTTTATTGGTAACATCAGGAAGCCACTTTGATTTTTCAGATTTTTCATTACAAGCTGAAAGAACAATAAGTCCTGAAAAAAGTAAAATTGTAGAATATTTCATGGTTTGGTTTTAATTAATTTCGTTTGTATATTATTAATAACAACTAAAATATAAAAAATATTACATCTTTAAAAATAATTCATTACAAATACATTAAATGCTTATTTACAATAGGTTTTGACATTCATCTTAAACATAGATATTTAATAAAACTAAAAAATATTATTAAACAGCAATAACCAAAATAAAAGCACAAAAAATTTATCAAATAGTTTTAATATCTTTAGACTTTAATAATAAAATCACCTATGAAGATAGGCGATAGCATATATAATCTATCTATGAAAAACATTTCATCAGTATTGTTAGTTTCTGCTTTGGCTTTCAATTATTCTTGTACTACCACAATGAAAACAAACGACATAAAACAGGAAATTCCTGTCCCTGATTCTTCGCTTTCTTCCAATCCGTTTATGAAGAAAAGCAAGCTTCAATACGAAACCCCGGAATTTGATAAAATTAAAAACGAGCACTTTAAACCCGCTTTTGAATTTGGTTTAAAACAACACGATGCAGAGATTTTAAAAATCGCCAACAATTCTGAAACTGCAACTTTTGACAATACAATCGTTGCATTGGAGAAAAGCGGCGAAATTCTGAAGAGAGCTTTAATTGTTTTTTCAAACCTAACAAGTGCGAATACAAATCCTACATTACAGGCATTAGACGAAGAATATGCTCCTATTTTTGCAGCACATTCTGACAAAATGTACCTGAATGAAAATCTTTATAAAAGAATTAAATCAATCACCGAAAACGGTTTAGACTCTGAAAGCAAAAGATTATTACAGTTTTACAAACAAAACTTTGAAATTGCAGGAGCAAATCTGTCTTCGGCTGACAAAGAAAAATTAAAGCAGGTCAATCAGGAATTGGCTTCCCTCTCCACTCAATATTCCAACAAATTATTGGAAGCAAGAAAGCAAGGGGGTGTTTTCTTTTCTGAAGCAAAAGAATTAGACGGACTTTCAACCGATGAAATTGAAGCTGCTGCGAGCGATGCAAAAACTGCAGGGCAACCCGGAAAATATCTTTTAGCTTTACAAAATACTACACAGCAGCCTCTTTTGCAAAATCTTAAAAACAGAGCAACGAGAGAAAAACTGTTTAAAGCATCGTGGCAAAGAGCTGAAAAAAGCGACGGAAATGACACAAGAGAAACGATTGAAAAATTAGCCAAGCTTAGACTTAAAAAAGCTCAGATTTTAGGCAAAAAAAGTTTCGCAGAATGGAAATTACAGGATCAGATGGCAAAAAATCCTGAAGCTGCTGTAAAACTGATGAATCAAGTCGCAACTCCTGCTGTAGAAACAGCGAAACGTGAAGCAAAAGATATTCAGGATTTGATTGATCAGCAAAAAGGAGGTTTCAAAGTAGAACCTTGGGACTGGAATTTTTATGCTGAACAAGTGAGAAAAGCAAAATTCGATTTAGATGAAAACCAAATCAAACCTTATTTTGAAATCACGACCGTTTTGGAAAAAGGAGTTTTCTTCGCTGCTGAAAAATTCTACGGATTAACTTTCAAAAAGAGAACCGATCTTCCAGTGTATCATCCAGATGTTGTAACGTACGAAGTTTTCGATCATGACGGAAAATCTATCGCTATTTATTACTTAGATTTCTACACAAGAGATTCTAAAAGTGGCGGAGCATGGATGAGCAACTACGTTGAGCAATCGTATTTATTAGGAACGAAACCTGTGATTGTAAACTGCTATAATTACCAAAAACCTGCACCGGGAAAACCTTCATTAATAAGTTATGATGATGTTTCCACGATTTTCCATGAGTTTGGCCACTCTATCCACGGAATGTTTGCCAATCAGAAGTACCCATCACTTTCAGGAACCAATGTGCCGAGAGATTTTGTGGAATTCCCTTCTCAGATTAATGAGCATTGGGCTTTAGATCCTATTGTTTTGAAAAACTATGCTCTCCATTACGAAACAAAACAACCGATTCCTCAAGCTTTGGTTGATAAAATTAAAAAAGCAGCAACTTTCAATCAAGGGTATATGACGACTGAATTGGTTTCTGCTGCTGCTTTGGATATGGATTGGCATTCTGTAACAAGCGAAGGACAATTACTTTCTGTTTTAGATTTCGAAAAACAATCTTTAAATAACCACGGATTTACTTTGGCAACCGTTCCTCCAAGATATCACACTCCTTACTTCGCACACATTTGGGGTGGTGGATATTCTGCAGGATATTACGCTTATTTGTGGTCAGAAACTTTAGACAATGACGCATGGGAATGGATTTCAAAGAACGGTGGCTTGACAAGAGAAAATGGTGACCGTTTCAGAAAACATATTCTTTCTGTCGGAAATTCTGTTGATTTGAATCAGGCATTCAGAGATTTTACAGGACACGATCCGGATATCAAACCGTTGTTGAGAAGCAGAGGTTTTATTAAATAAATTTTAAAAGCATTCATTGATTTGGATGCTTTTTTTATTAGACAAATTGTACGAATTTATCTCTCGCAGATTTTGCTGATTGAGCAGATTTTTTTTTACCACAAGAATCTGTGGGATCTGTGGGAGGAATATTTTGTACCCCACAGATTTACACAGATGCTTGCATTATAATTTTTGTTATAATTTAATCTAGATCATCAGCAAAATCTTCAAGAGTCATAGATTTGTGAAATTCGTGCAAAAATATTCGTGTACATTTGTGTTTTAAAATTTCAAAAAAAATGAACTGTCCCTGCTGTTCCGGAAAAACCTACGAAGAATGCTGTAAACCTTATCACACCGGAGAAAAATTTGCTCCAACTGCCGAAGCGTTGATGCGTTCAAGATTTTCTGCGTTTGCCATTCCTAATGGAAAATATTTAATGGAAACAACTTCGCCCGGAAAAAGACAATTCCACAATACAAAAGATTTGCAGGAATGGGGAGAAATCAATGAATGGACAAAACTGGAAATTGTAGACAAACCATCTCTTACCAAAGTTGAGTTTAAAGCTTTTTACACCGATGAAGACGGACAAAAACAGGTTCATCACGAATTATCAAAATTCAAAATGATTCAAAACCGCTGGTACTATGTTTCAGGAGAATTTTTAGACTAATTATTTAACAAAAAAAATGTCCGATCAAAAATCGGACATTCATATTTTATTTTAAATGTTTCTTAGTGAGCTTCGTTTCCGTCAATGCCGTGAGCGTGACCATGAGACAATTCTTCTTCAGTTGCAGGACGAGTATTTAAAATTTCAACCTGGAAATCTAAAACTTTCCCAGCCATTGGATGGTTAAGGTCTGCAATCACAACCTCAGGAGTTACTTCTACCACAAAAGCCTGGAAATTATTTCCTTCGTTATCAGTTAGAGGTAAAATCGCTCCCACTGGCGGAAGTCCACCTTCACCGAACATATCGATTGGCAATTGTGCAATAGCATCTTCTTGTTTTTCACCGTAAGCTTCTTCCGGCTGAATCACAAAAGCAGCAGTATCACCAGCTTTCAAACCGTGGATATTTTGTTCAAATTTAGGAATCATCATTCCCAAACCATATAAAAATGTAAGCGGATTTTCTGCAGTTGTTTCTTCTACAAGGATTTTGCTTCCGTCCTCTTCGATAGTGTGAAGAATATACTTTACAGCTACCACATGATTGTTATCAATAGTCATATTTCTTTTTTTGCGTGATTTTTTTCACGATTAAACGGCACAAATATACTGTTTTTGAAAGAATTGATTCATTAAATATCCGTAAAGAATCATCTTCGACATACTACTTTTTGTTTTTTGATTCTTCCTTTTTTTTCTGTCTCAAAACATACAGATACAGGCTTTCAACTTTCGTTCTGGCCCAATCTGTCTTTCTCAAAAACTTCAGTGACGAATTGATACTCGGGTTATCTGTAAAACATTTGATGTTGATCTGCTTTCCCAACTCCTCAAAGCCTTGATAATATTCTACCAATTCTTCGAGAATGGCATCGAGGCGTTTTCCGTGTAAAGGATTTTTTGATTGCTGTTCCATGCTGTAAAAATAGAAATAAAATTGTATTTCGTTATAAACAGGACTGTTTTAACTTAATGTAAATCGCATTTAGTTACAAACAAGGTTGAAACAAACCAACTGCAACTGCATTTTGTTACAAACAGGGTTGTTTTAAACAAAAGTATTTTGCATTTGATTACAAACAATATTAAAACAAACCAATTGCAATTGCATTTGGTCACAAACAGCAGTGTTTTAAACAAAAGTATTCCGCATTTGATTACAAACAACTTGAAACAAACCAACTGCAACTGCATTTTGTTACAAACAGGGCTGTTTTAAACAAAATACGCCTCCGGAACTTACAAACTAGGTTGTTTTAAACAAACGTAGACCTACAGCAGTTCCAAACAGGTTGTTTTGAACTACCGGAGATTTTATTCTATTCTCGAAATAGTTAAATAAAAATTCTTTTTGAATAAAAAAACTGTAGAATTAAATATTGAAATACCATCTGAAACAAAGTTTTCTCTACAGAATAGATTAATTTAGCAATACCAATTTTAAAGTAAAATTTACCTAAATAAAGTTGAGATGAGTAGAAATACAGATGCAAATAAAAAAACATACAATAAGATAATCGCTAACAAAAAGCGAAAAATTCAGGAAGCTGAACTGAAAAGAAAAAACCGTTTGAAGGAAATGCGCGAAAATAGAAAAGAAAAATCAGCCGAAGATCAACAAAACGAAGATTAACGATGAAAATACTTCACACCGCCGATTGGCACTTGGGTAAGCGTCTCGACCGTTTTTCAAGGTTGGAAGAACAGGTCTTGGTGATGAACGAAATTGTTCAGATTGCTGATGAACAAAATGTTGATCTGGTTTTGGTTGCCGGAGATTTATTCGATAATTTCAATCCGAGTGTAGAAGCCACAGAACTTTTTTATAAAACGTTAAAACGTTTATCATTAAACGGAAAACGTCCTGTCATCTCTATTTCCGGAAATCACGATTCTCCGAGTCTGATCGACGCTCCTGATCCTTTAGCCCGTGAATGCGGAATTATTTTAATTGGATATCCAAAAGCTGCCATCAATCCTTTTGAATTGGAGCATTTTAAAATATCAAATACAGCAGCAGGTTTTATCGAATTGGAATTTAAAAACCAAAATTTCCCTGTCAGAATTTTGCATACACCTTATGCAAATGAAGTTCGTTTAAAAGAATATTTCGGAGAAAATAAGGAGGAAGAACTCAACAATGTTCTGAGAGAAAACTGGAAGCAAACTGCCGATAAATTCTGTGACGAAAAGGGAGTCAATCTTTTGATGACTCATTTGTATATGAACAAAAAAGGCGCTCCGATTTTGGAAGAACCCGAAGGCGAAAAACCCATAAAAATAGGAAATGCAGACCTTGTTTTTTCAGATATTATTCCACATCAGATTCAATATACGGCTTTGGGACATTTGCATGGTTTTCAAAATATAGGGACAGAAGAAAAACCTGTGGTGTATTCGTCCTCTCCACTCTGCTACGGCTTTAGCGAAGCCGGACAAACGAAATACGTTTCCATTATTGAAGCTGAACCTAATAAGCCGGTTACCTTTGAGAAAATCGCTTTACAAAACGGTAAACAACTCGTCAGAAAAACATTTGATTCCATTGAAAATACGATTGAATGGCTGAATGAAAATCCAAATACCTTAGTTGAACTCACTCTGGAAAGCGAAACGTTTTTAAAAGCCGATGAAAGAAAACTCATTTATCAATCTCATTCCGGCATTGTGCATTTGATTCCGAAAGTTAAAAATCAGGATTTTAACGAAAATCAGCTTCGTGACATTAATTTAAATCAGGATATTCAGGCATTGTTTAAGGATTATTTTAAATCTAAAAATAACGGACAGGAAGTCAATGAAGAACTCATCAATTTGTTTAACGAAATTCTAAATCCGTAAAAATGATTCCAATTCAATTGACTTTAGAAGGTCTTTATTCTTATCAGGAACGCCAGAAAATTAATTTTAAAAATCTTACAGAAGCTGGTTTATTTGGAATTTTCGGTTCGGTAGGTTCCGGGAAATCTTCTATTCTGGAAGCCATTTCTTTTGCATTATACGGCGAAACAGAACGTCTCAACGCAAGAGACAAACGTGCTTACAATATGATGAATTTGAAATCAAACAAATCGTATATTGAGTTTGATTTTATTAATTATGAGAATAAAAAATTCCGGGCGACGAGAGAATTCCGACGTAATTCTAAAAATTTCGAAGATGTAAAAACGCCCACGGTAACCTTTTACGAATGGAAAAATGAAAGCTGGATTCCTTTGGAACATTCCAATGCGGAAAAAATAATTGGATTGAGTTATGCGAATTTTAAGCGAACTATCATCATTCCGCAAGGTCAGTTTAAAGAGTTTTTAGAGCTTGGCGCGGCAGACCGCACGAATATGATGAAGGAAATCTTCAGTCTGCAGCGTTTTGATTTACAAAATAATGTTTCAGCTTTACATGCAAAAAATAAATCAGAACTCGATCAGCTGGAAGGTCAACTGAAAGGTTTTGAGGAAGTGAATGAAGAGCAAATTTTAGTTCAAAAAGAAAACTTAAAAACTGAACAGCAAAAATTTGAAGAGGTAAAAATTCAATTTAAAAATATTGAAGAAAAATATCAGCAGCTTAAAAATTTAAAAACAGATTTTGAATCGCTGAAACAGAAAAAAACAGATTTTGAAAAACTTAGTATTCAAAAAACAAATATTGATGAATTAGAAACTAAAACTGAACTTTTTGATAGAGTTTTCAGAATCTTCACACCGATTATTACTGAAAAAAATAAGCTTCAGAAAGAAATTTCAGAGCAGTTTAAAAATAAAGAACATCAGTATAAAAATTTACAGGAAACTGAAGTAAAGTTTGAAAACATTAAAAATAAGCTTTTGGCAATTCAACCAAAATATGAAGCTTTACATCAATCAAAAATTCAGGAGAATGATTTAAGTCTGATTCTGCAAATGCTGACATTTTCGGACGAAATTGAAACTCTAAAGGAAAGAACAAAAAAAGGCTCAGAAAAAGTAAAAGAAGTCGAAGAAAATCAAAAATTAATTCAGCAAAAAGCCCAGGAACTTTCTAAACAAATTGATTTATTAAAGCCTAAAAAGTTAGATTCTAATTTACTTTTAAATGTGGGAAACTGGTTTTCGGAAAAGAAAAAATTAGAAGAATTTTTAAAAAGTCAGGTTGAAAAAATCGATACAAAAAAAGTTGAAACCGGAAGAATTTCAGAGGAATTAAAACCTTTTGAAATCAATTCTGAAACCTTTAAAAATGATTTTAAAACTCAGGCTGAAGTTTTAGAAACTCAGAAAAAAGCACTTTCTGAAAAGCGAAATCATCTTGAAGTTCAGCAGAAATTAGCACATTTTGCCAGTGAACTTCACGACGGAGAATCTTGTCCGCTTTGTGGTGCTTTGGAACATCCAAATATTGTAGAATTTGACGATGTAAATTTAGAACTAAACGAGATTCAGAAAAAAATTGAACAGATTGAAACTCAAAAAGATCAAATTCAAAAACAATCTTTAGAAATTGAAAAAATACTTAACCGAAAAAAGATTTTTGAGGAACAATTGAAATCGGAAGAAGAGATTGTAAAGCAAATTCAAATCAACATTGAAGAACATTTAAAAAGCTTTAGCTGGACGGAATTTAATGCTGAAAATCAAAATGATTTTGAAGAAAAACGTCAGCAATCTTTCTCAATTGAAAAACAAATCGATGAACTCAATCAAAAAATCGGGTTGGAGCAAAAAAACCTTGATAAGGAAAGAGAAAATCTTGACAATTATAATAAGGCTTTAGAAAAATTTAGGCTTGATGAGGCGAAAAAAGCAGAGCAGATCAAAACAAACGAAGCTAATTTAAAAGCTTTGCAATGGATTGATTATAGAGAAAAACCAATCATTGATGTTGAAGAAATTCACATTAAACTTTCACAATCTAATCTCGAAACAGAAAATAATTATCAGCAACTAATCAAAGAAGAGAAAGAAATTTCGCCAAAGTTAGCCGAGCAAAAAACAATTGTCGATCAATTGGAAAAACGAATTTCTGAATTGGAAAAAGAAATTTCACACAATGAAAATATTTTAACGAAATCCTTAGTTGATAACAATTTCAATAACGAAAATACTGTTAAAAATATTCTACTGCAGGAAATTAATGTTTCAGACACGAGAAATGTTATTCAACAATTCAGAATTCAATTTGAAATTGTAAAAAATGATATCCTTAATCTGGAAACCAAACTCAAAGATTTTTCATTTGATGAAGAACAGTTTACAGAAACTGAAAATCAGTTTAAAACTTTTGAAAATGATTTAAAAAATGCAAATGATTGTGTAGTAAAAATTACAACAGAAATTGAAAGACTAGAAAAAGAATTCAAGAAAAAAGAAAGTCTTTTAAAAGATTTAGCACAGCTACAAAAACGCTCAGAAAATCTGAAAATAATGACCAATCTCTTTAAGGGAGCAGGTTTTGTGCAGTATGTTTCTTCTATTTATCTTCGTCAGTTATGCGACCATGCCAACGTGCGTTTCCATCGAATGACAAGAAATCAACTAAGTTTACAGTTGAACGAAAGCAATGATTTTGAAATCGTAGATTACCTGAATGAAGGCCGAAGCCGAAGTGTAAAAACACTTTCAGGCGGACAGGCTTTTCAGGTTTCACTAAGTCTTGCGTTGGCTTTGGCAGAAAGTGTACAGACAAATGCACAATCGGAGAAAAATTTCTTTTTCATCGACGAAGGTTTCGGAACTCAGGATGTAGAATCTGTGAATATTGTCTTTGAAACACTGATGAATCTGCAGAAAGAGAACCGAATTGTGGGAATTATTTCTCATGTGGAAGAGCTGAAAGAGAAAATTCCGGTTTCACTACATATTACGAAAGATGAGGAAAGGGGAAGCTTGATTGAGATTGTGTAACAAAAAACCCTTTCGGCGTTTGAAATGCTGAAAGGGTTAGCTTTAGTATCTTATATATTATCTTACTTTTGGGGCAACTTTTTCGCCAAACAATTCAATAGATTTCATCATGATATCGTGAGCAGGATCTCCTACATCCATGTGACCGATAAATCTTGTAATCCCGAAAATTTCTTTCATGTAGTTTATTTTATCAGCAACATGATCTGCATTCCCAATAAATAAAGCACCTTCTCTGGCTTTTCCACCATCGTACTGCATTTTTGTGTACGGTGCCCAGCCTCGGGATTTTCCTATTCTGTCCATCTGAGATTTGTAAGTGTCGAAATATCCTTCAATCACATTTTCATCTTCACTTACAAAAGTATGAGAATGAATGGCAATCTGCATTTCAGATTCATCATGACCTGCTTTACGGTATTCCTGCTTATAAAATTCGATTAGATTTTTAAACTGAATCGGCATTCCGCCAATGATTGCCACAACTAAAGGCATTCCCAATTGTGCCGCACTTAAAACAGATTGTGGAGTTCCGCCAACGGCTCTCCAGATCGGAAGTTTTCCGTTATTTTTCGCTCTTGGATAAACGGTTTGATTCTGCATTGGCGCACGCAATTTTCCCGACCACGAAACGTTTTCTTCCGAATTTATTTTTAATAATAATTCTAATTTTTCGTCAAACAACTCTTCGTAATCATTTAAAGAATACCCATATAATGGGAAAGATTCGATGAAACTTCCACGGCCTACATATATTTCAGCTCTTCCGTCTGAGATTAAATCTAAGGTTGAAAAATCTTCATATACTTTTACTGGTTCGGACGAACTTAGAACTGTTACACCACTCGCCAATTTTATATTTTTTGTAATACTTGCTGCAGCAGCCAAAACGATTTCGGGTGAAGAAACTGCGTAATCTGCTCGATGATGCTCTCCCATTGCGAAGACATCGATTCCTACCTCATCCATTAATTTTACCTGCTCAAGAATTTCTCTTATTTTGATTCCCGCATCTCTATATTTTCCGGTGGTCTGGTCAAATGCTAAGTCGCCAAACATTCCTATTCCTAATTCCATATTGTTGATATTTATAAGACAAAATTAGGGTAATGAATGATTAAAAACGTTGATGTTTGGTAAGAAAGAGATGGATGAAATTGAGCCTAAATTATTTTTTAAGCTTTAAAAATTGTTTCTCAAAAAGATGGTATGAAAGAAAGGAAAGAAACACAGTTGTAATAAACGACAGAATTATAATTGTGTACCAATTTAGAGTATAATTGCTTCCTATTTTATTAAAGAAATTGATACAAATAGTGTGAATGAGATATAATCCGTAAGTATATTTCCCAAGCCAAGCCAAAATACTTTGGTCTGATATTTTGAATGCATTTTTTTCGCCAAGGGTAAATAGGATGAGAACCGAGAAAAGTATTCCGAAAATGACAGAATTTAATTTTGCTTCCAAAGATATCAAATGGTTTGATATTAAAGCAATTATTAAAAGTACAAACATTGAAAAACAGTATTTATAAATAGCAGGTATCTGTTCTACTTTGCTAATGAAATCTTTGTGGAAAACAAACAAATATGCCGGTATCGCCCCGAATGCAAACATATCTATGTTAGTAAGAATATCTGTAGTAGAAATATCATAAATACTGTATATTATTTTAAAAACAAAGCTTGTTGCAACACTTATTATGATAAGTTTCGGAATATTTTTAAGCGAAATAAAATAGAATACCAAACCCCAAATAATGTAAAAATGCTCCTCAATGCACAATGACCACATTACCCGCAGTGGCGAGACATTCGGGAAGTTATTTTTATACATCATCACATAATTCTCTAAAAAAGTAAGGGTGAAGAACCAGTTGGGTTCGTAACCTTCGTTGGACGATGGGAGATGTAAAAATTTAATGATAAAAGGTGTGCAAAAAGCAAAAAGAACCATGGCATAATAAAGTGGCCAGATTCTTAAAATCCTTCTTTTAAAAAATTTTTTCAGAGGAACCCTGTTATTGTTGTTAAGCTTTTCAAGAATCAGAATATATGTGATTAAAAAGCCACTCAAAACAAAGAAAAAGGAAACACCAATCCCTCCTGCCCTTGAAAAATAATGTAGAAAATTTTCTTCTGGCATGAGGGAATGATGTAAGAAAACTAATAAAAAAGATAGAAATCTTAACGAATCAAAAGTATGAAAGTGTACTCTATCTGTTTTTATAAAGTTCATATTATGCTATATCGAGAAGTTTATTTCTTCAGATTCTGATCAAAATAATCAGTCACTTTCTGCATCAGATGTACTCTGTCTTTTCCGATCACGTTGTGCGGATGTCCTGGATATACGAAATAATCTAACTGTACTCCGTTATCAACCGCAGACTTGATGAACTTCATCGAATGTTGCCAAACTACTACATCGTCCTGCGCACCGTGAATCATCAGTAGTTTCCCTTTTAAATTCTGAACCTTATCCAAAAGATTAGAAGCAGCATATCCTTGAGGGTTTTCCTGTGGAGAATCCATATATCTTTCGCCATACATAATTTCGTACATGCTCCAGTCGATTACCGGACCACCCGCAACACCGACCTTGAAAACATCAGGCTGACGAAGCATAAAACTTGTCGTCATGAAACCACCAAAGCTCCATCCGTGAATCCCTAATCTCTCAGAATCTACGTAAGGAAGTGATTTTAGATATTTTACACCCTGCAACTGATCGTTCATCTCAGTTGTTCCAAGATTTCTGAAAACTGCCTGCTCAAATTTCATCCCACGGTTTGAAGAACCCCTACCATCCATAGTGAAAATAATGTAGCCGTTTTGTGCCATGTATTCGTACCAAAGATTTCCTGAAGCCGGAAAACTGTTGGTAATCAACTGCAAATGTGGACCATTGTACAGATAAACGATAACAGGGTATTTTTTATTAGGATCAAAATTGGTCGGAAGAATGATTTTTCCGTACAGTAAAGTTCCGTCATCAGCTTTTAGATTGATATTTTTAATTTCAGGACGCTGGTAGTTTTTCAACGGATTTTCTGAGGTCAGAAGATTCGTTGATTTTAATGTCGTCGTATTGATGATATTCGCAACTCTCGGTGTATTTGTATTGCTGTAAGAGTCAAACAAATGATTTCCGTCGCTGCTCAAAACTGCCGTGTGCATTCCTTCTGCATTATCTAATTTCTGCGTCTTGAAAGTCGCCCAGTTGATTCTGTATAAATGTCTTTCGGTAGGACTTTCCTGAGTAGAAACATAATAGATTTCTTTTTTCTTTTCATTAAAGCCTAAAATATCGGTAACCAGCCAATCTCCCTTTGTCATTTGAGCAATCAAACCTTTTTCTAAACTGTAATGGAATAAGTGATTGTAACCCGTTCTCTGACTTTGCCAGATAAAATCGGTATTAGAATTTGGGAAGAATATTAAAGGATGCTGTGGCTCTACATATTTGCTGTCGGTTTCTTCGAATAAAGTTTTCACCAAATTTCCAGTCACAGCGTCGTACTGATTCATTTTTAAATGATTTTGACCTCTGTTGAGAACTCCCACAAATATAAATTTAGAATCCGGACTCCAGGTAATTGCGGTTAGATATTGATCTTTTTCACCTTCAATTTTCAGGAAAGTCGTTGATTCATTTTTAATATTATACACTCCAAGCGTTACTTCGTGAGAAGTTTTTCCTGCCATTGGATATTTGATGTTCGTATTTACCGCCGGAGTTACAGACCAGTCGATAATTGGATAATCTGCAACCATCGTCTGATCCATTCTGTAAAACGCAACATTTTCAGAATTTGGAGAAGGGAAAATTCCGCTGTCGATTCCGAATTCGTTTCTGTGGACATTAGAAGCTCCGTTTAGGATATTTTCGTTGGTATCATTCGTTACCGCAACTTCTTTTCCGTTTTTGTTAATGAATAAATTATTGCCTTTTGTATAGACTAAAGTCTGATTATCAGCAAGCGTTTTCATAGTAGAAGGATTATCTCCCAATGCTGCAGAACGCTTTACTTTCCAGTCGTTTCCTGATTTCTCCACCCAATACATCTGATTGTTGGCTGAGAAATAAGCGTTTGAATTACTCGTGAACTTTACCGGTGGAAGACCTTTCAGCTTTTTGTCTGCGAAACTTTTATTTAATTGATATAAAGAAATCAAAGTATCTTGTTTGCTGGTTTTCAGATCTGTCAACAGATATCCGCCTTTCACTGCCTGAATGTATGATTTGTTATCAGCAGACCATGAAAACTGGGAGATGTTTTTTACCGCCAGATTGCTTCGCATTCCGTTGACGGCTTCTGCCATGGTAAACTTTTGGGTCTGTGCAAAAGCAGTTCCGCCCAAAACAACCATCAATAAAGAAAATTTATGTAATTGCATTGTATAAAATTGAATCTGTCAAAAGTAAGAAATAAAACCCAACCGTTAAAAAATGTTAAAATAAAACATTACTTATTTTTAAGAATGTTTTCAGAAAATTCTTAGGTAAATTAGTTTGTGAATTCAAATAAAAACTTAAGATAAACTTGATGAATAAAACTATCTACGAATATATTGTCAATAATAGAAACAGAGATCTTCATTTTTGGGAAAATGAAGGAGGATTTACCTTACACAATCATCTTATTAAAATGAATTATTCTGAATTTTCAAAAATTTACCATGATGTTATTCATTGGGGTGTAACCGAACAGAATATTCTTACAGACTGCCTTGCCTACGGACTTGACGGAAAATTCATAACACCATATGATAATGATAAAAGAATAATCGCAATGAAAATCTATGGTCAGCTTCCTGAAGGTTTTAGGCATCCCGAAGTAAAGAAATGGCAGAAAAATTATAAAATACATTCTACAACCAAAAGTAAGAATTTTAAAATTTTATCCATTCACAATCTAATTTTAAAAGAAGAATATACTGACAGTGATTATTGGTCTTTGGGTGGTGGAAGTGAACAGATACAGAATATTTTAAATAATTTCACCGAAAATGATTGGGAAGAATTAAAAACTGATATTTTACATTGGACGGAAGATCAAAGAAACATTGTGTTAGAGTCAATTGGCTATGGATTTGACAGTACTTTTACCCGAAGTTTAAATAGAAATATGATTTCCTACGGAGGGAATTTTCTACTAGATATGTTCTGCATTATTGAGAATGTAGATGTGAGACTCGATATTGCCTATTTTAGTCTCTTTATCAATAAAAGTAATACCTCCCAGATTGACAAATTGAAATTAATGAGAAATTGGATGGCTGCTAACGGTTTTAATAACCCTGAATGGATTAATTCGCCTATCAATCCACTTGGAAACATTGATGATGCAATAGAAAAAATACTAAATAAGAACTCTAAAATCTAAAAACATTTTCATAAAGTCAAATATTTGTACTAAGAAAATTTCCATCCACTGGAGGGGAGGCAAAAATTCTGAAAGAATTTTTGCCGGTGCGGTTTTCAAATGCGCATTCTAAAATGAATATCCAATCGTTAATTTTTCACACTCAATCTCAATTCACAAACCACTGCCCTAGCCCCGATAGCAACGGTTACCCCACAGCAGGCGTTGGGAAAAGCATTGGCGCAAGGAGTATGAGTGGATAGCGGGATGAAGCTCCCCCAAATAATAGTAATGAGAAATTAGCAATAAGTAATGAACTAATCTAAAATTCTTGTTAAATTTATAGTAAATCTCATTTCTTATCCTAAATCAATGAATCGGAGATTGTTCTTGGTGTAGATTTGCATTATAAATAACAAAAAAAATAAATACAATGGCTACAAAATGGAATTTAGACCCAGCGCACAGTGAAATTACTTTTAAAGTAAAACACATGATGATTTCAAACATCAAAGGTAACTTCACCAACTTTACTGCAGAAATCGATGCGGAAGACGATACTTTTGCGAACGCAAAAACTACCGCTACGATTCAGACAGATTCTATCTCTACACACAATACAGACAGAGATAATCACCTGAAATCTGCAGAATTCTTCAACGTAGAAGCTAATCCTACAATTACTTTCGAATCTGATGCTTTAAACAATTCTGTAACAGGAAATCTTACCGTGAACGGTATTACAAAGCCTATTACTTTGGATGTTGAGTTCGGAGGAATCAATGTAGACCCTTGGGGAAATACAAAAGCTGGTTTTTCTTTTGAAGGGAAAATCAACAGAAAAGAATTCGGATTGAACTGGAATGCAGCTCTTGAAGCAGGTGGCGTAATGGTAGGTGAAGATGTGAAAGTGGCAGGTGAACTGCAGTTTGTAAAGCAAGCATAGTAAATTAAATATAGTTTTTGAGATTCGGTGGTTTGCTATAATCACCGAATCTTTTTATTTTAAAAAATACAGGTCATGCAACTTAACGACTTACAAAATATCAGCGATCAATTTAAAAATACTCAGAAAATGCCCGTTCTATTTCTTGGTCACGGATCGCCTATGAATGCTATTGAAGAAAATCAGTTTGTTCAGGGATTTAGAAATGTGGCGAAAGAAATTCCGAAACCCAATGCAATTCTGTGTATTTCTGCACACTGGTTTACACAGGGAACTAAAGTCACTGCAATGGATATGCCCAAAACGATTCATGATTTTGGCGGTTTTCCGCAGGCTTTGTTTGATGTACAATATCCAGCACCGGGGAATCCCGAATTGGCAAAGGAAACGGCAGCGCTTCTTTCTCCCGTTTTCGTGGAAGAAGATCATAACTGGGGTTTAGATCATGGAGCATGGTCTGTGATTAAACACATGTATCCGAATGCGGATATTCCTGTTATACAGATGAGTATTGATTATACGAAACCGCCGCAGTATCATTTTGACTTGGCTAAAAGATTGGAAAAACTGAGAGAAAAAGGAATTTTGATTATAGGAAGCGGAAATATTGTTCATAACCTCAGAATGGTCGACTGGAAAAACATCAACACCGTTGGCGCCGGCTGGGATTGGGCTATTGAAGCTAGAGAAAAAACCAACAATTGGCTTCTGGACGGAGAGTTTCAGAATCTGATTGATTATCAAAAGCAGGGACTTTCGTTGCAATATGCGATTCCGACACCTGATCATTATTTACCGCTAATTTATTCTTTAGGTTTAAAAAATCAGTCTGAGGATTTGGTTTTATTTAATGATGATCTGATTGCAGGGTCTTTGAGCATGACGAGTGTAAGGATTGGATAGGTCAGATTTATTTTAACGCAAAGCGCGCAAAGATTTTTTAACAGCTAACTGCTTTTAAGTTACACAGAGGCATTCTACTTATAATAAGCTCACAAAGTTTTCAATTATTAAAATTTTAGAACAAGTAGAATTTATTTCACCCTCTTTTTTTATCACTATAAATTTAGTAATATTGTTTACCATGAAAAAAACAGTATTCCTTTTATTAATTATTCTGCCGTTTTATCTTTCAATTGCTCAAACGATTAAAGGAAAAGTGGTGAATGATATTGAGAAACCTATTTCAAACGTCAATATTTATTTGGACGGAACAAAGACGGGAACAATTTCTGAAGCAGACGGAAGTTTTACGCTTCAATTGCCTTCTTCGAATAACAACAGTTTAGTTTTTCAGAAGGACGATTACGAAACATTTACCATCAATACTTCGGAAGTTTTAAACAAGACCTTAAAAGTGGTTTTAATTAAAGCTAAAGAAATTGAGGAAGTACGGATTGTCCCTTATACAGAAACAGCTTACAAAAATTATATTCAGTTCTTTCTTGATTCTTTCATTGGTTATGACAAACAGAATGTAAGAATTAAGAACCAACGATCGCTGAAGTTTTCATACGATAAAGAAAATAAAATTCTAAAAGTAAAAGCTCCGCAGACTTTAATTATCGAAAACAAAAATTTAGGCTACACGATTGACTATAATTTGGTAGAATTTTCTGCCAATTTTGATGAAAACACGACTCGATTTATGGGAACCAGTTTTTTCAAAGAAACAAAAATCAATGATAAAGTAAAACTCAATAGGATGAATGCTTATGACGGAAGTCAGACTCATTTTTTCAGAAGTGTGTATGAGAACAAAGTTGCAGATGAAGGTTTCATTGTCAATCAGATTACTAAGTTTCCGAACTCAAAATATCCAACGGAAGAGGAGTTGCAGAGATTGAAAGATTTTGCAAAAACATTAAAATCAAAAGGTACACTGAATGTTCCGGAAGATATTCTGGATATTGGTAACAGAAAAAGAAATGAACTTCCTTACAAAATTGCCATCACAAAAACTCAGATTCCTGAATCTGATTATACTAAAAAGACAGACGGCAAATTGTTTTTGGATTATGATTATATGATGCAGATTAATTTTAAAAGATACTTTTACGAACTGAAAAAAGGGCAGTTTGTGAAAGCAACGATTCCAATTATTCAGACCTCTTTTCTACATCCTGAAGACGATACTTTTGAAATTTATCCTGATGGAAATACTTCAAATCCCGGAATGTTGACGAATCAGGGAGAATTTGCAAAAGATAAGATTGAAAAATTATTGCCGTTGGATTATAAATTAGGAGATTAATTTAATTCTTTCTCAAAACAAACACTGTTTTCTACGCCAATATACTGTCCGTAATTTGGAATTCTATGATATCCGCATTTTTCATACAAGGAAATTGCTTCTGGTTGTTTGATTCCCGTTTCTAAAACACATTTTTTGTACCCAAGTTCTTTTGCCCAAATCTCCAGTTGATGTAAAGTTTCAGACGCCAAACCCATTTTTCTCTTTTGAGGATTGGTGTACATTCTTTTCACTTCCACACTTTCTTCATTAAAAGGTTTAATGGCTCCACAAGCGACAGCTCCATCTTCCAAATAAGCAACGATACAATGTTTCAGCATATCAATTTTATTGAACTGATGGTAAAAGGCATGTTCGTCACCATCACGTACTGCCAAATCTGCATCTAAAAACTGTACCAGATTTTGAAAATCTTTATCTGTAGAATCAACTCTCTTGAATGTCATTTTTTATTTTTGAAGCAAATTAAGAAATTTTTGATTACCCGTAGTTTACTATAATGCCTAATTTTAAACGCAAAGGCGTTTCACTCAGCAAAGAATACAAAGCATTTTTTAATTTATGAAGTATTAAAAATTATAAAATTTAGGACATTAAATAATTTACTAAAAACCAAAATACTTCCGAAAAACAGTTAAGTATCATTTTAATTGTCTCACGGAAGCATCAAAATTTAATGTAATTATTTACTGTACAGCTTGTAACACATTGATATTTCCATAGCCAAAATCTGCATTTTTGGTAGGATAATAGGTGGAAGACTGTCTCATTTTATTTAAAACCTGATCTCTAGTCCACGAAGGATTTTTTGACCAGACCAAAGCCGCTATTCCTGCTGTGGAAGCTGTGGCAACCGAAGAACCTCCCACATAATCGGTTTGAGCATTGTAATAACTCAACACCGGAATATTATTTCCTGAAGCTCTTTCCATTTGGTAAGTAAAATCAATTTCACTTCCTGAGTGGCAAACGTCACATTTTTGGTTAGATGTATTTTCTTTCACACCCGTTATTGCCTGTGTTTCCGGCATCCATGCAGGAAAAATAACACCAACGAAAGTCGTAAAACTTGTAGATGTTCCGCCTGCGCAAAAGATCAATTTTCCTTTTGAGTAAGCATATTTCACACCGTCTTCGATCTTTCCGACAGAAAAAACATGTCCCATTGACATAGAAATGATTTTCACAGAAGTATTATTTCCTAAAGCGGTAAAAGCCGTTTTCACACCTTCTTGTTCGTGATAGCCATCCAAAACGACATTGGAAGCGGCACGGTATGAAATCAAATTCGCATTGTACGCCACACCAACCGGCTGTCCGAGATTATTTCTTGGAGCTGCCATCGCAGAAGCCATGCTTGTTCCGTGACCACATTTGTCATCTGCTCCGTCATAGCCAGAACTCCAAGGCCAGACAGAATCTACATAGACTCCGTTTTTACTGATGGTTCGCCCGGAAGATGAACCGTTATTAAAACTGCCACTCAGCAAACCTTGGTTAAAAGAAACTCCTGAATCGATTAATCCAATCGTAATTCCTGCTCCTGTGCTGTAATTCCACGCGCTGGTAATATTGTGTTTTGCGAATGACCATGGCGCTTTTGCATTGGGTGTAACCGTAGTATAGTCTGCAGAACTTAAAGCTGTTGATTCTAATCCGCAACCAGATGAGCTTCCACTTGATTTGGCAACACCGCTTACTTTGTTTTCATTTTCAAAATATCGGTAATCTGCAGGTTCAAAATAACGGATTGATTTTAATTTACGCAGCGCAATCACTGTTTCCTGCTTCTCGATGTAAACATCAATTTGATTCAAATATTCATCGGAAGCCATTAGAACTCGGTCTTTTTTGCCTTCGTACTGTGAAATTATCTCAAGAATTTCGTTCTGTAAAGCTTCAGAATTGGAAGATTTACTTCGGTCAAAATCATCTTTAGAATCTCCAAAACCGATGGATGCAATTTTATTTCCCTGAACAATTCCGCTCCATAGAAAATGCGATGAAGATTCGTTCCAGGAAAATCTGCCTTTGGTTTTGGTCGTTTCGTTGATTTTATCATTGATTTGCCTTGCAGTGAGCGGATCGGTTTGGATGATTTCGCTTTCAACAGCCGATGTCTGAAGATCGTCATTGCTGCATGAACTCAAAGCGAATGCAGTGAGTAAGAAGAATACACATTTTTTCATAGTAATTTTTTTTTTGGTTTTACCAAATTAGTATTTTCTATTGAATTACAGATACTTGATGGCTGAAATTTAATATTGAGCGCATAGAATTTTCAAACTTAACATTAACGCAAAGGCAAACTAAGATTATTTTAAATATTAATTCTTTAAAGGTAAACTAAGGCGTATCACTTATTTTTGAAAAACAAGGTTTACTCATTACTTCAAAACAAAAAAGCTTCCAATGTGGAAGCTTTTGATTTATTATAATAATTAAAGAATTAAAAATTCACTACAAATTTTCTCTCATTAATCAATTCGGCAATAGCCAACATATCTTTTCCAATCAATCTATCTTCTTCCAGTTTGTCAACTTTCGTACGAAGAATTGCGAAGTTTTCTTCAATGATTTTTGAACATTTCGCAGGTCTTCTGAATTCTAAACCTTGCGCTGCAAACATCAATTCAACCGCTAAAATGTTTACTAAATTTCCTAAAACCTGATTGAATTTTCTTCCCGAAATACTTCCCATAGAAACATGATCTTCCTGACCCAAACTTGTAGGGATTGAATCTGCAGAAGCTGGGAAACAAAGTGTTTTATTCTCCGTTACTAATGCCGCAGAAGTATATTGCGGAATCATAAATCCTGAATTTAAACCTGAACTTTCCGTTAATAATCTTGGTAGACCATATTTCCCTTCTAATAACAAATAACTTCTTCTGTCTGAAATATTTCCTAATTCAGCAGCAGCCAAAGTTGCATAATCTAAAGGCATCGCCAACAATTGTCCGTGGAAATTGCCACCTGAGATTGATTCTTCTGCACTTAAAACGATTGGATTATCGGTTACAGAATTTAATTCTATTTCCGACAACATTTTAAGATGTTCAAAAGCATTTCTGCTGGCACCATGAACCTGTGGAACACATCTCATTGAGTAAGGATCTTGTACTCTGTCGCAATATTCATGAGCTTTTAAGTTGTCAGAATTCTTTAAAAATTTAAGCATTCTCGCAGCCACTTTCTTGCTTCCTTCAAAAGGTCTGATGTCGTGAAGTTCTTTTTTGAAAGGACTTGCCGAACCTCTATATGCTTCAAGACTCATTGCTGCGGTCATATCTGCCAAGTCTAAAAGATATTCGAATTTTTCTAAACCTTTGATAGCATGAGCCAGGATAAACTGAGTTCCATTAATCAATCCTAAACCTTCTTTTGGACCTAAAACTAAAGGCTCAAGACCATTTTTTTCAAGAATTTCCGCAGTTTCAAAAATTTCATTTCCTACCCAAACCTGACCCAAACCTAAAAGCGGTAAAACCAAGTGTGATAAAGGTGCTAAATCTCCTGAAGCGCCTACAGATCCCTGTTCCGGCACCACTGGAATGATGTCTTTTTCAAGCATCAGAATAAATCTCTCAATCACTTCTAAAGAAACTCCCGAAAAACCTTTTGACAATGCATGAATTTTTGCAATCATCATGATTTTCGAAAATTCTTTATCAATGGGTTTCCCTACGCCAACAGCATGAGAAATAATTAAATTATATTGCAGCTGCGCCGTTTCGTCAGCAGAAATTTTAACATCACAAAGCGGTCCAAACCCTGTATTAATACCATAAACACAACGATCTGACTCTACAATTTTCTTTACATTATCCTGAGATTTTAGGATCTGCTCTTTCGCAGTTTTATTTAATTTAGCTTTATTTGGGGTTTTACAGATTTCCAAAACATCATGGAAACTCAAAACATCTACTCCGTATATCATTTCAAAAAATTTGCTTAAAAATACACATTTTGAAGAGAACTGAAAAAGGGATATTTCAAGTTAAAAATACATGATAAAGAAGTCATTTATTTCACTACTTTTACGCCCTAACATTAAAACTAAATGTATGAAAATTAAAGCTTTATTATTGATGCTTTCATTGACGAGTGCATTCTCATTTGCGCAGGAAAAAGTAAAATACACGAAAGATCAAATTAAAAAGATGGAACAATATCTTTTTAACGAAGGGTTTCCCGGCCCATCAACAAAGAAAATCTCAACCATTATTTCAAAAGATGGAACTGTCAATAAAGGTTATTGCGACAATATTGAAACCAAAAAAGGGCAGATTTATGAAATCTCTATAAAAGACAGCGCTACGAAAAAACAGATGGTTTTCAATGCAGAAAATGTGAGTGAAATGTACATTTACCCAACAAAATTGGCGAAAATCTTAAAAGTTGGAAAACACATGACTAATGTAAGAAGCTTAAACACTAAAAAACTGAGTAAAAATACGGCGGACGGACAAATTCAATTCGCTAATCAAACCGTTTCTTTAAAAAACAAAAAAGACGATAAAGAGTTTTTAATGCAACTGATAAATCCTGAATTCAGCGAAATTATTGCCGTTTACCACGATCCGAGAGCAAAGGAAACTTCGGGCATGACTGTAGGATTTGGGATGCAATTAGGTGGCGGACTTGCAAAATCGTTTTATGTAAAAAAAGGCGAGAAAGTTCTTTGGCTTCATAAAGATGATTTTGAAGACAACTATGATTTCTTATTTGGTGACAATGCAGAATTCATGAAAAAATATCCTAAAAAATCTGTAGAATGGGGATTTTTCAGCTTTCTGGTAAATGAATACACAGAGATGACAAACGGATAAAATTATTTAATATAAATCTGAAGCTGTAGAATTTTCTGCAGCTTTTTTTATGCTTTTAAATAACATAAGGATTCCGTAATTTTGCTTTATGAATCCTTCTTTAGAATTACAGCTTAAAACTTTACCATCAGAACCCGGCGTTTATCGTTATTACGATAAGAACGAAAATTTACTGTACGTAGGAAAGGCTAAACATTTGAAGAAAAGAGTTCTATCCTATTTTAATAAAAATCTTTTAGGTTCCAGAATAAAAATCATGGTTGGTAAAATCCACCGGCTTGAAACTACTATCGTAAACAGTGAGTATGATGCACTTTTATTGGAAAATAATCTAATAAAAGAGCATCAGCCTTTTTACAATGTGATGTTGAAAGATGATAAAACTTACCCCTGGATTTGCATTAAAAATGAAGATTTCCCACGAATTTTTCTTACGAGAACGAAGATTAAAGACGGTTCAGAATACTATGGACCTTATGCAAAAGTGCGCCCGGCGAAGATTCTTTTAGATACAATTAAACATATTTATAAGCTTAGAACCTGTAATCTCAATTTAGCTCCAACCAAAATCGATGACGGTAAATATAAAGTCTGTCTTGAATTTCATATTAAAAACTGTGAAGGACCATGTGAAGGTTTGGAAAGCAAAGAAGATTATGATGAAAAAATCGATGCGATACGAGGTATTATTAAAGGAGATTTCCAGACTGCAAAAAAATATTTGATCAATCAAATGATGAAATATGCTGAGAATCTTCAGTTTGAAAACGCGCAAACCATCAAAGAACGCATAGATATGCTGGAAGATTATCAGGTGAAACACACCGTGGTGAATCCAAACATCGATGATGTGGATGTCTTTGGAATGACGAGTGATGAGACTGCGGCTTATGTGAACTATTTTAAAATCAGAAACGGAAATATTATTCAGAGTTTCACCACAGAAATCAAAAAAATTATTGAAGAAAGTGACGAAGACATTTTAGAAGAAGCTTTGATTGAGATTCGTCAAAAATTTGAATCTGATTCAAAAGAAGTACTTATACCATTTCATTTGACGGTGGAAATTCCTAACGTGAAACTAATTGTCCCTAAAATGGGCGATAAAAAACGTATCGTGGAACTTTCGGAAAAAAATGCAAAGGAATACAGAATCGAAAAGCTAAAACAGGTACAAATTGTAGATCCCGAAAGACATTCAAATAGAATCATGGCAGAAATGCAGAAACTCTTGAGAATGCCCGTAGAGCCACGCCATATTGAAGGTTTTGATAACTCAAATATCCAAGGAACCAACCCGGTTTCGGCATGTGTAGTATTTAAAGACGGAAAACCTAGCAAAGCAGATTACAGAATCTTTCATCCTAAAACCGTTACGGGCCCAGATGATTTTAAAACCATGGAAGAAGTGATTTTCCGTCGTTACAAAAGAATGCTTGACGAAGGTGAATCTTTACCACAATTGATTTTGATCGATGGTGGAAAAGGACAGCTTTCTTCTGCCATAAAAAGTTTAAAATTACTTGGACTCTACGGAAAAATAACCATAGTCGGCATTGCAAAAAGATTAGAAGAAATTTTCTTCCCCGAAGATCCTATTCCTTTGTATCTCGATAAGAAATCTGAAACGTTGAAAGTTTTACAAAGAGTACGTGATGAAGCCCACCGTTTCGGAGTAAAACACCATAGAACAAGAAGAACCAATTCAACCATAAAATCGGAATTGGAAGAAATTCCAGGTGTTGGCGAGAAGACTATTGAAATGCTTTTATCTAAATTGAAATCTGTTAAACGAATAAAAGAAGCAAATCTTGAGATTCTGGAGGAAATTTTAGGAAAAAGTAAAGGGAAAATAGTACATGATTTTTTCAATAATCCATAAAAAACAAAATCAGCTCAAAAATTTGAGCTGATTTTTTATAATATTTTAATCAATTTTTCTTAAACTCCACCCATCACATACATATTTTCCATGGTAGGAACTTCACTTCCACCTTTTTTCTCAAGAGTGATTGCAAAGGCTTGCGCATTGGTGATATTAGAAATTGCTATTCTGCTGTCTTTATCTTCAGAATACATTCCGGCATTTACCGGCTTACCGTCTGCAATTGCCCACAATTGATACTGCATACCTTCCGGAGCTTTTGGCAGAGAATTTGCAGATAGATAAATATCTTTGGAATTACTATCCCATAGTACTGTTGCTTTAGCCTCAGGGTGTTTTTCTACACCAGCCAATACTACTTTTTTCATATTCGGATTTGCAAAAACATCTAATTTTTGCTGCATATTCTGCATCGCCAATTGATTAGTTTTGCGTTCACTTTCTACTTTTACAAGTTGGTCGTTGATTTTCGACTGACTATTCATCCAGTATAAATTAATACCAGTGCTGATTAAAAATAGAACTGCTGCTGCAATTGCAAAATTTTTCCAACTACTGCTTTTTGTATTTTTAATTTCCTGAACTTCTTTTTCCTCCTCAACTTTTTGAACGTTGTTTTGGATAGGAATGACAGGTTTTTCTAATTCAACGTTTTGTTCTTGTTGAATTTTAGCCCAAATTTTAGATTTCAAATCACTTGGTGGGGTCACTGCCTGCGCAGTGGCAAGCATCTCAAAAGTTTTTTGTGCTTCTTCAAAAGCCTCTCTTACTTCATTATTGTTCTTCATTACACATTCCAAAATACCTGCTTCCTCGGGAGAAGCATGACCTAGAATGTATGATTCTAGAATTCCGGATGATATGTATTCTTTACTATTCAATGTTATTGATAATCTTTTAATAAATCTTTTAATTTCATCAATGCATTACGCATCTTCGTTTTTACAGTACCTAAAGGCATATTCAGTTTTTCTGATATCTCACTCTGCGTGTAACCTTGATAGTATGCTAAATCTATAAGCTCCTGTTTATCAGAATCTAAAGTTCCAAGCACATTACTAAACCCAATAAAATCTGAATTATTGGTGGTTGAAAGTTCCGCATTATTATATACGAAATCAGGAAGTGATTGGTTTTTTAATTCGTTCTGAAAGCTTTTAGATTTTAAATAATCGATTGCTGTGTTTCTTGCAATATTAATCATCCAGGTATAGAAACGTCCTTTGGCAGCATCATATTGATGAATCGAATTCCAGATTTTCATAAAAACATCCTGAATAATTTCTTCAGTATATTCTTTAGACTGCACAATTCGGAGAATCACACCATATAATGCCCCAGAATAGTGGTCATATAAGTGGTGGAAACCAGATTCGCTCTTTTCTCTGAGCAAAGCTATAAGTTCGTCTTCCGAATAGGTTGTTTTAATATGAAATATTTTACCTACCAAATATAATAAAATAAATCGTGTAGGCCTGAAAATCTTTTAAAAAATTTATCTCGTATATATAATCATAAACAATTATTACAATTAAAATGAAAAATGCAATTACTAAAATATTTTCCACATTACTGATTATGTTGATGTTTGGAATTTATTCAGCTCAATCAGAAAATTTTAAAACAAAAAATCCTTATTACTCAAAAACAAATACAACTCCTCTAAAAGTAAGCAACACAGAATGGAAGAAAATTTTGAAACCCGAACTGTACCAAGTCGCAAGAGAAGGTGCAACAGAAATGGCATTTACCGGAAAATATTATGAATTTGATGTAAAAGGAACGTACTACTGCTCAGTTTGCGGAAATGCTTTATTTCTTTCAACTTCAAAATTTGCAACGACTTGCGGATGGCCTTCTTTTTATGAACCCCTGAGAAAAGATGGAGTAAAATATAAAAAAGACAATTCTCATAATATGGAGCGTACCGAAGTATTATGCGGAAGATGCGATTCTCATCTGGGACATATTTTTGATGACGGGCCAAAACCAACAGGAAAAAGATTCTGTATGAATTCGGTTTCTCTGGAGTTTGTTCCTAATCAAAAAACAAAGAAATAAATTTAATCAACTGATTTACAGTAAAATAAAATAAATTTTTAAAATATTTAAAACTAAAATCAGCATACTGTCGTAGATACCAATAACAGAGAAAGAAACTCACAACTCAAATAATAATAATAATTTAAAAAATCAAAAAAATGAATACAAGATCAAAATTCGTAGCGTTAGGAATGGTTGCATTATCATTCGCATTAAGTGGAAATGTAGCCGCACAGAAAATGAAAGAAAAGACGGTAATGGTTGGCGGAGCGCCAATGTATCCTTCTAAAAATATTGTAGAAAATGCAGTAAATTCTAAAGATCACAAAACATTAGTTGCAGCAGTAAAAGCAGCTGGCTTGGTAGAAACTTTACAAAGCGCAGGACCTTTCACAGTATTTGCACCTACAGATGCAGCTTTCGCAAAATTACCAGCAGGAACTGTTGAAAATTTAGTAAAGCCAGAGAACAAAGAAATGCTAACCAAAATTTTGACCTACCACGTTCTTCCCGGAAAATACAGCTCTAAGCAAGTATGGGCAGCAGTAAAAGCAGGAAATGGAAAAGCAATGATGAAGACAGTTGCAGGAGAAGAACTAACGTTCTGGACAAAAGGAAATGACTTATATGTAACCGACGCAAAAGGTAACAAAGCAAAAGTAACCATTGCTGATGTGAATCAATCTAATGGAGTTATACATGTAATAGACACTGTTCTATTACCATAGTTTTAGTTTTTTATGGTTTATTTTAAGGAAGCCTTATCTGGATGACAGATAAGGCTTTTTTAATTTATTTTAAAGTGAAAACTTCCTTCGAATAATCATCGTTGCCCTTCGGCATTTCAATCACGATATTTCCGTTTTCGTAATAACCGATGGTTGGTTCTCCTGAATTTAATTTTACTTTAAAAGTATCTTTCTTACTCGTCGATTTGAATGTCGCAAAAGGAACTGAGCTGTTATTTTCAACTAAAATAAACTGACTGTCGTCAATCTGAACTTTCTGTAAACTTACTTTACCGTTCGTATATTTTCCTGATTGAGTTGAGGAATTGTCCACATTTTGACGAGGAACTTCTCTTACAGGTTCAGAAGTTTGTACTTCCTGTACAACTGCTTCTACCTGATTAGAAATTTCCTTCGGGCTTGAGACAGGAACGCTCACCAAAGCTTGCTTTAAAGCATCTTGAAAACCTTCTTCAAACTCTTTAATCGACGTGCTGGCTTTTTGACTTGCAACCACTTTACCGTTACAATCTTTGAATTCTAAAACAACTTTATTTCGTAAAAAACCACTATCATTGATTACATCTGCATTCAAAACGCTGCATGGATTTGAATTTGCTTCCGCTGTCCATTGACTTCTGTTTCCTGAAACAACTACATATTGTTTTTGTTTAAGTGTTTTAGAAAGCAACACATCCAATTTGTATTGATCGTTCTTAAATCCGCTAAATTTCTCTGGAAGGGCAATATATTTATAATCGGAAACCTTTTGGGCATACGAAAACGTAATGCAAAGAGCTGCTATAATTGTTGAAAGTTTCTTCATTGTAATTAATTTAAAATAATTCTGAATTTTTTAATCATTTCTAAATTCACCCATATCCAATTTCAGAGAGAAAAAGTTTGAGAAGAAATTAGACCCTCCGATTCCTGAATTGCTAATTGCATAATCAAGAGTTAAGCCTCTATATCTGATTCCTAAACCTGCACTTGGCTGGAAAGAAACCTTTCTGCTTAAATCTTCAATATCTGTAATAGATTGAAATCTATTGACCCCCAATCTCACAAAAATCATTTTCTGATAACCAATTTCTGCACCTGCATACGGTGTGATACTTGCAAAATCTGTTGAAAGAAGTGCCGCCGTTTTAGCAAAATCTACATTGATTCCTGCTTCCGGTAAAACATATAAGCTGCTGTTGATATTGAATAATTTACTTGCACCGGCATTCAGCTTAGGCATCGTTAATTCCATTTTATCAGTAGGTGCAGGGTTAAATTCTTCACCATTTACAATTGTTGATAATTCCTTTTGATTCACAGACCAAAAGTTTACAGTTGTGGTTGCATCACGAAGAACTCCCCCGAATTTCCAGCCATTATCAGCTTTATAAATTGCTCCGACATCAAAACCGAAACCATAGCCGCTTGCAAATTTACCTACATTTCGGTAAACAATTTTGGCATTGACACCGACATCCAATTTTGGATTTCCACCAGGATTAAATGCATAAGAAATAATTCCAGCATAATCTGATTGTGAAAATTTGGTAATTTTATCGTAATCAATATTCCCTTCAGTATCGATCAACTGAGTAGTATTTAAAATGTTATCAACTCCCAATCTTACAATTGAAACTCCGAAAACACCTTCTTCTAAAACTTTTGCGTAAGCCAGATAATCATATTTCGCAATAGATTCAAAATATTCTGCGTGCATTGCTGCTCCCTGCCAGTCTTTTGTAATCCCATTCAAACCTGCCGGGTTCCACATTGGTGAATAGACGTCATCCTGATTGGAAATCACAGCACCACCCATTGCAAGACCTCTCGCTCCGGCACCAATATTTAAAAATTCATTGGAATATTTTCTGATGATCTGAGATTGAGAAAACCCAAATACAAGGGGAAATAGTAATAAAAGATATTTTTTCATCATGCAATTTGATGCTTAGTTAATTGTTTTTTGTTTCCTGGTTTTGATCAGAGCATTCGCTACAATCGCCAAAATCATAACGAGTGAAGCCACATAAAATACTGGGCTCATGTGTTCTGATTCCCCAAAGATAAAAAAAGCTAGTATAATTCCGTAGACTGGTTCTAAATTTACTGTTAAAATTAATGTGAAAGGCGAAATATATTTCATTAGCTTTACCGATTCAAGCATAGGAAAAGCCGTGAAAACACTTGCCAACAAGCATATTAACGCCAAATCTCGGTAATTTATTTCATTCATTGAAAATATTTCACCAGATAATAAATAAAATACAGTCAAAATAAGCCAACCGCTGAAGATTTCATAAAAAATAATATTGCCCGGACTGGTTTTACCAAATAGTTTTCCATTGAAAACAGAAAAGATAGTCCCAAAAACTGCACAAAGAATACCAAAGAAAATACCTTCTTTATACTGAAACTCTGTTTTAAAAATAAGAAGAATACACGCAACAATCACAACTCCCATGACCACTTCTGAAACATCTACTTTCCTTTTAAAAACGAGAGGTTCTAAAATGGCTGCAAACAATGTAGACAAAGAAAGGCAGCTCAAAGCAATTGAAACATTCGAAACTTTAATAGAATAAAAAAAACATAACCAATGCAGCGCCATGAAAAATCCTATAGCAGAAAGCTGTAAAAAAAGTTTTTTGGAAACTTTAATACTTTCTTTTTTAAAAACTCTGATGAAAACAAACAGAAATATCGCAGCAAACAGCATTCTGTAGAAAACCAAAATGTGTGCATTGGCAGTAATCAGTTTTCCCAAAATTGCAGTAAATCCCCACAAAAAAACAATCAAGTGCAATCTGAAAAGAGCTAATTTTTGCATGTCTATTGATATCAAACTTTTAACAAGCAAATTTACGAATAGGTTTTAGTAAAACACAGAAATATTATCCTATAAGAATAAAAAAATATTGAGTGAAATTAAAAAAAGTGAAATTTTCTTCATAATACATAAAAAACCCTGAAAGTCTGTTCAACTTTCAGGGCCTTCAAATAATAAACTATTAAAAAAATAAACTAGGAACAGAGGATTTATAACGGAGTAATCAGCTCCTTTCCTCTTATGTAAAATTATAAAAAAAACAAACATAAAAAAACTTAACTGTGTTAAATATTTCATAATTTTATGATTTTCAATGCGTTGAATCATAAAAATTTGTAATATATTATTTTTTATAAAAGTAGTATCTTAGGCACATTAAAATAGAAATTTCATGGATATTGAATTCAACAAACGAGAAGATCAAAACAAATTAAAATTATCTGAAATAAATCGTTTACTTTCTGAAATAAAAAAAGGCGGTGGAGAAAAAAGACTTCAAAAGCTTCGTGATGAAGGGAAAATGACGGCGAGAGAAAGAATAGATTATCTTCTCGACAAAGATTCAGATTCCATTGAAATTGGCGCTTTTGCAGGTTACGAAATGTATGAAGAGCACGGCGGCTGTCCAAGTGGCGGAGTTGTGGTAGTAATGGGCTATGTTTCAGGAAAACAATGTCTGGTTGTTGCCAATGACGCTTCTGTAAAAGCAGGTGCGTGGTTTCCAATCACCGGAAAGAAAAACCTAAGAGCACAGGAAATCGCAATGGAAAATAAACTTCCAATTATTTATCTTGTTGACTCTGCAGGTGTTTATCTTCCAATGCAGGATGAAATCTTCCCAGATAAAGAACATTTCGGCAGGATTTTTAGAAATAATGCGAAAATGAGCGCCATGGGAATCATTCAGATTTCTGCTGTGATGGGAAGTTGTGTTGCGGGAGGAGCTTACCTGCCTATTATGAGCGATGAAGCCATGATTGTTGATAAGACAGGTTCTATTTTCCTTGCCGGAAGTTATTTGGTGAAAGCAGCTATCGGTGAAAGTATTGACAATGAGACTTTGGGTGGTGCAACAACTCACTGTTCAATCTCGGGAGTAACAGATTATAAAGCTAAAGATGATCAGGATGCTTTGAACAGAATAAAGAATATCATGAAATCTATTGGAAGCTACGAAAAAGCTGGCTTTGACAGAATTGAAAGTTTTCCACCAAAAGAAAATATAGATAACATTTTCGGAATCATGCCGGTTTCCCGTGCCGACCAATATGATACTTTAGAAATTATCAAATGTCTTGTAGACAATTCTGAGTTTGAAGAATATAAGGCAGATTACGGACAAACTATCATTTGTGCTACAGCAAGAGTTGACGGATGGTCGGTAGGAATCGTCGCTAATCAAAGAAAGCTTGTTAAAAATGGTAAAGGAGAAATGCAGTTTGGAGGAGTAATTTATTCAGACTCTGCCGATAAAGCAACACGTTTTATCGCTAACTGTAACCAAAGAAAAATTCCATTAATCTTCTTACAAGATGTAACAGGTTTCATGGTTGGTTCAAAATCAGAACATGGCGGAATCATTAAAGACGGTGCAAAAATGGTGAATGCCGTGGCCAATTCTGTAGTTCCTAAATTTACCATCATCACAGGAAACTCTTACGGCGCCGGTAATTACGCAATGTGCGGAAAAGCTTACGACCCAAGATTAATTGTAGCTTGGCCTTGGGCAGATTTAGCTGTAATGGGTGGTTCTCAGGCTGCCAAAGTTTTAGCTCAGATTCAGGAATCAACTTTGAAAAAACAAGGAAAAGAAATCACTGAAGAAGCTCACAAAGAAATTCTTGATTCCATTTCTAAAAAATATCAGAAACAGACAGAATCTACCTATGCTGCTTCACGATTATGGACAGATGCAATCATCAACCCTATCGATACCAGAAAATGGATTTCTATGGGAATTGAAGCCGCTGATCATTCTCCTATTACTGAAAAATTCAATTTAGGAGTTATACAAGTCTGATCAATACTCAATTGTACGATATTTTGCCTCACTTTAGAAGTGGGGCTTTTTTATTATGTTAAATAGTCCTAAAGAATTATAAACTGTCTTAACGACATAACATAAGGGTAAGATTTTTGTTATTAAAGAATACAAAAACTAATAAGCACTTCAACCTCTTTTTAATTACTAATCCCAAAAGGAAACCTATGAAAAGATATTTTGCAGTATTTATTGCCTTATACACCGTCGTTTTATTATATATGATGTTTTATGCTTCTGGTAGAGAACCTTCAGAAATTTCGTATATCCAGCATCAGCCATTTATTACCATTCAGCATTTTTTCAATGACAACAATATTGATAATCAAGCTTTTATTGTCAATATATTTGGTAATATATTTCTCTTCAGTCCATTTGGATGGTTAGGATTATGTATTAAAAAATTCAATCGTTTTGTTCCCATCACATTATTTTTTCTTATAGCAATAAGTATTATTGAATCCATTCAATATATATCCGGAAGAGGCGTTGCAGATATTGATGATGTATTTTTGAACACCATAGGAATGTTAATCGGATTTATACTATTCAAATATGCAACTTGGAAAAATATTGCCAATATCAAGGTTCACTTTGAATTGTTAGATTCTAAAAGTAAGCGTGTATCAACGGTTTCATAATATTCACGAAAAGAACAAATCAACATTTATGTTAAATTATTAACGATCTGTCAAATTAAATTTTCCAGGAGCTTCATCCAGCTCTGCACTATATCTTTTTTGTGCCCGTGCTTTTACCGGATAACAAAAAAGGATGCCGTTGCGATCTGGGCTAGGGGTGACTACATTCTTTGATTATCTGTCAAAAAAACAATGATTTTTTTTATTTTCAAAGCTTGCTTTTGATGAATGATAAATATTCAAAATTACATTTGTGTGGGTATTTTAATATGAATAAAAATTATCTTGTATTCATATTAAAATGAAGCTTATGAATCATCTTAAAACAATTACAATATATAACTTTCCAAGACGTGTAGTTGTTTCCAAAAGTCTCAGAGCGGCGGACCTGTCAATAGGAGAATATGAACAAAAGCTCACGAAAAGTTGAAGTTCCGGACAAGCGACTATAAAATTGCAACATTTACAAATGGGTAATAGATAGCATTCCTACAGAGCGCATTTCTTATCTTATTAGCTTTTTCTACACAGATATTGCCCCTACGGAGCAACTGTTTACATTCTCTTCTTTTGATTATTTTGAATTAATTTTAAACCTTCATGAACTAGAAGCACGAACCCCGGATCTCTCAACGCACATCTCAAATCTTTAATATTGAAGGTAAGCCTTCTTTAATCTCTAAAATCAAACCTTTAACCTTGATTTTGATTTGTTCTTTTCAAGAGTTTAAAAAGTTTAGGACAAAAAAAATCCTCAATCAAGTAAATGATTGAGGATTTTAAAAAAACTGGCGGCGACCTACTCTCCCGCTTTCGCAGTACCATCGGCGCTGGTGGGCTTAACTTCTGTGTTCGGAATGGGAACAGGT
>NZ_JALDNB010000014.1 GCF_022699665.1 Chryseobacterium aahli | reverse complement strand
GGATGGGGGGCGGGGTTTTGTGTTGGGAAGAGTTGATGTGTCGAGGGAGCGGAGCGGTCGGGAGGGGGTTGAAAGGTGGTGTGAATGTTTGAAAAAGACATGGGTTGAGCAGCAGGGAGGGATTATGGAATTTATATATCTACTAAAGTATAAGGTTTTTGATGGGGCTTCATTGTTGTAATGTCATGTTGCGCTCCTACGGAGCTCATGCTCTTTATTGTAAATTACACTACAAACAGGGTGCTCCTACGGAGTTCTGCTTTATCCGCTATACTTTATACTACAAACATCACGCTCCTACGGAGCCTAAGATTTAATGTTTGAACGTGATGCTATAAACATAGAGCTCCTAATGGAGCTTATGAGTGATTCGGGATTTTTTTTAATTTGTTTCTTTAAGAGTATACAATTTTTTAAATTTTGGAAGAATAAGTCTTACAGGATACAAAAACATTCTTCATTTAGAAATGTAAGTTTTACTTTGACAAGTTTTGATATAAGGACAGCCATCCTAGCCCCGATAAGAGCGGCATCCTTTTTCTGAAATGGCTTTGAAAAAAAAGCGCTGGAGAAAAAGATACAGCGGTGAGCGGGATTAAGCTACTCAAGATAAAACTCTTCCTTATATAATAAAGAAAGATAGTTGTACTATAATATAATACTAATCAGCTTTTATCAATTTAAAAATATCTGTCCACTGAAGAATACAATATTATATATGATTAAATGTTTTTTCTTCTTTCTGATATTCAGTTTCTATACCTTTTAATAGGAAAGCATTTTTGAGAACCGAATCTTTTTCTTCAATTGCCTGTAGGCAAGCGTAAGTAATGACGGAAACAATTTGAGCTCCGGTTAAATCATAATTTATAGCAATTTTACGTAAAATATCAGAATCTTCTAAAGTTATATTTGCCGGAATCATTTTTTGCCATAATAGAAATCTGTCGTCAGCATCAGGTTTACTATAACTGACTAAGCAATTGAATCGTCTGAGAAAAGCATCATCAATATTATTTTTAAAATTTGTAGTAAGAATAATTAATCCATTGAAATTTTCTACCCTTTGAAGCAAATAACTCACTTCCTGATTCGCATAACGATCATTTGAAGATTTGGTTTGGGTACGTTTTCCAAAAAGTGCATCTGCTTCGTCGAAAATCAATATCCAATTTTTGTTTTCTGCATGAGTAAAGATTTTTTCAAGATTTTTTTCTGTTTCTCCGATATATTTAGAAACAACCTGTGACAAATCGACACGATACACTTCGCGTTGAAATTCTTTCCCTAATAAATTCGCTGTCAATGTTTTCCCCGTTCCTGAAGGACCATAAAATAATGCTCTGTATCCCGGAAGAAGATGTTTACCGATTCCCCAGTTTTCCCGCAATGTCTGATGATGCTTTACCCAAAGTCTCATTTGATGAATTTGGTTCTGAACGGTAGCATTTACCACCAAATCCTGCCATTCTAATTGGGTAGAAACTTCTTTAGCCGGAAAATCAGGACTAAATTTTGGCTTTAGCTTTTCTCCGTATAACAATAAATGTACGATTTCAGGTTTTAAAATAAGCCTTCCGCTCATTAAAGGTTCGCCTTCTTTTACAGAATCTATGGTAATTATCTGTTCTTTGAAAAACCAATGGGATGTTTCGAAGAATTTCTGAATTTTTAAACGCTGTTCAATATTTTCTTTTGCTAAAATATATTGTGCAGTTTCGCCTGTTGGTAACATTCCTCTATGATTTTCTAAACGAATGCCTCCCAATTCGGGAAATTCTCCTCCTTCTGGGTGTACTTCTCTAATTATATCATCGAAAAAATTTGGCAATACATGAGGAACTAATGCTAATAATAAAATCACAGCTTCTTCATGTGTTGTTTCTCTTTGCAAGATTTCTGAAAAAGTATTTTGGAAATTGTGGGTTTCTTGTACTTCTTCGGTTTGAGGAGTAAGAGAATTTATAATGAAAGATTTTATGTTTTGGAAAAGCATAATTGATTTGCTATTGTATTTAAGGCATTCTTATTATTACAACTATTTTGTTGCTTTTATCAATTTAAAATGTTTTACAATCCCAGCTATATAAAGAGTTTTTATTTTAGGCCAATAATTTGTCTCCCAATAGTTGTTTATGATTTTTGCGACTTCTATTGGGTGATTTGGAGTGGCTTCCGCTAAATTTCTTTCATTATATTTCAATTTATCATTTGCTTGAGCATAACATCTATAAAAATATTTACGGAGATTTTTAAATTGATAGCTTGTTAATTTTGCAACATCAATAACCGTAGAATCAAACCCATCAGTTGTCAATTGCTTTATAACTTCCTGTCTTATTAAATATTCATCATACGACGTAAAAACATGTTCACTTACATAAGATAATCCTTCTGTACCTTTTGCATCTGATTTAAAATACCGGAGAGCAAAATTGGTTGTCACATGTCCAACAGTTGTATGCCCCCAAACCTTACCTGATGTTATTTTTTGATCAAATAGTTCATCTCTAACACCCGCAGCCATTGAATCTTTTCCGCCTGCGTCCATAGTACCTTTATCCCAATCATCATGAGTCGCAGAAGGAGAATTAGCTACGCTACAAGCATATATAATAATATTAACATCATTTTTAAGTGATCCTGCAATATTTTTTACTAATTTTTTTCCTTCATTACCTGATATAGGAGTGATACTGCACCACCCTTCTGTGCCATGTGCAAAAAAAGCTAACGTCTTAATTTTATATTGATCTCCTGATGTTACTCCACTAAGTTTATTTGCTTTATCAACGCAGGTTTTTGCGATAGTAGAAATTGCGTTTATAGTTTTCCCACTATCATTTTCATCAGAAATTGCTTTTCCGAAAACAAGATTAGTTAGTTTAATGGACGGTTTTACTCCTTCAAACCCGATAGCATTTTCTACCAATGCCCAATCATTTGACTTACGTTTCATTTCTCCTTCATTATGATCATAAATGCCAATTTTTAATCCATCTGGAGCAGAAGTAATAATTTTTTTTCCCATTTCGGTTTCGGGATCAAGGGTGTTTTTATCATCATCTTTTTGCATTATTAAATTACGTTGTTGCAAAGTATGCGTTAATTCATGAGCCAATAAATGTTTTCCCGAATCAGAGGTTGGATTGTATTTTCCTTCATTAAAATAAATATCATTTCCAACAGCAAAAGCCTGCGCATTAAGCTCCCGGCTCATTTGTACAGCTTCATTTCCCGTATGTATTTTCACGTTTGAAAAATCAGTTCCAAAGCGATTTTCCATGAAGTTCTTAGTTCCGTCATCCATAATATTGCCGTTTCCTCTGCTTGAATTAATCTTACTTTCTATATGGCTTGGAGCATTAGATTCTCCTGCATTTTCTAATGAGGAACGCTGAATTAACGGAGTTATGCTTTCTGATAAAGGTTTCATCTGAAGTTTTTCATCCTGTTCACAAGCTGCACATTTTCTTTGTACCAAAGACCCTGTATGTGTAACTACTTGTGGGGATGGTTCGGACATTTTCATTACTTTGTCTGCCACTCTATCTGCTTCTACCTCGTAGGAATCGTTGGCAGAACCAACGCTTAATTTTTTTTGAATGATGGGTTTGAAAAAAGGAGTATTATTCTTTTTTGATGATATTTTTTGCTCTTTTTGTAATATTATAGTTTCCATTATTTTAATTTATCTAAATAATGAATTAATCCATCCTATTACTCCACCACCGCCAGAAGATTGCGTTGTTGGAGAAGGAGAAGGAGAAGGACTGGTAGAAGATGGTAGTGTTGCGGTAACAGTTGCATCAGCCATTGAAACTACATTTGTATTATTCCAAACAGGAGTATTTATCTTAAAATGCCTAGCTCTACCTGCATTTTCGAGACAGCATAAATCATTATCTGTTGCACCTGGAACACCAATTCCTTTACCTGGATCCCAGTTATAACAATCGAAAGCTTGAACACTCCAATTTGTAAAATGAAGGGTAAACCTGTCTCCTCCTAACGCTACTGCACTAACTGTTACTTTAGAACATATAGTGTATCCTCCTACTGCGATACCCAAATCTGTTCTGTTAAAAATACTAAAAGCATTTGCTGTATTTGTAAATACCATATCTACAGTACCTCCTGGAGTTAGCCTGCCGTCTCCTAAGCGTCTTGTTGCACCGTCAATAAATCTCTGGCGATGCCTATTTAATGCCGTATTTGTTTCTGGTTCTGAAATGAAAATTGCACTACCCATAGTTAATTCAGTACCAGTCCCATCTAAAAAATGGTTTAGATTAACTGCCGCTTGTGGATAAGCTGCTGCTTGTGCTACTGCTCCTGCTATTGCATTGCTATATAACGTATTCATTGCATTAGTATCTGGATAATTGGAAGAACAATATCCTGCCACACTTTGACATGTATTTGCTGCACCATTACACTCCCTTTCTATATGAGCCGTATCGCAGTCTAATTTTTGCACCTTCCTCCCTACACCTCCATTTTGTTGCACCGTATGCGTTAACTCATGCGCTAATAAATGTTTTCCTGAATTAGAATTGGGACTATACTTTCCTTCATTAAAATAAATGTCATTTCCAACAGCAAAAGCCTGTGCGTTAAGTTCTCTGCTCATTTGTACGGCTTCACTTCCTATATGGATTTTCACATTTGAAAAATCAGTTCCGAAACGGTTTTCCATGAAGTTTTTGGTTCCGCTGTCCATGCTGCTTCCGCTTCCTTTGCTGGAGTTTATTTGGTTTTCTACATGATTTGGAGCGTGAGATTCTCCACCGTTTTCTGGTGATGAACGCTGAATTAATGGAGAAATTGTTTCCGCCAAAGGTTTCATTTGAAGTTTTTCTTCCTGCTCACAATGGGCACATTTTCTTTGAATTAATGCTCCGCTGTGAGTAATGGGTGAAGCAGGCTCAGGCATTTTCATCACTTTATCTGCAACACGGTCTGCTTCTAATTCATAAGCATCATTGGCAGAACCTACACTCAATTTCTTTTGAATGACAGGCTTGAAGAAACTTGAATTATTTTTTTTAGGCTGTATTTTTTGCTCTTTTTGAGCTTTTAATGTTTCCATGATGTGCTAATTTATTTTTATACCATTAGCTATGATCTCTTTGGATAAATCCCAATTATTATTCGTAATCTGATTTTTAAAACATTCTGTTCTATAAATTGTATTTCGCAATATTTTTCTGGAATGGTTGGCCAGCCAGAGATGTCTAGTATTGACATACTGTGTAATCCATTTTTTTTCATCGCCTCCGTTTACAGGTATTTTTTCAGCAAATCTTTCTCTTAAAAAAGAAGGAACACCTCCGGAATGTATAAAACTGTCATAGATTACCAACAGACTCAGAGCAGTGGTAAATCGATTGCTTTGAAAAAACTGGAAAGCCGGTTTGTAATACAAAATGTCAAAAAAATCATCCTGACAGGTTCTCATAATAATGTCTTCACGAGCCGATCTTCTGAGTAAATTTTTGAAAGCCGTATTATCTACCAGACTTTCTTGTCCTATTTTATTTACAAATACTTTCAGTTGTGTAGCAAAAATTCCGTTTCTGGTAATGTACATTTGTATGAGAGCCTTTAGATTGCCTTGTTCTGTAGTCTGGCTTCTTCCATATGTAATTTGTCGGCTTCCGTTTTTACCGTCGGCATAGATTACCAACGTATCATATTTTCCGTCTTTACTTCCTGTTTCAAAAACATTAATAACTTGTAATATTTTTGTTTTCTGTTTATTTGTTATCATGATAATTAGTTTTTTAGTTCCAATAACAATGTAAAAAATTGTTCATCCAAGGTGTTTGTACTAAGCCTATTCCCCAAGGCAAACTGGCTAATAAGACATCTACTCCCTTTTCCTCTACCCAAAGTTCCGAAGGATGAGTTTCTGAAAGTGATAATTTTCCCGCTCTTTGTAAAAAAGTTTCCCTGAGAGCTTCTACTGATGAATTTTTCATGACCGACCAATATTCTAAAACGACTAAGAGCAGATCATTACAGATTTCTTTTTCTTCTTTGCTGATTTTTTGCTTGGTATTGATCACACTTTCAATCGGAAAGCCGCATATAAGTTTATTTAAAATCAATTCATTTTCAAAAAATACTTCCTGACCTGTGACTAAATATTGAGTCAACAATACAGCTTTGTGCTGACTTTCTTTATCAATCCAAACTTCATTATTACATAAATTTAGTTTTTGAAAAAGATTTAAAAGAAACGGGTGCAGAATGACAAGACCTGCATTGTCAATGTAAAGTGATGAAATTTGCAATTCTGAAGTATTTGTTTTTAAATTTTCATGAATATTTTTATCATTCACTTCATTAAAATTAACACTATTTTCCATTTCTCTTTCAGGGTTTTTCCCCTTTTTTATAGAAAGTTTTTTTTCCTCAACTTCATTGGAATTTTCTTGATTTAAAACATTTTTATCAGATTTAGAAAGCTTTCTTTTTGGATAATTTTCATTAAAATCATCTCGTTGGTTATCTCTACTTTGCAAATCTTTATTTTCAGGAAAAACATTCTGATTTTCTAACCAGTTTTTCAAATCTTCAATAGAATTAAATTTAATTTTAGAATTAAAAAAAGCTTTTACCAATTGAGAAATCGGTTGACTTAAGGTTGAAATTTTTAGGATTTCAGAATTTATTTGTTGTTTAAAAGATTCCTCGCAATTAAAATAAAATCTGATTAACGCAATTGTGCTTTCATTAAAAATAGTAATGATTTTTTCGATAAAAACTTCTGTAATTTCTATTGCTTCATTTATTTCATCTATATTTTTCGAGTATGAATTTTCTGCAATAATTCCTGTTTTTAAATATTCAAAAAATAACTTTTCTGCAAATTTTGCTTGTGATTCAAAACCGAAATCCTCTAATTTTTCTTTGTTTTTATTTAATTCTAAAACTGGAAAATGATCTTTCAAATACTCTTCAATTTTGAGCAATGTCTGATTTACAAACTCTTTTTTCCAGTCTTTTTGAGAAATTTCCGGTAAATCAATCAACAGATTTTCAATTTCCCATTGGTAATTTTCTATTGAATATTGATCTAAAATGAGTTCCAATTTCGTATAAAAATCTTTCTCCAAAACATCAGACAATGTATTTTGTATCTCTTTTCCCAAAAGCTGAGAAGAGCAATGAACATCGACAATATGTTGCTGGAGAAGATGCATGGTTTATTTTTTATCAAAATTAAACGGTGGACAATGGAACTGAATAGATGTAAAAATTTCATCATCTACTCTTATTGTATCATTTGTTATTCCTCCTTCTTTTTTCAACATTACCCTTAAAGCATTATCTCTAAGCTGAAGACTCATAATCCAGACTCTTGGTACTTTTTTTCCAAAATCTGTTACAGCGACAACAAAAGACATTAATGCATTGTCATATTGCTGAAAAAAACTATTCAACGTTTCGGAAATTTTAGGATCTATTCTAAATATAAAACTTGTAACATTTGCTTCTCTAATAACTAGTCTGAAAGTAAAGTTTACAGAAGTCTTTTCAATACCACGAAATGAATACCATAAATTTCCCGTGTCTTTTTCAGATAAAAGAGCACCTTCTTCCCAGAATTCAAATAGTGGTAACTGCACGTTGACATCCGTATTCTCTGTATAATCTAATAAGTCAGTGAGTACATCACGCATTTCTGCCGCGGAATTGTTTCCTCCGTCACTAATTTCATTTATTTTTTTCTCTATTACATCTCTTGTTGCCATGATATTAAGGTTTTATTGGGTTATTATTTTGAGCATCAAAGTCATTTCCATCAAAATCAGGATTATTAAAATCTCCGACTCTCACGATGATTTTCTGTGTATTTTGACAGATTCCAGCTAACTGTTTTATATTTACAGTAAATGATTTCACTTTTTCATTGAATGGGAAAGCATGTCTGATTGATTTTTTATCAGTGATGATTTTTTCAGATTTATCTCCAAAATCAATTTCATATTCACTTTTATCTTCCTGATTAGAATTGATAAATTCAAAGGCAGTAATATCTCTGGAATTTCTCACAGCGCTCCAATTAGAAATTTCTTTCGGTTCGGAAGTTTCAAATTCTAAAGTATTGCTCAATTCGCCTTCACTTTCATATTGTAAAGTATATTTTCCAGCTTTTTTAACGGATGCGTGATTTGGTTTTAAGAAATATTTATCACTTTTCTGAACGATTGCATCTTTCGCCGTTCCCGAAAAAGTTCCGCCGGATTTTCCTTTTATAACGACTTCATATTCTTTATCATCGGTATTGCAATATTGTAAAGTTTTCAGTGCAATAGACAAAGGTTCGGCTTTTTCTATTTTGATTTCAATTGTATTTCCTTCGCCACAACATAAATAAGGAAGGAAAAAATCTGCGATAACTAATTGCTGATTAGGAATATCGGTCACTGTACTCACCTGAAATTGCATAGCCTGAGAAAGATTTCCCAACAAATAAGATTTCATTTCTTTGGTATACGTCGGAGACATATTAAAATCTGCTAGTTTCAGGATGTTTGCTTTGATGTTTTCTGTTTCCTGTTTGCATTTATCAAGTTCTTCGATCGGCGGAGTGATAATTTGTGTTGTATAATCTTTAAAATTTATACTTGCTTCAATATCCTGTTTTACGCTTACCGGAACCTGAGTAAAATTATTCTGATAATTCGTAAGTAAAGTCAAGATTTGAGTGTAAGGTAAAAGTGGTTTTACGGCTTTAAAAATCGTAGAATCTACATACACTAAAATAAATGTTCCGCCTTTGGTAACGCCCGCTTTATGCTCTATTCCGGGATGTTTTTGGATAAAAGTCGAAAAGAAAATATCTTTGTAAATCTTCTGCCAACGAATCTGAGTTTCCTCATAAATTACCGCAAACGGATCTTCCAAAAAGAGTTCATTAATATCATCAAATCTGTCTATCAAATCTTCGGCAGTCGTTGACAACTGAGGTTTTGTAAACTGAATACACCATCTGTGAATCAGAAAAGTTTGATTTAATTGTTTGAAAACCTGATTGAAACTAACGAAATTCGGAAGAAACTCTTTCAAATCATTCGGCAATAAGTTTTTGATTTGGCTTAGAATATTTTTTAAATTATCAATACTTTCCGCTGCTAATAAATTTTGCTTAACGATCTCTGCTTTATTATTTGTAATCCAGTTCACTACAAATTCAGTGATGTTGTATAATCTTTTTCTTGCTAAATCGTAATCGGTTTCCAAATCGTCCCATCTTCCTTCAAATTTTGAGATATCCAGTACTTTTCCTACAAAATTGGTTGCATTCAGAGCGGTGATTTTAAACGGAAGATTGTAACTGTTTTTTATAATATTCAGCTCTTCAACCACATCTGTGTATTTTTTGCCTAAATGCCCTTCAATATTAAAGAAATTAAACTTTTCAATATCATACAGCAAAGGTTTTTTCACCACATCTAAATTTGTATAATTGGCTGTTTCTGAATGATAAGAAAGGATTTCGTTATTTTTATTTTTTCCTGTTTTTTTAGGATTCCATTTTCTGTTCAATTCTAAAATCTGATCATAATAATAAGGAATCGATTTTTTAGAAAGCGGAACATCTCCGTAAACAGAAGGTGTTACTTTGATGCCATTATTCTGCACTTTCCAGAATTTAATCAGATGAACCAGTCTTTCAAACAACAAAGACAGTTCATTTCTTTTCTGATTGTTTTTTAACGAACTATTTTGAGTGGAGAAAAACGGAGTTCTGTAATTAATATCATTGTCATCCACTTTTCCTAAAACGACGTGAAAAGGGAACATCGTTTCATCAACACAGCACAAAGAAGGATTTCGCTCATTAAATTCTATAATTTCGTTGTAAGCGGAAGAAATATCCGACATCCAATCCCATAAATATTGTACATTAATACTGTTTTTATTGGCATTAATCACTGTTTCAAGAGCTATTTTCGGATTATTCAATACATTAAAATCAACAGTATTGCTGATAATCGATTTATAACTTTTGTAAGCCAGACTTATTTTCTCTGAAACATTACTGATAACAGAATCCGACAAATTCTTTTTAAATTCATTTAAAACATCAGAACCTGTTATCAATTGATTATGAGGAACATTATATCTCGGTAACGAAATTTTTTCAAAATTCACCACTTTCGGATATTCCGGAAACAGATAAGAATTTAACTGATTTACGGAAATCAATAACGGTCTTATTTTAAACTCAATTCTTTTCCCTTTATCATCGCAATTGGTTGTTACACAGTTTTTTTCGTCAATTAACGAAGTTTCCAACAGCAGAATGACGATTTTATCTTTGAAAAAATTATTCGGGATCGCAATTCGGTCAACTTCCAGCGTATTGGTCGTTAAAAGCTCAATGGAATTTTTTAACGGCTCATATTTTTTGGAGTGAGGTAAAGTAAGGTCAAGATATTCGCCATCGATAAATTTCGGAGCGAGAAAATCAGCAGATAATTCGATCTGATGATAATAACTGAACGTTTTTTCTTCCCAATTGATCTGATAACCCAAAGAAGTAATGGCCGTTCCACAGCTTATGGTAATCTGGTTCGGCTGCGGATGAGAAATTTCCAAACCACAGACAATACCAATGCCGATGCCTCCGACACGGGTAAGCCGATCTTGCTCTTCAAGGTAACTTATAGCGCGGTTCAGATGTTTCTGACTTAAAACCTGATCGGCTTCAAAAACAGGATATTTGGATGGATTTTGAGTTTTCATGGTTGTAAATTTTAAAGAGTTCCTAATGAGGTGTTACCTAGTACAATCGGATTGGTGGTTTCGCTGAGCTGACAATCGTATAAATTTCCTTCAGGATAAATCGTGTTGAGTTCTTCGAGCCTTTTTATCAGTTCTTTATGATACTGACTAAAAGTTGTACAATCTTTTTTAATTAAAGTTTTACTGCAATATTTAAGTCTGAAATGTCTGTAGTTTTCCAGCCAGTTTTTATAAGCATTTTGGAAATTCATAATATCTTCATATCCTACCCAGCAAATTTTCAGTAAAACGTGAGCCGGAGCTTCCTGACGGAAAATCTGCTCTGCATATCTTCTGAAAGTAATATTTTTGAATCTTGATAAATATCCCGGTAAAACGATGGTTGCTTTAAAGGAATAAGGATCATTATTCGCTCCGTCTTTGCAGTCATCCTTGAGACAAACCGTTAACAAATCTTCTGTATCATTGTCAAAAGGTGGAAAAGGTCTGATTAAAATATGTTCCAGACAGTAGAAGTTTTCATACGCTTCATTTAATAATTGAATCAGTTGATACAAAAATTCTGAGGCTTCTTCATAGCTTTTGAAATTTTTATCTATTGTTGATATTTTTTTAGGATTTTCGCCTAAATAAATGAAAAACTTACTGCCTTGTTTATGAATGAAATACACACTTGGATTGAGTAAATTTTGCTGAGTCCATTTCCATTTTTCGCCCAAATCAATTAAAGGCTGCACAATTTTGCAGATAACAGATTGATTATTAATCTTTACAGGCAACGTCCATTGTGTCTGAACCTCATCTTCTGTTACAATATCTCTTAAACCGATATTGTTGATTCCCAATAATTTTGCGGTTCTTTTTTCGTAACCTCCTCTGTGATCTGTTTCCCAGAAATCCTGAAAATCAAACTTATTATTGTTGATTTTTGTGTTGAGATAATCTATTCCTAAACCTCTTTCCAAGCTTATTTCTGCATAATTTTTTAAAAATGCTTCTTTATCATGAATCAGATCATGAGGCTGAAAAGTCATCTCTCCCAAACCTCCGGAATCCTGACTTACTTTGTACATCATAAAGACATAATCGTTAAAACTTTCGCTGAAACGAGCCATCAGATGATCTAAAGCCCGATTTCGTCTGTCATTGAAAACAGATTGTGATTCCTCCAGAGAAACATCAAATTCTGATTCGCCGTTTAATAATGCATTTTTAAAGTCGTTTCTGTAAATTTCTTTTGAATAAAAGTCTTTTCCTGTTTTCGGGTTTTTATCCAGATAATTAGGGAAATAGGTATATTTTACAGGTTCAATATCAAGAATATTTTTAGCGTTATATAATTGACTGAAAAAATCTGCTAGCAACTGATCGTAAAAATGCAGATACGCTTTCAGTTGTTTCACCTGAGCTTTTCTTTTTTCGGAAGCTTTATCAGAAATTTCGTTAGCTCCTAATCCATAATTCACAGGAAATTCTTCCTGAACGCTGTAATATTCATCCAACTGATAAAATTGACCTTTCGGAACAGGCAAATCACTTTGAACTGAATATAATTTGTAATTTTTTATCTGAGCTTTAAGCTGCTGAACTTTCTGATCCACCAGCATTTGGCTATTTTCAGACAAAAGGAAAGGAATGTTTTTCTGAAACAGTAATATTTTTGATTTTTCAGCAGAAAACAAAGGTTTTTCTTCGCCGGATAAATGCAGACACCATTTTTGGTTCATACTTCCTGTGATCGGTTGTCCCAAAGAATTATAAGCCGTCATCAGAAGATTTTCAACAGAAACAATTCCTTTAATTTCCATAATCGCAGCAATAATATCTGAAGCATGAATGCTATTTGGAAGCTGTGCTTTTTCAAGTTCTTCGTCATTCAGAAAACCGTGTTTTAGTTTTGGTCCTAAAAATATTTCTGTAGACCTTAAACCCTGCTCCAATAATTGTGAAAGAGTATAAAAACGAACCGGAGGATTCAGGATTTTTTCAATCGCCATTTGAATCTGCGCCATTGCTTCTACAGAATCGGTTTCAGGTGCTAATTCTACCTCGACGCAGAAACTTATTTCTACACTTTGGATGGTTTCCACACAAAGAAAATCTTCGGTAAGATTTCTGTTTTGATGCAATTTTTGCTGAACGGTTCTGAAAATCTTTTCAATTCTTATTTTTTTATTTTTTTCTTCTGTGCTTTTATCTTTTAATAATCTAATAATATCACAAATCGGTTTTTCTGTACTAAAATGATCTTTTACCTGTTGAAGTTCGTTCTTATCAGAAGGTTCAATGATAAATTTTAAAGTATCATTGATCTGAGTGGTTCTTTCAACAACAATAACCACTGTATTATCTTTTATCTCTACTTTTTTATTTTTTATTTTAGAAGGCTTATCCATTTTACTCAGAAGAAGGACTTTAGGATCGTTCCATGAAGAAAATTCAGGAATAATTTTCACTTTTACCCATCTTCCAAGAGTTAAGAATAGAAATTCTAGTTTTGTTGTAGAATCTTCAACAAGATCTTCATCCAGTTCGATGATAATTTTATTCAACCCCCTTACAGAAAGCTTTTCTAATGATGTATTATTTTTATCTTTAGAATCAAAACTCAATTTATCTTCTAAAACATTGATGTATAATTTTTGTTCTGCGGGATGTGGTGTATTGTAATCAATTTTGGTGGGTGCTTTTTGGGTTGCTAAGTACCAAGCATTTGTAACGCCCTCAATATCAATTAAAATTTTTCTGTAATCCAGTTCTGTCAAAGCAGCATTCGTCATTATATCTCTTGCAGTGAAAAATGAACCGTTCAGGATTTGTCCGTTTGCGTTGGTCAAAAGATCTTTAGTCTCAAAATCTGTTCTGTATCCCAATTCTGTAATCACATAAGAAAGTGCTTCCAGGGTTGTAATTCCAGGATCGTGAGCATTGTAATCTGTCCAGAAAGTGTTTCCTAGTTTCTCGATATATTTTAAACCTTCTTTTCGCAAAAAATTATAATCCTGCGAAGGCTTCAATATTCTTTCTGACGGTATGTAATATTCGGGATTCATGGTTAACAGTTGTTTTTGAGTTCTTCAATTTCATGAGTATCATTAGGAATAAACAAAGTGTAATCTGTCTGCGGAACAATTTCCCTTACATCTGCCATTGTTTTTACGACTGTATTTTCTTCATCATCCAGAATAAGCTGATTGACTTTAAAATCAATAATATAATCTACAAAAGACTGATTATCGATCAACTGAATCAATGACGACAATTCTATTTTCTTTGCAAAATCAATATCAAGATCGCTGTAAGCCCACGGACTGATATATCGGTTGATCGTTTCTTTTAAAAAATCTGCATACAAACGAGTATCTGCACCGGGAATTTCTCTGTATTTTACTTTACAGGTGATCTGTATTTTCTCTAAAACAGGAGGTTTTATACATAAACGAACATGCGGAGAACACAATCCCATGATTCTGTTTTTGATGCGTTGTAAAGTACTTAAGCTTAACAATGGTTTCCATTCCCGAACAGTGGATGAACTGAGCGATTTTGCAACCGGAATCAGCGTTACATATCCCGCAGAAACATTCGAAACACTTCCCGAATCGTATCGGTAATGGTTTAAACATTTTACTCTGTATACTTCCGGAAATTCCTGTAAAATCAGTCTTTCATAATCCCACGAAGTGATCGCTCTTTGTTTGTGTCTCAGTCTTTCGCTGCTTCGTTGGTACAATTGCGTATCTTCTTCCAGTTTTCTTCCTCCAAAAGAAGGATACGGCTGTTTTACTTTTTTAACAAAAGAATTAGGTTGATATAGTTTTGAAACGGTTTCTTTTGGCGTAACCTCCAGAAAACCGTTTCCGTTATTTTCAAAATCAAATAAAACGGCTTTTAAAGCCTGTTCGTGAATGCCTACAAAATAGCAGATTCTGTCTAGTTCATCCACTGAAATTCTTAACCAGAAAAGATTTTTAGGTAATACAACAGTTTGCCTATTATCAAATTCGGGAACGGTTACATTGATGATTCCGGATTGCAATAAACCAAGCGTTTCATCTCCTATATCGTGTGAATCTATTGATGTCCATTGATTTCCGGATAAATATTCCCATGAAATCTTTGCCGGCTCTTTTCTCGGATTCGCTGTTCCTTCTGCCATTTGAAAAAGGATACTTAATCCGTTTCCGGGTTGTGCATTTTCAAATCCGATATAAATTTCTCCTTTTTGTGGTAAATCGGGAATTAATGATAAAGAAGATTTCGGACTTAATTTTTCATATCCAAAAGGCAAAAGATGGTAATATTCCAAAACATTAAGAGTATCATCTGAAGCATTGAAATTATATTTTTGAGTGACAGAATAATCCATCACCAAAGACTGAATAACTGGAATTTTCGGCAAAACCGGAGACTCTAATTTCGCTGCTTTTATATAATCCTGCAAAAATTTTTCACCTTCATATTTAGGATCTTCCAACTGAATTCTGATATATCCGGAAACAGTTTCCTTGTTAGGAATTTCGTCTTCCAAATATTCTTTTACAGGATTATTGTTGGTGTAAACAGAATCAAAAATTTTATTTCCTTCATTACTAAATTTTCCATTCTTCATTTCAAATAACAAAGAATTGTCTAAAAGATCACGATGAGAATAAGCTGAAACATTGATTCCCTGAATATTCAGATTTTGAAATAACGAAGCTGTATTTATGTCTGTAAATGATGGAATTGCTGAAACTTTATTAGAAATTTGAGCGCTGTTCGATGTTATATTTGAATTTACCAAGCTTGAATTTACCGTACCTGTAAACAAAGAAGACGACAGCGCATCCGATTCGATTGAAAATTTTGCGGTTGCCCCTTTTTTCAGAAAAAATTCGTTGCATCCGATGATAAATCCGTTTCCGTTTTTAGGAAAATCTCCGAAAGGTTTGAAAGGTTTATTGATGTCTACAACTCCAGTATCTGTTGCAACAATCAGGTTTTTCAGTCCGTTTACAGTGATTCCGATTTCGAGAGTTTTACAGTCAATTTTTTCTGTATTGTTTTTAGGAATTATTTTAAGAACAGGATGTATTGTTGCAATAATTTCTCCCGTATGAATTTCTTTATTAAACGGAACAATCGCTTTTTCAGAAGCTGGAATGGTAAGTTTAATATATTTATCCTGAGTTAATTCTTTATTTTCCTCAGTAATTTCTACCCATTTTTTTTCTCCTGTAATCCAAAAATCAAATGCATTCGGATCTAAAATCTGAGGATCAAATTTCAATGTAATGGTTCTTGTTCCGCCTTTCATGTAAAATAACGGACTTGCCAAAAGCAGACCTGTTTCCGTATTTTCTGAGAAAGATGGGAATGCGAAAAAAGGGGTATTTGTAGCATTTAGAGGAAATAAATCTGTTTTTTTCCAGCTATTCCGATCAATGTGATGGCTTAGAAATGATTTAATTTTTACAGAATTAATCGCCTGATCTGAAGTAGAAGCGTAAAATTTATTTTTCCCCAACGAATTTTTCCCTGCTGAGAAAATAGTGTTTTTTGGTAACAGAAATGAATGTTTGTTGGCAGCAGGCTCTATCAATACATGAACAAAATCCGGTTGCGCTTTTTGAGGAAGCAATTGTAAAATATCTTTGTAATAAAAATCGAGATGTCTTTTGGTAAATTCATTCAGGTGATTTTTTGCGATACCCAAAAGCTTTAAAAAAGCCAGAAACAAAGCATAATGCGGAGTGTGAGAAGGATAGCTTTCTAACTGTTGTGTGAATGCTTTTTCGGTACTGTTTTTCCAATACAAAAGCAATCCGAAAAGATTCTGAATATTTTTATTAAATTGATAACTTTGTAATAAAGTTATGATTGAATCTTCGTGTGAAATCTTTGAAATAATTGCATTCAATTGATTTTCAATCGCTGTTTTAGAACTTAGCAAAAATTCCTTTATAGAGATGCTATTATCTAAACTCGCTACTTTATCTCTAAGTTTAATAAAATCATCTTGAATTTTTTCAAAGACTTCTTTTATGATTTTTTTCTGCTCTCCATTATCACTGGTTAATGCAATATATTTTTTATCATTTTCGTATTTTTTCTCGTAATCTTTGATATTCCATTTGAAGATCTGAGCTAAAATTGCTGTAGATTCCCAAGCAAAAAATGGCGACCAATCGCTTTGTGCATTATGAGAATCTGATTCATTAAAATGGTTTAAGTATTGAGACATTTTCTGAGCCAATACAACATAATCTATCTCTTCTCTTTCGTCCAGGAGAAAATAAGAGGGTTGTAAGGCAGATAAAAACCTTGCATTTTGGGTTGTTCCCATTCCCTGGTGGATTGATATTTTTGAAGAACAATTTTCCATGATGTCAGATTTTAATATGAGTTCCTTCTTCTAAATAATACGGGAATACATAATTAAGCCTTGAGTTGGTTGCACGAATGGTGTATTCAATCTCAATTCTAATAATTCCCTGTGTATCATTGGTTTCTGAGCCAAAATAAATATCGTTTACATCTATTCTTGGTTCATACGTTAAAATGGCGTTTTCAATAATGCCTTTAATTTTTGTGAGGAGCGTTACGGTTACACTTTCAAACAGAAGCGGTGTGAGATCACAGCCGAAGTCGGAACGCATGATTCTTTCCGTAAGTTGTGTACTCAGTAAAATCTGCAGACTTTCCTGAATATCTTTCTCACCGGAAACCGTTTCAACCGTTCTTGTAACCGTATTGAAAGTCGGAGGAAATCCCCATCCTTTTCCTAAAAAGTCATCTGTTTTCATAATTTTTAGTTTTTACCCTCCAATGATCACTGTCGGACAACCTAAAACGATCGTTCCTCCATGTGCTGTAGAATCTCCCATTCTTGCGGCGGGAGTTCCGCCAATGAGTACCGTCGCTGAACCTTTTACAATCGCATCTGGCGGTCCTGTACAAACACAACTGTCTCCTACTACCGAAGCCGGCATTCCGCCGATTAATACGGTAGAATTTCCTCCAGGTAAAATAGGGCCACCTACATGGGGTACTGTTCCTGTAACTATCGGACAAACGTGCATATCGCTAGTTCTTGCTGCTGCAGGCATATTAATTGAGTTTTATGATTGATCCTTTTACATCCATTGTTGCAGACGCCGTAAGCGCCGCTTTTGCTGAATCCATTTTGAAATCCATTTTGGCTTTAAGAATAAGATCTTTGCTGCTGTCTAATGTGATTCCGTCTGCATTCATCAATATTTTATTTCCATTTTCGTCTTCGAGTACAAAGCCTTTTTCATCATCACTTATCAAAAGTTTATTTCCTTTCTTTGTACTGAGCTCAATAGATTTTTTCTCGTCGTCTAGCTGTATTTTTGTACCTTCTTTGGTTACAAAAGCTTTCGTATAATTTTCTTTTTCAATAGGAAACGGCATCGCATTTTGTGAACTGTAAAGACTTCCCAAAATAATTGGCGTATCGGGATTATTTCCCAGACATCCTACAATCACCTCATCATTTACATTGGGAATAAAAAAGCTTCCCATCTCGTTTCCTGAAAATACATTGGCTAATCTTGCCCAGACCCCTTCTCCGCTTTCAGAAAGTGTAGGTATTCTTACTTTTATTCTGAATTGATTATCAGGATCTTCTTCGATTTGAGTCACAACACCAATCTGTAATCCGCTCACCGAATTGGTTTGTCCGGTTTGCGCCTGTTGAGCAGGAATGGAGGGCGAATTAGCTTCAGTAAAAGATTGTTCTGTTTCTACACCCAAGGTATACTCGGTTTTCCAGCAGGCATTTTCGAAGATGTGATATTCTTTGCTGATTAATAATTTCTTTTTATCAATTTCCTTATTGACTTTATTACAGCTCAAAAAATCTCCTGCTTTCGCTTCCAGATTCCCGAAGGTTGAAAGTTCCCCTTGAATGACAGCGTGGTTACTTCTTTTAAGAAATGTCTTTGCAATTCTTGTCATTGTGGAAGTTAAAAGACGGCTTTCGTTAAGCGTCAATGTTTTTATATTTTTTTCAGCTTCTTGTTCGGCTTCTATTTTTTCCATCGACTGAGAAGATGGATTCCAATATTCGATTGAAGCTTTGCTTAATTTTTTTGATTCGTCTTCTCTGCCTGAAAATGCGAATACATTGATTCCGTTTTCTGCTGTATATTTTTCTTCCGGAACGGCTTCTAAAATATCCAAAGTATTGAATTCTCCGTTTCTTACATTCACCATCATCCCGATTGAGTCTAAAAATCCGACCAGATAATCCCACGGAATTGTATGAAGATTGCGGGTGATGTATTCTTCTTCCCAGCTTTGTTCTTTTGGTTGTTCTTTTTTCGGTTGTTCTTTTGATTTGATATTATTGATAATATTAGCCTTGGTCAAAAATCCATCTAATTTTGCTTTGAATGTTTCGGTACTGTCATCAGATTCCTCAGATGGTGTCGTGAGTTTAAAAGCCTGATCTTTACATTCTATTTTTACAGTAGTACAGTTTTCGCTGATGCTTTTTTCAATTGATTTAATAAATCCTTTGAACAAAGTCTGAGGTTTTTTATTTACCGTTACTTTTACTTCTATTTCCTGCCCTTTCTTAAGCAAATCTGTTGGTAAATCTGCTTTTGCATCTACATCAGGATTTGAAGCAATAAAAGTAAATTTGGCAAAAGGTATTTTATTAAGCTCAAAAGTAACCTGTGCTTCTTTAAGTAAAGCATCGAGACCATTATCTTTTTCGTCTGTTAAAAATTCCAGCTTTAGAAGATCATCAGTCGATATATAAGGTTGAACAGGCATATCATTTTATTTAATAGGCGGAAACGAAATGTTTTGCCCGGTTTCTATTTTTCTGAAACTTAATAATTGATTGGTTTGAGCTACATCAATGTAATATGAAGGGTTTTCATAAATATTTTCTGCCATTAAAGCCAGCTTGTCATTCATATTAACCGTTCTGAGATGAGTTAAATCAGGAGACATTTTATTTTGTTTGGCTACCATCACATCATACGTCGCGGTACCTTTAAAAATACATTTTGCCTTTGCTCTAATCGGTCTTCCATCTTTCCTGAAAAGCATATACTCTATATCCATACTTTTTAGGCGACATTGCAACTTGTAACCTCCCCAAAGAATCTGTAAATAGGCAGTCTGATGGGTTTTCCCGTTATAGCCCATTACAAGATTTTTAAACTCTTCTACGTCTTTTTCCACCGTTTTAATTTCTGCAAAAGGATTTACGATTGCAGGCGATAAAGCATCAAGAACATCTCCTGCTTTATCTAGCAAAGACATTTCTCCTTTTCCGTCTTTTATTTTTCCCGGAGGCACAACTCCCGAACTGTCAAAAACAAAATCAAAAGTGACTTCTTCCCCTTCTATTCTGTTAAAACTTAAATTATTAGAAGAAGCTCCCATCGGCTGCCCATCACAAAACATTACATTATGTTTAAGACTGTATTTTTCGGGATTAAGCTGAACAAAAATGGTTTTTTTAGGAGTCTTTTTATAGTCGTTGGTTTCATATACTTCTATCCGCATTTTGTCTATAATCCCTAATGCTGCTTGTATCATCTTTCTTTTCTTTCTTTAAGTTTTTCCAATACTTCACGGGTACACTCTTTAATGAGCTGCGATTTTAGTTCCTGTATTTTTGAAGGATCTATTTGCTGAGAACGGGCAGAATTTACCGGCTCTTCTTCAATCTTTACTTTGATGTGTAATTCTTTAATCTGAATAGCCATTTTTTCAATTATTAAAAATTAGGAACTAGAAGTTCTTTAAAAAAGTTATATTTCAGCGTTATAGTTTCGATAACAATTTTATTCTGTTCGGCATCAAAATCACTGAATTCATAACTCAACGGAATGGCGTGTGATACATACCAGACTTTCAGAGGGTTTCCTTTTTCGTTTAATAAAGAAATAATCAGATTGGCAGGATAAAAAACAAAATCTTCCAACGCCTGACTGCACCACATCGACAAACCAGACATATCTGAAGTTAATCCTCTTTTCAGAACCAAATCCTGATATCCGGAACGTAAGGGCAAATTATGCTTGAATTTATTTTGCCCGCCTTCCGTGTAAGGTTCGGTTTCCATGGTAACTTTCAGTCCGTTAACGCTTTGAAATTTTGTATCGACACTAAATTGCGGCAATAGTTCAAAGATTACAGAAAAGTGAAAACCTGGGATGGGATTGCTGTCAGACATAATGTTTTAGATTTATACGTGTTCCATTGTAAATCCGTGATTGGCTATTTCTACCGTGTCTATAGCTGCTTCATTCGCATCAGATTTCATATCTGTACATTTTAAAGAAACTATAAAACAGTCTTTTACTTTCCAGACCACTTTTGGTTCGTGGTTTTCGTCTAATAAAGAGATGGTAATATTTCGACGTTCAACGGTATTTAATGCAACCGTATTGTACCATTCATAGAACTCATTATCTCCTGCAAAGACTCCTCTTTTGAGCGTAATATTGCTAAGTTTCAGCATTCCGGGCATTTTCTTTTTAAAGAATTCGGGACTTGATCCTACGCGATGTTCAATAACATCCATTTCTTTATTTAATCCGGAAACTTCTGTAAAAGCCATTTTGCTACCGCCCCATTCTACACTGAAGTGAAACTTTGGTAGTGGAAAATCTGTATTTGGCATGATGTATAGTTTTAGAGTTAATAATTAAGATTTTTGTTGCATTTGTTTGAATTCCAAAATGATAAATTCTGCGGGTCTTGAAGGAGCGTATCCTATTTTCACAATCATTTTACCATCCAGAATATCCTGTGCAGACATGGTTTGGTTTAATCCGACTGCTACAAAAAATGCGTGTTCTGGTTTTGCTCCTGCCAAAGCACCATCGTTCCAAAGAGTGGTAAGGTAGTTTTCTATCATCCCTTTTACATTTACCCATGTCTGTGCAACATTAGGCTCAAACACAAACTGCATACAGGCTTTTTTCACAGATTCTTCAATCATATTGGCTAATCGTCTTACATTAACGTATCGCCAATCGTTGCTGTTTCCTGCTAAAGTTCTTGCTCCCCAAACAAGAGTACCTCTTCCTGTAAATTTTCGGATTGCATTGATGGATTTTCCTGTTTCATGGATGTTCATTTCCTGTTGATCTTTATCGTTGAGATCGTCTGTTAAACCTACAATTCCGTTTACGCTTACATTAGCCGGAGCTTTCCAAACGCCTCTTGTAGCGTCTGTTTGTGCATAAATTCCTGCAATAGCTCCCGAAGGTGGAACAGTGTTCAGTTTTTGGGAAAGTTTGGAAATAACTGCTGGGTATATTGGAATATTGGAGGTTAAAGTGTTTTCAGTTTCCAATACATAATTTTCAATAGATTTTAAAACCAATTCCATAGATTGGATGATACCAGATTGAATTTTTTGTACTATTGACTGAACTAAAGCATAATCTGCCTCTTTATGTTGTGGTATCTCGTCTACAGGATCTGGTCCAACTACTTCATCTACTTTTGGGACATTTTTTATGATATGCAAATAAGGATTAGGATTATTTTCTGCCAAATCTCCAATATCTTCCCAAGGAGCTTTATAGGTAACGCTATTATAAATAGGAGGTAGAGCAACCACATCTTCGAGGGTTGGGTGTTCTGGATCCGAATTATCAACAAACTCTAAATCTGACTCTTCGTAAACTTTCTTTAAATCAAATAAATTCTGAACAGATTTTTTAAGATTAACGGATATTAAATTATTAATAAACGCTTCTTGATTGCCGTTTTTTATAGTGGTTGTATCTGCAAGTATTGCTAACAGATTCCAACATTTTACTATATTATCATTCAAGTTTATACGAGTGATAGGCAATGTAAGACTTTTATTAGCATAAAATGGATCTGGTTCATCGGGATTCCATTTATTTACAATTGTATCATAATCACTTTGTATACCTTCAGAATCTTCAATTAAGGAAACAATTGCAGCATCTCCTGAATAAATAGATTTAAAATTAACTTTCCCATCTGCTGTTCCATTAATATTTTTGAATCTGAATTTACTTGGGAAATTAGCTTGCAAATAAGGATAATAAGCTGCTCCGTATTTTAGGAATTGATTTCCAACAGCCGTTCTGAATTCTTCGCTATCGGAATCTAGATTTCCAGCATTGTTTTGATTTTCGGTTTGTTTTACATCCATAATGGTAAACCTATCCATAAGATCGTTACATTGCGCTAATGCCGCTTTTTGTACTTCGCTTAGATCCGCAGCAGATAAACTTACTGCATCTGGGAAAAGTAATAAAGTAGGCTCATCTTTTTTTTCTAATTCTTTTAAACCATCCGTAAACAATTTTTTTGTGATAGCTTCTCCGTACAAACCAACAGAAACGATGTAACTAATTCCGCCACCATTGGCATAAAAAAGTCGTAAACTATTGTAGAGTTTATAATCGCTTTCTGTAATCTTACATTCGTCGGTGGCTTGATTGTTTGCGTCTAGAACTACTGTCACGCTCTTGGGTTCTGCTGCTCCTCCAAAAACTTGTTCGTACTCCAGCATAGAGGTTATCTTGATGGGATTATTTTTCTTTGGATATTTTTCTGTAAATCCTACAAAAGCAGGTATGGCGGTTGCCACATTGGCAATGGATGGAGGAAATGCATCAATCTCGTTAATGTACACTCCAGGCGTTTTAATTGAGCTAATATTCATGATACAGTATTTATTGGTTTACATTTATTTATTTTTCTACAGGAACTATTTTCCAATCTTTTTTGGGTAACTTTTCATCTTCTATTTTATATTCTCCGCTTTCTAATAATCCTGCTAAATCTTCTTTGTCATTTTCCCACAATTGAACTTTAGAGATTTTAATAACTTCTTTATCCTTAAGACTTTCTTCATTCTGGATAGGGATCATTCTCACCTGATACAAAACTGAAGGCATGTATTTTGACCCGAGATAAGACCACATTTGGTTCAGTTGGTCGATTTTTAGGCTTACTATTTCAAAAATGAACTTTTCATAATCGTGTTTTGGTTCGTTTTTCAATAAATTATCATTGGGAGGTTGCCAATAAAAAACTCGGTTGTTTTGAAGGTATTTAATTACCACTTCTAGTTTTTCGATTCCTGTAGCGTAATCGGATTGTTTTATATTATAAGATGTGAACAGAAGTGATAAAATTAAATTCTGAGTAGGATTTTTGTATTTTGCTATGGTATTGCTTGGTTGAATATAATTTTTATATAAGGTCTGATTTTTAAGTATTTTATCTTCTTCTATATTTACAATGGATAAAATTATGGTAGATTTGGAAGTCAGAAATTCATCTCCATCGTTCAAAGTAGCTACATTGGCTAATTCGACAATTGATGTTCCTGCTATTTCCGCATTTATAGCAGCAACAAGTTTCGAAAGGAACTCTGTGATTTTCATGGCTTCAGTTTATACCAACAAAGTTGTGTAATAATAATATTACATACCACAGGGAAAACACTGTTTGTCGCATAGGAAAAACACTGAAAATTAAAATTTTTCTAAATAAACATTTGAGAAATCTATGCAGATAATGCTTTAAGTTTAATTTGGCTAAAAATTGAATTCATTTATAATGATAACAACATTATAGGAGCCTTTTTAAATATTCATTTAATAATTCTATATCAACAGTTTGCAGAAAATCACCTTTAATAGCCAAATGACATTTATATTTTTGATTGATATATATATCTTTTACTGAGTAAATATTATTATCTATGACAGTTGTATTATCATTTTCTATTTCAAATGATGCGAGATTTAAACTAAGACCGTAGCCTGTAGCCTTAATTACAGATTCTTTTTGTGTCCAAAGAGAGATAAAACTATCCATAGCATTTTGAGAATTATTTAAAGTTTCCCATTCATGTCTGGTTAAAAAATTTTTAAAATTATTTATATTGATATTTTGTAATTTTTCAATATCAATGCCTATCTCATTTATATCTGTTATTACGCAAACAACAATATCTTCTGTATGAGAAACATTAAAGAAGATATTAGTGTTTTCAAAATAGGGCTTTTGATTTGAATTGTACACTAATTTTTCAATACTTAAATTTAAATCAAATGTTTTTATGAGATTATCTAATAATAAACGTCCGATTATTGACGCTTGTACATTCTGCCATTTTTTATATCTCGAAACTCTCTGTTGAAAATCTAAGGGCATTTCAACAAGTTTTTCGTGTAATAAATAATTATGTTTATTCTTATCAATATATGAATATAATATTTTTAACATTTTTTAAATCTTTAGTGTTCAAAACAAGACAGTTTCTCATTATTAAGTGATTTGATTATTTAAAAATAATGTAAAAATTTGGGTTCACAAAATTTCGCAAATATTTACAAATCAGAAAACTACATGTTAATTTTTATTAACGCTTAAAAATTTATTTGTTCACTATAATTTCGGATATATTTTTTTTCTAATTTTATGTTAAATACTGATACCAAATTTTAACATAAAATTTTAAACCATGAAAAAAGAACTAGACACGGTAAATTTTTATTCGAATAATTTTTTGGAAAGCAATTCCCAGAATAATGCAGTCGATATTGTAAAACAAATTGAGAAAATCTCAAAAGAGTATTCTGAAAAAATTGCCATTATCAATGGCTCTGAAAAAACGACTTATGAAAAACTTAATGCAAAAGCCAATCAATTAGCGCACTATTTACAAACTCAAAAGATTGAAAAAGGAGCATTGATCGGAGTTTGTATTCCTCAATCAACAACCCGTATTATTGCTTTCTTAGCTATTTTAAAAACTGGCGCGACTTATTTACCTATTGACGGTGAATTACCACAAGCCAGAATTCAAATGATGATTGATGATTCAAAAATCAAACTGATGCTCAGCGTAGATCAATATTTAGATAAAGTCAGTAATGATCATATCCAAAGTATTGCACTAGATTCTTTAGTTTCTGACGAAAGTTTTCAAAATAGGTCGACTGAAAACCTTTTAATTGATATTGTTCCTGAAAATCCGGCTTATGTAATTTACACTTCCGGCAGCACAGGAATGCCAAAAGGAGTGATTATTTCACATCATTCATTTTATAATTTTGTACAATATCAGGCAAAAGTTTTAGACTTATCGGCTGATAATATAACCCTGCAATTTGCTTCTCCGAGCTTTGATGCTGCCATCATAGATATCTGGACGCCATTAATCAAAGCGGCTAAGATGCATTTATATCCAAATAATAAAATCGTGGGCGAACCACTTTTAGATTTTATTGTTACCCATAATATTGATACCATTCCTTTGATGCCGCCGATGGTTTTGGCTTCGTTACCTTTAAACAAACCTATCGGAAATCTACAAACAATAGCTATCGGAGGTGAAGCTTGTACTGAAAACACTATAAAATCATGGTACAAAAAGATACGACTGATCAATAGTTACGGACCAACCGAAGCTACCGTTGCGGTGAGTAATTTTGAATTTAAAGAAGAAATTAATCCAAAAATTATTGGAACTGCAATGCCATTTGTCGATGTATTTCTATTAGACGAGAATTTGAAACCAGTAACAGATGGTACAGTTGGAGAAATTTATATCGGAGGTTCTCAACTGGCGTTAGGATATTTACATCGTGAAGAAGACACTCAAAAATCTTTTATTCAGGCTCCAGAATGGCTTTTGGATCAATTAAATAATGGTAGAACGCTTTATAAAACCGGAGACATGGCTCTGCGCAGAGAAGACGGAAATCTTGAGTTTTTCGGAAGAAAAGACGATCAGGTTAAGATCCGAGGATATAGAATCGAACTTGCCGAGATTGAATATAATATCTCAAAATTGCCACAGATCACTCAAAGTGCGGTTAAAGTTCAAAGAAAAGAAAATGGTTTGCCGGCTTTAATTGCTTTTATTCAGCTTGCAACAGATGAAGATCAGGCAAAAGTTTTACAGAATATAAAGGCGAAATTACAACAGGTAATGCCTGCTTATATGCTTCCTGACAAGATTTTTATTGTAGATCAAATGCCTTTGAACCATGCCGGAAAAATAGATAAAAAATTGTTGGAAATTCCTGAAAATCAAGCGAAAAATAGCAATTTACCGAAATGGAAAGAAGATAATTTAACCCAAATCGTAACGCATATCTGGAAAGATCTTCTCTCGCTGGAAGATGTTAATGAAAAAGATGATTTTTTTGAATTAGGAGGGCATTCATTGTTGCTTGCTCAAATGCATATGTTGCTTCCAGAGCCCGTCAGAAATCTGATCAGTCTGCCGGAACTTTATATTTACACCACTATTTCAGCTTTAGTTAAGGAGGTTGAAAATAGAATGATAAAAACAGAAATTTCGCAAAAAAGTAAAGCTGAAATGATGATCAGCGAATTGATAAAAGATTCGGAATTACATATTGATTTTACTATAAATGAATCACCAAATCCGGAGATCTTAAAGAATCCTAAAAGTATTTTTTTAACAGGTACAACAGGTTTTGTAGGATCTCATTTATTAGAAGAACTTTTAAAGCAAACTTCAGCAAATATTTACTGTTTGGTACGTGCTTCGTCTTCGGAAGAAGGGTTGGAGCGTATTAAAAACACTTTTGAAAAATTTAAATTATCATGGTCGTCTGATTATGATAGCCGGATTATTGCGATGACAGGAGATTTATCCTTGCCTCATTTCGGGATGGAAAATGAAAACTACAACTTCATCACCAATCATATTGAAGTCATTTATCATTCGGGAAGTTCGGTGAGTTATGTACAGCCTTATTCTTTAATTAAAAAATCGAATATTGACGGTTTGCATAATATCATTGATCTTGCGGTGACAGGAAAAATAAAATTTCTGATGTTGTTGTCTTCTATGGGCGTATTTAGCTGGGGCAGACCATTCACAAAGAAAACATGGATGTATGAAGATGATTCTATCGATCAAAATATGGCAGCAGTCTCCAGAGATCTGGGATATATAAAAAGCAAATGGGTAATGGAAAGCATTGCTGAAAAAGTACGGCAAAAAGGACTTCCTATTACTAATTTCAGGTTAGGTTTTGCGGTTTGTCACAGTACTTCCGGGGCAACCGTGATGAATCAATGGTGGGGATCGCTGATCAGAAGCTGTGTTGAGCTTAATTCTTTTCCACTTGTGATGGGATTAAAGGACGAACTGACAACAGTAGATTATATGTGTAAAGCAATTATGCACATTAGTAAAAAGAAAGAAGCAGTCGGGCTCAATTTCCACCTTTCTCCTTTGCCTGAAAATGATGTTTCGCTCACTGATTTCTGTGCCAAAATAAATGAATATTACGATATCAATTTAAAAGGAATGGAATATCATCAATGGCTTAATCAATGGAAATATAACAGTAATTTACCAATTTATCCTTTACTGAGCTTGTTCACAGAAGATGTACACGAAGGAAAATCATTAGTAGAAGCTTACGAAAACACCTATTATTATGACAGAAGTAATACGCAGCAGTTCTTATCGGATACCAATTTAGCACCTCCTGTTTTTGATAAAAAGCTGATGACTCCTTATCTGGAATTTATGGGAGTGCTTTAAAGATTAGTTCTTTTTTATTATATATGTTTGATAGGCTAACTATGGATGTTTATGTTAAATTATATTTGGAATAATTGGGACAAATTCCGGTGTCAGTAACTCTGGAACATCTGTTATGATTTTCAATCATTTGTAATATGTTTTATTTACAAAAATAAACGAGAGCAAGGTTACTTTACTCTCATTTTTAAAAATTAAATTCTAATGAATAATGATAATTAATCTATTGAAATTTCAAAATTACCTATCACGGATCAATCCTTTTTCTTGAGACTGAGCCACTAAATCTGAACCATACAATACATAAAAAAAGCTTTAAAACGTATGTTTTAAAGCTTTTTGTACTACTCTGAAATTGTAGTTGCGATCCGGACGGGACTTGTTATTTTTTCAAAAAAGCCCTATCCATAAGCTTTATGCTATTCTCTTGTTTTTTAGGTCACCGAATAGGTCACTTTGATAAACAATATAGAGAGCGTCGTTTTTACTGGTGCAACAATATGGCTTTTTTCGTTTAATACAAGTTGTAAATCGTCATCAAAAAGTGGACATTAGATATTAAAAAGTTAAGGAGTGTTTTCATAAAAAGAGTAATTTTAATTATGGCAACACCGAAAAAGAAACCGACCGAGAAATTCGTAAAAGATATTCGCCAGAACACCCGCAGAATATTTACTGCAGAGCAAAAGATTTTAATCGTGATGGAAGGTCTTCGAGCGGAGACTTTCGTAGCCGAACTTATAACATTGCACAGTCACAGTTTTATGCCTGAAACAATGAGTTTATGGAAGCAGGAAAGAAGCGCTTAAATGGAGATGTCGCTCGAGAAGCTACGAGTGATGAAGTATCAGATCTGAAGAAGGAAAACGCACGTTTGAAAGAGATCGTGGCTGATCTGGTTGTTCGTTATGACATTGTAAAAAAAAGTTTAGACAGGCTGGATTAATCGATAAATACAAGAAATATATGAGATTATCAGCAGCCGAGAAATACGAGATCATTCAAACTGTGACGACAAGTGAAACCAGGGTAAGGAAAACACTGGAAAGTTTTGGAATTGCCAGAAGCAGCTTTTACAAATGGTATCAAAGCTACTTGGAAAACGGCTATGATGGCTTGGAAGCTACAAAAAGAATGAACAACAGACAATGGAACAGTATTCCTGAGAAACAGAAAGATTTGGTAGTAGAAATTGCTCTGTAGTAGTGAAACTAAATCATTTTTATCACCCCGAGGAACTCATCCAAGCATTGGAAAAATTTGTGGAAAACTAAAATAACAAGCGCTATCACGAGTCGATAAATAACCTCACTCCCGCGGATATGTTCTTCGGAAGATCAGAACAGATTTTGAAAAAAAGAAAGCAGATAAAAGCCGAATCCATCCTGAAAAGAAGACAAATGTATAACCAACAAAAATTAGTAAGTTTATAAACCGAAAATCCTCCTTAAGGATTTAAATTAAAATGTCTAAGTTCGTTTGATGACCACTAACTGTGTAAGTTAAAAAGTTATTCTGGAAAATTTTGAGCCCTTATAGCTCAAAAAATTTTACGGAAATAACTTTTTATTATTTTTAACCATTACATAGTTATGATCGACAAAGAAGATTTACTAAACAATAAGGATTTCTACAAATCCTTTAAGAACGGGGAAGATTTAACCTCATTCTTTAAAGAGCTGCACAAAAAAGCAGTAGAACATATGTTAGATGTTGAACTTGACAGCCATTTGGATAATTCAAAACACGAAAAAACCATTAATGGAAACTATCGGAACGGACACGCAACCAAGAAGATAAAGTCCTCATTCGGCGAATCAGAAATAAAAGTTCCCAGAGATAGGGAAGGCAGTTTTGAACCAGCATTAGTTCCAAAGAGACACAATATCATCGATGGTTTGGAGAACATTATCATCTCATTTTATGCTAAAGGGATGAGTGTAAGTGATATTGAAGAGCAAATCAAAGAAATGTATGATTTTGACGTTTCGACTTCTACCATCTCACGAATCACCAATGCTGTTGCCAGTGAAGTGGTTGCCTGGCAGAACCGACCATTGGATGAAGTATATCTGATTGTCTGGATGGACGGGATTGTTTTCAAGGTTCGTGAAAACTCCAAGGTCATCAACAAAACCATTTATTTAGCCGTAGGACTCAATCGTGAAGGTAAAAAAGAAGTTCTCGGGATGTGGCTCGGAAAGAACGAAAGCTCCAGCTTTTGGATGAATGTTCTGACCGATTTAAAAGCCCGTGGCGTAGAAGATATTCTCATCACTGCTACCGATAATCTGAATGGATTTACCCAGACCATTCGCTCGGTTTTTCCGCAATCTCAAACCCAAATCTGCGTAGTTCACCAAATTAGAAATGCATGTAAATATGTTGTCTGGAAAGATAGGAAAGAATGTTCTGCAGATATGAAACACATTTATATTGCTCCCACAAAAGAAGCGGCAAAAGCAGCTTTGGACGACTTTGCAACCAAATGGGAAAGTAAATATCTCTATGCAATACAATCCTAGAGAACTCATTGGGACGAATTAACCGTCTTTTTTGAGTTTCCAATCGAGATTAGAAAAATAATTTACACGACCAATTTAATTGAAAATCTAAACGGGAAAATCCGAAAATACACCAAAAATAAAATGTCTTTCCCTACAGATGATGCAGTTATAAAATCTGTTTATTTAGCATTGAAAGAAGCAACTAAAAAATGGACCATGCCCATCCAAAATTTGGGATTGATTTTAAACCAATTTATGCTTATTTTTGAAAATAGGTTCAGATTATAAATCTAAGCCCTAACTTTTTAACTTACACGCTTAATGGGACAGTGTCTATATATTTTTTGGATTTGCATAAAGTAAAGTATCTATAATACATTGTAGCGTCTTAGTCGTTCTTCTACCAAGCTTATAATCAATTACTTTCTTTGTCTCCCTGCAATAAGCTGCAACTACCCATCGTTCATTGGTTTTACTTTTAGTATATGTTTTTAACTCGTCAATTTCGATTGTAATATTCTTAGGGATTGGTGGCTTAACAACTTTAGTAGCGATTTTTAAAATCTTTTTTAGTACAGTCGTCTTGCTGACATTAAGCAATCTGCTAATGCCATTTATTCCGACTCCCTTCTTTTATTAGTCGTTGAATATTATGATTATTGCCCTTATGATATGCATTATAAGAATAGTTCATAATGAACTTTTTTCTGCATCTTTTACACTGGTAGCGTTGTTTATTTTGTGATGTTATTCCTGCCTTGATACAGTAACTGTAATTACAGTGAATACATTGATTCCAACGTTTATTCATAATGTTTAAAAGAAAAGTAACAACTCCACATCTGCACCATTAGGTGTAAAAACATATATGCTGGAATCGCTATTTTGCTTTTTTTAGTCGGCAAAAATAAAAAACGATATATTATAATACATCGTTTTTTTAATTTTATATCAAAATAGTATTGATTATCAATGAAGTTAAATAAAAACTCCATATCTGAACCATTACCCTCTACAGGTTTGCATCCTAAAAGTAGAATCGATGTAATTATTATTAATATTATGTCTTTCATAAACATTCATTTAATTAATTGCTATACACTACAATCAGTTGAAACAAAATCTATTATTGAAAGATACCACCTCCCTTCTATTTCGGTTACGTAAAAAATAAAAGTATTTCCAAAATAATTATCTTCAGTCTTATATGAAAGAACTATTCTTCTACTATCTCTTTCCCAATTTTGAATTGGTTTTATTTCTTGCTTGAATTTAGCAATATCTTTTTTAGATTCTTCTGTATTATCATAAGATATGGAAATTATATAATTTTCTATTGTGTTTGATAATAATTCTGCTGCTTTTTTATTATTTACAAAAAATAACCCTTTTTTACTTATAGAGTCGCATTCTATAACAACATCCGTTTTAACGGTATCTAGTTTAAAGTTATGTCCAGTTTTTTGTTTTGAAATTGCTTCCCTATACCAATATGGAACACTTATTTCATTTTTACAAGACGAACTTACACATATCTGCTTATCATTCTTCCACAAATCCACAGTTCCAATTCTATATATGAAGTAAATCCCTAGATTGGGATTAATTAATTTATTTAATTTTGTAAAATCTTTTGCATTATAATATTTTACAATTTGGTAAATAGTTTCTTGGAAATTAGTTTGATTAATTTTGATTTCAACTTTATCATTCTTGTATGAAACTTTATCTTTTAATTTTTCAGATTTTTTTATTCTATTTTCACTTTTGTAGCAGGATAATAGAATAAATATTAGTAAAAATGTTAATAATTGTTTCATAATTATAGTTTTGAAATTATAGCATCATATACAGCTTGACCTTCTCCACCAGTTTTTTGCTGAATACCCTCATGAAGTAAAATATCTGACTTGTTTAAATTATATTTTTCAAGTAATTTTTTAACGATACAAACTACTGAATTAATTTGTTTTAATGAAAGTTCGTCCCAATGATGTTCCCCATCGTAATCTTTATATCCTTTAGTAATCTTTTTATCAGCAGATGGCTGATTTATCCAAACGCCTTTTTTATCCTTGCTATAATTCAAGCCAATAACTTCAATGCCTATTGAGTTGTTATTTTCTATATCTTTTCTTGCAATTCTGGTTTTATCAGTACTACTTCTAATATGGCTACTGCTTTTATCCAATCCGAAAGGTTGAAATATTTCACCATCATTTCCTCTTGGGCCATCCACATAAAAATGTGTTCCTTTAGTATGACCAACAGCACTAATCGTAGTATAACCTGCTGTACGATGTAAAACAATTGCTTTAACAGTTTGCATTGCTCCTGTCGATTTTACCTTGCTTCCTGCTTTCGTATGAATTACATTAGGTCCGTTTAGTAAATTATTTTCTATTTTATAAGATACACATTCACAAGTTTTTACTTCAAACCATTTATTAGGTTGATCCAGCCAAACTCCGTCTTTTGGAATACCTTCTCCCAAATCCATATTATCGCTACAATACACTACTTTGTCTTTCAAACTTGGAACTTCTACATATATACAAAGTTTTAATTTTTTGTCTTTATCGGAAGTTATTTTACTGATCCAGTCTTGCGTAATTTTGTCGTCTATATTGTTTAGATTGATTGTGAAAACTGCGAGCATCTCTCCATCTCCGTCAGTATCATAATAGTCTATTTTTGCTGTAAAAATCCCTTGAACATCTTTTTTATCCTGCAAAAAAGAAACTTCTTTGTATTCGTCTTTATTTATTATTCCTTTCTCTAAAATTTTTACCTTTACTTCGGTTCCAATAGGAATGTTAAGCGTATCTACTACAATATGAACTTCATCTTTTATAGATGCCGATTTTATTTGCTCATAAGTTACTTTTTTATCTTTCTCTTCTACTTTTTTTGCAAAATAAGCGTCTTTAATAACAGGTGTATCTCCATAAATTTCTTTCAATTCATTATTTGTAACTGTTTGCTTAGTATCAGTAATTGTAATTTTTATGGGAGGTTGTGGTTTTTCAGGTGTTTCCACTTTTTCATGAGTTGGAAAGTTGGGAACTTTTGCATCCTTTCCACCACAAGACGTAAGACTTAAACACCCAAATAACAATGCAATTAAAGCAGCATTATATAAGTTTTTTCCAAATTTGATGTCTAACTTATGTTGTAGCTCCGTAAGCCAAGATATTTTTTTATACTTCGTCATAGCTTATTTCTTTTAATTCGTATATAAATTTCTTTTGATAGTTTTCTCCCAAGGAAAAATCTATAGAGAGGTTATGCTTTAAAACTTCCTTCGTTTTAGAATCTAAAAGAATAATTCCTTCATAGATATTCAATGTGGGGAAGTCTTTTTCTTTATTGTATGAAATTTCCTTTCTGTCCATTTCTTCATAAAATTGTTCCCAATTTTTAACGGAAGATAATTTGCCAGTATAAATTAAAGTAATTAACTGTTCTTTTTCATCTATGCTTTGTAGCTGTGCCTGTTCTTCAATATCTGCTACTGTATTATTCATCAAGTTTCTGTAACGTGCAATATGGCTTGGGTTATTTTCCTTATCGTATTTGCAGTAAAACTTATGAAGGATTAGCCCGAATTGGTTATTCTTCATTAAGTCATCACAAACTATACTTCCGTTATTATAGAATGCTTTAAGAAATTTGAAGCTATTTTCTGCATGTCTTCCTACATAAGACCCGGAAAGTTTTTTAGTAATTTCTTTTACCTTTTCCTGTAATAAGAGAAGGTCTTTCAGTGTTTTAAGTTTTGCATACTTATCTGCTACTACTTTTATTTCATCATTTATTTTTGCTACATAACTTAAGAAATCTTTTTCGGACAGAGATAATTTTTTATCTCTGAGTTCTCTGTCAAAGGTTTCAATATGAAATTCAAATCTACCATTCTCAATTTTTTGCAATGTTATATGCAATATTTTGTTTAGTTCGCTTCTATGTAGTTTCCCATTTATGACAGTATATTCATTATAGGAATAACGATAAAATTTTCTCTCAAAGGAAAGTTGGAGAGAAATATCTACTGGGAAATGTATATGAGAATCCATTCTTTTGAAACTATTCTATAATAGGTTTTATGGCTAAAATAATTTTATCTTTCTCTTCATGAGTTAGATGATTTAATTCTGTTATTTTGTTACCACTCAAATATGTTATATAATTTTTAATATCCTTTTTTATGGTTTCTTTATTGGTAGAATCTGCTTTAAATAGCTTGATAGTATTGTTGTGAATAGTAAGTTTCCCGTCACAGGATTTTGTCCATAATATTCTGCCGTATTCTTGAGGGTCATTTTCTTTGTATACTGTTTTTCCCACAACCCATTTTAAAAGTTCTCGATCTTTAGTATATCCAAATACTTTCACCAAGCTTTCCATGAAATATTCATCATTCTCTGTAAGCCACACAAAATAGGACTTATCATCATTAAACAAATATTTATTGCGTGCAACTAGTTTCTGAATATTCTTTTTGCGATTCTCAGCTAGATTTGGAACATCTTTCCATCTTATAACCTGTACAACTTCTTTATCAATTATCTTTTCTCTTTTAATTTTATCTTCTTTAATGAATAAGTCCGGATATAAAGTTTCATAATTTATTAATTCAGGGATGAAAAGTGCTTCAAAAAGAATATTATTTTTAAAATCAATAAAAATGGGGTTATTGTTACTAGTAATGTAGTTTATATCCAATTGGTAAGCTACTTTTTTTAATTGACAAGGATATTCAATTAAAAAATTTACATTTTTATTTACATTTTTAAATCCAAAAATAATTGATACTTTATTCTTGAATTTTTTTTCATTTATTATTTTATAATTATGTTTTTTTAAAATATTATTTGACACGGATTTTATAACTTCGTAATCTTCTTTTTTATAATTATAATTATTTTCTATATCCAATCCTTTTTCTTTTATACCATATCCATGCATTACTTGTTGTTTGATAATTTTTTTTATTGAATCGTTGGACTCGATAGTGGTTTCATCCGTATCATTTATTCTAACATTCTTTTTCTCTCCATTTTGAAATGAAAAAAAAACAACCATTAGTGATATAAAAATTTTTTTCATGTTTTAATTTTAACCAGTTTCACCTTCAACATATTTTATTGCATTTGAACTTAAATCAGAAGGTTCAACTTCTTCAAGAGGTATTAACTCTCCTTTATAATCAATTGGAAAAATACAATATGGATGTACTTTTGTTTTAGGGGCTGTCCAAAATCGTACACCATTTGTTTGATTACCTCCCAGTACAATATAATTTTGGGGGTTACTCTTATCAATACCTACAATAATAGTTGTATGACCATCATTATGCCATTCAACTATCCCCCCAATATACATTTCTGTATATTTTATTCCCCATTTTTCTGTTGTTTCATAGGGGGCTCCATCCTTTCTTTTAACCAAACTTACTTTACCATGCCAAATCGCACCTGGGTCTGGTTGGTACTTATAACCGGATGTTTTTAAACAATATGCAACAAATGACCCACACCAAGCAGAATTAGCACGAGTAGCATCTTTTTCGCTTCCACATCTCTTCATATGTGCATTATCTGTACTTGCATGATATGTATCTTTAATGTATTCACAATGAGTAGATTCTCTAATTATTTTAGCTTCTTCAACTATTGCAATATCAACCCATGGAGGTAATTTAACCACATCAATTTCCAACCTTTCTCCATCCTTATTTAAAAATTCATGAGTGTCATCAGGAAATTTTACTTCGTCCTGGGTTTCGGTAACTTCGGCTTTAAAATATAGAAAAGCATTTTTATCTTTTCTTTTATCAAATTTTTCAATCAGTTTTTTTAGATCATCCTCACTTTTGGGGCGTAGAGTGATTTCTTTTGAATAAGTTATTAAACCTTTAATCTGAAACTCAATTTTATCTTTTTCTTCTTGACCAATTAAAAACTTAATTGGATTCTCATATATCTGATCTTCATTTTCAAGCTTATTCTCATTAATTTGAATGGTAAGTTTTCCTGTTGTTCCTTCACAGTTTGCTACAACCCACACTTTTTTCTTAATTGATATTTTGTTTATCTGTGAATATTCAAAAGCAGGTTTTCCTTCAGCATCTTTTTGACGTACATTTTCTTCCCATTTAATTTTGACAGATTCAGCTTTCTTTAATTTTGTAATATCAGAAAGCACTTTAGTATCATCTGCAGAATCTAATACTTGAATATTCTTAATCTCTTTTTTTAGTTTTTTCAGATCACCTTCTTTTTTATCTTTTATTGCTTTTGCCGTTGCTCCATTTACACTTTGTACGGTGTAGGGTTCTTCTTTGTTTTCCCATTTCATTTTGGGCTTTTGCTCTGCAAAATAGATTTTCACCACATTTACTTCATGATCAAGCTGATGTGGCATATCATATACTTTCTGATTAGGGTTTACAGAATATTCATCTTTTTCTTGAGAAGAAGATTCTACATTTTTTTCCTGCAATCCAGGACTATTTTCAACATATTGATGAGAAATTAAACTATCTGACATTTTTTTATTTTAATCTAAAGAAAGAAAATCAAATTTTGTATAGTATACTTTATTTTCAGTAAAGTCCCACTCAATATTCAAATCGCCCAATAAAAAAGTTTGACGGTTATAAAATGGAGGGTTATATATAACTTTACCGTTATTATCTTCTAAAACAGCATATGCTTTTTTGTAATCAGCCTCACTTGTTAAAGAAAGATGATACGTGTTTTTCTTAACAAAAATCTTCATTACATACTTATTATTGGGGCTTTTGTAAATTGCATATTCATTATATTTAGGTCGAAAAAAATATAGAATTGTAAAAACTATAAGTATTATTGCAAAAATCCAAAAAAAATTAGCTTTCATAATCAAATGTTATATTAACGTTTTCTTCATGTAAAGTAGAATACAGATAGTAGTCATATCCTTTCTTATGATCATCTCTGTAATTTCTGTAATCCTTATTTGTAACTTCAAAGTATTCTTTCAATAAGTTGGAGTCAGGTGCATCTTTTAACACTTCAACAGTACTCCCATCATCAGATATTTTCCAATATCCCAAAGGTTGAGATGGTTCATTCGGGTCATCATCTACAAAATCAAACCCATCTTTAACGTAGTAGTGTAATTTTTCAACCTTAATTCGAATGTAGTCATCCATTAGGTACCTTTCTATATATTCTAATTTTCCAGTAGCAAAAACATGATAATTAAAATTAGCTATTGCTGCAATGAAATCATCTATTCCGTCATAAAAATAATGCACACCCAAATCAAAAGCCCCATTAAATGATTGAGAGCTAAAATAGTATTTTTCATATAGAGGAATTTTTTCACCTTTAAGGTCTAGTATGTTTGTACTAGTTACTCCAAATGTTGTTGTCTTATTTCCTTTTGTTGGTTTGGTTACTAGACCATCATTTGCCATTTTCTTAATCTCACCTTGTAAAGATTCCTGAATTTTGTTACTCCATGCACTATTTGATTCTTTTAATTTAGTCGTTGTATCTTTATGGAAATCATCAAACTCACTTTTTACCTCTGATGATTCTTGGGTTATCCATTCCCATGTTATAGCATCAAGTTTTGGATCAACAAGTTTTTTATTTGGATTATTTCCACTTGTAAACCATATCTTTTGCAACTTTTCGCCATTTACCCAACCTTTAATATTCAATAATTTGGGTATATATCTGACAAAATGAATTATAAAGCTATTATTAGCTACAAGTTCATTTTCATTCATTACAACACTAAAAAACAATTCAATCTTATTAGGTAGATATTGTTTCTTTTGTATTTTTTTGGCAACTTGGTTATAAAACACATAATTTATTGTAAAATCATGGGAATTCTCTACATCCTTTTTTAAATCCCAATCTTTAGATGTGTATACATGAACTTTTTCTAATTTTTCACTTAAATTTTTTGCATAGATTTTTACTTTATATTTTTTTGCTTTACTTTTTGGCACTGGATGAAAAGTCATATTGATTTTATCGTTTTCAAAATCTAAAAAAAGAACCATATTATTATTTTTTTAAAAAGGCGTATAGTATTCCATCTTTAGGGGATGCTTCATCATTTGTATTTTCCATTTTTCTTTCTTGCTTTTTTACAACAGCTACATTTGGTGTTGGCTCACAAGTGATAAAAGATTCTTTTATCAAAACTTTCTGTTCCTGTACAATAGAAGTCCCCAAGTTCTGCCAAGGGCTTAATTTTATAACACTCATACAAGGGGGAGGAGTTTGCCCAGACCATTTAGGATGTCCACAAGTTCCTTTAAATTGTAGGTTTATCATATTATTACCATCACCCTCTGTTGCCCATAACTGATCTTGAAGATTGATTTCATTCGAAGTAACTTTTAACTCTCCCTGAGTTTGAGCATAAGGACATTTGAGCTTTGCTCCGTTCATAACAACTTCTCTCTTTTCAAGAGGAGAGTCTTCTGTCGATTTTTTCTGCTTTTCCTCTCTCTTTTTATTAAGTTTTGCATTATGTTCTGAACTGCTTTTCCCCTTTTTAGAACTAACGGAGCCTTTAGATTCCCCGATAATTGTTAAATCCGGATCTTTGTTGAGATTAGAATCATGTTCATCGGCAACAAATGAAAATTTATTATTTCTCATAATATTTCATTTCATCCTTTACTAACTTTCACATCTTTTCCTCCTTGAAACACTGCCAAAGAAGATCCTCTCAATTTTAAATTCCCTATAGAGGTCTGTATATCTGCTTCTCCAGACACGCTCTTAAATTTATTTCCGGTATTTTCTGTTTGATCTTGTTTAACAGTAACATTTTTGTTTTCAGATACCTGAGTATACATTTTTGTAATTGCTTCAGTATGATCATTTCCAACATATATGGTACTATTCTTCCCTATATTAGTTGACATGTTTCTTCCAGCAGAAATATTAATATCTTTCCCCGCCGTAAACGTCATATCATTCGGTGCATTGACATTAATATTTCCAGCACCATCCATCAAATAAGTATTCCCACTCGGATCTTCTATAAAAACACTGCCTTCCGCATCATTCAGAATAATTTTAGTTCCACTTCTCGTGTGAATCACCTTCTTATCATTTCCGCTCGTGTGGTACGAACTCGTTTCACTCCCATTATACTGCGTACCCGCCACAAAAGGCTTCTCCGCATTCCCACTTTCAAAATCGACCAATACCTCTTCCCCGATCTCCGGGATAAAATGAAAACCTTTTCCGCTTCCCGAATGAGGCTGTATCAATCTGATCCAGGGTGTTTTCTCTCCCTTCTTCTCCTGCCACGGATACTGCACCCGTACTCTTCCCATTCCAGAAGGATCATTGTTGTCCAAAACTCTTGCAGACTGTTTTTCTCCAAAAGGAACAGCTTCGTCATCCTGATAAGGCGCATTGAACAGATCCGGAATACCCACAAATTCATTATAATACGTATTGCCATCGTGGTAATGTTTGATTTCCGTGATGCGGTAAGTTTCCATTGCCCTGCCGTTGATGTCGATCAGTTTGGCTCTGCCACCTATTTTAAGTTCGGGATCTTTGCTTTTGCCTTTTACGGTAACCAGATTCTCCCTGTTTTCTCTTTCCTTTCTTATTGCTTCTTTCAGTTCATGGTCGGTGCTGACGGAGATTCCGGTGTGGTTGAAAAGCATTTCGGGCTTCTTCTTGTACACGTTTTTGGATGCTGTAATGGCAATCGCCTGAAAAGGATTTTCTTTATACTGAACCTGTGCGGATGAAGAATCTTTGTCGGTTTTACTTCCGCCTTGCACATCAAATACCGAATAACTAAAGTCTTGCGGTTTAATATTCATTTCAACTTCAACCTCGATAAGGTCAATATTTTCTTCAAGATTAACAATTGGCTGTACTTTATTGCCGAAAACCATACTCTGGCCGTTGTAGTAAAAATATTCTCCGTAGCGAGTTGCCAGTCTTTTGATAAACTGATAATCCGATTCTTTATATTGTACCGTGTAAGGCAAAGCATATTTCGTATTCGGGTTTTCTACCAATACTTTACAGTTTTCGGGATATTCTGCAGTGGCCGATTTTATGATTTCATCCAACGTTTTATTCTCAAAACTCTGACAGTCTTTTCCGTTTTCAAGCAGGATGCTTGGTGAATAACCGCTGATATAGAGTTTTCCGTAGCCGTTTTCTTTCTTGTTTTTCACATTGGCAACAATGCCGCTGAACATTTGGCGTACATCACCAAAACGATGTAGATTGATCGTGATGTTCTTTCCTAAAATATTCTTGGAATTCTCCATCACATAACCCTGAAAACTGTCTAAAGCATCATCAGGAACGATAATGGTGAAGTTGTCGTGATCATTCGTATTCTGATTCAGGTTAATTGAAAAACCCGATTTATCCAAAAAAGGTTTCCCGTCTAAACTCAATGTGCAATAAACCAGAGGACTGGTTTTATCAGCGAGGAAATCCTTGAACATTTTGGAAGAAAAGTATTTTTTGAGATCATCGGGATGATTCAGTCGCATATTGCTTCCTAGATTGCCCTGGCCGAAACCGTTTTCATCATCTAAATATGACATAATTTTCTATATTTATTTGGATTTGTGTTTTTAAAATAAACTTCACAAGATTTTATTTAAATCTAAAAAAAATTTGGAAAGTATATTACTTCCATGTTTTTTCGTGAATCGCTCCGTTGACCTCAAATTTCTTGGCGATCAATTGCATTTCGATTTGTAGAGGTTCTGCATTCACCGAGTTAAAATGTTCAGTGAATTTGACACAGTATGCTTTTTCAAAATCAAGCTCCTGAAGTTTGCTCATTGCATCCCTTCTGAAAAAAGTGATTTTTCCGTTTTTGGTCTGGTTATGATCGAGCATCCATCCCAGAAGTTCAGGATTTCCGGTGCTTTCGATACGGATAAAGATCTCTCCGCCTTGAGGCATCCCCTGCGGTTTTCCCGTTCCGTCCGTTGCCTGTGTAAAGCTGTATTTACACTCTAAAATATTGTAAACGTTGCCGTCTAATTCTAATTTGGATAAAAAAGACATAGTTGTAGTTGTTAGTTGGTGGTTGTCGGTTGACAGTTATTTGGTTGATAATTCTTGGTTTCAGGATAACAGTTCTCACTATCCAGTTATTGATATAAAAACTAAATCTGATCCTGAATATTAATTATCTACATTTCTGGTAAAACAACACTTTTTACTCTGAAAAACTAAAAAATGGGCAATGCTTTATTGCCCATTCTTATTAATTTACATAGAACCAGGCCATTCATTTTCGTAAAAACCGCCTCCAAGTTCAATTTTTCTAGCTGAGATAGTAAACGTTTCAGTCAATGGATTTTCACCTGTAGAATCGAAGTTCTCTTTGTGTTTTACCAAATATCCTTCAGTAAATTTCAATTCCTTTAAGGTAGCATCGCTGTCTCTCTTATAAAAAACAATACTTCCGTCCTTTCTTTCAAATGAGTTGGTCATCCACTCAAAAAGTTCTGTTGAGTTGGTACCTTCTACTACAACATCAATCTTACCTCCTCTTGTTACAGTAGACGGTCTTCCTGTTGCATCTGTTTCCTGAAATAAGCCGTAGGTTACGTTAAGCGCAGTGAACTCCTTTCCTGCTACTTTGAATTTTGCTTTAAATGACATAATTTTCTTTTTTTTGTGTTAATTAATTGTAATTGACTGGTTTTTAAATCAATTTATTCATCGGTGTTAAGGATTGAAAATAATCATTTCACATGAATATCTTAATCCCTAACTGAACAATATGGAATTGTTTAGAAAAAATAAAACCGATGAAAATAAATGATTTTAAGAGTTGTAGATTACACCCACTCGTTTCTGTGAGAAGCATTACCCATTTCGATTTCTTTGGCAGAAAGTACGAAAGATTCCGTCAACGGATTTTCTCCTGTAGAATCGAAATCCTCAGTGTATTTCACAATGTAAGCTTCTTTGAACTTCAGTTCTTTCAGCGTTGCATCACTGTCTCTTTTGACAAATGTAACGGTCCCGTCTTTTCTCTCAAATGAATTGGTCATCCATTCAAAAAGATCGGTTGCTCCTGTCCCTTCAACTGTTAAGTGTATTTTACCGCCTCTTGCGATGGAAGATGGTCTTCCCGTTGGGTCGGTTTGCTGTAACATTCCGAAGTCTACAGCTAAGATGTTGCGCTCGATTCCGGCGGCTTTGAATTTTGCTTTAAATGACATAATAAAAATATATTTTAGGTTTAAAATTTCAATAATACCAATGATGGAAATATACCCTTTTGCATTTTGTTATATATCTTTTACAATCACCAACAAGGGAATATATCTTCGTCAAATGTATAAATTATTTCCAATAACACAAATAAATTTTTAATAAATTTTAATCTATTTTACTATTTAAAATTTATCAAAAAATAACAATTTAACAATATAAAATAACTTATTACAACAATTAATTCCGATTTAATCAATTTAAAAAATCAATACATATTTTGTTTATTTTTATCAATAATTGTCAAATAATTGATTTTAATTATCATTTAAATACCCATTGTATTTTATAGACAATCTAACCAAAATTATATATCTCAAAATAGAGAAATGAAAATTTAAGATAAATACTCAATAATACCATATCGTTGAAAAATTTAAATTCAATATTTCTTTTAAATAATGTCCAAATAAACCTATAAAAAAACGCGGGAAATAATTTCCCGCGTACCAAATCACAAATGACGAACAACAAATAGGAAAAAATAATTTAAAATTATTACGAAAACAGCCTTACTATCTTCTATTCCCTTGTTTGAAATCCAGTTTTTTTACTTCTGTTCGTATTCTGTTTCCCACTCATTTCCGTCGTCACCTTTATGACCATCCATTTTGATTAGGAAGTTTTTAGCCGGGAAATATGGTTTCATATGAATATCAAGATGAATTCTGTCTTTTTGTATAGGATCCTGCTCAAATTTTCTGATTTCAAAATTTTCAATAAGCTTACCAGGACCTGTAATTCCGTCAAGGAAACGAACGATTTGGTTCATAATTTCTTTTCTGGTAACAGCCGTGAAGTTTTCAAATGCTCTTCTGTTCAGGAAATCCATCAAAACTTTGGTCACATAATCGAAAACTCTTACCACAGAATAAGTCTGAAGTCCTAAGTTATCTCCGTTGAATAATGTTTTACCAGAGAATGCCATTACCTTCCCATATTCATTTACCATCGGGATAAGTCCTAAGTTTTCAAGGTTGGCAATTTCACTTTTCTTCAAATCGAATTTAACACCATCAACTTCGTTGATTCCTCCGAACTTTTTACCCGCAGTAACCTGAGACATTAGTGTATGGTAAATTTTTCCTGCTAAAGCTGCAGAAGGCGGGATAAATAGATCTTCAGTTTCGTTGATATCTTCGAATCTTCCTCTTCCAACCAACCAATTACAAGTCATCAAAACATTCGCTCTGTAAACATCACCACCCGTCAAATAAGCCTGATCGAACATTTCCATTACATCATCCGGTTCATCAAGGTGCTCGAAATCTGTCACCAACATCACTTTGTTTTCGTGAGCCAGTTTTGCCCATTTTTCAACAACTTTATTCGACCCCAAATACCCTGGAATAACAAGAATTCCATAGTTGCTTTTAAGATCCAATCTGTCATAGTTGTCAGAAAGTTCAGCGTGAATTGTATCAATAAATCTTGTATTATCAATATCTTTCAACTGCTCAAGATTCGCATTCACAATCGTGATATTTTTTACTTTATCAGATTCTGTATTTTTGTAGAATAATGCTGCAGTTCTGTAATTAGCTTCCAATTCTCTTGTGATATCAACCGCTTTCGACAAGTTTTTAGAAAGTAGATCTTCAGAAGATTTTCTTTGATCTTCGCAATTCGCAACCATATCTGTTAACGAATCGTTTTTACTGATAACATTTGCCCAAAGTTCAAGAGTTTTCTTAAGCGTTTCTCTCTCTTTTTCTTTTGCCAACTCTGTAAGGAAGATTTTTCTTCTTGCCTTTCTGTCCGGGTTGATATTTTGTACGCCTTCAATGGAAGTTTCCAAAAGATCGAAACCACCATAACGTGCTAATTTATTAAGGCTGCTTTCTAAGGATGCAGATCCTTTTTTCTGCTCCAATACCGGAGCACCAGTTGCTTGTACTGATTCTTCTTGCTTTGCCATAGTTTGTGTTTTTAGTTGTTGTGTGTTGTATTGTTATTTTCCAATTCTTTGATCAATGACTGAAGGGTATCCAATAATCCTTTTTTAGCATCCGGATCTTCAAGGGCCGCCTTAAGAATTTTGTTGGTTTTTAATTGCTTGATGATCTTTTGATACTGGTCTTTTTCAGTTTCCAATCCACTTAAAAATCCACTTTGACCTGTGATTCCTTTTGTACCGAAATCGCCTAAGTTTTTGAATTTTAAGTTTTCCATTTTCACAGATCCTTCAGAATCTTCGAAATCTACTTTAATTTCTGGCTTGAAATGCTCAAAAACCTTGTCAATCGTATTCAATCCTTCTACCAACTCAGGTTTTACAGGATCATCTGCCGTCAGTTTTTGTGCTAAAAGCGTTCTGTTTTGAGGGATCTCGAAAATCGCCTCGCTTGCGTCTAGTGGAACTTCATTCCCACCAATTCCTTTGTTTGTTAACATAGTGTTTTTTTTAAAGGGGTTAATAAATGTGTTTAGTTAATATCTTAAAGTTTTTAAGTGATATTTATTTTTCAAAAATCCTATAGGGATATATATTTGCAGAAGCATTTTTTAGTTTCAGCAGAAAGCTTTCGCATAAATATTCCCATTCCGAATCTTTAATCGAATCTTTTACATCTGGGTTTCTGACTAAAAAAATGTCAATAGTTCTGCTAAATCCTCCTTTGAGTGAAACTTCTTTTTTTGTTCCTTTAGAAACTTCCACATCTTTTATCGTGCTTTTAAAATGATTTAATCCAAAAATTCTGATATCTGCCACAGTCACAATTCTGCCTCTTGTCAGCAATGAATTTCTGTATTCTAAAATTTTATCTTGTGGCGACAAGCTTTTCCTTCCTCCGGTTGAAGGTTTAATCATTACCGCTGTTTTGTCTAATGCTAAAGCATTTGAGCCTTCTACCGTTAATATGGTTGCAGGCTTTATCTCGCTCCCTTCCTGTGCAAGTGTCAACCAATATGAAACATTACAAGCAACTTCTGAATCCTGAGAATCTGAAGTAATGACCAAATACGGATTATTGGCTTGTGAGAAACTTTTTTCTTTTGCTAATTGATGCAATGCTGCAACGTTTTGATTAATTTGTCTCAAAGTTTCCTTTACAGAATCTCCGCCGATTCCCGAAAAAGCGGCCGTTTCATCTTTTATTAATTCCAAAAGATATTGTAACAGCTCTGAAGCTCCACGCTGGTCAAATCTTGAAACTCCGCCTTTTCTTAAAACTGCTGAAATTCCACTATTTTCTGCCTCATAATTTTTCACATCAAATCGTCGCCCTCTGTCATCTGAAACATAATCAAGATCCATAAAATAATCATCAGACTTTATCGGAATGATATTAAGTCTTCCAGTAACTCTGTGATAAGATTTTACATTGTGAACATTCACAACCGGAATGCAGTTCAGCGTAACACTCACATTTTCCAATACTTCGCTCACAACTGCTTCTGAAAATTTAAATTTCAGCCAAATAATATCTTTATCTTCTGAAAGTTTATTGTTATTAAAATACTTTTCAAATAACTCTTCATTTTGAGGCTTATCAGAATGAGATAATTTCTCTTTTAAAGTGAAAAAATTGGAAAAGTAATACTGATTGACATCCGTATAAATATGTTCAAGATCCGAGTAATTCTTTGTAATAATATTTTCAAGATTAATGCTTCCCTGATCTACATTATAACCTTCGCTCAGTGAAAATTCTTTTTCGCCGAAATAAATCTTCGCCTGTTTTAGATAATAAAAAAATAATTCCTTTTGATAATTATTATTGATATCAATATAAAGCATCAAATTTTCAAGGTCTGTCTTGTCTTTGCAATGGATTCCCACCCACATTTCACCTGACGGAATATGATGCTCTCCTTTTGACAAATGATCTGTAAAGAAAAAACTCTCAACCCGATTCAAAATGTTTCCGTAAGCGATGTATTCTACTTTTGCCGTGGTCAATTTCGCCTCAATAGTCGGACAAAAAAAGACATCTTTGCTCCCACTTTCAACGGGATTGAATACATTATGAATGCGTTTGCTTGTTTTAAAATGATTGTACAAAGATATTTTTGATTGATTTTCTAAAGGGAAAACCTGAATCAGAGACCTTGAAGGAATCACGCCGGAAACTTCTTCCGGAAACATAATTTCAAGAATCCTTTCTATGATTCTTGAACGTGAACTCTCAAGCTCAAAACCTAATTTTTCAAGTTCTGAAGCGGTTGCAGAAAGAAGCAAGCTTACAATCGGATCAAAGGAAGTTTCTGCTTCCAGCTCATTGTAGCCCCAAAGTCTTGCTGCTCTTCTTAATATTCTATCTTTTATTCTTTCCTGATTCATTTTGTGATTTGTGTTTTTTAATACGAAAGAGGTCCTACAAAAAATGAATTTTGAAAAAGAAAAGGTCTGTTGGTTTCCAAAACCTGTCCTTTTACAGAGATTACTACTCTTTTTTTCATTCTTCTCTTTCCAATGGTACCCAGATTGTGGTCTTTTACAGAAACCTCTACATCTTCCAAAAGCAATCTTTTTTCGTGCATTACAATTGATTTTTTCATAGAACCAACAATGAATTCTTTTAAACTATTGTCAGTTTTAAGAAGATCAAAATCCATTTCCCAAATCTCTGTACCAAAGGTTTCATCAAACTTACATTCTCCTAAAGCCGTTGTAGAAATCAAAAAAATCTGCTGACTTATGGAATTATCAATAGAGATTTTCTCAGCGTCTTTTTTGTTGACGATTGACTCGAAATCCATTGGTATTTTATAGTATATTCCTCTCATTATTTCTAAAAATAAATCGTTCTCTTAATATTTCCCTTATCATCATATTCAAAATTCTTCGCCACTTTGCTTCTTCTGATGATTTGCAATTCTACTTTTGGTGTCAGTTTTAAAAATTTCTCACGATACAAAATATCTCCGATAAAACTTTGACCATCATTATTATCAACAATGATAAAGTATTGAGTAATTTCATCCGGTTTTTCAAATTCATTGATGTTCCCCGAATACAACATTATACTTTGTCCGTTACCTGAAAGCTGGTAAATAAGCTTCTCCTGATTAAGACTTCGATGTCTGGAAATATCAAATTTTTCAATATTCTCACGCAACGGTTCGTACGCTATATTTTCATATAAAAAAGAAGTTTTGTCAAAACGTTTAATTCCTAAGAAAGAAAAAATACTTTTTTTAGTGGTCGTTTTTACAAAATTCAATGTATCTCTTGTCACCTGATAAGCTTCTGTTTCATTGGTTTTATCATCAGTAACTGTCAATTTATAAGTAGGAATTTCAACTTCCTTATTATTTATTTTTAAATGAACTTTTCCCACTTCCTCATCCGAAATAATCATCGAAATAGTATGCTTACGAAATCCTGAATCGGTTCGCACCACAATTTCTTCTCTTTTATCTGTTGATGAAGAGCTTTTGGACATTCCAAGATTGAGATTAAGTTCCGGAAGCGGGCTCATTTTTTTTCTTCTTTTTGATTTTTACTTCGTCAGTCTTCTTGATTTTATAGGCAGATAAGCAATCCAGCTGATTATCGATATCGCTGTTCTGAACTTCGCTCACGTACAATTCGTAGTTCTTTTTGTAAGTGTATAATTTGATTAAATCGATATCATTAAACCTCAATTTTTCAAATTCTTTTTTACTAAGCTGTTTTGCAAAAAAACCATCACAATTCAATGAAAAACCATTTTTGTAAGTGACAACCTCTCCTGTTTTGAAAAAAACATCTAAAACCTTATCTTTTTTCACACATACATTTTTATCTAAAATCTGGATGTACAGAAAGACTTTATTTTTCCTTTTACCTAATTGTAATGTTGCGTACACATAGTCGCTGTTGTTCACTCTCAGATGCAAAGGCGTTGTACTTGCAAATGGTTTTTTATCTAGTTTCTGTTTAGTCTGCACTATTCCACAGTCAAAACTTGCATAGGATGAATCTGTACTGTCGGCAACAGATTTCTCCTGAGCATCCACACGGAACATTCCAAAGAGAACAATAAAAAGAATGAATATTGAATTTCTCATTTTCATCATTATTGAGCCTGATACAATTGACGACAAACATCAAGATCTGTTCTTATCTTGTCATACTCATCCTTCAATGTTTTGTTAATAGTTTGAAGACTATCCATTGTCATTTGATTTCCAGACAATTGTTTGATTTGTTTTTTAGCATCCACAAGATCTTTAAAGGTCATAATGGTATTGTTATACATCACTTTATTCTTCAGTGTGTCTTTCGGAAGCTGCTTGTACATATCTGCAAGAATTGATAATGATAATTTTTCGTTAAAGAAATCATTTTGCCCCGGAACACCTATTGAATCTACCGCCGACTTTACTTTCTCCAATTGGAAAGAGAACTTATCCTGAGTTTCCATTTCTCTTTTCATTTTGGAATTTTCGGCTTTCAATAAACTGTTTTCTTTAAAAGGAAAATAGGCATTGAAAAACACGGCAATAAGCAATACAATGACAGTAATAACGAAAAACAGGATGAAAAATGAAAAAGCTCTTGATCGTTCTTTTTTATTAAGGACTTCCATATAATAAGTAATATTTGTGTTTTAATTAATTTTAATCTGCAAGAAAAGTTCTGCTACGTTTTGCGTGAATCACAGAATCTCTGTCATCTGTATTTTCTGAAACGAAGATGCTTCCGTCTCGTTTTTTACCGATGTAATCTAGTCTGTTGAGAACTGAATAAAGATCTTCAAGCGTTTTCATAAATATTTTCACTTTTGCAATGGTTACATCCATATGATTATGATTGTAATCTGTATTGATAACGTCTGTGAAAATAGTTTCAAAATGCCCCTGACTTACATTACACCATTCGGCAAAATAATTCAGTAATTCTTCCTTTCCGGCTCCTGATCTTGCATCAATAAAGTTTTTCAGCACCCTTGCCAAAGCAACAACCGACAACAACATATTTGCAGGAGGCGTGTGTGGAGAAAGCCATCTGAATCTGTTGATCTCCTGACCAAGATAGTTAAGCGTTTTATCTGCCATCAGTCCCATCATCACTGCTAAAGAATTGTTCTGTTTCTTAACGTGAATTTTTTGTTCAATTTGTACGGCATAAAGTTCAATCTGTCCATAAAAACGGTCGATTTCCACATATAAATCCTGCAATTTTTTTGAACTTGTAATACTCACACAAGGCGGAATATAATCTTCATCAATTCTTGATTCACCTGCATTGACCAATATTTTCCCAATTGTTAGATAACCCGTACCAAATCCTAAAGTATTTTTAAGTTCATTTTGAGGAACAAGATTTAGTGAATATTCTGGTTGTGTGTAAGGATATCTTGGTGGATTTTCTTCCGGATCAGGTTCTCCAAAAGGTGTTCTTTTAAAATGGTTCACCGAAAGGCAAGCCATTAAAACTACGCTCTCATTATCTTTTATTTCATAAGCCGCCTCCGGATATGGAATCGATAAATTAATCGCTTCAGAACTTCCGGCTCCTATGTCAATTCTTGACCCACTTGGAGTGATCGCGTGACATTCTTCAACTTTTATTCTGAGTAGTTTATGATTATCAATGATTAAGCTTAATTTGATGGAGTCATTAACTGGCAATAATCCGTAATTGATCATTGAAGTATGAATTCCAACCGCATCTATATTAACCTTTCATTATCAAATTATTCTTTTAGCTTTTCCTTTGCTTGGAGAACGCTTCTTAATATTGACATATCTTCACTCACTTTTTTATCAAGAATTTTTGCATAATGTTGAGTAGTTTTAATATTTTTATGTCCTAACATCTTACTTACACTTTCTATTGGAACTCCATTCGATAAAGTTATTGTAGCAGCGAAAGTATGGCGTGCAATATGATAAGTGAGATCTTTATTTATACCACACAGATCAGCAATTTCTTTAAGATAAGCATTCATTTTCTGATTGCTCAATACCGGAAGAAGTCTTCCATTGTTTAGACAAACAGGGTGATTTCTATATTTATTAATAATCTCTTCTGCTTTAGGAAGTAATGGTATATTAGATGTCGTTTTCGTTTTCTGGCGTATTGTATAAATCCATTTATTACCATCTAGCCAATATTAATAATATCCTGTGTCAGTTTTTGTGTATCAATATAAGCTAAGCCTGTAAAAACAACTAAAAAGAAAGATGTATCTAACCTGCGATAGTCGTTCATTTTTGAAATTTTTATTAAACATTTTTTCTAATTCTTGTTCATTTAAAAACACTCTAGTTACCTCATTACAATTAGAGTTATAATTAAGAAAAGGGTTTCTTTCCATCCAACCATTAGCAAGACAACTACGAATAATTTTACCAAAGTTTTTAATATATTTTACTGCCGAGTTATTATTACAAGATTTCTCAGTTCTTAAAAAGAATTCAAAATCATTCAGAAAAGTATAATCAATTTTTTTTATATCAATATCCGACAGATTGAATTTCCATTTCAGAAATTCTTTGATATGACTAAGGCAAGTCTTATATCTTCCCAAAGTTCCAAGTGCAAATTCTTTTCCTATCAGTCTCTCCATCCTTTCATTATGATCTACAAAAATTGGAATTAAAGTCCTATTAAATTCGTCTTTTCCCAATAACCTATTTTTAAGAACTTCACAAGTAACATTCTCACTGTCCTTCATCAGGCTGTGATAAGTGTTGTAAACTTTTTGCTCAAATGTTTTTAAATAAAAATTAAGAGATTTGCTTTCTTCTGAGGAACCTATAACTTTTTGTATAACAGAACTCCATTTCAAAGGCTTTATTGTACGTTTTGTACTAATCTCAGTAATTCATTCGTAAATAAATTGGCACTTCTCCTGATGCATTAACCTTAGTTTTTCTTGCATAGAAAAGTAAATTAAATGTTTTGTTGATTTAGTGTAGCTTTTAAGATTTAAAATTAACCTTAGTAAAAACTTATCATAAGATATTCAGTTTCTGAACTACCTGATGAACAGGGTTTCTCTGAATTTCCAGTGACCTTTTTAAACCATTGTTGATAGGTCACTGAATAGGTCACTTTCAGATTGTGCATTTTTGCCTCTTTTTGAACAGTTATAAAACAAAAAAAGCTTTAAAACATACGTTTTAAAGCTTTTTGTACTACTTTGATTTAGTAGTTGCGATCCGGACGGGACTCGAACCCGCGACCTCCGCCGTGACAGGGCGGCATTCTAACCAGCTGAACTACCGGATCAATTTTTTTAAAGTAAATTGAGAAAAACTTTCTGCGATCCGGACGGGACTCGAACCCGCGACCTCCGCCGTGACAGGGCGGCATTCTAACCAGCTGAACTACCGGATCAATTTCTTTTAAAAGTAAATTGAATAAAAACTTTTTGCGATCCGGACGGGACTCGAACCCGCGACCTCCGCCGTGACAGGGCGGCATTCTAACCAGCTGAACTACCGGATCTCTTACAATAACTAAGCTTGTACCCTCTGTTATTGTGGTTGCAAAAATACAACATTTCTGGAAACCTGCAAGTATTTAGACAAAAAAAATGCTCCCCGACACGGAAAGCATTCATTATCAAAGCGATTTTTTTTATAAGTGTGCGCTCAATTTCTCAGCGATGATCTCTTTTGGAGTTACACCAACCAATTTATCAACTACTTCACCATTCTTAAAAATAAGAACTGTAGGGATATTTCTGATTCCGTACTGCATAGAAATTTCCTGATTGTTGTCTACATCTACTTTTCCTACGACAGCCTTTCCTTCAAAATCTGCTGCCACTTCTTCGATGATTGGTCCCAAAGTTCTGCACGGTCCGCACCATACTGCCCAAAAGTCTACCAATACTGGTTTATCAGATTTTAAAACTGTTTCTTGGAACGAGCTGTCCGTAATTTCTAAAGCCATTTTTTTATTTTTAATTATTAATATTCTATTTAAATTCTGAGATCAAAATTACCACTTTTAAGCGAATAGCTTATCTATGCTCAACATTTGTATTTTCTATGATTAAATCTTTCGAAATTTCTGCTAAAGCATCCACAAAAGTATCAATATCCTCTTTTGTCGTCATGTGACTAAATGATACACGCAAAGGTGTACATTCATCCATTTCATCCTCAGAAAGCACCATCATCATCACCATTGAAGGTTTTGAAGCTCCAGAAGAGCATGCGCTACCCTGAGAAACAGCAATTCCCTTCATATCCAACTGCAACCCGATTAAAGGATTTTTATATGGCAACAAAAGGCTTACAACGGTATACAAACTGTTTTCAGCTTCCGAACTTCTTCCGTTAAATTTAATTCCCGGAATCGCTTCAGAAACTCTATCGATCGTATATTTTTTAATATTCTGCATGTGTAGTGTGTATCCATCCATATTTTTAAGTGAAAGCTCTAAAGCTTTTCCTAAACCTGCAATACCACTCACATTTTCTGTACCTGCTCTCAAACTTCTTTCTTGAGGACCTCCCGTAATGATTCCTTTTAATCCGCTTGATTTTCTGATAAAAGCAAAACCAATTCCTTTCGGACCGTGAAATTTATGGGCGCTGCAAGAAGCAAAATCAACAGGAATATCAGACAAATCTAAATTCATGTGAGCCATCGTCTGCACCGTATCAGAATGAAATAAGGCATTATTTGCTTTACACAATTCTGCAATCTTTTTAATATCGACAATGTTTCCGATTTCGTTATTGGCATGCATCAAACTTACCAAAGTCTTTTTATCAGAAGCTTTCAGCAATTCTTCAAGCTTATTTAAATCAATATCTCCCTTTTCATTAGGACGAATGTAAGCAACCTCAACACCCTTCCTGTTTTTCATATCTAAAATACTCTCAGAAACACATTTATGCTCCAAAGGCGAACTGATGATTCTTTCAACGCCCAAATGTGAAACACTTGACTTGATAATCATATTGTTGGATTCTGTTCCGCAAGACGTAAAAATAATCTCTGCCGGACTCACGTGAAGATATTCTGCAACCTGCCTTCTTACATTTTCAATTAAAATCTTAGCATCCTGTCCGAAACTATGTGTAGAAGACGGATTCCCAAAATTCATTTTCATGGTTTCTACCATGGCATCAATAACTTCTTCTGAAAGCGGCGTAGTGGCAGCGTTATCTAAATATATTTTATTCATTTTTTATTTTGAATATTTTAATTCTACTGAATTGAACTGATAATTTGAAGGAACAGAAAATATAAACCAAGGGTTTGACATTACCTGAATTGCCATACCGCCCGATTGATATTCCGGAACTTCTACGTATAAAATATTATTCTTCACAGAAATACTTTTAATTGTTGAAACCTTGTGATCTCCAGAATTGAAAGTTCCTAAATTGTACAAAACAACTTTTTGATCTTTAGGAAAAACAGGAATTTGCATGACTGGCTCCATACCTGAAGCGGCAAAGTTTTCCGTGATCTCTTTTTCGAGTTGCTGTTGATCTTTGATGATTGTAAAACCAGCCTGCTCTGCTCCACCTTGAGTTTCGGAAGCGAGAATTTCTCCTTTAGTTTGCATACCGTCAGATTTTTGTGCAGTCGTGCTTGTACAACTCATGATGAATGCAAAACATACAATTAGCAACTTATTCATTTTATTTTTATTAACCTTTCAAAATTAGTGAAAAAATTGGTAATGTCCCTCATTCGCCCATTTCAGCATTGGCTTATCACCTGAGGTATCTCCAAAAGCTATGATTTTATCGTATTTATCGTCTGAAATTTCTTTCTTAATTCTTTCTAATTTCTCTTTTCCATTGCAGTTTTTACCTACAAAATTTCCGGTGAAAACTCCATTTTTAAACTCTGCTTTTGTGGAAACAAGATTCATCTGCAATTTTTCAGCAAATGGTTTAGTCCATATATCCAGGGAAGCAGTCACCATAAGGCTTTCGGTATTTTCTCGGTCAATATTTTCAATGAAATCTAAGGCATTTTCTCTTACTATTTTCGGATAGTTTTCTTCAAAAAACTGTTTAGATTTTTCTTCGATTTTAGTCTGAAGCTGACCTTTTAAAATAGAACCGATAAAGCTTTTCTTTACTTTTTCAGTCTCAGCCAATTTTAATTTTAATAAAATAAAAAGCGGAATATGTTTTACAAACTGTACCCGAAATTTTGATAGATTATAAAATTTAAGATACAAAAACATCGTATCCTTATAAGTCAAAGTGCCGTCAAAATCAAAGCAATACAATTTTTTCATACTCAATTAAAGTTTTAATTTCTTAAAAATAAATTCAGGAATATTTCTAATGATTAACATAATAACGCCCCAAATCGGTAAAACGTATGCCACGTTTTTTTGTTTTTTGAATGCTTTATAAATACACTCTGCCGCCTGCTTCGGTGTTGCCGTTAATTTCGGATTCAAAGGTAAGCCTTCTGTCATTTTTGTTGCCATAAATCCTGGCTTTACGGTCATTACATGTACCTTTTTATCAAAAAGATAATTTCTCAAACCACTTAAATAAGCTGTGAATGCTGCTTTTGCACTTCCATAGATAAAATTACTCTGTCTTCCTCTGTCACCCGCAACCGATGATAGTCCGATGATAGTTCCCGATCTTCTGCTTTCAAATTTCTGAGCAAAATAATTCATTACCGGAACTAATTTTGAGTAATTGATATCTATAATTCTCTCTGTATTTTTATTGTCGTACAAGCCTTCTTCTGTACCTTCTCCCAAATAACCCGTTGCACAAAAAAGCAGACTGGAGTTGATTTGGTCAAACTCAGAATAATTGATTGCTTTCGTTAAATCTAATTCGATAATTTCCGATTGTTGCAAAAATTTAACATCAATATGCCTTGCAAATCTCTCTGTGGTTTCTCTATTTGAGGTAAAAAGATAAATCCGTTCAAACTTTTCGCCTTCCTGCAAAGCCTTTTCTACAAATGCCTGCGCTACTTCCGATGTACTTCCAAGAACTATCATTCTACTTATTATTTAAAATTCTTTTGTGCTGTAAAGACACAAATTTTGAACTGTTGACATTTTTCAGATAATCTGTAAGGGAAGATCTGCTCATACTGTCTTTCGTTAAATAAATTCTTCCGCCAAACTCCTGAACGATCTGATCTAACTGATCAACCAATTTTTTCAGTTTTGAATTCACTTTAAAATCCAAAGCTAAAGTATAGCCTTCGGTCGGGAAAGAATTGTATGCTTCAGGATTATTTTCTCCAAAAAGCTTTAAAACCGCCAAGAAAGAACCGTTTCCGCTATTGGCAATGGTTTCAAGGATTTTTTTCATTCCTTCTTTTCCCGTTTCTTTTGGGATCACCATTTGATATTGGATAAATCCTGACTTTCCGTAGATTTTATTCCAATCGGTTACGGCATCCAAAGGGTAGAAAAATGTTTCGTAATCGATAAAATTCTTCAACTCTTTTTTAGATTGCTTTTTATAATAAAGAAAATTAAAAATCTTCACCGTCAAAGCATTTAAGACAAAATTCGGAAAATAAAAAGGTACTGTCGGAGAGAATTTCTTCTTTAAAACTAAAGGATTTTTAGCATCATTTCCTGTCAGTTCATGTCTGAAGGCGTGTTCGCCGCGCATCAGAATACTTCTTCCTATATTTTTCCCTTTCTGAAGACAATCGATCCAAGCAACTGTATATGTCCAGCTTTCACTTTCTTCAAAAAGTCTGAATATTTCATCTAAATTTTCTGCTTTGATGCTTTCCTGACGAATGTAAGCGGTCTCAATATTTTTAAGCTTAAATTTTGCTGAAAGAATAATTCCGGTGAGCCCCATTCCGCCGATGGTTGCCCAAAATCTATCTGAATTTTCTTCTCGTGAACAGATGATAATATCACCATTTTCGGTCATTAATTTAAATTCGGTAACATATTCTGAAAAACATCCTTCGGCATGATGATTTTTACCATGAACGTCTGACGCAATTGCGCCACCTACAGAAATAAATTTTGTTCCCGGAGTTACGTATAAAAAATAACCCTGCGGCACAGAAATTTCTAAAACCTCGGAAAGTAAAACTCCGGATTCGCATTCGATAATTCCGTTGAGACGGTCGAAGTTGATAAATTTATTTAATTTTTTGGTAGAGAAAATGTTTTCGCCCAAAGAAGCGTCACCATAGCATCTGCCATTTCCTCTTGCAATAACTTCATTGTGATTAAGTACAAATTCTTTTATTTTTTCGAAGCTGTCTTCAGACCTCATTTCTTTTTCCACGATTGGAAAGTTGCCCCAATTTGTAACTTTTTGTGTGAAATTTGGTTTCATCTGTGATTAATTTTTTTTTTGGTTTCAGATGCAATCACCATAAATTTTTCATTATTGTTTATACTATTTAGTCTGCGCAATTTCATTATTTAAAATAAATTAGAATTAAAAATGCGGCAACCCATAATAATAATGTAACCTGAATATATCTGTCTCTGTAAACAATTTTTGTAGGAGATTCGGTCCTGTTGTAGACCAAAGTTTGTTGTAAATATCTTAGAAAAGCGAAAACAACAAAAATTACTGTGTAAAATACGGCTTTATGTAATTTAAGCTGAATTTCTGGAGATAATGTAAACATCAGATAACAAACAATCGCCAATGTTACCGAAATGGAAAGTGCAATATCTGCAAACTGTACATTGTAACCATCAAGCGCTCTTCTAGTTTTTCCGGAAACCTGAGCATTAATCAGCTCGCCACGTCTTTTTCCGATTGCTAGAACCAACGCTAAAACGAAAGTCAATAAAGTTGCCCACTGAGAAATAAAAATTCCGGTGATGTATCCGCCCGCCTGAACTCTTAGTACAAATCCTGTGGCAATGATGAAAATATCAATAATCGGAACATGCTTCAGTTTAAATGTATAGGCAAGATTCATTACAAAATAAATCCCGATAATGGCTGCAAACTTCCACAAACTTTCATGGAAATTAAATTGTGCAAAGAATATCAAAGCGATATCCAAAATAATCAAACCTGTAAGGATAGTCAGTGCTTTTCTTTTTGAGATCGCACCGCTTGCGAGAGGTCGTCTTCTTTTTTCCGGATGTTGTCGATCTGCTTCAATATCGTTGTAGTCATTCAGGATGTAAACAACACTCGCCGCCAGAGAGAAAATGACAAATGCAAAGATACTTTTTGTAAGCAGGTCTACATTCTGAATACTTCCCGAAAAAAACAAGGGCACAAAAACAAATAGATTTTTCACCCATTGCTCTACACGAAGCAGTTTTAAATATTTTTTCATTTATGTAATTTCGTTTGCAAAAATAGTGATTTTAAACCAAAAAAAAATGCCGTTTAAAAATACAAAAAAAACCGCCAAGGCGGTCTTTTATGATAATATTTATATGTTAACGATTATTGCCCTTGCTTAGCGTCATTAATCATTTTTTCGTTTGCCGTAATCGCAAACTCTACTCTTCTGTTTTTAGCTCTACCAGCGTCTGTATCATTTGATGCTACCGGCATTGCTTCACCTTCACCTAAAGCGAAAAGTCTGTTTGAAGAAATTCCTTTTGACATCAAATAAGATCTCACAGAATTAGCTCTTCTTTCAGAAAGCTTTTGATTGTAATCATCAGCACCTTTACTGTCTGTGTGACCGTAAATATTGATGTTTGTGTCAGGGTTATTTACTAAAACCTGAGTTAACTTATCTAAGTTTGTTTTTGCTAATGATGTAAGATCAGAAGAATCAAATGCGAAAGTAACAATGCTTTCATTCATCGTGATTTTAATACCGTCACCTACTCTTTCTACTTCAGCACCAGGTAAAGTTTCTTTAATGTCTTTAGCCTGCTTATCCATTTTATTACCGATAACATTACCTGCAACACCACCGATAATACCTCCAAGAACAGCACCTAATGCTGCGTTTTTACCTTTACCTACATTGTTCCCAAGAACACCACCGATAACAGCTCCGGAAGCAACACCTACTGCGGTACCTCTTTGCTGGTGATTAGAATTCTGTACAGCCTCACAGCTTGTAAGCAATAATGCTGATGATAAGAAAAATGCTCCTATATATGTTTTATTAAATTTCATTATGTTTATTTTAAATAGTTAAATTATTTCATTCCAGCTCTTTCGAAGTTGTAAACAACTCTTATCGTACTGCCATCAAATGGTACATTTTGCTCTAACGAAAACTGATCTGTTGTCATATTGATTACATTAAGTGTGTACCCTACAGTATTTTGTTTAGCTTTTGTTCCATCCTGAATTTTTTTGAATAAGAAGGTGTTGCCGTCTTTTACTTCAAATTTAATCGGCTGAGTCAATGCAGGGCAATTTCCGCCGCCGTTTAATGTATATGCACCTGTATAGTTATTTGGAATAAATCTCCAGTGACTTCCAACGAAACATTGTGCATCTGCGCCTTCATCAAAAGGCTTGATTTTATATTGCTTGTCGTAATCGATGCTTACAATTTGGAAATCTCCTTTCATTTTAAGAAATTCTGATCTGTTGCTTTGTGCATCTGCTCCTTTTTTAACGGTGGAACAAGACACTGCAAAAAGTGATGTTCCCAAAATTCCCGCAAGTAATAACTTTTTCATATGTTTTTTTTTACGTAAGATAAAACCGAAAAGCGATTTTATCTTTTAGTTTATTATTCATAAAGTTACTACAAAAAACCGTGCCAAAACAAATTTGTTAAAAAAATAAAAGCCCGAAAAAATCGGGCTCTGATTAATATTATAAAATAAGTATTTGATTATTATTTCCTTACAGCTTTCTTAGCTTTTGCAGGTTTTTTCACTGAAGAAGTTTTTCCGTTGTAGAAATTATTGAAAGCATATTCTGCTGCTTTTTTCACATCGATTACCCCACCAGCCTGAGATTTTTCTCCAAACTCATTTTCTGTACTTGCGTTGCTTGTTTTTACTAAAGCTTCGATGATCTGTGCTGGTTTTAGATTTGGCATATAAGCCAATAACACTGCCGCAGCACCTGCCACTACCGGTGAAGCCATTGAAGTTCCTTGTTGGTAACTGTACTCATTATTTGGAACTGTAGAATAAATTTCTTCACCTGGAGCAAATACATTGACCATATTTTTATTATAGTTTGAGAAACTAGCTCTCAACTCATTATTTCTATTCGTACTTGCACCGACAACCAAAACGTTATCTACGAAAGGAGCCGCATCAGTAACATTTTTAAAATTGGTAGGATATGCTAAATGCTCAGCAACATCTTCGTTTTCGTTCCCAGCAGCTTTTACTAAAAGAACTCCTTTATCATCAGCATATTTGAATGCATCCCAAACCACATTTTTACCCGGAGAAACCGGTTTACCAAAGCTCATATTCAAAACTTTAGCACCATTATCTACAGCATATCTGATGGCGTTTGCAACGTCTTTATCTCTTTCGTCACCATTAGGAACCGTTCTTACGACCATGATTTTAGCCACTTTTGAAGCTACACCATATTGCACTTCCTTTCCTTGTGGCAAACCTGCAATAATACCTGAAACATGAGTTCCATGCTCTGCATCCGGACCTTGATAATGGTTATTTCCATATTTTTTTTCAGAATAGTCATCGTAGTTGTCCCCTACAATTTCTGCTCTAGGATCAAATGCAAGATCATACTGTTGAGCCATTGGACCAAAATGATCTAGCGCACTTTTAATTTCTTTGTTTAAAAACGCCTCGACATCAGAAGGAGATTTACCAGCTAATTCAGGATTTTGAACCAAATTATTCAAAATTTGTAACCCCATAGACTCTTTCTGGTCTGCTGGTTTTGCCAATGCAAGATTTTCTTTAGTAAAAGGCTTCCCTCCAAGCAACTTCACCATAGAAGGAATTGCTTCATTAATCATGGTAAACTGCTTGAAACTTTGACTTGCGTCTACACTCTTTTTAGTAAAAAGCTCTTTAGACTTCATGTACATTGCAAATTCTTCAGGCATTTTTGCTTGATTTGCTTTGTTTTTTGCAGAGTCATCGCCTTCGAAAACTGGCTTGTATTTAGCAACAACTCTTGTTACTTCCATATTATCTACGCCAATGTCTCCGTTTTTACCACCGATGAAATTCCATCCGTGAACGTCGTCAATGTATCCGTTTCCGTCATCATCTTTTCCGTTGTTGGGAACTTCATTTGGGTTTGACCAAATATTTTTCACCAATCCCGGATGATCAACCTGAACACCACTGTCTAAAACTCCTACAACAACTGTTTTAGGTTTAAGACCTTTTGATTCAAGATATTTGTATGCATTTTCGGTATTTACACCATATACTTTAGAAGTGGCAAAATCTTTATGATACCACGTCATTAAATCTTTATCTTCTTTTGGATCAACAGCCGCTTTTGCGCCTTGAGCATAAGAATAACTAAAACCTGCTAAAAAGACAGCAGCTAATACTATTTTCTTCATTTTACTAGAATTATTTAATATTTTTAAGATAAGTCACAGATTCTGGCCCTTTGTTACATATAAGATCTAAAATTGATAAATCTTTCAAAAAACCATATTTATCTGTGAATGTTTGATAATATTCTTCCATCTCAAATTGTGTTTCAACTTTCGTAGAAAATTTTTCACGAAAATTAATCTCAGACGGATTTTTGATATATTCTTGATTCAAAGATTGTGCCTTTTCTGTCTTTAGTATTTTCTGAATGATGTCGATACTTTTTAAATTAAAATCTAGCAAGAATTTTTCTTTCTTCTCATAAAGCACTTCAAATTTGTCTTCATAATATTCAAAGTAAGCCGAACCTTGGTAAACATTTTTGATCGATCTCCAGTGAATCTTTAACCAATCTTCTCTGTAAGAAATTTCAGTATCCTTCATTTCTCTTTTCCCTGTATGATTGATAGGAATAACAAGGGATAGTTTCCCATTTGCGCCATAGATATTGGTTCTATTTCTATAGGTCTGTTTTGGAAAGCTTTCATATTGCTCAAAAGTCACTTCATTTTCAGGATCTAAAAACACTGAAAACCATGAGATAGGTGGTAGATAAAATACCGGTAATAATACGTTCTTCATTATCATTATATATAAAAATGAAGTACTTTTTCAAATACTTCATTTTATTTTAGTTTACAAATTTAGTTATAATTCGTCTTCTGTTTTTTTCTTTCCAAAAAGTTTAACAATATACTCCCAGCCAAAGAAAAGCACAAGAATCAGAGCAGCAATCCACCAATAAGAAGTTTTATTGGCTTCTCCTGTGTTTGTTGCTTTGAACATTCTGTCCCAACGAACTCTCATTCCGTCGGCTTGGTAAGAAGATTGCGAATCTTTGAAAGCTCCTTCCACACTCATCCAGGTAAACATTGGTTTCCCAACGATATTTTCTTCCGGAACAAAACCAAAGAACCTTGCATCTAATGATGCGTCTCTGTTATCCCCAATCATCATGTAGTAATCCTGCTGAATCGTATATTGATTGGTTTCTTTTCCGTTGATAAAAATTTTACCATTTTTATTTTCAAGAGTGTTGTGCTCGTAGTTTTTGATGATCCACTGATATTCCGGTAAAGTTTTATCATTGATGGCTACAACATCCCCTTTTTTAGGAATCTTTAGAGGCCCGTATTGATCCTGATTCCATCCGCTGTTAATTGGGAAGATTGAATTAGTGGTATCAATTTTCATTTTGGCCTCATCACGATAAGCAACTGCAGACTCGCCCTTTGGCTGAATATGCTCCTGCATATCAATCACCTGTGGAAGCTTTTTAATTTCGCCAGCCATCTTTTTAGTCAGACCCTGGAAATAATACACAAATCCACCTTGTTGATTTTGGCCTTCCTGAACAGGTAAAAATCCGAAAATTTTATATAAACCTGGAATATCAAGCTGACTTCCGGTATTTACAATATATCTGTGCTGAACCTCCTGATCACCAAGAAATACTTCAGGCTTACCATTGATAAACATTTTACCGTCACGCATTTCGAAAGTATCACCAGCAACAGCAACACATCTTTTCACATACGGATCAGCACGGTCAAGGGAAACATGTACAGAATCTCGAGGATAATTAAAAACTACAATATCCGTTTTCTGAGGTTTGCTGAACTGGAAAATTCTTTCGTAAGGCAATTTCACAGCTTCCACATAAGATTTTGGATCATCTTTCGGGTTTCCTTTTTCTCCTGTATCAAGAATAGTTCCTTGTAAAAATGGGATCGCCAAAGGACGCATCGGTAATCTGTAACCGTAGCTCCATTTATTGACAAAAAGGAAATCTCCAACCAAAAGTGTACGCTCCATCGATCCTGTGGGAATTCCGAAAGGTTGCGTGAAAAATACGTGAATAATAGTAGCAAATACGACAGCAAAAGTGATAGATCCTATAAATGTATCTTTTTTCTTAGATGCTTTTTCTTCATCCGTAAGGTATAAATCATTCTCGTCTTCCAGCTCTACATCTTTAGAATAATTGACAGTCGCCATGTAGATGAAAGGCAAAATAACCGTCAGAACCTGATGCTGAACAAGACTTTTTCCAAATTTTTTCATTAAATAAATATGGAAAACAGACATCATGATTGGTCCTACGATTGGCAAATAGGATAAAATCGCCCACCATTTCGGATGTTTTGTTTCTTTTAGTATAATGAAATAATTGTAAAAAGGAACAAATGCCAATAAAGGACTATACCCCATTTTCTTGAACAGCTTCCAAGTGGAAATCCCCATCAATACTGATAAAATGAGAACATAAACTGTGTACGTTAAAAAATAATTCATAAATTTCAAATATGAGTAATGAGCAATTTGTAATCAGTAATTGATGATGAGTACAAATTTCTATGATTAGTTTACGAAAGTCTGGTTTTGTTACAAAATTAAAGTCCCAAAACGTCTTTCATTGTAAAATTTCCTTTTTTATCTTTAATCCATTCTGCAGCAACGACAGCGCCTAACGCAAAACCATTTCTGTTGAATGCGGTATGTTTTATTTCGATTTCATCCACTTCACTTCTGTAGAAAACGCTATGTGTTCCCGGTACTTCATCTTCACGGATGGCGAATATCCCCAATTGCTTATTCTGAGTTTCTTCAAGTTTCCAGGCATTATATTTCTGATTGTTCTTGAAAATTCCTTCAGCTAAAGAAATTGCTGTTCCGCTTGGTGCATCTAATTTGTGAATGTGATGAATTTCTTCCAATTGGCAAGAATATTCATCCACACTTTTCATTAAATCTGCCAACTTTTCGTTTAAAGCAAAAAATAAATTAACCCCTAAACTGAAATTAGAACCGTATAAAAATGCGGTTCCGTTTTCTATGGCTAAATTTTCTACCTCAGATTTTCTTTCTAACCAACCAGTAGTTCCGCAGATGACAGGAACTTTATTTTCCAGACACGCTTTAATATTGTCAAAAGCTACTTCGGGTAAAGAAAATTCAATAACAACATCAGGATTATTCAAATTTTCAGCAGTTGGAGTTTCTTTTAAGCGGGCGACAACTTCGTGTCCTCTTTTTGTGGCAATTTCATCAATGATTTTGCCCATTTTCCCATATCCAACTAATGCTATTTTCATATCTAAAAGTTTTTAAAACTTGAAATTTAAACTCAATCCTGTTTTTGGCGGATTGTTTCCGAACTCATCATAAATAATGGCAGGTGTGAACGTCAAATCAGGATCTTTACGACCTTCATACAAATGCGCATCAACAACAGCATCAACGATGTTTAAAATATAAATAAGTCCGGTAATCGCAATGGCGTAATCTCTCTGTCTCTTTGATCTGTCCTGCGCATTAGCCAAAGCAATTTTATCTAATCTCGGATTGCTGTCGACAAATTCATTGGGAGTTCCGTTAAGCTTTGCGATGTAATATTCTCTGTATTCTAAGTATCTGTTTTGATTCCAGATTGCGATTCCTGCTCCTACACCCACCGCTCCCCAAACCACAGGGATTTTCCAGTATTTTTTATTATAAAACTGTCCTAATCCGGGTAAAACTGCAGAATACAAACCTGCTTTTGTAGGATTGAGTTTTTTAACGATTACTTTCGCCGGAGCATTTGCTTTTTCTATGCTTTCAACAACCGATGTTTTGGGAGTTTCTTTTACAGAAACACTGTCCATTGGAGCAGTTTCCCGACGGATGGTATCGTTGCGGGTAACCTGTGAAAAAGTAATCACAGATAAACATAAAAAAAGTGTGAAAAAGATTTTTTTCATCTATTTAATATGAGATAAAATATATTCCAGCTCATCTTCATTTTTAAAATCCAAAACAATTTTCCCTTTTTTACCGGTTCCGACTGTTTTGATCTCCACTTTTACCTCAAGAATATCAGCAATTGTTTTTTGCGCTCTCTTATAATTATTAGAAAGTTCAACCTTTGCTTTTTTAGCGGCCGGAGATTTTGGATTTTTAAATGCGATTGCTGCCTGCTCGGTTTGACGAACATTCAGTTTTTCTTTGATGATTAATTCAAACAAAGCCTGCTGATGCTCTTCATTTTCAAGACTGATGATGGCTCTACCGTGTCCTGCAGAGATTTCACCGCTTCTGATGGCATTTTGAATATCCGGATTTAGTCTTAATAATCTTATTGAGTTGGTAATAGTACTTCTGTCCTTCCCTACTCTTTGGCTTAAATTTTCCTGAGTCATCCCAATTTCTTCCATCAACCTTTGGTAAGTCAATGCTATTTCGATAGAATCAAGATCTTCACGCTGAATATTTTCAACAAGAGCCATTTCCAATAGCTCCTGATCATTCACCAAACGAATATAGGCCGGAACAGATGTTAAACCAGCAATTTTACTTGCTCTGAAACGTCTTTCTCCGGATATGATTTCAAACTTCTCACCGTCTTTTCTTAAAGTAATCGGCTGAATTACTCCAAGATTTTTAATCGACTGCGCAAGTTCATTTAATGCTTTTTCGTCAAAATAAGTTCTTGGCTGAGTGGGATTAGGATAAATATCTTCAATAGAAACTTCCATGATATTTCCTACAAAGTTTTCTGCTCCTTCATCCGTTGCAGAATTTACCGTAGCCTTTGATTCAGCGCTCAAAATAGCACCCAAACCACGTCCCATCGCTCTTTTCTTGTCTTTCATATTTTGCATATGGCTATTTGCTTTTGCACTTCAACGAGTTCAGTGTTACAGCTTTTAACTTTTATTTAATTCTTTACTAAATTTTCGTTTTTCAACAGAACCTCTTCTGCTAACTGAAGATATTGAATCGCTCCTTTGCTTTCTGCATCGTAGTTTAAGATACTTTCACCGAAACTTGGTGCTTCGCTCAATCTCACATTTCTGCTGATGATGGTTTCAAAAACCATTTCCGGAAAGTGAGCATGTACTTCTTCTACAACCTGATTTGACAATCTTAAACGGCTGTCATACATTGTTAACAACAAACCTTCGATATCTAAATCTTTATTATGAATTTTCTGAACGTTTTTGATGGTGTTCAAAAGCTTCCCTAAACCTTCCAAAGCAAAATATTCACACTGAATCGGGATAATTACAGAATCTGCCGCTGTTAAAGCGTTTACAGTAATCAAACCTAAACTTGGTGCACAGTCGATGATGATATAATCGTAGTCATCTCTAACCGTTGCTAAAGCCTTTTTCAGCATGTACTCACGGTTATCTTTGTCTACCAATTCAATTTCTGCGGCAACCAAATCAATATGAGAAGGCACAATATCTAAATTCGGAGTTGTCGTTCTCTGGATACAGTTTCTCGTCTCAACACTATGTTCCAAAAGGTTATATGTAGAATACTGAACCTCTTCTACCCCAAGACCAGACGTCGCATTAGCCTGCGGATCTGCATCAATGATTAATATTTTCTTTTCTAATACCCCTAATGCTGCGGCTAAATTGACGGCGGTAGTAGTTTTTCCTACACCCCCTTTTTGATTAGCGATACCTATGATTTTTGCCATTGCTTGAACTTTAAGTTTCAAAAATACACTTTTTTCTCTGCTTTCAAGGAACGACTAAAACGAAAGTTGAGTTAAAATATTGTTAATAAGGATTTTAGACATAAAAAAAATTATCCACAAAAAATAGTATTTTGTGGATAAGTGAAAAGATTTGTTTTGAATAATCTTAATTATCGAACTTCATGGAAATGGGAAACTTAAAGTAGCTTCTTACCGCTTCCCCTTTTTTATTTTTACCAGGAATCCATTTGCCTTTTACAGCTTTGATGCTTCTTATTGCTTCTGCATTGAAAGATGCATCTTTTCCGTTGGTTTTGATATCTGAAATAGTCCCGTTGGTTTCTACAATAAATGTAACCACTGTGGCTACGCTGTTTTGCTCTTCAAATGCTGAAGTATCAAATTTATTTATTACTTTATTTCTAAAAGAATCAATACCACCTTCAAAATCCGCCGGTATAGCAGCAATTTCAATAACATTTTTATCTTTAACAACTTCAATTGTTGGAGGTTGCACATGATTAATAACTGGTCCCGTTCCAGGAATGGTAGTTGGTGGCACATGAACATTTGGTGGTGCCACTATACCATCCGGATTGTTTTTTACTCCGGCAATCGCCCCTTCAATCTTTTCTACAACTTGTTCGTTGGTAGGATTTGCTGTCGGCTCAGGAAGTCTATCATCAAAAGTTTTCACAGGAGCAGGAGCTGGTTGAGGAGGCACAACTGCAGCAGGTGGTTTAACAGTAGGATCATCTGGAATAATCATTGGTGGAGGAAGTACAAATCCGCCGTCTGTCACTGGTTCAACTGTTTTAAATGCCGAAATAATCATTGGCGTAATAGAGATTGCTGCCAGAAGACTCACCCCTATAAAAAGTGATTTCGTTAGAATTCTGTCTGATTCATTTCTTAAAACATAAGCACCGTATTGTTTGTTACGGTTTTCAAATAGGATTTCATTCAGTCGAAATTCCTGGTTTTCTAGTAGGTGTTTCATCACGATAAAAATTAAAATTGTTAATATATTGCGATTATTAGTTTTCTATATTCTTTGAATTAATTATCGAAACAATATCAAAATATTTGCCAAAAATTTATCAAAACAGAATCATTTTGCTAAAATGTATGATGAATTATAAAATTAACTATTTATTGAATAGGATTTTGAGGTTGCAAATAATTGGAACTTATTGATGATGAACTGTATAAGTCATGATACATTGAATTTCTTGACATTCGAGTTTTTTCAAAAAGAAATTTTCTTTTGCCCAGTCCTAAAGGGAGGAAAATTTCTTACAGATCCGTACAAGGCAGGAACAAAAAGAAAATATTCAATGACGAAACATTGAATCTATGTCAAAAACCCTAGCCCCGATGGGAACGGCATCCTTTTTTGTTTTTTGGTGATGGAAATTAGCATTGGGAAAAACAAAAAAGATATAGTGGACAGCGGGAAATAGCTCCCGAAAATATGAGTAATAAGTAATGTGCAATAAATAATTTATAAGAGTTCCATTATTTGTAACAAAAAAAAGAGACTATCAGTTGACAGTCTCTTTTTTTTATATAAAAATTATTTTCTTAGAATAATTCTTTTCTGATGATGTTTTGGCTTCTTTCCGGTCCTACAGAAACTAAGTAAACATTGATTCCTAAATACTTTTCGATAAACTCGATATATTCCTGAGCAGTATCAGGAAGTTCGTCGTAGCTTCTTACTTTTGTAAGATCTTCTTTCCAACCCGGCAAATCTTGGTAGATTGGCTCGTAGTTGTATAATTTTTCTGTTGAAGAAGTGAAATAATCGATGATTTTTCCGTCTTCAGTTTTGTAATGCGTAACGATTTTCAGGTTTTCAATTCCTGTAAGAACGTCTAGTTTCGTAATCACTAAATTATTGATTCCGTTTATCATACAAGCGTGCTTCAAAGAAACAAGGTCTAACCAACCTGTTCTTCTTGGTCTACCTGTAGTCGCTCCAAACTCACCACCGATCTGTCTGATGCTTTCTCCTAACTCATTGTCCAATTCAGAAGGGAAAGGCCCGTTTCCTACTCTAGTGCAATATGCTTTGGCAACACCAATCAGGTTTTTCAATGAAGTTGGCGGAACACCAGCTCCTGTACAAACTCCTCCTGTTGACGGAGAAGATGAGGTAACGTAAGGATAAGTTCCAAAGTCAATATCAAGCATCAAAGCCTGAGCTCCTTCAAACAATACGTTTTTACCGTCTCTGATCGCTTCGTTTAACTCCAATTCAGTATCAACGATTCTTTCCTGAAGCTGTTTTCCGATTTCTAAATATTCGTTGTAGATTTCTTCAACGTCTAAAGTCGGTTTTCCGTAATATTTTTCGAAAAGTGAGTTTTTAACTTTTAAGTTTTTCTCAATTTTATCTCTTAAAATCTCAGGATTCAAAAGGTCTACCATTCTGATCCCGATTCTTGCAATTTTATCTTCATAGCAAGGTCCGATTCCTTTTTTGGTGGTTCCGATCTGAGTTCCTCCGTGCTCTTCCTCACGGTAAGTATCCAAAAGAATGTGGTAAGGCATGATGACATGCGCTCTTCTGCTTATAAAGATGTGATCTGTTCTCAAGCCTTTGCTTTCGATCTGACCCACTTCTTTAATGAAAGATTTAGGATTTACCACTACTCCATTGGCAATGATACATTTTCCTTTACACTGCAAAACTCCTGAAGGAAGAAGGTGCAAAACAAATTTCTCTTCACCCACATAAACCGTGTGACCAGCGTTGTCCCCTCCTTGGAAACGTACAACGTAATCAGATTTTGCCGATAAAACATCAGTGATTTTTCCTTTACCTTCATCTCCATACTGAAGACCTACAACTACGTAAGTTGACATATTTTACTTTTATTTTAGATTCGTACAAAATTACTTTTAAAAAATTGGGTGGGCAAATTTGAGGGGAATTTTATTTTTGGGTGGGTGGAAATCATGTGGATAAATCTTAAAAAAAATTGACCATTTGTCTGATTTATTTTTAAATTTAAGAAAAAAACATGGAGGAATTAAAAATAATTAATGATGAATTTAATAACGGCTATTTTGAACTAAATGAAGAATTAATTCATTTACTTAACCAAGACGACTTAAATGGAAGTATCAATAATGTACTTATTGGAATTAATCAGGAATGTTTTGGTGTAAGATTATTTGATGAAGAAGAAATTATCATTGAATTATTTTATATAACTTATAACCAAAAACCAGAAGGAGATCTTATTAGGATAAATCTCAATAGCAAATTTTACGCTTTAATTTTACTGAGATTCTGCTCAATTTTAGAAACGAAATATAAACTCATTAAAGAAATAGACACTTTTAACACCTTTCAACAGTATTTAAGAACAGCATTAGAAAAGGATAAACATTTTACTATAACGAATCTTGAATTGAAAGAGTGGATGGAAGAGGGAACTATCATAAACACATTTTACAAATCAATTAAAGTAATCGAAATGATTCCGAAAGTTGAGTTTTTAAGATCAATTTTCAACAACAACTATAATATTTTTAATGCAGAGCACAAAAGTGAATACATTTATTTAATGGTAAATAAAGAAACCTCTTTAATAAAGATCGGCTTTAGCAAACAGCCAATTTTTAGAGAAAAAACTTTACAATCCAAAGAACCAGAAATTTTTAGAATTGCTTGTTGGAAAGCACAACGTTCTGTGGAAACTGAATTACATAGAAAATATAAAGAAAAGAGAGTCAGAGGAGAATACTTTAAATTGAACTTAAAAGATTTACATGAAATAAATAGATTTATGGAAAATTACAATTAAATAATTTGTTAGAAATCTTAGTTTGTCATTCTGAATGCAGTAAAGCAAAATGAAGAATCTCAAAAAAGATGAGATCCTTCACTCCATTTCATTTCGTTCTGAATGACAACTTGAAAAAATTTAAATTTTCAAAGCAAAACCTCATTCATAACCCCAATCTCCTCCAAAAACACCCCATCATGCGAAATCACTACCAAAGTCCCATGATAATCCTTAATAGAATTCGTCAGAATTTCCACATTTTGAAGGTCTAAATTATTCGTCGGTTCATCGAGAATGATCATATCCGGAGCTTTATTGCTAATGGAAAGTCCACACAGTAGAAGTCGTAATCGCTCTCCTCCACTTAGAACATAACATTTTTTGTCCCAGCTTTCTTTTCCGAATAAAAATCTTGACAGTAACATTTTCACTTCAGATTCCTGCATTGCGTTGTCATTGAACTGTTGGGCAAAATCATAAACTGTTGCATTTCTGTCAATCAAAGAATATTCCTGATCAATATAAATCGTCTGAAAATCTGATTTAGAAATGTTTCCAACAGAAGGTTTCAAATCTCCCAACAACAGCTTGATTAAACTCGTTTTTCCCGAACCATTCGAGCCTTTGATGGAAATTCTGTAACCATTTCGGATTTCAAGATTGAGATTTTCTTTCCAAAGATTTTCATCATTGTATTTAAAATTAATTTCCTCTGCTGAAATCAAAATTTTCCCCGAATGCAGATTTGAATCATTAAAATTCACTTTCATCTGATCCGCATTTCTCACAGAAGAACGCAAATCCCGCAAGTCACCGGAAATATCATTGATTTTCTCGGTGTGAATTGATTTTAATTTTGAAGAATTTTTCTCGGCATTATTCCGCAGCGCATTCATCATAATTCTCGCTACACCCGATTTTTCCTGCTTTCCTTTTCCTCTTGCATCGAGTTTCTGTTTTCGTTCCAACGTTTCTCTTTCCTTTTCTTTGGCTTTTTTCAGCGCCCGTTCTTTCGAATGAATATCGTTTTGCAGAGCTTCATTTTCAATTACTTTTTGTTCGGCATAAAAATCATAATTTCCACCATACGTCGAAATTCCCTGATTACTCAATTCGAAAATCGTATCCACTAAATTCAGCAAAGCTCGGTCATGACTGACGATAACAACTGTTGAACTAGTTTTTTCGATAAAATTGTACAGGAGATTTCTTCCTTCCAGATCGAGATGATTCGTCGGTTCGTCCAATAAAATAATTTCAGGTTGGTTAATCTGAATTCCGGCAAGAAAAACTTTTGTTTTTTGTCCGCCACTCAGACTTTCTAAGGTTTGATTTAAATCTAAATTCTCCAATCTCCAGTGTTGCAAAGCGATTTGACAGCGTTCTTCAATGTCCCAGTCGTCATTTAAAATTTCAAAATAAATTTCATCCACTTTCCCACTCGTAATTTTTTGAAGAGCTTCTAATTTTTTGTCAATTTTTAAACATTGCGCAATCGTCAGATCATTAAAATTTCCGAACATCTGCGGAACATAGAGCATATCACCCTGAATATTGACGCTTCCATCCAATGGTTCAATTTCGTGGGCAATAATTTTCAGCAAAGTTGATTTTCCTGTACCGTTGCTTCCGACCAAAGCCGATTTTGTTTGAGAAGGTATCGTTAAATTGATAGAATTAAAAAGCGGATCACCCGCAGGAAACCCAAAGGATATATTCTGTAGAAAAAGCATAATTTCTTTATTTAATTAAGTCGAACTTCAATAACTTTTTGGGTTATTGTTGATTAAATCTGAAAGAAATTAAATTCTACATGCGGGTTGTTTTGGGTTTTGTGAGTTGCAAAGATAAGGAATTTAATAATTTAAATTTTCAACTCATTGATAGTCATTTCGCCAAAGGATATTTTTTTAGTATTGTTATTAATGATGATTAGTTTTTAGAAGCTATTTCCAGCTATCCACTCATACTCCTCGTTCCCGCTGCATGACCCAACGCTTACTGTGGAGTAACAGTTACTATCTGGGCTAGGAAGATCTTACTGTTGAAAACCACCCCGTCTCAATTTTCTCTGAAAATTGATCCACCCCCTCAAAAGGAGGGGAATTTAAATTCGTAAATATTTTGCTAATTACTGTTATAAAACAAGTTTTGTAAACCTGACAGACCTCACAAAAAACTTTCATCAAAAATCCGTAACTTTGCCGCCTACTAAAAATTTTATGGAAAGTATACAAGTTCACGACAAAACTTTTGTTCCTTATTTAGAGGACGCCGAAATTCAGGAAATCGTAAAAGCGACCGCTTTAAAAATTTATGAAGATTACAAGGATGAAGTTCCTGTTTTCATTGGTGTTTTGAACGGAGTAATCATGTTCTTCTCAGACCTTCTGAAGCATTATCCGGGGGAATGTGAAATTGCATTTATCCAGATGAGTTCTTACGCAGGAACAGAATCTACAGGAATCGTTTACCAGAAAATGGAACTGACGAAAGACGTAAAAGACCGTCACATCATCTTAGTAGAAGATATTGTTGACACAGGAAACACCGTTGAAAGTTTATTTAAATATTTCAACGAAACACAACGTCCGAAATCTGTAAAAATAGCTTCATTCTTATTAAAGCCTGAAGTGTATAAGAAAGATTTTAAATTAGATTATATCGGAAAAGAAATTCCAAACAAATTTGTTTTGGGTTATGGTCTTGACTATGATGAATTGGGAAGAAACCTTCCGAATTTGTATCAGTTGGAAGAAGGAACCATTAACCATTAAACAGCTTTTAGCTATTTGATGATGGCTTTAGCTTTAAAAATTAAAAAGAAATAAATTTAATAATAACTAAATATAGCTAAAGGTAAGAGGCCACACACCAATTACCAAAAGCTCCTCAACGCTATGATAAACATTGTTCTGTTCGGCCCTCCAGGAAGTGGAAAAGGGACTCAAGCTCAAAATCTGATTGAGAAATTTAATTTAAAACAAATCTCAACAGGTGATCTTTTCAGATTCAACATGAAAAATGATACTGAACTTGGAAAACTGGCAAAATCTTACATTGATAAAGGAGAATTGGTTCCGGATCAGGTAACGATTGATATGCTGATTGACGAATTAAGAAAGCCGACCGATGCTGCAGGATTTATTTTCGATGGATATCCTAGAACTGCTGTACAAACAGAAGCTTTGGAAAAAATTGTAAAAGATGAACTGAATGACAACATTGATATTTGTCTTTCATTGATCGTCGAAGATAAAATTTTGGTTGAAAGATTGTTGAAAAGAGGTGAAACCAGCGGTAGAACTGATGACAGCAATGTAGAAATCATTGAAAACAGAATAAAAGAATATTACACAAAAACTGCAGAAGTTGCAGAATTATATAAGCAGCAAGGTAAGTACATTGAGATCAACGGTGTAGGAGAAATCAATGAGATTTCTGAAAAGCTTTTTGCTGAAGTAGAAAAAATAAAATAGTTTAAAGTTGTGAGTGATGAGTTATAAGTTAATACAATTCATTCTCATAATTCATAACTCATAACTCAAATTGTAAGAAATGTCAAATTTTGTAGATTACGTAAAGATTCATTGTAAAAGCGGTCATGGTGGCGCAGGTTCTGCCCATCTTCGCCGTGAAAAATATATTCCCAAAGGTGGTCCTGATGGTGGAGACGGTGGCCGTGGTGGCCACGTTATCATGAAGGGGAATTCACAAGAATGGACTTTACTTCCACTTCGTTACACACGTCACGTAAAAGCGGAACGTGGACAAAACGGAGCAAAAAACCAGTTAACCGGAGCATACGGAGAAGATACTTACATCGAAGTTCCAGTAGGAACGATTGCTAAAAATGAAGAAGGTGAAATTGTAGGTGAAATCTTAGAGCACGGTCAGGAAATCATCCTGATGGAAGGTGGAAAAGGTGGAAAAGGAAATGAGCACTTCAAATCATCAACACACCAAACTCCTCGTTATGCACAACCTGGAATGGACGGACAGGAAGGTTACATTGTTTTCGAACTTAAAATCTTGGCTGATGTCGGTTTGGTAGGCTTCCCTAATGCAGGAAAATCTACGCTTTTAGCTTCTGTTTCGGCGGCAAGACCTAAAATCGCTAATTATGCTTTTACAACTTTAACTCCCAATTTAGGAATTGTAGATTACAGAAATTATAAATCTTTTGTAATGGCAGATATTCCCGGAATTATCGAAGGAGCGGCTGAAGGAAAAGGTTTGGGACACAGATTCTTAAGACATATTGAAAGAAATTCAATTTTATTGTTTTTAATTCCTGCAGATTCTGAACATCATTTTCAAGAGTTTAAAATTCTGGAGAACGAATTGAAAGAATATAATCCTGAATTATTGGATAAAGATTTCGTTATTTCCGTTTCAAAAGCAGACCTTTTGGATGACGAATTGAAAAAAGAAATCTCAGCAGAATTTCCGGAGCACAGAAAACCATTATTCTTCTCAGGAGTTACTGGCGAAGGCTTGATGGAACTGAAAGACGCCATCTGGAAACAGCTACACGGATAAAATATTAAATTGTGCTGTAACTCCCATTACAGCACAATTTCTTTATACTTCCTACGTTTAATCAGGAATAAACTTTTTAAAAAAATGAAAAAAAACTTTTTTTTTGCTTTAGCAATCACTATTTCGGGATTTATAAGCGCTCAGGATTCGAAATCGGATTCCGACACAAATTTTAAATTTGGAGTAAAAGCAGGATACAATCTGTCTAGCATGAAATTTTTTGATAATACATTGGATTCAAAATCTTATTTCTACGCAGGACTTGTTGGTGAACAGCCCATTTCTTCAAAAGTGGGAATCCAGGCGGAAGTTCTGTATACACAATTGGGTGGTACAGAATCTATGCCGCTTATGTCACTTGTTGGTACCGATATGACGTATAATGGTACTGTAGATTTTAACTATCAATTAAATCAAATTCAAGTTCCGGTTTCTGTAAAATATTATTTTATTCCCAACTTTTCGGCTTCTGCTGGTATGAATTTCGGGTTTAATATTTCTGAGAAATTAAAAACTGACGGAATTGTCAACGGAGGTACCTCAATGAACTATGATGGAATTAAAAGTCTCAATCTATTTCCTTTTCTTGGAACAGAATACAAAATCACAGACCAGTTCTTTATAGATGCCCGATATAATTTTAATTTTATTGAAATCAACAAAGGAGGTTTGCCTACAAAAGTAGGTTTTCTACAAGCTGGTGTAGGGTACAGATTTAACTAATAACAAAAAAGAGAAACTCACAAGGTTTCTCTTTTTTTGGAACACTTATTGAGAGACTCCACACAAATTTAAAAACAATGAAATATTTATTAGGTCTTTTTGCAATCATAGTTTTATTCTCTTGCCAATCTCAGAAAGTAGAATCAAAATATTCAACAATAGAATATGAAGCAGGAGCTTGTTTTGGGTTTTGCCCGATTTACAAAATGACGATTCAGGCAGACCGAACTGCAGTTCTGGAGGCAGAACATTTTAATTTTTCTAAAGGAACTTCAAAAGACGAATTTTCAAAACCAAGAGAAGGAACTTTCACCACAACCATCAAAGAAGCCGACTACAATAAACTGGTAGCTTCATTGAATAATCTGGATGTAAAAAGTCTTCAGGATAAATATGGAAAACGTAACGTGAGCGATATGCCGACTTCATATTTAAGAATTAAACTAGCAGACGGAACTTCAAAAAACACAGAAGATTACGGTAAAAGAGGTTCTGAAAAACTGATGAAAGTCTACCAGATTTTTGAGGATTTAAAGCAAAATCAGCAGTGGACGAAAGTAAAATAATTGCTTTTCATTAATTTAGTCTATCTTTGCAGTATATTTCGCGGCATTCTCAGCCAGTAAAGTAATTTTTTACTCAAAATTCTGTTAAAAGTTTTTAGCAGATCTGCTAAAAATGATGAAGTATACTGCTTCACCCGCACTATTTTAATACACAATACAATTTTGTTATTTACAGACTTAAACATTATCAAGCCCATCTTGGATGCGCTTCAAAAGCAAGGTTATGAAAAACCTACCCCTATTCAGGAACAAGCAATTCCTTCAATTTTAGAACACAGAGATGTACTGGGAACTGCACAGACAGGAACCGGAAAAACAGCAGCATTTGCTATCCCTATCTTACAAAACCTTACCGAAAGAAAAGGTCCTAAGAACAATCATATCAAAGCATTAATTCTTACTCCAACGAGAGAATTAGCGATACAGATCGAAGAAAGTTTCGATGCATACGGAAAAAATTTACCGCTTAGAAAATTGGTAGTTTTCGGCGGTGTAAAGCAAGGAAGCCAAGAAACAGCTTTGAGAAGAGGTGTTGACATTTTGGTGGCAACTCCCGGAAGACTATTAGATTTTATCGCTCAGGGAATTATCAGTTTAAAAAATCTTGAAATCTTTGTATTAGACGAAGCCGACAGAATGTTGGACATGGGTTTTGTACACGATGTGAAAAGAATCATTAAACTTTTACCTCAAAAAAGACAGACTCTTTTCTTCTCGGCAACAATGCCTACAGAAATTCAGAAATTGGCAGATTCTATTTTGAATACGCCGATTAAAGTTTCTGTAACTCCTATTTCCTCAACTGCTGAAACAATTAAGCAAGCAGTTTACTTTGTTGATAAAGACAATAAATTGGAATTGTTGACGCATATCCTGCAGAACGACATTCAAGGATCTGTGTTGGTATTCTCTAGAACGAAACATGGAGCTGATAAAATTGCAAGAAAACTACAATCTGCAAACATCTCCGCAGAAGCTATCCACGGGAACAAATCTCAAAATGCAAGACAGAATGCTTTAAGTAATTTTAAAGGAGGAAGAACACGTGTTTTGGTAGCAACAGACATCGCCGCAAGAGGAATTGATATCGACGAACTGAAATATGTGGTAAACTACGAACTTTCAGACGTTGCAGAAACTTACGTTCACAGAATTGGTAGAACGGGTCGTGCAGGTTCGGAAGGATCTTCAATTTCATTCGTAGATGGTTTAGATTTATTAAACCTAAAGGATACAGAAAAATTGATTGGAATGAAAATTCCGGTTGAAAAAAATCATCCTTTCCACACTGATAATCTGGTGGTTGAAAAAAGAGATTCAAACAATAAACCTTTTACACCAAGACCAAGACCTGCAGGTGGTGGTCAGCAACAAAAATCGGATCACAGTAAGAAGCCAAAAAACAAGAGTAATTTTTCTAGAAAGAAATAATAAAGAAGCCTTCCAAATTTTGGAAGGCTTTACTTTTTATATTTTTTTTAGAACCCAAATATCTTGTTGTAATTTACTGTCTTTGATGTAGGATTCTGTATGCTCTAGAATCTCATAATCTGAAAAAAGTTTTCGCACAAAATCATCCGGTTGAAATGCGGAATATGTCCTGTGGCCTTCTTTTACATTCCCTCTTACAATAAGATTTCCTTTATTGAACTCATTTGCTTCAGATTGTGTAAGAATTGTTTTGAATAAATTCCCTTGCAAAGATAGAATCAAAATACCATCTTTTCTGATTATTCTTGTAAGCTCATTTTTCCATGTATGATGAAGTTCCTCAGACAGATGAGTGAAAATTGAAATTCCATAAATAATATCAAAACAGCTATCTTGATAAGGCAATTTTGCTTCCAAAGAGTTTAAATTAAAACTTACATTTTTGATATTTTTCTTATTCCATTCAATTGAATTCTTATTATAATCAGTTCCGAAAACCGAACAAGTTTCCGGTAATATATCAGGTAGATGTCTGATAATTCTAGCTGGACCGCAACCCCAATCTAAAATCTTAAGAGATTCTAAATTTTTATATTTCTCAACAATACTCAATAACCAATGCGCAGCAGATAGACCACTTTTATAGTAGCTTTCATAGTTGATCTGAAATGACTCATACATCAAATAATCCGGTGGAAATTTAAAAGTAGGATGATTCTTTTGAAAGCTAATGTTCTTATTACGATTTTTAAACTTATAAAAATAGAATCTTAATTGATCTGCCCGAAATAATAGACTTTTTTCTCTCAAAAATTTAGAAATTATTACCTTCATATTCTAATTATTAAACATTCTCTTCGCATTCTCATTTGTAATTCTATCAATCTCAGCAAAATCTTTATTGTAGATATCGACCAACTTCCCTGCAACCAGATCAAGATAAGAACTTTCATTTCTTTTTCCTCTGAATGGAACTGGTGCCAAATAAGGTGAGTCAGTTTCCAAAACGATTTTATCTAAAGGAATTTCGTTTAAAAACTGATCGATCTTTCCGTTTTTAAAAGTTACTACTCCACCGATTCCTAAAATGAAATTTAAATCTATGGCGTGTTTTGCTTGTTCGAGATTTCCCGAAAAACAATGGAAAATCCCTCTTAATTTTGGGTGTCTTTTTCTTTCTAAAACTTCAAAAGTTTCGTCAAAACTTTCTCTGGTATGAATCACAATTGGTAAGTCTTTTTCAATTGCCCAATCAATTTGTTGCTCAAAAGCTTTTATCTGAATATCCAAAGTGGATTTATCCCAATACAAATCAATCCCAATTTCTCCGATGGCGGGAAAACTTCTTTCATCCAGATATTTCTTTACAATTCCCAATTCAGTTTCCCAAGACTCCGGTTTTACGTAACACGGATGAAGTCCCATCATTGAAAATATCTGATTCGGATAATCGCTTTCTAACTGAAGCATTTTCTGATGAGATTCTGAATCAATTGCCGGAAGATAAAACTCTGTAATTCCTTTATCTAAAGCTCTTTGAATAGCTTCTTTTCTGTCTTCATCAAACTCTTCCGAATATAAATGGGTATGCGTATCAATCATTATTTTTAAAGTTTTAATAGATCTTCGTAAGGATTCTCTAAATTCAGCAACATTCCGAAAGCGGGTTCTGTTTTGATTCCTTTTTTCTTTAACTCTATTATTTTTTGTGTAAAATCTTCTCCTTTTTCCTGTAATATTTTGTGTTCTGCAATCATGTGAAGATAGGCGTTTTGCTGAGTTGTTGGTTTGTTTTGTCCAAAAATTTCAATGGGAAACTCTTCCAACATAAAATTTATAACGATACATTTTTCGTCATTTAAAATAATATTTTCAACGGTCGCCATATTCTCAAGAGGAATTAATTTACTGAACATTATTTCATCTAAAAAACCTTCTTCAAATCTGAGATCAACTTCACAAATAATATCTAAATCGCTTCCATCAATGTCAATTCCAATTGGAATCGTTCCCGCTAAAATCGGAGAAAAATTAGAAAGCTTTTCAAACACTTTGTACTTTGTAATAACTTCAAAAGCTCTTTTCTGTCTTTCATTTCCGTCTTTCAGATAATCAATTTTGGTAAAATCAATCATTCGAAATCAGAATATTTTGTGTTTAGTTTTTTTTCTCTGGTTTTCAATCCTTTGATTCAGCTTTTCCCGAAATTCTATATACTTCGGATCTTTTTCATCGTCAGATCTGTGTTCTAAAGCTTTATTAATTTTAAAATTTTCTTTAATAAAATCTTTAGTTTCGTCTGAAAAATAAGCGTTTCCAAATTTCTCAAAAATATAATTGACAGCCTGAGAATTTGGGTGAATCATATCATCTTTGTAGAATCTATAATCCCGAAGATCATCCATCAAAATCTCGTAAACAGGCAGATAATGGCAGTTTTCGATTTCAGAAATCACCTCATGAATGCCCGTAATCAGTTTTGATTTGCTCAGCTGATTTTCAATCATTCCGTCTTTTGTATGACGAACAGGCGAAACGGTGAACAAAATCTGAAGATCGTCTTTGCAGATGTCTTTCAGATTTAAAATCGTATCGTAAATAGAATCTGTAAGTTCTTGATGTGTCAGCAATCTTTTTTCAAAAAACTTCTGTGGAATTTTATGACAGTTTGCCACCAGCTTTTTTTTAGGTTCAAATTCATAAATAAATGAAGTTCCATAAGTGATAATTACCCAATTTGAATCCTGCAGAAACTGATTTCCAACAACAATTTTTGAATTAATTTTCTCTAAAGTCTGATGGATAAACCTCGTATCAAAACTTGAATGATGATCTAATGAAATAAATTCATCATTAAAAACAATTAATTCTTCTTCATGGTAAAACTCAGAATCATGAAGCCTTTTAATCGAATTATTAATTGAAAAAGGATTAAACAACGTTCCAAACGGGTTGTTCACGGACTGTAACTGACCTTGCTGAAACAATTCAGACATCTCAGAAGCAAAACACGATCCTATCGAAAATATTTTATCTTCAATTTCAATCTTTTTATAAGATTCTGTAAGGTTTACTTCAGTCCGGAATTTCATTCTATAGGTAAAAGGCTGCAGATATTAGGTTGCAGGTAAAGTACACCTTACAACCTATTATCTACAACCTAAAAATTAGCTTTCTCTTCTTAAAAGGTAATTTGCCAATTCAGCAAACGGTTTTTTCTTGTCTTCTGCTATGTCGATTTTAGCAAGATAACTTTGACCGATTTCGTTATGTTTTTCGATCAGACGTAATGCTTTCTCGTCAACTTTTGTTCTTCTGAAAATTTTCTCAACACCGTAGACTTTATCAATATTATCGGTCTTTTTAGAATACCAGTAATCCAGTTCTTTTTTCTCTTCTTCGGTACCATGTTCTTTGGCTAATAGATAAAGAACGGTCTTTTTATTTTCGTAAATATCACCTGCGTGTTTCTTACCAAACTGCGCCTGATCACCGAATACATCCAAATAATCATCCATAATCTGGAAGGCAATTCCGATGTGTTTTCCGAAGTTGAAAATGGCTTTTGCATCTTTAAACTGGGCTTTAGCAATCAACGCACCGATCTCAAACGAAGATGCGCTTAAAACTCCAGTTTTATAAGTAATCATTCTGATATAATCATCAAAAGTTACATTTCCCTGCGTTTCAAAATTGATATCATACTGCTGGCCTTCACATAAAAGCAAACCCGTATGGGTGAATATTCTGATACACGCTTTGAAAATTTCAGGCTCAAGATCTTCAAAAAACTTGTAGGCTTTCAGCATCAATCCGTCTCCAGAAAGAATTCCGACGTTGATTCCGTGTAAAGTATGAATGGTAGGCTTGTTTCTTCTTAGTGGCGCTTCATCCATAATATCATCATGAATCAAGGTGAAATTATGGAAAAACTCAATGGCCAGAGCAGGCTTTATCGCCTGCTTCATGTCACCACCAAACAAATCGCACGCCATAAGAACCATAATCGGACGAAGGCGCTTGCCACCGTGCGAGATGATATAATTCATGGGTTCATACAATTCTGCAGGTTTATCTTTGAACGTATATTTATTAATGGCGTCAGCAACAATCTGTTGGTAGGTGTCTAAGAATTCCATAAAGTTTTTAATTTTAACAAAAATACGATTTTTCAAGTGTTTCAAAACAAAAAACTTTGCCTATTAAGACAAAGTTTAGTGAGATATTATTGATTTTTTTTTAAAATTAAGTTAAATACGTCACTGCAAGATAAGTCAATGCAGCAACAATTGCCGAAATAGGGATGGTTAAAACCCAAGCCCAAAGCAAGCTTACTGTAATTCCCCAACGTACTGCAGAAACTCTTTTCGTTAATCCAACTCCGATAATTGAACCGGTAATGGTATGTGTCGTAGAAACAGGAATACCAAAGTGATCAGTAATGAACAATGTGATTGCACCAGCAGTTTCAGCACTTACGCCTTCTAATGGAGTTACTTTCGTAATCTTCGTACCCATTGTTTTGATGATCTTCCAACCTCCACTCATTGTACCTAAAGCGATCGCAACAAACGAAACTAAAGGAACCCACATATAATGCTCTGCAAAATAATTAAAACGTTCAGCAGATTCAATATTTAAATAAACAGGATCCTGAAGCATATTTACATGGTAGTAGATCAATGCTGCCCCGATGATCCCCATTACTTTTTGAGCGTCATTAAGACCGTGTCCTAAACTAAACAAAGCCGAAGAAACCAACTGTAATCTCTTGAAAGATTTATCAGCTTTATGCGGATTTGATTTTTTATAAAGATGTACGATAATTAAGGTAATGATAATGGAAATAATCATCCCAATAACCGGAGCAAGGAAAATAAACAGGAAAATAGGAATTACTTTACTGAATTTCACAACATCCTGACTTGCTACTTTAGTAATGGTCTGTTTTAAAGTATCAAATATTCCCAAATCTGGAGTGGCAGCCACAACTTCACGGTAATCCATCAAGAAAGCGTGCATCAATGCTGCTCCCAAGAAACCACCAATCAAAGTGTGAGATGATGATGAAGGAATTCCGAACCACCATGTCAAAAGATTCCAAGCGATCGCAGCGATCAATCCTGAAAAGATAACTTCCAAGGTAATAAAGTTCTCATTGACGGTTTTTGCAATCGTGTTACCGATTTTAAACTCACCAATGATGTAAGCTGCGATAAAGAAAGCTGCAAAATTCCAAACTGCTGCCCAAAGTACCGCCTGAAACGGAGTTAAAACTTTTGTTGAAACAATTGTCGCAATAGAGTTGGCAGCGTCATGAAAACCATTAATATAATCGAAGATTAAAGCCAAAGCAATAATAACCGTAAGTAAAATAGGAAAATCCATTTTTTGTTATGTATTGTTTTTTTTAAGCGTATTTAATCATGATGTTCTCAATCGTATTGGCAACATCTTCTGCTTTGTCGGTTACGATCTCAAGATAGTTAAGAACTGATGATATTTTGATGATATTGATGGCATCATTCGTTTCGAAAAGCTCTACCATAGAGTTTGAAAGAAGATCATCAGCAATGTTCTCGATAGAATTTACTTTAATACAAGCTTCTTTTACCTGCTCCATGTTTTTAAAACCTTTAAGGTTTTTCATCGCATTCTGAATTTCAAGACAAGCCTTGTGAATCAATAGTGAGAAGTCTGCATAAGCCTTCATCATCGGAGACTTGTACAAGAAAATATATTTTGTAGAAGCGTAGATATAATCTGCAATATCATCTAAACCAGTTGCCAGTGTGTGAATATCTTCACGGTCGAAAGGTGTGATGAAGTTTTTCCCCAATTCAATAAAGATCTCATGAGTAAGTTCGTCATTTTTGTGCTCGTAGTCGCTCATCAGTTTCAACATTGCATCGTCATTAAGATCGAAATCCTTTACTCCGTTGTTGAAATCATTAGACATTGCAACTAAATTTTCTGTTACTTTTTCGAAAAGCACAAAGAAGATTTTGTCTTTTGGCTGAAATGCGTGGAAAATATTACCAATTGCCATTTGTAAATTGTATTTAATTTATTCGTGTGCAAATTTCCTAAAAAAGCACCTTAACAAAAAGCATCCAGCATTAATTTTTGTTAATATTGGGTTAATATTTGTTCACATCAGAGGCTAACAACAAATCAAATCCCCCATCGTACTTATAATCAATATTTTAAGCTTAAATCTTACACCATTTTTAATTTAAAAAACAAAAAAAGCCGACAAAATTGCCGGCTCAAAATATATTTTAGGTTTAAGATCAGTTCGCCTCTTCAGCTCTCATGTCTTTACCTTTAAACTTCATAGATTGAAGATTTCCTATAAGCTCATTGCTAAAAGATTTTTCAACTTCAAAGAAAGAGAATTTCTCAAGAATTTCGATGTTTCCAATCTCAGCTCTTTTGCTTCCTTTGCTTGATGTAGCTTTGTTGATGATTTCCAATACATCTAGTTTTTTCAATTGGTCTTTTTTACCAAGGTTGAAGAAAAATCTAGTCATATTCTCGTCTCTCTGTCTTGGCTTACCACCACGATCTCCTCTTCTTTCACCTCTGTCGCTACGTTCGTTACGATCTCCTCTATCACGATCTCTTCCTCTGTCACGGTCTCTACCGCCTCTGCTGTCTCTGTCTCTTCCACCTCTGTCATCATCTCTGTTGTTGAACTTCTGATCCACAAGATCCTGCTTGTCTTTATAGTACAAAGCAAAGTCTTTCAACTGGAACTGTAGCAACTGAACAACCAATTCTTCTTTAGTGAAATTACTCAAATCAGGAACAAGACTTTGATCAAATTCAAAGATAGTTTCGTGCTCTGTCATTAGTTTTTCAAAAACTCCTTTTACCTGAGCCGAAATTACTTCGTCACCAGTAGGAATTTTCTTCTCAACGATATCAATTTTCGTCGTAGATTTTATCTGCTTCAGCTTTCTGCTTTCTTCAGGCTTGATCAATGACATAGAAATACCGTCTTTTCCTGCTCTACCTGTTCTTCCGCTTCTGTGTACAAAAACTTCAGGATCATCCGGTAAAGAGAAGTGAATAACGTGCGTCAATGAATCAACATCCAAACCTCTTGCAGCAACGTCAGTCGCCACCAAGATATCGATGTTTTTCAATCTGAATTTCTTCATTACCGTATCTCTCTGCGCTTGAGAAAGATCACCATGAAGAGCATCAGCTGCATAACCGTTTTGCATTAAAAAGTCTGCAACCTCCTGAGTTTCCATTCTTGTTCTACAGAAAATAATAGAATACTGATTCGGGTTTGCATCAATTAGTCTTTTCAGAGCTTCTTTTTTGTTACGGTAACCCACAACATAGAATTCATGCTTGATGTTCTTTTTAACTTCGTTAATAGAACCCACAGAAATACGGTGAGGAGTTGTAAGGTAACTTTTAGAAATTCTTTCTACTTCTTTGCTCATCGTTGCCGAGAACAAGAAAGTTTGTTTTGTTTCAGGAGTTTCTCTCAAAATTGTTTCCAATTCGTCTTTGAAACCCATAGATAGCATCTCATCTGCCTCATCCAAAACCAACCAGTGGATTTCAGAGAAATCAAGAGCTTTTCTGTTGATCAAGTCGATCACCCTTCCTGGAGTACCCACAATCACTTGTGGCTTATCTCTCAAAGAACGCATTTGATCCGTAATACTGCTTCCACCATAAACTGCTGTAGTTTTGATGTTTTTCATGTACTTCGAATAGTTGTTAATGTCTTTTGAAATCTGTAGACATAGTTCTCGTGTCGGGCAAAGCACCAAAAATTGGATTTTGCGACTCGTATCGTCAATCATGTCCAAAATCGGAAGCGAAAACGCTGCTGTTTTGCCTGTCCCTGTCTGCGCAAGTGCGATAAGATCGCGAATATCTGATTGAATAAAAGGGATAGTCTGTTTTTGGATTTCTGTCGGGCTTTCGTAACCCAGTTCGCCAATGGCCTTAAGGATATCAGGACTTAAATTGGTCTCCGTAAATAAATTCATTAATTAATATAAAATTTTTGCAAAGATACAACTAATTATTGGATAATGCTTTATATAATATTAACGAATTGATAATTTTAATTTAGAAAACTCTAAGTATTTTCGAATTTATACAAAAAAAGGACAAAAATTTTATTTTAAATTTAAAAAACCCTCAAATTCCTTTTATTTTATCGATTTATTTGAATTTTTCATTAATACTTATGAATTATTTAAATGAAAGATAAAAACTGCAAGTCTGATTAGATTTCTTTAATTTTGATTAAAATAATACAGAAAATGACGGCTACACTTTCAAAAAAAATATTTGACTATCTGAAACAGCTCGATGAAAACAACAATCGAGAGTGGTTTAACGACAATAAAAATCTTTTCACTGAGGCTCAGGAAGAATTTGAAAATTTTGTAGAACAACTTATTCAGGAAGTCGGAAAATCTGATGAAAAAGTAGCGAAACTCAATGCTAAAAAATCATTGCTCAGAATTTATAGAGACATTCGTTTTTCTAAAGATAAAACGCCTTACAAAAATTATTTCGGTGCATCACTCGGAATGGGAAAAAGCAACGAAAAATCGGGTCACTACCTTCATATTCAACCCAGAAAATCATTTATCGCCAGTGGAATTTACCTGCCTGAAGCACCTGTTTTAAAAGAAATCAGAAAAGAAATATCAGTCTTTAAAGATGAATTTTTAAAAGCAATTGATCACAAAGATTTCAAAAAATACTATGGTGAATTAGACCGTGAGCATGAGTTGAAAAAAATTCCTCAAGGTTTTGAAAAAGAAGATCCAATGGCGGAATATCTTAGACTTAAAAGTTTTATCGGAGTTTATAACCTGACAAATAAAGATGCCATGGATAAAAACGCTGTACAAAAACTAACTGATATTATGAATTCTGCAAAACCTTTTAATGATTTTTTAAATGCGCCTTTTTCAAATGCTTCTGAGTAATCCACAGCTTCCAAACAACATAAATAACTCATAAACAAGGTTTTACATTTGTGATATTTTAACATCGTTTTAACATTTTTCACTATCTTTGTCGGTCGTCATAAAAAAAAGAAAGCAATGTCTTTATATCAGCAACTCGCAGAAAAACTACAGTACATCAGTCCAGGTTTTTACAAACAGAGATATTTTAAAAGTTTACATCAATTAACTAAAGAAAATTTTTCAAAGCGTAATGTAGAACCCGAATTGGTCTGGATTAAAGAATTTCTGCCTAAAAGTGCAGTCATTTTAGATATTGGCGCCAACGTGGGAACGTTTCTCTATCAATTAGAAAACACTCTTTCGCATTCCAATATTTACGCCTTTGAACCAAACAAAAAGCTGAATTCGAGACTGAAAAGGTTATTTCCGGCGATGCATGTTCTACCTTTGGCACTTTCTGACGAAAATACGACCGCTGAATTTAAAGTTCCCATCATCAATGGAAAGATGGTCGCCTCAAGAGGAACTCTTAATACTTCTTACAAAGAAAAAGGCGAAGAAAAAAGCTATACCGAACAGGTAAAAGTAATTAAACTAGACGATTGGGCAGCGATCGAGAATTTCAACAAAATCGATTTCATCAAAATTGATGTTGAAGGAAACGAAATGAAAACACTGCACGGCGGAAAAAACATCATCAAAAAATTCAAACCCACTTTAATGGTTGAGATGGAACAGAGACATCATGACCAACCAATCTGGAACGAAATTTCAGAAGTGGAAAGCTGGGGTTTTGATGTCAATTATTTAAACAGAAAAAATTTCCAAATCGAAAGACTGACCGAAGAAATCCTTATTAAAAATACCACTGACGAAAAAAATAAGACCGACTACATCAACAATATCATTTTTATTCCAAAAAACTATTAAAATTTTATGAGTGTAGTTGAAAGGCAGGGATTTAAGTATTCCGTGATTGGTTACATTGCGACGTTGATCGGGATGTTCTCCATTTTTATTTTTACGAATAATCTTTTTTTTTACGGAACTTTAAGATACATCATGTCTGCAGCAGAAATGTTGGTTCCTTTCGTCGTTTTGGGAATTTCTTATTCTAATGTGAAGTTTTTTGGGAAAGCTCACGAAGATGGTAAAAATCAAAACATGCTTTCTCTCTCTTTAGCATTAGTCTGTATCAACTTTTTACTTTTTCTGATTATTTTTCTCCTCATCCCTTTTTTATTTCCTGAATTTACAAAAATGAAAATCTGGGAAAGTAAGAAATACATTCTTCCACTTGTCTTAACTCTCTCACTTTGCGCAGTTTTTAACCGATATATTTCCAATTATAAAAGAATAGTAGTTTCGAATATTTTTGATAATCTTTTACCAAAATTAGCGAATCTGGGATCTTTCTGCCTCTTCTTTTATTTTCAGTTTTCAGAACAAATTGCGCTAGCTTTTTTCTTCGGAATGTTTGCATTGATGCTCACCGGATATATTTACTACACTAATAAGCTTGAAAAAGTAAAGCTTGATTTCAGCAGAGATTATTTTAAGAAAGATCATTTTTACAAGGAGTTTGCCGCTTATAGTTTTTTCGGATTTTTAGGGACTTTCGGAAATCATATGGCAATCAACAACTACATGATCGGTGAATTTATCGGGGAAGAAGAAATCGCTGTTTACAGTATTTTACTTGCTCTTATTTCTTTGATATCCATTCCGCAATTAGGATTGTTTAATATTTCTGCGCCAATTATCAGAAAAAATTTGGCCGATGGAGATATGGAAGAGCTCGACAGATTTCACAAAAAAACCTCATTAACCATCTACTTTTTGGGAGCTGTTTTGTTTGGCTGCATTATGGTTGGATTTCCTTATCTGACACATTTTATGCCTAAAAAAGGAGACTTACTGAGAATGTACGAACCCGTTATCTGGATTTGGGGATCTGCCGTTTTAATGGATTTAGCGACCGGTTTCAACGGAAATATCATCTCGCTTTCAAAATATTACAAATTCAATATTATCGTGATGCTTTTATTGGCGGGTTTAACGATAAGTTTAAACTGGTATTTCATCAATCACACCGACCTTTCGTTAATTGGTATTGCCCTATCTACTGCAATTTCAGTAACCATTTATAATGTGATTAAAGTCGTATTCAATTATTTCATGTTTAAAGTCTCGCCTTTTTCGATTGAGATGATTTTCGTATCGATTATCTGTACTCTGGCGATTACGGTAGCGATTGTATTGCCTGTTTTTGACAATAATTTCATCAATCTTGTTTATAAACCTGCGGTCGTTTTAATTCTGATTTTTATTGGAAATCATTTCACCAAAATCTTCCCAATCGAGGATTATCTGAATATGAAATTCATTAAAAGTGTCTTGAAATTTAAATAGAAACCAACTGATTCAGAACTTCTTCTATGCCTTTTTGAATTTTTTCACGGCTAAAATCTTTCAAAAAATCAAATTTTGAATCTTTTAATCTAAAAAATTGTTCGATCACATTTTCTTCTTCAGGAATGATAAACTCAAGTTTTGACGAATAATTTTTAGGGAAAACCGCAAACTTTCCATATTTGATGGCGTCTCCTAAATTCCCAGTCATTTTTGTTTTGCCATAAATTTCTTTATTGCTGAAAAATTCCGTTTCTTCTTGAATCGGGCACCAGAGAACATCTGCTTTTTTCATCCATTGATCGAAGATTTCAGAAGAAACCCTTTGTGGGAAATAGGTGATATTGATATTTTCAAGAAAACGCTCAAGATTTATAATTTGTTTTAGTTCATCTCCTTTCGCTTTTCCAAGGAAAACAAATTCAATGAGTTTATTTTTTAAATCTAATCCATTTCTGATATCGATCTCAAGATTGTAAATTGTTTGAATAACCTTTTCGTAATCTCTTCTTTTCTGAGAAACTCCACCCGGAATAACGATTGTTAGAATTTCACTTTTTATTTTTTCAAATGATTTGGTATAAAAAAGAGGCAGGAATTTAAGCTTATCAGAAGACAATTCCTGATCGAGAACCAAATGATGATGAGCTTTTCCGTAAGCTTTATTTGCGTAAAAAAGACCTTCTTTCCACCATAATTTTAGACGATAAATCAAATCATTTTTAAAAATGTTTTTAAGTAAATTAGCCTTTGAAATTTTTGAAAAATTGAGATTATGAACAATAACCGAAGTGTTGTATTTCTGACTAATCGCTAAAAAAGTATTGAAATAACGGTGAACCGTTCCGATAATAACCAAATCATATTTTTTCGTCGACAACTGATCCAAAATCATCGAAGAATCTGACACATGAACAGATTCGTCACTTTCTTTGATTTGATTTTTAATCTTCTCTGAAAAATAATAATCCACAGAAAATGCTTTTGAATCATGCAGTAAATCCATAAAATCCTGAGCAATTTCTGCGTGGGTATCGATTTCTATGTAGGCTATTTTTTTCAATGAATTATTTGTAAGTTTTGACTAAAGCCGATCGCATGATTTTTTTTTGTAAACGGGTTAAAGCCCATTCATATTGAATTTAAATTTTAAACCATTTCTTTTTAAATAGGCCCCAACGGTGTTCATTAATTACTTTTTGCTCATCTTTCGAAATCTTCAATTCAAGATTTTGAGATTTGCATTTTTCGTAAGCATTGATAATTTGGAACAGAAATGAAGGCGACTTTATTTTCATGGCTTCTTTCGCTGCCGCCACGTAAGTGAGAAATCGGTTTAAACCTAAAAAATAAAAATATCTTCCGTAATAATCTGCAGGTTTTATCGTATAATCTGCTCCTTTTGCTTTGATTAATTTCACTTGCAATTCAGGCAAAACAATTTCTTCCCAACCTAAATTTTTAAGCAAAATAGAATCAATATTATCCCAACCTAAAGTCTCCCTTAAACCGCCGATGGCTTCAAAACATTCTTTTCTATAAGCTTTCATTGGACCGCGAACATGATGTTTATTTGAGTTACCTTCATACACCCAATCTCCATTTTTTTCAACATACAGTAAACCGCCAACTAAACCGTATTCTGGATGATTAGCAAATGCTTTTTGTACTTCAAAAAGATAGTTACTTTCTAAAATAATGTCGGCATCAAACTTACAGATGATATCAAAATCATCGATGTTTTGAGTTTTTAACCCATTTTTAAAAGCATTCACCACTTTTGAACCCGGCTGATGAGCAGACTTCGCCAAATCAATGGTCGCAAAACGAGAATCTGCAGCTGTGTATTTTCTGATGACTTCAGTAGTTTTATCCGTAGAACCATCGTTCACGATAACCACTTTAAAATCTTTAAAACTTTGCTGCTGTAAAGAATCTAAGGTGAACGGAAGATTTCCCTGTTCGTTGTGTGCGGGAATGATGATTAAAAATTTCAAATCTATTTTTGAATTATTGAGTTATTAAATTGATTAAGAAATAATTAAAAATCACTCATTACCAATTATTTATTACCCATTATTTATTGTGCGGTTTCAACATATTTCTTGGATCAAGAATTTCGTCTAACTGTTCTTGAGAAAGTAGATGTTTTTCCAATACCAAATTGTATACACTTTGTCCTGTTGCAAGAGCTTCTTTTGCAATCTGTGTAGATTGTTTGTAGCCAATATATGGATTAAGCGCAGTCACAATTCCGATGCTGTGTTTGACCATATTGAGACAAACTTCCTTATTTGCAGTAATTCCCACCACACATTTTTCACGAAGCGTATCAAGTGCGTTACATAGAAAATGAATGTTTTCCATAATGGCATGCGAAAGAACGGGCTCCATTACATTTAACTGCAATTGTCCGGCTTCTGCTGCAAAAGTTACCGTTAAATCATTTCCAATCACTTTAAAGCAAACCTGATTCACCACTTCAGGGATGACAGGATTTACCTTTCCAGGCATAATGGATGATCCGGGCTGCATTGGTGGCAAATTGATTTCAGACAAACCAGCTCTCGGTCCTGAAGACAGTAATCTTAAATCATTACAGATTTTGGAAAGTTTTAAAGCCAAACGCTTCATCGCTGAAGAGTAAATAACATACGAACCTGTGTCCGGAGTTGCTTCAACCAAATCTGGTGCTGAAACCACGGGATAGCCTGTAATCTCTGCTAAATTTTTAGCACAAAGCGTTGCATACCCTATCGGAGCATTGATTCCTGTACCAATTGCGGTTGCGCCCATGTTGACCTCAACAAATAAATTAGCGTTGTTATTTAATTTAGAAATATCTTCTTCCAAAGTTGCAGCAAACGCTTCAAACTCCTGCCCCATTGTCATCGGAACGGCATCCTGAAGCTGTGTTCGCCCCATTTTAATCACATCTTGAAATTCCACGCCTTTTGCACGGAAAGCTTCAACAATTTTCTTTAATTTTTCAACTAAAGTTTCATTCATCTGCAACAATCCCATTTTGATTGCCGTGGGATACGCATCATTGGTCGATTGCGAGAGATTGATATGATCGTTTGGTGAACAAAATTCGTATTCACCTTTATTTTTTTCTAATTTTTCTAAAACTCTGTTGGCGATCACTTCATTCGCATTCATATTGATAGAAGTTCCCGCACCTCCCTGAATCATGTCAACAGGGAATTCAGTATGGAATAATCCACCAATCAATTCGTCACAGGTTTCAGCAATTTTAAAATATAAATCCTGATCGAGTAAACCTAACTCGTAATTGGTTTTAGCTGCTGCTTTTTTTACGAAAGCCAACCCTTTTATAAATTCATGATAAGATGAAAGAAGCTGACCCGAAATTTTGAAATTATCAATCGCTCTCTGCGTCTGAACCCCGTAATAGGCGTTAACCGGAACATTCAGTTCGCCTAACAAATCACTTTCTTGTCTGAAGTTTTCCATTAAAATATTTTTTTTAACAGTTTAAATTAATTTAAATGATAAAAAACACACCGTTGAAGATGCGCTTTTTTAATTTATTTTGTTGGATATTTTTGATTCAAAGACTGTAAAATAGCCCATGTTTCAGCGTCTAAAACACCGCTATAATTTTGTGGTCTGAAGTGATATTGTAAAGCTTCTATAGTTTTTTTTGTAACATCATCCCATTTTCCGTTTGGCAACAGATCATAACCAAATTTTTGTAAAGCAGTCTGAACTAAAAAAACAAATGACGGCTCATTATACTTTGTTTCAATATCTGTTTGAGCTAACAATAATAGGTTCTGTTTTGCCATTTCATCATACCACATCCCGATTTGATATTCATCATAAAGTTTCTTCCAAGGAAAAAGTGGCCCCGGATCTTGCTTTCTTGTCGGAGCAATATCTGAATGCGCCAAAACATTGGTTGCCGGAATATTGTATCTCGTCACAATATCTTTCGCCAATGCAGCAACTTTTTTAATCTGATCATCACTGAATGGTTCAAAAGTTTTTGCTCCGGTTGCATCCGCTTTATAACCCAAGTTCACGATTTCAATCCCAATTGAAGTATCATTAAGGTTTTTATCGGTGCGCCAAGCGCTTACACCAGCGTGATATGAACGTTTGTTCTCATCAACTAATTGGTAAATTTCGTTATCACCCAAATTATTCACTAAATAATGTGCGCTTACAGACTGCTTTGTAAGAACCTCAATCGATTTATCATCAGGTAAAACCGTGTAATGTAAAATCAAATATTTTTGTCTGAAATTCTGAGCAATTGCTGGAAAATGTGTTTTCACAACTTTATATCCTGCAGGTTTTGCAGAGACGATAGACCCGTAACTTGTAGTGTTATCATTTTTAGTGATATCTGCAATATTTGTTCTGAAAAATTCAACACCATGTTCGGTTGCAACTTCAGGTTTATTTTTTTCTAAATTTTGAGAGTTAACCGCCGTTTTTGGTTGTATCACAGTAGTTCTCGGCTTGTAAGTACTTTTCTTTACATTTTTTTGCGAAGTACAAGAAAAAACAAGAGTACTTAAGCCGATGATATATAATGTTTTACGCATTAGTTTAGATTTTTAACCGATTATTCCTTCAAAAATACACAATTTTTTTCTGAAAATTATTTGGTAAATAAAGAAATCTATTCTATATTTGCACTCGCAATAACGGAATAGAAGTCATTCAAAAACGTTGTTTAGGAGAGTTGCCTGAGAGGCCGAAAGGACATGTTTGCTAAACATGCGTACTGGTAACGGTACCAAGGGTTCGAATCCCTTACTCTCCGCAGCAAAGACTAATTCGGGGCGTAGCGTAGTCCGGTCATCGCGCCTGGTTTGGGACCAGGAGGTCGCAGGTTCGAATCCTGCCGCCCCGACTGTTTTAGTAATTTTCTCAAAATTACAAATGGGTGCGTAGCTCAGCTGGATAGAGCATCTGCCTTCTAAGCAGACGGTCTCAGGTTCGAATCCTGACGCGCTCACTAAAAAAGAGAAATCAATATTTGGTTTCTCTTTTTTATTTATATTTACTCATGTGTTTCTGTTATATCCTCTATTCAGCATCAACTGACAAATATTATATTGGACATTCTTGTGAAGATTTGCAGGAAAGATTAAGAAAGCACCTTTCAAATCACAGCGGTTTTACTTCAAAAGCGAAAGATTGGATTATTGTATTCTCTGAAACCTTTGAAGACAAATCTCAAGCCTATAAAAGAGAAATTGAAATAAAAGCTTGGAAAAGTAAATCGAAAATTAAAAAATTAATAGAGAGTCACTTTGGATAGAGCATCCCGATTTTTAATCGGGACGGTCTCAGGTTCGAATCCTGACGCGCTCACTAAAAAAGAGAAATCAATATTTGGTTTCTCTTTTTTAGTTTCTATACAAATCCTCTCATCAAAAACTTATCTAAAAATCTACTGGATAGTGCATCCCCATTTCTATCTACTGCATTCAAAACTTTCTTAGCTTAAAAAATCCCTATTCTAAAAACAATCTTTAATTTACCTATTATAATCAAAATTTGTTTTTTAAAAAAATAAGCATCGAAAGATATTATTCTCATCACATTTTCGGAAAAAAAGTAATTTTTAATTAAAAATTTAAACTTGATTCATCTAAATTGTAAATTAAATTTCTACTTTTACAACATGGAAAAACAGGATTTACTTATACTTAAACATTTATCTAAGGGTGTGAAAATTGCTGAGATGGCTGAGCTTATGAAATCAAAACCAGAAACGGTAATGAGTACAAGCTCTATTGAAAAAAGACTGAATACTATCAGAAAACAGTACAAAGCGAAAACATTATTTCATTTAGCTGTTATTCTGAAAAACGAAAATATTATTTAATCATACAAATAAGAGTGAATCAAGCCATTTGATGAAGAAGTTTACAATGAATAGATTCTGAAGAATTTCCTGGTATTGGGCGTCATTATATTTAATTTTTATAAATTCGTGCCTTATTTACAAAGTCTTAGATCAAGAATGAAAATCAAACCAAATTTCACCGCATTGCTCACGTATTTACCCGCAAAAGACGGCGTAAAAACAACGCCGGTTTCCTCAGGATACAGATCGTCTATCAAATTTCCGTTTGATTTGGAATTGTATATTGGAGTGCAGACATTTGCAGAAACTGATTTGGTGTTTCCGGGAGATACGGTTACTGCAGAAATAGCTCTATTAAAGAGCGACTACGTTACCGGAAAAATTTATGAGGGATTAGATTTTGATTTTTTTGAAGGAGAAAATTTAATCGGTCATGGTGTTGTAACCAAAGTTATCTAATAATTTCAGAATTATATTTTATTCTAACCCTTTTTTATAGGTTGCTAAAGCTCTTTCTCGGGCAGATTTATGTTCTACTATTGGCTGAATGTCATAATTTCTCGGAAGCCATTGATTTATATATTTTGAATTTTTATCAAACTTTTGCGTTTGTGCATCAGGACTGAACACTCTAAAATATGGAGCTGCATCACAACCGCAACCTGCTGCCCACTGCCAGTTTCCGTTATTGGAAGACAACTCATAATCTAAAAGTTTTTCTGCAAAATAAGCCTCACCCCACCGCCAGTCGACCAATAAATGTTTGGTGAGAAAACTTGCCGTAATCATCCTTACTCTATTGTGCATAAAGCCTGTTTCATTAAGCTGTCTCATTCCCGCGTCTACGATTGGATAACCTGTTTTTCCTTCGCACCACAATTTAAATTCTTTTTCGTCATTTCGCCATTCAATATTTTCATATTTTTTCTTGAAGCAACCTTTTACCACATACGGAAAGTGAAACAATATCTGCATAAAAAATTCTCTCCAGATCAATTCATTAAGCCATGTTTCGTTGTGTTTTATAGCAAACTCCACACATTTTCTCACGGAAATTGTACCGAAACGAAGTGCAATTCCCAAACGAGTCGTATGATCTAAAGCAGGAAAATCTCTGTGCTTATCATAAGAATCAATGATTTTTTTCTCTAAAGCAGGCTTTTTAAATTCAAAATCAGTTTTTTCAAATCCTATTTCTTTTAAACTGATTATATTTTCATGACTTATTGGAAGAAAATTTTTAAAATCGCCATCGTATTTCTCAATTTTAATATCGTTGAAATTTTCTTTCCATTTTTTTGAATAGGGGGTGAAAACCGTGTAAGGTGTATTATCACTTTTAAGAACATCATTTTTCTCAAAAATAATCTGATCTTTAAAATCAGAGAACTGAATATTATTTTTATTTAAAAAATCGGCTACTTCAATATCTCTTTTTATAGCCTGAGGCTCATAATCTCTGTTGCAGAAAACCGCATTAATCTCAAAATCTTCAGCAAGCTGTTTAAAAACATCTAAAGGGTTGCCGTAAAAAGTTTTTAGAGTGGTTTTATAATCTTTAAATTCATTATTAATTTCCGTCAATGCCTGATGAATATAATCTACCCTTCTGTCTGATTTATCGCTCAATTGATCGAGAATTTCTTTATCAAAAATAAAGATTGGCAAAACTTTCAAATCAGATTGTAAAGCATGAAATAATGCGGCATTATCTTCAAGTCTTAAATCTCTCCGGAACCAAAAAACATTAATTTTACTCATTTTACAATATAATCATTATAATTACAATTATTAAAGAATTCGCTGTTTCCAATCTTCTGAACTTTCAATTCTGAATGCAAAAGTACAAATCTTAAACCATGAATTTTAACTTAAGATAAATGATCTGTAATCCAAGCGACGTGCTTTGAGGACACCATATTCGAGTAAAATTAAATGACTGAAAATCAATACATTTTAAATTTACTATGTGAAGAATTTAAAATATTTTTATAATAATCCTCTTAAATTAGGAATAAGACATGGATTTATCCTAATTTTGATTAATAATCCGTAAAATAAATATGTACAGCGGTATATTACTACAAAGATATTTATGATGAATATAAGAATTAAAGGTTCCGGCAGCTATACTCCTGAAAACGTGATGAAAAATGCCGATTTTACCGATCACGTATTTTTGAATGAAGATGGTTTGGCAATCAAATTTCCTGAGTCTATTATTGGAAAATTTAAAGATATTACCGGGATTGAAGAGCGCAGATATGCCGATTCTCAGCATGTAACATCAGATTTGGCTTATTTCGCAGCCGAAAAAGCAATCGAAGATGCAGGTATTGACAGAGAAACGATTGATTATATCATTGTAGCACACAATTACGGAGACATTCAGAAAGGTAAAATTCAGTCTGACACGGTTCCTAGTATTGCAACCCGTGTGAAAAATAAATTACGCATAAAAAACCCAAGTTGTGTTGCTTATGACTTGTTGTTTGGCTGTCCGGGTTGGAACGAAGCGATGATTCACGCAAGCTCATTTGTAAAAGCAGGTATTGCAAAGCGTTGCCTGGTTATTGGTGCAGAAACTTTATCCAGAGTTACCGATCCTTACGATCGTGATTCTATGATCTATGCTGACGGTGCAGGTGCCGTTATTGTAGAAGCTACAGATGAAAATAACGGAATCCTTTCTCATGAAAGTGCTACTTATTCTTATGACGAAGCTAATTTTTTGTTTTTCGGAACTTCTTATAAGCAGGATGACGAGTCTGACATCCGATATATAAAGATGAAAGGCAGAAAGATCTATGAATTTGCTTTAACGAAAGTTCCTTTAGCCATGAAATCTTGTCTTGAAAAGGCAGGAATTGACATAAAAGATTTAAAAAAGATCCTAATTCATCAGGCAAACGAAAAAATGGATGAAGCAATTATTGAAAGGTTCTACAGTCTGTATGATTTGGAAGTGCCTTCAGATATTATGCCGATGTCTATTCACAAGTTTGGAAACAGTAGTGTGGCAACAATCCCGACATTGTATGATCTGATTATGAAAGGTGAAATGGATGAGCATTCCTTCACTGAAGGAGATATTATTCTTTTCGCATCTGTTGGTGCAGGGATGAACATTAATGCATTTACTTACAGAGTTTAATTTCAACTCTTTTAATTAAAATAAATTATTCATTATCAAAACTTTTGGTAATGAATTTTTTTTATGCCAGCACACTCCTCTTCTTACTTCTGAGATAAATACTTCCCGTGACCATCACGAACAAAACTCCAACAATAAAGCCGCCAATCACATCTGTAAACCAATGTGCTCCCAAGTATATCCTAGAAACCGCTCCCAAAACAATCATTGCCAGACAAACCAAGCTAATTATAATTTTTAAGGATAATTTCAAAATATTAGAGTATAAAGCAATCACAATCAGAGTTCCAAAAAAGGCTGTATAAAACAAAACATGGCCACTGGGAAAGCTCTGATGATGCGTTTCTTCTACAATTCTCACAAAATCTGTAGTTGGTCTCGGACGATCTATCAATATTTTTAAAACATAACTTACACCACCAGATAATAAGCAAGAAAATGTAAAAAGTGCTTCTTTTTTATAACTAAACAGTAAGAATATCAACGCAAACGCTGGCACTATTGCTGCTGCTACGTAAACCGTTCCGAGCCAGCTAAAGCCTTTCATCATGACATCCAAAATCTCACTCTGATCTTCCTGAAGTTCCTGAGAAACCAAAAGATCCCAAGATTTTGGAGAAGAATCGACAACATAAAAGCTTAAAAGGAGAAATACAATGATAAAAAACAGAGTAAAACACAAAAAGAGTTTCGTCTTTTTATCATTGAAAAATTTTGAGAAACTACTTTGAGCGCTATCACTGTTACTTTCCATGTTTTTGCTGAATTTTAATTGAAATAATGAGAATTTTGAATTGCAAATTTGATGCAAATCTTTACAAACTAATACATTTTGAGACTCAATATCAATTTAATGATAAGATTAGTGTTTTTTAGATTATTAAAAAGAGAAAATTAAAGTATATTTAAAATCTTAAAATGAAAAAACCAATTGCTAAAATTATAGGTTCAGGTATTCTTGCTAGTTTTTTAGCCGGAACAATTTTCATGATTGGATTTTTGATCTTCATAGATATGCAGACCCCAGATCATTATGAAGACGGCACACCTAAAATGAATTGTTTTGGAGGATTGCAATATGGCATTGCGATGGGAAATTCAAATTCTCATAATTTTAGCTAATTTACCCGCCTTTTTAAATCTATTTAAACCCATCAGAGAAAATAAATATTTATCATTTCTTGCATTCTTCGGCATTCATTTTTTGTATCTGATTCTTATCATCGGAAGTCTTTCCGAATTTTCAGGCGAAGAGTTTTTAATTATTATCCCTTGGGTTAATTGGCTGGTTTGGGGATATTATTATTTTAAATTCAGAAAAATGATATCTATCAAATTTTAAGATTCTAAAGTTTTTTTTACAGCTCTACATTTCTACATGGATAATACATTTTTTGACAACAATCAAATCGGAGTAGTTTCTACTTTTTCTGAGCTTGTAAATACTAATTTTCAAGGGATTGTGAATGCGATTTGTTGGGAAAGAAATTTAGTCGGGGATTTTAAAGAAATTGTTTCTAAGCTTCAACTAAAAGACAATATTACAGAAGTTTACCCTGAAGATCTTTTAGCATTACAATTGACAGAAAATGGTTGTATTGCAAGAGAAATTATTCTAAATGATTTACAATTACTAACAGATTTTGGAGCATTACCTTCACTCAATTTATTGAAAAATTATGAGCGAGATGATGAGTTTGATTTCATTCCGACAGACGTTTATTCTTTTCATGTAGATCGTTCTCCTATTGGCACCAGCACTTTTTTATGCACTTATCATGGAGCTTCAAGTGATATTTTACCCAATGATCAGGCTACACAAAAAATCCTGATTCCTGAAATTCGGAAAAAGCTTAAAAAATTACATGATGGTTCGGATGCAGAATTTGAAGCCTTTTTGAAAGAAAACTATTTTGATTTGCATTATCAACCCAGACCTGATGCTCAGCCAACAAATTTAGGTTTGGGTCATCTGTGGAGATTATCAGTTGATCATCCTGAACAGCAAGTTTTACCATGTATTCATCGTGCACCTATGGAAAATGATGCTGAATATCGGTTGCTTTTGATTTGTTAAATGATTTTTTCTAGCTTAAATTCAACTCAAACTTTAATTGATTTAAGCTTAATTAATGTGAAGTATTTCTCTTTAGATAAATTAAAAAAATCCTCAAAGATTCGTTTAAAATAAAATCATTGAGGATTGATAATTGAAAAATGTATACTATTGTTTGTGCCTTAAAATTCTATATTTCTTTACATTATATATTTTGAGTATATACTTCTATCTTATTATCCTGAAATATTTGAAATTGATGTTTTTGTGGATCAAACACTACCTTAATACCCTGGTATTCAAATGTGTTTTTCGTTGTAAATTTAAGTGGAATATAATCCTGTCCTGATTCTGAACCCTGAAAGATTAAACTGTTACCGTTTGAAGAAATCGTTACCGATTCTTTTTTATCTTTTGTAAAGTATGTTCCTCTAATCGCAGCAAATTCTTTATCAGAAAGCTCTTCTATTTTATTAAAATCAGGTAACTCCGGTTCGTTATTGTAGGCAAACTCCGTAAGGGTAATCAAGATCTGTTCAAGATCAATATTTACTGCATTAGTAAGCACCACAATTCCTAAATTTTCTTTAGGGAAATACCAGTAATCTGAATAGTAATTTTCTACTCTGCCTCCATGTTCATAAACTTCATTTTTACCTAATGCAAGTTTCATGATACCCATTCCATATTCTTCTGTAGTCTTAGGAAGCATCATTTTCAGGCTTTCAGCAGAAATCAATTTATTGTTAAATAAGGCAAAAAGAAATTTATTAACGTCACTCGGTGTAGAAGAAATTCCGCCACTAGCCGGATGGTTGGAGAAATTTACAGCTGCATTTCTCAAAAACTTATCCTGAATATTGTAAGAGAGCGCTTCATTCTGTTTGCTGTCGGTTTCAAACGAATAGTAGGTATTTTTTAGATGAAGCGGTTTGCAAATTTTTTCATCAAGAATCTCTGCAAAAGGTTTTTGATATAGTTTTTCAAGGATGAAACCAAGCAACGCATAGTTGGTATTGCTATATTCAAACTTAGAACCTGGCTCAAAATTACTTTTCTCATTAACAAAGAAATCAATAAAGTCTTTTTGAGAATGCAATGTTTTTTCCCAAGTATTTTCGCCTTCAATCTCTGTAAAATTGATTATTCCTGAACGTTGGTTAAGCAAGTGCTTTATTGTTATCTTATCAGCATTTTTAACCTCAGGATAATATGCAGAAAGCTTGTCGCCAAGCGTTAGTTTCTTTTCCTCCACAGCTTTTAATATGAGTGCACCGGTAAAGGTTTTTGTTAAAGAAGCAATACGAAATTTTGTATTGTTATTATTTAGCAATTTTGAGTCTGCATCCGCATACCCTATGGCTTTTGCATAAATAATACTGTCCTTATATGAAACTGCAACACTGCCCATCATCTTTTTCTGTATGAACAGATGGTCGAAATAAGTATCTATTTTTTTCTGTGCTGAGAGATTGCTACTGAAAGCTGCTACAGTAAAAACAGCAACCGCAGATGACTTTTTTAAAACTGAAAAAGTATTAGTAATGATATTCATAAGACTATATTAAAGGAAATAAATAAAATTAAGTCCACAAATATAATATTAATTCTCAATAATGTGATATTAAAATTAAAAGCTATTTTCTCTTCTTCCAAGAATATCATGATCTCTTGAAAAAAGATTAGAAAAAATAGGATGCGTTGTTTGAAATGATTTGCTATGGTTATTTCCCCGATACATATCTAAATAAGTGTTTATTAATGGTGGTTTACGTAGCTTAAGGTGTACAAAAGTGGCACATGATTAAGATGTTGCAACATCTTTTTTTTCTACTTTTCCGCACCAATATCGTCTTAGCAAACACCGATAAATAAAGGGTTTTATCGATTTTATAGCTAAAATAAAAATAGCATCTGTACTACTTTCGTACACCTCAAACCTTATAATATTCTTAAAATCAATTAAATAATAATTCCCGATTACACCTGTGATAATTGATACATTTCGCCTGTACACCTCAATTTTATTCTATTTTTTAGGACGAAAATAATTTACAATTCTAACAATTATCGCTCAAATCTTCTATTAAAATGTTTTAAGTAATCTACTTATTATATCTCTATTAGATTCTTTTGCAATTGTCTTTTACGGGAATTATAAAATAGTTTCTTCTGAGTTTCGGACAAAGAAACAAATAATACTATTATATTGTAAATTCCAGTGATATTTCACCCAATGATCAGGCTACACAAAAAAATCCTGATTCCTGAAATTCGGAAAAAGCTTAAAGAATTACATGATGGTCCGGATGCAGAATTTGAAGGCTTTTTGAAAGAAAACTATTTTGATTTGCATTATCAACCCAGACCTGATGCTCAGTCAATAAATTTAGGTTTGGTCATCTGTGGAGATTATCGGTTGATCATCCTGAGCAGCAAGTTTTACCATGTATTCATCGGGCACCTATGGAAAATGATGGTGAATATCGGTTGCTTTTGATTTGTTAAATGATTCTATTTTCGAGAAAGATTCCAAAATATTATAATATCCTTTTTTATTATTATTTTAATTATTTTTGCAGTGGTATTAAATATACTATATTATTGGTTATATTATTATTGAAGAATCGTGATACTTTAGAATGAATTTGTGATGTAAAATCCCTTTATAACCTTGTTCATCTCTATGTATTTAATAAAAAAATTGCGTTGATTTTATACAGTTTGCACAACATTTTTTAAGATGAATATTATAAAAATATAACACAAAAGAAATTATTTATAAATATGCTTTTTAATTCCATTGAATTTGTTGCCTTTTTACCAATTGTATATGCTTTATATTGGCTAATAACAAATAAAAAATTAAGTACCCAAAACGTATTACTTTTATTAGCTAGTTATTTTTTCTACTCTTGTTGGGATTGGCGATTTGTATTTTTATTAATGTTTTCAACATTTTTAGATTATTTTAGTGGAATACAGATTGATAAAGAAAAAAATCCTTTAAAAAGGAAAATATGGCTTTTTGTTTGTATAGGCATCAATCTGGGATTCTTAGGAGTATTTAAATACTATAATTTCTTCATTGACAATTTTGTACACCTATTAAATACAGTAGGAATACAGGCCAATCTTACTTCATTACAAGTTATTTTGCCTGTCGGAATTTCATTTTACACCTTTCATGGTTTGTCTTATGTTATCGACATTTATAAAAGGCGTATTCCTTCGGAGAAAAATTTCGTTCAATATGCCCTATTTGTCAGCTATTTCCCTTTATTAGTTGCTGGTCCTATTGAAAGAGCAACGCATCTATTGCCACAAATAAAGAAACCTAGAATATTTAGTAGAGCACAATCTGTTGACGGTTTAAAACAAATACTTTGGGGATTCTTTAAAAAAGTAGTTATTGCAGATAACTGTGCAACATATGTTAATCAGATTTTTGATAATTCAGCAGATTATAATGGAAGTACCTTATTTTTAGGAGCCATTCTCTTTGCATTTCAAATTTATGGAGATTTCTCCGGATATTCGGATATAGCAACGGGTACTTCTAAATTGTTTGGAATTGAGTTACTAAAAAACTTTAATTACCCTTATTTTTCAAGAAATATTTCAGAATTCTGGAGACGTTGGCATATCTCATTATCCTCTTGGTTTAGAGATTATCTGTACATTCCTCTTGGCGGAAGTAAAGGCGGTACATTAATGAAAGTCAGGAATACCTTCATCATATTTATAGTAAGCGGTTTTTGGCACGGTGCCAATTGGACATTTATTGTCTGGGGTGCTTTAAACGCCTTACTGATGATGCCTTCTGTGATATTAGGTACCAACAGAAATCATTTAGACATTGTCGCAAAAGGTAAGATATGGCCTACATTGAGAGATGCCTTAAGTGTTTTCTTAACTTTTATATTAACTACTTTTGTATGGATTTTCTTTAGGGCTAAGGATATCCACCATGCTTTAAGCTACATTGCAGGTATTTTTTCTGAAAACTTTTTTACAAATCCCAGATTGATAAAAGGTAACATTTTGATACTCATTATATTCTTTATGATTGTTGAGTGGTTTGGAAGAGAAAATGATTTTGCAATAGACAAATTATTTTTGCAAAAAAAATGGATACGATATACGTTTTACTATCTATTGATTATTTTAATATTTTGGTTTGGTACCGATAAACAACAATTTATTTATTTCCAATTCTAATCTAAAGTCACATGAAAAATTTTATAAAAAAGACATTAGTTTTTTTGTCTCCTTTCATAATATTACAAAGCTTTACGTTGATAATGTACACCACAGATAAAGGTGATTTAATGCGTATGGCCGAAGTATACGACTTCTTTCCTAATTATAGATCTGGATTGGTAAATGAAATTGCCGGCAAAAAATATTTCAATATAATTGATGATATTAATGTAAAAAATCAAAAAATCGATTATTTTTTGATTGGAGATTCTTTTACAAATGATGACAATGGATATAAAAACTATTTAGGATACTTAAGTAATGAAAAAGTCTCTAATCTAAATTCTGAATTAGTCATAAATATTAATCCTTTTGAATCTTTATCAGCATTAGCCGAAACCAATTTCTTTAAAAATAACAATGTAAAATATGTAATTCTAGAAAGTGTCGAAAGATATCTTTTTGATAGAGTGAATAACTTTAACAAGAATATAAAATATACAAAAACTGAAGTAATAGAAGATAATAGAGTCGATCATCATTTACGATTAACAGATACAGAATTTCCAAATAAGACTATTTTCACATTTCCTTATCATACAATAAGCTATATTCTAAATAAAGAAAAGATTGATAAAGTATGCCGCCTAGATACAAACAAAGAGTTATTTTCTATTAACAAAAAAGAAATTTTACTCTATCAGGATGATGTTTCTTCTTCATCCGAAAATAATAAACCCGAAATAGCAACAAAACTAAACGATTTATTAAATAAAATTGATGCAGAACTAAAAAAGCAAAATGTAAAGTTAATATTTTTACCCGCGCCAGATAAGTTAAACGCTTATTACGATAATATAATAAACAAAAATCATTTTGAGAAACCCATTATTTTAGAAAAGTTAGAAAAACTTCCAAAAAATTATATTTACGTCAATCCAATACAAACAATTAAAGAATATAATAAGAATACCAAAAATGTGGATTTTTATTATTATGATGACACACATTGGTCTTATAATGGCGCAAAAGAAGTAGCAAAACAAATAATAAATGCAGTTAAATAAAGATTAACTCAGAGTATTTTACTTTTGGGTTTTCTGTAAATCTGTTCTTTTCTATCTAATTTTCATTATTTAAAATTCTCATTCTAAGTTATCTTTTTTTTGAATGAAGGTAATATAAAAGTGTATTTATTATAGTTTAAATAGATAGACTACTTCCCTATACAAAACTTAGAAAAAATATTCCCCAACACCTCATCATTAGTTACTTCACCTGAAATTTCGCCAAGATGTTCTAAAGCGTTTCTCAGTTCATAAGCCAAAAGCTCAGTAGAAATTTGAGTTGTAATTGCATCCTTTACTTTATCAACTGCTTCCAATGATTTTCCTAAAGCCTCATAGTGACGCTGATTGGTAATCACAACATTACCTTCTTCAGATTGTAATTGTTCAACGTAGGAAGATAATTCGTCTTTCAAATCTTGGATATTTTGATTTTCTACTGCTGAGATCGTAATAAAATCAAAATCTTGTGAAATTTCAGCTCTGAAAATACTTTCAACCAATTCATATTGATTAGGTAAAACTTCATCAATTTTTGTGGCGCAGATAATCAATTTCAAATCATCTCTTTGCAAAGATTTAATCATCTCAATATCTTCAGAAAAATTTTCTGTGGCAGCATCTGCGAGGTATATCAGAATATTGGCATTCTGCACCTTTTCTTTCGCTTTTTTCACACCAATCGCTTCAATTTCATCAACTGTTTCACGTAAACCGGCAGTATCAATCAAACGGAACGCATGACCTTTAATATGAAGAATTTCTTCAATTGTATCTCGCGTTGTACCCGCAATATTGCTTACAATCGCCCTTTCCTCTTTCAGTAAAGCATTTAGTAAAGTAGATTTTCCGGCATTTGGCTTACCGATAATGGCAACCGCAGTTCCGTTTTTGATGGCGTTCCCGTATTGGAAACTTTCAATTAGAGAGCTTAGTTTAGCTTCAATTTTATCGAGTAATTGATTCAGAGCAGTTCTGTCTGCAAATTCAACGTCCTCCTCTGCAAAATCTAATTCCAACTCAATTAATGAAACAAAATTTAGTAAGTCTGTTCTTAAGAATGAAATTTCATTGGTAATTCCCCCTTTCAGTTGATTCAAAGCTACTTTTCTCGAAGCTTCATTTTCAGAAGCAATCAAATCAGCAATAGATTCTGCCTGACTTAGGTCAATTCTGCCATTCATGAAGGCACGCATCGTAAATTCACCAGCTTTTGCCATTCTTGCTCCGTTTTTAATCAAAACTTCAAGAATTTTCTTAGCAATATGGGTTGATCCGTGAAAGGAAATTTCCACAGAATCTTCTGCTGTAAATGTTTTCGGAGCTTTAAAAACAGAAACCATTACCTCATCTATTACCTCATCACCATCTTTGATAAAACCGTAATGAACAGTGTGCGACTGAGCTTGTTCAAGATTTTTACCTTCAAAAATTTTTGCTGAAACCGAAATAGCATCATCCCCGGAAATTCTGATAATTCCGATAGCTCCGATTCCGTTGGCAGTGGCAAGTGCGCAGATAGTGTCATGATTCATTTTGCAAAATTACGGAAATTTAGCAGGCTAAAAAATGCAAAATATTCAAAGTTCAAAGTCTCGAATTCAATATTGAAAAAGTCAAAATTTCAACAACCAAAACACTATTTTGCTTTTTTAAGAGCCGGGAACCTGCTGTCCGCTATATCTTTTTTGTCATTGCGGGCAAAGTGAAGCAATCTGTTGAACTTTTAGTCAGTCGCAATGACAAAAAAGGATGCCGCTTCCATCAGGGCTAAACTTCAGTGGGTTATTAAAACGTTGGTTTCAGTAAAAATATTCAACATTTTTTGTAGCTTAATTATACAAAAAGATTTCTGAACTTTTCAAGATTCGACGAAATCATCAATATTTAATAAAAACTTGATTTTATATCTTATTAATTACAATTTAGACATCTGTATTAGTTTTTCTAACTTCTATGAATAATAATTTGTACTTTTTCATTTGTTTAATTAATTATAATATCTTAAACAATTTATTTAAATCATAATATGGGGATTACCGCTATACTTATAGTTCTATTGATTATTACGATATTTCTTGTATCTAAGATTCCAAAACTTACCCTTTTCAAGAGAGTGCTTATTGTACTTGCTGTTCTGTTGCTTTTTATAGGTGGTGTAACAGGTTTTGAAAGTGGAAGGCGGCCAAATCTTCAGGAAGTTAAAATAGCTCAGGAAATTCAGAATGAAAACAAAGGCAATTCTGAAAAGGAAAATAGGATCAAAAGACTCTTTAAATGAAGTGATGTCGGAAAAAGATATATTGTTCAATGGGAAACTCCCGAGGTATTTTACGGTTAAAGAATTTGAAAAGACTTTCGGAAAGGTCGACAGCACTAAGTTATTGGCTGAAGAAGAACCTTGCACGTTTATCTTTGATACAGAAACGCAAACCGGCAGTATGAATGACAATAAATATTTTTACAAAGACGGTTCGCGATTTGAAAATTTTAAAGAAAAAGTAGCCGTGGATGAATTTCGATTTGTTAAAAACAATTTTATCCTGTTCAAAGGAAAAAAATTAAGTGCTTTAACTACCGTTAGTGAGCTTCAGAAAATATTTCCAAACGCAGTCAAAAATATTGGAACAATGGATGTTTACGGTGAAGGTAATTTACAGGTCATTCAGTTGAGAGAAGATGAAAACAATGTTTCTGATGGTCACCTCAATATATTTCTCAAAAACGGAAAATTATATTTTATGCATTGGTGGTTTCCTTGTTAAAGAGACTAAAGAACCTATATAAATTTTGAAAAAATATCAATGAAAAACATCATAATAATTGCCTTCCTCACATTATGCACAAGCTGTGAAGGAAAAAAACAGACCAACGAATCCATCCAAAATTCTTCGGCTGAAATCGAAAAAACATCATTGGAAGTAACGAAGACCGATTCTATAAAAGCAAAAGAGATTTTTCAAATCCCCACTATTCGATATTCTAATGTGGAGAATGGCTACACATTTAATCTACCTTTTAATAACAGAATTACATATATTCCATCTCAAAACACCCAAAATAGCTATTACAAATTTCAATGGAAAGTGACCGACGATTTTGCAATTGACAGCAATGATGAAGGTTTTAAACGTTTTTCTGTTTCCAATTTCATTCCTTATCTTTCATCTTCTTCGTCTGAGGAAGGCGATTTTTTAATCGTAAAAAGTAACAATAAAATTAAACTAACTACTGCAGATTTTCTAAAGTCTGTAGACGAAGTTTTCTATCAGGATGAAAACAGTGCCATTTTCAGTGATTATGGTAAATTGAAAGCGTTCTATTTTGAATATCTTCCCAAAACATCTGAGTATTTGGTTTATTTAAGCGACACACCTTTTCAAAATAAACGTCCGGAAGCAAAACCTGATGAAATAACGAATCAGTTGCTTCATCAGATTCGAATGGCAAAAAACATTTTTAAACCTATTACAAATCAAGATAAAGGCTGGAATTCCTACGAGAAACAGCTTTCAATTTTAGAAAGAGACTTTTTCAACAAACTAAATTCTGAGGTGAAAAAAGCATTTACTTCTGAGCAAAATTTAAAATCATTTTCGCCCGCTGACCAAGGCAATATTCGGTATTACACTGTATTTAGTATGAATCTGGATGTCGATGCAATCTGGAAAAAGTTATCTTCAGTAAAAAACAACGGTACGATTGCTATCATAGAAGCAGATAAAATATTCAACTACTTAAGGGATGAAAATTTCAGATTCTTCTATAATGCAGAGTATCAACAAACTTTAAAAACAAACAATAGTGTGGTTTTTCAAAGGAAATCCCAAAATTCATTTTGTTTGATTACAAAAACGAAAAATGAGTTTGTTGCAATGAAAGAATTCCCTGCTTTGGAGCAAATGACTGCGGATTATTATAAGAATGAGATTGAATTTTACAGAGAATTGTTTGAAAATTATAATTAATTTTTTAACGAATTATAATTACCTAAAACACTATTTATAATTTCTTTAATCCAACAAAAAACCTCTGAAAATTTTCAGAGGTTAATAATTTACAGTTTTTCAAGAAAATCCAAGTACAGAGGAACACTTCTTTCAATCCATTCTGGAGAGGTATTATGCTCCATTCCGTAATAAACAAATGGTTTTTGATAATCTGCTTTTACATATTCAAAACTGAGCTCAAAAGGTCTTGTAAATTCAATGATGGTGTGTCTATATCTTCCATAAGCACTAAAGTCTTCATCATCTACCCCTGCCGATATTGCCAGAGCGATCTTTTTCCCCCCAACTTTATATCCGCTTTTGCTTCCATAAGCCCAACCGTGCAAAAGAACTTCATCAAACCATTTTTTTAACAAAGACGGACTGCTAAACCAATAAAAAGGAAACTGAAAAACAATTTTATCGTAAGCTTCTATTAATTCCTGTTCTTTTTTTATATCTAATATTTCATCCGGATAAGTTTTGTACAGATCATGAACAACATACTTTTCGGGAAATTTATTCAATTCTTCCACCCATCTTTTGTTAATTAAAGATTCTTCCATTTTAGGATGTGTAACTATTACTAATGTTTTCATATTTTAAAATTTCTTTTACAAAAATAATAGGTGTAACTTACATTTCCGATATTAGCCACCAATTGTATGGTACTATAAAAAATGTAAGTAATGACTAAAATAAAAGAAACCTCAACCAACTTTGCTAATAAAAAAGCACTCATAGACGACTGTCCGGAATTGTATGCGTCCAAATTAATTGGCGGACAATGGTCTCTCGCAATCTGTAGTTATTTAATTAACGGAAAACTGAGATTCGGAGAATTAAGAAAAAGTTTGGGAAATATTACAGAAAGAATGCTCACCCTTCAACTTCGAAGACTGGAAGAAGACAAAATTATCACAAGAACCGTCTTTGCTGAAGTTCCGCCAAGAGTGGAATATGAGCTGACTGAAATTGGGTATCAACTAAAACCAGTGATTCAAGAATTGGATAAATGGGGAACGATGCATAAAGCAAGTCTGGGAGATGTAGAGAAAACAAAAAACCTCTGAAATTTTCAGAGGTTTATATTTTAGTGCATTGCTTCACTTAAATCAATCTTTTCTTTGCTTTTCCGCTCCCTGATAAACAAGATAAACGGAATACAAACCAAGAAGGCTATTCCCAAATATAGAAACACATCCATATAAGAAAGCACGGTTGCCTGTTTGGTAACGGTCATATCTAAAACTTTATAAGCAGCGTTCATTGCATTATCAGGCGTCATTCCTTTCGCAATGAAGTTGGCTTTTAAACCTGCTAATCTTTGCTGAACATCTAAACTATCACCATCCAGATGGGAAATTAAATTCACCCTGTATTTCTGACTTGCGTTGGCAATAAATGTGGTAATGGCAGCAATCCCGAAAGAACCACCCAACTGTCTCATCATTCCTGTAAAGGCAGCTCCCTGACCAATCTCCTGTCCTTTCAATGTACTCAATGAAAGTGAAGTAATTGGAATAAACAATAAACCTAATCCCATTCCTCTTACAATCAGCATCCAGAAAAAGGCTTCTTTGCTCGTGTCAGGCGTTAATATTTTGTAACCCCAGAAACTGTAAACGAAGAAAATGAATAATCCTAATGAAACCAAAATCTGCTGTTTTGCTCCTTTAGAAAGCAATCTTCCGATAATCGGCATCATAAAAGCAGTCGTTAAAGCTGCCGGAATCATTAATGCTCCTGACTGAAGTGCCGTCCAACCTAAAATACTCTGAGTATACAATGGAACAATAAACGTCGATCCATATAAACCAAATCCTAATACGAAAGACATCACCGTTCCGATTCTTAAATTTCCATTTTTTAAAACCCGAAGTTCTACGATTGGATATTTAAATGTCAGTTCACGCCAAAGGAAACAGATAAAACCTAAAACAGCAGTTGTAGTAAAGGTAACAATCATTCCACTTTCAAACCAGTCTTCTTCGTGACCTCTTTCCAAGATAAACTGTAAAGAACCTACTGTTAGTGCCAACAACATAATTCCCAGCCAGTCAACGTCTGAAGCTTTACGTTTTTCAGAGAATTTCGGACTTTTTACAAACTGTAAAGTCATCATCGTTGCAGCAATCCCAATCGGAATATTGATATAAAAAATATATGGCCAACTGTAATTATCCACTATATAACCTCCCAATGGCGGGCCTAATGTTGGCCCAATAATGACTCCCAAACCATAAATAGCCTGAGCCATACTTCTCTTTTCGGCCGGATAAGATTCCGTGATAATGGTTTGTGAGGTTACCAGCAATGCTCCACCTCCAATTCCCTGACAGAGTCTGAAAAACACAAGTTCCCAGATATTATCGGCATTTCCACATAAAAATGAGAAAACGGTAAAGATGATAATAGAGGCTGCAAAGTAGTTTCTTCTCCCGAACTGCTGAGAAAGCCAACTCGTCATTGGCACTACAATTACGTTACCGATTGCATATGCTGTAATCACCCAGCCCACTTCAGAAAGCGTGGCTCCCATGTTCCCCTTCATTTCGTTGAGGGCAACGTTCACAATCGTGGAATCCACAATTTCAAGCAAAGCACAAAGAATCGCTGTGATCGTGATGATCACTCTTCGGGCTCCATATTCTACTAATGAATCTTGCATTAATTTATTTGTGTATTTAAAGAAGGTTGAGGTTGAGATTTAGGGTAAGAAAAAATTCCTCTGAAACCCAACATCATTGTTCCTCATCTTTAAGAATTATAAAAAGTGAATCGCCAATCATCAATCAACATCGTTATCAATCTGTACTCCATCATTTCCAATCTGTCATCAATCTTTTCCAAAAAATCCTCATCAAAACTCCTGCATTTAATTCTTCAGCATTCATAATTGACTTCTTCAGCAAAATTGACAATCCACTTATTTCAATATTATTTCAAAGAAACTTCTGCTTTCACATTCATTCCTGTTCTCAATCTTTTGGCAATATTTGGATCCAATTTTACGAAATCGATTTTTATTGGAAGTCTCTGCACAACTTTCACAAAGTTTCCACTTGCGTTATCTGGAGGCAAAATTGAGAATGTAGATCCTGTCGCAGGAGAGAATGAACTTACAACACCTTCAAAATCTGTATCTGGAAAAGCATCGATCTCGATTTTCACTTTCTGTCCTTCCACCATTTTAGCGACCTGAGTTTCTTTGAAGTTGGCAATTACCCATTTCTGATCGTTTTTAACTAAACTGAATAACTGAGAACCTGCCTGCAAAAACTGTCCTGCCTGAATAGGAATTTTTCCTACAAAACCATCTTCCGGTGCTGTGATTATGGTGTAAGAAAGATTTAATCTTGCACTTTCTACATCCACTTCTCTCTGTTTCGCTACCGAACCGGCAACTGAAATCTGCTGCGAACTTGCTTCAGTTTGTGAAGATGCAATTCCTGTTTGTTGTGCAATCTGATTTCTTGTATCTACTAAAACTTGTAATTGCTTATCTGCAGACTGTTTCGCAGCCAAAGCTTGCTCATATTGCTGTTCTGTAATCGAGTGATCTTTTACTAAAACTGAATATCTTTTTAAATCCTGAGAAGTTTTCCAAACGTTCACTTTTGCTGCTTCAATTTGTGCATTTGCCGTTGCTACTGCAGCTTGCGAACTGCTGATGTTTTTTGAAGTAGCGTTGGTAGAAGACTGAGCAGATGAAATATTGCTTTTAGCTGTTGATAAAGCTGCCTGAGCTTGTTCCAAAGCCATTTTCTGATCTTTATTATCTAAAATCACCAAAGTATCACCTTTTTTCACAAACTGGTTGTCTTTTACTTTCACTTCTGCCACATACCCTGAAATTTTAGAAATTACAGGATTCATATTAGAAGCAATTTGAGCGTCATCGGTCTCTTCGTGGATCTGTCCGTAAGAATACGTTCTGTATCCGTAGATTCCGCCTACGACGATGATGACCGCTAAAATAATGGGGAAAACTAAACTTTTTTTCTTTTTAGGTTCAGTTGCTTGAGTATTGTTATTTTCCATTTTGGATATCGTTCTGTTTTTATTTGATTGTTAAAGTTCCTGTAGTCTGTAATAGTTTTCTGTAAGCTAAGGCTGCATCCGCTTTTGCATTGATTACTCCAACGTTGGCTGCAATTTGTGCTGCATCAGCATCTAAAAGTTCGGTCATCGTTGCCAAACCGTTGTCGTATTTATTTTTCGTGATTCTGTAGTTTTCATTGGCCTGAACAGCTGCTTTTTCGAAAACAGCGATTCTCTTTTTAGAATAATCTGAATTCTGATATTCTCGGTTGACTTCCAATTTAATATTGTCACTCATCAATTCATTCGTTGCAGACAACTGCATTTCTCTCGCTTTTGATTGCTTTAAAGCTGAATTTTCTTTCCAAAGATTAGATAAATTGTAAGAAACTCCTACTCCAACGTTAACCGCATTATAAATCGTTAAAAATTTAGGAATATCTGCTGCTACATAACCGCTGGTGAAAGCAATAGAAGGTAGATTTTCTGCCTTTGCAGATTTAGTTCCCAGTGCTGCCGCTTTTCTTTGTTGATCTAAAGCTTGCAAATCCTTACGGTTTTCTCTTGCTTCATTTAAATAAAAATCAACAGGTTTCACATCATCAGATTCATCAATATAATTTTGGTCTACTTCAATTTCCGTATTATCAGGAAGCCCAAGTAACAAATCCATATTGATATTGGCGATGTTATAATTGTTTTTTGCTTCTAATAATTGTAATTCAAGGTTTGAAGTCTGAAGGTTTGCCTTTAAACGGTCGTTTCTTGCAATGACTCCATTATTTTCAAGCTTGAGAAAAGTTTCATCTCTTTTTTGAGAAGCAGAAAGGTTTTCTTCTAAAACTTTGATTGACTGATTGGCTTTAAATAAATTATTATAAGCCTGTGCAACATTATAAGCAATGGCAACTTTATCATTTTCAGTGCTCAATTTTGATGCTTCTACCAGATATTTTGCAGACTGAATTCCGTATTTAATTCTTCCACCACTGTAAATCGGCACACTTAAATTTGCTGAACCGTATGCGACCTGATGAACTTCCGGACCTCCTGCAGATGAAACTCCAGGAATTTTTAAGTCAATAGTAGGTTTGATCGGAAGGTAAAGATAACTTGCCGAAACACTCAGTTCCGGAAGCTGTCTGTTCTTTGCAGCCAAAAGGTCGGCAGTTGCTTCTTCTATTTTGGCGGCATCTATTTTTAAACTTTTACTGTTCTGGATTCCCAGCTGTACGGCTTCATCGAGGCTGAGCTGTTTTTTCTCCTGAGCGTGTGTGTACATCATTCCTGCGAAAAGGGACAGTACAAGAACTGAGTTATTTATTCTCTTCATAACCTAAAAGGTCTTTTAAAATGTATTTTATATGTTTATTAAGTTCCGTGTAATATTTTTCCTCAAAAATCTCTTCATCTTCTGTATTATTCAAAAATTCTTTATACATCTCTTTTCCATTAGACGCATAAAATAAGGTACCGCTCACGGTAGAATGCAAAAGATAAATCGGTGGATTTTTAGTAAAAATTCCTTTCTGAAGACCACTTTCCAGAATTTTTGAATACATGGAGATAAAACTAAGTTTTGTCTGCTTCAGAAATTCTACAATCTGTGGATTTTCTGTGTGAAGCTGCTCTCTTTGCATGATCCTGTAGAAACATTTATGATGCCTTATTCTACCTGAAAACTGATCTATAATCTTCTCTATTTTTTCCCATTCGTTGATGTCTGTTCTTTCTAAAATATCTTTTGAGAAGAACTGACTTTCGTTCATTCTATACTCAACTAATTTCTCATACAACTTTTCTTTTGAGCCGAAATAGTAAGAAATCATAGAAATATTTACATTTGCCGCTTTCGAGATTTCTCTTGTAGAAGTTCCCTGAAAACCATGCTCAGCAAAAAGCTTCTCAGCAGCAAACAATATATTTTCTTCTTTTGAAATCATAATGTGATGTTTTTCGGGTGCAAATGTACATCGAATTTCAACAAAAATCAAACGTTTGATTGAATTTTAATTTAGATTTTAAATATCAGTTAAATAGATTCTGATTATCAAACAAATAATTTGTGAATTTGCAGAATAGTACAATAGGCTCTAGCAGATTGAGCAGAGTTATTAAATTATCTAAAATCTGCGAGATTAAAAGAAAAAATTCAGACCGAAGTCTGAATTTCTATGAGTTTTTATGAATGTATCTTGAGAGTTTTATTCCTAAATCTGTCCAGACGATTTTAGGATTTCCGTTTCGGGTTAAATGTAAATCTGCAGTGTTGATTTCATCTAAAATACTGATGATATTCGCACCACTGATAAATTTAGAAAAACCTGCCCAATTAAATCCGTTGGCATCTATTTTTTTGTAAACTAATTCTTCAGACTGATAATTTTGTAATAGAGCCAATCTGAAAATTTCGGAAGCATAATTGAGAAAGTTTTTCTGCTTTTCCCTATTCCATCCGGCAATTTCTCTTGCCCAAATGATTATATTTTTTAGAAATTCCGGTTTCTTTTTAACCATAAATGCATCACGAACCCATTGCACGAAAAGTTTTTCGAACTCAGGATTTTTAATTTCTGAATTTAAAAGCTTTATGGCTTCATTTAAATTCCCTTGTGCTTCGTGAGTAATAGCTTTAGCCTGATCTTCTGAAGAGTTCAGTTTATTTTTTAGATAACTTTTTAAATCTTCATCTGCAATTCTGGGAACTTCGACAATCTGTGTACGGGAAAGTATTGTTGGCAAAATATCATCGGCATTTTCAGCTGTCAATAGAATAATGGTTTTTGCAGGTGGTTCTTCCAGAAATTTAAGAAATTTGTTGGAAGCTGCAATATTCATTTTATCAGCACGCCAAACGATGAGGATTTTAGTTCCGCCTTCGAAACTTTTTAAAGCAAACTTCTGGTTTTGGTCATCAATTTCGTCTGCAGAAATAAAAAGTTGTTTGTTTTCAGAATCTAAAAAAGCCGTCCAATCATCATAACTTGCGTAAGGCGACTCAAGAATCATCTCTCTGAACTGATCAAATTTATTTTTACTTAAAGAATTTTTGTTGTCGGTAAATACAGGAAAACAGAAATGAAGATCTAAGTGATTTAGATGTTCCACTTTTGAAGCAGCATGTTCATTTTCACCTTTCAGGATTTCTCTTGCATACGCCAAAACCAGCGGCATCGTGCCATAACCTTCTTTCCCGATGAAAAGCTGGGCGTGGCTCACTCTGTTTTCGGTGATGCTGTCCTGAAGAAGTTTTTTAAGATTTTCCTGTCCGGCGATGTTTTCCCAATTCATGTTTCAAAGATAAAAGATTTTTATGGAAAAGGAAATTGGTGAAATGTGAATTTTGCTGCACAAATGAATTGTGAATTTATTACTAATGATAAAAAATTAATGACAAAGCCAATTCACGATTGACAATTCATCATAAAAACCCCTTAACAAACTTTAACCTCAGTAAATTTTTACAATTCATTAATATTTAAGATATTTGCGCATTATTTTAAAAATCTAGAATGAAAAAAATTTTTGTACTATCATTCATTTCGGTTGGGTATTTCCTTAACGCGCAGAGTTTGAGCAATTCACCTTATGCAACTTATGGAATTGGTGATGTAAAATATGATAATACGATTGAAACTACCTCAATGGGAGGTATTTCGACTGCTTTTATAAGTGACTTCAGCAGTAACTTCAACTTCGGAAACCCTGCTAATAACAGTAATTTCGATTTAACAAGCATTAAGCTTGAAGCTACCAACGAAAACAATTACTTCAAAACTGATTATAATAATACAAAGTCTACAAAACATTCTACGTATTTATCTAATATCTCATTGGCTTTTCCTATTTCTTCGAAAGTAAAAATGGGACTTTTGTATCAGCCATACAGTTCAAAAAGTTATGACATCGTTCATACAGAAACAATGGCAGACGGAACGGTTTACGGAAATCGTTTCACAGGTAGCGGAACTTTGAACACTGCGCAGCTGGCTCTTTCATATAAAATAAATTCAGAATTTGCAGTGGGTGCCCGTGCCAACTTGTATTTTGGAAGTTTATATGACACCAATGAATTCACAACTTCTACCGCTGAGCTAATCAACGGCTACGAAACTAAAAACAAAATCAAAAACCTAAATTTCACTTTAGGAACAAGCTATCAAAAGCTAAATACAAGTACAGACCGTAAGTTGACTTTAGGTGCTACAGCTACTTTTGGTAATACTAGCGATATGTCTTCAGAATATCTGAACAGCACATATTACTATACTGACGGAAATGTAAAAGCAGGGCAAACTACAATCGAATCTAAAAGTACAAGTTCTAAAAACCTTTTACCTTTACAAGCATCTTTGGGTGCAGGTTACGGAAGCGAGAATCAATGGTTTGTTTCTGCGCAGTTAGATTATAAAAAAGGAGAAACAGTTAGTTACTTCGGAAATACTTTTGATTTTAATGATTCTTACAGAGTTTCTGCGGGTGGTTGGTATCTTCCAAACTACAATAACTTCAGAAGTTATTTCTCAAGAATAGTTTACCGTTACGGTGCTTTCTATGAAAAAGGAAATCTGGAAATTGCCGGAAACAACATCAATAAATTTGGGGTTTCTGCCGGAGTAATGCTTCCATTCAAAACCAGCAGCATCACCAGAATGAGTGGTCTTGAAATTGGGGTTGAACTTGGAAAAAGAGGAACTGTAAAAGACAATCTGATTAATCAGAATTTTATTAACCTAAGAGTAGGATTCAATTTTGCTGATAGATGGTTTAGAAAAAATCTTTATAACTAAAATGAAATTGAATTTCAATAAATATAAAAATATAGCATACCTTTTTAGTTGTGCTATATTTTTTGTATTCACATCTTGCGAAGAGGACATGACAAAGCAAAACGAAAATCTGAGCAAGAATTTCCCTTCTCAGATTATTAATAATGCCAAAATCGTTCAGAGAGATTCAGGGTTTGTGACATTGAAAGCAACAGCTCCTATCATCGAGCAATATCAATTAATTGACAGTCCTTATACCATAGCAAGACGAGGAATGAAAATAGAGTTCTTTGATAAGAAAAACCCTAAAAAACCAGGAAATATCACTGCAAAGTATGCCAAAATCTACGAATACAAGCAGTTTTATGAAGCAAGAGGTGATGTGAAAATCTTAACGAGTGACGGACAGAGATTTGCCACACAAAGTGTTTTTTGGAACAAAAAAAAGAATAGAATCTACACAAAAGACACTGTTTACACAACCACTGCAGACGGTTCTGTTTTGGTAGGTGCCAATGGGATGACCGCAAAAGATGATTTCTCAGAATACACATTCTACAACAATTCCGGTGATCTTGATATCAGCAAGAGTAAAATCGCCGAGTCTAAAAAATAAATTTCTATAATCATGATTTTTCAAGCAATAGGATTGATGTCCGGAACAAGCTTAGACGGTTTGGATATCTGCCTGGCAAAGTTTGAAAAACAAAATTCTGTTTGGGAATTTGAAATCTTACAAGCCGAAACCCTTCTCTACTCTGAAAAATGGGAAAATAAGCTTAGAAACTCAATCCATTTATCCGCAGAAGAGCTTCTCGAACTTCATTCTGAATACGGATTTTACTTAGGAAAATCTGTAAAAAGTTTTATCGAAAAATATAATCTTGAAAACATTGATTTCATCGCATCACATGGCCATACCGTATTTCATCAGCCTCAGAAGAAATTCACTTTACAGATTGGTGACGGACGGGCAATTAAAATTGAGACAGGTTTACCCGTAGTTTACGATTTTCGCTCTCAGGATGTTTTAATGGGTGGAAATGGAGCTCCATTAGTTCCGATTGGTGATGAATTCCTATTTTCAGAATACAATGCGTGTCTTAACCTTGGAGGCTTCTCTAATATTTCATTAAAATTAAACGACAAAAGAATCGCTTTTGATATCGCTCCCGTTAATATTGTTTTAAATAAATTAGCTCAAAACTTCAATCAGAATTTCGATATAAACGGAGATTTAGCGAAGCAAGGAAAAATAGATACGGAATTACTGAACAAACTTAATTCATTAGATTTCTACAGCCAATCTCACCCAAAATCATTGGGAATTGAATGGTGTAACGAAAATATATTTCCATTATTTGAAGGTTTAGATTCAAAAGATATTTTAGCAACATTTACAGGACATGCGGCAGAACAAATCTCAATAGTTCTCAATCAGTATCAATTAAAGAAAGTTCTATTTACTGGCGGCGGAACGTACAATTCTTATTTAATTGAAAAAATTAAAGAAAAAACCAATTCAGAAATCATTATCCCCGAAAAGGAGATTATCGATTTTAAAGAAGCTTTAATTTTTGCTTTTATGGGAGTTTTAAGAATGAGTGGGGAGATTAATGTTCTCTCTTCTGCAACTGGGAGCAATTCTGATCATAGCTCTGGAATGATTGCATAAAAAAACCTTCATTTCTGAAGGTTTTAATCTTATTTATAAGCCTCAATCTTATCCGTTAAGGTATTGATGAAATTCTGAAGCGGTTTCTCAACCATCATTTTGATGAAAGGATTGAATTTTCCTTCAAAAAGCATCTGAACTTCCGTCTGATTTTCATTCAGCGCTTTTAAAGTTGCCAGCAATGTAAAATCTAAACTTGAACTTGCAGATTTTAAAACTGCCTTTTCTTCGGTCACTTCGTCAATCTTTAAAGCGATTTCGGGCATGCCCTGAAGTCCGAATTTGAACCCATCTTCTCTGCTTTCAAACTTCTGAAGACCGTCTGGCATAAAATCTTTGTAATTTTCTGGTGTTTTTAGCAACTCAGATAACTCTTTAGATGATTTATTGACAACAATTTTTCGTCCTTCTAAATTCATTTTTTTTATTTTTGTATTTAAATTCCTACAAATGTATAAAGTTTTTGTGAACGAAAAAAAATTATTACTCTCTAAGCAGTCTGAAGCCTTAGAAAAAACTCTGAAATATGAAAGTTTCACAACTTTAGAGATAGCGCTTGACCTTCTTCAAAATACTTCGGTGAAAGAACTGAATGTTTACGGAGAACAGATTGACGAAATTTGGAAAGAATTTAAAAAACTTTTCAGAATTATTGAAGCTGCTGGTGGCATTGTCAACAGACCGAATGGAGATATCCTTTTCATCAAAAGATTAGGAAAATGGGATCTGCCAAAAGGTAAAATGGAAAAAGGTGAATCTCGTGAAGAATCTGCCGTGCGTGAAATTGAAGAAGAAACCAATTTACAAAATGTTGAACTTCTGGATTTCATCAATACCACTTACCATATTTATATCGAAAGAAATGGTGACAGAGTTCTAAAGTACACGCATTGGTTCGAAATGAACTTCGATGGTGAAGATACCTCAAAACCACAATTGGAAGAAGGTATCACAGAAGTTGCCTGGAAAAACACTTCACAGATTGAAGCGGAAGTCTTTCCAAGCACATTTAAAAATATCAAATTGATTATTAAAGAATTCTGGGAAACGAAAACTAAATAAAGTCAATCGCTTTTTCTAAAGAAATTCCTCGTGAAGCCTTTAATAAAACATTTTCTGACTGAATTTTGTTTGAACTAAGGTATTCTATCAACTCAGCAATATTTTCAAAAGATTTTGATGAATCATTTACTGCTTTAAAATGTTTCCCCACGGTAATAATTTCGTTAAAACCTAAATCGTGAGCCGTTTTCAGAATGTTGATATGCTCTACAACACTTTCTTCACCCAACTCAAGCATATCACCAATAACAATCGTTTTCGTCCCTTCAAAAGTGATAAAATTATAAAGGGAAGCCGTCATCGAACTCGGGTTGGCATTATAAGTATCTAAAACTAAAGTTTTATCATTCTTTTTCACCACCTGAGAACGCATATTGGTTGGCGTATAAGCTTCTATCGCTTCTTTTATCTGATTGATTTCTAGTCCGAAATGAAGTCCGAAACTCGCTGCAGCACAAAGATTAGTAAAATTGTAATCTCCGGTAAGTTGCGACAAAGCTTTCGTATCCTGATAATTTAACCCAACGAAGTGATCATTTGAAAATATTTCGAAAAAATAATCTGAAGTTCGTTTTCCAAAAGTTATTTTAGCTTGATAATCTGAAGTTTTTTCAACCTGAATCTGATCATTTTCATTAATTAAAATAGTCTGTTGATTATTTTTAAGGTATTCATAGAGTTCTGATTTCCCTTTAATGACTCCTTCAAAACCTCCAAAACCTTCTAAATGAGCTTTCCCAAAATTGGTAATATATCCGAAATTTGGTTGAGCTAAGGCACATAACAATTCAATCTCTTTCTGATGATTGGCTCCCATTTCTATAACAGCCATTTCATGCTCTGGCTTTATCGATAAAATGGTAAGTGGAACACCAATGTGATTGTTTAAATTTCCGAAAGTATATTGAACATTATATTTTTGAGAAAGCACGGCATGAATCAGCTCTTTCGTTGTCGTTTTACCATTACTTCCCGTAAGCCCAATAATAGGAATTTGTAATTGATTTCTGTGATGTACAGCCAAGTTCTGAAGAAATTCCAAAGTTGATGGTACAAAGAATATATTCTTTTCTGTATTTTCAAAACTTTCATCTTCAACAATTGCTGCTAAAGCTCCATCATTGATTGCTTTTTCAGCTAAACTTGCAGCATTGAAATTATCTCCGGAAAAAGCGAAGAAAATATCATTGATACTGATTTTTCGGCTGTCAATCGTTACTTTTTCAGCTTTTAAGTATAATGGATAAAACTGTTCTATATTCATTTTAAAATGTATCTTTTCAATAAAAGTCGTTTGGAATTTTAATTAATTTTTTAATATGAAATTATTTGAAATTCGATTCTTCAAAAATAAAAAAACCTCCCGAAAATTCGAGAGGTTTTTTATAAGTATTTTGAAATATTATCTTCTTGTTCTAGCTTTATCGCTAACTCTAGCATCTTGAGCTACACGGAAACCGATCCAACCATAACCAGAATTCTGGGTTTTGTATCTTCTTTGTCCCGGATCCAACCAATATGCTGAATCTTGCCAAGAACCACCTTTTACTACTCTAATATCATTAGTCATAGCAGATGTTCTCTCTTTAGTATCTTTTTGTAATATTACTTTACCGTTTCCATCAACTACAAATCTTGATGTAGGAGCGTTGTACATGTTGAAAGAAGAAGCAGAATCACTAGCATTTCTATATTCTAATGAAGACATTCTGTCACCATCTCTATAGTTTCTGTAATCAGCGATTGTTTCTCTTTCAAACTGACCCGGAAGGTTTTTGTAAACCAATCTACCGTCAGCTAAAGTATCATATTTAATTGTACCTTCATCTACCATTTTGTAAGTTCCGTCTCCGTTTCTTACGATAGCCTGAGGCACGTTTCCTCTATAATAATTGAAGTCGTTTGCATCTTCATCAATGATTGGTCTGTAAACATCAGCTGTCCATTCAGACACGTTTCCAACCATACCGTAGATACCGATATTATTTGAAGGGAATTGTCTTACATCAGAAGTTTGAGCAGCACCATCATTTTTCCAACCTGCAGGTCCAGAATAATCTCCTCTACCTTGCTTGAAGTTAGCCAAAATCATCCCTCTATCTTTACCCTTAGTACCTCTAAGCATATCGATTTCTGGTTTCTTTTCTGTATAGCTGTTGTATTCTCTATTTTTCTCCATTCCAAGAGCAGCGTACTCCCATTCTACTTCTGTAGGAAGTCTGAACTTGGTAACCATTGCTGAACTAGGAGATCTGTTAGCAGCCAATAATCTTTGGTTTGTAGTTTTCATACCAGATTTTTGTGCCAATCTCTGCTCGTTGATGTACCCTTGCATTTCAGGATCATTCGATTTGAATTTATCCATATTGAATGCAGTTCCACCTTGGTTATTAGATTCGTTGATGTACAAATCTTTTGCAATAATACCTGCTTGCATTAGAGCTTTCTCATTTGCTCTATCTGTCAACCATTCACAGTATCTGTTTGCTTGTGTCCAAGAAACACCTACTACCGGATAGTAATCATAGTTCTGATCTCTGAAATAAGTTTCATTAAGATCATTTCTAGATAATTTGTTATCCCATAATAAAGTATCAGGCAACGCACCGTTGTAGATTTCCTTAAAACTTGGATCACTAGGTGGGAATACATACTTCAACCATGTAAGGTATTCGCGGTATTCGTAGTTAGTAATTTCTGTTTCACCGATGAAGAAAGAGCTTACCTGCATTCTGCGAGGTGAGTTATTCCAATCGTGCATTACATCATCTTTCACTAATCCCATGGTAAAAGTTCCACCTTCAACATATACCATTCCTGGCCAACCCTTCTGCTTTTGTTGCTTTCCTGCAAAAAACCAACCTTGTTTTTCGTTTGGTTTCCAACCTGTCTTGCTGACAAATTTTTTAGTACCGCCTCCTTTGCTAGTACCGGACCCTCCACAGCTGGTTAATGCAAGTGTAGAACTTAATGCTATTAATGAAAACAACTTTAGTTTTTTCATAGTCGATATAAATATTATTCAAAGTACAAAGAAAAAATAAATTATTCAATAAATCAAGTAAAGATTTGATTTTTTTTGAAAACGTTAACAAATTAATTTTATTGTATCACTGTTTAATTCTAAAATTTTCATTTATTTTGTAATTTAGAAATTTCAAAAACTAACATGAGACTAAAAACGACTCTATTCTTTCTATTCGCTTTTATATCAACGACTTGGGCTCAAAGAATCTCCATAGAATGGGATGGAGCAAAAATCGAAGATTTTGGCGATGCAAAAAAGAATCTTCCAAATTTTAAAAATGAAGGTTTTTCTTTCAGCCAAAATAATATTTTTATCCAAAACAAGCAAAAAATTGGTGAAAATCAACTGAAAGTTTCTAATCTCGTTTGGGAAGCAGTTTCAAATAGAGATTTATTCGATATCAACAAAGATCTTCTACCCGATTACGACATTGCTGATATCAATTACACGTATATCGAAGGGGAAAGATATGCTAATATCAACGTCGGATTATTTAAAAATGTAAAAGGAAGAGTACAAAGACTTTCATCTTTTGAACTCTTGCCTTCTGCAACACCGGTCAACTTTAGTGCTTTGAAAGTAGGAACCACTGTAAATCCTTTATCATCAGGCGGTTTTTATAAAATCAAAGTCGATAAATCAGGAATTTTTAAAATTACCGCACAGTTTCTAAGAGACATAGGAATCAATCCCGCAAACGTAAATCCTAAGAATTTCAGAATTTATGGTAACGGCGGTATTATGCTTCCTGAATATAATCAGGATGTAAAATACAGCGCTCTTCAGGAAAACTCAATTCAGGTTGTAGGTGAAGATGATAGTGTTTGGAATGATGGTGACTATGCTTTATTTTATGCACAAGGGCCAAACGGTTATAATTTATATAATACCGCAAATGGTAATGGTATTAAAAGAAATGACACAAGAAATGACCGGAGCGAAAATGTAAAAAATATTTATGAAGATTTTTCTTATTATTATATTAACTATGATAAAGGCGCAGGAAAAAGAGTTCAGAATGTTGATTTGAATTTACCACCGACACCGCTAATTACCAGATATGATGATTATCAGGTTATCAATACAGATCAGAAAAACTTATTAAAAGTAGGAAGAATCTGGGTAGAAGACCAGCCTTTTTCTACTGAAAAAACAATTACATTTAATTTAAACTCACCCATTCAGGGAGGTGATGCTATTCGCTACAGAACGCAAGTTATTGGTTACAAATCTCAGCAAAACAATGTGGGTTTCACTATCAATAATCAAAATTCTTCAACGATAAGTGTGCCACCCAATGGATCAAATTATGTTTATGATTTTTTCCCTCTGAGATATACCGGCACAATTTCTAATTTAAGCGGAAACCAAATCAGCTTTAAATACACCCCAAATATTGCCACGAATCCTAACGGAACCTTTTATTTAGACTATGTAGAAGTACAATATAAAGAAGATTTAAAATTTAACGGAACTCAAATGAGCTTCCGTGATTATTCTTTATTGAGTGGTTCTAATACAAACTATGGTTTCAGCATCTCTACAGCAACTAATGTGGAGCAAGTTTGGGATGTTACAGATATCACCAATGCAAACAGAAGAGTAAACAAAGCTGCGGGAACAGGAGCTTTTAATTTCGCATACAATAGTTCAAATACTTCTTTCAATAATGAGTTTGTTGCTTTCCGAGCTGATGCTGCTTTTTCGCCACAATTTGTTGAAAGAATAAATAATCAGAATCTTTCTGCTTTACAAAATGTAGACTATTTGATTATCACAACACCTGAGATGATGTCTCAGGCTCAGAGACTTGCAAATTACCATCAGACAAAAAACAACTATTCTGTACAAATTATAGATCCTGCTAAAATTTATAATGAATTTGGAAGCGGAAGCAGAGATCTTACAGCAATAAGAGATTTCGTAACAAAACTAAACACGCCACTCGGAAGTTTAAAGTATGTTTTCATTTTAGGTGATGGATCTTATGATTACAAAAACAGAGTTGCAAATAACTCTAATGTAGTGTCCAGTTATGAGAGTGAAGAATCAGCAGATTTTATCAGCTCTTTTGTTACTGACGATTATATTGTAATGACCAAGCCACAAACTTCGTCATTTCTATCAAATAATTTACCCGATCTTCCCGTTGGGAGAATTCCAGCAGCTAATCCTTCGGAAGCAGCTAGCATGATGGACAAAACATTGGCGTATTACAATTCTTTATCTGGCCAGTCAACTCCTTTTGGTGAATGGAGAATGAAATTAGACTTCGTAGTAGATGATGACAATGACGGTGGTCCACCCTTCCATACTGTAATGAATAATACGTTGGCAAGTACATTTGAGTTACCATTAAGTAATTTGCTTAAAGAATATAACGTTAGAAAATTATATTTAGATGCATTCCAAGCACAGAGTTCTGCTGGTGGACAAAGATATCCACAAGTAAACCAAGCGATTTCAAATGACCTAGGGAACAGTTTATACCTTTTCTATTTCGGACATGGTGGTATCAATGGTTGGGCTCAGGAGAGAGTATTTACTTTAGATGAAATTCAAAATGCCAATAACTTCTCAAATGTGTACAGCAGATTCCCCTTTGTTTCTACAATTACTTGTGAATTTACCCTTTGGGATGAACCGGCGACAGCATCTGCAGGAGAACAGTTATTAAAATTAAAACAAGGTGGGGCTGCAGCAATGATTACTTCTAGCCGTGCAGTAGGTGTAGGATATGGTGTTGATTTCACCAATCTTTATACAAAAGATATTTTCAAATTGGTTAATGATGATTTCATACCTCTGGGTGATGCCCATTTAAATGCTAAAAAATTAAGAGGCTCTGATCCCAATCACTTAAAAGTAAATCTATTAGGAGATCCTGCAATGAAATTAAGCAGACCTCAAAGATTATTGGTGATTGATAATATTGAAACGCCAGTTCCAGGGTTAATCAGAGGATTAGATTTCGTGAAAATTAAAGGTCACATCAATAATTCAAATGGTTCTACAAACACGACATTCAACGGAAGAGTGGTTATTAATATTTTTGATAAAAGATTAAATAAAACAACATTAAATAATGACAGCGGTTTAACTCCTATTTTACAATATACAGAAGAAGGAAGTGCTATTGTAAAAGCTTCCGGAACTGCTGTAAATGGAGTATTCACCGTAGAATTCTATGTTCCGAAAGACATCAATTATGCAGTAGGTGAAGGAAGATTATTAGGTTATGCTGATAATAAATCTATTGATGTGTTCAACAATCAACCTGTTCAGGTAGGTGATATCAATCCTAACGGAATCAACGATAACGAACCGCCAAGAGTAAAGCTTTATATGAACAATACAAACTTTGCAAACGGAGGAATTACAGACCAAAACCCAATGCTTCTTGCTTGTGTAACAGACGATACAGGAATAAATTCTACAGGATCTGGTATTGGTCACGATATTACTGTATATTTGGACGGTCAAATTATAAACACCATCGTTTTAAATGATTTCTTTGCTTCTGGAGAAGGAAATGGATGTCTTAATCCTGGCCTAGCAGATTATCAAAAAGGGAATGTATCTTATCCTTTTAGAAATTTGCCGATAGGGCAGCATCAGCTTACATTTAAAGTTTGGGACATAAACAATAATTCGACGACTGAAACGTTAAACTTTGAAGTTAAAGACGAGGCAGATCAGCATTTGGTGATCAACAGACCATTAAACTGGCCAAACCCTTTTACAAACAAAACATACATTCACTTTGAGCATAACTGTGATGATATTTTAGATGTAAACGTTCAAATTTATACGATTACAGGAAAATTAGTAAGAACTTTGAGTCAGCCGGTAGTTGCAGAACCGTTCCTACAAGGCTTTAGAACGCCTCGTCAGGCAATAGAATGGGACGGAAAAGATGATTTTGGTGATACCGTAGCAAAAGGTACGTATATTTTTAAGATATTTGCAAAAAGTCAAAATCAAGAAAAATGCAAAGGAAGTGCTACAGCTGTAGAAAAAATGGTACTTTTGAAGTAAAATAATAAATAATTAAGAATATCAATAAAAAACTGATAATATATAAAAGACAACATATGAATTTAACTACTAAATTGCTTTTGGGGATTGGTTTGAGTGCTGGGTTTATAGGCTATGCGCAAGATTTGAATCAGGTAAGACCTGTATTAACCGGAGCTCCATTCTTGAGAATTGCGCCAGATGCAAGATCAGGAGGTATGGGAGACCAAGGGGTCGTTACTTCCCCGGATGCTTTTTCTCAATTCTGGAATGCAGCAAAATATCCTTTTAGCAGAACGAGTTCTTCTGTGGGTATCAACTATACGCCTTACATGGGGAAACTTACAAATGATGTATTTTTACTATACGGAGCGTTCCATAAATTCTTAGGTCAGGAAGAAAGATCTACGATATCAGCAAGTATTTATTATTTCAATATGGGTGAGGTAGACCTTACTTCATTGGTAGGTAATGACGTAACTTCTAACGGTACTTCTAAGCCAAACGAATTCTCAATTGATGTTGCTTATGGTCTGAAGCTTTCTGATTCTTTCTCTGCGGCTGTTACTGGTAGATTTATTCGTTCAGATTTGGCCGGTGGATTCAACACAGATACTACACTGAAGCCAGCAAACAGTTTTGCTGTAGACGTTTCAGCATATTATACTTCTCCTAAATTTTCAAGCTTTGGAGGTTACGATGGTAAATTGAATGGTGGTTTTGCAATAACCAATGTGGGTCCAAAATTGGATTATACAGGAAACGAGGAATCAAGATCTTATCTTCCGACTATGGCAAGATTAGGTATTGGTTATGATATGTATCTGGATGATGTAAACAGAGTTGGATTGAGCGTTGAAGGTTCAAAAATCTTGGTACCTGGATCTGAATTTATTGGAAATGACCCAAGAGGAATTCCTCAGTATGCAGTGCCAAATGTAGGTCCTATAGCAGGAATTGGAAAATCTTTCAAAAATCCTGAATCAATCATGTACAGTGGTGCTTTAGAATATTCTTATGACAATGCATTTGCTGTAAGAGGTGGTTACTTCCACGAAAGTGAAGTACAGGGAGCAAGACAGTTTGCAACTGCCGGTATCGGTTTAAAATATCGTTCTTTCGGATTAGATATTTCTTACCTGATCAATATGTCTAAAATCAATACTGCTTTAGATAACACTCTACGTTTCGGTCTTACCTGGAACATCGGTGAAGAAACTTCTAATGTAGATAATTAAGAAACATATAATCAATAGTGAATTCACTATCGGTAAAACTTAAAAAGTCTCATGCTTCATGAGACTTTTTTTATGCAAAAAATTTAAATTTAATCATCAATCCATATTCCTTGACGAACTTGATTAATTTTAAATAAAATTCAAAATTCGCTGACTAACTAAAACAATCAATTCACATTTAACTCTTATTTTTGCACAATGAACTATTCTTTGGAGCTAAAAAAAATCGTCACCAGCCAGTATGTCTATTCTTCCATAAGAATTACATTGGCAACGGTTATTCCGTGTTTGATTCTCTCCTATTTTGGTTTGCTTAAAGAATATTTTCTTTTTCCTTTAGGTACAAGCTTCGTGGCACTCACTGATCAACCCGGACCCTTTATCAGAAGAAGAAATTCATTAACCTTTGCCATTTTCTGTTTCGTGATTGTTTCAGCGATTGCAAGTTTGGTGAAAGGCATTATTCCATTGGTCATTTTAGAAATTGTCGCTTTCGGAATGTTCTTTTCGTTAATTGGTGTGTATGGACAAAGACTTGCCGCTGTAGGATCATTAGCATTGGTTGTTCTCGCCATCTTTATTGACGGGCATTTAACGGGTGTCAATATTCTTAAAAGTCTTTTAATTTTTGCCTCAGGATGTATCTGGTTTTTATTGATTTTCTTAATTGTAACAACCATTCAGCCTTATAAACTCGCTAGTCAGATGATTGGTGAAAACTATCTTCAACTCGCAGAATTCCTAAAAATAAAAGCAAATTATTATCAGAAAAATCCTGATTTCGACAAGTTAAGTTTACAGATCATTGCTAAACAAATTGAGATTAAAAATCTACAGGAAGAAACACGAGAAACTGTTTTCAAAACAAGAACTATCGTCAACGAATCTACTACCATCAGCAGATTACTGATGCTGACGTTTTTGAATTCAATGGACTTGCACGAGAAATTAATGACCTCGGAAAGTGATTACAAAAAGCTCCAGCAAAGTTTCGAAGATTCTACGATTTTGGTTAAAATTCATGATTATCTAAATATACTCTCTGAAGAAATAGCCAACATCGGAATTTCTTTACAAAGCAGCACACGTGCAAAACCTGTTTTTAATTTGGAAGCTCGGTCACAAGATTTGAATGTTCATTATTTTGAATTAAGAAATAAAGAAATGAATCCCGATACGCTTGAAAACTTTATGATTTTGAGACAGATCATGATGCGTATCAATGAAATCACAAAAGAGATCAACGAAATATATAAAGTGTTTGCTCAAAACGTAAAATTGGCAAAAAGTCTTTCTACAGGTTTAGATTTGAAAAAGTTTATGCCGAATGAAGAAAAGATTAATTTTAAAGTTTTAAGAAGCAATATTTCTCTAACCTCATCGCATTTTCGTCATGCGATCAGAATTACCATTGCCTTGTTGCTGGGATATCTGGTTTCTCAACTTCCATTTTTAGTAATCGGGCATACGTATTGGATTTTAATCACGATTGTGGCAATTTTAAAACCCGCCTACTCGATTACCAAACAAAGAAACCTCCTACGTTTTTACGGCACAGTCGCAGGTGCAGTAATAGCTTATGTCATTTTATACTACGTTCACATTAATGCCATACTTTTTGCGATTCTTTTAGTGAGCATGATTTTATGTTTCAGCTTTCTGAAAGGACGATATTTTTGGGCAGTTCTTTTCATGACGATGTATGTTTTTATGAGTTTTAATTTTTTAAACCCAGGAAACGTCAATGTTATTTTTAAAGATAGAATTGTAGATACCATTATCGCAGGAATTATCGCTTTTTTGGTATCCTATATTGTGCTTCCGGTTTGGGAACATACCCAGAATTTAGATTTAATGAAGAAATCTGCGGAATCTAATCTTACCTATTTCCACAGTGTAATGTCTAAATTTCTGAATGAAAATTTTGATATTGAAGACTATAAAGTGAAAAGAAAAAATGCAATTATCTCACTCGCAAATTTGTCTGATAATTTTCAGCGAATGATTTCTGATCCTAAAAATCAGCAGAAAAAACTGGAAGTCGTACATCAGTTCGTTGCAACTTCACATTTGATTACGGCTTACACCGCTTCATTGTCACAATATGCAAAAGGTAATCAGGATTATCCTGAAATTGATTCTGAAAGCTGGAGCAAAAAAATAGAATCCGAAATGAATCAGGTGTCGGCCATTCTAAACGGCGATAAGATTACAGAAACTCTGAGAATGGACAGCCGCCTCGAACCTGAAGATTCTTCTATAGAAAATCTTCTTCTTCAGAGAAAAACTGAACTTTTGGAAAACGAACATTTCGATACAAGAGATCCGAATAAAATTTCTCATTTAACTGAGTTGAAAAACATTCATGATGTGCTGGAACTGATCTATGACGTCGCCAAAGAACAGAGAAAAGTAATTGAAAAATACAGAAAAGAAGAAATTACTCCTCCACAATCGTAAAGCAATAATCGTCAAAGAATTTCACGCGGGCTTTCAATTCATCAGAAAACTTATCGTCATGCACTCTGCAGCTGATATCAAAAAGATATTTAAGCTCAAAAGGTTTCACCTCGTAATGTTTTTTCAGCGACCAGTGTTTTGAATGGTGAATTTTGTACATACTTTCTTTCACGCTCCAGATAATCGTATAAAAAGTCACTTCATTATCGAAAGGAATAAACCCTCTTTCATTTTCGTAGGTGAATTTATCGATAACCCTTAAAATTTTAGGATTAAATTTTTCAATATCAATTCCTATTTTATTTTTTGAAATGGCGATCGCCGCAAACGGAAACGAATGGGTAATTGAAATTTCAGCATCTTTTGGGGAAAGAAAAGGCTCTCTTTCTTTGTATAGGATTTTCGAATTTGGTTTTAAACTTTTCAAAAGTTTTCTCACCATCAAAACTTCCAACAACTTTTTCGGATGATAATCTTTTACTTTTTCGGCATTTTCAGGCTCCAGAAGTTCATCAATATTCAATTCTTCACCGTCCTCATATTTCCAGATAAGAATAGTTGCAGCGTCGTCGGAAAAATCTCGATAAAGAGGCATGGCTTGATTTATTGGGTAAAAGTAAGAATTTTTTTTGGGCTGGAAGTTAGGTGATGAATAGTAGAATTTTTTAGAGTTTATGATTTGAACATTCAGTTTTCATTGAAATTAAAATATAATTCTTTAAAACAAAAAAATTCACTTAAATTTAAAACTTAAGTGAATTTATATATTATTTAAAAGCTGAAATTAAAGACAAAGATTAAAAATATCTGAAATCCAGCTTCCAGCAAATTTATTTAGGCTGATGATTCTGATCATTTCTGTGTTCCATGATTTCAAGATTTTCATCTACGAAATATGCACTTCCAAAACCATTTACATAAGCACCTTTCACAGGAGTTAAAGCAATTAAAATAAAATCTTTCATTTCAGAAATTACCTCTACTACTTTGCCATGAGTTTCTTTTAATTGACCAACCACTGTATTCCAAGTTTCAGAATCTCTTTTAATTTGAGAAGTTGAGGCTTCGATAGTTAATCTCTCACGAGCATAGATTTGCTTTGTAGCAGACTCATCTTCGATAAACATGATTGAAGTTTTTCTTCCTTCAGAAAGGTTTTTCGTGTGCTTCGCCATGAAAGATACTAATATATAAAAAGAGTTGTCAACTTGTACAAATGGTGCATAACTTGAGTTTGGAGTTCCTTCTGCATCTACAGTTGCCAAAATGATACTTTGGGTTCTTGCAATCAATTCTTTCACTTTTGGAGCAAGAGGTTTAGCCTGTCTTTGAGCTTCTTCCTGTGTATGATTCATAATATAGATTTATTTTATGCAAAAATACATTATTTAGAATTAAAACAAATAAAATTAAGGGTGTAAAATCTCATATTTGTGAAGTTAGGGGCTTGTTTTTTTATCTAAATTATATGTTGTAATTTTGCACTGTAATAATTTGAATTTAAAATCATTCATTATATATGAGTACTACAACACAATACGTTCCTTATAAAGTTAAGGATATCACCCTTGCAGAATGGGGAAGAAAAGAAATTACCCTTGCAGAAGCAGAAATGCCAGGTTTGATGTCAATCCGTGAAGAATTCGGATCATCTCAGCCATTGAAAGGAGCAAGAATCGCAGGATGTCTTCACATGACGATCCAGACTGCAGTTTTGATCGAAACATTAGTTGCTCTTGGAGCTGAAGTTACTTGGTCTTCTTGTAATATTTTCTCTACTCAGGATCACGCTGCTGCTGCAATTGCTGCTGCCGGAATTCCTGTTTACGCTTGGAAGGGTCTTAACGAAGAAGAATTTGACTGGTGTATTGAGCAAACTTTATTCTTCGGTGAAGACAGAAAGCCATTAAACATGATTTTGGATGATGGTGGAGATTTGACGAACATGGTTTTCGACAGATACCCTGAATTTACAAAAGACATCAAAGGACTTTCTGAAGAAACTACTACAGGTGTTCACAGATTGTACGAAAGAATGAAAAACGGAACTTTGGTAATGCCTGCAATCAACGTAAATGATTCGGTTACTAAATCTAAGTTTGATAACAAATATGGTTGTAAAGAATCTGCTGTAGATGCAGTAAGAAGAGCTACAGACATTATGTTGGCTGGTAAGAGAGTGGTAGTTTGCGGTTACGGTGATGTTGGTAAAGGTACTGCTGCTTCTTTCAGAGGTGCAGGTTCTATCGTTACGGTTACTGAAATCGATCCTATCTGTGCTTTACAAGCTGCAATGGACGGTTTTGAAGTAAAAAGATTAGATACTGTAGTAGATAACGCAGATATCGTAATCACTACAACTGGTAACTTCAACATCGTAAGAAAAGAACATTTCTTAAAATTAAAAGATAAAGCTATCGTTTGTAACATCGGCCACTTCGATAACGAAATCGATATGGCTTGGTTAAACGAAAACTACGGTCACACAAAATCTGAGGTGAAGCCACAAGTTGACATCTATACTTTGGAAGAAGGTAAAGAAGTGATCATCCTTGCAGAAGGTAGATTGGTAAACCTTGGTTGTGCAACTGGTCACCCAAGTTTTGTAATGTCTAACTCTTTCTCTAACCAAACTTTAGCTCAAATCGAACTTTGGACTAATTCTGAGGCTTACGGAAACGAAGTTTATATGTTGCCTAAACATTTAGATGAAAAAGTAGCAGCTCTTCACCTTAAGAAATTAAGCGTTGAGCTAGAAGTTCTTTCTACTGAGCAAGCTGAATATATTGGTGTAGATGTGAAAGGACCTTATAAGCCTGAGTATTACAGATATTAATCTGTTTTAAATATAAAGAAAATCCCATTATTCAAAATAGTGGGATTTTTTTGTTTATAATCCTTTTAAACCCTGCAAGGAATTCTTACTTTTGAAAAATTAAAATTTGAAAATGAGAAAGTATATTGTCCTGAGCTTAATGAGCTCTGTTTTATTCCTAAACAGTTGTGAAAGTGAGGATGAGATTGAACTTATTACTGATCCTGTGGAACAAAGGATATTATTGAGCAAAGTCACTACAGTTTATTATGATAATCCTGCAAATCCTGAGACTAGCATATCAACGTTGGATTATAATAGTCAGGGACAATTAATTAAAAGTGTATCTGCAGGGAGATCTTCAACTGTAGAATATAATACAGCAGGAAAACCTGTAAAAACGAATTATTATAACACTGACGGAACGATAGAATATTTCTCGCTATATAGCTACAACGGTGAAGAACTTACAAACGTCAAAGCAATCTACAGTAATGCTGATTTTAACAGAACTATCAATTACACATACAATAATGGTAAAGTTGCAACCTCAACTCTTTGCCAAACAGCAGATTGCAGCAACCCGATTACATCTTCCTATACTTACAACGGAGAAAATATTACTGTAGAAACTTCTGAAATTGGAAGCACTTTTTCTTCATCCAGCAAGCGTGAATATTTATACGACAATCAACTGAATCCTTTTACTTTTACTAACAAATATTTCAGAATAATGATGGGTGGAGCGTATGCTATAAGTAAAAATAATTATGCCTCAGAAAGAATTAGTTATAAAGACAGTTCAGGCAATTGGGTACAGAATCAGCAAGTCATTTATGAAATTCAGTATAACAGCGCGCAATTACCTATTCAAGTTGTTGGAAAAACCACAACCGGCGCTAATTATGTAAAATATAATTATGAGTACATTGTTCAATAATTGTTGTTGAAATTTTAATATTTCTTCCCCCTTCTAAAATAAGGGTAATTTCACATGCTTATTTAATTAATCAGTTAATTTCTTTCTAAATTTCTTCGGAAAGTAATTTTAACTCATAATTTTCCAAATAGAGTGACAAAGTTTATATTTAATTAACAGTCATTCACAAAAAAATAATATATTTGGACGAACTAAAATTAAAAACATAAACAATGAAAAAACAGGGAGTTTCAAATGCGTTTGTCGCAGCTTCGTGGGTCGCTTTGGGTGCCGGAATGATAGGCTACATTGTAGGTCTCGTAAGAGCAGAGATGCAGCTTAATGAGAAAGGATATTATTTTGTAATTCTCCTGTACGGATTATTTGCAGTAGTATCTTTACAAAAAGCTGTACGAGACAGAATGGAAAACATCAAAGTAACCGATATCTACTACGGAATCTGTTGGTTTGCTACTCTATCATCGATTGTTTTGTTAACTGTAGGTTTGTTTAATGCCACCATTCTGCCTAGTGAAAAAGGCTTTTATGCTTTTGCATTTTTATTGGCTCTTTTTGGAGCAATTGCTGTACAAAAGAATACGCGGGATAATATGATGGAAGATTAAGCATATAAACTCAAAAATATCTTTTATAAAAATTGCCTCGTAAATTACGAGGCAATTTTTATATGTAATATGGTAATTAACTATAAATCATACAAATTAGGATGTTTAGCTTTGATATCATCCACTGTTCCTAAAACCTTATCTTTCAAAGTATCCTGATAAATCTGAAGCTTTTCTGCTATACTTTCATCACCTGTTCCTAATATTTTCGCAGCTAAAATTCCGGCATTTAAAGCACCATTCAAAGCTACAGTCGCTACAGGAATTCCGCCCGGCATTTGAAGAATTGATAAAACAGAATCCCAGCCATCAATAGAATTGCTTGATAAAATAGGAACTCCGATTACGGGTAAAGTCGTACAACTTGCCACCATTCCTGGAAGATGGGCTGCTCCACCAGCTCCTGCAATGATAACTTTCAACCCTCTTTTCTTAGCGTGTTTAGCATAATCAAACATTCTTTCGGGAGTTCTGTGTGCCGAAACTACAGTCAGCTCGTAAGGAATGTCTAAACTTTTCAAAAAATTTGCTGCCAGTTCCATGATTGGCAAGTCGCTCTGACTTCCCATGATAATTCCTACCATTTCTTCAATTTTATTAGATGCTTCAAAGATAAGGATTTTAAAGAAGGTGAAAAGTGAATTTTGCTTCGCAAGTGAATAAGTGAAATTGGTCTATTTTTCATTCTAAAATAAATATCTTTGTCATTTGATTTCCCCCACTCCATTGAAAAATTACAAACTTACTTTTGCTATTCTAACTGTCGCTATCGTGTGGGGAACCACTTTTTTATCCATTCGTGTGGCAGTAGAAACTATTCCGGCTTGGTTTGTTGCAGGAATTCGTCAGCTTTTGGCAGGAATTATTATGTTGATGATCCTACTCTACCGAAAGGAATTCAAATGGATAGGCTGGAAAAACTTGAAATATCAATTAATATTTTCTACATTAATGCTCATCATCGCCAACGGAATGACCACTGTTGCGGAAGAATCTGTGACAAGTAGTTTGGCATCTTTAATGAGTGCCTGTTCGCCCATTGTGGTTTTTCTTGGAAGTGTGGCAATTGGTTTACAGAAATTCAGTTTTCGGGCTTTAATAGGGATTATTCTTTGTTTCAGCGGGATACTTTTTATTTTTTGGGACGGCTTGAACGATTTGGCAAATCCCGATTATCTGATGGGAATTATTTTCCTTTTTGTGGCAATTTTAGGATGGGCTTCAGGAACTATTTTCACTAAAAAATTAAATCTTCAAAGCAAAAATATCACCCTGAATCTTTTCTACCAATTTATGTTTGCAGGAATTATTCAGCTTATTTTTGCCTTTCTTTTCTCAGAAAATTACAATTTTGAAAACTGGAGTGCAGTTAGTATTTCTGCTACGCTATATTTGGCAGTTTTCGGTTCTGTCGCTGCATTTTTTGCTTTCCATTATGCGCTGACAAAAATTTCTCCGGTGCAGGTCTCCATTTTAGCCTACATCAACACCATTATTTCCATATTTCTAAGTTGGTTGATTTTAAATGAAACAATTTCGGCTAAATTTATCATTGCAGCCGTTTTAATTATTCTAGGAGTTTTCATTACTAATTATAATCCGGAACTCTTTAAAAGAAAGAGAGTTGAAGAATAATTTCACACAAAATATTTCTACAAAAGCATAAAAATTCTCTTCTAAAAAACGTTCATTCATTTTTCTTTGTCACAATTTTTGCCTATATTTTTAGAATAATTCGTGCATTATGACAAAAAAATCTCCCTTTATATTTCTCGTTCTATTTGCAATTTTCCAAAGCTGTGATGATAAAGAAAAAAATCAGCAACTTACTGACCGTGAAAATGTACTTTTAGAAAAAGAAAAACTATTCGCAAAAAAAGAATCTGAATACCAATCTCTTATCAAACTGAGAGACAGTATTTTCAGTAAAAAAAATTCTGTAGAAACCGTACAAAAATGGCCTGTAGAAATTCTAGGAGAATGGACAGGTAAAGTTATCTGTACAGAATCTTCTTGTAGCGACTACGTCATTGGAGATCAACGAATTGACACCTGGGAATTTGACAGTGATTCTACTCAATTATTTTCTAAAATTGTGAACAATAATAAATTGGTTAGATTATATTCCGGAAAATTTGAAAATAATGAAGTTAAGCTGAATTACAAAACAGATTCTACCACCGAGAAAAACGTAGAAATGAATGTTCTTTTAAATGAAATATCAGCAAACAAAATTCGGGGAACACGTACCGTAAGCGTTGATAACAAATGTACGGCAAAGTTTTCTGTGGAACTGACACGTCTTTCAAAATAAACACATATGATTTTAAGCATACACAACCTTAGCCTTCCCTTTGAAGACCCTGTTCTGAAATTTTTGCTGGTTTTGATTATAATTTTAGCGGCGCCACTTTTACTGAACAAAATTAAAGTTCCCCATCTTTTAGGGTTGATTATCGCCGGAGCCATCATTGGTCCCAACGGATTTAATGTCTTGGCAAGAGACAGCAGCATAGTTGTTACAGGAACTACGGGACTACTTTATATCATGTTTCTCGCCGGGCTCGAAATCGACATGGGAGATTTCAAGAAAAACAAATGGAAAAGTCTCACATTCGGGCTCTATACCTTCATTGTGCCTTTTGTTTTAGGATTTTTGGGAGGTCATTATATTTTAAATTTCTCTGTACTGACTTCTGTACTTTTTGCAAGTTTATTTTCTTCACATACACTCATCGCTTATCCGTTAGTGAGCAAATTAGGAATTGCAAAAAACCTGTCTGTCAACATCACAGTCGGCGGAACGATGATTACGGATGTTCTAGCCCTTTTGGTTTTAGCTATTATTGTCGGAATGTCACAAGGTGATGTGGGAACAGCTTTTTGGGTAAAACTTTCGGTTTCATTTATTGTTTTCGGACTGATTGTTTTACTGGTTTTTCCGATAATTGGAAGATGGTTTTTCAAAAAAGTGGATGATAAAATTTCGCAGTATATTTTTGTATTGGTAATGATATATCTTGCTGCGTTATTGGCAGAATTGGCAGGTGTAGAAGCGATTATCGGAGCGTTCTTTGCCGGCTTGGCTTTAAACAGACTGATTCCTCATACTTCGTCATTGATGAATCGTGTTGAATTTGTCGGAAATGCGATTTTTATTCCGTTTTTCCTGATTAGTGTAGGAATGCTGATTGATTTTAAAGTATTTTTTAAAAGCTGGGAAACATTGGAAGTAGCAGCTGTCATGTTGGTCGCATCCATTGTAGGGAAATATGTTTCTGCAGTGGCTACGCAGAAAACTTTTAAACTCACAAAAGAAGAAGGAAAACTAATTTTTGGTTTAAGTTCGGCTTCTGCAGCAGCCACTTTAGCAGCCGTAATGGTCGGTTACAATATTATTCTTTCTGAAAGCGAAACCGGCGAACCCGTAAGATTATTAAACGAACACGTTCTGAACGGAAGTATTTTATTGATTTTAATTTCATGTACCGTTTCTTCTTTCGTATCCATGTCGAGCGCACAGAAAATTGCTGAAAGCGACCAAGAAGACACCGTTTCAGGGAATAATCATGAGGAGGAAAACATTCTTTTAGCTTTAAATTACGAAAAAACGGTAGAAAGAATGGTTAATTTGGGAATTTTGATTAAAGCCCATTCCAATATTGAAGATTTTTTTGCTTTGAATGTCATTAATGAAGATAAAAATGAATCTTCTGTAAAAAATGCAGAGAAACTTCTGCACCAGGCAACTGATACTGCAGCTTCTGCTGACATAAAATTGCAGGCCTTAAAAAGATATGACAATGACGTTATCAACGGCGTCAACAATGTAATCAAAGAACAAAAAATAACAGATCTGATTATTGGTTTGGAAGATGAAAAAGGCTTTTCCACTTCGTTTGCACATAATCTTTATAACGGATATTTGCAGAATGATGATGTAAACGTTTTTGTATATCATGCTGCCCAACCGCTTTCTACCATTAAAAAATACGCAGTAATGATTCCTGAAAACGCACATAAAGAAGCAGGATTTTTTCACGCGCTCGTTCGTGTTTGGAATATTGCAAGGAATTCGGGCGCCACGATTGTATTTTATGCTCCAGAAAATATTCTCAATATTTTACAGAAAATTATTAAAAAAGCCAATATTGAAGCTGAATTTATCATCCTGAACACATGGAAAGATGGCGAAGAAACGGCAGCTCAAATTAAAGAAGATGAGGGTCTGATTATTTTCATGGCCAAAAGAGGTATGCAGTCTTATATTCCGAGGATGAGAATGATTCCTGAGCTTTTAAACGGAAGGCTTCACGATAATAATTATTTGCTGATTTTCCCCTACTCAGAATTTAAACAGGAAAATATTGAAAGACGTTCTGTAGGAAATCATGATGATTTTATGGAAATCGGGAATGTGATTAAGAAGATTTTTAAGTAGTTATTAATTTTCCTGTAACAAATAATTCAATTAAATTCCTGATTTTTGCACAAAGTAAAAATTTAATGAAAAAGGGAGGAATATTACTATTATTGATTTTTATATCATCATGCAACTTATTAACAGCGCAGACAAATGATAAAAATTTAAATTCACAGTTACAGTTGATGAGAAAATATTTCCTTGAAGAAAATTATACAAAATTTTCTAATTTCATACACCCTGAAGTTTCAAAAATAATGGGTGGGAAAACAAAATTAATTAAGGCTACAGAAGATGCAATCAATAAAATGAAAAAAGATGGATTCACTTTTATAGATTTAAAAGTTAAAAATCCTTCAAAATTTATAAGAATAGGAAAGGAAACACAATTTACAATTACTCAGGAAATTTTGATGAATACTCCAAAAGGAAAAACTCTCGCTGAATATACATTAATTGGAATTTCTAACGATAACCAAAAAAATTGGAAGTTTATTGATACATCAGGTAAAACCAAAGAAACAATGAGAAAATATTTTCCCTTTTTAAGTAAAGATTTGATTATAAAACCTAAAACGCAAAAATTTATAAAATAAAAGACTGCCAAAAAGCAGTCTTTCTCAATATATCTTAAAAATCTCAAGCAATCACTCTTACCATCGCTTTCACTTCCACCAATTTCTCCATCAGCTCTTCTCTGGAATCTGCCAGAACATTGATGTGTCCCATTTTTCTGCCGGGTTTGGTTTCCGTTTTTCCGTAAAGGTGAATGTATGTTTCAGGAAGCTTTAAAACCTCTTCCATTCCTTCATAAATTACTTTCCCGGAAAATCCTTCTGCGCCTACCAAATTCAGCATTCCGCTGTAAATAATGGCATCGGTATCAGCTAAAGGTAAGTTTTTCACTACGCGATACATTTGTTCGAACTGCGAATTGGCATTCCCTTCCTGACTTTGATGACCAGAATTGTGAAGTCTCGGAGCCGTTTCATTCACCCAAACTTTTCCTTCTTTATCTAAAAATAATTCAATAGCAAACAATCCCGGAGAATTGACAGCCTTCAAAAATTTCTCTGTAATTGAATCAATCTGATTTTCAACCTCTTCACTTAAAAAAACCGGACAAATATTAAAATCAAGCAAGTTTAATTTAGGATCGGCAACCATTTCTGTTACAGGGAACGTTTTCGTCTCTCCATTTTCATTGATGGCAACAATCACAGAAAGCTCTTTATCAATATCTACCAGATTTTCCAGAACTGAATCTTCAGTCCATAAATTTCTCAAATCTTCAGAAGAACGGATAATCTGTACACCTTTTCCGTCGTACCCGCCGGTATTGAGTTTCTGTACAAATGGGAAAGCGATCTTTATTTCGTCTGAACTTCCGTCCATAATTTCAAAATCCGGACTTGGAATATTATGTTCTTTATAGAATTCTTTCTGGAGAATTTTTTGCTGAATGGTTTTAATAATCTGAGCATTCGGAACCACTTTTACCCCTTGATTTTCAAGTTCTGCCAAAGCATCTGCGTTGACGTGTTCAATTTCAATCGTAACAACATCTTTATCTTTTCCGAAATCTAAAACCGTCTCATAATCATTAAAACTTCCTTGTGTAAAATATGAAATATTGTGACAAGGCGCATCTGAAGCCGGATCTAAAGTGTAAAATTCATCATCATACTTCAGCGCTTCCTGAATGAGCATTCTTCCGAGCTGTCCGCCTCCTAAAATTCCTATTTTCATTTTTTAATTTAATTTTTATTAGATTTAAATTTATTGAATCTTGTCAATTTTCAAATACCCCAATCCCATTGGATTTTCCTGATTTTCTTCCGCAGATTTAATTAAAACAATCGAATACTTTTCTTTCATTTTTTCCGGAAGAATATCATTCACGTTAAAAACATCATCAATATCAACCCCATGCTTATCATCGATATGACTGACTGCTCCTTCAAAACCCATCGTTTTATAAAACTCCGTTTGCTTGGCTTTTTTCACAATCTCAGCCATTGAATTTCCGACCATTAAATGCTGCTCATGAAACTCTTCAAAATGTCCTTTTTTATATCCGCCTAAGTTGATAAAATACAGTTGATTTTCTGAAACTTCTTCTCCTTTTTCTACAATCTTCACTTTAAAACCATCAGCAAACTTCACTTCCTGATAACAATCTAGATGAATTTTCCCTTCAGCCTCTTTCCAGAAATCTTTTATATCAGGAACCAAATCCTTGAGGCTTTCAGCGATACCAAAAAAAACATCATGTTGTTCTATATTTCTGCCTTTTGGAGTTGCTCCGAGAATCATATAAAATAACTTCATTTTGAATTTTATTTTTGCAAAAATACGGCAAAAAATAATCTTGGATGAATGTTTGCCTGAAAACCGCAATAGTTTTATATTTGTAGCATGTCGGAGATTATTATTCTTTTTCTTGGCGCTATCTCAGCAGGTCTTTTGGGTTCACTTACCGGTTTAGGAGGAGGTGTTATCATCATCCCTTTACTGACGCTGGGTTTTGGCGTGCCGATGCATTATGCAATCGGAGCTTCACTGATTTCGGTAATCGGAACTTCTTCCGGAGCTGCCGTAGCTTTTGTAAAAGAGGGCTTTACCAATATGAGAATCGGGATGTTTCTGGAGATTGCCACAACTGCCGGTGCCATCGTTGGTGCTTTGGTTTCCGGAATGCTGAATCCTAATACGATCGGAATTATCTTCGCAAGTATACTTTTGCTTACCGTTATCTTAAATCTTAAAGGAAAGCCTGATCATCAGGAACCCCGAATTAAAGGGTCTTTAGAAGATAAATTAAAACTCTATGGAACTTTTCCCGACAAAGGAATTCTAAAAAGTTATTCAGCAAGAAATACCGTTCCTGGTTTTTTTATGATGATGTTTGCGGGCGCAATGTCCGGACTTTTAGGAATTGGTTCTGGCGCTTTGAAAGTTTTGGCAATGGATAATATGATGAGGTTACCGTTCAAGGTTTCTACCACGACAAGTAACTTTATGATTGGCGTAACTGCCGTTGCAAGTTCACTGATTTATTTCCAGAGAGGTGAAATTATCCCTGTAATTGTTGCTCCTGTTTTGGTAGGCGTTGTCGTTGGAAGTTTCATCGGATCTAAAACTTTAATGGTTTCAAAAACTAAGAAGCTCAAGACATTTTTTGCCATCGTGATTACGATTCTTTCAGTGTATATGATGTATAACGGAATTAGAAGCAACTTCTCATGAGAAAGCATTTCACTGACGTAGACTTGAACCGTTCTGTTGGAAATCTCCTTCGTTTGGGCGTTATTTTATCGGTTATTACTTCATTGATTGGTTTTGTTAAACTTTTCATGGAAGGTTTTAAAATGCCCCGAAAATACAAGCTTCTCGACATGGGAACATCTTCAGAAAAAGTCTGGAGCCATTTCTGGGAAACCCTTTGCAAAGGAGAAGGTATGGCCATCATTCAATTAGGAATTCTGATGTTGATTTTCACGCCTTTGATGAGAATTATTTTTGCTTTAATCGGTTATCTGAAAGAAAAAGATTACACTTACGTTATTATTTCTTCAATTGTTTTGGCGATTATGGCGGTGAGTTTCTTTACGGGTTATGCTCACTGATTATCACTGATGATTGATAAAATATTTTCTTAAATTTAATTTTCATAAAATTCTAATGGAAGCTGATCTGGATCCTGAGTAAAGAAAAATTCTTTTCCGGTGAATTCATCAATTCGGATTTCTTCACAATTTAAACCTTTTTGAATTAATTCTTCACGCTTTTCCTTCACATTTTCAACCGAGAAAGCCAAATGTCTTAAGCCGCAAGATTCAGGTCTTGAAGGTCGTTGTGGTGGATTGGGGAATGAAAATAATTCAATAACATAATGTTCTCCGATGGCCAAATCAAGCTTGTAAGATTGCCTTTCCTCACGATACACTTCACGGATAATATTTAAACCTAAAATTTCGGTATAAAACTTTTTTGAAACTTTGTAATCTGAGCAGATAATGGCAATATGATGAATTTTCATTTTTAAAATTATTTATTACAGTTTGTTCTTCGTGTATCGATTAAATATTGAATTTTCCAGACATCATTTTGTTTGATCAACTGAAAACTATTGGCTCCACAGTGGGAAAATTTTCCTTTGAAATAAAATTCATAAGGCGTAAAAACACTCGCCAGACTCCCATCAATGTGAATAGCTTCAAATCTAATCTTCTCGTCAGCATCATTCTTTGATAGCTTAGATATTGAATTTACAAAATCTTCAACTTTATCCGTTTTTACAGTATTATTTTTTGTAATAGTTTGCAGAATTGCATCGTCTGCAAAAACAGATTTTATCATTATAGTATCAGTATTTTTCATTCCTGTAAAAAGCTTTTCTACGCTTTCTTTTACTGCATCTTTGTCTGTTTTTTGGGCGAAACAAAACGAACTTAGAAATAATAGAACGATAAAAATTTTCCTCATGATTTAGTTTTAAATTTTAGAGCCTTTTTAAAAATTAAATGTAAAAATTCGTACAGAATATTTTCATTAAAGAAAATAAATATAGCAAATTGATTGTCAGTATTTTGTCTTATTATCTTTCATAACTTTTTGGTGACATTAATTAAGTTAAATGAAAAATTATTCTACAACATTTCTGACAATCAATGGCAATTTATAAAAAAGTCTTTACAAATCGACAGCAGAAAACTAAAATTTGGAAACAATACAGTAAATAAAACAGCAATTCAAATTATTTCAGTTTCATTCCGGATATTCTCACTTTATCCATCCACTTTCTGCGTTGTTTTTCGTCTGAAGTTTTAATAATTCCGATAATGGTCACTTTTACAGGCTTCACGCCGCAAAATTCTAATATTGATTTCTTGAGCTGGTTAATACTCGGACGACCAAAAAACATTCGGTAATACCATCCCGGTTGATCCATTGTTGTTATAATATGTGCTGTTTTCCCTGCAAGCAACTTATCCCACCAAACAGAGTTCTCCCGGTATTTGAAAGCCAATCCGGGAAGAAAAAGCCTATCTATAAACCCTTTCATTATAGCCGGAAAACCACCCCACCAAACAGGATGCACCCACACGAGGTGGTCAGCCCAAAGAATTTTTTCCCAGGCTTCAAGTAGATCAGGTTCAAGATCTGTTCTTTTCTGATAGCCATATTTTAAATTCGGATCAAACTGAAGATCTGCAATAATAATCTGTTGAACCTTTGCGCCCGCTTTTTCTGCACCTTCTCTATAGGCATTCATAATGCCAAAATTGAAAGATTCACGGTTGGGGTGACCGTTGATGATCAGTATATTTTTCATATTCTTGTTTCAATAGTTATACCTTCATATTCAGCCAATGACTGATAAAGTTTTTTAGGATCATGAAGTTGATGGGCAAAATATATTTTGTTTTTAAAATCGCCATGAAGTAGCATTTCAGCATGCAAAACAGCCGCAAGCGCCGTAAGCTCAGCCTGTCCTTTTTTGCTTTGAAGACTTAGTTTTTTTTCTCCCTGATCATCTTTGATTACAATTTCAAATACAGACTGGTCTCCATTTCCACTCGAACCGAAAATGACCCGACGTGCCTTTAATGATAAAATACTGAAAATCCTTAATTTTTGGAATGTTCCCAAAAGCCAGGTGATGAATTTTGAATCATAGGTCATTTTAACATTGACTGTAGGTATTTTTTCAATCTTATTTAAAATGTAAAGATCCGGAACATCAAAGTTATAAGCCTGCCGCTTTCCGATTCCGAAAGAAAACTTAAAATCTTCAGAATTAAGAAAATGTCTTACAGATATCTGCCGGTTATTCTGATAGCTGATAAATGGTCTGGCTACATTCTCAGCCATAAAGTGAGCGGAACTTTCTCCTGCCAGATCCTTTACAGAATAGTATATATACAATTTTACTTCCCGGATGTTTTCGGGATTATGAGATAGAATATTCATAAGTCCGCCGACGAGCCCTCCCATCCATCCTGAACTGAATACGATTCTGCTGTTGATATTTTGAGTAGTTTTTGCTATAGCCAGAGCTTTTACAAGATCAGGTGTCGGTTTTGTAATGTCAATGTAATCAATACTGTTATCAATAGCAAACCTAAGAATATGATCGTCTTTATCATTGACGGCAAGAATGATAAGATCAATATTTCTGTCTACGACAACCTTGAAAGTTTCAGGCTTATTGACATCAATCATTACATCATATTTGGTAGTCCCTTCTTTCCGGCTGCCGATATATATAATATACTCTTGATTTCTGGAGCTCAGAATCCTGTGTATCGTTTTTCCAACTATTCCTTTTCCTCCGACAATTAAAATATTTGAACCCATACTGTTTTATTTTTTTACAAAACTACAGGAACACACATTCCGGACACAGGACAAATGTCTAAAAAGAAATGTCTTTTCTGAGACGGCTTAAATGCCGTTGGGTAATTCCCAGATATGTAGCCAGATACTGAAGCGGAATCTGTTGAATGAAATTCGGCTGATTTTTCAGAAGCTTCTCATATCTTTGTGAGGCATTATTTCTCTGAAGCTGAAAATACCGTTCTTCCAGTTCCATATATTCCTGTTCCGCAATTATTTTCAGAAAAAGAATCCATCTTGGATTTTCGTGGAAAAGAGCTTCCACTTTATCTTTATTGAGTACAAAAATATCTGCATCTGCAATTGCCTGTATAGTTTCTTTGCTGGGTTTTCCTGAAATAAACGAAGAATAGGAAGCCACAAACTCATTGGGAAACCTGAAACAGTAGGTTATATCTTTGCCTTCCGCAGTTGTATAAAAGGTGCGGAATATTCCGTTCTGAACAAAGGCGATTTCTTTACAGCTGTCATTTTCCTGTACAAAATATTCATTTTTCAAGAGTTTTCGGGTCTCAATCAGTTGGGCAAAATTTTCAATTTCTTTGTCTGAAAATATTTTAAAACTTTGAATGTAACTGAGAATCATAGTCCACTAAGTTTATTGGAATTATTAGTCAAATATAAAGCTTTGTCGGCTCCTTTAAGTTGAAAATGATCATGATATTACTCACCATTAATAGAATTTAATTCATATGAAAACTCGTGGCGCATGATAAAAAAGGTTATTCCCAATATGAAAAACAAAAATAATTAATTCATTACCAATACATTACACTCATAAAATTCCGTTTCAAGCATATTTCAAAGCTTGATATTTCCACAGAAAGTATTCATAACATCAACTTATACAGGATACGAAGCATCAAATGAATAATATTAAAATATCTCTAATTCTATAATGCACTAAGGGTAATATATGATTCAACTCAGCTTTGTTAACAAATTTTAAATACAGACTGGCACGAAATTACCTGAAAATAACTTACTTTTATTTGTTTATTTTAAGAAATATGTGGGAAACTTACCTTGTTTTAAGTGCTTTATTACTGATTTTAACTGTGTTGCCAAAAATTCCAAGTCCGCATTGGATTTTTCGCTTTCCCGATTTTGGTAAAATTCAAATCACTTATTTTACCATTGTTACTTTTGCTTTGGGATTCATCATCGAAAAAACCGAATATTTCTGGTACATACAGGGGTTGTTACTGGTCATGATTATTTATCACGGCTTTACGTTGATTAAATACACTAAGTTTTACAAGATAAAAAGGCATCAACAAACAAAAAACTCATCTAAAAAGCACCATTTTATTTCTGCAAATGTTTATCAATTCAATAAAGATTATCATAAATTTATTGACCTTATAAAAAAACATCAACCTGATGTCTTTTTAACGATGGAAAGCAACGGAGATTGGGAGAATGCTTTAAAGGTTTTGGAAAAAGATTATCCTTACCAGCATAAAGTAACGCTTGAGAATACCTACGGAATGCATTTTTATTCTAAGCTTAAAGTGGATGATGCAAAAACTCATTATTTTGTAGCTGATGATATCCCAAGCATTGAAGCACATTTGAAAACTGAAGACGGTTTTGAATTTGTCTTTTTTGGTGTACATCCGCCACCTCCAAGTCCGACCGAAGAAGAAACCTCAAAAGAAAGAGACGCTGATCTTTTGAGTGTTGCAAAACGTGTGAAAGACTTCACAAAGCCCGTGATAGTAGTTGGAGATTTTAATAATGTAGCTTGGTCAAAATCATCTATCCTTTTCAGAAAAACAAGTCACTTAATTGACCCGAGAGAGGGTCATGCTTTTGTATCTACATTTCACGCAAAATCACGTTTATTGAGATTTCCGATTGATCTGATGTTCCACAGTGAAGATATTTTCATTAAAGATTTAAAAACTTTGGAAAATTTCGGCTCAGATCATCTTCCAGTGTATTGTGAATTCTTCATTGACCATCACAATGACGACCAGGAAGAGCGTGTAGAACAGGCAGATTCTGAAGAAATCGCCGAAGCCGAGGAAATTATTGAGGAAGGGAAAAAAGAGGACGGAGAACGTGATGCAGTGGTGACTGAGGATTGATTTCTTTTACTCTTTTTTAATTCCCCTCCTTTGGAGGGGTGGCTAAAATTCGATAAAATTTTTGACGGGGTGGTTTGTTATACGTTTTGGCTAAAGCCATAATATTCACTACATAAAAAAGCGGACTAAAGTCCGCTCTTATTGATATTATTTCTATTAAAACTTCATCACATCCTTCACCACGCCATTTTTCTGAGTGTGCTGCAGCAATTCAGCCTCAATAAAAGTTTTTATCTTTTCTTCTGAGCCATCATTTGGAAATAAAAGATGAACATTTGCTCCGGCATCTAAGGTAAAAAATAATGGCAATTCTGTTTCCCTCCTGAAATCCCAGATTTTATTGATGACTTCTAAAGTTCCGGTTTTCATCAAAATAAAAGCAGGATCGCTTATCATCATCATTGCGTGAAGCGTTAAAGCTTCGTGCTCAACCAATTTAATGAAAGCATTCATGTCACCATTTTTCAGAATTTCTTTCATCGGAATGAAGTTTTCTCTTGCTTCCTGAAACCTTCTTTCTGCGTAAGGATTGGTATTCATCAAACCGTGACCGACGGTCGAGGAAACACTTTTTACACCTTCATGAATCAGTAAAACCCAATCATTAAAATCTTTAAAAACTGGATGAATTTCATCGTCAGAATATTTAACAGCAAACAAATCTGAACTTCCCTCAACCACATCACTTTCACCCCAAACAACCAATCCGTTGTAGAGGCTTCTGCATGCGCTTCCGCTTCCTAATCTGGCTAAAAACGATGCTTTCCGTAGAGATTCTTCGTCAGAATTTTTTCCTGAAAAAACTTCATCTAATTTCATCAGACATTTGGCAATTGCCCCAAAACCTGAAGCCGAACTCGCAATTCCCGAGCTGTGAGGAAATGTATTTTCCGTATTGATGATGTATTTTCCTTTTAAAATCCAGGGAAGATATTTCTCGATATTTTTAAAATATTTTTCGATTTTCTCAGCAAATTTCACTTCTTCATTTCCCAACAAAAAAGTCTGAACTGAAAAAGATTCATCAGCCAGAAATTCTATTGTGGTATTTGTTTTACAATGATTTAAAGTATAGCTGATGCTGGGATTTGCAGGAACCTGATCTTTGTATTTCCCCCAATATTTGATTAAGGCAATATTTGACGGGCAGCTTTCTGAAACTGTTGTAGATTGTATATCAAAATTTTCTTTTCCTAAAAAGTTTTCCATAATTATTTTTCGTGCTTTTTAATATATTGATTCAGTGAAAATTGAACATGCCATATTCCTATAAAAAATGTCCAAACTGAATTGATATCTATTCCTTTGAATTTTTCCATAATCTGTTTTCGGAGAGAAAAAATACAAACTAAGAAACATATAGAATAACCAACTTGCCCCACCCAATACAAAATCATTAAAACAACCTTATTTGCGCTAGAAGAAGGGCTAAATACATCAATTAAACCTACATGAATACACGAAAGGAAAAATATTAACAGAATAATCCATACATTAAGTTTTGCATTAAATTTAATATCTTTTTTAATAAACCAATATGGAACAAAAAGTCCAAAACTTAAAATAGAATATACAATGAGAAGAAAAATATTTTCTCTTTTTATTTCATTTTTAAGAATCTCAAATTTCAGCAAATAAACGATTATACCATAGAAAATAAGCTTATAACCAAAACCTCCAATCAAACTGATTAGAGAATACCATTTCATAATTTCTGATGAAGCATTATAATCCGCTGCTAAACGTTTATTTACATAATATTGTAATATATGGCTTAAAATAGTAAAAACAAGCCCTATCAATAAATAAGAATTCACTTTATCTTTTGAAATTTTATCCGAAAAATAAAGATAAAAAATAATAACGATAAGACTTAGAACAGGAAAATAGGTTAATAAATCCGGAATAATTTTTTCCATCATAAAATTTTAATTTAAATGAAAATTAATATCAATAATCTAATACATTTTTTCAATAATCTCAGCATATTTTTTCAAAACTACTGCTCTTTTTACTTTCAACGTCGGGGTGATTTCTCCGCTGCTGATTTCAAATTCAGAAGGCATTAAAGTAAACTTTTTCACCTTTTCATAATCTGAAAGTTCGTGCTGCAATTCTTTTATTTTATCCTTATATAGATCATTTACTTCTTTCTTTTGTACCAATTCTTCACGATTACTGAACGAAAAATTATTTTTCTTCGCATAATCTTCTAAAAATTCAAAATTCGGAACAATCAATGCTGAAACAAACTGTCGTCCTTCGGCAATCAAAACAATCTGACTGATAAAATTATTATTCGTCAGAATATTTTCAATCTGCTGTGGTGCAATATATTTTCCGTTGGAAGTCTTCATTAAATCTTTGATACGGTCTGTGATGAAGAGATTTCCGTTTTCATCAAACTTTCCGGCATCACCGGTTTTGAACCAACCGTCTTGTGTGAAAACTTTTTCCGTCTCTTCAGGTTTTTGGTAATAGCCTTTCATTACGCCATTTCCTTTTGCCTGAATTTCGTCATTTTCACCAATTCTAATTTCAACGCCGGGTAAAGGTTTTCCGCAACTTCCATGCTCAAAATGAGTAAATGGAAACGCTGTCAAAGTCGCAGTAGTTTCGGTAAGACCATAACCAACAGTGATATGTAGTCCCATTGCTTCAAACAATTGGGTCACATCAGGTGAAACAGAAGCACCACCGCAAGGCATAAACCAAAGTCTTCCACCCATTTTTTGTTTCACTTTATTGAAAACTAAAGCATTCGCCACTGAATGTTTTAGCATCAATCCAAAAGAAACTGGTTTTTCTACTCTTTTCAATTCTGCGGTTTGCTTTCCTACTTCAATAGCCCAGTCGAAGATTTTTAATTTAAATGATGAACCTTCTTTGGCTTTTTCTAAAACTCCTGCATACACTTTTTGGAAAAACCTTGGTACAGCGCACATCATCGTAGGTTTTACCTCGACCAATGCCTGGGCAATATCTTTCGGATCTTCAAGAAAATACACTCTTGCACCCCCATATAGACACAATAAACTCCAGCATCTTTCGAAAACGTGAGTCAACGGTAAAAACGCTAATGAGAGTTCTTCTTCGAAATTTTTAAATTTAAAAAACTCAAAATGTGCATCAAAAGATTTAATGAAATTCCCGTGGGTCAGCATGACACCTTTTGGCGTTCCGGTAGTTCCTGAGGTATAAATAATCGTCGCAAGGTCATCAAATTCCTTTTTGATAATCTCTAATTTTGGGGAAGATTTAGCAATAAAATCTTCAAGATAGAAAGTGTTTTCTTTTTTTACCCAAACTGCTTTTTTAGATACAATAATGGTTTGAAGGCTGTTTTCATTTTGAACAATTTCAAAAGACGCATCGTACTGCTTCTGATTTCCGACTAAAATAATTTTTGCCTGAGAATCTTTGATGATATATTCTGCCTGTTCAGCGTTGTTGGTAGAATAAATAGGAACCGTAATCGCTCCGATTGACATTGCTGCCAGATCAAAAATAAACCATTCTGCAGAGTTGTCTGCGTAGATGGCTACTTTGTCGTTTTCTTCTACTCCGTTGCTTTTTAAAGCGTTTGCGGTTTTATAAATAATTTCGCTGAATTTTTTCCAGCTCAATTCTTTCCATCCTTCTTTTTTTTTAAAACCAACAGCTGATTTATACGGATGTTTTTCAGCATTTTTACTGATAATTGCCTCTGCAAGATTCATTATAATTTGTTCAGCTTTTTGTCATTAATATAATTATTGAGATGGAAATCTACACTTTCCTGCACCGGAATAAATTCAAAATTTAAACCTTCTTTCACTTTTTGGTTTGAAATGATACTTGTAGAAGTTACCGATTCGATATTGGTTTTGGTTGCCATTTTCAGTTGAGGAATCAACCAGCCAAAAAAGGCATTGAGCCATCTTCCGGTATTAAGAATTCCTTTTGAAAGAATGCTCGCATCTTTCAAACCTAATTTTCTTCTGATTTGGTTTCCGATTTCTGCATATTTTTTGCTTTCGGAAATGATAATAAATCGTTCTCCGAATTGATCTTTCTCCATCAAATCAACTGCAATTTTTGCGACATCACGCACATCAACATACGCTGAGTTTCCTGAAAATGTAAAACTATTTTTTTCAAAAGTCGGAAAAATATCACCACTGCTTTTACCCCAATTTCCGGTTCCGACAATCATTCCGGGATTGATGATGATGGTATTCAAACCTTCTGCAGAAGCTCTCCAAACTTCCATTTCAGAAAGATGTTTTGTAATTGCATAAGCAGAATGTTCAATTTTAGGATTAAAATCTGATTCTTCATCTAATTCTCCTTTTTCATTAAAACTGTCTAAAACGGCAATCGAACTTACATGAAGAAATTTCTGAACACTTGAGCCTTCGCAGGCAAACAAAAGGTTTTCTGTACCTTTTATGTTGGTATGATACATTTCTTTCTCATCTTTCGGATGAAAACTCACTTTTGCAGCACAATGATAAACTTCGGTAACTCCGTTCAAAGCGTTTTGTAGAGAATGGATATCGTCAAAATCAACATTCACCCATTCAATTTCATTAAAAAAAATTTCCGAATGTTCAGTATAAAACTTGTAAGAATGTCTTACTTCGTCAATATCACTTGCAGGCCTTTTTGCAGCACGAACGTTTTTACCTCTTTTCAAAAGTTCCAAAACGATGATTCTGCCTAAAATTCCTGTTGCTCCTGTTACAAAAACCATGAATTTATTTCCTGCTTGATTAGTGAATTACAAATTCCTGCAAATTTGCAAATTTTATGTGGTTATTTGATTGAATTTGTATGAGATGATTAATTAATTTTAACGCAAGTTCGCAAAGATTTTTTAACTACTAACTGTTTTTAAGATTTGCAAAGGCGTTCCACTTAGCAAAGAACACAAAGTTTTAATTTCACTCAGATGTTCATTTAAATTATAGATTAATTTAATGCTAAAAAATTTCTTACCACTTCACTGAATTCCACCGGATTATCAGCCTGCACCCAATGTGCTGCATTTTTCACAGTTACAATCTGAGCTTTCGGAAATTGCTGCTTGATTGTGAATGCGTCCTGCGGTAAAATATAGTTTGACTTTTCACCTGCAATAAATAATGTTTCGCCTTCAAAAACGCCAAATTTAATAGCATTTGAAACAAACTGATTGTATTTTTCGGAAAGCGTTTTCAGATTAAACCTCCAATTAAGCTTTTTGGTATCTCCTGTTTCTTCCCAATATAGATTTTTAGTTAAAAACTGAATCGTAGACTTCTCGGGAATATACTGAGTGAGAACTGCTTCCACCTCGTTTCTTGATTTCACCGTTTCGAAATCAACAGTTTCAAGAGCTTTTATAATCCCCTGATGATGTGGCGGATATGCTTTTGGCGCAATATCTACTACGATTAATTTTTCAACTTTTTCAGGATAATTCAATGCAAACTGCATCACAGCTTTTCCGCCTAAAGAATGTCCTAAAACGTGAGCTTTCTCGATTCCGAAATGATTCATATAATTGGCAATATCGTTTGCCAAATCATCATGAGACATTTCTTCAGAATGAAAGCTTCTTCCGTGATTTCGTAAATCAATTAAATGAACCGGCAAAAATTCACCCAATTCTTTTCCGAAACTTCCCCAATTATCAAGCATTCCAAATAAACCGTGAAATACTAAAAGCGGTGTTGACGAAAGATTTTCGCCAAATATTTTTGAGTGTAAAATTTCCATAATTATTCTGAGATTTTAGAAACTAGAAGTTAGAGATTAGTATTTCAAACTGTTTTACTAATTTCTAATATCTAACTTCTAGTTTCTATTGTTACCATTTTGCCAATCTTTTCAAATACGCCTGAACTGTGTTTTCCATTCCCATGTACAAGGCTTCAGAAACTAAAGCATGACCGATGGAAACTTCCAATAAATTCGGGATATGGTCTGCGAAATATTTTAAATTTTCTAAGCTTAAATCGTGCCCCGCATTGATTCCCAAACCAAATTCATTGGCAACAACTGCTGTATCGTAATAAGGTTTGATTGCCTGTTCTTTGTTTTTTAAATAATCTTTAGCATAAGCCTCGGTGTACAGTTCAATTCTGTCTGCTCCGGTTTTTGCTGCATATTCTACCAACTCAGGTGTTGGGTCAAGGAAAACAGAAGTTCTGATTCCTGCATTTTTAAATTCTGCGATGATTTCCTTTAAAAAATCGAAATGTTTTTTGGTATCCCAACCTGCATTTGAAGTGATAGCGTCGTCAGCATCCGGAACCAACGTCACTTGTTCAGGTTTCACCTCCAAAACCATATCAATAAAATCTCTATGCGGATTTCCTTCAATATTAAACTCTGTCGTCACTAAAGGTTTCAGATCATAGACATCTTTTCTTGTAATATGTCTCTCGTCTGGTCGTGGATGAATGGTAATTCCGTGGGCACCAAATTCCTGAATTTTTATTGCAGCTTCTGTTACGCTTGGTGTTTCTCCGCCTCTTGCGTTTCTGATGGTTGCAATTTTATTAATGTTTACGCTTAGTTTAGTCATTTACTAATAAGTTTTTGAAATATAGTTTTGATGGATAAAACATTGAGTGGAAATTCTGCGAGGACGTGTATCATACTTAGAATAAACAAAACCATCAATCCTGTTTGATAATTATAAAGGTACAAAGCTATAGATAAAATCCAGATTCCTAAAACAAGAATCATTTTTTTAAGTTCTAAAGTTTTTGCCCATCCTATTACTGACGTTTTAGAAAACCAGTTTAAATAATGATAAGTATAAGCAAAGGCGATGAAAATCTGAGCTTTAAAGATTATTACTGTGTTAGCTTCTTTATTGTCACCAAATATGAGTGCAAGCCAATCATTTATTATTTTAAAACCTGTTGAATTATATATTTTTTGTGAACTAAAATTAGATTTAATCAAATTTTCTAAAGGAAAAAAATAAATAAGTAATGGGACTGAAATAAGCATTAAAATACCCATCAATGCAAATCTGTTTGGAAATTTCATATACCCTACAATCATGAAAAAGAAAGTAAAAACATAGACATGTATAATTGTTGGTAAAAACAAACCTAACATGATGATTAAAACAGGTTTTACAAAATATAAAATACCCAAAAGCAAAATAAATCCTACTATAAATATTCTGGCTCGATTTGAATTCACCAATAAAATAAAACTAAAGCAAAGGGCAAAAAATGACGACAAAATCACGCCCACCAAAATTTCTGTTTTCTGAATAAAAAAGATATAATAATTTAAAAACAAAAGCACTGTAATCAAGGTAGAAAGAATGACAAACATCAAAGTTTTCGTTTTGGGAATGAAGAAATCTTTCTTATTAAGCCACTGCAATTCTGTAAGATAATGCAAAGGTCCAAGTACGGCATAAGAAAATAAAAAAGTCTCAAACGGCAAAAAGCAAGCCGCAATGATTGATAACACAAGCATTATACAGTTTACTATTTCGACTTTATTCTGAGTGACCATATTTATTTAAAACAACTTCAAATCTCAATTTAGAATTTATTTCGGTAGACCTATCTGCATAATCTGCAAATCAAATTCTTTGGAAGCAACCAAAAGATGGTCAAAAATATCTGCCTGAATCTGCTCAAATTTTTCCCATTTAGAATCGTTTGCAAAACAGTACACCTCCATAGGAAGTCCTTGCGTAGTAATTTCAAGCTGACGAACCATGATCGGGCTCTCTTTATCAATTTCAGGATCGTTTTCAAGATATTTCTGAGCGTAATATCTAAAAACACCAATATTCGTCAACTGTCTTCCGTTGATAATTTTATCTCGGTGCTCTATTTTTTCTTTTTCTAGATTAATTTCTGAAGTTTTTTCATTCAAATAATCCTCAATCAAATTAATATCTTTTAATTTTTCAATTTCTTCATTATTCAAAAATTTAAATGAATTGATATTAAAAAATATAGATTTTTTGATTCTTCTCGTGTTAGATTCCGACATTACCTGAAGATTTTTAATCTCTGTCGTCAATAAATCGTAAGTAGGAATTGATGAAATCGTTTTATCAAAATTCGTGATTTTCGTCGTCAGCAAATTGATTTCCAAAATATTTCCTTCGATGCTGTATTTTGGAATTCCGATCCAGTCGCCTACTTTCAGACTACGTGATGTTGCTACGTGAAGACCTGTGACAAAACCTAAAATAGTATCTCTGAAAACCAAAACCAAAACTGCGGTGATTGCTCCCAAACTTCCTAAAACAGTAGCACCTTTAATACCAAATACAGTACAAATTCCTATAACCGTCAGAATAAAAATACCAAAAATCTTCACCGATTCGGAAATAGCGTTAAGAGCCATTATTTTATAAAAATCTTGTTTTATTACAAAATAATTCCTGAATGTATTTAATACTCTAAACAACATTCCTGCGATTACAAAGATAATTGCCAGATTGACAATGATTTCCAACAAATTAAAACTTTTAGGATGTCTGTAAAACACAGAAAAAAGAGCCGAACCCGCAAAACTCAAAGCTGTTAAATGAGCAATAGAGTTTGTAATTCTTGATTGATAAATTGATTTAAAAACCGGGTATTTCTCTTTATCAAAAAACTTTTTGAATATCAAATTGACGATAAGCTTGAAAACAAAATCCAGCATATAAATAAGCCCAGCCAAAAACACAAACTTAAGTAAAATTTGAATTGTAAGAACAAGGTCTGAATACACATTATCCTTTACAAAATAATGTATTTGGTCACTTATGTTCTGCAAAAAATCTTTTGTATCTTTTAACTCGTCTTTCATTATCGCAAATTTAATAAAATTAGAATCAGCAAAACCTTTACCATAACAGATTTTCATAATTATTTTGAAAATTGATTGCAAATTCAATAAATTAAACTTAAAAATAAAACACATTTAACAATAAATTCATTAATTTAGTAGTCCAAACCACAAAACTAATTATTATGAGAAAACTTAACTTTTTTTTAATTTTTATCATTCTACTATCTCTGGGAGCATGCCGCTCCGAATCTGAAACTCCCGCTGAGATTACAGAAACTGTATTGAAAACCGGAAAACTATCCGGGAAGGTCATGTCTCAAAACGGAAGCAAACCTATTGGAGGTGCATCAGTTTTTACTTTTGACGATAAATATAAAATTTACTACACGACGTCTGACGCAGATGGAAATTTCACTTTAGAAGCTCCGGCGGGAGATCACACGATTCACATTCAAACCGGTGATGGTAGTAATTTCCGTACACAGATTTCCGCAACTGTGAAAAATAATGAAACCGTGAATCTGAACGCAAGCCAGACCAAACTGAATCAGGTTGCAAAAATTGCTTATGTAAAAGGTTCTTATGATAAAATAGAAGATATTATTCAGACGTTAGGATACACCGCTACAGAAATTACAAATACTGATCTTGCCAACATCAATAGCATTGCTCAGTACGATATTATTTTCCTGAATTGCGGATCTAGAAACCACACTGTTAATCAGTCACTTTTTCCAGCAATTGATGCCAACTTAGCTACATTTGTTGCAAACGGTGGCAGTATCTACGCATCAGATTGGGATGTTGCATATTTAGTGGGAGGAACCAATAATACTACAAGTTGTGCACCAGCAGGAGGATTTGTTCCGGATGCAAAATTATGCTCTACAAACACAGGATCTTCAGGTATCGTTCCGGCAACAGTAAGCAATGCAGGATTAGCGACAGCTTTAGGATTTAACACTCTTAATATTGATTTTGATTTGGGGGCATGGCAAAGAATCATCAACTATGATCCGGCTTATTGGGAAGTTTTGGTGAAGACTCCGGCAAACGAGGCCTTAATGATCAGAACAAATCATTTTGCTACGACAGGAATTCCAACTACACCTATCGGAAATGCTCCAAATACAGCATTCACCACCGTATGTATTACCCTTCCCGGAAACATTCAGATCAGTCTTTCTGTTCCTACAGTAACAGTTCCTTTTTTAGTAGCTTTAGGAGCAACAGTGGGACCTTGTTCTGGCTCTGCAAACAGTGGATATATTTACTATACAAGTTTCCATAATCATGCTACAGGAAATATCGGAAATGCAGGTGTAATTTTACAGTATGTCATTCTTAATCTCTAAAAAATCGGCTTGAAAATTGATACAAAGAAAAAGTGACTTTAAGCAGTCACTTTTTTTTATTAAAAACTAATTTTATGGATCATGCTTTAATCTCAATTATCAGTATTATTTTACTCGTTTTGGGAATACTCGGAACTTTCTTACCCGTTTTACCGGGACTTGTTCTAAGTCTTGCCGGGTTATTAATTTATAAATACGGTACAGATTCTGACATGTCGATGATCTACATTTGGGCATTTGTGGTTCTTACGCTGGCTTCGGCAGTTTTAAATTATGTAATTCCTGCAAAAACGAATAGAAAATACGGAGGAACACGCTGGGGAAGTATAGGCTCGATTATCGGAACAATTGTCGGAATTTTCATCCCGATTCCTTTAGGATTTTTAGTGGGGATGTTTGCCGGAGTTTTTATCGGAGAATTATTACACGACAGCAAAGACATGAACAAAGCTTTGCAATCTACAAAAGGTGCTTTCATTGGTTTCATCTACGGAACAGGTTTTAGCATGGTGGTCGGGTTGGCAATGTTATTTGTTGTAGTTTTGGATATGACAACTGATTTAATTTAAAAAACTATGTTTTACAAAATTATACTATCAAGTTTTGCTTTCTTATTTTTAGCAAACTGCAATGCACAAAAAGACACAAAAAATCCTGAAAAATTGACGATGAAAGAATCTAAAAACCAGAAGATTGAAGGAAAAGTCATTTATTTCAATGAAGGAGAAAATAAATTTCTGAGCGAATACCAAATGAATGTTACCTTTAAAAATATTTCTGAAGACAGCCGCTGTCCGGAAGGTGTGACTTGTGTCTGGCAGGGAGCAGCCGTCGCAAATATAGAATTTATGGGAACTTACACAAGACCCGCGACGATTCCTTTAGCAACTACAGAAAATGCAGGACGAAACTATCATCAGTCGACCATTTTTAACGGATACAAGATTTCATTAGTTGAAGTAAATCCTACTCCGACAGCTGAAGCCGGAGCAAAAACTCTGGGTGGAAAATACAGAATCGGAATTATCATCAATAAAGAAGGCGGAAATTCTTCTACCAACCGATAGGTTTCTTGCCTTTTGAAACTAAATATTCATTAATTTTTGAGAAAGGCTTGCTTCCGAAAAACCCTTTAAAAACCGAAAATGGTGACGGATGCGCCGATTTTAAAATAAAATGCTTAGCCGGATCAATGAGTTCGGCTTTTTTTTGTGCAAAAGCGCCCCACAAAACGAAAACCACATTTTCTTTCTTATCTGAAATTTCTTTGATGATATAATTGGTGAACGTTTCCCAACCTAAATCTTTGTGAGAATTTGGCGAATGCGCACGAACGGTTAACGTTGCATTAAGCATCAAAACACCCTGTTTCCCCCAATCGTCTAATTCTTTTGAAGTTCTTTCGATTCCCAAATCACTTTTTAATTCGATAAAAATATTTTTAAGAGACGGCGGCGCAATCACCTGTTCGGAAACCGAAAAACACAAACCATTTGCCTGAAAGTCATTATGATAAGGATCTTGCCCGATAATCACAACTTCAATATCATCAAAAGGAGTAATTTCCAACGCTCTGAAAATCTGATTTTTTGGTGGAAAAACTTTTGTGGTTACGTATTCTTGCTTTACCTTTTCCCAAAGATTGGTAAAGTAAGGTGTGTTTTTTATCGGGGCTAGAATTTCGGTCCAGGTCATGGTGTTAATTTGAAAATTTGAGAATGAGTTAATTTGATAATTTATAATTACAATTTAAATACCATTATTTTTTTTGCTAAAAACCAAATTCTCCGGAAAACCTTCATCAGTTCTCCCCTCTTGCAAAACAAAATCATGTTTTACTAAAAGACCTTTTGAATTTTCATTAAACTTATTGGTAAAAGCTAAAATATCCAGCAAATTTAATTCATTAAAACCATAATTTAAAACTGCTGACAAAGCTTCAGACATGATTCCTTTTCGGTGATGACCAGGCAATAATTCGTAACCAACTTCTGCTTCTGTTCGATCATCTGAAAACTTCCAGAGACAAATGGTTCCGATAAGGTTTTGTTGATTTTTATAAGAGATTCCCCAATTCAAAGATTCATTATTCTGAACTCTTTTTTTGATGGTTAGAATATAATCCAGCGCATCATAATTTGTTTTTGGCGGAATTCTTCTCACAAACTGATTGACAACTTCATTGCTTCGAATCTTTAAAATGTCTTCGACGTGACTTTCGTCAATGGGTTTTAAAATTAATCTTTCGGTTTCTAGTTTCATATTTCAAATGTAATAAAACCATTTCGAAATTAATTTAAATTGAAACATTAAGGTAATTTAAAAGATAAGATTGATTAAGCAAAAATCAAATAGATTTTTTTTAAGCAAGCAGCTTAAAGCGAAGCTCAGCTTAAGAACTCTTACTTCTTAACAAAGACTTAATGGTAAAAAATCAAATTCATTTTCAAATTTCCAAATTATCTCATTTTCAAATTAATTATCTTTGCACTGTGTATATAAATAAAGCAGATTTAAACGAATTAGAGTTTCCGCAATTGCTCGCGGAAATTGCACCTTTTGCCTATTCTCCGAAAACGAGAGAAAAAATTCTTGAGCTTCGTCCGATGAAAATTGACGAGGCAGAAATTTCATTGAAAAAAACTTCAGAATATCAATCGAGTTTTGAGAGTTCAAATGCAATTCCATTTGATGAATACGAAGATATTGAAAGCGAGCTAAAGCTGATGCTGATTGAGAATTACCGTCTTGAAAACGTCGCTTTCATCAAAATAAAAACCCTTACCGAACAAATAGGAAAACTACAAAAGTTTTTCCCGACGATGCCGGATACTTTTCCAAATCTGATGCAGGACGCCTCTGCTTTGGAATTTAAAAAAGAAATCATCGATAAAGTTGACAAGGTTTTCAACCGTTTTGGAGAAGTAAAAAGCGAAGCTTCCCCGATCCTGAAAACATTGAGAGCTGAAATTCAGGTGGCTAAAAAAGCCATTCAGGAGAATTTCAACAGAGTTTTATTCAATTACAGTCAGAGTGATTTTCTGGATGACATCCGTGAAAGTATAATTGAAGACCAAAGAGTTTTAGCGGTAAAATCGGCGTATAAAAAAAGAGTTCCGGGAAGAGTTTTAGGACTTTCAAAAACAGGTTCTATTACTTTTATTCAACCGGATAGTGTGGTGAAGCATTATTTTAAACTTCGTGAAGATCAGGAAGAAGAAAAGAAAGAAATTGATAAAATCCTGAGACAGCTTACGGCAGAATTAGCAGTTTTCCAACCACAGCTTTGGAGATATCAGGTGTATATTTTTGATTTAGACTTAACGAGAGCTAAAGCTAAATTTGGTGAAATGGTGAACGGAGTTTTACCTAAAATTAACCGTCATAAAACTTTAAAGTTAAGAGATGCCTTTCATCCGTTGTTATGGTTGAGAAATAAGGCTGAAAATAAAACAATTTTCCCGCAAACATTAAGTTTAACGGAGCATAACAGAATCATCTGTATTTCCGGACCGAATGCGGGCGGAAAATCGATTACTCTGAAAACGGTCGGATTACTTCAGTTGATGATTCAGAGCGGAATTTTAGTTCCTGTACATCCAAAATCTGAAATGTTTTTCTTTGAAAAAATCATGACCGATATTGGAGACAACCAGTCGATCGAAAACCATCTTTCGACGTACTCTTCAAGATTAAAGAAAATGGGCGGAATCATCCGTGAATCTAACCCTGACACCCTTTTACTCATTGACGAATTCGGAACCGGTTCTGACCCGGAATTAGGTGGTGCTTTGGCTGAAAGTTTCCTTGAGTTTTTCTATGACAAAAAGAGTTTTGCAATTATAACAACGCATTATACCAACATCAAACTGGTGATTGAAGGACTTCCGAATGCGGAAAATGCGGCAATGCTTTTTGATGAAGAAACATTGGAACCGATGTACAAACTGGAAGTCGGACAAGCCGGAAGTTCATTCACCTTTGAAGTTGCTGAAAAGAATAAAATCCCAAGATTTATCATTCATTCTGCGAAGAAAAAAGTGGAACATGACATTGTTAATTTAGATAAAACTATCGTCAAGCTTCAGCAGGAAAAATTTGAGGTTGAAAAACTGAAAACCGACCTTGCTGAAAGAAAAGGTTCTGTAGAAGATAAGCGTGATAACCTTCAGAAACTGAACGAACAGCTTCAGCAGAAGCTCTTCAACTTCCAGAAATTGTATGAAGATGAGCACAGAAAACTGCAGTTTGGAAATAAAATTGAAGGTTTTATCGACAGTTACATTAAGGGGAAATCCCGAAAAGATGTTGTGAAAGATTTCGTGAAAATTCTGGAGCAGGAAAAATTTAGAAAAATCGGAGCTGACAAAGACGAAACCAAACGTATGCAAGTTGTTAAAAGAAAAATCACGCAACAGCTGAAAAAAGAAGACGTCATCGAAAAAATAAGCGAAACCAACGATAAAATTGAGGAAAAACGTAAAACTGACCGTGCAGTCTGGATGAAAATCGGGCAGCGTGTAAGAATTACCGGAAGCACAAGCGTGGGGACGATAGAAACGATCTCTAAAAATAAAGTGACGGTAAATTATGGAAGCTTTAAAACTGTGATCAGTGCTGAAGAGTTGGAAAGAATTTAGTCAAGATGATAACGATAAAAACTCTCATAACATTTAAGGATTTTTTGAATTTCAATCTTAAAAATTCATTGTCAAGAATTATTATTTTCTCTCTGATCATTTTTCTGTTTTTTGGTCTGAATTTTTATAATGCTGAAAATGATACAAAGGAAATTTTCAAATCTGCAGCGCTTTGGTTTGTTGCTATCATTGTTTTCATTATTGTGCGTTCCTACTTCCGTCTGAAAAATGCTTTTTATTCTAACAAGAAAATTCAGGAAGAAATCATTTATACTTTTACTGATGAAAAAGTTCAGACGAAGGGAGAAACTTTCGAAGGAGACTTCACCTGGAATACCGTTTTTAAAGTGAAAGAAACCGCAGATTGGTTTTTAATATATCAAAGTAAGCTTACAATGAATATGGTTCCGAAAAAAGACTTTTCCGACAGTCAGATTTCAGAGTTGAGAAACATGATTAAAAATGCGGGAGTGAAAGCAAAATTGCTCAAATAATTAACATCACAACAATAGATAATTCCTGCCTATTTTGTTTTTTTTAATCTTCAATTTAGAGTCTAAAATATGTTCTTCAAAGATATTTTTCAAATTAATCCAATATTAATTTTGACTTATCAAAAAAATTCATATATTTGCACCCACAAAAAACAAGGTAAAACTTGTAGAAGATGACCTTTAATCGGGGCGTAGCGTAGTCCGGTCATCGCGCCTGGTTTGGGACCAGGAGGTCGCAGGTTCGAATCCTGCCGCCCCGACTGTTTTAGTAGTTTTTTTTTAAAATTGCAAAATGGGTGCGTAGCTCAGCTGGATAGAGCATCCCGATTCATCGGGACGGTATCAGGTTCAAAATCTACCGCTCAAAAGTTTTTAGTAATTTTCACAAAATTGCAAAATGGGTGCGTAGCTCAGCTGGATAGAGCATCTGCCTTCTAAGCAGACGGTCTCAGGTTCGAATCCTGACGCGCTCACTAAAAAAGAGAAATCAATATTTGGTTTCTCTTTTTTATTTATATTTACTCATGTGTTTCTGCTATATACTTTACTCTAAATCGATTGATAAATATTATATCGGTCATTCTTGTGAAGATTTGCAGGAACGATTAAGAAAACATCTTGCACATCATAAAGGATTCACTTCAAAAGCAAAAGATTGGATAATTGTCTATTTTGAAACTTTCAAAAATAAATCAGTGGCTTACAAACGAGAGATCGAAATAAAAGCTTGGAAAAGCAAAGCAAAAATTAAAAAATTAATCGAAGGTCAATCCAGATAGAGCATCCCGATTTTTTAATCGG
>NZ_JALDNB010000013.1 GCF_022699665.1 Chryseobacterium aahli | reverse complement strand
CGAGTCTGTTATAATGATTATTCATCAGATTTTATCCGATTCTTTATTAGGCCGCCCCCGTTGGGGCTTGATAAGTAAATCAAATTAATAAGCCGCCGTAAAACGTTCACGGATGTGGTTATTCTGCTCTAATTCATCAACCAAAGCAACCGCTACATCTTCCACAGACAAAATACTTCTTCCGTTTTCGTCAAATACAGGTGATTCTAAAGAAGTTCTGTATTTTCCGGTTCTGATTCCTGCTGTTCCTGGGTGCATCTCGATGGCAGGGCTGAAAAACGTCCAATCTAAGATTTCGTTTTTCTTGATTTCATTTAAATAATCTCTTGCAGCAGTCGCTCCCGGTTTGATGTCCGCAGGGAAATCCGGACCGTCAACCAATTGATTTCCGTCGATGAACAAGCTTCCTGCCCCGCCAACCGTAATAAATCTCTTTACACCAGACTTTTCAACTGCTTTTTCGATGTTTTTACTTCCGTTTAAAAAATCATTGTAAAGATTAGGGTTCGTCCAGCCTGCATTGAATGTGTTGATTACCGCATCATTTCCTTTTAAAGCTTCAGCTAGATCATCGATGTTATTGACATCAATACTTTTTGCGACTATATTTTCTTTTTGTTCAACTTTTGAAGCATCTCTTAAAATGGCATCTACAGAATACCCTCTTATTTCCAATTCTTTTACAACCTGTGTTCCCACAAATCCTGTGGCTCCGATTACTGCTACTTTTTTGTTCATGCTTTTTATTTATTTTTAAATTAATTGTAATACTATTTGTTACATTTTAAAGCAAAAAAAATTTAATCAAATTGATTGGTAAATTCTTGCAACGATTTATTTCCTAAAAAACCTTTCACCAAAAGATCTGTCTGCTCAAAAAGCATTGAAAGATGATTGTTAATCTCCTTCCCTACCGGACATGCAGGATTGGGTTTCTGATTTTTCTTTCCTAAAACTTCTTTGTTTTTTACCGCTGCATAGATTTCAGAAATTTTAATTTCTTCAGCACTTTTCGCTAGCTTGGTTCCACCTTCCTTTCCCAATCGGCTTGTGATTAATCCGGCTTCACGCAATTCACGCAATTCTTTACGGACGATTACAGGATTTACATTGATGCTTCCAGCTAACCAATCAGAAGTGAGCCACTCCTGTGGAACTTTTGCCAATAAGGTCATGATGTGTATTGCCGTAGCAAATCTTGTATTGCTCATAAATTATGTGACAAAGATACACAATTTTTAATTGTAACAAAATTAATTACAATTAAAAGTATCTAATTGTAATTAATTTTCTGAGAACAAGTGAGCTTGAATTTTAAAGTTTATTTATATCATTTGCTATTGATGATCATAACTGAGAACATCACTCATCATCCAAGTTCCTTCTTTTTTAATCCAGACACTTGTGAATTTTGCCTGACCACCCAAAACATCCTCTTTATTCTTTTCACGAATATAAAACTGATGTTCTCCCGTTTGTATCGCTCCATACAAAACACCGTTGTTGTATAAAGGAAAAACTTCCAAGCTGCTTTCAATTACTTTACGAATCGGTTTTTGCTTTGGGTTTGAACAGATATTTTCTTTCGTTCTTTGCAAAAACAATTTTTTGTTCTGAAAACCTCCTTTGTCATGATAGAATTTCAAATTAACATCGACTTTTTTTTCTAAAAATGCCATATCACAACCATTAAATCCACGTTCGAAAAAGACACTGTCTTCTTTTTTTAATTCTAAAAATAATGGGGAATTTTTCTCAATTTGGGCTTGTACATTTCCGATGAAAAGGAAGAGAATAAAGATACTGATGCTGAGTTTTTTTGTCATTGAATTATTTTTGACAAAGATTCAGAATAAATTCATTTCAACTCAAAAAATAAACCCGACAAAAACCCGACAATTGCCAGTCACATCTATATGATATTGAAATTCAATTGATAACGTAATTTTTTCTTTTTATCAATTTCATAGGCATTTCTAAGGATAATGTAAATATTTGCTAGTGCTAAAAAAACCATAGTCATCATCACAGATTCTGAACCTAATTTCAAAAGGGCAATCAGCATAAAGATAATCGGCGAAATGATGGCTAAAAATATTTGGAGAGAAATGATTTGTTTAACGATTTGAGATTTCTCTTTTGTAAAAAGCATAATCAATAACGGCAGCAAAAAATTAGCAATCGGAAACCATGCAAAAGGAAGCGAGGAAAGATTAATCATTTTGATTAAAGTAGAATTGAAGACCTCTTCTTTTTCTGTCATCAAAATTGGATCTTCAACTTTGATTTCTTCATTTAAAATTTCTGAAACCAATAAATCTTTTTCTGAAATTTCGAGACTTGAAGCTAATGTCTTTAAAGTATATCCTTTCGGTTCTGTTCCAGCTTCAATCCTTTGAATTGTCCTCACAGAAAGACCCGACTTCTCAGCCAATTCTTCCTGAGTTAGATTCTTTTCTTCCCTTATTTTTTTTAATTCCGACATTGCAGAAACAAATTTAAAGATTCAAGATTACAAAATCAATTTATCTAAATCTAAAAGCAAATAATTGATGGTCTGGTTAATCGTTCTCGTTGCCGACTGCATCTGGTTGAGCATTGCCGCACGATTTTGTAGATCTCCTGCACGATAAAATCCTCCATCGCTGAAAATTACAGATTGATCGGCTGCTGTCTGCTGGTCATCAAACTGATAATGAAGCCATCTTTGTTTCATATTTTTTACAATCGAATGCTCTTGTCTGTTCGAAAACTTCTTTTCAGTATACATATACCAAATAAAAGGCGGGAAATTCGGAGATTCCAGTTTTTCGTTCCAAACATCTCTCAGCAAGTTTCGTTGATGAATGAACTCTACTTTTTTACCTTTCGGATTTAAAGTTGCCAAACCAAAACCTGCTCCCAAACCACCACCGGCAATGTCGATGGCACTGCTCCAACTGTCATTCTTTACGATTCCACCCGCTACGGAAGCGGCTGCACCTGCAACGATTGAATATAAAATCAATCGGTTGTTTCGTGAGTCATTCAGATTATCGACATAACTTCCTATCTGTGCGACACGCTCACCTTCACAGTCAAACTCGGCAGCAACGGCATCTAACTCTGTCAGTGCAATGGTAATTTTGCTGTTGATTTTCATTTTAAGCTGAAGAACTTTCACCTGTGAACCAAGAGAAGAATCTTTTTTCAGTTCCATAATTTCATTCACCTCATCAAGGTTGTCTAAAGCATTTAAAACTAAAATACTTTGGTCAGAAAACACATTTTTCAGCTCTTGATTTGCCAAAAGTATAGAATCTGAATTATAAGAAGGTAATTTGTTGTTGTAATTATATTGAAAAGGTGCTTTGCAATAACTGTCTCTCAGAGTCAGGATATTCTGCTTTATCGTTTGATTCTTTTTGGAAACACACGAGGTAAGCAAAATTGAAATCACAAAAAAACAGAAAAACTTCTTCATTCTCATCAGACTTTAAAATACGATGTTCTAAAATAAAAAAATTACCCGAAAAACAGGTAATTTAATTTAAATATATGCGTTGAATTTATTTAATATCTAACAATTCAACCTGAAAAACAAGGGTACTGTTTGGTCCGATTTCCTTGCTGATCTGTTGATCTCCGTAAGCCAAATGAGGCGGAATAATCAATCTCCATTTGCTGCCTACAGGCATTAACTGAAGAGCTTCCGTCCAACCTTTGATTACTTTATTTAAAGGAAATGATGCCGGAGTTCCTCTTTTTACAGAACTGTCGAAAACTTTCCCACCAATTGTCGTCCCATGGTAATGGCATTTTACCATTGATTTCGGGCCCGGTTTTGGTCCGTCACCTTCAACCATGATCTCGTACTGCAAACCGCTTGGCAATTCTACCACGCTTTCTCTTTTACCGTACTCCATCATATATTCCTGACCGTCTTTCAGGTTTTTCTCTGCCTGCTCTTTTTTGCGTTTAAATAACATATCTGCTACTCCCATAATTTTTTTTACAAAGATAGTGTTTATAGCTGGAAGCCAGAAGCTGGGTAATTGAAGTTTTAGAGTTGTAAATTTTGTTCTATTAATCTGCATCTCAAAATTCAAACAAGTTTAATATTCTCTTAACCTAGAATCAGAAACTTGGCGTTATAATTGAGTTTTAAAAACTATATGCCAAATCCACTAAAATATAATAAGAATTTTGACAAGCTTTCATACGAAGAAAAACAGCTTCTTGAGGAAAATAAAAAAAGTATTGCAGACTTTGTAGAGCACTCAGCGACTCTCAGCGACGTTAATTATGCAACAAGAAACGCTCATGCAAAAACATACGCAGTTCTGAAAGGAGAATTTATCATCAACCCTGAAATGCGGTCTGATTTACTCTATTTATTTGATAAGGAAAAATACAATATTGTGGTAAGGCTTTCTAATGCCCATTTAAAGATAAAAAATAATAGAAAAGATATTCCTGCTTATGGTTTTGCAATAAAGATTAAGGATGATGCAGATCGCACGATTGCCAATTATCCTTTGGTCAACTTTCCTCTATTTCCTATTAATTCTGTTTCTGTTTTTTTAAAATTATTTACCGCAGTCAATCGGTTTTTTATTAAAAAATGGGGGAATGTCACTCATCTACTATCGCAGGTTTATCAAGTGACGCCAAGCATTTTCACGGGTTCATTTTTAAAGAAAAGTTTAGAATTTTTATTTAAAAAGAATGACTTTATGTTGTCTTTTGACTATCATTCTGTCGGTGTTTACCGTTTGGGAGAACACATGATGAAGATAAAATTGAGCCCGAAAAATCCGCAAAGAAAATTTGGTAAAGATTTAACTCAAAAAAAAGCAATTGAAAATTTTTGTCTTCAGGAAAATTATGAGGCTGATGTGATGATTCAGTTTTGTTATGATTTAAAAGATCAACCCATCAATATTCTCAATCGCGAATGGAAGAATTCACCTTTTATTAAAATCGGTGAAGTGAAAATTGAGAAAAATTCTTTTCTTACACCTAATACCTGTGATAATGAATTGCTGTCTTTCAATCCTTTCGAAAGCGCAGAAATCTTTCAGCCAGTAGGGAAAATTCAAAAATTAAGGGATGAAGCGTATAAGGTTTCACTGCAGACGAGAAAGAAGATTAATAAGCTTTTGAAATATAAGTAAGGTGAATTTTGCTTCGCAAGTGACTGGGTGAATTTATTCTTAAAAAAAACTTAGTAAGTTTAAATAAAAGGGCTCTACAAAATTGTAAAGCCTTTCAATATTTATTATTCTATTGTTTCTTTTTCATCTTCCTTTTTATCAGGGAAAATGATGGATAGCAGAACCGAGATGACCAATACTCCACCTACAATTCCTAATGAAACCGGTGATGAGATATGATACCACGGCGCAATCAACATTTTAACACCGATAAAGGCTAAAATAATCGCCAAACCATAAGGTAATTTGCTGAACATGTGAATGAAATTCGCCAGCAAGAAATACAACGATCTCAATCCTAAAATCGCAAAAATATTGGATGTATAAAGGATAAAAGGATCATTTGAAATTGCAAAAATTGCCGGGATTGAATCTACCGCAAACAATACGTCGGTAAACTCAATTACAGCAACCACTACCAAAAGCGGTGTTGCCATTTTGATTCCATTTTGTATAGTGAAGAACTTATCACCATCGTAATTATCAGAAACTTTCCAGAAACTTTTGATTAGTTTTGCTCCTGCTGTATCGCTGTAATCTTCGTCATCGTCATCACCGCCGTCGCCCCAAGATTTGATTCCAGCATAGATCAAGAACAATCCGAAAAGGGTCATTACCACGTTGATTCTTACTGCATGACCGAAAACATTCATTTCAGGTAAATAAGTCAGGTCAATCAATTCAACTCCGGCAAAAATAAAGATGGCTCTGAAGATTAAAGCTCCGATAATTCCCCAGAATAAAACTTTGTGGTGAAGAAATTTAGGAACTTTAAAGAACCCAAACACCAAGATAAATACAAATAAATTATCTACAGAAAGCGCTTTCTCAATCCAGTACGCTGCCTGATATTGTGTGAATTTTTCTACAGCTACCGCATGACTTCCAGCCGTTCCGTCGGTATTGAAAACCCAATATACAACTCCAGAAAAAACCATTGAAAGAGAAATCCAAACGACTGACCAAATGGTCGCTTCTTTTGAAGATACCTCGTGACTTTTTTTGTTAAAAACCCCTAAGTCCAAGAGCAGCATGATAACAACCGTTATCGCAAATCCCCAAACTAAGCCAGGGTGTAAATCTAAAATATTATGTTGTTCCACTTTAAATTAATATGTGTTATTATATGATAAAAGCAATAGCTGTAAAGATACAGGTATTGCTTACTATTTATGAGCCTAAAACTATACAATTTCAGACAGATTGTTTACTATTTTACAAATATTTCTGCTTAACGGTTTCAATCGTCTGCTCCAATTTTCTGTCAGCTGTAGGATCTCCGATAGCATTGAATTTCCATTCGTTGTTTCTCTTGTAGAAAACTCCCATTACCATTGCTACGTGACCACTGAAAGATTTATCATTGGCAATATCATATTTAGCAAAAACTTCTCTCACGTTCGTAGGAGTTCCTTCATAGATACGGATTGAAGCAAAAGGAATGGTGCCAAAATCCTGACCTTTGTAACTGTTCAAAACTAAAGCAACGTGCTCTACTGCTGGATCCAAATTTGCAAAATCAACTGTGATCACTTCATTATCTAATCCGTCATCACCGCTAACATCACCTGTCAAATCATCGCCACTATGCTTTACAGAACCGTTTTTAGATTTCAGATTACCGAAATAGATTACTTCAGTAGCATTTTTGTTTGTATCATATAAAATACAGCTTCCATCTAAATCTACTGCTTCTTTTGAAACGCCACCGAAGAAACTTTTCTTCTCAATTGCGCCCCAGTTTATTCCGACACAAGCTTGTGTAAGCGCTGTTCCATTTTCTTTTGTAAGGTTTATTCTCTGACCTTTTTGTAAGTTAATAGCCATTTTATATTGTTTATTTATTATTTAAATTTAGTTATTTAAGTTTAAATTCAACATTGCCCTAAGAATATTGGTTTCTTCGTTCACGTCAAATATTTTGCTCATGATATCTACACTTTCGATATTTTTGAGATAATCTTTTAAAACATTGTCAACTCCTTCAGGCAAAATTCTTTTCTTTTCGTGAATAGTTTCTTCAAGCTCTTCGTTTCTTCTTTTGAGCTGATTCATAACCGAAGCCTGGTTTGATTCATTTTCGGAAGTATCTAAATAAGATAATTCATCATCAATTAGGTACAATTTTCTTTCTTCAACATTAAAAATAAAATGCTCATCCGACTGAAAAATCTTAAACAATTCATATTCGTCCCTTCCGATTCTGTAGCCACACACGAAACGAACTTTAAAATTCTGAATATTGAGCTTACCCAATAATTTTCTTTCTATCAAATAATCCTGATATTGGTAAGACGGAAAGTTGCCTAATTTCAGTTTATTTTCGTCAGCTTCCGTTCTGTAGAATTCTACTGCATATTTTTTGTGAAAATATAAAACATCATTCCAATTCAGGGTAAATTTATCTTCAGTAAGATCTTTATATAGCTTTCTTAAATGTTCTGAAAAAACTCCGCTGTAGAATTTTCGGTCTGTTTCAAAATTATCTATTTTTTTTTCCTCAAAAGCATCAATATATTGGTTGTTGATATTGATTTCGTTAATCACTGCCAAAAGATCATTTTCTTTTTTCTTTTTGATCTTCGTGAGCAGTTCTATCAGACTATCAGTATATTGCAAGTGGAACAATTCGAGTTTATTGTAATCTAAAGTCTTGTTTTCTTCGAATAATTTATGAATAATATCTGTTTTTATGTAAACCGATATTACGTCAATATTTTCAAAGAAATTAGAGAGAAGTTTAAGCTTTGTTAATCTTCTTCTGCTTTGGGACATTATGTTTACAACCTCATCATTCACGCTTTTTGCCCTATTTTATCCTCTGATATTTGCTTTCAATTCTGATTCTAAAGTCTGCAGATCCTGATCTAGTTTTCTTCTACTTTCTGTACCTTGTTTTTGAATCTGCTTCACTTCGTTCAAGGTATTGATTAACATCGCAGTAGTCTCTTTTAAAGTTTCAGCAGAAACAATTGTCTGCTCGTTTGCTTTTGCTACGTTGATTGAATTTTGACCCAGACGCTCTGCATTTTTTCTCAGAATTTCTTCTGTTGTAGAAGATACTTTCTGCTGAACTTCAATATTCTGCTGCTGTCTGTGCATCGCAACTGCTAACGAAAGCTGATTTTTCCAAACCGGTAAAGTCGTGGTTAAAATCGTCTGTGCTTTTTCAGCAATCGAAACGTTATTATTTTGCACCAATCTGATCTGCGGAAGTGACTGCATCATAATCAGACGCACCACTTTCAAATCAGCCAATCTTCTGTCTAATCTGTTGATGAAATCTCTCTTATCAGCAATCTGATAATCAGCAAAATTCTGAACATTGGTTTCCATATTTGCCAATTCTCCAGCTGCTTTTTCCATTCTCAGATTTCCGGCGATGACCAATTCTTCAATCGCTTTGATTGAATTGACATTGCTGTCGAAAATGGTCTGCAAAACTGCATTGTCTTTCGTAGAAGTAATGATTCCTGCATTTACTTTATGAGAAATCTGATCGATATTGCTCGTGATTTTGTCATATTTAGCAAAAAGATTATCAACCTGAGTCAACATCTTTTTCATGAAAGGAAGTCTGCTAAGGAAACCTTTTACCCCGCCATTATTGATCTCATCGACGTCTACATAGTTAAGTTCAATCAATAAATTATTGATCAACTCTCCTACTTCACCCGAATTTGACCTTCTTACATTTCCTAAGAAACTATCACTTTGATTCGCTAATGTTTTCTGCAAATCAGAACCGAAATTCACAATAGAACCAGGATTCGATTCATCAATTGCATTGGCCAATAATTCAAATTTATGACGCTCTGCATCCTGAATCTGGCTTAAATTCACGTTTCCGTCTCTATCCACAAGAACTGCCGGAGCTGAACTTTGCGTTGGCTGAGCAGGTTGCACCGGTGGTATTGGCGTTGGCTCAAACGTCTTCAAAGGCTCGATCGACTGTAGCGGATCTATATTTTGATTTTCTTGATTATCCATAATTGATTATTGATACATTGATACAAATTTCTCAAGACCGTCTCTCTGACCGCTTCCTACCGCTTCGAATTTCCATTCTCCGTTTCTATTGTAGATTCTTCCGAATTCTACGGCAGTTTCGATAGAGAAATCTTCGTCTAATTCATATTTTAAAATCTCTTCGTTGGTTTCGGTATTGAAAATTCTGATGAAAGAATTTCTTACCTGTCCGAAGTTCTGTCTTCTTGCATCAGCATCGTGAATGGTTACTACAACGGTAATTTCTTTTACAGCATCATCAATTTTAGTTAAATCTATTTTGATTTGCTCATCATCACCATCGCCGTCACCCGTTAAGTTATCACCAGAGTGAATCACTGCTTTATCCGGAGATTCAAGGTTATTGTAAAAAATAAAATGGTTTTCTGAAACCAGTTTTTTGCCGTCATTCAACAAAAATAAAGAGGCATCCAGATCAAAAGCACCTCCGGTAGATGTATTATTGATATCCCATCCTAAACCGATAGTGAATTTAGGTGCGTTTATATTTTCTCTTTGTCCTTTTTGTAAGTTAATAGCCATAATTAAGTTCTGTTTGTGTTAAAGTGTTTATATTAGTTTCGTATTCTTTTAATAAGTGATAATTGTTGCTTATTGCCAGCTCAAGAAGATGATCCATCTGCTCTTTTTTTATTTTAGACGTAAGATAATCAAAATTACTTGATTCTAAGCCCAAAATATATTTTACAATCCTTGTATTAAACTGGAAGCTTGGCTTCAGCATTACTTCCGCAACGTGTTCAACGTTTTTCACAGCGTAATAGTTGAAATAGTTTTCAATTTTAGGGTCTAATTCAAAATTCATTAATTCAGCGTAATACATGAATAGAAAATCTGCCTGCACATTAAATTCATTCAAGATTTTATTCACTGTAAATTCATGACTTCCAGTAATTTTTATATCGTCTATAAAAATACAAAGTTTTCCTCTAAGAAAATCTTTATCGAGATAATAAGTATCATTAGCAATCAGATTTTTACGGTCTTCAAAACTTAAATTTCCGTAATCTGTCGTATAAGTATGATTCCTGTTTATTTTTGATAAAATACTTGACTTTTTTCCTTTTTGGAAAAGATAAAAATCAAGTTGTTTTTTAAAATAAAAACATAAAAAATTAGAAGCCGTCGGAATCGCCATGTAAGGGCTAGGCAATACAAGAATTTCTTTATCTGTATTTAAGATTTCTTCGTGCTGAGCAATAAATCCTTCAAATAATTCTTTCGCAAATTTCTCTGCGTACGACTTATCGCCATACTTGAAATAGCTGTATTCAGCAGGCGAAAACGTAAATTCGTCCGCCGAATGAATATGGTGCAAGCTGTACCTTTTATTCATATTATATTGTGTGTTTTAGTAAATGTGCGTTGAAACCAAAATCTTTTGCTCCTTTGTAATCTGCAATCGGATTATCACCAATATGCAAAATCTGGTTCATTTGTAAATCCTGGTTTTTAATTAAATTTTTAACTTCCTGAAAAACGAGCGGATTGGGTTTAGAGATCTTTAATTCATCAGAATAAATATGAAAATCAATATATTGATCAAGATTTTCCTCAATCAAAAATTTTCTCATTGTAGTTCCTTTGATAAATCCGGTATTACTTAGAATATTAATTGTTTTCCCTTGATTTTTAATTTCGTCAAAAAACTGATGTAAATTTTCGAAAATCACAACAGGTTTATAATGTAAAAATAAGTCTTCGCTTTTTTGGTAAAACTCGTTTAATTTCTCTTTATTTAATTGTTTCAAATCAACTTCTAAAGCATTTAAGATCAATAAATAAATCTCAAAAGTGTCTACATTCCCGCCAATTACTTCATTGATAGAATTGCAAAGATCATCGTAATATTTTACAACTTTTGCAACTTCATCAATTGGCTTATTCACTTCAAAAAACGAAGAAAACAACTCAACTCTTTTTGTTTTAAATTCGGGATGAGATTTTATTAAAGTAAGCCACAGATCAAAGGAAAAATGAGCGTGGTTTTGAATGTCGATATCTGTTTTCAAAATGTTTTTAAGTTAAATTATTTAGCTTTCTATTGAAAAAGATTTTTAAATGATTCATATCTTTTTTTTAAATCAATTGTGTTTGAATTTCAATTCTACCCAAAGATAAAATTTTTCTTTCAATCTGTATTTTTTTTAAGATTATTTAAGAGTTTCGGCAGAAGTTGAAACTCAAATCAATTGTCGCTTTTCAAAAAAAATATAAAAAAAATTTTGTCAGTTAAATAATTTTTATAATTTCGCAACCGATTAACAATCAACAATGTCAACAAAAATGATAAATATAATCACTTTAAACAATCCTATCAGAGCTGTGTACTTTGGTAGCACTAAATATTTATCTGAATAACGATCGACCTTTATAAATCAAAAATATAACAAAGGCCTATCGATTCAGATAGGTCTTTTTTGCTACCCTATTTCCAGCTTTCGAAAAATTCAAGTTGGTTGTCTGAAATTTTAACGTTAAGAAAATTTCTTACTGAAATAAATATAAGAATCATTACAATCTTGTACTTAAAATTTATTTACAACCTTAAAAATCAAAAATTTAAATTTAACAAAATGAAATACAACACACGAAATATAGGGATTATAGCACACGTCGACGCAGGAAAAACAACCCTCACGGAAAGATTGCTTTATTACACCGGAATGATCCACAAAATCGGAAACGTAGACGAAGGAAATACCACGATGGACAAAGACATTCAGGAGAAAAACCGGGGAATAACCATTTCATCTGCAGCAATTTCCACACAATGGAAAAAAGATCAGAATGTTTTTAACATCAATATTATTGACACTCCCGGTCACATCGACTTTGCAGTGGAAGTTGAGCGTTCTTTACGAGTTTTAGACAGCGTTGTTGCAGTTTTCTGCGCTTCTTCGGGAGTTCAGCCACAAACTGAAAACGTTTGGTTCCAAGCGGAGAAACATGGAATTTCAAAGATCTGTTTTATCAATAAAATGGATAGAATCGGGGCTGATTTCTTTGCTGTTTTAAATGAAATCAAGACTAAATTGAGCGCAGTTCCTTTGGCTTTACAAATTCCGATGGGTTCTGAAGATAATTTTGAAGGAGTTATTGACCTAATCAAACAAAAAGCTTTGTATTGGATCGATGAAAATGGCGAAACGATTATTGAAAAGGAAATTCCTGAAAATTATAAAGCAGAAGCTGATGAATTCAGATTAAAATTAATGGAAACATTAGCAGAATTTGATGAAACTTTCTTTGAAAAATTCATGGATTTTGAAACTGAAATTTCTGAAGAAATAATTGTTGAAGCCATAAAAAGAACCTGTCAGTCAAGAGCTGTAGTTCCCGTTTTATGTGGTTCTGCTTTTAAAAACAAAGGAGTTCAGCCGTTGCTTGATTCGATTGTAAGTTATTTTCCTGCTCCAAATCAATTGCCTTCTATCAAAGGAAAAGATGTGAAAACGGAAGAAACAATCGAACTTCAAAGAAATGAAGAAGAAACTTTTTCAGGACTGGTTTTCAAAGTTGTGATTGATAAACACATGGGTAAACTGGCAATGCTGAGAATTTATTCAGGAAATATAAAATCCGGAGACACGATTTTAAATGTGAGAACGAATGAAAATTTCAGAATTTCGAGGATTTTACAGATGCAGTCGGACAAAACGTTAACGATTGAAGAAGGAAAAGCAGGTGATATCGTAGCTTTAACCGGAATAAAAGATGCGAAGACAGGAGATTCTTTATCATCCATTGAAAAACCTGTCTTGCTTGAATCCATCACAATTCCGGCGCCGGTTATTCGAGTTTCTATTGAGCCGAAAACGAATGCCGATGAGAAATCTTTCGGACTGGTTTTAGCTAAAATTCAGGAAGAAGATCCTTCTTTAGTTGTCGAAAGAGACAAACAAACGGGCGAAACTTTGTTGAGCGGTTTAGGTGAATTACATCTCGAAGTTACTTTAGAAAAAATCCGATTGAATCACGGAATTGAAATCAATCAGGGGAAGCCTAAAGTTTCATACAAGGAAATTTTAACCGAAACTAAAAAGCATAGAGAAAAATTGGTTAAACAAACTGGTGGAAGCGGACAATTCGCAGACATCACTTTTGAAATTGGACCTCGTGAAAATAATGAAATCGGTTTGGAATTCATCAACCAAATTAAAGGCGGTGTAATCCCTGGTGAGTTCATTCCTTCTATTGAAAAAGGTTTTAGAGAGGCAATGGAAAACGGAGCTTTAAGCGGAAACCCTTTAGAAAGTATGAAAATTACACTTCTGGACGGCTCAACTCACAGTAATGATTCCCATGCTCAGGATTTTGAAATGGCAGCAAGAGATGGTTTCAGAGCAGTTGCAAAACAATGCAAACCGAAATTATTGGAACCTATCATGCAGATTGAGATTCAAAGTATCGAGGAATATACCGGAGCTGTGACTGCCGATATCAACAAACGAAGAGGAATGATCACTTCGATTGATGAAAAATCAGGAAGAAAAATCTTCGCAGCAGAAGTTCCTTTGGCTTCTACTTTCGGATATATTTCTGATCTGAGAACGTTGACAAGCGGAAGAGCTTCCATCAGCATGAAATTGTCGCACTATGCTTTAGTGCCTGATTTCATTGCGAATACATTAATGACCTAAAAAACGAGGGCTGTGAATTTATTTTGCAGTCCTTGTTTGGGTTATAAAGTAAATTGTACGTTTCTTCTCTCGCCGATTTTGCGGATTACGCAGATCTTTTAACTCAGATTTCACGGATTTACACAGATGTTTGAGATTGCTTCGTCGCTTCGCTCCTCGCAATGACATTCTAACACTACTTTTCTGGCATCACTTTATAAGTAGGATCCTCATGAATATTGACTTCAATGACAGCTTCTGCGTTTTTCAATAATTTTATAGAATCTTCACTTAAATGTTTTAAATGTAGTTTTTTATTCAACTCATTATATTTTTTTGACAATTTATCCAACGCATCGATAGCACTCATATCGACAACTCTGCTTTCTTTAAAATCAATTACAACTTGTTCAGGATCGTTTGCAGGATCAAATTTCTCTGTAAAATTCATTACAGACCCGAAAAATAATGGACCGAAAATTTCGTAATATTTAATTCCGTTTTCGTCAATATGCTTTCTTGCACGAATTCTTTTCGCATTATCCCAAGCAAAAACTAAAGCTGCAATAATAACACCTACCAAAACTGCCAAAGCCAAATTATGTAAAACAATGGTAATCAAAGCCACCGTCATTCCGACAAAAATATCAGATTTTGGCATTTTGTTAACAATTCTAATCGAAACCCACTGAAAAGTACTGATCGCAACCATCATCATTACTCCAACCAAAGCCGCCATTGGAATCTTTTCAATAAAAGGTGCTCCCACCAAAATAATTACTAAAATTGTGATTGATGCAATTACTCCTGATAGCCTCGCTCTTGAACCTGCATTTAGATTCACCAAAGTCTGCGCAACCATCGCACAACCTCCCATTCCACCGAAAAAACCGTTGGTAATATTAGCAATTCCCTGTGCGACAGATTCTTTGTTGGCACTTCCTTTTGAATTGGTGATTTCATCGACCATTGATAATGTCAACAATGATTCTATCAAACCAACTCCCGCCATAATCATCGCGTAAGGAAAAATAATTTGTAAAGTTTCCAAAGAAAATGGAATTTGAGGAATATGAAAATCAGGTAAGCCTCCACTGATATTCGCAATATCAGCAACAGTTTTAGTATCTATATTAAATCCTAAAACAATTCCAAAAACAACGATGATTGCAACGAGCGATGCAGGAACAACTTTTGTCAATTTAGGAAAGAAATAAACGATTGCAATTGTCAATGCAGTCAAACCTCCCATAATATATAAGGAAGAACCTTGAAGCCAACCGACAACTCCATTTCCCTCAATAACTTTAAACTGTTCTATTTGCGCCATAAAAATAATGACCGCTAAACCATTCAGGAAACCATACATTACAGGTTGTGGAATAAGCCTTACAAATTTTCCTAATTTAAAAATCCCGACCAGCATCTGAAAAATTCCAGCAAGCACCACAGTTGCAAAGAGATATTCTATACCATGAGTTTTTATTAAAGCGATCAAAACTACAATCGTAGCTCCTGCTCCACCAGAAACCATCCCAGGACGCCCTCCTAAAATCGCAGTAACCAATCCCATCATAAAAGCTGCATAAAGCCCTGTCAACGGTGAAAGACCAGCCAAAATCGCAAATGAAAGTGACTCCGGAATCATCGTCATGGCAACTGTAAAACCAGCTAATAATTCATTTTTATAATTAATTTTTTGTGAAAAATCAAAAAGAGCAAGGGTATTTTTCATTTGGAGAGCTTCGCCTTAAACGATTATATATCTTACAATAAAACAGGCTAATATTTATTTAAAATAAAATAATGACTTATTTGAATGATTGAGATGATTTTAAAATTAATTAATTCACTAAATCAATTTTATTTTTTACTTTGGCAAAGTTAAATACTATCAACAAACTATACAATCTTTGAAAGGAAAGAATTTTCATTAAGCAAAGCATCGTATCTTATTGAATAACTTAAAGTAAGCAACAAAATAATTAGAAAATAACAAATACAATTACCTGTATTAACTTTCATTCAACAACATAAATTAATTATTATTAATAATTATTAAATATGATTTTAGTGATTTATTGATTATTTTTTTTTAAATTTGGGGTATTGATAAGTTAATTTTTAGTCAAATATTGAGATAAGATTTAAATCCCCCTAATCAAAACATCGGTGCAATTATTCATCGTTACGGGAAAATTTAAAGAAAAACTAATATTAACGAGCCTTAATTTGTCATCGCTAATCAAAAAACTCCCTTTGACTTTGAATAGTTTTATTAATATTTAAAAAATGTATAAAATTTAAATTTGATTGCTCACAATTAACTGACTACAAATTAGTTAAATCAATAAAAATTTTGAAAATATACCACATCTTCAATCTACAGATTATAGATTCCACAAAAAGTTATTAAAAAGCTTAATTAAAAAACACAAATGCTTATCAGTTACTGATTAATGGAAAATATTTAAAAATAAATCATTATTTATAAATGTTATACAAAGTAATACATATAGGCCAATCAATCAAAGAACTTGTAGACCAGAAAGGGATTACAATAGAGAGAATTTGTAATTTCCTGAATAAAGATGAAGAGTTTGTAAAGACTGTTTACGAGAGCAATTCTATCGATACAGAAGTCCTTTTGAGATGGTCTAAGCTGCTGGAGTATGACTTTTTCAGACTTTACAGTTCCCATTTGATTTTGTATGCACCGCCATCAGCAGTAAACAAAAGCAAAGAAAAATCTAACAAAACACCACAATTCAGAAAAAATATTTACACTCAGGAAATTAAGGATTTTATTCTTAAACAAATTATTTCCGGAGAAATGACACAGGCAGACGTAATCAAAGAATACTCAATACCAAAGAGTACACTTCACAGATGGCTGCAAAAAAACCAACCATAAATCACCAAATTTATTTATTATGAAAATGAGACCTAATTACAGCAAGATTTATCACGATCTTCTTCTTGCGGAACATCCTGAGAAATTGAAAGACGTAAAAGTTACGGAGCTTCTTCAGAATCTTAACACCAGCGACGAGGTGATTAAGTTTAATGAAAAACTTTTCAAGCAATCGAAAGAAAGTTTAGAAAATAACCAGAAGCTAAGAACATACGACAGAGAAACGATGCTGAAGATATTAACTTATCAAAAACAACACGGATTCTCGAGCAATTATATTTCGAAAAAATATAAAATCAGCAGAACGACCATTGCAAAATGGAAGAAAATCTGCGAAGATGATATTCAATAATTAAAACAAGAAATGCTGCGATTACCGCAGCATTTTTTTTGCAAAATTTCGAAGTTAATCTTTCTTCAAAACATCTTTTATTCCATCTAAACCTTCGCTGAACCGTGCCAGCAAAGCCACAATCTGCGTCATTCTATCATTTTCACCCAAACCTTTGATCATTTTATTTTTGACAAAAGTTTTCTTGATTTCGTCCCAGCGATTCTTTTCATCATCAGAAATCAAATTCATCAGCTCTTTTAATTTCAGCATATTCGATTCTGCTCCGGTTGTCAATGTTTGAGATTCGTTTTGATAATGATTTAAAACAATCTGCGTGACTTCTTCTTCTTTTAAAATAGGCTGAATCTGTGAAATCAGCTTATTCATGTTTCGGTAAGAACCCTGAAGTTTGAAAGACGGTTCGTTTCTGTAATCATCAGACATTGCTGCGGAAGCAATATATTGTTTGTTAACTTTCAAAACAACATCTCTTACTTTCAATGTGTTTTCTAAAACCTTTCTGAAATCTGAAATCTCATTTGAACTAAAATTTCCGGTTAAATCTACATTTGGCGAATTGGTTTGAATGCTATTGTATAGACTATACAGATTTTCCATTCCCTGATTAGTCAGTCGTGTGAGGTAATCGTTGGACATCAAAGCGTTTTCAATTATACTTAAATCAAACAATTCCGTTTTACTTCCGGAAATTTCACCTAAATTATAGGTATCGGAACGGTTCGCCAGCATATCCGGAATTTTAAATTTCTCACCACTTTCCGTGTACGGATTTCCAGCCATGACGAGACAGAAGCGTTTTGATCTTAAATCATACGTTTTACTTTCACCATTATAAATTCCTTCAATTTTTCTTTGCCCATCGGCCAGAGAGATGAATTTCTGCAAAAATTCAGAGTTGCAATGCTGTATGTCATCGAGATATAACATCACATTATCACCCATTTCTAAAGCTAAATTCAACTTTTCAAGTTCCTGTTTTGCGCCGGCATTTTTAGCTTCATTCGGATCTGTGGAAACAATATCGTGACCGATGGAAGGGCCGTTGATTTTCATAAAAACCAATCCCATTCTATCTGCCATATATTCCATCAAAGTGGTTTTCCCATAACCCGGCGGTGAAACAAGAAGCAACATTCCCATTCTGTCGGTACGTTTGTCGTTTCCGACGGTTCCTAATTGTTTTGCCAAATTTGCTCCGATTAAAGGAAAATAAACATCACTGATCAATTTATTCCTTACAAACGAGCTCAAAACCTGAGATTTGAACGTATCGATTTTCAGACTTTTCTTTTTATCGTTAACCCATTTCGCCTTTAATTCCTGCAGCTGCTTGTATTTCGGAACAACCACTTCATTGAAATTGGATAAACGGTAATTGAATTCATAATAATCCAAACGATAATCAAGGTCTTTTTCTAATGATTTTAAACCTTTCAAAACTGCTTCATACGTGACATGCAGAATATTTTCTGCGTTGAATTGTTGGGTCACAAAAAACACAGCGGTTTCTTTTTTAATATCATCCTCAAAATTTAGTTCTGAATTAAATAAAAACGCATTCAAAGCACTTTCCGCGATCGAAAAGCATGCTGAAGGATAATTTTTCAACGAATTCAGCTGATCAATGAACTCAAGGTCCTTTCCTTTTTCCTTTAAATTTTTTAAAAATGAATCATACAGCAAAGCCGCCTTCTCAGAAACCACAAATGCTGATTTATTTTCTCTTTTCAGATAAATCGCAGCATTGAAATCATTGACCTCAGCAAAAAGATGATTGTTTTGAGTAAAAGATTTTATTTCATTTGAAAGTTCTTCATTGAGATATTGAAAACCTTCATCAGTTACAAATGATTTTGAAATTAAATTAGCTGCTTCAAATTGCTTCTGATAATATTCTTTTCTTTCCTGATTCAAAAAACACCAGAACAATTGCGCCAGCGCTCTTTCGGATGGCGTAAACTGCATCAATCCCAACTCATTGTGCATCTGCTGAAGTTTCGAAACAATCGTCAACGCATCTTCGTCATGAATTCCTTTCACCAAACCTTCACCAAAATGCTCAGTCATAAACTGCTGAATCGCATTTCGGTTTTGCTGTTCAGTATTGATATTTCTATTTTGTGAAAAAATATTCCATGCTAAATATTCAAAACGTTTAACATTAGAATTTTCTGAAATATATTCTTGATTCCAGACCTCTTTGTAATCTGAAATTGTTTCAAAATTCAGAGGTTCATAAAATCCCGTTCCCGTTAAATGATAATAATATTGCGCATTCCGAAGCACCAAAGTCAAGTCTAATTTCTGACGGTTAACGGCAAATTTATAATCACCCAAAGCAATCACATTGTCGCCGTCTGCGTAAATTTCTTTTTTATCTTTAAACTTTCGAACGGCTTCCTGCTGCGAGGTTTTCAACAAAGTCTGAATTTCTTCTGCCTTGGCAGAATCTTCCATTTCCATGAGCTGTCGAGAAATATCACGAACTTTTTCAACCATTAAATCGGTCGCAAAATAGCCGTTGATTTCGTTTTCAGCATCGAAAGATTCCGTCTTTGTTTTGGCAGACTGTAAAATTCTTTTTGCAGAATCATATAAATTCTGTGTTCTTTTATTGCGGGATTCCGTAAGCTGAACTCGTTTGTTTTGAAAATGACCGTATGCTTCTTCTCTTTTTTCGCCAATTTTTTGGATAAACTCATCAAAATCAATGAATTTAGTTTCCATTTCTTCTAACTGAATGGAAAGTTTGGTCAGATATTCATCACATTTTTCCGGAGTTTGGGAAAGTTCTAGAAAATTAATCACCGACTGATCAAACAAAGTCATTTGCGCCTGAAAATCAGCTGACAATTCTTTTCCTGAAATCTCTCTTTTCCTTTTTGACAATTCTAAACGCTCCTGATTTAACCTTGCAAAAATCACCGAAATATTCTCAATAATCTGCGTTGACTGCGAAGTATCTTCAATTTTCAAATTATTGACAATATTCACCAAAAGCTCCAATTGCCCAGACAAATTATTGATATCTTCTTCAATAGTTTTGGCATCAATCGCTTTCTGCAAATTGATGATATTTTCAGAAATTGATTGCGCTCGGGTTTCGTAAGGCGACAGAGAATTTTCCTGAAGTAGGAAATTTACACAGGCACTGGAAAGTTCTCCCGATCTTACAGACAATGACTCATCTAAGGTGTCGAGAATTTTCGCATCGACATATTTTAAATCTCTTGCTCCGGTAATTTCGCCACGCAAAGCTCTGATCTGCGAAAGCATATCAATATATTCTGTCAATTGAGAATAATTGATCCTTTTAGTATCATCTAAAATTTTTCCGCAAGAAACTTTGATTTTTTCAACCGCTTCACCCGTGCTTTTTTTCTGCTCAATTACTTTTTCGTATTCATTAATGGCAGAATGAGCTATTTTCCGGATTTCTTTTAAAGGTTTATCTAAATTTTGAACCTCATTATCACCCAGAAAATAATACGCATCTAAAATCGTGGTTGAAAGCTTGACAATATCATCATACAAACCGCTGTAAGAATCTTCCTTGTTCAACAAAGTAATCAGCTCTTGACTTTCTGCCATCACCCTCACAATATCTTTATTTCCAATTTTATAAAGAAGCGTATCCGATTTTTCTGTATTTGGCTGTAATTCTCTGGAATACGGAGTCTGCCAGATTTGAGCTAAGTGATGTTTCGTTGTTTCTACACTCTCTCTTAAATAAATAAGTTTCCCATCATTCAAAATAGAATAGCCACTGCAACGAATCGGTGTTTCAATGGATTGCGTGATGATATTATATGAAATCAGTTGATAATTATTGGTTTTATCATCATAGAAAACACACATGAAGTTTTCACCATTCGGTTCAGAAATCGTTTTCAGATAATGAAGACGGTTTGAATCCTGAGAAATTACTTTCAGACCTCCAGTCTGCAAAGCATAACCATTCGAGAACAAAACGCCCTGATTTTCCGGAAGTAAAACCGCTGAATGCTTCAAAGTATCGACACGGGAAACTATTTTTTCTTTATGATTGTAAATGAAATATCTTTCAGTTTCCTGATAGGGTTTGATTTTAAATAAAACCAAGTTATCAAGGTCGCAGAAGTGAATTTCAGCATCATCGAGATTCTGATCTTTATGAATGACATCTTCAGAATAAATTCCTTTTCCAGTGTCGGTATTGTCTTCGATTTTAATGGTAATATCGCCGCCAATCGACTCCACAAAAACTTTATCGGCCAAAGAAACGTGCGGAAATTTTCCGCTGCGCTGCATATCTCTTGTCGCTTTCGTCCACGCAAAACCATGCTGTGCCGGATATGTAACCTCCGAAGCACTTCTGGAATCTACATAAACCAGCTGATCTTCTTTGATCAACCATTTGAAAGCCTTGATATCAGATGTACTTTCAGACAACTGGAAAACCATGTACAGATAGTTTTCTGTAAAATGAAAGCGTGCGAAAAAAGTATTTCTGTAATATTTATATAAATTTTTGAACTCTTCAATGAAAATTTCATCTTCAATCAAAGAAGCATCTTGAGGCTCAAAACGCTTGCTATTTATTTTATAAACCGAAAAAACATCGGTAATACTGATCTCTGTCTGTAAGCCCAAATGAGCATTTGAACCAAATATTAATGTATTTTTTAACGAAAAAATATCTTTGGCAATACAATTATGTTCTGTAGAAATTCTTTCGTTAGCAATGAGAGAAAAATCTACACCACCGAAAATTTCTTTACGGTTTTCGTTCAGCTTCTGAAGCCTTTGAATGAGATCACTTTTCTGCTCGTTCAGACGGTTCTGAATAATTTCGTATGTCCCTGAATTTAATTTTTCTGACATATTTTTGAGATATTAGATGTTGGATGCTAGGTTTTAGACTATCATCATTCTGTTTAAAAATGCTTTTAAGAAAGCAATGTTTTTTTAACATTAAGAAATTTAGAAATCATTCGATAAAAGGTTAGTTAAGAAAATTGACAAAGTCAAATTTTAAGCAGAACGCTTACAAATATCTTCGATATTTCCTTAATTATTCTTAATGTTTTAAATTTCTTAATGTTTTAAAAACCCTCAAAGTATAATTGAATAATCATACAATGAGAGTTTTACAATATAGTTAGTGTTTTATTTGATTGGTTTTTGGTCAACACCTAAATGTTTCGCCATATCCATTGCTCTGGATAGAAGACCTTTTTCCTGCTGATCAGCAACTCCGTTTAGTTTGAAAATCAGGCTTGCGATGCTCATGTTTTTGATGTCTTCGGAAGAAATATTGTATTTGTCAACCATTCCCATTACTTTTCCGATGATGTTTTCGCCGTCACCCAAAAGATTTTCTTTGACCAACGTAGCATTTTCGCTGTGACTGATGAATTTATCCAATCCTTTACCGGCAGAAACCTGGCGAACAACATTATCAAAGAACGTATTATCTCCGCCAACGATATCAATTTTTGCGGATTTGAACGCTTCCGCTAGAACTCCGGCCTGAGCCTGTGCGATATCTTTTTGAATTGAGATTTGAGCCAATTCCACTTCTTTTTCTTTTGCTAAAGTCAATCTGAACTCTTCGTGATCTTTTCCTGCATCATTCAGTTTTTTCATCGCTTCAGCTTTTTCTGTAATTCCGGCTGCTTCCGCGAAAGCTTTCTCCTTGATAACTTCGGCTTGTGCAATACCTTCTTTTCTTTCAGCTTCCGCTTTTTTCTCGATAACGATTGACTCTACAATTCCTTGTCTTTCTGCTGCATCCGCTTTTGCGTGGAGAACCTGAGCTTCAGATAAACCAACAGTTGCTTCTTCTTTCGCTTTTGCATCAGCGATAATCTTGCGGGCTTCTGCTTCTTTTTCAGCTCCGTCACGTTTTGCCTGAGCTTCGATCACATATTTCTGAGCATCTTTTTCTGCAGCTAGTTTTCTGGATTCCGCTGCTCTTGTTTCCTGAATTAATTTCTTTTCAGCTTCCTGAGTTGCCAAGGTAATTTCTACCTGCTTATTTCTGTCGGCTGTTTTGAAAGCTTCAAGATCTTTAATTCCCTGCTGCTCTTCCACCACCGTTTTTTCCATTGTTAATCGCTCACGAATGGCGTCCTGAATATTTTTCTTTTCTAATTCGATTGCTTTTTCCTTTTCAATCTGAGCCAAAGAAACAATTCTCTCCCTTTCTGTTGCTTCCAACATTTGATCCTTTTGAACTCTTTCGGTTTCCACCAAATCGGCACGCTCTTTATTTTTAGCTGCAATAACTACCTGTCTCTGTTTATTTTCTTCTGCAATCTGAAGTTTTTCTTCGGTAGCAATTCTTACGGTTTCATATTTCAGACGCTCTTCTTCATCCACTTTCAAAATCTCAGCATTTTCACGAGCTTTGATATTCGCTACTTCTCTTTTCTGAGATTCTTCTTTTTCAGCCAACTGTTTTTCCAGTTCTAAGATCGCTTCACGAGCTTCAACATTCTGCTTCGTGATGGTTTTTTCCTCGTCTCTACGAACCTGATTGGCTTTAATATTCTGATTAGCCGTCAGTTCTGTAATTTTCTTAATACCTTCTGAATCTAAAATATTGTCTTTATCTAAATTTTCAATTTTGGTTTGTTCTAAGAAATCAATCGCACAGTCATCCAAAACATAGCCGTTTAAATCAGTTCCGATAATATCTAAAATTTCCTGACGGAATTCACTTCTCGCTTCGTAAAGTTCAATGAACTCAAACTTTTTACCTACTGTTTTCAAAGCTTCTGAAAATTTAGCTTCAAATAACTCTCTCAACGTATTGATATCGGAAGCTCTTTGACAGCCAATCGTTTGACCGACATTCACAATATCGTCGGCTGATTTATTTACTCTGATAAAGAAAGCTACCTGAATATCGGCTCTCATATTATCTTTACAGATTAGTCCTGCTTTTCCTTCCCTTGCAATTTCCAGTTTTTTAACAGAAATATCCATAGATTCCATTCTGTGTATAACAGGAATAACGATTCCTGCATTGAAGAAAACTTTCGTTCCTCCGTAACCGGTTCTTAACATAACGATTCCCTGAACGGTTTTTTTATACATTGATAAAATCCAGAAAATCAATCCGAGAGATGCTACCACTGTGACAACAATCCCAACAATCAAAGGTGTATTCATATTTTTATAGTTTATTTATTTTAATGTGTTTTTTAGTTTGATTTAAATTATTTCTTGCAAATGTGTATTATTAATTTTAACACAAAGTGCACAGATTTTTTTTGACTACTATCTGTTTTTTAAGTATCACAAAGCCGTTTCACTTATAAAAGTTCGCTAAGTTATTTCAGTTTTCAACCGATTTTTAACGAAAGAAACAATTCTAAAATATAAGTGAGGAGTATCATAAAGTGGTCATCATATCATTTTTAAAATCTAATTTCTTCAGCGACGTAATAAATTCTTTTTTCACGATCTTCATCTACAATATAAACCGTCTTTCCGTGGTCGATCACTTCGCCATCTTTGCTTCTAACCATGAGAATCATAGGATCTTTCCCGACGAAAACTTCCAGCATTCCGGTTTTGGCTCCATAGATTGTTGATTTCATTCTTCCCTGTCGGCCTAGAAAATCATGTGATACTTCTCCTTTATGATTGATTTCTCTGAAGAATGGATTTAATGGCTTTAAAATTAATTTAGTCAATAAAATACTGATGAAAAATACCGGCAGGACTAACAAAGCCGAAACCCAAATCTCGAAAGAGAAAAAAGATTCGAGATAAAATGAACCCAGCCAGGTTAACAAAAGCGAGAGCGTGAGAAAATATGTGATTGGTACAATATCGAGATTTAGAAATTTTAAAAACTGAAGCCATCCTGACGCATCATCCGGAATATGAACATGACCATCAGGACTGTTGACATCAACATCCAATCCGACATCAATATCCAATCCCGTAATGATGGTGAAAAGCCAATAAATGACTGACAAAATCAGCAACACTGTCAAAACCGTGTTGACCGGAGAAAAAGCAATGTTTAAAAATTCCTGATCAATCATAATTCGTTTTTAATAGATTATTATTTTTATAATAAATATTTAATTTTGTTTAAATATTTAAAACAAACCGACCTTAAAACCTCATCCACACACTCCATTTAGATCGGTTGTTCACAAATATAATAAAAATATCTCAAATTGCAAATAATATTAGCAATTTAATTAAATTTAATCTTACATTTGCAAAAAAGATTAGGAATCATGAGTTTTTTTGGAGCTAATATTAAGACAGTAAGACAAGCAAAAGGTTTGAGCCAGCAAGCATTCGCAGATTTATTTGATTTAAACAGAGGCGTTATCGGCGCTTATGAGGAAGGGCGTTCAGAGCCTAAAATCGCAACCTTACTAACTGTAGTTCATTACTTTAATCTCGACTTGGATAAATTTCTGACCGTTCCATTAACGATTGATGATCTCAACAAACCCGAAAATTTCGAAAAGTTTCAATTGTCATTTAATTCAGATTTACCGTATCAGGAGAATAAATTTGAAAATAATATTCAATATAATTCACTGCAAAAAGCATTAGCAAATATTGATTTAATCTATGAATTCACAGAAAACACATCGGTTTTGTCAAATTATAAAATTGGTGACTTTTTGTTTTTAATGAAGTCAAATATGATGGAAGAAAATCCTGAAACTTTATTATATGTTGAAAAAGGAAATCTGCGGTATCTAAGTTCAGCTTCAGAGCAAAACCAATCTGAAAAAGAGGTGTACAAAATCGCAGGCTATTTATCATCTGAGCAAAAAAATATCCTTTCCGAAATTTTGGAAAGGATTGCAATTTTAGAAAAAAAATAAAGGTAAAAATCAAGAAAAGAAAAGCGGGGCATTGTCTTTAGCCGGAGTCGAACCGGATAATCTTGCAGGTATTATCTGCTTCATTATTCCTCCCCAAAGGTGAGACGAAGTATCTTTTCTCTACGACACTTTATATTTTTAAACAAGGCAACAGGCAAAAAGCGTAATCGTGCTCTAACCATCTGAGCTACTCTCCCAATAGACATTGTGTTTTTTGTGGAAGAGACGAGACTTGAACCCGCGACCCCGTCGTCCTAAGCGAAGTAACACTATTCTACGGCACTTGTTTTTATTTTATTAATTAAAAAAGAGGCAAAAGGCAAGAAAACCACGAATAAGTTTTAACACTTATTTTCTGGATTTGAACCAATATCATAAGATTTACCGAAGTAAGTTTTCTTTACGGCACTCTTTATTTAAACTGAATTAAAAAGAGGTAACTCATTGAAAGACTTCCCAATCTTTTTCAAGATCGTTTGGACTCGAACCAAAATTATACCAAGAAGTAAGTCTTTTCTACGACACTCTTTATTGTTAAATCAAGGTGAAAAATTATAGAATCTTCTGTGCATTTGCTCTACCCGCTGAGCTACTTTTCCTTTTGGGAAAAGGCAGGATTGTTCATAAATATTTTATTGTTTTTTATGAATTCACGAATACTTCGTATTTTGAACCTGCGTCCCAATGATTAATAACCGAAGTATGATTCTAAAACGACACTTGATTTTTATGTTTATATACTTTTTTGAAAAAACACAAGGCAAATATTGATAAAAGCTGTCTTAAAACTTGTCTATCCACTCGACCACACCTTTCGGCGAAAGGATTGACTCCGTCGAATCTTCGATTTCGAACCTTTGTAAAAAATCGAAGTAACTTTTATACACGGCACTTGTAGAATAATTTTAAAATCGAGTAACTGATAAAAAGAATTTTTAGTTCAATGAAAGTTGAAGGAACTCTTTTTTACGACATCGATTATTTTTAAAGTAAGGTAAAAAATCAAACAGAGACTTACTGACAGAGCGATACCAATTACGCCATCTCGGATTTCCGAGAACAGGACTCGAACCTGTATTGCTGTCCCTTAAACGAAGAAATTCTGTTTTACGACACTTACTTTTTTAAGTTTTTATGGTTATTGTGTTTTGTTGTAGCAAAATTATTGCTTTAGTACGTATTCTTTTTACGCAGTTGAATTTATTTTAAATTTAAAAACCAAGTAACAAGTTATAAGAGTTTTTGATATCAAATCAAATTTTAAGTATGACGATGGATCTCTTATGATAACGACATTGGTTAGTTAAACCCGAGCAATCTGGCGAAAAGACTCATTTTTCAATTGGAAGTCGAAGGATTTCTTTTCTTACGGCATCGGTTATTTTTTAGGTCATTGCGAGGAACGTAGTGACAAAGCAATCTCAAAATATATTCTTCACCTTATTACATTTCTTTTAAAATTTTCATAACTCTATTATTGAAATTTATTTGTTGTTCTTTCATTTTATTAATTTCAATTTCTAAATCTAATTCATAAACTTCGAAAACAGGTTGTATATTTTTAAATTCACTCAACATATACTCGGTATAATCTGAAAATTGAATTTTTCCATTTTCTTTTTTATAGAAAACCCACGGATGACCAATCCATAACTGTGACCATTCTGATGAATTATTTTCAAAAATATATTGCCAACCTTTTAAATTTTCAAGATCACCACAACAGGTAGGCTCAATTAAAATTTCATCGTTCTCCTTTAAAATAATACCACCATTAAATGATGCTAAAAAATCACTTCCATCTGCTTCAGCATCTTCAAAAATTACATTTAAAATAATTTTTAAATTTTCATCATTCACATTTTTAATATCTACAAGATAAGAACCCTTTTTAATTGGATTCAAGTCCAAATTTAATGTTGCAATAGCTTTTTGCCATCTTTCATGCAAATCTTCAGAGTTTGATAAATCTGAAAGTTCCGGTATTTCATATTCTTCTTTCGAGTATCTGAAAGGATCAATTTCAATAACATTAAAAAGCTGTATCATTATATTCAGTTTATTTTAAATTAGCCCCGATTGAAACGACATCCTTTTTCTGAAATGGCTTTAAAAAAAGCGTTGGCGAAAAAGATATAGTGGAAAGCGGGAAATAGCTCCTAAAAAAAATTGGTAATTCGTTTTTATTTTTAAAAGCAGTGCCTTTTACAGCACTACTTTTTTAATCATTTCTACTGCAGATTTTCGGTCTTCCAATGCATTCAATACATCGAAAATTTTGTCGGACCAACCTGCGATAAGATAGACATCATTTTTTCTGACATCCAACGGTGGTTTTCCGTAACCTGCCAAATCAAATATATACAATTTTGCATTTGGATTGATCTTTTTGTATCGCCCCCATGAGTTTCCGAAAGCATTTGAAAATCCACCAATATCCCACATTTGAGTATCGGTAAACAACATGATCTTATCTACTTTTTCTTTTTTGCTGATCAAATCTTCAAGCACCAGATGACCGTTTGTGGCGTAACCCACTTCACCTTCCCGCTTGTAAAATGCATCTACATTTCTCAGGATACCGTTTTTAGGCATCGGAACTCTTTTCCAACGGTCACCAAACATCCCTGAGATCACATTTTTGCACTGCGACTGCAATATCATCGACATCAACAGACCGATATCGTACAACAAAACCTTCGATTTCGGAGAAACCGGTTGCTGCATCGATCCGGAAACGTCTGCCGCAATCACCATCGAAGTATCGAAACCAAAACCTTTGATGTTTTTTGCACTCACCATTACCGCATCTTCCAATGCTTCCAAGATTGATGACAAATAAGGTGAATCGATTGTTTTCAATTCTCTGTACGCCGCCAAAAATCTGAATGGCAATTGCTTTGAGTTTCTCACCGCTTTTTCATCCGACAAATAGTTGCACACTTTGTACATCACATCTGAAGAAACATTGGCTTCCAGGATATTTCGCAAGTTTCTCAACGTTGCCATATAACCAAGTTTGTTGCTGAAAATCAATTCTTCCCATTTGTTTTTGAAAGCTGATTTTCTTTCTGCTTCGTCCGCAAATTTTGTCTGACCCAAAACCGAAAGTTCAACTTCCCAAGTGTATGGAGTTTCCAGCGCATCGTTGACGATTTTGTTGAAAATTGCCTGTTGATTTTCATCTTTTGCTTTTGGATGAACCAAAAACAAGGCATCTTTTAAAGTTACTTCAGCTTTTCTGTTGTATTTTGCGAACTGATATTCATCAAATTTATTGAAAGATTTTACCAAACCTTTTTGAATTTGTTTTGAAAGTTTGTTCAACTTTTTTGTTTCTGTTCTTTCATTTGCCAATTGGTAATACGCCAGCAATTCGGTGATTTCGTCTGCTCTTTGAATAACTCCATCGACAGTTCTGCTTACCAAGTTTGTACCTGAAGTTTGTTTCGCCAATTCGGTTGTCAAAACCAATGGAATTGAACGTAAGTACATATCTTTTCTTGCATAAACTGCCAATTTTGCAACGAATTCAGGATCGTTTTTCAGAATCAGAGATTGAATTCTCGTCAATCTGTCATTACCTTTTTCATAGGAAGTGTTTGATAATCCTGTGGTAACAACAGCACTGTATAGTTCTTCTGCAGGTGTCATTGTATACGCTTTTGCACCTTCGTAGTTGGTCACTACTCTATTTTCTTTTCTTAAAAAATTAAATTTCATGGTTACTGTTTTTTTGTTAAACATTTGGAGAATTATCAATTCCTCTCTGATTTCTTATGCAAAGTAATGGTAGTATTGCGCAGTGTTTTTGCGTAGTGAATGTTTTTGTGAATATTTTTTAAATTTTTCGTTTTTAAACACTAATGACACGAATTTTTGCACTAAAAACACTAAAGGTTGATTGTGATATTTGTGAAAATATTAGTGTCATTCGTGTTTAGAAAAAATCTATCATTCATTTCAAATAAAGGAATCAACAGTTCTGGATTTTTGGAAATCCGTTGTCTAGCTTTGTGTACATTAAAATGTAAGCTATGATAAAAGGATTATATGAAACTCATGTTCAGGTTAGCAATTTAGACGATTCAATAAAATTTTACACTGAAGTCTTAGGTTTAGAGTTTGCTCATCATGACGAAACCCGTCCGATTGCATTTTTATGGATTGGAAAAAATAAAGAAGCCATGTTGGGTTTGTGGGAACAAAAGGAAAATTTACAGACAAGGCATTTTGCTTTTTCTGCTGATAAAGAAGATATTCTGAATTATTCCGTTGAGTTTTTGAAAAACAAAAATTTAAAGCCTTACAATTTTTTAAAAGACGGAATTGATGAACCAATGGTTTTTGCTTGGATGCCTGCGTTGGCGATTTATTTTAATGATCCCGATGGAAATCAATTGGAATTTATTTCTATTTTGGAAGGTGAAGGGAAACCTGAGTTGGGAGTCATTTCCTATGAAAAATGGTTGGAAAACAAATAAAAAAAGACAAATCTAAAATTTAGATCTGTCATTTTTTGTAACCTTGATGAGATTCGAACTCACATTCCATATTGGCATTGCGGCTGTAAATACGCTTCCCTACTTCTCCTAAGATTTTCGGTGCTTCTGTAAACTCTACCCATTAGTCCGCGCAGGTCTAACCGGAATATCCGCAAACTCTACGGTAAGCAATATTTTGCCGTAGGCTTTTCCTTTTAAGCTACAAGGTTGTTTGTAAAGCAGGCTTCTTTTTACAGAAGCCCACTTCTATAGTAATGATTATTAGTTTTATTTTGCAAAGATTTCTTTCAGCTGAGAAAGAATATTACTGTTTCCGGAAACGGTGATATCTCCAATTTTGTCAGCGATTTTCTCCATATATTCCATTTCTTTCAGCTTCCATAGGACTTCGTTTTCTTCCATCAGTTTTGCGGTGTTCAGCAAACTTCTTGTGGAAGCCGTTTCTTCACGACGCATGATGCTGTTGGCCTGAGCTTTTTTCTCGGCAATCAAAACCTGATTCATGATTTCTTTCATTTCTCCGGTCAAGATTACGTCACGGATTCCTGCATCAGAAGCTTTCAGACCTAGATCTTCGGCTTTATTGCCAAGATTTTCAAGGATCTCTTTTCCTACAGAATCTTTTTTCACCAGCAATTCATCCAATGTCAAAGCTCCAACGAACTCACGCAAAGCCAACTGCATCAAAATATATAATTGCTTATCATATTCTTTATTTTCCATCAACGCTTTTTCAATATTTTCTACTTGAAAACGCACATAGAAATTGATACGAAGCATCGCTTTATCTTTCGTCAAAAGTTCCTGACCTGCAATTTCCATCTGCTGCATACGCATATCAATGGCTTTTACCTCAACAGAAATTTCGTTATTCCAGAAGTAGTAGGTTCCGGCTTCCAGAATTTTGGTTAATTTTCCGTCAATTAACAGTAATCCTTTATATTGATTGGATACAATAAATTTTCTTACATAATTTCTCATTCTTACATTTTCCAAGATAGTCTTCGAAATATCTTCTGTAATTTCAACTTTCATCAAATTCACTTTTTGAAATTCTCTGTCTGCAATATCTATCCAAAATGCATATTGACCTACGTTTAATACATCTTTTAAACTTCCGTTTTCATATAGCAAAATGATTTCTCCGTCTTTTACCTCTATAATTTTCAAAAAATCTTTAAGCGGTTCTGATTTTATTAAGACATTTGCATTTTCATGGGATCCGAACTGTGATTTTATTTCATAGTTTGGATCTACTATTTTAACTTCAATAGAAGATTCATTATTCCAGAAAGAGTAAATACCACTTTCCAAAACCTGACTCAATTTTCCGTCAATTAATAGCAGACCTTTATAGTGAGAAGGCACAACAAACTTTCTTACCAGACTTTTTAATTTTATATTTTCCAAAACTGTCTTGGAAATTTCTTGTGGAATCTCAACTTTCGTTAAGTCAATTTTCTGAAACTCTCTGTTCAAAATTCCTTTCCAGAAAGCATATTGACCAACATTCAAAACTTCTTTGAAGATTCCGTTTTCCTGTACCAAAACGATTTCACCATCTTTTACGTCAACAACTTCCAACATTGAATTCAAACCTTCATTTTTCAATAAAAGATTCAAGTCTTCAGTTGTTGTGAACTGGTTTTTCATTTCATGAACTTCCACAGATTTATTTCCGAAAATCCAATGATTACCTTCTTTTAAGATCTCAATTAAGTTTCGGTTTTTGAAAACCAAACCAATTTGATACGCTTTAATTTGTACATTTTTAAACATCATATTTTATTTTAAGTGTTATTAATTTTAATTAAAAAAGGAAAATTCGAGATTCTCTCTTCCAAAAATGGCGGAAGGAAAGTTTTTCATAAAATTCCATTCATTTCAGAATAGTATTCTTAAACTTATTTTCTAATGAATCAGATCCTGGGCGTGTCCCTTGCCATCGCTGAAAGCAACAACTCGGGTCGCTACGTTCACTTCTACTCCTCGTTCATCGCCTTTCGGCTCTTCACTGCGGGGTATCCGTTACCATCGCTCACGCGGAAAATCGTCCTTCTTAGAAAATTCAGTCCAATTATTGACTATTCATCAACTGAATTTCATTTCCAGAAAACATCTTTACTTACAGGCTTTTTCAAAATGTTGATTCAACAACTGAAAAAAACTCAAATTTTCCCATGGTGAATATTTTTAACGAGATATTCAAACTCTAATAAAAAAAATAGATTTTGAGTCTATTTTCAACCTACATTAATAGTGTAGTGCTCTAACCAACTGAGCTACCTCATCCGAAATGAGGGAGGGAGTCGAACCCTCGCATCCAAAAAAAGCTATTACTCTAACCGAACTGAGTTATATTCCCTTACGGAAATAGAAGGATTCGAACCTTCGACCCATAGCGCATGGTAGAAGTTTTTTGGCAAACTTCTGAAACCTTCAAGTCAAGTTGAACAGAAAAAAATAATGTTTCTCAACAAAATCTCCTGCAATGGTGCTATACAGAAACACTCAACAAGACTTGCTTGATATTTTGACTAAAATTTGTTTTTCAAAATTTTAGTGTTGTTTTATTTTGATGATGCAAAGTAAGGGTGTTGTTGCGCAATGTTTTTGCGTAGAATATTTTAATTGATTTTTTTTTGTCATTGCAAATTGAAAGTGAAGCAGTCTATTGTTATTTATTGAGATTGCTTCGTCGCTTCGCTCCTCGCAATGACGAAATAATTTGAAAATAAAAAAGCTCCCTCTATCAAAGGAAGCCATTGTTATATTTCTATATTGCTAAATTGTTACATTATTGTTGCAAACACCAATGCAAAATCTTCGCAATATTTTTCGCATCGTCAACACCTCTGTGATGGGTGCCTTCAAGCTTAAAATTCAGTTCACCTAAAGCTCTTGCCATTCCGACACTTTTCCTGACAGTCGGATGTAGTTCTCCGAATAATGTTTTTACATTGATATGGTCTTCACTCAAAGGATAATTGACATTGAATTTTCTTGTCAGATTTTGAAGCATATTCAAGTCATAGTTTCCATAACTCGCCCAAGTCAGGTCTTCAGAATCGTATTCTGCTCGTAAAATATCTAATGCATCTTCGAGTAAAATACCTTCTTCATCCAGCATTTTCTGGGTAATGGAAGTCAGTTCCGTACAAAACGGACTTACTTTTGAATATTGAGGTTTCACCAAGATTCCCTCATTTTGCGAAATCTTACCAGTTTTTGCATCCATGATACACACGCCGATTTCTATGATTTCACTTTCCTGACCTCTCGGCGGGTGCTCATCCCAACACGTGGCTTCGAGGTCTATAATTAATATGTTGTCTGTTGTTTTCACTTTTTAAATGTTTTAAAAGGTTGAAGGTTTGAAGTTCGAGGCTGGAAGTGAATGACAATGCAAAAACTTCCTGCTTCCCGCTCCCATCTTCCTTACCAAAATTATTATTCCAAAATTTCTCTCAAAATTCTGGCTGCATTATAAGCATCGTCTGCTCCACTGTGATGATTCCCTTCAAAATCCATGTTCAGGAACTTCAGGGCTCTTTTTAAACCCATCATTTTATGAAGTCCATTATACCCTTTGAATTGATTCATCACATTCAGATAATTTTCAGAGAAAGGATTTTCGATTCCGAGATAATCACACTGTTCCATGATCTGCTCTTTATCAAAATTTCCAAAACCTGCCCAGGTAAGCTGAGTGGAATCATTGTTATCTCTGATTTTCTCACAGGCTTCTTCGAAATGAATTCCTTTTTCTTTTATCATTTGCGGCGTAATTCCTGTAAGTTCAGTACAAAATTTACTGATTTTAGACCTTTCAGGAATGACGTAAATGCTTTGTTTCTTGGAAATTGCTTTTGTTGTTCTGTTTAATTCGCAAATTCCTATTTCTATAATATCGACTTTTTGTCCGGCAGGAATTCTGTCGTTTTCCCAACACGTAGCTTCCAAGTCGATGATTAATATTTGATTTGTTGTTTTCATAATTAATTTAATAAATGATAAGTGGTAAATGATTTTCACATTACTCATTACCAATTATTTATTACTCATATTAGCTTCTCGGCGCAAAGGGCGGTGTCCATTTTTTCTTCCTCATCAATTCCTTGACTTCCTCATAAGAGATTGGGCAAAAATTGTGACAATCTACTCCGACGTCTATGCTTAAAGCCATTTCGTCATCCGGCAAAGTTCCGTGGGAATGTCCGTAGAGTTGCCAGACTCCGCGGTGTGAGCCGTTCCAAGTGCGCATGGCGTAATGAAAAAGAATGATTTTTTGTTTACCATTGTCGTTTTCTGGTTCATCAATTCTTAATTCGTGATAGTCTCTTATGGAAGCAAATCGTTTAGGATAAGTTAAAGCGGCACCTTCATGATTGCCTTTTATTAAATGGATATTTCCATTTAATCTGTCTAAAATATCCTTTGTAAAATCTGGTTTTCCCAAACTCATATCTCCCAAATGGTAGACAATATCATTCTCTCCTATTTTCTCATTCCATCTTTTGATGAGCTCTTCATTCATGTGCTCCAAAGACTCAAAAGGTCTTTCGGAAAATTTTATAATATTTTCGTGACCAAAATGATGGTCAGCTGTAAAAAATATATTGGGTTTCATTTTTTTAATTTGTTTTAATATTTACATAAAAAGTTTCGATAATAAATTACCGAAACTATACTTTCAGAGTCATCAACTCTCCTTTTACAACGTCAATGACTAAAGAATTCAACTTTTTATTGATTCTTTTTTGTTCATCTTTTTCTATGGTTGTGAAAACTTTCGGGAAATCTTTTTCAAAATCTTCTAAAATATCCTGTGCAAAAAGACCGATCACTTTGCCAATCATCTTGGGTTCAAATTCACCAATTTTGCTTATCACATTATTCAACCTATTTGCAGTTGCATATTTTTGGATTTCTTCCCAAATATTCTGAGCATTTTCGCTAAAATGAACTTCCTTTTGAATAGGTCTATCTTTTTTAACCATCTTAGATTTTTCGATCCATTTCTCATTTTTATTTTTTAAAATGATTCTTGAACCGTTTCCAAAATATCTGGTTTTTAAAGTTTTAACAATAGTTCCTTCACACATATTATTCTCGATTTCAGGTAATCCCAACCAAGCCGGAATTTTAGAATCGAAAACATTAGGGAACTTCAAAGCCTCTTCCAAAGTCCCCTGAAATAAGATTTTCGCATAGAAAAATCCGGTTTCTTCGAAAATTTTGTTGACCAAATCTGTATCCAAATAAGTAGTGCCATTCAACTTAATATCGAATCCATAAAATTCATTGTGAGGTGCATAATCAATACCTTTTTGCACTTTCACAGCATCCTTTGCAGCTTCTACTTCTTTATGTTTGTAACCTCCACCGAACAATTCACCGTGAATCACTACAGTTTCCAAATCCTGGTAAATAGTTTTCACTTTTTGGAAAACATCAATTACATTTTTTCTGTAACGTTCTAAAACCTGATGTGCATTATAGAATTTTTCATCTTTCTCGATGAAAGCAGTTCTTTTGGCAATCTTAATTTGCTTTCCATCGGTAAAGAAAGAGAAATTAGCGCCGTGAACCTTTTCCTGCACTATGAAAACCTCATCCCAAAAACCCTGCAATCTGATCTGATCGATCACGCGGACTTGGAAAGCATTTTCTATAGAGTTATATGTTTTGAAAATCATTTTTTTAAATTTTTAATAGTTTCTAATTGGTTATTCTTCATCTGAGTAACGTGTCTTTGGGCATGAAGTGAAAGGAAATAGATGTATTCATACACATTGATTTTTCCTAGCTTATTCACTGTCATGGTTGTTTTGCAGAGGAGACCTTCACCATTTTTCATCAAGTCTAAATAATTTAAGCATTGATCATATTGTTGAGAAATTAAACTTCTAATTTCATTTAAATTTAATTCTCCTTTCGGCTCCATGTGTTCTGGTCTTATCCATTCAAAAGCACCATATTCGCCTATTTTATCAAATTTATCTTTATTGAAACTATAGTTTTTTATTTCAAGATTTAAATCAAGATTTTGATAATTTCGCAGTGCTTTTTTTGAACCTTTTTCAATGAGAATCAACAAATAAAAGTTCGTTAAATAAATATGTTCTAAAATCTGCTGAACCGTCCAACCTCCATTTGAAGGCTGATAATTCAACGTTACTTTATCTTTTTCAAACCATTTATCAACCTCATCAAAACTGAGTTTCAAATGCGTTTTTATATCTTGAATTAATCTAAAAATATCCATTACAATTTTTTAAAGTTGTTCAAAAGGCCTTCAATATTTGCTTTTCCAACAGGATTCATTGAGTGGCAGTAGAATTTTGGTAAGTCCAAATAGTTATCCATGCAATATTCTACCAACCATTTTGCACAATCGTAACCTGTCTTTTCAACAAATTCCTGAGAATCTGATTCTAAATAATGTTCATCAGCAAGGTCGTGGTCAAAAGAAATCATTTCCGGAAGTCCTTTTTCCAAAATCCTGTTGACAAACTGCTCGTAATTTCGAACGATATGCAAATCTTTTCTGAGGAAAATATCCTGTTTTGTATATTGATATGCCTCAATCGGATATCTTAAATCATCCAGGAATAGTAATCTTTTTGTGAGTTCCATTGCTATATTTATTTTTTGGATAGAAGTTGGAAGCTGGATGCTGGAAGTCAATATCATACTGTTAAAGACTTCAAGCTTCTCACATCCCGCTTCCCTCTTTTATCACACCATCATATCAGCACAATTGGAACTGGCGAATGCGTGAGGCTTTGCTTTAAACACATATCCCATTCCCAGAATATATCCCATTGCGTCTTTCAAAGCGACGTTAGATTTAAAATCGGGGTCGGTGTTAATGTCTGCGTGTACCTCCATTTCCACATCATAATTTTCCAGAATAGAGCAAATTGCATAGGCGATTTCTACGGATTTGTTGACCTCGTTCAACATTCGCTCTTTGATACTGATCTTCTGTATTTCTCGTTCTTTTCTGATAAAGGTAAACGCTCCTTTTCCCTCACGAATAAACACTACTGCCGTAGCATAATTAATGGCGTCACCATAAACGTGGGAGTCTGAACCCACACACACTTTTAGTCGGTGCCCATTTGCCTGTTCGCGGATGATGGCTTCTTCTACCAACTGTGTGATAGAGTGTTGGAAAATTTTTCCAGTCATATTTTGCCATGTTTGTTGTTGCGTTTCCATTTTTTCTACATATTTAAGTTTTATACTTTTTATAATTCATAAATGATCATTGATAAATAATTTTTACATGCGGTTATTTTTCTAATTTCTAACCTCTAGTTTCTATTTTTTTGTTGATTCATCAGGACTCGAACCTGAACAACAAGAGTCAAAGTCTTGTGTGCTGACCAATTACACTATGAATCAGTTTTGTGGAACAGACAGGAATCGAACCTGTACCTTTAGTTTTTCAGACTAACGTGCAGACCTGCTACACCACTCTTCCAAGTTTATTAGTAATGAGTAATAGGTAATTAGTAATATTAAAAATCTTCAACTATTACTTATTGCACATTACTCATTATTTATATTTTGTACTCTATAAGGGAATCGAACCCTTGTTTTCTGCTCGAAAGGCAGGCGTCCTGAACCGTTAGACGAATAGAGCAATAACCAACTGATCAGGAATCGAACCTAAACAACAAGAGTATATTTCCTGCATGCTGCCATTACATTATCAGCGGTGTTGGTGGAAGTAGTAGGATTCGAACCTACTCAGCAATGAAGCAACAGATTTACAGTCTGCCCCGACTCTCCAACTTCGGCGTACTTCCCTTTTTTAGGGGTAATAAATAATTGGTAATGAGTAATTTTTCCAATTAACTTTTAACTCTAAATTTTGTGAAGAAAAACAAAGCTTGTCATTATTTTTTTAGTTTGATATAAGAACTTCTACGCTCGACAAACTTTTATTTTTTCTTCGGAACTAATCTCATTTTAGTTATTTGAGATGGTTATGGGATTCAAACCCACTCAGTTTTCACAACGGTTTTGCAGACCGCCCCGACTCTTCCACTTCGGCGAACCATCAGATTTTATGAGTAATCAATAATGGGTAATGAGTAATTTTCACCATATTGATTATTCTTTTTTTATTTAAATTTTAATTAAAAAATAAAGCCTGTCTTAATTTTTTGTTTGATATAAGAACTTCTGCGCTTTGACAAACTTTATTTTACCTAAAAATTTATATTATGTTTAATTATCATCCTTCATCCATCTTTTATCCTTTAAATTTTCATTTTTTGAGTTAAGAAAAAGCCTGTCTATATTGTGTTTTTGGCGTAAAGATCTTCTGCGCTTGACAAACCTTTTCTCTTCTCTTTTGAAACAATTAACATTTAGTTATTTGCGATTCTGGAAAGGCTCGAACTTTCAACATCCGGTTTAACAGACCGGCGCTCTACCATTGAGCTACAGAATCATTTTTTGTAATTTCGGAAGGACTCGAACCTTCAACCTTCGGCTTATGAAACCGATACTCTAACCTATTGAGCTACGAAATCGTTTGTACTCCATAAGGGAATAGAACCCTTGTTTACTGCTCGAAAGGCAGCCGTCCTAAACCATTAGACGAATGGAGCAAATTGTCTGGAAAGCAAGATTCGAACTTGCGACCTCCCGCGTCCAAGGCGGGTAAACAACCACCGTTATCTTTCCAGTTTTGCAGATTCACTTCAAAAATCTTTTCCGAGAGACAGTCGGATCGGAGATTTTCCGTGAACCTTTGCGGTCTATGCGAGAATCGAACTCGCAGTGCCTGAGCGACAGTCAGGCAGGTTACCATTACCTCAATAGACCTTTTTTGCGGAGAGCAAAGGAATTGAACCTTCACTACTGTCGTAGAACTCATTAGCAGTAAGCCGCAACAAACCAATATTTGCCTACTCTCCTTTTGTGACCTCGACAAGGTTCGAACCTGTAACCCTCGGTTTAGAAAACCGATGCTCTATCCAATTGAGCTACGAAATCTTTGTAATCCCAGAAAGATTTGAACTTTCAACCCCCGGTTTAAAAGACCGGTGCTCTAACCATTTGAGCTATGAGATTTTATTGTAATCCCAGAAGGACTCGAACCTTCAACCTTCGGCGTATCAGACCGATGCTCCAACCTATTGAGCTATGAGATTTTCACTTTGGGTATCTCCGGGGATCGAACCCTGTTCTCCGGTTCCACAGACCGGCGCTTTACCAAATAAGCTAAAGAAACCATAAAAAAAGCGCCTCTTTTTGGGAGGCGCTTTATATATTTTGACGTGTCGCTACATTAGCTGACCCATTTATATAAGCACCTTTTATCCACAAATTCACTATCAAGAATACACGCAAGTCCCATCGGCTCTTGTCCGTGTCTTCTTGAATACTGATTAGATATGTTATGTAATTGTTTCATTATATTCTTGTTGTTTAAAATTGTTTGATTGAAAGATTAAAAACGTGTTGCTTTTAATTTTCGGTTGCAAAGTAAGTATGAAATTTTTTAACTCACAAATTTATTTTTCAATTAAATATCTGAAAATCAATTAATTATAGTTTAAATTTAGAGTAGAGAATTTCTGTCCGTAATACTTTACAGATATCTTAATTACCTAAATGACTGTCTCTCATCGGGTTATTGATCACGCTTTATTTTCTTATTAATTGTTCATTGTTGATTAAATAATTTTCACATTTATGGTTATTTTTTTTCATTCTAAATAATTTCTGCCCTAAAAACACAAAAAACGCCCCGATCATCGAGGCGTTTCTGCAGTATTTTGATTAAATTTTTACGAGTTTACAGTAAATAATTTTCAAAGCAAGCACATTTCGCCTCATCTAATATCATCCATTCATATCCAAACGATCCCTTTAGTACAGGGCGATCGCATAGATTTAAACTGATATGTGCTCTTTGTATTGTCATAATTTTATTGGTGCAAAGATAAATGTTTTTCTTAATAGTTGTTAATTTTGTCATTGCGAGAAGCAAAGCTAGGAAGCAATATTGAGCATAAAATGGGTTTATTTAATTTAGATTGCTTCACCTTCGGTTCGCAATGACAGAAGCGTATTTTTTTTACTTCTAATTCCTAAACATTTTATTCCTAGCCGTTTTATACCTAGAAATATCTTTTAAAATCACTTCATCATCAGGATTAAAATGTTTTAATTCATTGACGATTTCGGAACGGCTGTTGATATTTTCTGCGATAATATTGTAGGCAATATTTCTTGTAGATTTTTGTAATCGCTGGTCTTTTTTAAACTCAATTTTCATGGCTTCCAGATATACCAATTTTTTATCGGGAGATGTATTTTCATATAAATACTGAATTTCTTTTTCCAGTTGACCGATTTCAGGAATATTTGCGAAATAATTTTGAAGACAATTGAAAGATTCTTTATTTTCCTTCCAGCCCTGTAAAAGTACTTCCTGGGCTTCGTTCGGTTTATCCATTTTATTGCGATATACCAAAGAGGCTTTTACCATCTGATGACTCTGCAGATAATCATCTACTACCATTTGATAAAAAATTAATGCATTTTCAGAATCATTAATCTCTTTGTATAAATCACCCACTCTTTCTTTTTGCTGAAGCTCTTTGTATAAAATAATCGCTTTATCATATTGTTTTGCTTTTACATAACAATTTGCCGCATCCGCTTTACTTAGTACTTTTTTCAAAAAAACAACAGCTGCTTCGTTATAAAAACCACCTTCCTCTAATGTTGCGGCAGCACGATAATTATCTTTTAAAAGATTCATGTAAACGATAGCCGCTTTTTTGTATTCGTTATCATCAATGTGTTTTCTGGCTATATCTTCATATATACTTCGCAGTTTGTCAAACAATGAAGTATCTATAGACAAACCATCACCTCCATAATTTTTTTTAGCTGGAGGCTGAGGATCTTTCTCTTGATTTTGCAGAAGAACGATAAGCACAATGGCAGCAGCGGCAAAAAATATAAATTTGAACAAACTTACTATAACAGTTGCGAGATCTGTTTGAGATAATTGTGCAAAAATCGCAATCACCTTAAAAATTACAAGAACAAAAAAGGCCGTCAGAAACTTTTCTATAAACTTTTGCTTTTTCATTTCTTTCCTGATTTTAAAATATCCATATCTTCACTGAATAAACGGTAAAGAAGAACCACCACCCCAATAATTAATATCCAAACCAGCCAATTATATCCGAAAGCGGCAATCAAAGGATAGAAAATGTACAGCAAGGTACTTCCCAATATGGCAATCAGAATCAGTTTAATGCTTTCCGAAACATAATTTCCTCCCATATCAAATGGCTTTTTCCTGATAAAATAAGAATACACGCCCACAAGACCTACAACGGCAAGCAACAACCATACAATTTCGGAAAAGGAAATCTCTTTTTTAACATGAGCATCCTCTGCTGCTTTTAAAGCATCGTTTTGCACATTATCATTGACTACAATTTGAGGATCTGTTTCATGGTTTGTACCATAAATCCTTGCAAGAGAATCACTGATCATTGTTTTTCTCATTTCCAGAATATCATCAGCTAGAAGTTCTTTAGATATTTTAGACATTTTGTTTGATGGATCTTTCTGAATAGAATCCAGAATTTTTTTATGGTAATTTCTTGTTTTAAGATCTACTGCATATTCAATTTTTTTCAGGTACATTTTTTTTAATGAATCTCTGAATTTCTTTTCTTTGGCTCTATATTCTTCAATTTTCCAAATCATTGCTGCTTTTCCTTCTCTAGTATTGAAGGTTTGTTTATAATCATTAACCAGCCAACGTCTTTCATTTCCAAATACAGAATCAACCTTCATATCGATAGAGGTAAAACCTGATTGAAAAATCAGCCCTTCGTTATTTTCTGTCTCTGGAGCCGTTTCAACAGTGCTCTCGTTATACAAATCTGTAGAAACCTGTTTTGATGCCTGCTCTTTACCAAATTCAAAAGCGAAAATAATGATCACAATAAGTGCTAAGAAAATGGCAAACATCTTTTGTGACCCTGTCATTTTCAAGGGTGATCTTTCATTTTGCGCTCCATCACCTTTTTCACCTCCGGCACTGCCAAACATTCCCCAATCTCGCAATGTAGAATGAATATCTAATGGAATCCCTAAATAAACCGCCCGCTCAGGATATTTTGTAATGTATTCTATATATTTCAGAATCTCAGCCTGATCTCCAGCTTTTAGCTTTTCCAAATCGAATGGCAGATTTTTCATCCAATCTTCATCTGTTGTGGGATTGAGAAGCTGCTCCAGCAACTCATCATCATTCATATCCACTTTAAAACTTCTGATTTTTTGTGGAATGAAAACACTATTCGATGGCTTTTTTAATTTTGCTTCTGTTATTGGCGATTCTTGTAATAATGTGACCCAATCTATTGTTTTATTTAATTTAACCAATCCAAAATCAGGATGCATGATGATGTATTGAGCATCAATATTTTTCCAGTCTTCTGAATTTATCTTGGGATAAAAATCTGTATTTTCAGGAATGAACAATTGATTATCAAAACATTGAAAATAAGAATTCTTCCCAATTTCTTCCGGAGCTTGACCTCCAAAAACAAGAAAGCAGCCATACAAAATATTAGGTTCAAGAGAAGGAATAGCAAAAGTCTGTACAACGTTAAGATCAATTCCCAATGATTCTATTTCACGAAACCATACCAAAGGCGAAGCACTTCTGATGAGAAGGCCTCTTTTGGGATAACTGTTTTTCGGAAAAGGTTTAATCTTCAACTCCATATTCCAATACTTGATCTATAAAAGGTTGTAAGTAAGCTTCATACATTTCTGCAATCGTTTTTACTTTCAGCAGAGTATGATCTGGCAGGTAATATTCATAGCCTCCAAACTCCGTCTCAGAAGCCAAAGCCATCCCGGTATGCGTTGAAGTCGGCATATAAAATTCGGGAACATTGGCATTAATACTTCTGAAAGTAAGCATTCCGCGAGAGTCTGCAATAATTTCGCTTCCATCTGAAAAAGTGAACTTATTTTTATTCTGATTGGCAACCATCACAATGGGAGATTGGTTTTTATACTGCGCCATTGAACTTCCCCAAAACTTTAATTCATATTTAGAAATCACCAAATTATTATTTTCATTAATTCCAATCGTGGTAAAGTTGCTGGTAAATTTATAATTGTTCTGCTTTAATTTATCGACTTCAATCTTTACTTTTTCTATATTTTTATGAATTTCAGGATCATTTTTCACCAAATCTACAGATACATCACCTTCAAGATTAATCATAAAAATAGTCGGTAAATTATTTTGATGCAAATAAAAATATCTGTCAAAATAGACCAATTCCATATTTAACGGAACATTAAAACCGGAAACATTAAGCTCGGAATATTCTTTAGTTTCAATATTCAGTTTTGAAATGAATTTTTTATCCTGCTGATATTGGCATAAAATAAACTGTTGCTGTTTATTTTTAGCCAAAGCAAATATTCCTCTGTCTTTCACAGATATATTTTCAAACAAAACCTTGCAGCCACGGAGAATTTTATAAATTTCATAATAATCTCTATTGTAATAATTATCTGAAAGGTATGTTCTCAGCAATTGCTTTTTACTGCTTAAAATAAAAAATTCTCCTTCATACATAAACTTTGCAATCTGTTGCTGAGGAAGAGGGAAAAGCAATGGATAATTCAGAGGAACATCTGTTTTTTCACCTTTAATATTTTGGCTCACTGATCTTTTACTTTTTCGGTACGGCGGATCTGCCCACAGTTCCTTCAGCGGAAGTATAATCTTTTGAATGTGCTTTCTTGCTCCTAAATGGTGTTTATAAAAATTCAGTTCGCCATCTGCAGACGTGGTTACCAAAAACTTCAGTCGGTTTCTGTTTTCATGAATAACTTTTTGCAGATTTTCATTCGCTAAATTTTCATGATTAGTAATAAAGAAAACTTCCAGATCTTTTTCTGTACGTTCTTTTTTGAAGAATAAATCTAATGCTTCCGAAACATCTAATGTTCCGCTTACCAAATTCAGGTTTTCAATAACCTCTTCCACACAGTCTAGTGTCATAGCAATGCTGGATTGCCCCAAAGCATACACCTTACACTCCGAATGTGCTTTCGGATGTTTGATAACGGCAAGAGCTGAAGCGAAAGACAAAACTTTCGGAGTTCCCCAGTTTTTCAGGGAAGTATCGATTAAAATAATTCTTTCAAAAACATTTTCTTCAGGTGGAATTTCACGTTGAATATATAATGCTTCATTATTCGCCACACGATTCATAAAAACCTCATCTTCATTGGCAAATTCTGACAACAGCATTCTGTGAAGATCTCCTTTGTTGGTTATATCTGAAACGCCTCCAATCGGCTGTTCGCCGGGAGAAAGATGCCGCATCGGGATTTTCAGACCGCTCCAGATTCTTTTAATTAAACTTCCGATCTGAAAAGTTTTTGGTTCTTCAATAAGTTCCTGAATAAAGTCTTTTTCAGATTCAGTTGTGGTTTGTTGTTCTCCTATTTCTTCTTTAATTTCCGGTTCGTCAACTAAACCACGCATGGCTTTAATAATTGATTCTGTCGTCGGAAATTTTTTATGAATAAATGATAACGTCTCAATATCTTTATGGTAAACATCTTTTGTCAGCGGAAACTTGTGCGCAGCATCAGCAATCTTTTGAGGTCCTCTGTAATAAGAGGTCAAAATGTATTCTGAGTCTTTAGCAGAAACCGAGTAACCAGAATCTTTAAAAATAGTCTGAAAAAGATTGATCCTGTTTTGCCCTTTCTTCATCGAACTTCCTATTTTGCTGAGATTTTCCAGCAATTGACAGGCGTTTTGAATATCAAGATTAAAGGTACTCCTTTCCTCAGTTCTATATTTTCTCAAAAAATAAAAAATTCCATCCAGATTCAGATAGCCGTCCTGGGTTGCATACATTGTCAGAAGAAAAGCCCCAAAATGCGGAAAACCCTGCGGCTGCAGTTCTTTTAAAACTTCAATAATGTACGGTCTGTAAGCAATCGCACCTCCTCCATGAGGAACAGAAATCAGATTATTCTCAAGATATCCCGACGGGTCACGGGCATCTTTATCTGTGATCCACTCCCAGAAATAATCTTCGTATGATTGGAAATAATCTTTTACATCCATTCTCTGGCTTTTTGAGTCAAACGAAACGAGCTTACGGAGAGTTTTCGGAAATCATTTTTATTGATAGCCAAATAGCTTCCATTTTCGCTCCAGACCATAAGTTTATCGGAATCTTTATTGTATTTTTTATGTAAAAGTGAGCTCAGATTTTTAAATTCAAAATCAAATCCGCTTGGTAAAAGATGGTTGTCTTTCATCCAAAAAGTCTTCCCCGGAAAACCTAGTAACGGCGTTCCTAAAAATAACACTGTGTCATCGATAAGCATCCATTGCAGTTTTTCGAGCTTAAATTTTGGAAGTTCAATAATTTTATCTTTAACATCATCAATTGAACATAAAAGTGAAGCTGCAGGATATTCATTTTCTCCTTTTTTGAGATGAACTTCAATCTTTTCATCAATTCCGAAAAAATTATTATTTGAAACAGGAAAAGTCAGCTTTAATGCCTTATCGATCGGTGACCAAAGTAAGCCTGTTCTCACTCTTTTAGTTGGAACCAACGCATTTTTTCTGAATAAAAGTCCGTTCTTTAATTCATACAATATAAAATTGGGAAGCTGCCTCAATTCCGAAGAAACAGCTTGTTCAGCGGTAAAGCCTTTCAGCCAGATCACATCATCGTCTCCTGCTATCTGAATATTTTTCCAATCGCGGATTGCCCCTAAAGAATATTCATCTTTACGGAAAATTTCAGCCCAAAATTCTTTTAGGCGCTCTGAAGAATCTTCTGCCATAAGCTTTCAATTTCTTTTTGAATATACTGTTTTTGTTCTCCGTTAGCAATCCAATCGCAGCGGGTTTGAAGATATCTCAATTTGTCTTTAATCACATTTTGCTCTTCGAAGCTTAAACTTCCGTTTTCCCATTGATCAGATAATATTTTTACATCTTTCATCACTTCTTCAGGATTCGGAGTTTTGTTCTGCAATGCCTGCGGATGAGATTTCGGATTGTCGTCCTTTTCAATAACTCTGTTGATGATTCCTTCCAGAATTTCAATCTGTTCTTCGGTATCCCAAATATGTTTCAACACCCATAAATCTGAAAGAGTCGCCTCGTTTCTTCCACAAATTAATGCACTTGCGGCGATTAAATTCTGTATTTTCACTGCTCTACGATCCGAAATGGTAATCCCCGTATTGCGAAGGCTGATAATGGCATTAAGATATGCTTCATAAATTGGCTTTAAATCTACAGTTTTGCATAATCCCTGAAGTTCTTTTATCTCATGAGCCAAAATTTCAGGAATGTCTGAATCTATATTGTTTTCAAGTTTTCTTCCTGCCAAAAGAACCTGTTGAAGAAGGTCAGGATGCACATAATCTACATTGATTCTCACCAGAAAACGATCGAATAATGCATTCAATGCTTCATCTTCGGGAAGAACATTGCTTGCGCCCACAAACATTAATGCAGGTAAATGTTTCGTTTCTTTTCCTCTTTTGAAAATCTTTTCGTTCAAAGCCATCAAAAGGGAATTCAGAATCGCCGAGTTTGCATTGAAAATTTCATCAAGAAAAACCAGCGAAGCTTCCGGCATCATCCCGTCTGTATTGGTGAAAAGTTCTCCCTCTTTCAGCTTCCTGATATCGAAAGGTCCGAAAATTTCGTTCGGTTCTGTGAAACGTGTTAAAAGATATTCGAAGTTTTTGCCATCTTTTAAGGTTTTTGCTAAAGTTCTTACCAAAGCGGATTTTGCTGTTCCAGGAGGTCCGTATAAAAATGCATTTTCCCTTGCCAGCAAGCAGATTCCAAGTAGATCTACGACATCGTTTTTACCAACGAAAGTCTCTTTTACGTAGTTAAGAACTTTGTTTAGTTTTTCAATATTTTGAGTCATTGTTTTTAATTAATTTTTAACGCAAAGAGCGCAAGATTTTTTTTATTTCGTTCGCAAGGACGTTCTACTCAGCTAAGAAATACAGAAATTAGTTTTCTATTATTTTTAACTCTCTCCAAAAGACATCTTTATACCATCCGAATTCTGCAGTCAGCAAAGCGTTGATATAAGGAATTTCAGCCAGTCTGTAGACTTTATTTTCTACAATTCTTTCGAGATAGAGTTTCCTGTATGCTTTATCTTGAAGCTCTTGTTCCCAATTAAGTTTTTCTAAATCTAAATCTGCCTCAATCCCAGAATAATGAAACTGTTGTAAAATATTTTCGAGAAGTGGAATCAGCGGATCATCAGCATCCAAATTTTTCAGAGCTATGACAATATGCGGCAAAAATCTCAGTGACAAATCCGCAGACAATTTTGATGAAAGCGTAAGTTTTCCTTTAAATGGAGGAATCAACCGAGCAAGATCTTTTTCTGTATTTTCACGAACAAGATAAAGCTGTACGCTGTAGTACAAAACCTTTGCCGCCCAAACTGCGGAATCTCTGTCAAAAGGAATCTGATCAGATAAAAACTCAAGTCTTTCTTTTTCAAATTCGGTTTCAAAATATGCTGCCGCTTCCTGCTCCTCTTTGGGAGAAATCTTTTTTACTTCTTCAAAAATAGTAATGCATTCTTCTTTCCGAAGCAGAAATAAAGTGTCTAAAAATGGGGATTTCATTTCCATGATATGACAAAAATATAATTATTTTGCTGAGAATAAAATTTTAAATCAAGGATTAAGAATTAAATATTATTCCATTTGCTTTAATTTATCGAAATATTTATAATTCAAAATTAAGAAGGAAGCATCGCCAGTACAATTCAGGAGATAAGTTTATGAGAATGTTGATTTTGCCTTTTCTTAGCCCTGATCGAAGCATTTGTTTGAGCTCATTTTTTGTGTTTCGGGGGGGGGGGGGGGGGGGAGCCGCGGCGCACCACAAAAAAAAGCAGGGG
>NZ_JALDNB010000012.1 GCF_022699665.1 Chryseobacterium aahli | reverse complement strand
CTCTTTTTTTGCTCCCCCCGCCGGCGCGCCCCCCCCCCCCCCCCCGAAACACAAAAAATAGCGAGTGCGGAGAGCAGGAAATAGCTCCTAATAATGAGTAATCGGTAATGAATAATTGGCACGCAGTTGAAATTGGTTTACTCCATTGTTTCATGCAATGACATTTAAAAAGTTTTTATCTTTGCTAAAATTTAAAACAAAAATATGAGTGTACACATCAGTGCCAAAAAAGGAGAGATCGCAAAAGTTGTTTTGCAGCCTGGAGATCCGCTTCGTGCACAGTATATTGCAGAAAATTTTCTTGAAAATGCAAAACTGGTAAGTAAAACGAGAGGTATTTTCTATTACACCGGAACTTACAAAGGCAAAGAAATCAGTGTGGGAGCAAGCGGAATGGGATTTCCAAGCATCGGAATTTATTCTTTCGAGCTGTATACAGAATATGATGTTGACACGATCATCAGAATCGGAACTTGTGGCGGATATTCGAGTGATGTGAAATTATTCGATATCCTTAACGTAGAAAATGCGGCAAGCGAAAGTACATACGCAAAATATGCCTGGGGATTTGAAGAAGAAATATTTTCGCATCAGGGAAATATTTTTGACATCATCAATGAAACGGCAGAAGAACTATCGTTAAAAGCTAAGGCAACCAACATCCACAGCAGTGATATTTTTTACAGAAAAGATCCTGCAACTCCTGCAATTGCTATAAAATACAATTGTCCTGCAGTAGAAATGGAAGCTTTTGGATTGTTTGCCAACGCAAAATATTTAGGTAAAAATGCTGCGACGATTCTTACAGTTTCTGATATTATTCCGACCAAAGAATTTATTTCGGCAGACGAAAGAGAAAAAGCGTTGAAACCAATGATTGAATTGGCTTTAGAATCGGCTTTGAAAGTGATTTAATAAGAAACAATAGCTATAAATAAAAAGAGCTTTACTTGATCAGTAGAGCTCTTTTTTATATTCTGAAAAAATTTCGGGTGACTTCTGTAGTTTCATCTGCAACCTCAGAAATACTTACTTTTTTCAAATGGGCAATTGTTTGGGCAACATAGGGCAAAAATGATGGTTCGTTTCGGCGGTTTTGCATTCTCGGCATATTTTTCGGAAGCATAAAAGGCGCATCGGTTTCAATCATCATTCTGTCGAGCGGAACATATTTGATCACTTCTTCCAAATGTTTAAATCTGTTCGTATCGCTTATTGCTCCGGTAAATCCTAAGTAAAATCCTTTATCCAGATAAGTTTTTGCTTCATTTAAAGTTCCGGTAAAACAGTGAACAACCGCTTTTGGAAGTTTGGATAAATATTCATCAGTGATTTCGTTAAACTTTTTGAAAGCTGCTCTTTCGTGAAGAAAAAGAGGTTTATGAACTTCAATTGATAATTCTAATTGAGCACGATAGCATTTTTCCTGAACGGGTCTTGGCGAAAAATCTCTATCGAAATCCAATCCACATTCTCCAACGGAAACGACGTGGTCTTGTTTTAATAATTTTCTTAATTCATTACTACTTTCGTTGTTATAAGATTTTGCGTCGTGAGGATGAATTCCAGCCGTTGAAAATAAAATTTCAGGATAATCTTCTGCAATTTCCGCTGATTCTTTGCTTCCACGGACGCTTGTTCCTGTGAGAATCATCTGTTCGACTCCATTGTCGAGAGCTCGGTTGATGATTTCCTCGTGTTCATTGTTAAATTGTTTATTGGTCAGGTTAATGCCAATATCGATAAATGTGTTCATTTTTTGTTTGTTTTATGTATTAAAAAATATCTTTTTACATGCGCTCTTTTTATTGAATCTTTAAAAGATTTTTCTGAATAGAAACTTCTGTAATCAGAATGTGTTTTGCCGTAAATTTCTTTTGTGATTTTAACCCAGATTAGTTTTCGTTTTTTTCTTCTTTGCTTAAAAAATTTAATGGTTTCACTAAGCTGATTTTCGATTTCAGATTTTTCAGTTCTCCTCCATTTTTTATTTCCGTGCTTTTTTAGATAAGGTCCTATTTTACCATATTCGAAGCTTCTGAAAGTTCCTTTATTGTAAATGTTTTTCATAATTATTTATATCAGAAAAGGGAAACAGGCAAGATTTGAACTCGCAACTTCTCGAGGTTTGAGACGTTTTTCCATTTAAACTACTGCTTCCATTTGGGAGTACAGCGGGAGTCGAACCCGCAACCTCTAATCAGTGAAGTCAGTGTTCTTCCAATTAGAACTATGTACTCCTTTCGAAACGCATGGGACTCGAACCCACAACATCTGGTTTGCAGAACCAGAGCTCTTCCATTGAGCTAACGTTTCTATTTTGGGAGATAAGCGAGATTCGAACCCGCATCAATTCCGTGCAGGGAATAAATTTTTCCACTTAAACTATTATCTCCATTTTGGAAAGCATGTGGGACTCGAACCCACGACCTCCGCCGTGAAAGGGCGGCATTCTTCCAGCTGAACTAGCGCTTCAATTTATTTATTAATAATATCAAAATAAAAATCTTTACCGCAAGAACATTCTTCAATCAAATTTTCCTTGTAATAATTAATAAAAGCTTTTACTGCCTCTACTGTTTCATCAAATTTAAAATCGATAATTTTTCTATAAGGAGTCTTATATTTAGAATTAGTTTCCTTTTCATCTGGTTTTAAATTAATCATTTCATTTCTTATATTAATTAAATCTTTAATATTTCTATATTGAGAATTATATTCATCTTTAAATGTTTTGCCCGTAATATTGACTAATGCAACAATTTTTTCATGAATCGAACTTTTTCTAATTTTATTATTTTTGTCATAAAATATATATTTATTTTCATTCAAAATGTAATTTAAAAATGTCTCAATGCTAGCTTGTAAATTAATAATGCAATTGAATGCCAATTGAAAGAAATTGCCAAAAGCATGACTACTTATTATTCCTTTTTTAGTCTTCTCTAAAAGGATTTTTTTATAATTTTCAATTAAATAATTTGACATTATTGCATTTGAATAATAAATCGTTACAGGATTAATTTCTTGCATCATTATTTTATTTCCATTATAAAAACACTCAAATCCTGCTATTAATGAAGTATTTGTTTGAATAAGTACATCATAATCATAATGTTCTGCAAATTTACCTGAATTCATATAAGAAGAAATCGAATTTTTACTTTCCTCAGGATATTCTACATTTTCTAAAACTTTATTAATATCAAAATCAGGTTTAATTTCTAATGATGGTTTCAATCCAATATGTGACATAAATTTTCTTTTTTAAACGATATTTACCAATTATTAACTTTATAATTTTTCAATAAAACTCCACTGAAATAATTCCCATTGATCCCTTCCACAATCGGATGCAGAATTCTCGCAGCACCGTCCACAGAATCTAATGGAGGAATATATCCCTGCTCAAACTGTTTTTTTCTTAAACTTTCTTTTGCTCCGGTAGAAATCCATCCCACGTCAACTGCGGTCATATAAATCTGATCTTTTTCAAATTCTTTTGCAGAAGTTAAAGTCATCATATTCAAAGCAGCTTTCGTCATATTTGTATGAGGATGAAACATTGTTTTGTTATCATAACTGAAAATCCCTTCCGAAGACGTCACATTAATGATAAACTTTTCTTTAAAAGCCGAGTTTCTCATGAGAGGTTTTAATTCTTTGATTAAGAAATAAGGTGCAATATGATTAATCAAATTCACCTCAACCAACTCATACATAGAAACTTCTTCCAATGTAGAGTTCCAGCTTGTTTTATCTCTATTATCAACAGGCTGTCCGAAACGTGTCAAAGCAACCGTTGTTTCTTCGTTTTTAGCATATTCCAATTTTCCGATTTCGGTGGAAATTTCTGTTTTACTTGGAATTAATTTCTGATTATTTTTAAATTCTACCAACATTTCGTTTTCACGTTTAATGATTGGCAAGTAATACTCATCAGGATATTTTATAGTTTGTGCTGCATTGTTGATTAAAATATCAAGCGTTTCAAAATTCAATTTATAAAAATCTATAAACTCCTGAATTGCATTTAAATTTCTTAAATCTAAACCGTACACCCAAAGTTTGTCTTTCCAATCTTCATAATCTGCTTCCTGTTGCAAAGTTTCCAATGCTAAAGCGGGAAAACGTGTTGTCAGAATCAGATTTGCGCCGTTTCTTAATAATTTAAGAGCAGTTGCAAATCCTACTTTTACTCGTCCTCCCGTCAGAATAATGTTTCGCCCAGTTAAATCAGTTGACTCAAAACGTTTTTCATAATTTTCATCGGCACATTTCGGGCATAATCTCGTGTAAAATGAGTGAGCGTAATTGTAACTTTGGTTGCAGCAGTAACAATTTTTAGGAATATTAAGTTTTGTAAGATTTGTCTCATCTTTTTCATCGTCATAAAAATCAGAAACTCCCGCCAAAGCTTTCTTTAGCAATACCGATTCAGAATTGATTTCCAAATCATGCGTTTTCATTTGAGTATAATTTTCCTGACGATTTTGCTTTTTAGCATTCTTATGAATTTTTGTAATTAATCCAGAGAAAGTTTTGTTATCAGGATTAAGAAAGGGCTCGTCCTTCAAAGCATTCAAAACCTTGATACATGTTTCCCATTCGTTTTTAGAAAAATTTTCATTAGAAAAATCCATTGCTTTATTTTATGTTGACAAAATTAAATGTTTAATACGCAATCTTTTTACGCAGTATTTTTTTTCAAAATTAATTTTATAATCATTCATTAATGAAACACTCCAAAAAACCAATTAAATTTTTTCCACCATGACTCCACCGGATTCCGTGACCATCTTTTTCTCTGACCTCAAAAACCAATTCGTGTTTATAATGATAGAAAACATTCCACCATGTTTTATGATGTAAAATGAAATTAATTTTCTCCATGACCATTTGTTGTTTCTGTTGATTATTTCCTTTTACTTCGCCCCAAAATTCGTCATCCATTCTTCCTACATGCTTTTCCCAGGCTCTTTGTGCAATGATAATTTCATGATTAAAAGATTTTTGGCAGGCTTCAATTAACATCTTTTTCGATGGTGGGATGGCATTTTCATCTCGTACACTTGCAGAAGTCAATCTTTGCCCTAAAATATTCAACCAATATTCAAACGGAATTTCTTCTAATTTCTTGGCTTTAATTTCATCTGAATTTTGCGAATTAAAAACATTGATGAACTGATTAAAACTTTCATCTCAGTCAATTTTTATTTCCTCATTGAAAATCGGAAGATTAAAATCTAAAGTATTTTCTTTAAATTTTTGAATATTTTCACTTAAACTATTGAGATGTTCCTCAGCTAAAATCGATTGATATTTTTCTTTCCATTCATCTGAAAAGAATGTAATATAATCTTCAAATACATTCATAATTAAATTTTTCCTACTTGATTTTTAAATTAAAAAATGCTGAATTCTTAGAACACTTTCATTTCTTTTAAACACAAATGGCACGAATATTTTCACAAATATCACAATAAATTATTTGTATATTTTTTATCTCAATCAAAACATTTTAACAAGATTGACTGAAAGTTTTTCTTCATTAATTAAATATCCCACAAGATTAAACCCATTTCTGCAGTTATCTAAAATCCAGGCATCGGAAGAAACCACTATTTCTGCATTTCCAACTAAATATTTATCCGGATTAAACTCTAATTCTACTTTCCAATTGAGGTAATTTTCTTTAGCAAAATCTAAAATCATTTCTTTAATCCTTCCGCTGTTTGAAACAGGTTTATCGAAAATCCAGATCAGGTTTTCAGCGTGTGATTTATTGAAAAATGCAGCAACCAGTTCAATCGATTTTTGAGTCTGATTGACTCTTTTGTAAGTTCCGTGAACGCCGGACAGATCACGAAAACAACCATCAGTTCCTTCAAAAATATAAGCCTTGGAAAGTAAACTTTCCAACAAAATCAAAACATTAAAACCATCAAGATAAATCGTTTTGTTTTTTAAATCTGAAATTACCAGCTCCTTTAATTTTCTATTGTAAATCTGAAGTTCAGAAGCCGAAACTCCACGCAAAGCCTGAATCTGTCGGGCTTTTAATCGGTAATGATTCCCCACCAAATCTAACGAAGCCTTTTCAGCATAGCCCCTGTTCAGTAAATACTGCATATCCTGAGTTGCCAGTTTCAGTTTGTCGATTTGCTTTTGTGAAGAAAATAATATGTCGTCGCCTGTATTTTTCCCGCGATTTCTGTTGTTCATATTCAAAAATAATATTTTAAGTCCAAATCCTGTAATTTATTTCTAAAATCTCATTTTTTACAGGAGATTAACCCATTTTGCAGATTCACTCACCTTTTTCGGTAAAATTCTTAGAATAAAAAATACGAAAAGCAAACTACCTTATCATAAAAAATAAGATAACCAGAATTTTAAAAACCATTGTAAAACAAACAATTACAATAGATATTTATCATAAAAAATTATGAATTTAAAATAAAAATCTCATTTATATTATAAAATTATTACATTTAGTCACTAACAAATATTAAATCAAAAAAATGTTTATAGGATATGATGTTGGAAGTTCTTCCCTGAAAGCTTCAATTGTTGACGAACATGGAAAAGTAATTGCTCATGCTAAATATCCGGAAACAGAAATGCCTATCGATTCACCAAAAATCGGATGGGCAGAACAAGATCCGGAAGCCTGGTGGCAAAACCTGAGAATTCTTACGCAAAAAATAATTGCAGAAAGCCACATCGATAAAAATGAAATCAAAGGAATCGGGATTTCTTATCAGATGCACGGTTTGGTTTTGGTGGGTAAGGACAAAGAAGTTTTGCGTCCATCAATCATTTGGTGCGACAGCCGTGCGGTAGAAACTGGTGACCAAGCTTTTGATGATCTGGGTGAAGAAGTTTGTATGAATAAACTATTGAATTCACCAGGGAACTTCACTGCATCAAAATTAAAATGGGTCAAAGAAAACGAGCCGGAAGTTTATGAAAAAATCTGGAAGTTTATGCTTCCTGGAGATTTTATTGCCTTAAAATTAAGCGGCGAAGCAACCACAACCGTTACAGGACTTTCTGAAGGTGTACTTTGGGATTTCCAGAAACATCAGGCATCAAAAACATTATTGAATCATTGGGGAATTGATGAATCTTTGGTTTCAACAGTGGTTGACAATTTCACAGAGCAATGTGTGGTTTCAAAACAAGGCTCTGAAGAAAGCAGTTTACCGGAAGGAATTCCAATTCTTTACAGAGCCGGAGATCAGCCAAATAATGCGTTATCGCTAAACGTCATGAATCCTGGAGAAATCGCTGCAACAGGAGGAACTTCAGGCGTGGTTTATGGGGTGACCGATAATATTCATTCTAAAGAATCTGTGAGAGTGAATAATTTTGCGCATATCAATCACACCAAAGAGCAACCGAGAATCGGAAAAATGCTTTGTTTAAATGGTGCTGGAATTCAGTACAGCTGGTTACGTCATCAGGTTGATCAGAAAAGACATTCTTATCAGGAATTAAATGATCTAGCTTCACAAATCCCCATTGGATCAGACGGAATTATCGTTCTCCCATTCGGAAATGGTGCGGAAAGAGTTTTAAAAAATAAAGACATCGGTTCTTCTACTTATAATGTAAACTTTAACCGTCACAAAAGTGTTCATTTATTCAGAGCTGGATTAGAAGGCATTGCCTACTCTTTCGTTTATGGAACAGAAATTCTGATGAATGATGGTCTTCAAAAAGGAATCATTAAAGCAGGTGGTGACAATTTGTTTCGTTCATCGTTGTTTGCGCAATCGATTGCATCTTTGCTGGATACGGAAATCAGAATTTTTGACACCACAGGTTCTACAGGAGCAGCGAGAGCAGCAGCAATGGGCGCGGGAGCATTTGATACATTAACCGATATTTTAACAGAAAAAAATATTACCACGACCTACATTCCTGATTTTAAAAATATGGACCAGTACAGAGAAAGTTATGGGAAGTGGAAACATAAATTGGAACAAGTGATAAGTGTGACTTAGTTTCGATTTTAATGGTTTAAGTTCATTTGAAAGACAAAGTTGCAGCCCGAGTTGAACGGAGCTATTTTTCTGGAAAAAAAGGATTGGAAATGCGCTCTGGCTTTTTCAGAAAAAAGCGGGAGTGGAAGGCGGAAATAGCTGCCATAAAAAAATGATAAGTAGCTATTCGAAAAAGTCAAAAGCGACCCAAATAAAAATATAGAAAATTCAAAAAATCAATAAAAATATAAAATCAAAATAATGGCAATTACAACAGGAAACAAAGAGTATTTTAAAGGGATAGAAAAAATTAAATTTGAGGGAAGAGAATCAGACAATCCGTTGGCATTTAAGTTTTACGATGAAAATTTGGTGGTTCGTGGAAAAACGATGAAAGAATATTTCAAGTTTGCTTCTGCTTACTGGCACACGTTCTGCGCAACAGGTGGAGATCCGTTCGGTGCAGGAACTCAGCAATTTGACTGGTTAACTGCTTCTGATGCAAAACTAAGAGCAACAGAAAAAATGGATGCTGCTTTCGAATTTTTCACCAAATTGGGCGTTCCTTATTACTGTTTCCACGATTACGATTTAATTGATGAGGCAGATAATTTCACAGAATCTACAAAAAGACTGGAATTCATCACCGATTATGCTAAAGAAAAGCAAGCAGCTTCTGGTGTGAAATTACTTTGGGGAACTTCCAACTGTTTCTCAAATCCGAGATTTATGAATGGTGCGGCAACCAATCCTTCATTCGATGTTTTGGCTTATGCAGGTGGACAGGTGAAAAATGCTTTGGACGCAACCATCAAATTAGGCGGCGAAAATTACGTTTTCTGGGGCGGTCGTGAAGGTTATATGTCACTTCTCAACACGAATATGAAGCGTGAGCAGGAACATATGGCGAAATTTTTACATTTGGCGAAAGACTATGCAAGAGCCCAGGGTTTCAAAGGTACTTTCTTCATTGAGCCAAAACCGATGGAGCCTACAAAACATCAGTACGACTTCGATGCTGCGACTTGTTTGAATTTCCTTCGTCAGTATGATTTATTGGATGATTTTAAATTAAATCTTGAAGTCAACCACGCTACTTTGGCTCAACATACTTTCGAGCACGAACTTCAGGTAGCGGCTGACAATAATGTTTTGGGAAGCATCGATGCAAACAGAGGTGATTATCAAAACGGCTGGGATACAGACCAGTTCCCGGTTGATTTGTACGAAATGACTCAGGCAATGTTAGTGATTATTCAGGCTGGAGGTTTCCAAGGAGGCGGAGTAAATTTTGACGCGAAAATCAGAAGAAACTCAACAGATTTGGAAGATATTTTCATCGCGCACATCAGCGGAATGGACAATTTTGCAAGATCTTTCTTAGCTGCAGATAAAATTTTAGAAAAATCAAAATATTCTGAGATCAGAACCAGCAGATATTCTTCTTTCGACAGTGGAAAAGGTAAAGATTTCGAAAACGGAAACTTATCTTTAACTGATCTTGCCACTTATGCTCAAGGATTGGGGGAAGTTGGAAGAGAAAGCGGAAAACAAGAATATCTTGAGAGTATTATTAATCAGTATTTATAATTTTTAAACACGAATGCCACAAATAATTTTCACAAATAACACTAATAAAATATTTGTGAAATTAGTGAAACATTTGTGCAATTTGTGTTTAAATAAAACTTTTAACATTTAAAACTAAATCAAACTATGCAAATAATAGATTCTGGTCCTAAATATTCTTCAGGAACAAAGGCGCAGATCAATATGCTGTACGTCACTGTACTCACGTTGGTCGCCACTTTGGGAGGACTTTTGTTTGGATACGACACGGCTGTAATTTCCGGCGCAGAAAAATCGATTCAGGAATATCTGATCATTCCACTAGGATTGAGTTCACTGGCACACGGAGCGACCATTTCCAGCGCATTGATTGGATGCATAATCGGTGGTGCTATTTCCGGAATAATCTCTACGAAGCTGGGAAGAAAAAAATCATTGATGCTCTCGGCATTTTTATTTTTCATCAGCGCATTGGGAGCGGCGTATCCTGAATTTTTATTCTTCAAACACGGCGAACACTCGATGGGTGTTTTGCTGGCATTTAATTTTTATAGGATCATTGGTGGAATCGGTGTAGGACTGGCTTCGGCGGTCTGCCCGATGTACATTGGTGAGATTGCACCTGCCGAAATACGTGGTAAACTGGTATCACTGAACCAGTTTGCCATTATTTTCGGGATGCTCGTGGTTTACTTTGTGAACTGGGGCATTGCAAGCGGACAAACCGTAGAATGGATCAACGAAATCGGATGGAGGTATATGTTTTTATCTTTAACAATTCCTTCTGCTTTATTTGGAGTTTTACTTTTTTTCGTTCCTGAAACGCCACGTTATCTGACTTTCATTAATAAAGATGCAGAAGCGTTGAAAATTTTAACCAAAATAAACGGTGAAGCACGTGGAAAAGAAATTTTCTCCGAAATTAAAAGCACTGTCGTTGAACATAAAAGTGAAATCTTCGCATTCGGGAAAACCGTGATCGTGATTGGAATTTTACTTTCTGTTTTCCAGCAGTTTGTAGGAATTAACGTGGCTTTGTATTACGCTCCACGAATTTTTGAAAGTATGGGTGTTCACAAAGATTCATCGATGCTGCAAACTGTTGTGATGGGATTGGTGAATGTTGTTTTTACCATCATTGCCATTTTCACGGTTGATAAATGGGGAAGAAAACCTTTATTAATCGTAGGATCAGTCGGAATGGCAATTGGAATGTTTGTGATTGCAATTTTGTCTTATTATCAAATCATCGGAATTGCCACTTTAGTATTTATCATCGTTTATACGGCTTCTTTTATGATGTCTTGGGGACCGATTTGCTGGGTTTTGATCTCAGAAATATTCCCTAATAAAATCAGAGGAAGTGCGATTGCAATTGCTGTTGCCGCTCAATGGGCAGCCAATTATTTAATTTCGTCGACCTATCCTTTTATGATGGAATTTAGTGGTGCATTTACTTACGGATTTTATGGCGTGATGAGTGTTCTATCTCTGTTTTTCGTGTGGAAATGGGTTCCTGAAACCAAAGGTAAATCTCTTGAGGAAATCGAGAAGATTTGGGAGAAATAAGCATTCAATTTTACTGTTAAAACAAATAAACCACAGGCTAATTCAGTGGTTTTTGTTTTATTCAAGGGCTTATTGACTGCTTAAATATTATTATAAAGAAGATTTAATGAGTATTTAAAATAATTCAAATCAAAAATAATTTTCATATAATTGATATATCAATTATATTTGTATCAAATAAATTATAATGATTCAAAAAAACCCAACCGGAACTGTTCTTTATTTATTAGAAAAAGCCATTAAAGATTATAGAAAATTATCTCAGAAAAATATTTCAAAAGTTGTAAAAGATATCACCGTTGATCAATGTTTAGTCTTGATAATCCTAAGCAAGGATGAGAAAATATCTCAAAATGAAATTGCAAATCTGATATTTAAAGACAATGCATCTATCACGAGAATGATAGAACTGATGGTAAAAAAAGATTATCTGAATCGAACTGTTCACACTGAAGACAGGCGGAAATTTAACCTTCAAATAACTGAGAAAGGAAAAAAAACTCTGGAATTAATAAGCCCGATTGTATTAATCAATAGAAATACTGCATTAAATGGTTTCTCCGCAGAAGAAATTGAATTGCTTGATAAAATTTTGGATAAAATAATTACTAATTGTAAACTTAAAAAAAATGAAAATATTATTTAATCTAGTATTGCTTTCCGCCATACTTTGTTTTAATTCAAGAGCAAATGCTCAAAATTTGGCTGAAAGAAATAAACAAATAACTGAAATTGCAGATAAAATTAATGAATACTATATTTTTGAAAATGTAGCAAGTCAACTTTCTAAAAAATTAAAATCAGAAATAGAACTTAAAACTTTTGATAATCTTAGTGATGCAGAATTTGCAAAAGCGCTTTCAATTTATTTAACCAAAAACGGAAACGATTTACATTTCAATGTTTTATACCGCCCAAGTCAGGAAGATGAAAAAAAAACAGTTGATGAAAAAAAAATATTAAAAGAATATGATGAGATCAATAAACAATGGAATTATGGTTTTGAAAAAGTGACAAGATTAGACGGAAATATTGGTTATATAGAATACACCGGATTCCCCGAAGGAAACAAATCTGCTCAGCAAATCCTTGATGCGACGATGAATTTTGTTTCAAATACAAATGCATTGATTATAGATTTAAGAAACAATCGAGGCGGTGATGGCAAAATGGTAAGGCTATTTTTAAGTTATTTTTTTAATGAAAGAATTAAATTAAGTGAGATTTACACCAGATATAATAATAAAACCGAAGAGAAGTACACATTTAAAAAAGTAAATAGCAAAAAGTATTTAGATAAACCAGTATACCTCCTTGTAAACAATAATACCATTTCTGCCGCTGAAGCATTAGCATATAATTTACAGCAAAATAAAATTGCAAAGGTAATTGGAGATAAAACCTATGGAGCAGCAAATCCTGTAAAAGCATTTTTTATTGGTAGTAAATATCACTTATTTATACCCATTTCAATAGAAAAAAATGCCGTAACAAATACAAATTGGGAGCATACAGGAATTGATGCAGATGTAATAATAAGTTCTGAAAAAGCACTCGTAAAAGCGCAAATTATAGCACTTGGAAACCTATTAGAATCAAACACCAAAACAGAATTGACCGAAAATGAGATTAAAGAAAAAATATTGAAATTAGAAGAGCAATTATAATCTTTTTTGAATTACTCAACCATTATCAAATAAAATTAAACCACTGGAAATTCAGTGGTTTTTACTTTAAAAGATCTCAAATTCTGTCTTATTCACTGATTTTCTAAACAACATTTTCTTTAATTTAAATATTTTTTACAGCTAACATTATCATTAAAAAACCTTTAAATAACTTCAAATTCATTTTTCCCTTTTGGGATATGAAACATAAGATCGAGCATAAGTTCTTCTCCTGTATTTTTATTGTATAGAAAAAAAGCTGGTTCTCCGTTTATTTTTTTATAGGTTGCTAATTTACCATTGCCATATATTTTTAAAACTTTATCATGACTTAGAGGCATCGGTAAAAAACCATTTTGCGAATCTTCTATTAAACTATTTATTCGCGCATTTGCATCTGCTTCACTCAAATACATTGAGAGTGCCATATTATTTTCACGATTCTTTATAATCTCAAACAAAGAATCATACTGTTTATTGACAAAACAGGCATTTATTTTTTTGTAGATTGTCTCTAATCTGTTGTTGACATCAACTGCGTTATCTTTTACAGCTAATGATAAATCTACACTATCTTCGAAGGAGCTCATTGTATACGGAATATCGGCTTCAAAAAATGACGATTGTTGAAAGTTTGGCTCCTTTCGATTTATTTGAATCTGATTATTCACACAATCTTTTACATGAGAGAAGCTTTCACCATGAACGTCAAATAATTTTATGGCATATTCAAACTTAGTTTTATCATCCAGTAAATTTTCTCCGGAAACAGGAAACAAATTGATTATTACTTTTTGTTTTCCTGATTTAAAAATCCCAAAATTTATTGGAACGTTTGGAGACATTTGCCCCTCAGTTTCCAAAGATATAACGGGTATATCATTAATCAGGACTTCAAATCTGCACTTTACTGCCGTAAAATCTATTGTATAATAAGGTTGGTGAATCATTTCAGTGATATTATTTATTTGTTATAAAACATATCAAAACTACGGTAAGATACCCATTCTTTGTATTTTGGAGATAATTTATCCAATACATAAATTTTCAGTATGCTATCATTCTTAGTATGATTGATGGTATTAATAAAAAAATAGGTGGTCTTATTTTTAGTATCCTCCCAAACTTCCTTAGTTTCTTCTATATGGTCGGTTTTAGATTCTCCATTTTCATCAAGAAATATAGGTCTCTCTTTTGTATTGACATTTTTTTCTAAAAATGCAGGTTTAGAACCTATTGTTTTGGTGATTGAATTAATTATTTCTTTACTGTCTTTATGATTTAATAATTCCATTTCGTAACACCAGATTTTTTTATTTTCTTTTAAATAAAAAATTGAAGTATTATCTGAATTCAACACAGTATTACCAGCAATTGAAAGGTTTAATTTCTTGTTTTTGGGGAATCGGAACTCTTCATAATCACCTGAAATATTGTATTCATCTGATGCATTATCATTAGTTGTCAATCCTATTCCTTTCAATACCTCTTCTACATTTGAACCAAATTTCAACTCTTTGAAGTCTAATTTTGAATTGTTTGTTTTAGTAATCTGGATATTTGACACATTTATTTTAGAATTTGATTTTTCGGTATTTTTTTCCTGACAATTAATCAAGACAAAGCTCAAAATTATTTGGCTTAAAATTATTTTTTTCATATAATAAATTCTTAGTTTACTTCTTTTATATAAGCACTATATGGATATGTTACACTATTTTTTTTGCTCTTTAATCTATGATCTAAATAATCTGAATATTTTGTATTTGACGTGGCACTAATCGCTACATCGCCTAAATTATTTATATCTAAATATAATAAATCAGATTCAATTGTCCTTTCATTTTGTATCACTGCATTTTGCCCCTGATTTAAAATATAAATATTGCCTGAATTTTCCCAAATAAAATATTTCTCAAATCCTTTATCATCTTCAAAGCTGGGTTTACCTAAATTTTGCACTAAGGTCTTTAAGAGCTTTTTACTTTCATCTTTTGTGTAAATATGAATTTGGAAACCATTAATATCTTTTTGATTACCTATAAATTGCAGGTAATTTTCTCCTGAATATGTGGCAGAATTTGGAGCAATTTCACCGTCAAAATTTTCATCAAAAAAATTATAATTATTAAATTGACTTACCTCGTATGTCAGCAATCCAGCTTTATACTTACTTTCCTTGACCTCAAATTTATTTTTATTAATTAAAGATTCCTTTTTAACAGGAAAATTAATATTAGATAATTCAATTGTATTATCGTTACATGATGTCAGAAAAACACTTAATAAAAGTAAAATAATTAATTTATTTTTTCTTTTTTTCCCAAAGCAATAATTTATTTTCACTACCCGTTATTTTTGCTAAATGTCCCATTATATCAAATCCATCAAAGAAAGTTCTTGTTCTGTTGTAATTTACAGGAGTCCAATCTGAACTTACTTTTTTATATGTAAAACCTGCTTTTACCATTACAACAACTGTTCCTACACAAGGGTCTATACTTAAACTTGGAATATAGTAAATTCCTTGAGTAGACTGATACTGTAATTTGTGCCCTGAGGTAATCCCCATTGTAGCTCCGGCAGATAATTTACCCTCCATATGCCCTTCCAGTTCAGGTTTTTTAGTTGTTCCTATTACCACGAACATTCCTTTTAACTCTAATCCTGACTTTAATTCTACTGTTATATTGGATGTCAAATCAAAATTAATTTCTTTACCATCTTTTACGGTACTGTAAGTGACATCAGCGGAACCATCGACCTTCCCTTTTACTTCTAAGTCAATGTACATTTTAAATTTAATTTCAACTCTTTCAGATTCATATCCTTTTTCCGCCCACTCTCTCACCATATTAAAAATTTCAAGAGCCAAAACATTTCCGGTTCCCGCAGTAGCCGCTGCAACACCTGCTTGAACTGCTAAGCCTAACAAATCAAAAACAATAGCAAGCTCAACTAAGGGCTTGGTCTCTAAAGCGAACTTCAGTTTAGTTCCTATTTCGCTGTGTTTTTCACTTACATCAGCTTCCCAATCGGCACTAAGATAAACCACCGGTGCATTTAATTTTATCTCAAAAGGTAATTTTCTCCCAATACCTTTAGAAACAGTACCTTTTGTTCCTCCGGTAATTCCTTGGGCAATTTTTTTTATAGACGATATTGTTGAAAATAATTTAGAGATCTTATCACTATATTTAGCCGTTAGTTCAGGATTACTGCCGTAAGTGCCATCTTTCTGCTTATCAAAAGAAGCCTTTAATTCTACACCAAAGTCAACCTCACTATATTTACCTTTTTCTTCATTTGCTAATTTTAGTGCTTTACTTCTTAATTCTTTATGTTTTTCCGGAGAGAGTTTTTGCCATTTTATACTTAAACTATTACTTAGATTTACATAAAAAGCAAATCTCCATTTAATATCAGGATAAGTTCTAACAATAACTGTCGGTATTTTTTTATTGGCAAAATAAGTACACGAATGAACATCTATATAAACTTTATTGGGGGTACTTGAAGCAGGCCAAATGTATTGTATAGGAAGTAAATTATATTTTGATAAATCTGAATACACTTCATATTGCTTGCTTGGAACAGGAAATGACTGAGTTTTCTCGTTCCCATTCTTAGCTTGCCCAATATCTGTTATTTTTATATTTTTTTCATGGGAGCCGATGCATCCTTTAGTTTCAAAATTATTTACCTGTATCGTTATTTTTTTCTTATTGCCAGAATCATAAGGTGGTGCTATTACTTCATAGATTAATGATAATTCGTCATGATCAATTACCGAAAATCTGATTTTTGCTCTACGATTTTCCTGATGTTGTTTCTCAGTAAGATTAGTTCCTTGATAAATCAGATTATTTTCTCCTAAACCTTGTGGGCTAAACTTTGTTTTATTAAGACCTTGCTGCTTCAAATATTGAGCTACGGCCTCTGATCTGTTTTGGGAAAGCCTTAGATTGAAATCTCCGGGACCGCGTTCGTCAGCATGACCTTCTATAACTACTGTAGAATGTTTATTATTTTTGAGTTTGTTAGCTATATTATCTAGTGTCTTTCTGGTATCAGCACGAATGATGCTTTTATCAAAGTCAAAATATACAATCTCTACGATCTCATTATAAGAAGTCTGCCCGCCTCTTTTTACTTTTGTTTTTCCTTCTTCAAAAATGGTCACAGGAGTACTATCAGTAATAATAATTTGCTTAAATGTACACAATCCTACACCCTGATGATTTTTTTCTGTATTACCGACTAAAATTGTAGATTGATTCGACGGTTTTGTTTTATTGACTACTTTAAGTTCATTTTTAATATTCAGGTTCTTGCCGTGTTCTGTTATTCCGTCTTTGTCTCGCAAATATCCACCCGTTTTTCTTTTAATTTTTACATAAAATTCTTCGTTATCCTGAATGAATTTTATTGAAGCTTTCCATTCTGATGTATTAGGAATTTTAAGGTTAATCTGTCCGTCTGTAACCGTAACACTGTGAACTGTACGCATTTTATAATTACCATTCCACATTTCATTATAAACCTCTACGGTAACTATTTCACCATTAATACCTTCTGTGTCAGCATGGAAGTGTACTTCTTCGCCGTAGCAAAGTCCATAGTTATTATCCTCTGTATTTTTGAGATCCTTGCCACCTCTTGTTCTACTCCAACTACTAGAAACAATTAATGGCGGGCATTGTGCTAGAATAACAAGCCCTGTGAAGTTAATATCAGGTTTCCCCGTCATACTAGCTTCCACATAATACGGATATCCACATAGACGCTTCGGTATTTTATACGAAAAATATTTGTCGGTCATACATTGAAGACGATCAACTATCTTTTTTCTGTCTTTATCCAAAACCATCCAATATATGTTTCCCTTTTTCTGAGCCTCAGTAGTATCCTTATGCCATTCTTTTATGTAAAAATGAGCTTTTTTATTAGCCGGAACAATTACCCATTTATCCGCACTAACTCTTGAATTAGAGTTATTGGCTTCATTAGGTTGAGGTACAAATTTTATTTTCTTTATTCCTTTTGACATTTTTTACAATTTTAAGGATTCTTCCTGTGCAGTTTGCCCCGATTCAAGACCTTCATGGGTAGGCTCTTCTTCAAACATTTCGTTAGGACTAATCAACGGATTAATCTGCTGCTGCACATCCTGATCTGCATTTTTAAAATTCTGCTGACTCGCTTCTGCTCTCTGCCCGTGATCTATAATTTCAATGCACGGAGTTCCTGCAACTGCACATACTGCTTTGCTGTCTTCCAAAATAATATATCCGCCATTGCTGAGCTGTACTTTATCATAGAAATTCTGCCATTCTGTAACCATAATTTTACACGGTGGTGGTGGAACTCCCATTTTCGTACAATTTCCGAATGTGTTTTTTTCAAATGTGGCAGCGCCGATTTCTTTAGTCGTGACAATCAGTTTTTTTGCTGCACTTTTATCGTTTGCATACTCTTTTTGATGAGTGAGCACTTTAAGATTATCCGGAGCTTGCCCAAATTGACATTTGCACATGGCTCCCTGTACTACGATGTGTTTTTCTGCCATGATTATAATTCTTTATTTGAAATTACAATTCGTGTTAAATATTCATTCCCAAATTCTAAACGGACGAATGAAGTATTCATTTTAAAGGTTACGACCGTTAAAGCTTTTGATGTATTTTCATCAACTCCCACGGTTGTCTGATACAATTGAGCTTTGTAGCGGGCAAATTTATCTTTACATTCTGAAGGTGAACTATCATTAAAAACCAGACCATAAGGCAAACCAGAAACTGCGTCTTCACCATAATATTGAATGGCATAATACTCTTCACCACTGGTCATATTTGCATAAATCATATTGAAATTTTCAAAATCCCAATTAGAATATTTGCCATTTTTGCAGGTTTCGCATTCCATTTCACTTGGGTCTGTTTTTAGCAGTTTGGTGAACTGTTCAGCGCTTGTAGGGAGACTGATCAATTGTTTTTTAGCAAAAAGATTCTGAAGATATTTTGAAGTAATTTTTTTCTGTGCGGTTTTTGCTTCAATAGCTGCAATCTGTTCATCGGCCTGAGCTGTCATCATCGCTTCTGTTTCGGTATCAATTGCACTATCTTCCACAGCCTCCAATCCTTTCGAAGGTGCTTTAGTCTTACTATTCAAAAGAAATTCTTTGACTTCCTTTTCCAATTTTCCTGTTGATTTTGTAAGCTTTACATCAACTTCTTTTTTTGACCAGCTATCCGGATTTATTTCTTCAAGAAAAACACTGATTTTCGTACTTTTTGCCGAAACTTTTTTCATAGAAACATTCCAGATTGCTTTTTGGATAAACTGTTTTGGTTTTGCACCATTCTTTAGTGCTAAATTTAAATAAGAATTTTTCTCATTAGCATCAAATTTCAAATCATACAAATCAACGGTCGTTGAAAATTCGTTATCTCCTGCAGCTGCTGCTTTTGCTTCGTCTCTCGTGAAATCATTTTTAAAATCAAAAATGGTATTTTGTAATTCCTCAATGTTTTTTGGAACTGTAAATTCTGTTTTCTGCCCAAAATTCAGAGTAGAAATTAAGATGAACAGCGTTAAAAACAGTTTATAATTAAATATTTTTTTCATTGGTTTGATTTTAAATTAATCAGTCATAACAGCTATTACAACCGATATTTTTTTTCTTTTTTCAGTGTTGATATCACATTCTAAATACAATGATTCCGGAAGTTGGGTTTCACCATTCAGATAATATTGAAGTCTGAAATTTCCGTCATCATTCATGACAGGATTATCTTCTATAATCAGAGAAAATGGCGCTCCATTAATAAAATCATATCGGCTTCTCTCATCATGTAATTTTCCGTTTCCTACAATATTTATTAAATCATAATCATCTTTTAAAGGATCTATTTCTACTTCAATTTTATAATTCGGTTCCACAGCGTTGTTTATCACCGGAAAAGTTTTTGTCATCTCAGTCTGATAATCCTGATTAAATTTCTGATAGATCCCAAAAAACAATGTGCGGATGAAATAATCATTTTTAATGAAGATAAAAAGAGAATTGGGTTCATCTAAAACGGCTTCAATTTTCTGGCAATATTCATCAACAATATCCCCTTCAAATTCTTTGTAAACCTCATCTTTTACATCTTTCCATCTTTCTTTGAATACATCAGCATTTTCTATGTTATTAAATTGCCCCTGCTGATCAACGCTTATCTGCATTGGATATAAAACTTTAGACGTTTTGTATGCCAGCAAATCTGCAATTTCATTGACTTCTTCTTCATTCAGAAAGAGATTTGAAATTCTATCGATTTCAAAAAAATGAAAACCACTTTCATATTTAATCCATCGAACGGAAACATCATATTTTAATTCATTTTTATGTTCATCATTTTCGATAGTTATGATCGTACTGTAGTATCTCAACCTTGAATTTTCGGGCTGAAAAACCAAACTGTTTCCACGACCAAATTTTACCAGTTTATTTTTATCAACAACCGCCGTTCTTGGCAGAAACAGCTCTTTTTGCTGAGTGAAATTTATTAAAATACTGTCTTCTACTTTGCAATGATTGTTGTGAAAAAACTTCAAAGATTCTTCAGACAAGCCGTAAATATTGGCAATACTTTTTACGGTCTCGCCGGGTTGTATAATATGTTTGTTAAACTTCTGCATAAATTAAATTCCAACTACATCAATAGATAGCTTTCGAATTTTTCTTTTTTTAAATACATTAAATTATTTCCTCAATTAATGAAGAACTCTTACTCTGTCGGAAGTAGGATCCATTCCTATTCCTTCCCTTCTTGCAGACCAGTGCAGATATTTATTTCTGAGAATTCTCAGATCATCCTGTTCTTTCATTTCCTTTTGATAGTCTGCATATTTTTGTTCTGGTATTGATGCGCCGCCATAAGCGTTTTCAACTTCTTTGTATCTCTTAAAAACATATTGTTTTCCGTTGCCCATTGCATAAGGTCTTAAGCGGTCTTTTACTCTCATCAGCAAAGCATCAGAAGCGATAGAATGTTTTTCGTCGGTAAGTTTTTTTAAGGTAAATGGAATTTCTTTTTGATCACCATATTCTGCCATAAAGTGTAGAGGAATATAGCTGTAAGTTTTCACCAAATCCCGACTTCCTTTTAATGCCAAATAAAAACCAGGTTCTATGGTAAGCTGTTCTTCTTTAAACCAAGCATCTGCAATGAGCTGGCTTCTTAATGTCTTTAATTTCGTAGCCGTTGTCCAGGAGGTCTCAATTTCTTCCCAACTCTCTGTGCCGTCTTCATAAGCTCCGCCTACATCACAATGAACTCCGGGAAAAATTCTTTCTATACCGACATGCACATTGGTCAAATCAAAATTTTCTCTGTGCTCGTTTTCTGCTACAAAATGAATGACAGTCTGCGCTCTTCCGATATCATTAAGACCTAATTCGTCCACATCATTGTGAAAATTCGGCTTTGGAGAAAAGTTCTTTGAATAAGACGAAACTGTGTCGTAAATTCCTAAAAAACGAACCTTAAGAACATCAATTTTAATTCCGGCTTCCTGTAATTTTAATCCTAAATGTCCCCATTTCGGAAGTTCTTCTCCTTCAACTCCATTTCCGTCACTGTCAGAATGAGAAGTGAACGTCATGCCTTCATGAGAAACCGTTGTGGTTTTTGCTTTATATTTTGATTTACCTATTTCATGCACAAAATTGCGAGCCGCTGCCGCTCCACGGCTAAAACCAAAAACATCAAATGTAAGCACCGATATTTTATCTGCTTTTTTAGCGTTTTTTATATTTTTTACTTTCTTAACGATTTCTTCACAGCCTTTTCTTACTTTACCTCTGATTCCGGTATCTCCCGTTCCGAAAGCATATCCCAACATTGAGTCTTCTTCTTTGTCTTCCGTACCAATTCCTTCTATATAGATCCCGGAACTTTTATCATAATGATCCCACAAACGTGCGACGTTACTCCAATCATTATTATAACTGTTGTTATCCGTAGGAGAGCCTCCGTTTTTTTTGTAATCGGGAGTTTTATCTCTTCTTTCGATGGTATTGGTTTTATTATTTAAAGTTCCGTCAAAAAATATCCCAAGAGTAATGTCTAAAACTTCCTCTTTGGATATTTCCGGGGTGTAGTCTCCAAATTTGTTATTATGCATTGTTCTTTTTGTCTTAATTAATAAACATTGTAAGGAATGGATTACTCTATCTTACGGGAGAATCTCGTTTTTGCTTTCGTAATCGGCAGTTCTTCGTTATCCGTTTTTAATGAGAAGATTGCGGCCGTATTATCGTCATTAACTTTTATCGTAAAATCTATGTTTTTTTCTTTTCCCAATTTTTGGAACAATTCAAAAATTTCTTTTTCATCAAAAGAATCTATCCAGACAGCGTATCTGTTTTTATTTTGATCTCTCCAGTAGAAACCACAAAATTTCGGGATCGCTCTTTTCTTGTAAGTATCTTTTATGAGGCTTTCATTAAAAAGGTTTTCCTGCTCGCCATTATAATTGGTCATTCCAAAGTCAATCCATTCAGCTCCGTTTGGTAAAATCACAGATGGTTTCCAACTGTATCTTTCTCTGTAAGCATCATAAATTTCAGGTGAAGGATACCCTTGTTTTTCTATTTTTTCTCTTATTTCGGGTTTAAATGTTTTATAAGACGGATCTTTTAACATTCTTTCGGCAAAACCTTCTTTCAACATGTATTTTGCATTGTCGTAGGCTTTTTCCTGAGTAATTAATGTATCATGAGCCTGAAAAACACCCACTTCTCTTTGATTTCCTGCACCGTTAATCCATAAAACAACCCGTCCTTTCGGAGCAAGACCTACAATAAAATTGGTATATGTTGTTTTTTGGCCATTATCCTGATCAGTAAATCCTTTTTCAAAGAGAGTTTTTATTTTTTCTTTGTCTAAATCCCATTTTCCTGTATAAAATTTATTTTCAACTAAAGAATACCATGTAAATTCCAGCTTACTTGGAATGTCCATTTTTTGAGTTTCTACGCTCATCGTTCCGCCTTCATTTCCCCAACCCGTATTTTGAGTTCCCCAAATAGCATCAAAACCATAAGTGAAATTATCTGCTATAATTGCTCCTTTGTAAATTTCCATAGGATATTCTTCAGGCGCAGAGATGGTTCCTAACCAATTATATTTTTCGTCCATTTTTTTATTTTGACAACTTGCCACAGAGAAACTACAGAGAATAAAAAGAAGTAATATTTTCAACTTACTTATTCCCATGCGACATTATTTTTTTATTGCTTGCCAAAACAAGATTACCTTTTTTAGCCTCTGCATTGATTTTTTGTGCAATTTTTTCAGCCTTTTTCCCGACACTTAGATTATAAGTATCGTTCACTTTGATGATCATATTTTTTGCAGTTTTTCGAATGGCCATGATTAGAATAATTTTGATTTTTCTGCGCTGTTGAATTCAACAATTTTTCCGCTTTGCATCGTCATGTTTTCCAATTCGCTGAATATCGACATTTCACCGGCAATTTCGTTGGAAGTTTCAGACTGACGGAAAAATTCTTTTTCCACCATTTCAGTTCTCGTATCTGAAGATTCTCTGATATCTCCTGCTGCAGTTTGTACAATATCTGTTCCTGCCGTAGAAATAATATTGTCGTTTGCCGAACTTGTAATACTAGCTCCTGCATTTACTGATATTTCTTTACCGGCTGTAATATTGATATTTTCCCCTGCGTTTAATGTGAAGTTTTTCGGAGCATTCATCGAAATATTTCCCTTTCCATCCATGAAATAGGTATTTCCGCTAGGATCGATGATATTTACACTTCCCTCTTCATCATTCATCAAAATTCTGATTCCGCTTCTCGTCTGTATTGATTTTAAATGATTGTTGATTCCGCCACCTAAACCAATTCCCCCATGAAACATCCCACCCATTACGAAAGGTCGGTCAGGATGATTGTGTACAAAATTCACCATTACCTGATCTCCAACTTCTGGAATCGCTACATAACCTCGGTTTTGAGTAATCTGATCCGTTCCTCCCGCATCAGGACTCATCATTCTGATAAAATGAGTCGTGTCATTCGTCTGCCAGTCAAATCTTACCTGAACTCTTCCCTGGCCTTCCGGATCGGTGTTGGAAATTACTGTCGCAATCTGTGGTTCAGCTTTTGGTGTCGTAAACTCAGGTTTTGGCAAAAATCCTGTGTCTGATGCGATGCCGTTAAAACTTCCGGTGTAATGACCAATCGTGTCAATTTCATGCGTCGTTTCTGTCACCATGATTCTTGTGAAATACGAAGTTTCATTCGTATCAGGTTTTCTCATTTCAACATCTACGGCGCAACCGGGATGTAGAAAAGGAACCGTCGTTGAACCTGAAATATTGAAAACATTCACCGCCTCACTTCCTGAAGTGCTTTTCTGTGAATATTCTACATCCAAATGGGTCGTTGCTTTGATTGGAGCAACTCTTAAAGATGGAGTTTTATAAATATTGTCGTTATGTTGATAAGCAGTTTTTGCCAAATCTCCAACATGCTGAATCGGGGTTGCTCCTGATTTTAAAACTTCATTTTTATTACTGTTGTAGCCGTAGAACTGAGGCTTTGTGTGAACCGCTTTCAGTTCAACTTTGATATCGTTGGCACTACTTCCGTACGTCAATTTGATGGGTTGGTTTTGTGGCGGAAGTTTTCCGAAGTGCAGCACTTCACCGTCGTAGTAAAACTGTTCGCCATACGCTTCTGCCATTCTCGCTAAATAATTGTAATGCGTTTCATCGTACTGACTGCTGTAAATGATTTGAGAATAATCGTTTGTATCAATTCTGATATCAAAACGGCTTTTGTCTAAACCTTGCTTAATGACTTCTTCAGCAATGATTCCCATATTCACGGCCTGGCTTCCACCAAAACTTTGGATATGAGGAGCACCATCAAGCAAAATAGTCGGGCTGTAACCGGATAAAACAATGTTTCCTAAGCTCATTCTCTCCTGGCTGAAACCTACTCCCGTAATAACGCCGACAAATGTACGTTCAGGACTTTTGTCGATGTCTTTGTAGGAAATAACTGCAGTCAGGCGTTTGCCTAAAAATTTATTGGCTTCTTCTAAAGTATGAGTTTGGCGGTCACCTAAAGTGTCGTGAGCTAAAGTCAATGTAAACTCGTGGTGCTTCTGTGCACTTTGGGTAAGCTTGAAGTGTTTGTAATATTTGATCACTTTACCTTCAATAACCAAAGATAATTTGACCAGGCGGTTGATGCCGGTATGGTGATTTTCTGAGACTCCTGCCGCATTTTGTGACGGACGGAATTGGTTCCCACTAGACTGTTCTGGTGTACTTGACATAATTTTGTGATTGTGTGGTAGGATAAATATACAAAATTTATTCAAAACCGTATGATATAAAAACTTTAATTATTATACTAAAGCTAATACCATAAGTACTTTTCATAAATATATTGTCAGAAATTTATATTCTGTCGAAAAAGACTGCCTCTAAAGACAGTCTTTGCTTTGTATACAATAATACTTAAAAGGTAAGTTTTTGATTTAGCTTGTTGGCCAAACTCCTTCGTAAGCAGATGTACCGTAGTTGATTTTTTCAGCACTTACAATAAAGCTGATCAGCATTGAATTTTCGTCTACCGCATCGAAATCTACTTCGTGCTGAATAACGTATCCGTTTTCCCAGTTTAAAGTAATTAAAGTACCTTCTTCGTGAGATTTGTTGAAAGTGATTTCACCTGAAGTCGGCTTGTATTTTCCATTTAACAATGACTCTAGGATGTCAGATTTTTCTGTCGCCTCGATTGTTAATTTGATCAATGCATTCGAAGGATCTGATGCTACTCTACCTGAAACGTCTGTTGATCTTGAAACGCTGTAGTTCAGTTTTAATAATTTCTGACCTTCGCTTCCGTTGAATTTTAAGATTCCTCTTGAATTTGCTGCCATGATTTGTAAATTTTAATCGTTAATATTTCGTGTAATGATTTTTTGTATACCCAAAGATAATTACACAAAAACTATTTTTTAAACTTTTAAATCATTATTTCGAAAATTGTAGTAGTTCTACGATTTCATGTAGTAAAACTACGATGCCAGAAAATTTGCTTGATTTATAACGATCAAAAGAATCGAATATTCATTTAATACAATTAGTTTAATCTAAATTTCAATTTTAAGAACCTGTCAAATTTTGTTCAATAATATTTTTATTTCACAATTAATTGAAACTACTTACTTTTGACTTCCATTTAAATCAATAAATTCCAACAAAAAAAGAAAATGAAAAAAATACTATACCTGTTTTCCATCGTCTTATCAACCTTCTTATCTGCTCAAAAAACTCCTATTAAAATTCTTCCTTCTGGTCATATTATTGCAAAAGCCACGATCGAAGGGAAAGAAGGAAATTTTATTTTCGATACAGGTGGTGGAATCAATCTTTTCTTTGACAGTTTTGCGAAAGACATCAAGCCAAAATCTACTTACAATTTCTTTACAGCCTACCGAGCGACAGGCGAAAGAATAGATATTCCTTTGTACCAAAATAAAGAAATTACATTTGCCGGTAAAAAATTTAATGATATTCCCTATTCAACCTTTGATATGAAACTTGACGGAATCGATGGATTGATATCACTTCCGATGTTTAAAGAAACAGATTTTATCATTGATTTTGATAAGCAGGAAATCACTTTAACCGATTTTTCAAAAGATAAAAAGTCAAAAAGTTTTGATATTCAATTAACCACTCATGCGGATAAAACCATTGACATCTCTACTTATATTATGCTTAACAATCAATATAAAATTCAGGTTTTACTAGATTCCGGAGCGGGAAATAATTCTTTCTGGCTCAGTGACAAATTGATTAAAACTTTGGGTATGGATGCAGCAAAACTTGAGATGATGGAAAAGAAAAGTGAGTTTAATGAAAACGTTGTAATCAAATTCTACAAAGGATCAGTGGGATCAATTTCCAATGAATTTGTCACACTGAAAGATCCAAAAGTGATGTTTGTAGAAGGCCTTATCTACGAAGGAAAAACAAGCATCAATTGGCTCGGAAAGAAAATAGGAATCAGCCTGAAAAATAAAAAAATGTACATCCTTGATTAAGCACCATCTAAACTTCAAAATATCTTTATCTTATAAGTCTGTTGCATCTAGTTAAAAAACAATAAAAATGTGGTTTTTTAACCGCAGATATGCTTAATTTGATTAAATTTACCTCCATTCCGTAATGGAATATTGAAGGAAATTTAACGTTAGCCCAGAATACCTATGACAAAGAAGAATGCCACCATTTATGATATTTCCAGAAAGCTAAACGTAAGTGTGGCAACGGTTTCCAGAGCATTGAATGACAATCCGAGAATCAGTCAGGCAACGAAAGATCTGGTGATGAAAACTGCTAAAGAGATGAACTATAAGCAGAATAATCTTGCCAAAGCCCTCAAAAGTGGGGAAACCAAAAACGTAGGAATTATCGTTCCCTACATCAATACCAACTTTTTTTCGTCCGTTATCCGTGGAATTGAGGAGGAACTTTCTCTGCACGGTTATCACGTGATCATCTGCCAAAGCCATGAAGACGTTTTAACCGAAAAGAAACACCTAAATACTTTACTAAATGCTCAGGTAGACGGAATTTTCATGTCTGTTTCCAGAACAACGGTTGACACGGAACACATTCAGCATATTTTAAATACAACAAATACACCTATTATATTTTTCGATAGAAAGAAAGACATTCCTGGAATCAGTACGGTTACGATTGATGATTACCGTGGCGGTTATATGGCAACCGAACATCTGATTAGTGAAGGTTACAAAAACATCTGTCACTTTGCCGGAGATTTGAATCTTGAAATTTATCAAAACCGTCTGAATGGTTATAAGCAAGCCTTAATCGACCACAACTTTCAGGTAAAAGAGGAAAACATTATTTCTACCGGAAGTTCTATTGAGGCAGGAATTGAAGCCATCAAAACTTTATGGAGCAGACCTTCAATTCCCGATGCTATATTTTCTTCTAGTGATTTTGCAGCACTTGGTGCTTGTCAGGAATTAAAAAAACGTAAAATTAAAATCCCTCAGGAAGTTGCTGTGATTGGTTTCTCCAATGAACCTTTTACTCAATTTATGGAGCTTCCAATGAGCTCGATGGATCAGACTCCTCTGTTGATGGGAAATATGGCCGGACAGGTTTTTATAGATCGCATCAAAGATAACTCTTCGGGAGTTTCTATTGAAAAGAAAGTCGTTCTGGCACCGCAGATTTGTGTGAGGAAGTCTTCAAAGAGGAAGTAGTTTTTTTGGCGATGTTAGAAAACATAGCTAATTTTCATTCAACCAAACATTAATATCTACATCTGAAGGAATATTGAGCTTTTTTCTGAGCCTGAATTTCCTATGTTGCGCAGCTTTTATAGTAACAAAAGTATATTCTGCAATATCTTTAGTAGAAAAACCTAAGTAAATCATCGCACAAAGTTTTACTTCTGTGGTTAATAATTTAGGTTCTATCATGGTTAATTTTTGGTAATATTCCGAGTAAACTTCTTGAAAGCGGGTGAGAAATTCCGGGTTGTTTTCTTTGGCAAGTTGCACTACTTCATCAAAGGATTCATTCAGTTTTAATTTTAATTGTTGTGTTTCTTGTTCTTTTTGTTCAATGATTTCTCTTTTTTCCGCCAATTTTATTTCAGAATCTGAAATAGCATCATCTTTTTTTCTTTTCATTTTTTGATAAAATAAAAAATAGAATAGAAAAACCAAAGTCGCTAAAAGAAGAATTCCGCCAATAATCCAATATAATTTTGACTTCGATTCTTCATTGATTGTTCTTTCATCTTTAATGATTTTGTTAAGAGAAGTATTGATTCCCTTCTTTTCCGAAGCAACAATACTGTCATTTGTTTTTACATAGAGTTGCGTGTAATAAATTTGTTTTTTGCTATCTCCCAATTTTTCATAAACTTGCGACAATCCTTTGTAGCTTTGTTTTTGTGAGTACAAATAATTAAACTCTTCTGAAAATTTCAATGCTTTTTCAAAATATTCTATAGCATTAGCATATTTTTTATTTTTGAGATAAGATCCTCCTATCTGATTGTAAACCAGTGTTTTTGCATGTTTATTATCAGAAGCTTTGTTTAATTCTAATGATTTTAGAAAGTAATAATTGGCAGAATCTGGTCTTCCTTTTTTATCAAATAATTCGCCTACATTCCCAGCAATTACTGCGGCTATAGAGCTTTGTTTTCGTTTAGAAAATTCCTTAGAATACTCATAGGGTTTAGTGATAAAATAAAAAGCTTTACCGTAATAATAGTAAACAGAATCTGAATTTTTTATTCGTTCCAAACTAGCTCCTATATCATTGTAATTGATGGCTTTAAGAATGTTTTTTTCGCCATTATTCACTTTTTCGGCTATCAATATTGCTTGTTTGTGCTTTTTTATAGAACTATCATAAAGTCCCAAGCGATGATAACTTTCCCCCAAATATCTATTGAGTTCTGATTTTAACCCAAAATCACTTTCAACATAAATTTCTTTTTCCGCGAGAGAAAAATGCTTTACCGATTCATTAAAATTCCCTAATACTTGCTGAACAGCACCCGCTTCGAGATGTGATAACGCAATACCTTTAGAATATTTTATTTTTTGAGATTCCTTCAAAATATACAATTGTTTTTTGTAATATTTTTGATAACACCCTGTTTTTCTTAAAATTATTGCTTGTACAGAAAGCAAATCTATTTGTTTAGGGCTAAGATTTTGCGCCGTTGCAAAACAGCTAAAGTAAAAAGAAAATGAGAGAATTACTCGGTTGATAAGTTTTACATCCATCTAGTTAGTTAGTTTTTTACAAAATTTCGAAACAGAAATATTACAATTAATAAATCTAGTCATAGTTTTTTATGATTTGTTAAACCTAATCAATATTCACATTATTGTGCTATATTATGAATCAAATGCAGTGTGTAAATTTTGAAGAAATCATATTCCAGCAGCTTGCTCCATTTCAACAAAGAGTAGAATCCAAGCATTCTGAGTTATATATATTTCCGATCTCGTTCTCTGTACTTTTGAAAAAATTACAAAATACGCTTTATTCTCATCCCACTTTCTATAATGCGATGGCGAATCAAAGCTCCAATGTTTATACTTTCAAACACACCCAATTTTCTCTAAATATTCATTGTTTCGTGATTGAGTTGATATTTTCAATTATTCAAGAATCGTGATTAATCTATAAATTTAAGGCTTCCAAAAACTCCAAACTTTTCCGTTGAATATGGCTAATTGTTTTGCAGTGGTATCGTAAGCCATCATTCCTGCAAGCGGATTGATAATATTAAGATGTGGTGAATCCATTTTCGGTAGAATCATCGCTTTATTGGTATCTGCTAATACTAAAATCCCTGTAGCAGTATCTGTAGACGAATTCCCTCCTATCATCACTTTTGCTGTGAAATTTTCTATTAAATTATCTTGCAAAGTGGTATTTGCAACTCCGGTAGTGTCATAATTGATAACGCCATCTACGGTCGTTATTTCATTTTTACTTAATTCGAACCAAGCTCCTGCTTTTCTGTATTTTACTTTTTTATCGGATACATCGAAAATGATGGTTCCATCTACCGGATTTAATACACCGGTATAACTTGCATTCGGAGTTCCTGAAACAGTAGAAACCCAAGGAATTAAGATTCCTTTGTAGCCATCGGTTGAATTGCTTATTCCAAATTCTAAAGAGACTGTTGCGTTCGTAACGCTTGTTTTCCCGATTGCTACTTGTGAATATATGAGTGTTGAAAAAAGGATAAAACTTGATATAATTAATTTTTGCATTTCGTTATTTTTTTTAATTATTTAAAAAACGTTGTTAAGGTTTAAAATCTTAACAACGGTAAAATATTTATGGGCAGGTTTGGGTGTTGAAACATTTCCAACCACCAGAAGTGCCATCGGTATTTATTTTAAGGCAATCTGTTTCTTCGTCATAAACCATCATTCCTTCTACAGGATTAGGTAAAGCAACTACTGCTGCAGTGGTAGAAATTCTGTTTACTACAAACCCTTTGGTTTTAGATTCTAAAACAGTCCAAGCGTTATTTCTTATCATTGGCCAGTTTCCGTTATCCTCTCCGGCTCTTCCGAGAGAAGTAATGCCGTGTTTAGACTGCACAGTTGTTCCAGTTGCTGCAGGTTTGTAGCAGTAGGTCGGGCAAGTTGATATTGTTACCGTTACCATAGCTGAAGCAAGGCTGTAGCAATTCCCAGAACTTTTATAATAAAAAGCATAGTAAGTACCTGCTCCGGCTGTTGCAATTTGTACTAAGGTAAGCGGTGTTCCAGTATGAGTATTGTTATTAAACCAAAGAAGCAAATCACCAGAAGGAATCGTTCCTATATGAGCATCATTTAAATTGACAGTATTAGATGGGCATATATTTGTTAAGTTTTTAACTGGAGGAGCGATTAATTTAGTCGCTATCATTTGAACTTCTGTATTATATTCATATTCTTCAACCATCAAAATAGATACTGTATCTCCTGCAACTAAATTCATTGTTGTGAAATTATCAAGAGGAGTTACATTGTATGCATCCTGTTGTTGATTAAGCTTTACCCCATTCTTATAAATAAAGATATGGTCATCACCATAGCCCAAATCAAACTGATAAATTCCCTCTTCACCACTAGCAATAGTTTTAGTAAATAGTACAGCGTAATCATTATTATTGTTCGAGCCACCTGGTGGATTATATATCTGCGCACCTACATAATTTTGTATTTTAGGATTAGCAGGTCGCAAACCATAAGTGATAGTGCCAAAAAGGACATCGAAAGCATAACCAGAGTTTATGTTTTCATTATAATCAAATGTTGCCACCTGTGTGTAACTTGCTGTAGGAAAGCTATTAGATGCTGATATTTGTGCCCAACCATCCATACCGTCAACCCCATCATATACTTTTGCTTTCCAACCTGTTGTGCTGTTGGCATTAGAAATAAAACATTTAGGAGGTATAGGTTTTATAGATTCACTACATATCCCAAGATATGCACCATCTGCTCCACCATCTCCGCTAATAGTCAATTGGGTAAACGGTCTTGTAGAATGTATCTTAAACCGCCCGCCTCCATCGGTATTAATCGTCCCGTTTGACCATAATTGAATTTGATTACCAGCAGTATTGGCATTACAATATTGACTTGCACTTGTAGAAATTGATCCATTATCACCATTGAAAAGAAAATTTTCATTATAAGAATCACCTGTAAGGTTACCTCCACCACCTAAAAGTAAAACCAAATCATTTACTGGCTTGTCAAAAGTGAGCGTAATAGACCAAGGAGCAGGAGTGTCATCATGAGCCGTTACGTGTCTCCCAACAAGTAAAGAATTAGGAGATAAGCTTGCACAATTGCCATAAAATGCAGGAACGTATTGGGCAACTGAGCCTGATGAAGCTGATGTAATTGTAACACCATTAATGATTGTTGTGCTGTTGGGTGATATATTGGCTGTTCCGTTGCAAGTAGCCGCTACTCCTTGTGCCTTGATGTTTTGCCCATAACCTATGGAAAAGAGCATTAAAATAGAAAAGAATATTTTTTTAAAATTTTCTTCTACAATTCTTCTATTGAGATTACATGTTTTTTTTTTCATTCATTTATGTTTTTATTGTTGCATTTTTATATTAAGAATAGGCATTTAAGAACAAAGACCTCTTAAGACTATGTATATGAATATCAAAATATTCATCACCTCTACTTGAGTATTAAAAAAAATGAGATGAATTGTAATATTTTTTCATCTTTTGTATTTTTATTTATAAATAATTAAGAGCTTGATTAATTATGCCACGCAAAAAAACAACATTTTGGATTTAAACAAAAAAAAACAAGTACTAAATAGATACTAAACTATATTAAACTATTGATTTTCAATTCAATAAAAACAACAAACATAGAAAATGTAATAAAACACCTTTCAAATCACTAAGCGTTCACTTGCGAAAATAAAGTACTAGAACATGGTGTATTTTGAAAATAAACCAACGTTCATAAAAGAGATTGAATTAAAATAATGCAAAAGTAAGCAGGTAAAAGGGAATTAGATTTTAGGTGTGAGTTTTAAAATTAGTCTTTTAAATTTTGAAAATATATGATTAAATGATAGAGTAGTAATTGAAACTGAAAAGTCAGTTTTCACGTATTGCGAAACGAACTTTTTTATGATTTTTCTCGACATCTTGATGGGAATGGGGTTTAAATAAATAATTATTAACCCATCAATCTATATTATTTAATTGTGGTACAAATTTCTTTTTATTTCAACGTATAAGAACCCCTAGTCCAATTGATACCAGCATTCTGTTTATTTGAAAACATTTATGTTGAGAATCCTAGAAAAAAAAATGCTCCCTACCGAAGCAAGAAGCATTTTCAACCCTAATATTTAATATAATTAACCCATTACAGAGAGACTCCTCGTCTCCATGGAATGAAATCATTCTGATTCAAAACGTCCGCTTTGGTTTTTACTTCGCCGCTGGCTACGTTGATGATGAGTTCCAGAAGTTCGTCTGCCGCTTCAGGAATTGTTTTTTCTCCGCTGATTACGGTACCTGCATTGAAATCAATAATGTCTGACATTTTTTCTGCCAAAATAGTATTGGAAGAAATCTTCACAACAGGCGAAATAGGATTTCCCATCGGTGTTCCAAGACCGGTAGTGAAAAGCACGACTGTCGCACCTGAACCGACTAAAGCCGTTGTACACTCGGCATCATTTCCGGGAGTACACAAAAGATTCAGACCTGGTTTTGTGGCATATTCTGTAAAATCAAGAACTTCCACAATTGGGGCAGCCCCGCCTTTTTTGGATGCTCCTGCAGATTTCATTGCATCAGTAATTAAACCGTCTTTGATGTTTCCGGGAGACGGATTCATATCAAATCCTGATCCTGCCGCAACCACAGAGGCTTCAAAATCTTTCATCAGTTTCAGGAATTTCACACCGTCTTCATCGTTAATGCAACGGTTCACCAGCTCCTGCTCTACTCCACACAATTCAGGGAACTCGGCCAACATGGTTGTTCCGCCAACTGCCGCAATAATATCTGAAACTTCTCCCAAAACAGGGTTTGCAGAAATTCCTGAGAAACCATCTGAGCCGCCACATTCCAAACCAATGTTCAGTTTGGTGATTGATGCAGGTTTTCTCTCTATTTCGTTGGCTTTTTTAATACCTTCGTATGAATCTTTAATAACGCCGGTCAGCATTTCATCGATGGTACCTGATTTTTGCTGTTCGTAGACGACGATTGGCTTTTTATTATTTGGAGCCAATGCATGCAGTGAATCCATGAAAATCTGCACCTGAAGATTCTGACATCCTAAGCTGAGAACCGTAGCTCCAGCAACATTCGGGTTGTTGACATATCCTGCGAACAGTCTTCCCAACGCTTCAGCGTCCTGACGGATTCCGCCACAACCGCCTTGATGCGTGATGAATCTTGCATCGATGTTTTTAAATATTCTTGTGTCCGCTTGTTCTTCTTCAACTTCAACAGCTGCACCGCCGTTCAATAAAGAACGCAGCAACAACTGATGTTTGCTGGCTTTATCGTGAAGCAATTCTTTTTCAAAAATATCCTTTAGTGTTTCGATATTCTTGTTTTCGCAGAATACCAACGGGAAAAACAGCCAGACGTTTTCTGTTCCTACCTGCCCGTCTTCACGGTGGTAACCCATGAAAGTACGGTCTTTCCACTTGTCAACATTGGGTGGAGTCCAGCCTAAAGTAGCGGTTTTCCCGACCACTTTTGCACTTTGGTGCTTTACGTTTTCGGTGGTAATCACTTCGCCCTGTCTAATGGATTGGTTGGCTTTTCCAACGATTACTCCATACATTAAGATATAGTCGCCATCCTCAAAATCTACGGCAGCGAATTTATGTTTTGCTTTAATATCTTTAAGAATCGTATAATCTGTACCGTCTAAGTGCACCGATTCTCCGGCAGGCAAATCCATCAACGCTACAATTACGTTGTCTTTGGGATTTACTTTCAGTACTTTCTTTTGCATGATTGTTTAAGAATAAAATTGAATAAAATTTTTGTAAGCAGTTTCCATGTCATTGTGGTCGATCTCGTACAATGCTTTTGCTACTGCGGCTTTCAGGCCTTCTACCTGTGTAAGGTCGGTATCCCAGAACAGTTTTTCGCTTAACGACTGTTCTGAAACGACTTCGTAATCTTCGTTTTTCCAGATTTCTCTGAATCTGTTTACGATGGCTTCTTCGTCATTCAGAGGAAGAGATTTTTCACCAAAACTTCCCTGATAGAATCTGATTAAACTTGCCAGAGAGAACGTTAAGTTCAGCGGAAGTTTATTATTTCTTTCAACATAAGTCAGCAAACTCGGAACGACTCTTACTTTAAATTTAGAAACAAAATATAAAGCAATGCTCGCCAAATGGTGCTTGATGAAAGGATTTCTGAATCTGTCGAAAACTTCTTCCGCAAAATTCTTCAGTTCAGTTTCATCTAAACCTAACGTCTGATTGACTTCATTAAATATGGATTCGCTTAAAAAAGTTCCGATAAATTGATCATCGATCGCTTCTTTTACGATTTCTTTTCCTGCTAAAATTGCCGGAGCCAACATTAATGTATGTCCACCATTCAGAATTCTCACTTTTCTCAAACGGTATGGCTGAATATCATCCACCACCAAAATCTGTTCGTTGATCTGATCGAAAGGAATTCTCTGTTTTAAATCTTTACCTCCCTGAATCACCCACAAAAGGAATGTTTCAGAAACCACCATCATCGGGTCTTCATAATCCAACTGGTCTTCATATGTCGCCGCATCATCTTTCGGGTAACCCGGAACTATTCTGTCGACCAAAGTATTGTGGAAGTGGTTGCTGTTTTCAACCCATTCTGCAAAACCTTCGTCTAAATTCCAAAGTTGAGCATATTTTAAAATAATTGCTTTTAAAACAATCGCATTTTCTTCAATCAGTTCACAAGGAATAATTCTTAACCCTTTATCTGCTGCTCCGTTGAAATGCTTGTATCTTTCATGAAGTAAAACCGCAACTTTCGCAGGGAAATTTTTGTGTGGACCTTCATACGAATTTTCAGTTTCGTCGTAAGCAATTCCGGTTTCTGTTGTATTTGAAAAAACAAATTCAAGTTCTTCTTCTTTTGCTAATTCCAGAAAACTGTTGTAATCTGCATAAGGATTGATCGATTTCTGAATCGCCGAAATCACGCATTTCTCATCGATGATTTCTCCTTTTTTAATTCCTCTTGAAAATAGAGTGTAGAGATTTCCCTGTTCTTCAAGCTTGTGAACCGAACCATTGGGTGTCGGCTGTATGTTGACAATTCCTGCATTGAAACCTGCTTCTTTATTTAATTTATCAATTACATAATCTGTAAATCCACGCATAAAGTTTCCTCCACCGAACTGTACTATTTTGATTGGTAATTTTGTATCTCTACCGCTGTTTTGACGGTTTAACTGTTGTTTTGTCTGATTTTCCATTTTTCTAATTTGAATTAAATTGTGCTTTTAATTCTGTTTAATCTTACTGCTTTTTTTAACGCAAAGTCCGCAAAGATTTTTTTAATGCTTGATGTATATTTTTAAGTTCGCAAAGGCGTTTCACTTAAAAAAGAACCCAAAGTTATTTTTCAAACTTGTGATTATTTACTGATCACCTTATATTTAGGCACCAATGATTTCATCACGACCCATGCAATCAAATAAGCTACTGCACAGATTGAGAAAATAATCATGTATCCTTTGTCAATTCCGTCTGAAACTACTGCACCTGATTTTTCTAACTGTTTGAAAAAATCATCCGGTAAACGGTCGTTGACAAACTGCGGATATTTTTCCAACAGAGGAACTCCGTCAACGGTTGACCATGCTTTGTGTGAGTGATCAAATAAAACTCCTGAAGATTTATTAATGATAAACGATCCGATTCCTCCTGCCATTCCGCCAATTCCTGTGATGGTTGCGATGGCTTTTTTCGGGAACATATCGCCCACTGTTGAGAAGATATTGGCTGACCACGCCTGGTGTGCTGCTCCTGCAACTCCGATAATTAAAACCGGAATCCAATAAGTAATTGTTCCTAAAGGTTGTGCTAAAAGTGCCAATAAAGGGAAAAATGCGAAAATCAACATCGCTTTCATTCTTCCTGTGTAGGCGTTCATTCCTAATTTTTCAACAAAATATTTTGGAAGCCAGCCTCCAATAATCGAAAGCAAAGTGATCATGTACAATACAAATAACGGCAGTGCACTTTGTGTGGAATCCATTCCGTAAACCGAACTTAAATAAGCCGGAGTCCAGAATAAGAAGAACCACCAAACGCCGTCTGTCATGAACTTTCCGAAGGCAAAAGCCCAGGTTTGTCTATAGCTGAAACATTCTTTAAACGTAAATACTTTTTCCGGAACTGAAGTGTCTTCATTGGGAAGATCGTCCTGATCCTGATTGATATACGTTAATTCATGTTCGTTAACTCTTTTATGTAAATGTGGTTTTTTGTAAACGAATACCCAAAGTCCCATCCATACAAACCCAAGCGCACCGATGATGATAAATGCCCATTCCCAACCCATTGATTTTGCAATAAACGGGATCGTAAGTGGTGCTGCCAAAGCTCCCACTGTCGCTCCTGCATTCCAGATACTTGTAGAAAATGCTCTGTCTTTTTTAGGAAAATATTCTGCCGTAGTTTTGATTGCCGCCGGGAAATTTCCAGCCTCACCAATCGCCAATACAAAACGTGCAAAAACAAATAAGGTAACACTTGTACTGATGATAGCAGAGGTGTTGGAAACTGTTCCAATCAATTCTTTGGATTCATGAAAACCAGCTGTCCAAGTCCCGGTAAGGATTCCTGAAGTGGCGATTCCACAGAATGCGTGTAGAACTGCACCAACAGACCAAACTCCGATTGCCCAAAGGAAACCTTTTTTGGTATCCATGAAGTCAACAAATTTTCCTGCGAAAAGCATTCCCACTGCATAAAATATGGAGAATAATGCCGTGATATTTCCGTAATCGTTGTTATTCCAGTGAAATTCCGGTGCGATAAAATCTTTCCACGTCAAAGATAAAACCTGACGATCCAGATAATTGATCGTGGTGGCGAGAAATAACAGCAGACAGATCGTCCATCTGTATTGCGTCGGCTTAAGAGATTTAACTGAACTCATAGTCAATTTATTTATTTTAAAGTCTGAATGATATCCAGCACTTTTTTGGTTTCATTTTCTATCGTCGCATAGTCTTTCGCAAGCATCAATTCTTTGCTTACCAGCTTGCTTCCCATTCCTACTGCAGAAACTCCGGCTTTGAACCAGCTTTCGATGCTCTCTTTTGTTGTATCAACACCTCCGGTCGGCATAAATTTCAGATTCTGGAAAACATCTTTAATCGCACTCATAAATCCTGGTCCTAAAGCGTTCCCTGGAAATAATTTAATGAAAGTTACGCCTGCAGTTTCAGCAGTGATAATTTCAGTCGGAGTCATGCAACCCGGACTGTATAACAAATCTTTCGGAATTAAGAATGTCGCAACTTCCGCCACAAAACCCGGACTGATAAAGAAATCCGCCCCTGCTTTGTAATATTCTTCAGCTTGCTGTACATTTTTAATGGTTCCGATTCCAAGAAGCATTTCAGGCATTTCTGCATTACGAACTTCTACCATTTTTGTGAAATTGCTCAAAGCGGCATCTCCACGGCTGGTATATTCTACCGCACGGATTCCTGCCTTGTAAAGCGATCTCAATATTTCTAAAGTTACCGTTTCATCAGCATTGTAATACAGAGGCAAAGCTCCCTGATTGATGATGGTGTTTGTAACCAATTGAATTTTTGTCATTTTGTTTAATTATTTTGTTAAAATAATCTTTGATGGCGTTTTATCCATCCTTTGGTATGCTGTTCCCTTTTAGGACTTTGTTAGCTTGAATTTTTTGAACACAGAGGTCACAAAGATTTTTTACGGCTAACTGTTTTTTAGTTTCACAAAGCCGCTTCGCTTATAAAAGACACCGAATGTTTAAATATGATGACTTTTATTTAGAAAACTTTCGGAGTCAATTACCATAATCTAGAAGCCAAAAGCGAAAACTATCTTTTGATTCTACCTCCGGAATTTCCGGCCATTACTTCAAGAATATCTTCTGCGCTGCAGTAATTGATGTCTCCCAAAATGGTGTGTTTGATGGCACAGGCTGCGTTGGCAAAATTCAATGCTTTTTTGTCATCAAAATTTAATAAACCATAAATTAAACCTGCGGCAAAAGCATCTCCTGTTCCGATTCTGTCGACTACGTTGTCTATTTCTAAAAATTTAGTTTCAAAATAATTTCCGTCAATCAAAGCTCTTCCCTGCGTTTGCTGAGAACTTGCCGTAACCCCGATTCTTATTTTATCGAAAATTTTATGAATAGAAGGACACTGCTTTTTTAATTCTTCACAAGCTTCCATGAAACCCTGCTGATCTGATGAAAACTGAGTTCCCAAAATTTCATTGATCTCATTTACACCACCGATGAAAATCGTTGAATAAGAAACCAATTCCTTTAAAACCTCATTCCCATTTTTACCATATTTCCAAAGGTTGGAACGGTAAGCCGGATCAGTGGTCACTTCGATTCCCATTTCACAGGCAGTCAACAAACCTTCTTTCAAAGTTTCGTAAGCGCCTTCTGAAATTCCCGGGCTGATGCCTGTCCAGTGGAAATAGTCGCAACCTTCGAGAGCTTTTTTCCAGTCTACCTGTTCGGGTTTGATGTTGGCAAAAGAACCGTTCAGTCTGTTGTACGCAATTCTGCTTGCACGAACGGATGCACCAACTTCAAGGAAATACAAACCTAAAGGATGTTCATTTTTATTGATGAAAGTCGTATTGATCCCGAAACTTTTGATGAAAGACAATGCTGATTCCCCCACAAAATCGTCAGAAACATTGCTGATATGCGTCACGTCGCAACCCATTGTCGCCAATGAAGAAGCTACGTTGAGCTCAGTTCCGCCGAAAAAGAATTCCATCTCGTGGCTCTGTTTCATTGTTTTGTTTCCGGGAGGTGAAAGCCTCATGATTACTTCACCGAAAGTAAGTATTTTGCTAGCCATATTTTAATAAATACTCTGTTTAATATCTGCTGTTATTTTAACGCAAAGTGCGCTAAGCTTTTCTTTTAAACTCGATGTATATTTTTAAGTTCGCAAAGGCGTTCTACTCAGCCAAGCTCACAAAAACTTTTCAGGTTTAGAAAAATTGCAGATATGTAAATTATTTTTTTAACCATTAAGATTTATAAGTTTTAAAGATTTTTTAAGTGGAGCTTCGCTTTAAGTAGTCTTCTTAATAAAATCTTAGATTTTCATCTTAAAAAATCTTAACCTTTTAATCCTCTTAATGGTTCAAATTTTATTTAATTCGAAATTTAAAAATCGAAATAATTTTTAGCATTATGATAACAGATATCGGAAATGGTTTTCCCGATCAGTTCCATATCATCCGGCAATTCGCCGTTTTTCATTTCTTCTCCGAAAAGATTACACAATACTCTTCTGAAATATTCGTGTCTCGGGTAAGATAAGAAACTTCTTGAATCTGTCAACATTCCTACGAAACAGCTGATTAATCCCATGTTTGAAAGAGCATTCATCTGCTTGATCATTCCGTCTTTTTGGTCCAAAAACCACCAGCCCGAACCGAATTGTACTTTTCCTTTAATACTTCCGTCATTAAAATTCCCGATCATTGTAGCGAAAATTTCGTTGTCGGCAGGATTTAAGTTATATAGAATTGTTTTGGTCAGTTTGTCTTTTCCATCTAAAGCGTTTAACAATTTAGACAAAGTTTCAGCTTGTACGAAGTCACCGATAGAATCCCATCCTGTATCAGGACCGAGAATTCTGTGCATTCTTTCGTTGTTATTTCTCAAAGCTCCCAGGTGGAACTGCTGAACCCATCCGAATTTATGATACGTTTCGCCTAAGAATAATAAAATGGCAGTTTTGAACTGATTCACCTGCTTTTCAGCGATTACTTTTCCTGAAATTTTATCATTGAAAATTGCGCTTACTTCAGCTTCTGAAGCTTCTTCGAAAGAAATATTGTTCAATCCGTGGTCGCACAATCTGCATTCGTTTTCGTGGAAATATTCTACTCTTTTTAATAAGGCATCGCACAAATTCTGGTAAGAATTGATCTCAATTCCCGCTGACTCGCCTAATTTAGAAATATAATCTGCGAAGTTGTGGTTTTCAATCAAAATCGCTTTATCAGGACGGAAAGCTGTACTTACTTTAATGCTGAAATCACTTTTCGCCAAATCCTGATGATAATTTAAAACATCAATCGGATCTTCTGTGGTGCATAAAGATTCTACGTTCATCATTTTCAGTAAACCTCTTGTAGACTTTTCAGGAGTCTGAAGCTGTGCCGTAATGTTATCGTAAATATCTGATGCGTTTTTTTCGTTTAACAATTCATCAATTCCGAAATAACGCTTTAATTCCAAATGCGTCCAGTGGTACAAAGGATTTCTTAACGTATAAGGAACCGTTTTTGCCCAAGCCTCGAATTTTTCTTTATCTGAAGCATCGCCAGTTATAAACCTTTCGTTCACTCCCATTGTACGCATTGCACGCCATTTGTAATGATCGCCCGCAATCCAAACTTTAGAAATATTATTGAAAACTGTATCTTCAGCGATATCTTTTGGAATCAAATGATTGTGATAATCGATGATCGGCTGTTTTTCTGCGAAATTGAAGTATAATTCTTCCGCGTATTTATTTTGTAATAAAAAGTTATCTGTAATAAAAGATTTCATTTCTGTAAAATTCTTGTGTTATTCATTAGCAGGTTTGCCGATAGTCGCCAAAATACCTCCATCCACATAAATAATGTGTCCGTTGATAAATTTACTTGCGTCTGAAGCTAAGAAAATAGCTGTACCTGCAAGATCTTCCGGGTTCCCCCATCTGCCTTCCGGAGTTCTGCTGATGATAAAATCGTTAAACGGATGCCCGTCTACTCTGATTGGTTCTGTTTGGGTCGTCGCAAAATATCCGGGACCTATACCGTTCACCTGAATATTGTGTTTTGCCCATTCTGTTGCTAAATTCTTGGTCAGCATTTTCAGTCCGCCCTTTGCAGAAGCATATGCTACTACATTGTCACGGCCAAGCTCACTCATCATAGAGCAAATATTGATGATTTTACCGGATTTTCTTTTGATCATATGCTTCCCAACCAATTGAGACATGATGAAAGGACCGGTAAGATCTACATCGATTACTTTTCTAAAGTCTGCAACATCCATCTCTAAAGCCGGAACACGTTTGATGATTCCTGCATTATTGACCAAGATGTCAATTTTCCCATGTGTAGCAAGCATTAATGATACTTTCTGAGCGGCTTCCAATTCGTCTGTCACATCAAAAAGATAACCTGTAGCGCTATATCCTTTGCTGTGATAATAGTCTAAGGCTTCATCTAATTTTGAGGGAGTTGTACTTGTGATTGCCAGTTCAGCACCTGCAGAGGCAAGGCCTTCAGCCATTGCCATTCCTAATCCGTGAGTTCCACCTGTTACAACGGCTACTTTTCCGGATAAATCGAATAAATTCATGTAGAAAAAATTACTTTAGTTCGTTAGTTTTAACAGCGTCCATATCGCCATAATCCATATTCTCTCCTGCCATTCCCCAGATAAAAGTGTAGTTGGAAGTACCAACTCCTGAGTGAATAGACCATTCCGGAGACAAGACTGCTTCATTGTTTTTCATAAAGATATGACGGGTCTCGTTCGGCTGGCCAAGAAAATGACTTACCGCCTGTCCTTCTTCAAGATCAAAATAAAAATAAGCTTCCATTCTTCGGGTATGCGTGTGAGAAGGCATGGTGTTCCAAACACTTCCTTCGTGCAGCTCGGTCATTCCCATTTGTAGCTGGCAAGTTTCCAATACGCTGTTGACGATCAATTTGTTGATGGTACGTCTGTTGGCGTATTTTGCTTCACCTAATTCTACAATTTCGGCTTCATTTTTAGTGATTTTCTTTGTAGGGAAAGTGTGGTGCGCAGGTGCAGAATTGAAATAGAATAAAGTCTGACCTTCATTTCCGTTTTCAAAAACAACATCTTTTGCCCCTTTTCCGATGTATAAAGCTTCTTTGTTTCCAAGCTCGAAAACCTCTCCGTCTACGGTTACCTTACCGGCAGCGCCTACGTTGATAATTCCCAATTCTCTTCTGTCTAAGAAGTTTTCTGCCTTCAGATCATTAGTAGGCTCAAGTTTCAACGCATTTTTTACTGGCATTGCACCACCTACGATCATTCTGTCGTACATAGAATACACTACATTGATTTGATCTTCATTAAATAAATCATTGATTAGAAACTCCCTTCTCAGATCTTCAGTTGTATATTTTTTTACATCTTCAGGATGATGGGCGTAACGAAATTCTGATTTTGTCATACTCTAGATTTTAAACTTAAATTACGGTTTTTAAAAACCTGTTAACTATTGCGTAATCGATTGCATTAAATTACACTTAAATTGTACAGAAATACTTGTCGATAAATATATAGATAATATGTATTCCGTTAACAAAAAATTCATTTAAATTTTTAATTAGCTGAATAACAATTAAATAAAATTAGTATTTTAAAAAAAATTAAGAAATTTTAAGAATATAGTGAGTGCTTTTTTTGACCAAATTAGGTGCAAGCACTTATCAAAATAAAAATCATGCCACAAAATGCTCTCATGATAACAGTCATATCATATATATAAAGATAATTTAAAATTAATCAGAGCAAGATGTTAAAATATGACAATTTAGCACTAATTAGAAAATACACATTTTTTCTGATGCCAAAAAACTGATAAAAATCACGTCAATTTTAAAAATTGAAGGCTTGAGTATCAATTTTGGGAATTTTTAAAAGGTAAAAATCATTGAATTTCGACTCATTTTTCATCATTTTAAACCCTAAACAGCAAATATTCAAATATTTTTTTCAGACTATTTAAAAATACGGAAATAACAAATTATATAATTGAATATCAGTATTTTAAACATACTATAAACTCCAATATTTTGTCATTTTAAACAAATTAAACAGATATGTTCACGAAAAAATAATATTTTTTTCTTTGTGTAATGGAAAATAATATTAGTTTAGAAGCCACGATAAATACGTATCGTGAAAAATTACGCAATCGATTGCACAAGAAGAGCGTAATTTGACATAAAATCAAACAGAGTACTTAAAATCCACAGAAAAAACTAAATGAGGAGCTGTAATAGCCTCTCGACCGTACATTAAACTATATAAGGATATAATAATGAATAAAAAAGTACAATCGATAAAGTGGTTATATTTAACTGTTTTCCTGCTTCCCGTACTTGGCTTTGCGCAGGAGAAAGGTAAAGAAAAAGAAACCAACATTGACGAAGTGGTTTTGGTAGGTTATACCAAGGTTTCTAAAAAAGACGTTACGAATGCCGTATCTTCTGTAAAAGCTGAAGCTTTAAAAGATATGCCGGTAAACAGTGCTGCTGAAGCAATTCAGGGTAGATTGGCCGGGGTACAGGTACAGACGAGTGAAGGTTCGCCAGGTGCAGAGGTGGATATCAAAGTAAGAGGGGGTACTTCTATCACAGGAAGCAATGCACCGCTTTACATTGTAGACGGTGTGCAGATGGATAACGCAATGTCTCTCCTGACGCCTAAAGAAATTGAGTCTATTGAAGTTTTGAAAGATGCTTCATCTACATCCATCTACGGTTCCAGAGGAGCAAACGGTGTAGTTTTGATCACAACAAAAAGTGGTAAAAAAAGAGCCACTACTTCAATTAATTACAACGGGTTTACAGGAGTAAGAAAAATTATGAACACATTGGATGTTCTTGATCCTTACGAATTTGTAATGTATCAGTACGAATTGTATAACAAAAATGGTGTAGAAGCTGACGTACAAGCTTTCGCAACCCGTTATGGAACTTATAACGAGCTTGGAACTAAGTACAGCAATGTTAAAAGAAGAGATTGGCAAGACGAATTATTCGGTAAGGAAGCTTTCAACTTCACGCATAATCTTACGATAAACGGAGGTTCTGAAAAATCTGCTTTTGCGTTAACATTGAATCATGTGGACGAAGACGGTATCATGTTAAAATCCGGCTTTAAGAGAAGCATGGTTAACTTTAAATATGATTACGACATCAGCAAAAAACTGAAAATCGGATTTAATGCAAGATACAGCAGATCATTAATTAATGGTGTGGGTACATCCAGCTCAGGTTCTCAAAGTAACAATAGACTAAGAAATGCAGTAAGATATCAGCCTTTCGAGGGTGGATCTAATATTCCTGTTGATGATTTTGATCCTAACTACGCTACGAATACCAATTTGGTTAATCCTTTGATCTTAAATGATAACGAAGTAAGAGACAACAGATCAAACGATTTACTATTAAATGGATACATCAACTGGAATATTTCAAAAGATATTACTTTCAGAAGTGTAATCGGTTACGTTCAGAGAGATATCATCACCAATCAATTTTGGGGTACAGTAACTTCACAGGCAAGAGCCAATGCTGATATGCCAATCGTGCAATTAGACAGATCTCAATCTAGAAGAATTACCAATACCAATACATTAAACTATACCAAAAAATTTGGTAAGCATAAATTAGATGTCTTATTAGGTCAGGAGATCATTCAGACAGATGGTGAAACAAGTAACACGTATGTAAAATGGTTTCCAAAATCTATCCTTCCTGAAGAGGCATTTGCGAACATTGCTTCAGCTACTCCGCCAGCTGGTTTGATACAAGATGCAGCAAGAACAGGAGTTTTGGCACCAGACCGTTTAGCTTCATTTTTCGGACGTGTAAATTATATTTTTGATAATAAATATATCTTAACCGCATCAGTAAGAGCTGACGGATCGAATGTTTTCATGAAAGGAAACCAGTGGGGATATTTCCCGGCTGCTTCATTAGCCTGGAAAATTAAAGAAGAAAAATTCCTAAAGGATGTTAATTGGTTAGATGAATTAAAACTTCGTGTGGGTTACGGTCTTTCCGGAAACAACAGAATCACGTCTTATCTTTGGGCCAACTTCTATAATATCAATGCAAACAACGGGTATGTATTTGGAACTTCAGTTACACCGGGAGCTGCAATTTCTACTACACAGGCTAACCCTAATGTAAAATGGGAGGCTACCGTATCTAAAAATGCAGGTATTGATTTTGAATTGTTCAACGGAAGACTATATGGTAGTGTAGACGGATATATTACTGACACAAAAGATCTATTGGTTTTAGCAAAAGTTCCTTTCCCTGGATATTCAAACCAATTTCAGAATTCAGGTAAAACTCAAAACAGAGGTTTAGAATTTACTCTTGGAGGAGTGATCGTCAACAAAGAAGACTTCACATGGAAAACAGATATTAACCTTTCAGCCAACAGAAACAAAATTTTAAGTTTAGGAAGCAGTGTTCGTCAGGGACAAGATTCATATTTGGTTCAATCGGGAGGTATCGGCGGATTCGACTTTATCGCTAAAGTTGGAAGTTCTGTAGGAACCTATTACGGATATCTAACTGAAGGAAGATACGAAATCAGTGATTTTGATTACAATGCTGCAACACAGGTCTACACTTTAAAAGCAGGAGTTCCTAGCAGCAGCGCAATAGCATTAGGTGCAAAAGCCGTACAACCCGGAGATCTTAAATTAAAAGATTTAAATGGTGACGGACAGATTACTGACGCAGACAGAGAAGAATTAGGAAGTGCTCAGCCTAAATTTTATGGAGGTTTTAACCAAACTTTCCGTTACAAAAACTTTGATATGAGTTTATTCTTCAATTTCTCAGTTGGAAACAAAGTTTATAATGCTAATAAAATAGAGAATACCACTCAGTATTTATACAGAGACAACAACATGGCTGCAGAAGTGGCAGACAGATGGAGATGGTTTGATAACAACGGGGTAAAAGTGAACGATCCTACTGCTTTGGCAGCATTGAACGCAAATACTACAATGTGGACGCCACCAACAGGACAATACATTTTACATTCTTACGGAATTGAAGACGGTTCTTTCTTAAGACTCAACAACGTTACTTTAGGATTCACTTTACCAAAAGGTTCTTTGGAAGCTGTAGGTGTTAAAAATTTCAGATTGTACGCAACAGTTAACAACGTATTTGTCATTACAAAATACTCAGGTTATGATCCTGAAGCGAGTACAAGAAGAAATCCGTTAACTCCGGGAGTAGATTATTCAGCCTATCCTAGAAGCAGATTTTTTGTAACAGGTGTAGATATCACTTTCTAAAATTTATTATCATGAAAAAAAGCAAATCAATATTTATTTTATCTTTTCTGGCAGGTGCACTTTTCCTTAATTCGTGCAGCGATTTTCTTGAGCCGGAAAACCTTTCAAGTATTTCTGAAGCACAGCAGTTTGACAGTACTGCAGATACATTTTCAGCCTTAGTGGGAGTCTATGCGCAATTGGGAGGAGATGACGGTTACGGTCAGAGATTATCTTTGATTATACCACAATCCGGAGACGACTTCAGAACATCAGGAAGCTACAATTGTAATGACAGAAGAGGGGTAGCAACTTTTGGTGCTTGTACTACCAACACAGAACTTAACGGTCCTTTTTCAAAATTATATACAGGAATTGAGCGTGCAAATCTTGTCATTAAAAACATTCCTTTATCTCCTGTAATGCAAAGCGGATCTGCAGAAGATAAAAAACTAATGGATAGATATTTAGGAGAAGCATTAACCCTAAGAGCTCAATATTACTATGAGCTTATCAGAAACTGGGGAGATGTACCTTTTTATTTAGTACCAGCTTCTGATGTGGCAGAGCAAAACCAGCCAAAAACAGACAGAGATATTATTTATGATCAAATGATCATTGATTTGGAGAAAGCTGCAACTTTAGTTCCTTGGAGATCTGAAGGCAGTACTACCAGCAACAGAATTTCTAAAGGTTTTGTGAAAGGTCTTAGAGCAAGAATTGCATTGGCAAGAGCAGGATATTCTTTAAGAAGAAATCCTCAAATCATGGCTCAGGGATCAAATCCTCAGAAATATTACCAAATAGCTTTAGACGAATGTAAAGACATTATGAACCATTCTGGTGAGCACAGCTTGAACCCAAGCTATGAAAATGTATTCAGAGCTTTACATACCAATGCTCAGGATGCAACCAATGAAGTTATTTTCGCAGTAGGAGCTTTTGGTGGTGGTACCAGAACAGACTCTAAAATCGGATATTACAACGGTCTGAAGCACCATGACAACTCTGTATGGAAAGGAGGCGGCGGTATCAATGCATTACCAACTTACTTCTATGAGTTTACAAAATATGACTTGAGAAGAGATATGAATGTAGGAATTTTCACCATTAATGCAACGAATCAGGCTGATTTAGCTGCTTCAAACGCATGGACAGATTCTAAATACAGAAAATCTTGGACAAGTATCACAGGACCCTCTCAAACACTTGCGGTTGACTGGCCTCTACTTCGTCTTTCAGATGTAATGTTGATGTTTGCAGAAGCGGATAATGAAATTCACGGAGCACCATCACAAGAAGCAAAAAATGCTTTATTAGCGGTAAGAAACAGAGCTTATACAGGAAATCTTGGACAAGTAGGAACTATTCCTTCTGATAAAGTTGGTTTCTTCAACGCCATTGTAAAAGAAAGATTGTTGGAATTAGGTTCTGAAGGAATTAGAAAATATGATTTGATTCGTTGGAATTTATTAGCTTCAAAAATTATTGAAACTAAACAAAAACTGACAGATTTTATCAACGGAACAGGAGCTTATGCCAATGTCCCTTTAAATATTTACTATAAATCTTCTGTTTACGATCCAACTAAAACAGCTCAACAAAACATCGCTGCAATCGACGTTTACACTACAGGAACAGACAAAAGCCAGGTATTTTATCTTCCTAATCAGTCTGCAACGACTCCTTCAGGTTACAAATCAATTGCCTGGAGATCAGGAATTTCTGCAACGTATGTAAATGATCCATCTGCAGGATACGCACAATATTTTGAAGCCAATAAGAGAGAATTATTGCCTATTTATTTCGAATATATTCAAAATAACTACAATCTTACCCAAGATTACGGTTACTAGAATCAAGATACATTCATATTAATTTCAATACAGACTTACTCCTTCACCGGAGGAAAGTCTGTATTTTTCCAATGAAAATTAAAATCTATGAAGATTTCAAATTTTTACAAAAAACTAAAATTCTTATCCATACTTTCAGTAGTTGTTATCAGTCTTCTTTCTTTCAAGATGAATGAGGGTAAAACCATCATTGTTTCGAAAGACGGAAAAGGAAATTTCACTACGATTCAAGAGGCCATCAATTCTGTTGAAGAAGGAAAAAAGGAAAGAACAAAAATCATTGTAAAACCTGGGACTTACAGAGAAAAAATCATAGTAGATGCTGCAAAAAGTCCAATTAGTTTAATCGGAGAAAATGCAGAAAACACCATTTTGGTGTACGGCGATCACGCTTCAAAGCAGAATGCGGAAGGTAAAAACATTGGAACGACAGGTTCATCAAGTATTTTTATTTTCTCTGATGATTTTTCAGCTAAAAATATTACTTTTCAAAACGATGCAGGACCAGTCGGGCAAGCCGTTGCCGTTTTAACAACAGGAGACAGAATTATTTTTGAAAACTGTAAATTCTTAGGATTTCAGGATACACTTTATACCAAAGGAGCACAGGATAATCCGGATAAATCTAAAGTTTCCAGAAATTATTTTAAAAACTGTTACATCGAAGGAACTACCGACTATATTTTCGGAGCCGGAACTGCGGTCTTTGAAAACTGTACGATTTACTCCAAAAAAAATGCATCTTACGTTACCGCTGCTTCTACAATTGAAGGAAATGAGTTCGGATATGTATTTATTAACTGTAATTTAACAGGAGATGCCGATGCAAATTCTGTATATTTGGGAAGACCTTGGAGACCTTTTGCAAAGACTGTTTACATCAACTGTGCAATCGATTCCATAATTATAGCTGAAGGTTGGCACAATTGGGGGAAAGTCGATGCTGAGAAGACAACTTTTTACGGAGAATACAATTCTAAAGGTATTGGAGCAGCTGTTGAAAAAAGAGTTCCATGGTCGCATCAATTGACGAAAGTGCAAAGTAAAAAATATACTGCAAAAAATATTCTTTCAGGAAAAGACGACTGGAATTTCAAAAAAGCCAATCAATAAATCATTCCAAATTCATCAATATGAAAATTCATTTTTCTTCACTCTTCCTTTTGGGACTTTTATCTTTACAAAGCTGCAAAAGCCAGATAAAAACCTCAGCCGATTCTGAAACAATGATTTCAGGAAAGCTGATCAGTTTTCCCGGTGCTGAAGGTTTTGGAAGATTCACCACTGGCGGACGTGGCGGAAAAGTTTTATTCGTAACTAAATTGACAGATGACGGTTCAGAAGGAACTTTAAGATACGCTTTAGAACAAAAAGGTCCGAGATATATTGTTTTTAAAACAGCCGGAACTATTTTTCTTGAATCTCCATTAAGAATAAAAGAAGGCGATGTCACCATTGCCGGACAAACTGCTCCCGGAGACGGAATTACCGTTGCCAACTACGAAACTTTTGTTGCGGCTGACAATGTCATCATTCGTTATATGCGTTTCAGAATGGGTGATAAAAAAAAGTATGAGGGTGATGCTTTAGGCGCAAGATTTATCAAAAATCTGATTGTCGATCATTGTTCGATGAGCTGGTCAACCGATGAGACGGTTTCTATTTATGTAAATGAAAATACGACGCTTCAATGGTGCGTGATTACAGAAAGTTTGAGAAACTCTGCTCATCAAAAAGGTGCTCATGGTTATGGCGGAATTGCTGGAGGAAAATCCGCATCCTTTCATCATAATATATATGCTAATCACGACAGCAGAAATCCGAGATTGGGAGAGTATGCAGGAAGCAAATTTGCTTTGACCGATCTGACTGACTTCAGAAACAATGTAATCTACAATTGGGGTCACAATAATGTCTACGGAGGTGAAGGAATGAATGTGAATATGGTCAACAATTACTACAAACCGGGTCCTGCGACAATGACGAATAAAAGAATTGTAGCAATTGATAAAAATGAAAAAGAGGGAACTGAGGTTTACAACATTTGGGGCAAATACTACATCAACGGAAATGTGGTGGAAGGAAGCCCGGAAGTTACCGCAGACAACTGGAATTTGGGTGTTTTCAATCAAATGAAACCTACTTACAAGTTAACAGATGCTGATAAAAACTCAATTAAAATGAATCAGCCACACGATATTCAGAATAATGTAAAAACTGATTCACCAAAAGAGGCGTATGAAAAAATATTAAAAATCGGAGGGGCCAGTTTAGTGAGAGATGCTGTAGATTTACGCATTTTGGAACATGTAACAAACGGAACGTTTTCTCATAAAGGCTCGCTCGGAAGTGACAATGGAATCATCGATTCTCAGGAAGACGTAGGAGGATTTCCAAATTTGAAACCAAGCACATCATTGCTAGACTCAGACAACGATGGAATGTCCGATGACTGGGAAATCAAAAATAATCTTGACCCGAAAGCAGCCAATGCCAACGGAAAAGATTTAGATAAAAACTATGATAATATTGAGGTCTACATGAATAGCCTTGTTAAAGAAATAACCGAAAATCAACGATAGTCCCTGAACTTTCAGGCTCATCGGTTATCTAAATTAAAAATAATGTCAGAACAGATAAAATCAAACATATTCAAGATACTTCTAGCGACAGCAGTTTTCGTTGGCGGTTCATCTTTCGCACAAAAAAATGTGATCGAGAAAATCCGTAAAAACCCGAAAGCTCCATTTTCCTACGCTGAATTATCCATAAAAGACGGCGGAAAATGGCAGGGCAACGAATACATCGGCGGAACTTTCAAAAACATCAATGAATTACAACTTCCACCGGAACACACCGACCATTCTTACTATATCCGATACGAAGGAATCGGTTTGGAAAACAATCAAATCGGTTACAGATTATATTTAGACCGGAGAAATGCAACAGACATTTTCGGTAAAAAAGTGAATACTTTAGTATTGCCGGAAGTAGGTCAGGACGGATTTGAAACTTATCATCATGATTCACCTTGGGGACAGGATATTTTGAAATCAGGCCGTACCATAGGTGTCGGTTCTTACGGAAGATATGATGATCAGAATGATTTTGTCGAAACCTTTAAAACTGTAAAAAGCACCACTGCAAAAGTTTTTAACGAAAGCGATAAATCTTTCGCAACCATCGATTACAAAGGCTGGAAAACCTGGGGAAAAGCAGTTGACCTTCAGTCTAAACTGACGATTTTCAACAGAGACCGTTTTGTGAAGGTTGATTTAAATTTAAATGAAACACTTTCAGGATTATGTACCGGAATTGTTGCATTCAAAGATATTCCCATGAAAGAGGCGGTCAGTAAAAACAAAAAATGGGGCTACATTGCAACATACGGAACGCAGACTTTGGCTAAAAAAGAAGATAATTTGGGAATGGTCATCTTCTACCCTATCGGCAATTTAGGTAAAATTGTAAAAACCAAATCGACTCACGTGGTGGTTTTCAAAAAGACAAAAAATGTTTCGTATTACTTTATGGGAGCATGGTCTCAGGAACCCAACGGAATTAAAACCGAAACAGAATTTTACAAAGATTTAGATAAAAAATTAGAAATTTTAGATAATAACAATCAACTTTAAAATTGAATGACAATGAGTTTTATTAATCAAAAATTAAAAATATACGCTATTGCTGTTTTAGGCTCGGGAATGTTTCTGGCTTGTGCGCAGACAAAAACTGCAACGGCTGCAAAAGCTACAACACAAACTGCAAAATCCGGAAAAGTAGTTCCTACCAATCTGAAATGGTCAGAAAGAATGATGCTTTCCGAAATGCAGAGATTCCCAGAAGCCTGGATGCTTGATTTCAGCAAAAGCCCGAAATGGACTTATCCATCGGCAATTGTTCTGGATGGTGCTGAGCAACTTTATCTTAAAACAGGTAAAAAAGAATATTATGATTACATCAGCGGTTTCGGAGAAAAACTGATCAAAGAAGACGGAACTATTCTTACCTACGACCTTGATAAGTACAATATCGACATGCTGAACAGCGGAAACGTATTGCTTTATCTTTATGAAAAAGAGAAAAAAGACAAATATCTAAAGGCACTTCAGACACTACGTTTGCAAATCGACGGACAGCCAAGAACCAATGAGGGTTCTTTCTGGCATAAAAAAATATATCCAAATCAGGTTTGGTTAGATGGTTTATACATGGGAATGCCTTTCTACACGCATTATACGAAAGACTTCACTAAAGGTGCAGATGCAACGAAAGCGTATGATGATATTGTGATGCAATTTGACTCAGTTCAGAAAAATCTTTTAGACAAAAAGACAGGATTGCTTTATCACGCTTGGGATGAGAACAAAGAACAGGCCTGGGCAGACAAACAAACCGGACTTTCTCCAAATTTCTGGGGAAGAGCGATGGGTTGGTACGGAATGGCAATGGTTGACGTTTTAGATTATTTACCTGAAAATCATCCGGGAAGAGCCAGAATTATTTCTTATATCAAATCGTATTCTGACGCTGTCATCAAATATCAGGACAAAAAATCTGGTCTTTGGTATCAGGTTTTAGATAAACCTTTAGCGAATGGTAATTACGAAGAAGCAACTGCTTCAGCCATGTTTGTTTACACGATGATCAAATCTGTGAACAAAGGTTACCTACCAAAATCATACAAAGCTGCCGCTAAAAAAGGGTACGACGGAATCATCAAAAATTTAATTACAGTGGATGAAAACGGAGTTGTAAATTTAAATAAATGTTGTGCCGTTGCCGGATTAGGAGGAAAACCTTACAGAGATGGTTCTTACGAATATTATGTAAATGAAGAAATCCGTTCAAATGACGGAAAAGGAACAGGACCATTTATTTTGGCAAGTTTGGAATTTGAAAAATAATGCTTAAACCATTAAGGAGGGTTAAGAAATTAAGATTCATTAAGGTTAAAATCTAGATTTTATTAAGCGAGTTGCTTTAAGCATAATACTTAATGAAAATCAATTTATTGATTCTTAATTTAAGCAATTAATATTTCTTAAATCCTTAATGGTGAAAAAAAAATTTCATTCTAACATTACACAAACCAGATCAAAAATCTGATTTTATGAAAAACAAATTTTTAAATATACTTTCAATCACCGCATTTTCCATTGCAGCAAATTATTTGAACGCACAGGAAAAACCATACGTTTCAGAAGTCTGGACTGCCGATCAGGGAAAAAACTACAAAAACCCGATCTTGTACGCAGATTATTCAGATCCAGACGTTACCAGAGTTAGTGATGATTATTATATGACCGCTTCAAGTTTCAATGAAGCTCCAGGATTGCCAATCTTACATTCAAAAGATATGGTCAACTGGAAATTAGTCAACTATGCTATTCAGGATGTTTTGCCTAAAGAACATTTCTCGGTTCCGAGAAGAGGTGATGCTGTTTGGGCGCCGAGTATCCGTTTTCACAAAGGTGAATTTTACATTTATTGGGGCGACCCCGATTACGGAATTTACATGGTGAAAACCAAAGATCCACTTGGAAAATGGGATGAACCTATTTTGGTGATGGAAGGAAAAGGGTTAATTGATTCTTGTCCTTTTTGGGATGAAGACGGACAGGCCTATTTAGTTCACGGTTGGGCAGGAAGTCGTGCAGGAGTGAAAAGTATTTTGTCTTTAAATAAAATGAATCCTGAAGGAACGAAAGTTTTAGATAAAGGCGTTCATATTTTTGACGGTCACGATGCGCATCCTACGGTTGAAGGTCCAAAGATGTACAAAAGAAATGGCTACTACTATATTTTCGCTCCGGCTGGAGGTGTAGCTACAGGTTGGCAATTGGTTTTAAGATCAAAAAATATTTACGGTCCTTACGAAGAGAAAATTGTTCTCGAGCAGGGAAAAACAAAGATCAACGGTCCTCATCAAGGAGCTTGGGTTGATACCTCTTCTGGGGAAGATTGGTTCTATCATTTTCAGGATGTGGATGCTGGCGGAAGAATCGTACATCTTCAACCAATGAAGTGGGAAAAAGACTGGCCTCTCATGGGAATCGACAACGATAAAAACGGAATCGGCGAACCGGTCTTAACTTATAAAAAACCAAACGTTGGGAAAACTTATCCGATTGTAACTCCAGCGGAGACTGATGAGTTTGATGGTGAAAAATTAGGGTTACAATGGCAATGGAGTGCCAATGAAAATATTGTTTGGTCATCCAAACTTCCGGGACAGAAATTTTTAAGATTATTCTCAATGAAAAATCCTGAAGGTGAACTGAACCTTTGGAATGTTCCGAATCTTCTAACTCAAAAATTTCCGGCTCCGAATTTTGTGGCTTCAACGAAAGTTAAATTGACTCCCGAAGACGCTAAAGAAGGTAAAACCGCAGGACTTTTGGTAATGGGATTAGATCACGCTTCGATCGTTATCACCAACAAACCAGATGGATATTACGTTCAGTTAAGAAAGGCCGAAAAAGCAGATAAAGGCGGCGTTGAAAAAATGTTATTTGAAGCTAAATTAAAAGGTAATGAAGCTTATTTTAAGGTAGACGTTAACGAGCCCAACGGAATTTGCACGTTCAGCTACAGCGAGAACGGTAAAAATTTCATCAAAGCAGGCGAGCCATTTCAGGCAAAACCTGGAAAATGGATTGGTGCTAAAGTAGGATTATATTCTGTGAGCACTCAGAAAGCAAACCGCGGTGGCTATGCAGATTTTGAATATTTCAGAATAACAAAAAATTAGATATTTCCCACAGACTTCACGGATTTTCACAGATTTTATTGAAGGTTAATTTTCAAATTATGTGCATTCATCTGCGAAAATCTTTGGGAGAATGAAAAAAATCAACAGAAAAATAAAAAGATATAACGATATGAAGAAGTCATTCAAAATAATAGGTCTTGTCGCGGCAATGATGTTTTCGGGACAATTCTACGCTCAAAATACAGATATTTACAAAGGAATTGAGTTTAAAATGCCTAAAGTGGTAGAAACTTCTTTCGCAGCAAATACCGTATCGATCAAGGATTTTGGAGGTGTTGCAGGTGGAAGTGTAAAAAATACGGAAGCTTTCAAAAAAGCAATCGACGCTTTGGTAAAAAAAGGTGGTGGTAAACTAGTCGTTCCAAGAGGTCTTTGGTTGACAGGCCCTATCGTTTTGCAAAGCAACATCAATCTTCATGTGGAAGACGGTGCGATGATTATTTTCAGTACAGACAAAAGCGATTATCCTTTGGTAGACGTGAGTTTTGAAGGTTTAAATACAATCCGCTGTCAGTCTCCGATCTCTGCAAGAAATGCTAAAAACATCGCCATCACAGGAAAAGGAGTAATCGACGGAAGCGGTGATGCATGGAGAGCCGTGAAAAAAGGAAAATTATCTGAAACTGAATGGAAAAAATTCGTTGCATCAGGTGGAATTGTTTCTAAAGACGGAAAAACATGGTACCCATCAGAAAGCTACAAAAAAGGATTTGAAAGCAGTTCAAGCTTTAACGTTCCTGATAAAATCAACAAATCTGAACTGGAATCTGTAAAAGATTTCCTTCGTCCGGTAATGGTAAGCATCGTTGGTTGCGACCAGGTTCTTTTGGATGGCCCGACTTTCCAGAATTCTCCTGCTTGGAATCTTCATCCATTAATGACTTCCAATTTAATTTTAAGAAATCTTACAGTTAGAAACCCTTGGTATTCTCAAAACGGTGACGGTGTAGACTTGGAATCTTGTAAAAATGTTTTGATATACGACAACACTTTCGACGTGGGTGACGATGCTATCTGCATTAAATCAGGGAAAAATGAAGACGGTAGAAAAAGAGGTATGCCGACTGAAAATGTGATCATCAAAAACAACATGGTTTATCACGGTCACGGAGGTTTTGTGATTGGAAGTGAAATGTCAGGAGGTGCAAGAAATATGCATGTTTCAGACTGTACATTCATCGGAACAGACATTGGTCTTCGTTTCAAAACAACCCGTGGAAGAGGTGGTGTCGTTGAAAATATTTATATCAAAAATATCGATATGATCAACATTCCGACGCAGACCATTGGTTTCAATATGTTCTACGAAGGTGCTTCGCCAGTCTTGGAAGACGGACAAAAAGCGGAAGGAAACAAAGCTCCGGAAAAAACGTATCCTGTGACTGAAGAAACTCCTGTTTTCAGAAATATTTACTTTAAAAATATCACTGCAACCAATTCTGACGAAGCGATTACTTTATTCGGTTTGGCAGAAATGAATCTTAAAAATATCGTGATTGAAGATTCTCAGTTCGAAACTAAAAAAGGTCTAAGCATCGTAGACGCAGACGGAATTCAGTTAAAGAATGTAAAACTGAAATATTCTGAAGGAACGGGAGCTACGATTTACAACAGTAAAAACATTGATTTAGCAGGTTTACAGCTTGAATCTACTCAAAAACCAACCATTAAAGTTTTAGGAGCAAAAACCGCGTCTGTAAAACTTCCGAAAGACGTAAAAGGTGAGCAATTAAGCATCTCAAAAGAGATTGCAAAGAATGCAGTGAAGTAAGTTTTGAGATTCATTTTTTATAATGAATTTTAACTTGTGGGCTTCGCTAAGTGAAATCGAAGATTCGACGAAGTCAAACGCCTTTGCGAACTTAAAAGCATAATGATTGTCAAAAAAACTTTGCGCACTTTGCGTTTAAAATTATTAAACAAAGCGTTTACTAAAAATTAAAAAATGAGTTTTCACAAACCATATTTTCTTTTTGTTTTTTTTGTAGGAGCAAAAGCATTCGGTCAGACAAAGCCGAATGCTACTCCTTACACCAACGAAGCAACATATGAAAAACTGAAAAAGAAACATCCGTTTATCACTCCGCTGAACAGACCTCTTCCTTCAAATATCGCAATCGATAAAGATGTAGAATACGCCAACATCAACGGACTTTCTCTTAAAGCTGACATCTACTACCCTCTCGATCAATCAAAAAAATATCCGGGAGTTGCTTTGGTACATGGTGGCGGCTGGATTTCGGGAAGTAAAGAAAACGAAAAATACATGGCTCAGGAATTGGCAGCAAAAGGTTATGTTGCCATTGCTGTCGGTTATAGATTGAGTGAAGTTGCAAAATATCCCGCAGCAATTGATGACGTAGAAAGTGCCATCAAATTTTTAAAGAAGAACAAGAAAAAATATTCTTTACACTCTAAGAAAATAGCAGTTTTAGGAGAATCTGCAGGAGCACAAATCGCAACTTTGGTAGGAGTTCAAAACAAGAATAAAATTAAGGCAATTGTCAACATCGATGGTATTGTTTCGTTCATTCATCCCGAAGCTGAAGAAAGTACTTACGCAGCTTTCTGGTTGGGTGGAGACAGAAATATAAATCTTAAAAACTGGACAGAAGCTTCACCTTTGGAATATGTTTGCAAAAACACACCGCCTACTCTATTCATCAACTCTTCACAACCACGTTTTCATGCAGGAAGAGATGATATGATGAAGATTTTAAAAAGTCATAATATCTTTACTGAATATCATGAAATTAAAGATACTCCGCATTCATTTTGGTCTGCAGAACCCTGGTTTAGCGAAACTTTAGATTTGACGGTTAACTTTTTAGATAAAACTTTAAAATAAATTTTATGAAGAAGTTTCTTTTCACCTTATTGGTTTTATGTGTTCAATTATTATTAGCGCAAAAAAATCCATATTTAACCATCACTGTTGCACAGGACGGAAGCGGACAATTTACCTCGATTCAGAAAGCAATTACTTCGATCAGAGACTTGGGTCCGGGCGAAGCTTTAGTTAAAATTAAAGCTGGAACCTATCATGAAAAAATCGTCATTCCTTCGTCGAAGCATCACATCACTTTACAGGGCGAAAGCAAAGAAAATACAATCATCACCAACAATGATTTTTCCGGAAAAATGGATGCGTTGAATGAGAAAATGACGACTTTCAATTCTTACACGCTTTTGATAATGGCGGATGATATTAAAATTTCTGATTTGACGATTCAAAATAGTTCTTGTAATGAAGGTCAGGCAGTTGCCCTTCACGTGGAAGGTGATCGATTTACAATTAAAAATTCTAAAATTTTAGGTTGCCAAGATACCGTTTACACCGGAGGAAATCACAGCAGACAATACTATGAAAACTGTTACGTTGAAGGAACAACCGATTTTCTATTTGGTTCGGCTACGGTAGTTTTTAAAAACTGTACTATTAAAAGTTTAGCCAATTCTTATATCACTGCGGCATCTACCGATCAGTCAAAAAGTTTTGGTTATGTATTTTTCGACTGTAAACTGATTGCAAAAGAAGGCATCACAAAAGTTTTTCTGGGAAGACCTTGGAGACCATATGCAAGAACAGTTTTCATCAATACCGAAATGGGAAGTCACATTCTTCCTGAAGGCTGGAATCCGTGGAAAGGTGACAAAATGTTTCCCGATAAAGATAAAACTGCTTACTATGCAGAATACAACAGCAAAGGAGAAGGCGGAAAAATCGAAAACCGTGTACTATGGTCGCATCAGTTAAGAAAAAAAGAAGCGAAAAAATACACCCTAAAAAATATTTTCGGAGATTGGAATCCGAATACAGGTAATAATTATTAATATTCACTACAAAATAAATTAAACAAAATGTTGTTTCAAAAAAGCTAGTATTAGAAATGTCATGCTGAGCTTGTCGAAGCATCTCCAAACAAATCAATTTAAAAAATGAAAAAAATACTTTTAATATTTAGCCTTGCTGTTTCCACTTTAATTTTGGCGCAGAAAAAACCGACCTTATTTCTGATCGGTGACTCCACAATGTCCAATAAAGACAATCCCGATAAAAACCCGGAACATGGTTGGGGACAAGTCTTAGGACAATTCATGACCAACGGAATTGAAATTCAAAACCACGCCACGAACGGACGAAGCTCAAAAAGTTTCAGAACAGAAGGCCGTTGGGATAAGGTTGAAAAACAATTAAAAAAAGGTGATTTCGTAATCATTCAATTCGGTCATAATGATCAGAAATTGAAAGATTCAACAAAATTTACGAATCCACATACACAATATAGAGCCAATTTGGAAAGATATGTGAATGAGACACGAGCTAAAGGTGCAACACCGATTTTAATGACTTCTATTACAAGAAGAAACTTCAACGAAAATGGAGTTTTAATTGATACTCACACCGATTATCCGTTGGTGGTGAGAATGGTTGCAGATGACATGAAAGTTGCATTTGTAGACATGCAATTGCTAACCGAACAAATGGAAATTTCAGCAGGTCCGGAAAAATCAAAATTGCTGCACTTACATTTCAAGGCAGGAGAAAATCCGTATTATGAAAAAGACAAAGCGGATGATACGCATTTGTCAAGGTTGGGCGCAGAAACCGTAGCCAAACTTGCCGTAAGATCTTTGAAAGATTTAAAAACCGGTCTGGAAAAATATATTAAATAACTCAATAATTTAAATGACATAGGAAAATGGAGCGTTAAGAAAATTTAAATTTAATCCGTTAAAAAATTCCCACTGTTTGAGTGCGGCAAAGATTATCTTAAGACAAACCATTTTCAATCCGCACGAGTTTGGGAATTTTAGGATTTAATTTAAATTTTTAGTGGAATTTTCCAAGTCTTGAATTTTTGATTCTTTTGTTTCAAGACAAAAGAATACAGTAAAAATAAAAAATATGAATTTCAAAAAAGAACCTTTTTTCGATGGCAATTCCGAATGGGAAGATTTAGGAGATGGTGTTTCCAGACAGTTTGTAGGATACAACTCTCAGGTCATGATGGTCATCGTCAAATTTAAAAAAGATGCGATTGGAGCTTTACACCAGCATTTTCATTCTCAAATCACTTATGTTGCCGAAGGAAAATTTGAAGTAACCGTTGACGGAGAAACCAAAATTCTGCAGAAAGGTGACGGATTTTTTGCCCAACCAAATATTTTCCATGGCGTAAAATGTCTGGAGGAAGGAAAACTGATCGATGCATTCACACCGTTTAGAGAAGATTTTCTGAAAGATTAAACTTTACAAAATCAAACCTTTATGGTTTTAAAATCTTTTGGGGTTCATAATTTAAGCTTATGAAAAAAGTAATTTTTATTTTTACAATTTTCTTTTTCATTCAATTTTCAGCTCAGGAAAAAATCATTCTTTGGCCAAAAGGAGAAATGCCCAACTCGAAAATTTTGGCTTCAAAGACCAAAAAGAAAAAAGAACTGGCAGAACTAAAAGAGCCTGAACTTTTCGCATTTCTACCTCCCGTGAAAGAGAGAAATCAAAAATCGTTCATCATCATTCCCGGCGGTGGTTATTCAAAACTGACGTACGATGAAGGTGCTTTCCAAATCGCAAAATGGATGAACACTTTGGGAATTTCGGCTTTTGTTTTAAATTACAGATTGCCAACTTCGCCAGACTTAATTCAAAAAGAAATTGCGCCTTTGCAGGATATTCAGGCTGCTATCAAATACATCAGAAAAAACTCGGCTCAATGGGGGATTTCTCCCGATCAGGTGGGCGTTGTCGGAACGTCAGCAGGCGGACATTTGGCAACAATGGCCAGCAATATTTCTAAAGATTACACAGAATTAAAAGGCGATTGGGAAAACATTTCCACGATTCCGGATTTTGCAATTCTCTTTTGTCCGGTCATTGATCTGGGCGAATATGCTCACAAAGGGAGTCGCGACAGTTTGTTAGGAGAAAACGCTTCTCCCGAAAAAATCAAGGAATATTCCATGCAAAATCTCGTGACCGAAAAAACGCCACCAACGATTTTATTTCACAATCAGGACGATACAGCCGTTACGCCAATGAACAGCATTTTGTATTTCAAGGCTATGACGAAAAATAAGGTGAAAGGTGCGATGTTTATTTTTCCTAAAGGCGGGCATCGGTTTTTTGTCACCGATAAAGATCCTCTGAACGAAAACTGGAAAAAACTATGTGCAGACTGGCTTTTAACTATTAGTAAATGATTGGTAATGAGTAATAAAATTCTGCCTCTTAATTTTTTAACTATGAAAAAGTTCATTTTAATTTTCAGCATATTTATTGGAATTCAAATTTCGTCGCAACAGAAAATAACCGTTTGGGCAAAAGGCGAAATGCCCAATTCCAAAGGTTTAAAATTAAACACTGTTGAAGAAAAAGAAGGACGGATTACGCAGATTCGGGAAGCTGAACTGTTCGCTTTTCTGCCTGCAAAAGAAGAGAGAAAAAAGATGGCTATCATCGTCATTCCAGGCGGTGGTTACAGACATTTGACCTATGATTTAGGCGGATATTCTTATGCAAAATGGCTTAATACTTTAGGCATCTCAGCTTTTGTTTTAAATTACAGACTTCCGACTTCTCCTGATTTAAAACAAAAAGAAATCGGTTCGTTGCAGGATATTCAGGCTGCAATAAAATTGATCAGAAAAAATGCGGCTCAATATGGAATCTCTCCTGATCAGATTGGAGTTTCAGGAACTTCAGCGGGTGGACATTTGGCGGCGATGACAAGTAATATTTCAACCGATTATACTGAATTGAAAGGCGATTGGGCAGATGTTTCAACAGTTCCGAATTTTGCCATTTTGGTTTCTCCCGTGATTGATCTGGGAGAATTTGCTCATAAAGGAAGCCGAGTAAATCTATTAGGAGAAAATGCTTCCCCAGAAAAAATCAAAGAATATTCTATGCAGAATCGCGTGACAGAGAAAACACCGCCAACCATTTTATTTCATGCTCAAAATGATCCTGCAGTTCCTGTGATCAATAGCATTTTATATTACGAAGCGATGATTAAAAATAAAGTGAAAGGAGCAATGTTCATTTTCCCGGAAGGTGAACACAATATCGGAATTTCAAATAAAACTGAATTGACAGATAACTGGAAAAAAATCTGTGCAGACTGGCTGAAGAATATGGGTAATAAATAATTGGCAATGAGTAATAATGAAATATAACGCAAAGTTTTTTTAAAAAAAACTTACTATTTTAAGGAGCAAAGGTTGCGACACTTCGCTGATGAAGCTTGAAAACATAAAAATTGAAATATATGCCAGCTTAAAATCAATTCATTGATTACTCTTTGCTTCTTAAATAATACATATCAAAAGAAAATCTTTGCGTTAAAAAGTTTAATGAATGTTCGTTTCTAATGATAAAGATAAAATCAACAGTCATTTTGTCATTCCGTAGGAATCTAAACTATTTTATTTTCAGTGTGTTGATATTCCTACGGAATGATAAGCAAACAGGTAAAAACTAAGTTATTACTAATTAGGGACATTCTTAAAAAATTAAATAAAATCACATCAACAAAAATAGAATATGCTAAAAATCATTCAACATAAAATCATTTTACTGGCTTACGGAACGTTGATTTCTGTTTCTGCATTTGCTCAGCAAAATTTAAAATTAACTTACAACAAGCCCGCAGAAAACTGGAACGAAGCACTTCCCATCGGAAACGGAAGATTGGGAGCAATGGTGTTTGGTGGCGCAGCTCAGGAGCATCTTCAGCTCAATGAGGAAACAATCTGGGCGGGCGAACCAGGAAATAATGTCCCGAAAAATACGTTCGACAGCATTCAGAAAGTGAGAAAACTGATCAATGACGGTCAGTTCGAAAAAGCACAGGATTTAACCAATAAAACCTATCCGCGACAAGCTCCCAAAGATCTGAATTATGGAATGCCGTATCAGACAATGGGCGATCTTTTTTTAGATTTTAAAGGTCATGAAAATTTTAAGAATTACAACCGGACTTTAGATATTGAAAAAGCAGTCAGCACTGTTTCTTACGAAGTGAATGGTGTAACTTTTAAACGTGAAATTTTCTCATCATTTGCCGATAATGTGGTCATAATTAAATTATCTTCGAGCAAAAAAGGAAGTTTAAATTTCTCTGTCAATGCCTCTACTCCACACAAAATCAATTCAATTTTCACAGAAAAAAATCAGCTCGTAATTAATGGAACGAGTGGTTCTGTGGATAATAAAATAGGGAAAATTAATTTTAAAACTATTGCCGTTCCCGTTTTAAAAGGTGGAAAATTAACATCAACAAAAGACAAGCTTGAAATTACCAATGCAGATGAAGTTGTAATTTACGTTTCTATTGCGACCAATTTTAAAAAGTACAATGACCTTTCAGGAAATCCTGACGCAAGAGTTACAGAATATTTAAATAAAGCTTTAAACAAAAAATATAATGCTGAATTAAAAGCTCATATCGAAAACTACCAAAAATATTTCAAGCGTGTAAATTTAGATTTAGGAACAAGCGAACAAGCTAAGAAAACAACCGATATTAGAATTAAGGAATTTGGAAATTCACAGGATCCGAATCTGGTGGCTTTGTATTTCCAGTTTGGGCGTTATCTTTTAATTTCCTCATCGCAACAAGGCACTCAGCCCGCCAACCTGCAGGGGATCTGGAATTATCAGCTAAATCCCGCTTGGGACAGCAAATACACTGTCAACATCAATACAGAAATGAATTACTGGCCTGCTGAAAATACCAACCTCAGCGAAATGCACGAGCCTTTGTTTGATATGATTCAGGATTTGTCGGTAACCGGACAGGAATCTGCAAAAGAAATGTACAAAGCCAGAGGATGGAATATGCATCACAATACAGATTTGTGGAGAATCACCGGAATTGTGGATGGCGGTTTCTACGGGATGTGGCCGATGGGCGGAGCGTGGTTGACCCAGCACATCTGGAATCATTATCTGTACACCGGAGATAAAGAATTTTTAAAGAAAAATTATGAGGCTTTGAAAGGTTGCGCCTTGTTCTACTTAGACGTTCTTCAACAGGATCCTTCAAAGAAATATCTGGTAGTTTCGCCATCAATGTCGCCTGAAAATAAATACTTTAAAAACGTAAGCATCACCGCGGGAACCACGATGGATAATCAATTGGTGTTTGATGTGTTTAATAATTTCATCAATGCTTCAAAAATTTTAAATCAGGACAAAAATCTTTCGGATGAAATAAAAACAGCTTTATCTAAACTTCCGCCAATGCAAATCGGGCAACATGCACAGCTGCAGGAATGGCTCACCGATATGGATAAAACCGACGATAAACACAGACATATCTCTCATTTGTACGGATTGTTTCCTTCCGGACAAATTTCACCGCTAAGAAATGCCGAATTGGCTGAAGCTGCAAAAAATTCAATGATTTACCGTGGCGACAAATCCACTGGCTGGTCGATGGGCTGGAAAGTGAATTGGTGGGCAAGATTATTGGACGGAAACCGTGCTTTTAAATTAATTTCAGATCAATTATCACCTGCACCTACCGATAATAAAGGTGAATCTGGCGGAACGTATCCTAATCTTCTGGATGCACATCCGCCTTTCCAGATCGATGGAAATTTTGGCTGTACTTCAGGAATTGCTGAAATGCTTTTGCAGAGTTATGATGGCTATCTTTATATTTTACCTGCACTTCCCGATGCTTTGTCAAACGGTTCTGTAAAAGGATTAAAAGCCAGAGGCGGTTTTGAAATTGATATGGATTGGAAAAATTCTAAACTGACAAAATTAGTTGTAAAATCTGCTTTAGGAGGAAACGCGAGAATCAGAGTGGCGAAAAATTTAAATTTAAAGTCTAAAACAAATTTCATCTCGGCAAAAGGAGAAAATCTGAACGAATATTATCAAATTGATGCTGTCAAAACTCCTTTGAAATCTACGAAAGCAGAACTGAAAGGTTTTGCCGTTCCGGAAACGGAAATGTTTGATTTTAAAACTGAAAAAGGTAGAGTTTATACTTTTGAAGCGAAATAGGCCTCCCACAGATTTACACGGATGATTGAGCACAGAAATCTGTGTAAATCTGCGTAATCTATGAGATTTGAAAACTTGTTAGGTTATTAATAATCTATTGCGTCAATTTATTTCGTTTTAGCCATTTCGGAAACTCATTCTCAATCAGTTTCGTTCCTGCTTCATTGTACCAGCTGTAGCCCATTCTGCGCTCTTCAGAAACGTCTTCATAATTGAATTTTACACTTCCGTCCCGATCCCCGAAAACCGGTTTATTGGTCGGAATATCATAAAATCTCGCCCAAACTGCCGAACCTTCTTTCTTACTCAACGTACGGATGGCCTTCTCACTTTCTCTCGAAACATTGTAGGTATAACCATCAATTTTACTTTCTTTAAACCATTGAATGGCCGATCTGATCGACTTTTCAATCTCGGGAGTGACAGGTTGCATCATGAGAAATTTCACAATATTCACCGATTCTCCTGTTGCCAATGACATCGGTTCAAAAGCTCTGGCTTTTTCCGGAACTAAGGTAATTTCATTGTACTGGTCTGCCCAGATGGACAACTTCCCGTTTTGTAGAACCTGAGTTTTCAAAATACAAGCAATTCCTTTCTGTAAAGCAACTTTTGACTTGTCTTTCAATTGAGAATTTACCACGTCAAAACCTTCTTTCCCTTCAGAAATATTGTACAGAATCGTCATAACGTTGATCATTGCATTGTCATTGTACGTCACTTGCTTTCTGTATATCGACTTGTTGGGGAAATATTGTGGAAATCCTCCATTTTCATACTGCATCGAAAGCAAATACTCAATTCCTTTTTCTGCTGATTTCAGATAAGCCGGATTTTTTGTCGTGCTGTAAGCCTTTATCAAACCGTTGATTTCTTTTGACGTTGCATTGTTGTCGATGGTTGCAAGATCGTTGTCGTTGGCTTTGATTATTTTTAAAAGTTTCGAATCTATTTTTACAGTATAATCGACATTTTTTTTGTCGCTGTTATGTTTTCCCCAACCTCCGTTCGGAAGTTGATACATCATCATTTTTTCTGCTAAAGTATCTTTTACCTGTGCTGAAAATGCCGATGTTACCAAGCAAAATGAAGCTATAGTCAGTTTTAAATTAATCATTTTGAATTAGTTATTTAATAGTAATTATTAAAGGATTGGCAATAATTTCAGATTGTTTCTGTAAAATGTTTTCCCAATCTTTCTGCGTCTGGATTTGTCCGCTTTTCTGCCATGCAAAACCTGCGTAATACATCAGTTTTTTCTGAGGTTTCGTTATAACCAAAAGATTACTCTGATCCGGTGTTTCAGATTTGAAAGCTACCGATTTTTGAACGATTTTCGGATCCACAACAATTCCCTCGCCCACAAAAGCATCATCGATTTTTTCCCAATGCAGGTAATATCCGTTTTTGTCATTCAGCTTAGATTCACCTTCGTTTTTATGCAAAGAAATTCCGATGGTGTAATTCGGAACAAGTTTTTCAGATTCAAAAGTCGATTCGAACTTAGAAAAATTCGAGCCTAAATCAAGAGAAATTCTTTTGGTTTCTTTCACTCCAAACTCGCTCCACGGCGCATAGGTCAATTCAAAAACCGTTCTCAACGGACCTTCAGCAATTGTTTTTGATGTTATAAAGTTCTGGGAAACCTGCAGTTTTTCGTCCTTCCAAATTCCGATTCCTCCGGTTCCTCGACTGTCTCCTACGTGATAAGGATCGTAGCCTTCGCCTCTTGTGTCTTTGTGATAAAACATAGGATCGGTCAAATAACCTTTGTACCATTCGTTGATGACAGATTTTTCGGTTCTTTTAAACCAGATATCAACACCGCTGGAAAGCGTACTTCCTTTTACTTTTGCCAAAGCTTCAGCCTGACCTTTCGGACCGTATACTCTGAACGCTACCTTATCATTTTCCCAAGTATAATCATCTACTCTTTCGGGAACCAATCTTGAATATGTTGTTACCTCACTTTCTGGAATTGGTACATTTGCATCGGCAACAATCATGTATGAATTCGTTTTCTTCGCATCTAATTTCGCCTGAAAAAGTAGCTCATCATTTTTCCCGTCGCCATCATTATCAATCCACTGAATGGCAATATATTGGTTTTGGGAATCTTTTATTCTTAAATATTCCGCTTTATTTTTCCCTAAAAATGCTTTCAACTGATTTGTTGAAACAGAAACGACTTCAATTCTTGCAAAATCCTGAGTATTTTTCACCTGAATTGAAGTCTGCGCATTCATAAAATCTGCAGCAATGCAAACGATTGCACAACTCAAACTCAGTTTTAATTTATTTTGTTCGAACATAAATGTTGTTTTCTCAAAAGTAGAAATATTCTGAATATTTTATGGATTTTAAACCTTAAATCTTTCTTAAAAAGAAATATAATGAAACAATGCATCAAAATTACTTCATTTATATAAAATACTCTATTCAAAAGATCTCTACATTCAAAGAAAATCAAAGATTTCTCAATGGTGAATTTGTTTAAAAGTTTCTATATTTGATTATCAACTTATCAACACATTGTATGCAAAGATTTTTTACACTATTTTTTGTATTTCTATCATCTTTAATATTCAGTCAGGAATATTTAAATAAAAAAGAAAACTTTGATCTAATTATTTTTCGGCATTTAGATAGTTTAACAACAGTAAATAATGTTTCATTAGAGGATTTTTTTAAAGCTTCAAAACCATTTTCAAAATGGGATATAAGACCTGTAAAACACGAAAAAATATGGAGTTTAGATTCGATAAGAACATCAAGTGAAATACCAAATTTTTTCTGGGGCGGGTTTTCTCAGCACTACAAATTTAGTGAACAAGAAGGTGGAGCTAAGCCTAATCAATTTTTAACAACTGCTCAAATACAAAGTAGTTCGAATGCAAAATTTTTAAATGAAAATCTTAACAAGTTTAAGGCACTTGCATTAGCCATTCACAAAAATGATAATCTCATCTTTTTAAATCAAAATTCGTTACAACGAGTCGATGATTTATATAAAGAAAATAATAAATATTGGAATTATATAATTCCTGAAAATTCTCCATTCCCTATTTCTACTCAAACGAAAATTGAGGAAAAAATTAAATTTAGCAAAGAGCAGGAAAAAATTCTGAAGCTTATGGAAGAAGTTAAAATTTATTCTATTGTAAAAACCAATTACGGAATTTTCTTCTTAAAAGATGGTTTCACTGATAATTCTTATGGTTACTATTTTTCAGCAAGTAAAAAAATGGAACAAGACAATCATCTTTTTGAAATAATGGATTTTGTAAATATAAATGATGAATTTTACTATTATATTGCAAATTAATAATAATAATAATAATAATCAAACTCTTCTATTTTTGAATTCCAAAATCTTCCAAGAATTATTTTACTATAATAAAACCTAACGCAAATCCTTCTTTATTACCAGATATTTCAAATCCTTATCTCCCGCATTGCTAATTCCGTGCTCTGAATTTGGCGGACAATATAAACTCGTATTTGGTCCAACTTCCACAGTTTTTCCATTCAGATAAAAAGAAGCTTTCCCTTCCAAAATATAAAAAAATTCTTCTTCGGGATGGCGATGTGGAGCGTGTGTAGATTTTCCGGGCTCCACGATGCTCATCTTCAACGTGTTTTCTTCAGTGAACTTCTTGTCGGCAAACCAATACTGATAACCTGAATTTGTTTTTTTTGCTTTAGATGAATCAAATTCGTTCACGCAGTTTTCTATCGTGTAATTAGAAACTTGCTTTGTTTCATGTACTTTTTGAGCATATCCCATTTGTTGACACATAACACTGATGACTATGACTGCTGTAAATTTGTTTAATCTTTTCATTCTTTAGTAATTATATGAAAAAAAATCGAATTTAAAAATCTTAAAAACACATCCATTCCCTCAATCTATTTTGTCAATATCTGTTTTATTTCTAAATTGCATTATCTCTCGAAAAAGAGTGTGATCATCACAAAAAACATTTATGAATCAGATTATTCCGTTTGACTTACAGATACAGCACAGCCCTTATTTCAACTATACTTTTTGTTTAAACCAATATCCTTTTCTGCAAAGCATTGCTTTCAGAGAAGTGAGTGAAGATCTTGAAAATCTGAATATTCAAATCAGTTCTTCATTGGGTTTGTTTGAAAAATATGATATTTACATCGATAAAATTAAGGCAAACGCACTGTACAAAATCTCGCTTTTCAACTTTGTTTTTAATAACACTTTGTTGAAAAGACTGACGGAAAAAGATCTGGATCAGATTAAAATTCAGGTTTTTAAGGACGGAGAATCGATTTTTGAGAAAAGTTTCAATATCGAAGTTTTGCCGATGGATTATTTCGGCGGATTACATTCCTATCCGCAACTTCTGGCTTCGTATGTTCTTTCAAATAACACTTCGTTGTATAAATTGAAAGGCGATGCCATTGATATTTTGGCGAGAAATAAACTGACGCCGTCATTTGAAGGTTATCAGCAGAAGAGCAAAGAAAGGGTTTTGCAGATGGTTTCGGCTATTTATAAAGCCATTCAGAATCTGGATTTAATTTACAGCTCGATGCAGCCAAGTTTTGAAAAGAACGGACAAAGAATCAGGCTTGTGGACACCGTTTTAGAAACGAAATTCGGAAATTGTATTGATATTTCTCTTCTTTTTGCGGCGTGTTTGGAAGCAATTGATCTCAATCCGATCATCGTTGTGACGGAAGGCCACGCCTTTATCGGAGTCTGGCTCGATGATCAGCGATTCGACGGAATTGTTAATTTTGATCAGGCAGCAATTTCCAAAAGAATTGCATCGGGAATTAAGGAAATTGCTTTGATTGAATCGACCAGTCTGTGCAGAGGAACCCAAATTTCATTCAAAGACGCCATGAATTCTGCGGAAACTCAACTGATGGATTCGTCGAAGTTTCTGTTGTCGTTAGACGTTAAAAATGCAAGGTCGGCTGGAATTTCCCCTCTTCCACTTCTTAAAAATGAAACGGTTCAGAGTCACGAATTTAATTCAATTCAACATTCAACGGAACTTGATCAGGATTTTGATTTGGGAACCCAATACGACGATCTCGAACTGACCGATTTTTCAAATTTAACCAAACAAAAAATCTGGGAAAGAAAATTACTTGACCTTTCTCTCAGAAACAATCTTCTCAATCTGCGGTTTACCAAAAGTATGTTGCAGCTGGTTGATATTAAAACAAATGTTCTTGAAGACAATTTAGCCGATGGAAAATCATTCACAATTCTTCCCGATAACAATCAGGCAGTTCTTAGAAAATACAATTTGTATGGCGAACCTTTGCATCAGTCACAACCTCTTTTTAAACTGGCGGAAGATGAATTTAAATACAACCGACTTTTAACGTATTATCATCAGGATGACCTCGACAACATTCTCACGAACCTTTACCGAAGCGCAAAACTCGCCGAAGAAGAAAACGGAAAAAGTACGCTGTATTTGGGAATTGGATTGTTGAAATGGTTTGAACCAAAAAATAAAGACGTTCCACGATTGGCTCCGATCTTATTGATTCCTGTGGAGCTGTCGAGGAAATCGGTAAATTCTAAATTTACGCTTCGAAGCCGTGAGGAGGAAACCATGATCAACATTACGTTGCTGGAATATTTAAAACAGGAATTCAAACTCAACATCAACAGCCTCGAAAATCTTCCGATGGACGAATCGGGAGTTGATGTTCCGAAAGTTTTGGCGATCATCAGAAATGCCGTTCTCAATCTTGAAGGTTGGGATGTTCTGGAACAATTGGTTTTGGGAATTTTCTCCTTCAACAAGCTGATTCTTTGGCAGGATATTTCAAAATATTCCGAAGAAATTCAGAAAAGCTCGATTGTAAAAAGTCTGATTGACGGACGACTGACCGGAACTTTGGAAAGCGTGGAAAATGATGTTGAAAGCTTGGAAAATATTTCAGCTTCTGAATTGGTTCTACCGATTTCGACCGACAATTCTCAGTTGAATGCGGTGAAAAATGCCAACCTCAACAAAAGTTTTATCCTTCACGGTCCTCCCGGAACCGGAAAATCGCAGACGATTACCAACATCATCGCCGATGCTTTGTCAAATGATAAAAAAGTACTTTTCGTGGCTGCAAAAAAAGCCGCTTTAGATGTCGTTCACAACCGTCTGGAAAATATCGGTTTGGGTGCATTCTGTCTCGAACTGCATTCCAACAAATCGAAGAAGTCGGATGTTCTGAAACAGTTTGAAAGAACATTGGAAGTTCCGAAATATAAAATTAATGCCGATTATCATGAAGAGGCAAAACGCCTCGACGAGCGCCGAAAAGAACTCGGAAAATATGTGAATGATCTGCATCAGAAATTCCCAATTGGCTGGAGTTTATTTGATACGATTGCCTTTCTGGAAAGCAATCACGTACAAGCTGACGAACGTTTCCACATCAATTTTCCTCTCGAAAGTGCCGATGTGTTTAACTGGAATCAGTGGAAAGACTGGTTGATTCCATTTGCATCGATTGTACAAAAGGTTGGGCAGCCTTCGCTTCATGCTCTGCGACCAATCAAAACGTCGAGCCATCAGTTTGAAAATAAAAATCTGATTCTGTCAGCGATTTCTCAGTTTAATGAAAAGAAAAATTCGGCTGAACAGATTAAAAAACAGTTTCAGCTGGAGGAAGTTTCCAATGCTGACAGTGTCGAAATTCTTGAATTTTTAAAAGATAATCCAGTAAAATCTGGTTTGGTTGATTTGGTTTTTAATGAAAGCCAATTGAATTTATTTAAAAACTGGATGGCTCAGCAGACACAGTTTCAACAAACTGAAAATCAAATTATTTCCAATTTTAATTCTTCCATCTTAAATATTGATTTTGCTTCATTAAAATTGTTGTGGAATCAGGCAAAACAAACGTGGTTTATTCCAAAATGGTTTAAACAGAGAAAAGTGAAGCAACAACTGAACGGTTATGCAAAATCGGGAATTGAATCTGACGTCCAGATTGACGGACTTTTTGAAAAGCTTGAAAGTTATCAGCAGCTTAAAAATCAACTTTCAAATCTTCATTATAACTCACTTTTATCTGTGACGAATCTTTATTTTAACGGAAACTCTTTTGATGTTTCTGCGATTGAGAAAGATTCAAAAACCATTGAAAATGCGAAAGATTTAGCCCAAAAAATATCAATCAGAAATTTTCCGGAATGGCTTAAAGATTTTTCATTAAAACAAAACAACAGTCAGAACCTTTTTGAACAAGTTGAAAAACTGAAAGACCTTCACGCTGCCGAAGAAAATCTTCTGGAATATGTGGATGAAATTCCTAGCGATGCCAATTTGAAGACGGTTGTACAGAATATTCATCAGTTAGAAGACTGGATTAATTTTAATGCTCTAAAAGAAAAAGCACAGGATTTAAATTTAAACTGGTTCATTAATTTTCTTGAAAAAGGCTGGCTCGATACGGAATCTTTGGAGCTAGAATTTGAAAAAATCATTCACTTGAATTTATTCATTAAAACCATTTACAGTTCGGGAACTTTGAACGGTTTTGATGCCAATATTTACGAATCGCAGATTCAGCGGTATAAAAATCTGCACAAAGAATTTACCGAACTGACGAAAAACCAGCTGACGATGAAGCTCAGCGATCGTATTCCGAATTTTTCTCAGGAAGCCGTTCAGAGCTCAGAAATAGGGATTTTACAGAAAGCAATCCGAAATAAAGGTCGGGGTTTATCCATCAGAAAACTGTTTGACCAGATTCCAACTTTAATTCCGAGGCTGAAACCGTGTATGCTGATGAGTCCGATTTCGGTGGCACAATATTTTGATGTGAATGAAGAGCATTTTGATTTAGTGATTTTTGATGAGGCTTCACAGTTGCCTACTTCTGAAGCGGTAAGTGCTTTGGCGAGGGCAAAACAGGCGATTATTGTAGGCGACCCGAAACAGATGCCGCCGACAAGTTTCTTTGCTTCCCAAAAAGTGGATGAAGAAAATTTTGAGCTTGAAGATCTGGAAAGTATTCTGGATGACTGTCTGGCGCTTTCTATTCCTTCTAATTATCTCTTAAGACATTACCGAAGCAAGCATGAAAGCTTGATTTCGTTCTCCAACGCTCATTTTTATGATAATAAACTTCTTACCTTCCCTTCTCCGGACGATTTAAACAGAAAAGTGACGTTTGAATTTATTGACGGATTTTACGACAAAGGAAAAACGAGAACCAATAAAAATGAGGCAGAAGCGATTATTGAATACATCAGAATTCATCTCGAAAATCAGAATAAAAAATCGATTGGTGTGGTGACTTTCAGCCAAACCCAGCAAAGCCTGATTGAAGATTTACTGCAAAATTTATTTCAGGAAAATCCGCATCTGGAAGAGTTTGTCATCAACTCTGAAGAACCAATTTTCATTAAAAATCTTGAAAATGTTCAGGGTGACGAAAGAGATATTATTCTTTTTTCAATTGGCTACGGACCTGATGAAGACGGAAAAGTATCGATGAATTTCGGTCCGCTCAACCGTGATGGAGGCTGGCGACGATTAAATGTTGCCGTGACGAGAGCACGCTACGAAATGAAAGTATTTTCTTCGTTAAAAGGCGACCAGATCGACATGAACAGAACGAGTTCGGAAGGCGTTTTGGGATTGAAAAACTTCCTGAATTTTTCTGAAAAAGGTTTGGTGTATCAAAATTCAAACCCAACAGTCAATCAGCAGAAACTGATGGTGAATTCAATTGCGAAAACGCTTGAAGAAAACGGTTTGAAAATTAAAACCAACATCGGAACTTCAGAATATAAAATCGACATCGGAATCATCGATCCTGAAAACGAAAGCGAGTATCTTCTTGCGATTTTGATGGACAGTGAGAATTATTTTAACATTCACACGACCAATGACCGCGAACTGCTTGTTCCTAATGTTCTGAAGGGTCTGGGATGGAATGTTTTCAGAATCTGGACGCTGGACTGGATTAAAAATAAAGAAAAAATCGTTGAGAAAATTCAGGATGAACTGGAAAAAATCAAAACTCAGGTCAAAGAAAAAAAGGAAGAAATCATCGAACTGAAAACTTCTGAAAAAGTCTATCTGAGCGAAGTTTCGGAAGTGGAAAAACCTTCGAAGATGATTCCGCATGTTGCAGCAAATTTAAGTCCGGAAATCAATGCTAACTCAGAATCGATTTATCATTTTGAAAACAGACAGGTTCTTTTAAGTCAGATCAAAACCATCATTGATACAGAATCGCCGATCAGCCAGAATGCTTTGTTCAGGAAGATTCTCAAGCTTTGGAACACGTCGCGAGCCGGTGGAAAACTAAACACCTATCTGTTGGAAACTTTGAATTCAATTCCGAATATTCAAACAACAGAAAGTTATCAGAAATTTTACTGGAGCGAAAATTCAAATCTTCAAAATCTTGATTTTTATAGAGATAATTCCGCAGAAAAAAGGCTGATTGATGAGATTGCACCTGAAGAAATTTCGGTGGCGATGATGGAATTAATGCATTCGAGTTTGAGTCTGAATAAAGAGGAATTAATCCGTGCGGTTTGTAAGATTTTTGGATTTGCGAAAGTAGGTTCTCAAATCGATGCGGTGGTGAAGTTTTGTGTGGAGGATTTGATTGGGAAAGGATTGCTGGAGGAGGTTGATGAGAGGATTATTTTGGGGTGAAAGATTTGCTAATTTTTGATTTAAAAACTTTTAGAGTTAAACAATAAAATATTTGATTTGAAAAATAAAGCTCTTATTTGGGGAATACTTTTGATTATAGTAGGATTTTTAATAATTTTCTTTTTCGGTTTTAAGGATAATAATTTTTTGGAAATAATAAGTTACTTAACCTTTTTTTCCGGTTGGATGATTATTACATTCACAATTTTTGGAAAATATTATACTGATCAAAAACCAAAATTTACTTCACACAAACTAATATGGATTAGAAAAACTTTTAAAAACATTGCAATAATAAGTTTTGCAGTGATCGGCTTATTCGCATCAGTAATCATTTCAGGAAAATTAGCTGATAACCGAATTCAAAACATTTTACATAATGAGCCAACTGATAAAACCATTGCAGAAGTAATAAATCTTGAAAGCAGACATACAAGAGGCGGCTGGAAAATTTGGGCCATTTTTAAATATAAAAACATCTGAAAATAAAACTTACGAAAAAGGGATTTTCAATTATAAAAATTATTTCAAAAAGGGAGATCAATACAAAATTATTTATTCCATCAAACATCCTGAAATAATTCAAATTGAAAGTAAATTTGAATAGTGCTATCTTTCAATGATATAATATGAAATACACGACATAAATGAAAAAATTTATTCAACACTAATGATCTCATGAAAAAAGCAACAACTACAGTTATCATTATTCTGGTTCTTCTACCCATGCTATTTTATTTAAATCCTTTCACCTGGGGAATGCGAAGAGTTCCTCATTATGAAGCTTCCCGAAAAACCAACAGTTTGCTTTATGATTTAAATAAAAAATACAAATATCAAATAGAAATTGGTGATGTAACTGATACACTTTGGTATTTCAGGGATTTAAAGCATAAAAAAATCACGAAACTTGAAAATTTTGAGTTAATGCTAAATACAGAAAATGACTCTTTTCCAGATTTGAAAAACATTGAAAACTACGTGAAAGATTTCAACTCAAGTTTTGAGCATAAAAAGTATTTTGATTCTTTAAAGGTTGTTGTCAATTACGATTCTATAATCTATAAAACTAAAATGAGATGAAATTAGAAAAGGTTTATCAATATCAGCTGATTCTACTCATCTCCATTATTATTTTTGGAATTCAGCATTATTATTTTCAAAATTAAAATTTTGAATGGCTGTATTATGAAAAAATATTGAATTCGGTTTTTCTTCTTTCGATTTTCACGGTTCTTTTTTCTTTAATTTTTTTGATTTTTGGGAGCATAAAAACCATCAACCGAAAAAAGACAATCGATGTTGAGAAAATTTATCTGATCACCAATCTCATTTTATACTATTTTGTTGTTTGGATAAGTTTGTATCTTTTAAGTCAGATAAGAGGATGAAATTCATTTTAAGTTTATGAAAATAAAATCATTTCTATTTTTAATTTCACTTTCATTTATCTTAACAGCTTGTGAATCTGCCTACCTTGTTACTTCAAAAAGCATCAGACACGGCGGAGCAAATAAAAACATTAATCTCTATGCTTTTGTAGGGAAGAAAATATCTGTTACAGAATTTGATCCTAATGAAAATCAAGAAGATTTTCCTACGGGAGAATATGAAATTGATGAAGAAACAGGAGACACTCTTAAAGTATTAAAGAGAAGTTATGTAATGGACAGAGCTTTTAAATGCAAATACAAAGTGGTAAAAAAAATGTTCAATTATCTTGAAACCGATACGGTAGAATTTGTTGCCTATGATCATTATGGAACTCCGGGATTTGCAGAAAGAGATACTGTTATTCTATATTTATCTAAAAGTAAAGATGGAGGTCACTATTTTCATCAAAAATATCAGTATGATAATGTTTACAAAGACAAAAAAGGAAATTATTTTAGCTATCCTAAATTCAATGGAAATGATGATTCTCAATTTGGAATTCAAAATATTAAAGGCTTTAACATAAACTTCATAAACGAGAGATTTGACATTTCACATTTAAGTAAAGATGGTGTAAAAATACATTATCCATCACAGTTTTATAAAGTTGAAAATAACTTTGCTATCCCAATAAAAGGTATTTATTTGTATGAACAAACCAACTACAGATTAAAAACAACTTTTAAAGATCTTTAATTAAAATGCCTGACAAAAACGAAAAAGAAAGACGTAAACAAATCCAAAAAGAATTACAAGAAAAAGCGCAAATTGAATTTGAAAAAAGCCTTCCCATTTCGCATAAAATCTTTCAAAGTCTATTTGATTTTCTGGATGAAAAACTTGAAGAGAATGATTGTGATGACAGTTTAAAAATGTCAAAGCAGTTTTTAGAAACGAATCATATTACGAATATCGAAGAAGTTGAAAACTGGCTAAAACAAAACGGTGGTTTTTGCGATTGTGAAGTTCTTTATAATGTGGAAGAAAAGTTTGAATAGTAGAAATTAAAGTCTGACTAAACCTGACAATTTGTATATTTAATAAACTATAAAATAAATCTAACCATGATGAAAAGAAAAACTCTGTATATCCTTCTTTTGCTGTCTTTCAATCTATCTTTTTCGCAAAGATTATTAACTTCTTGGAGTCAGCAAAATATTGAGAATTACACTAAAGAAATGTACGATGAAGCACAAAAACTTTCATCATCTCAGCTTCTTGAAAAAAATTTGCATGATGAATATTGGAGCGAAGTTTTTTTGACTTTAAATGCATCTGTGAATCACCACCTCAGTAACACAGAATATCAAAAATCTATAGCTCTTCAACTCACCAATAATTCAGAAACAAAACTTAAAGGAACAAGCCGGTTAATTATCTGGGATAGAATTTCAAACGGCGACATTATTTTTGAAGGAAAAGGATTGGAATTTCAAAACGACCTGTTTACCGTCGCTGGAAGAGCAAATCAGATTTTGCAGAGTCTTACTAAAAAGAACTTTGGATTCGTCACCATTGATTCCAGCAAAAAAGAACTTGAGGAACTCAAAAGTAAATGGCAGGATTATTTAAATAACAAACCAGTTGAAGAATTTAAACCGATAAAGCTTGAGAATTCTAAAATTCCTGAAATAAGCAGTTTACCGGCTGTGAAGGCATTAATCATTTCACTACAACCTAATGCTCAAAAAGATCAGATTACAAGAAGCTGCCTGAAAAGAATCTATAAATTAGATGAAATGCCAAAAGAAAAAGGAAATCCTGCTATATACTGCAATCCAGACACTTATACATTTTCTTATCTGGCAATGCTTTTTGGTGATAAAAATTTTGATGAATCAAAAAATGCGGAATGGTGGATGAAGTTTTGGAAAGAGAATCAAAACAAACTTTCATGGAATTCAGCAAAAGGTCATTACGAGGTTAAAAAATAGTTTGGGAAAGGGAAAGATCTAAAAACAATCGAATGAAAAACATAACAAGAGAAGACATCCACATCCTCAGCCGTCACAGCGACATGACGGAGCAGGAACTCAATCGGCTTCTGAAAAATCATGAATATAATGATAAGGAAATGTGGAAAAAATTTCTGCGGCTTTTCTTTATTACCCTCGGAATTGGTTTTGCCACCGCCGGAATTATATTCTTTTTTGCCTATAACTGGGCAGACCTGAACAAATTTTTCAAACTCGGCATTGTGGAAGTACTTTTGGTCACAACTACCATTGTTGCATTAATTCCGAAAATCAATGAAAATATCCGGAATATTATTCTCACAGGGGCTTCGGTTCTGGTAGGAGTTTTGTTTGCGGTCTTCGGACAGATTTACCAAACCGGAGCCAACGCCTACGATTTCTTTTTAGCATGGACTCTTTTCGTCGCTTTATGGGTTTTCATCAGTAATTTTGCGCCATTGTGGATGCTTTTTCTTGTTTTGGTTAACACAACTTTTATTCTCTACACACAACAGGTCGCTAAAGATTGGGATGAAATTCTAATTGCCACTTTGCTTTTGGCTTTCAATTCAGCAATTTTAACTAGCAGTTGCATCATTCAAAAACCTAAGCAAAAACTAAAAATTCCTCTATGGTTTACACACATTTTAGCATTGGCAATCGCTGTTTGCGCTACGATAGGAATGACAATCGTTATTTTTGATGATTTTAAAACTTTTTCCGCTTTGTTTTTATGTATCGTTTTAATCCTTTATCCTCTCGGAATCTGGCATGGATTGAAATCCAAGAGTGGTTTTTATCTGTCGGTTATTCCGTTCAGCATGATCATTATGATTACCTCTTTGTTATTTAAATTTTCTGATGACGGAAGCATGTTTTTCTTTGCTACTTTTTTCGTCATCGGAAGCGTAACAATGGTGGTCATTAATCTTATTCATCTTCAAAAAAAATGGAAAAATGAAAACTAAAGAAGAAATACAGGAGCTCATCAGTTTTATTAATGGCCAACAGGAACGAGCAATACAATTTAACGAAGAAGAAATTGCTTCAGCTTACGAAAAGACAAATAGCGACCAATCTTTGGCTGTAAAAATTCTTTCTATTTTTGGAGGACTATTGGCAAGTTGTTTTTTTATCGGCTTCCTTTTTATTGCAGGTTTGTATGATTCTCAGATCGGCTTATTGATTGTTGGAGTTTTGCTTATTATTTCCGGAGTTTTCATCAATAAAAGTATTGACAGTACCATTGTTGACACCGTAAGTATTTCGGCCTATATCATTGGGTATATACTTTTAGGAATGGGTTTATCTCATAATGAATTAGACGAAAACGCAATTAGTTTGGCTTTCATTCTTGTTGCAGCATGCACATTATCACTTGTTCAGGCTTACATTATTTCGTTTGTTTCGGTTTTGATTATCAGCGGAGCATTTTTAACGCTTTTAATTTCGAATGACTATGGTGATCTTATTCATGTCTATCTTTCCGTGATGGCATTTTTGGTCAGTTTTGTCTATTTAAAAGAAGCTCAACTGATAAAGAACAATAAGACAGTTTCAAAACTTTATAATCCGGTACGAATAGCATTGGTATTTTCTTTTTTGGCGGGATTAATTATTATAGGAAAAATGGACATCGCAGAACTTTCTCCGGAGTACATCTGGATGTCTTCTGTCAGCATTATTGCAGCGATTCTCTATGTAATTTCTCATCTTTTTGATTTACTAAGCATTAAAAAAAGTAAAGAAAAATGGGCGATTTATTTACTTTCAATCTTTATTTTGCTGCCAACCCTTTTTTCTCCGGCAATTTCAGGAGCTCTACTGATTATACTTTTAAGTTTTCTGGTCAATTACAAAACGAGTCTGATCATCGGAATTGTTGCTTTCATTTATTTTGTATCTCAATATTATTACGATCTTCATTACACTTTGCTTACAAAATCGATCGTTATGTTTTGTTCGGGAATTTTATTTTTAGGACTGTACTTTTTAACTCACAAAAAACTTAAATCAGATGAAAAAATATAAATGGTTGATTATTATTCTGAACCTTTTGATTCTTTTGGTGTATTTTAATTTTTCTGTTTCAAAAAAAGAAGAGCTTTTAAAAGATGGGAAATTAATTTTACTATCATTAGCTCCCGTTGATCCGCGTTCTTTGATGCAGGGTGATTACATGAGTCTGAGATACAGCATATCGCAAGATTTAAATTCTGAAATGCTTCCCAAACGAGGATATTGCGTGGTAACATTAGATAAAAATGGTATTGCACAGAGGCAGCGGTTTCAGAAAAATAAAACTCCTTTAAAGGATGGTGAATATTTGATTAATTACACCTCGTCCGATAATTGGAACATCAACATTGGTGCAGAATCTTTCTTTTTTCAGGAAGGGCAAGGCGAAAAATACGAGAAAGCAAAATACGGAGCCGTGAAAGTTGACAAGGAAGGAAACAGTTTATTGACCGGGCTTTACGGTGAAAATTTAAAACAGATTAAATAAAATGTAAGTCAAAAATTTCGACTGACATCATACAAAATGCTAAAATTCTTCTTTACTTTTCTTTTATGTAGTTGTACAAATCATTTACAAGCTCAAGTTCCTGATCTCGAAAAAGCCAAACGGAAATATTTTCAGGCCAATGTAATAAGCTATAAAGAAACTGCATCATATTCAAATCCTGAAACATATGCAATGTCTGTTACCAATGCTTTGTATACCATTTACAAACCTCAAAATAAAGATTTCGAATTCTATAGCAAGAACGAAAGTTCAGAAGAGTTTTATAAAAATGGTTTGTATTATCACGTCAATCACACTGAAAAAACCATCTATGAATACGAAAATAAAGACAATCAAAACGCTGCTATTTCTTCTTCCAGATTGAGACAATTCGGGCCTACAACTTTACTCAAAAAGAAATGGACTTTTATCGATGAGACGCAAATCGACGGAAAAATTAACACCCATTATTCAAACGTTGAGAGCATTAATGATGATGATGGAAAACAAGTAAGGGTTGAGCTTCATATTTACATTTCGGGAAATTTCAACCTGACCAAATTTGAAAGAAAAAGTTTCGTAGAGGGAAAATCCGGAGAAACTATGACGTACTTATTTAGCAATTATATTTTCTATGACAAAACAACTAATCTCAAGGTGCTTCTTCCGAAAAATTATTCTTTAAAATATTTTGAAAGACAAGATGCTTTGCAACCTTAAACGAAAAATATGAAAGCCTCGTCATTTTAAGCCATCAATATTTTTGGTTCAGATTCAACAGCGAATGTCAAGAGATATTTCATTAATAAATAAGTGAAATCCCTTGTAATTGCCGATTGAAAAAAAATTGAAAGACAATTCGACATTAACGTTTATCCCATACTTTATCTAATCAACGGAAACAGTTTGATCACCGAAACGCTAGATGGTTCTTCCGAATTTCACCAGTTTTAAAAAGTTTAAAGAAGAAATAAAAAAATATTCAAATTTTCACTAAATTGGGACTCAATTATCAAATTATGAAATCATATTTAAACCTTTTGTTCATCTTCTGTTTCGCCATCTTTTCAGCTCAAATTAAAGAACCAGATTCTTCAAGTCAAAAAGAAAAGGTTAAAACAGATACTATTTTGAATGTTAATAATGAAAAATCTCGATCATATAATTCAGATTCTACTTTACTATCAGAAAAGAAAGAAGAAAATCTTACAGATGATAAGAAAATAAAAAGTCCGGATCATAAAAAAGCTCCAGAAACAAAATCTGACACTGAAAAATCTATTGCAGACCAAAATATAAATATCGTTCAGGAAATAAATGCAGTATTAAATTATAAAGTGAACCGGGTTTGGAGAAAGGATTTGTACTGCTTGGTATGCATAAAAAATTCTAATCCGGGAAGGGCTGCGTAAGTCAATTGACAAGAAACAGAATCTCATGATTTCCTGCGGTGATAAAAAACCTCAAGTTTAATACAATTATCAAAACATAACACTCCCATTTCTGAGAGTGTTATATCTAAATTTATTTCAGTTTAAAACTCAAATTCTCCAATCAAAACCCCTTCTTTATCGCCTCGATCTGTTTCGGTTTTATTCTGGAAAACCACAATTTTTCTTTCTTGTTTGCCGGTAGCATAATTGATGAAAATTTCTGCCATAATCGCCGTGGGACCGGAAACGCTCACTTGATTTTCACCAAAGAAATTAGTTTCAATTTTATACTTTCCTTTCACTGCTTTTTTTAGTAAAAACTGTTCAGGACCGAAGCCGCTGGTAAAATCATTACTTAATCTTCCTCCGATTTTTGTTTTGCTATTAGAGTACATGCAGCGTTCGCCATTAGGATCTGTCACCCAAAGATCAATATCTGTATTATCTTTGTTCCAATTGATAACAACGCGGATATTAACCGGTAAATCTGCCACAATTTTGGGATTAATTTTCGTGAAATCCAGTTGATTTTTATGATTTGAAATTAACTGATTCATTTCCATTAAAACAACCTCCTCAATACCATCATCTCTGTTTGCTAACTCCTGAGTATAAGATTGAGTGAGCACTTTGTATAAATTATCTAGAGCCGACTGATACTGTTTATTGTCTTCTAATGCCAATGCATAATCACGGTAACTTTGCGGGTCGAAAGGTCGCCATTCTAAAACCTTTTGGGTAATCCAAAGTTGCTTATCAAATACTTCTGCCTGCTTTAGTTTGTAAGCGAGCAATTTGTACAACTCTTCATTTTCAATATCAAGATCTGCAATAGAACTCAAAACTCTTAAGCCTAATTTTTTATCATTATTTTTAAACATCAATTGGGCAATATCAAAATAATATTGTGGTGTTTCCTGATAGTCTTTTCTATATTTTAAATAGGTTTGATAAATATCTGCAGGCTTTTTTAGAGATTCAAAAAACTTCATATATTTTGCATCAGATTTTACATCGACCGCAATAATCCGTCCGCTGTTTACCACTTCCTCAATTTGTACTTCCTTGGAAATTGATTGTACACCCCGCACCGAAACCTGAACACCCGCAACCCGCCCTTGAAGCGCTTGAACTGTAGGTATACTTTTTTCTGCACTTGCCAAACCTCTTGCTACTACTACTTGGGAAGCCTGAACTTCTCTCGTTGCCATTGATGATGCTGGTGGAGCATTTTCAACTTTTGGTGCCCTTACTGGCTCAGGAACTACATTTTGAACAATTTCAATCATTTCATCTGCAGCACCATCTAAATCTGAGTCACTTCTACCATGTTGTATTGGCGCTTCATCAGGTTTTGGATAAGATTTTTGCTGAGCACTAAAGTCCGTATTCCACCATACTTTAAGATTTTCTGCCATTTCTTCGGCATCAGACATCAAATCCTGCACTCGTTCCTCACGCTCTTCCCTATTATTTTTTACAATTTTGTTGTATTCTGACTGCAATTCAGCCGGTGGAGAAATTTTGTATCGTACATAATCATTGACATCTTCCAAAACCATCAGACTCATATTGTTGCTTACCAACCCAAACTGTCTGCTGATATTTTTGATTTCGTCTTTGTTTTTTTGCTCAAAAATTTCCAGTTCGTTCAGTTTTTTTTGTGCCCAAAACTTTGAGATTTCCCAATCTTTTACTGATTGCTTTTCTGTATTTAAATGTATTGTTTTGGTTTCTGTTACTTCATTTCCATATCCGAACAGAGCTTTTACAGTGGACTGGTTTCCTTTTAAAATACCCGTCAACACAAAATCCTGAGCAATGCTTTGTGATAAAGCAGGATAAACTTCTGACAAAGAATCGTTACTCTCAACACCTAAGAACTTCAATGACTGATACAATATTTTACGAATCTCTTTTTCAGGATCGTTTTCATTTAAATTTAAAAATTCTCCTCCGGTTTTTGTACTGATGAATTTCAACTGATTAAAATTCACTTTATTTGATGCGGCAATCGTATAGACAGGTATTGTCCAAGGTAGATTCAGATTTCCGAAAGATGACATTCCGTCTGTGAAAAATAAGATTTCATCTTCTTTTATCGGTTTCAATTGACTAAAATCTGTTCCGCCGTCGTAAGTAATTTGGGATAAATAAGTTTTTAATTCAGTCCAATTTCCTTCATTAATTTTAAAACTTTTCCCTTCCTCAAAAGTATTGTTAATGAAATAGATGTTGACCGAAACATTTTTATTGATTTTAAAATATTCATCCAACAAAGCAAATTCTTTCATGTGATTTCTCTTAGAACCACTCAAAGAATTATCCCAAACGATAGCCGTTTTTGTAAATAATTTTTTAGATCTTTCATTAGAATTGATGGCAATGTTTGCTAAAAAATATGATGAATGATCAGATGCTTTCTGAATCAAAACATTTTCATCTTCATTATTCTTCGGAAAATTAATTTTCAGATTTTGAGTCGGTCTATAATTGGTTTTATGCGTTTCGGCAATCCAGACATTTCCATTTTTTACAAACTGAAAACTTCCGTCAGGTTTTTCTTCTAATTTTGGAGTCATTTGAGTCTGAAAAACTATTGTTTTCAATGTAAACTCAGGAATAGGATGATCAAAATTCAGCGGCAAAAAGAATTGATAGTGGTCAGCCAATTTTTTTAATTCATAATTGTAAGAAATCTGAACCGTTCTCTCGCCACCATTGGCGTTGATAGGATAAATTCTTGTTCTGAAATTATTACCTTCCACTTTTTCTAATATTCCGGGGTCGACATTTCTTTTTTGAATGGTTTCAAAAACCTCTTTTGCTTTTTCTTTTTCTACGGGAACCGCATTTCGCAATTTCCCATTGATATCAATTGCATAGCCGCTAACATTTACGCCTTCCGGAAGTGGAAAAGTCAATCTACCTTCAATCAATCGGTTAGAATTATTTCTAAAAACCATCGTTACGGTATTGGTTGAAATACTACCCGTAATTTTGGTTTCAATATTGAGTTTCTGAAGAACAACCTGATTATTCTTCCCGAAACCACCTTTTCCATCCGGCGTTTCTATCACCGGAATCTGAGCCCAGCAAACCATTGGAAACCATACTAAAAGTAAAAGCCATAAATTTTTCATATCAACTGCGTTTGAAGTTTAACAAATGTAATTATATATATTGATGCAATGATTAGGAGAAAGGTTGGAAATGATGAAAACTCTTTTATCATAAATTATTCAAAAGCTTTAATTTAAAAAAAATATTTAAAACTTTCGAAAGTCTGAGTTAACATAAATCATCAAGCAATACCTTTCTGATATAGCCTTTTTTAAGTATTTTTACCTCACAATAGATAAATGATTATAATGAGAAAAATCGTATTTGCAGGAATAGTAGCTTTAGGAGGATTTGCAACAGCAAACGCACAATGTAAAACCGTATCTACCCTTACAGAAAATTTTGATGCATGGAAAGACATCAACAAATGCTGGACTGCTCAACAAGGAAAAGCAATGCTTTACGCAAGTGATAAAAAAATTGTATTTTATTCGATGACCAATCCCGGAGAAAACATGTATCTGGTGACTCCAAAAATTAAAGCCGGAAAATATACATTGACTCTTGATATTTCAGACAATGGTGGAGAAACTGCATTAGAATTATTCTCTATCAACAACGTTGCTGATGCAAAATCATATGTTTCAATAGCTAAATCTTCAAAAATTGAGGGCGGAAAAAAAGCGTATGATATTTCTTTAAAAAAAGATTCAAACTTGGGACTGAAAGTTTTGCTGAATGGTATACATCAAGCAGTTTATGTAGATAATTTTTCTTTAAAGCCTGGTAAATAAAACTTTTTAAAATCAAGATTAAATTTAAACGGTTCGATATAATCTCCAAAGTCTTTAGATTTTGGAGATTTTTTTTTAAACAAATGAAAGCAAGTTTTAAAATTCTTATGCAGTTTAACTATTTATAAGTTGTGATTTATATTTTCAATCTTTTCTGAATTTTGAAATTGGTAGAAAATTGTATTTCATCTATATTTACAAAAACAAAATCTACAACCTCAACAAAACAGCGTAAATGGATAATTTATTATGCATTGTAACAATCATCTCGCTGTTCATTTCGTTTTTCCTGGCATTTTTTCTATTGACTGTTAAGGCTGAGCACAAAATCAGTAATCAACTTTTTGCCTTTTTCCTCATTATCACTTCGATTGATATTAGCGAACCTTTAATCAGCCAAATAACTGACGGTCCATCGAATCTTGGAATGTTTCGAACTTTGTTGGCTTTTTTACAGATTCCTGCTTTTTATCTGTATGTTTTGTCGGTTTGTTATTCCGATTTTAAGTGGAAACCAAAATATCTTGTTCATTTACTTCCGTTTTTGATTGCGAATCTTGCTTTGGTGCCTCGTTTTTATTCGGTGGATTTGGCTTCGAAGCTTGATTTTATTGTCAACCGTCAGAATATGGTGGAGTTGCAATTCACTCATTGGCTATTTCATCTTCAGGTTGTGGTATATTTTACGGCTGTTTTTCTGCTGTTGAGAAAGGCGAAGAAACTTTATCTGGAAAATAATTCGGGAGAAAGTCTTAGTTCTTACCATTGGCTATTTCAGTTCACAAGTGTTTTGACGGTTTTTTATCTGGTTGTCATTCTTAAAAATATTTTCAAATTTTCCGATTATCCATACGTTTCCGATTGGATCAAAATCGGGATTTTGGTGTCGCAACTTTTTATCATTTGCTGGTATCTGTACAAAGCGCTGAATAATCCCCGACTTTTCAGAAATATTGATTCGAAATTGAAACTCGTTTCCGACTTGATTTTGGAGGAGAAAAAGATCGAGCCAGAAACGTTGAATGAGGATCTCCTAAAACTGAAAAAATATATGATTGATGAAAAGCCATTTTTGAATCCGGCTTTGACGATTCAGGACATTTCTAAAGAAATGAATGTTCCGGTTCGGGAATTATCTGTTTTGATTAATCATCAGCTGGGACAACATTTTTATGATTTTGTGAATACTTACCGGATCGAAAATGCAATGGAAATTCTGAAAGATCCATCAAAATCTAAGGTTACGATTCTTGAAATTCTTTATGAAGTAGGTTTTAATTCGAAATCTTCTTTCAATACGGCCTTTAAAAAACACACGGGAAACACACCAACCGAATATCGCAAATCACTGCAAGACAAATCGTTGTAATTACTCGTACTTCTCGATTTAATCATTCCTACCAATTCTTTTCACGAAATCTGGACGAATACCTTTACTCGGTCGCACAGGATTTCGCACTTCCACATCTTTGTATCGAAATATTGATTAACTCATAAATAACGATACAATGAAAACAATTAAAATCTTCGCAACGCTGTTATTCATCAGCCAAGTTTCTTTCGGACAAGACTTTTCCAAAAAGATTGATTCTATCATCCAAGATAATTACACTAAAAATCCGGACGTTGGAATCAGTGTTGGATTCATCCATAACAATAAAGAATTCTACACTTCTTACGGAAAACTGAGTAAGGAAAGCAAGATGGATATTGATAAAAATTCCATCTTCGAAATTGCTTCTATTACCAAAATCTTAACCGGAAATATGATTGCACAAGCTTCTCTTGAAAATAAATTAAAACTTGATGATTATATCGATAGTTATCTGCCAAAACAATATATTTTACAGAAGAATCTACAGAATAAAATCAGAATTTCAGATTTGGCTTCACATCAATCTGGTTTGCCTGATTACGATTTTGTGAAATTATTGGAAAACAATCCACAACAGCCAATGGATAGCGTTACAGAACAATCATTAGCCAAAATAATTAATGATTGCAAAGACTTGATTGATTATGGAAAATTCCGATATTCTAATACCAGCTTTACTTTACAGGGACAGATTTTGGAAAAAATATATGGCAAAACTTATGATGAAATCATCCGAGAAAAAATATTGATTCCTACAAAAATGAACCGCACATTGACGAAAAATTTCGATGTGAAAAATAAAACAACAGGCTATAATCCAAAAGGTGGCATTCAGGAATTTTTCAACTGGAATGTAACTGCACCAGCTGGACTAATAAAATCCAACGCCTCTGATATGGTGAAATATCTGAAAACCCTTTTAGACAAAGGCAATACAATATCCAACGCAGGATTGATAAGCGAAAAAATTTACTTCAAAGATGAGAAACGGGAATTGGGATTGGGATTCAACATCAATACAACTGACGGAGACACCATTTATCTAAAAACCGGAGATTCGTTGGGACAATCCTCCATCATCTGCTACAACAGAGCTAAAAATTGGGGAATCATCATTCTTTTAACCAAACAAGACTTCAAAATGAGACAGAATCTGCTGAACGTCATCTATAGAAATATCTTGAAATAAATTTTTATCAAAACCTTAAATAACGATACAATGAAAACAATTTCTTACATCAGTCTTTTTCTATTATTCTTTACAAGCTTTCAGGTTTTTGCTCAGAAAAAAGACTACAGCTTTCTTACCGACAGTTTAAAAATCGATGAACAATTAGAAAAATACAAACTTCCGGGATTCAGCGTAGTTGTTTTTGAAAATTATAAGATTGTTTATTCCAAACAATTCGGTGTAAAATCAGCAAATTCGCCTGAAAAGATTGATGAGAACACTGCTTTTTCCACAGCATCTATCTCAAAACCAATTACGGCACTTCTTTGTTTTATCCTGGAAGAAAAAGGCTTAATTAATCTCAATGAGCCGATTGACAAATCTCTAAAAAGATGGCATTTGCCAAAAAGTAAGTTTACGGAAAACCAAGCTCCGACCTGGAGACAATTTCTGAATCATACTGCAGGAACGTCTCAAGACGGTTTTGAGGACCATTATGAAGGTGAAAAAATCCCAACATTAGAAGAAAGTTTAATGGGTAAAATCCCGAGATATGATAAAGAAATCGAATTCCTTTTTGAGCCGGGAACCAATTGGCAATACAGTGGTGGCGGTTACACAATTATCCAAATGGCTCTGGAAGATAAATTCAATACAACGATTGCTGAATTAGCAAAAGAATATATTTTTGCTCCACTTGGTTTAAAACACACAACCATGATTCAGCCGAATGAAAAAGGATTTCTGACGAATATTGCTATGGTTCACGATAAAGACGGAAAAGTAATTAAAACCGGTTTACCCGTTACTCCACAAGTTGGTCCGTCAGGATTATGGTCAACTCCGACAGAACTAGCCAAAATTGCTATTGAGATTCAAAATGCTTTACGCAATAAAAATAACAAAGTGGTTTCCCACGATGTAGCAAAAAAAATGACCGAAGTTTCTGCTCTCAAAAATGCTGTTGGCGGATGGAGTTATGGTTGGCAAAAATCCTTCGCTTACAACAATTATGATTGGTTTGCCTGTAACGGCTCAAACACCGGAGTTGGCGGAAACGTTATGGGAACTATGAAAGACGGAAACGGATTTGCCTTTCTTGCCAATGGCGAAAAACCGAATCGTTTTCCAGTGATGGGACAAACACAAAGAACAATTCTGAAATTGATGAATTGGAAAGGAAATTTCCATAACGAAGAAACGCAGGAAATACCTTCAATCTTAAAAGAAAAGCTCATCGGAACTTACGACGATTTCCTTTACGGACAAAAAATGGAAACCAAAATAGTAGAAAAAAATAATCGCCTATATGTGGAATCTGCGATTCTTGAACACTTTAAAGGAAAAAATGAAAATGAATTGGTGTATTTAAAAAATGGATCATTCAAAATTATCGATTATCCAAGTCTACTGAAATTTGAATTTAGTGATGGGAAGGTAAGTTCTGTGAAATTATCTAGAGACAGCATGACTAATACAATTAAAATCATTAATAAAGGAAATAAATCTCATGAAAAATATTGAAAATCAATACATTGTAAAATAAAATCATACTTATCTAAATTAAAATAAAAAAGCACTTACGACAATGTAAGTGCTTTTTTTAATGTGGTCCCACCTGGGCTCGAACCAGGGACCACCTGATTATGAGTCAGGTGCTCTAACCAACTGAGCTATAGGACCTCAAAATTTGGTTAAATTTTGTGTTTGCAAAAATAGTAAAATTTCTTTCACTACAAAATTTTTTATGGTTTTTCTTGGCAAAGTTCTACCAAGACTCCGTTCGTAGATTTTGGATGAAGGAAGACAACTAATTTGTTATCAGCACCTTCTTTAGGTTCTTCGGAGATAAATTGAAAACCTTCTTTTTTTAATCTTTCCACTTCTTCAATGATGTTTTCTACTCCAAATGCCAAATGATGAATCCCCTCGCCTTTTTTTTCGATGAATTTAGAAATCGGACTTTCAGGATTGGTAGCTTCAAGCAACTCTATTTTACTTTCACCGATTTGATAAAAAGAGGTGGTCACTCCTTCCCTTTCCACCGTTTCATTTTTATATGATTTTTTTCCTAAAAGCTTTTCAAAAAGCTCGTCAGAAAAACCTAAAGTTTTTACCGCAATACCGATATGTTCTAATTTCATAAATTTTATATTGTTTTAAAGTCTACTGAAATCATCATATCATCAGTTTTCACTTACAGAAAATTGAGCTGAAGATGATTTCAAGACCGTTTTCGCTTAATTAATCGAAAATTTGATGGTTTCGTTTATTTTCAAATAAGCAATTCAAACAAAAATAGTAAATTTGCAGAACTTATGGAAAGTAACAGACAAAGAAAAGTAGCACAAATTATACAGGAAGATTTCGCAGAATTGTTCCGCAAACAGTCAGCAGAAAGCAAACAAAGTTTTTTAGTTTCGGTTTCTGATGTCAAAATTTCTCCGGATTTGGGGGTTGCAAAAATTTATTTAAGCATTTTCCCGCAGGAATTCAGAGCTTCAATCATGAAAGAAATTGAGACTAACAAAGCACAGTACAGAAATTTCCTTGGTCAGAAAATGGCTAAGCAGGTTCGTGTAATTCCTCAGCTCAGCTTTTATCTGGATACCGCTCTTGATGATGTAGAAAAAATAGAAAAAGAACTGAGAGGCGAAGGCGACAATCCTGTATTGTAAACCATCTTGAAAAACATTGCATTTTACATAGCTTCACGCTACCTTTTATCTAAAAAAGGAAGTACGGCAGTCACATTTATTACGTGGCTGGCGGTGGGTGCTATGACGGTTGCCGTTGCAGCAATGTTTGTCATTATCTCTGTATTTTCAGGCTTAGAGGTATTTAATCAGAATTTGATTTCAAATCTTCATGCCGATTTAACGATTAAAAGTACATCGGGGAAAACCATAAAAGATTTTGATAAGATTAAAGGTATTTTAAAAAAGAATACAGAAATTCTGAATTTCTCCCGTGTGATTGAGGAAAAAGTTTATCTCAATTATAACGGAAAAGGTGACATTGGGTATTTACGAGGTGTAGATTCTTCTTATATTAAAGTAAACCCGATTGACACTACCATTTTTTTTGGTAAATATCCCAGCTTTCAATATTCCAATGAAGTTATTATGGAACACGGTCTCGAAATGCGACTTTCGATTCCTGTTGATACTTTGAATAATTTCGCTACGGTTTTTATGCCAAAATCCGGAACCGGAATTATCAATAAAGAAGAAGATATTTACAACAAAAAGAATATTCTGGTTACCGGTATTTTTCCGGGAAATGATCAATTAAACAATTATATCATTGCACCGATTGAGCTATCTGAAGAACTTCTTGATCTTCCAAAAAACTCGGCTTACCAAATTGTAATTAAACTTAAAAATCCTGACAAAATTAATCAGGTAAAAAAGGATTTACTTTCATCAATCGGCAAAGGAGTCGAAATTAAAACTAAACAGGAAGAGAACGCTGCTTTCTGGAAGATGATAAATACAGAAAAACTTTTCATTTATTTAATATTCGCTTTGGTCATTTTTATTACAACATTCAATCTGGCCGGAGCAATTATTATCTTACAACTCGACAAAAAGCAACAGGCAAAATCATTAATTTCTTTAGGATTTCCTTTAAGTCATTTAAGGAAAACATATTTCTACACGGGAATTTTAATTGTTGTCTTAGGTGTTATTTCAGGCTTACTTTTGGGAACAGCACTATGTTTTTTTCAATTGAAAACTGAGTTTTTCAAAGCTGTTGAAACCTTACCTTTCCCTGTGAAAATTGTGACAGAAAATTATTTAATAGTTGCTGCAACCGCTTCAATATTCGGAATTTCTATTTCTTGGTTTTTCTCAAAAATAAGTAAAGATTACATTACTAAAAATTAACATATTACGGTTAATATTTTTCGTAGATTTGCCTTCCAATTTAAAAAAAAATGAAGCGAATTCTATTTTCTTTTGTATTAAGTATTCTTTTTGTCAATACTTTTGCACAAATTCCGACTGGATATTATGACAATGCTATTGGTACGGGAGCAGCCCTGAAAACCCAACTGAGTTTAATCATTACAAATGGACATCAGGATAAAGGCTATGGTGGATTATGGACAGGCTACGCCACTACCGATCGTGATAATATTTCAGGAATTCCCGGGCTTGAAAATGACAATACTATTTTAGACATTTATTCTGAAAACCCGAACGGAACAGATCCTTATACTTTCACCTACGGATCACCAGATCAATGCGGTAATTATAATATTGAAGGTGACTGCTACAACAGAGAACATATCGTACCACAAAGTTTATTCAATGAAAATTCTCCAATGGTTTCTGATATTCACTTCATCAGAGCCACAGACGGTAAAGTAAATGGTATAAGATCGAGTTATCCATTCGGAAAAGTTAACAATACTCCTTCTATAACATCACAAAACGGATCTAAACTGGGAAATTCAGTATCACCCGGATACGCAGGAACTGTATTCGAGCCTATCGATGCATTCAAAGGTGATGTAGCAAGAATGATTTTTTATTTTGTAACAAGATACGAAACTCAGCTTTCCGGGTTCTCTTCCGGAAATATGTTGGGAGGTTCCGCCTATCCTGGCTTACAGACTTGGGAACTTAATCAACTTTTAGCATGGCATGCCATGGATCCTGTATCTCCTACAGAAATTGCAAGAAACAACGCATCATACATTTTTCAGGGTAACAGAAACCCTTACATCGACAACCCATCATACGTAACTGCTGTCTGGGGAACTCCTGTTATTGACACACAAGCTCCGACCGCTCCAACTAATTTAGTTGCAAATAATCCGACATCAAACACTGTTGCATTGAGCTGGACAGCTTCAACAGACAATATAGGAGTTTCCGGATATGATATTTATGCAAATTCTGTATATAAAGCTACAGTATCAGGAACAACAGCAACTGTTCAGGGGCTGACTCCTTTAACCGCTTACAATTTCTATGTAATTGCTAAAGATGCAGCAGGAAACCCATCTCCTCAAAGCAATATTGCAAATGAAACTACATTAGCAGGACAACCTGGAGGCAGCAGCTGTGGAACAGAAGACTTTACAAACATTCCGACCTCTACAAATCCTGCTTATGCTACCAGAACTTGGACTAACAACGGCATCACATGGACATCAACTGATTCTAGAGTAGATGAAGTAATTAATGGTAAGGCTATAACACTTAGAGATAGCGAACTCACAAGCACTACTCTTTCTGGTGGAATTCAAAACTTGCAAATAAAAACACAATTAAAATACGGAAGTACTGCTGGTACACTCAATGTTTTAATAAATGGCAACCTTGTAGGGACAATTCCTTATACAGCAGATAAAAGCATGACAATTGCCACAATTAATAATATCAATATCTCAGGAAATGTTGTGATTAAAATAGTTAACCCGCCTAGCAGTAATAATGGCAATAGAGTTGCGTTAGACGATCTTACCTGGACATGTTTTAGCGCACTATCAACTTCTGAAACAACAAAAGAAAAATCTTTCAGCATCTACCCTAACCCGGTAAAAAACAATGAGCTTTTTGTAAAAGGTGAAAACTTAAACAAAATTGTAAAAGCTGAAATTTATGATTTATCAGGAAAAGTAATCAAGTCGATTGAAAATCCTTTTAAAAATTCAAACAAAATCAATCTTCACGGAATTACCAAAGGAGTTTATATCCTGAAAACAGACAACAGTACTTCAAAATTCATCGTAGATTAATTAAACTAAATATTATTCAACTAAAAGACCGATTTTTTCGGTCTTTTTTTTATTTTTGAATTATGGATTCCAATAAAAAACTAGGTCTCATCGGGAGAAACATTTCGTATTCTTTTTCTAAGAATTTTTTTGAAGAAAAATTTCAAAAGCAGATGCTCACTCATTTTTCATATCAGATTTTTGACCTTCAGGAAATTGATGAGGTCGAAAATTTATTTAAAGATTCTGAGCTTTTAGGCTTCAACGTCACAATTCCTTACAAAGAAAAAATTATTGATTATCTGGATGATTTAAGTGATGAAGCCCGAGAAATTGGTGCCGTGAACTGTGTTTTGATTCATGACGGTAAAAAAACAGGTTACAATACCGATGCATTTGGTTTTGAAAAAACATTAAAAATTCACAGAAAAGCACATCAAAATTCGGCTTTGATTTTAGGAAATGGCGGCGCTGCAAAAGCAATTCAATATGTTTTAACTAAAAATGGAATTTCATCAAAAATAGTTTCGAGAAATTCAGATTTAAATTTTGAAAATTTAGATAAAAAAACCGTAGAAAATCATAAAATCATCGTCCAATGTACACCTGTCGGAACATTCCCAAATACAGATGACTGTTTGGATTTTCCTTTTGACGGACTTTCAAAAGATCACTTGGTGATTGACTTAATTTACAATCCGAATTACTCAAAATTCATCATTAAATCTGCTGAAAATGAAGCAAAAACGGTGAACGGATATTACATGCTTGAGCAACAAGCAGAAAAAGCCTGGGAAATTTGGAATAATAAAAAAAAATAACATAAATTAGTACTTTATTAGGCTTTTACTACATATAGAGAAATAACGCCACTCACATAAAAGATTTGCTATGACTACAGAAAACAACCTTTCTGAAAACGAAGAAAATAAAATTTCTACCGAGGAAACTCAACAGGAAACATCTGAAATTACAGTTTCTTCTGAAGAAACGCCCCACGAAGAAGAAGCTGAACATACAGAAGAACATGTAGATGCAGATATTTCTCTGGCTGATGCCTTGAAAGAAATGGAAAAAATCATCAATTCTACAACTGCAGGAGAAAATTTCAGACAGTTTAATGCATTGAAAGAAATAGCAAATCACGCCATTCACGATGAGATTGAAGACAAAAAGCACGAACATGCAGACGCCGGAAATGCACCTGAAAACTTCAGTTATGAGCACCCTGCACAGTCTAAACTTTCTGCACTGATTCATATTTACAAAGAAAAGCACGATGCTTTTCAAAAAGGTCAGGAAGAAGAACAGAAAAAAAATCTTGATCACCGTCAAAGCTTAATTGACAGATTGAAAAATTTGTACACCAATTCTGAGCCTGGAGTCAATCTTTTCAAATCGATTCGTGAGATTAAAGAAGAGTGGTCAAAAGCCGGACAGGTTGCAAAATCTGAATTTAAAATTCTCAACAATAATTATTTCCATCATTTGAATCAGTTTTATCAGATGTTGGATCTTAATAAAGAATTTCTTGAACAGGAATACAGCCACAATCTTGAAAAAAGACAACACATTATTGCCCGTGCAAAAGAGTTGGAAAATGAGCCGGTTGTACAAAAAGCCTTAAACGAATTACAGTATCTTCACAAGCTTTGGAAAGAAGAAGCAGAGCCGGTAGCTGAAGAATTCCGTGAGAAAACCTGGGACGAGTTTAAAGAAATTTCAAACAAAATTCACGAAAGAAAATCTGAACTTTCTGCAGCGATTGAAACTGAGCAAAATGCCAATTTCGAGAAGAAAAACGAAATCATTGCTGAGATCAAAAAATTATCTGAGCCGAAAGACACTCCAAACCATAATTATTGGCAGAACTCTATCAAAAGAGTGGAAGAGCTTCGTTCAGAATTTCTAAAAACAGGAAGTGTTCCTAGAAAATTATCCAACAACAATTGGAATGATTTTAAATCTACTTTGAGAAGTTTTAATACTACAAAAAACAATTACTATAAGTCATTAAAAGGCTCTCAACAGGATAATCTAGATGAAAAACTGAAATTGATTCAGACTGCAAAAGACAATATGCTTTCTGAAGATTGGGATATTGCGGTTGCTCTTTTCAAAAAACTTCAGGAAGACTGGAAAAAAATCGGTCACGTACCAAAAAGTATGACCAATAAAATCTGGGACGAATTTCGTGAGGCTTGTAACACATTTTTTAATAATTACAGAGAAAAAAGCAGTGCTTCTACTGACAACTGGAAAGAAAATTATAAGCAGAAAAAAGAAATTCTTGAAGAGCTTAAAACCATTTCTGACGAAGAAGGAAGCATCGAGAAAATTGAAAATATTAAAACTGCGTGGAACAACATCGGAAAAGTTCCTAGAGATAAAATCGGCATCAACTCTGAATTTAATAAGACTTTAAGAGAAAAATTAAAGCTGAATAAAATCAATGAATTGGAGCTGAAAGAAGAAGGTTTATCTGAAAACCAATTGACAGACAAAGCGAGAAAAATTAAGAGCCAGATTTCTGATCTTGAAGCTGAAATCGTAAAACTGGAAAATAATTTATCGTTCTTCAAAAAACCATCGAGAGAAAACCCGATGCTTACAGAAACATATAATACGATTGACAATAAAAAAGGTCACCTAGAAACTTTGAAGCAGAATCTGCACAATATCATTTCTGGAGATTAAAATATTTAATACAATTTACACAGGCGAAGCAAAGAAATTTGTCTTCGCTTTTTCATATCATGCAAGACGAATTTTATATAAAAAGATGCATCGAGCTAGCTAAAAAAGCTACGGGAGACACCTATCCAAATCCTTTGGTAGGGAGCGTGATTGTTCACAACGGAAAGATTATTGGTGAGGGTTACCATCATAAAGCAGGAGAAAACCATGCGGAAATCAACGCCATCAATTCTGTTGATGACAAAAGCCTAATCCCAGAATCTACCATCTATGTTTCACTGGAGCCTTGTGCTCACTTTGGAAAAACACCGCCATGTGCTTTAAAAATCGTGGAATTAGGATTTAAAAAAGTCGTTATCGGCGCAATGGATTCTCATGATAAAGTGAACGGAAAAGGGAAAAAAATTATTCAGGATGCAGGGATCGAAGTGCTATCCGGAGTTTTGGAAAAAGAATGTATTGATTTAAATAAAAGATTCTTCGCCTATCATGAGAAAAAGCGTCCTTTTATCGTTCTAAAATGGGCACAATCAGGAAACGGATTTATAGATAAAGATTTTAAACCCACACAGATCAGCAATTCTTTAACGAAACAATATGTGCATGAATTAAGAAATAACGAACATGCCATTTTGATTGGAACAATGACTGCTTTGCGCGATAATCCGAGCCTTACCACAAGAGAGATGACGGGAAGAAATCCTATAAGAATCTTGATTGATATTGATTTAAAAGTTCCGAGTGATTATCACATTTATAACAATGAAGCGGAAACTTTGGTATTTAATTCTATAAAAAATTCCGATGAAGGAAATATTAGATTTATCAAAACAGAGAGAGAAGGATTCATTGAAAAGTTGATTAAAAAATTATATGAATTACAGATTCAATCAGTAATTGTTGAAGGTGGAAATTTAGTTTTACAACAATTTATAGATGCTAATTTGTGGGATGAAACCATTGTTATTAAAAATGAAAATCTCCAAATTGAAAACGGAACTAAAGCACCAAGATTTCAGCATGAACCTTTTGAAATTAAACAATTCAGAGATAATCTTATGGAATTTCATGAAAATTCAAATTAGAATTTTAAGGAAATGATACACGAATATAAAACCATTGATAAACCTATTGAAAACATACTTCTCAAAGAAAAGGGAAGCAAATTTATAGGTTTTGCTTTTCCGGTAAATAATGAAACTGAACTTAAAAATGCTTTAGAAAAAGTAAAATCAGAACATCCAAAAGCGACTCATCATTGTTATGCTTTCCGAATGGGTTTGAATGGAGAAAATTATCGCGCAAATGATGATGGAGAACCCTCTGGAAGTGCAGGCCTACCCATTTACAATCAACTTTTAGCAAATGAAATCACCAATATTTTGGTCATCAGCGTGCGTTATTATGGTGGTACAAAACTGGGAGTTTCAGGCTTGGTAAAAGCGTATAAAGAATCTGCTAAAATCACTTTAGAAGAAGCTAAAATCATCACTAAAGAATTAGAAATCGAGATTGAAATTCAGTTTAACTTCAATCAGCAAAATGTAATTTTCACTTTACTTTCAAAGTTTGACGCAAAAGTTTTGAATTTTGATGCTGATGAAAACTGTATTCTTACCGCTACTTTAAAAACAGCGCAAAAAGAAAACATCTCAGAAAAACTTTCTGAGATGCAACATATTTCTTTTGATTTTAAAGACTAAATTTTAATCTCTTCTGCCGCCCATTAGTAAAGAAGCGAAATACAGAAGCTGCGCCAATGATCCAAGAGCTGCTACCAAGTAGGTTCTTGCCGCCCAGGTCAGACTGTCTTTCACTCCAACAAATTCTTCAGCAGTTACTGTCCCTGTATCTTTCAGCCATTTCATCGCTCTGTTACTTGCATCATATTCCACCGGAAGTGTTACGAATGCAAAAAGTGTTGTCAATGCAAACATAATGACTCCAATCAGAAGTACTATTTTGTTTCCGCTCATCGCCATTACAACGATACCTCCCATCAAAACAAATTGCATTAAATTAGAACTGATACTTACTACCGGAACTAATTTGGATCTCAACTGCAACATCGAATAACCAACTGCGTGTTGTACTGCATGACCACATTCATGAGCCGCAACCGCCGCTGCCGCTGCATTTCTCTGCATATAAACACCTTCTGAAAGATTCACTGTTTTGTCTGCTGGATTATAATGATCTGTGAGTTGCCCCGGAACCGATATTACCTGAACATCGTTGATTCCGTTATCTCTCAACATTTTTTCTGCCACTTCTTTTCCTGAAAGTCCATTTCTAAGATGTACGTTTGAGTAATACTCGAATTTAGATTTCAATCTTGAGGAAACCAGCCAGCTTAGGAGCATTGAGATTCCTATAATAAGATAATAACCTGTCATTTTTTCTGATATTTAAAATATAATAATTCTATTATGAGATGTAATAATTGTGCCAAAGTATTAACAATTATTAATTATATTTGTGGTAGAAATTACCCCAAAATACTATGTCAGAAGTTTCAATTCTTGAAGTAAAAACACCTAACGAATTAAAACAATTTGTAAAATTCCCGATGGATTTGTACAAAAACAACCCATATTATGTTCCTTCTTTTGTGAAAGACGAGTTGAACGTGTGGAATTCTCAGGAAAATCCTGCCTTGCAGTATTCTGAAGCAAAGCAGTTTTTGGCATGGAAAGACAAGAAAATAGTTGGAAGAATTGCCGTAATCATCAATCATAAAGAAGAAAAAGAACTTGGTATCAGAAAAGTTCGTTTCGGATGGATTGATTTTATTGATGATAAAGAAGTTTCAAAAGCATTGATAGATACCGTGATCAACTATGCCAAGTCGCATCAGATCGACAATATTGAAGGGCCGATGGGTTTCACAAATCTTGACAAAGCAGGAATGCTGACGTTCGGGTTTGAAAAAATTGCCACGATGATCGGAATTTACAATCATGAATATTACCCTCAGCATATCGAAAATCTTGGACTTGTAAAAGAAAAAGAATGGGTAGAATTTGAGATGAATTTCCCTAAAATTCTCCCTCCGAAAGTAGAGAAATTCAGCAAACTGATTGCTGAAAAATATAAATTAAGAGTTCTAGATTTCCAAAGCAAAGAAGAAATTTTACCGTACGTAAAACCTATGTTTAAGTTGCTTGATGAAACCTACAAACATCTTTCAACCTACACTCCTATTTCCGAAGAACAAATTAAGACTTACAAAGAAAAGTTCTTCCCGATGATTGCTAAAAACTATGTGATTTGTGTTGTTGATGAACATGATGAACTGGTTTCTTTTGCAGTGACGATGCCTTCGTATTCTAAAGCATTACAGAAAGCTAAAGGAAAACTTCTACCATTTGGCTGGTGGCATTTTATGCAAGCTCAAAAGAAAAACGACAGAGCCAATTTTTATCTGATCGGAATTCATCCGGAGTATCAAAGGCGTGGTGTGACGGCAATTATTTTTAAAGAAATCTTTGTTCGTTTCAATAACATGGGGATCGATTTCGCCGAAACCAACCCAGAACTAGAAGAAAACAAAAGCGTGCAGGTACTTTGGCAAGATTACAACCCAGTTAATCATAAAAGAAGAAGAACCTATTCTTTAAAATTCTGATATGAAAATACATCTCATCGTTTTCGCAATTTTAATTGCCGGTTTCGTCTCTTACAATCTCTTTTTACAGTCTGAAGATGACCGCACAAATACCATCATCAACATTTTATATGCGAGTGTGCTTTTTGGTTACATTTCATTTATGGCGTTCTCTCTCCTCAAAAAACTGAAGAAGTAACTGCTATTTTTATTGATTCTAAATTATCGGTTTTTCCTATTTTCATCAGACTTTTAAGTTGATTAATTTCATGCTTTATTGTTTATTGCCTAAATTTGCAACTTGAGATAATAATGTAAAAATGAATTTACCTGAAAGTTATATTCCAATACTCATACAAGCCGGTGTAGCCATTGGTTTTGTTGCCATTTCTTTATTAGGCGCTCATTTTTTGGGTCCACAGCAGAAAAAAGGGAATTCTGTAAAGAACTCAAGCTGGGAATGTGGTATTCCTGTTGAAGGGAATGCAAGAACTCCATTCTCCATTAAATATTTCTTAACGGCAGTACTTTTCGTATTGTTTGATATCGAAATCGTATTCTTTTATCCGTATGCTGTCAACTTCAGAGAGTTTGGAGTTGAAGGTTTTTTTGCAGTACTAATGTTCGTAGCCATTTTCTTCCTTGCATTTTTCTATGTTTGGAAACGTGGTGCGCTAGACTGGGATAAATAAATTCATCATCATTTTAAATAAGAGATTTAGATAAACACAATCGAACTAAGGTTAACATTAACCGTAATTTGGAATCTAAATTAGAATATTAAAATCAACAAAATGTCAGATCAAAAACCAATTATAAGAACAGATGCACCAGCTCCCGAAGGATTTGAAGGAGAAGGTTTTTTTGCAACAAAACTGAGTAGTGTAATCGGTATGGCTAGAAAGTTTTCACTTTGGCCTCTACCTTTTGCAACTTCTTGTTGTGGTATCGAATTTATGGCGACGCTAAACCCTACATATGATGCTTCAAGATTTGGTATGGAAAGAAACTCTTTCTCACCAAGACAGGCAGATATGCTGATGGTTTGCGGAACTATCTCTAAAAAATTAGGACCTGTTTTAAAAGAAGTTTACACTCAAATGGCTGAGCCAAAATGGGTTGTAGCTGTTGGAGCATGTGCGTCAAGTGGTGGCATTTTTGACAGTTATTCTGTTTTACAGGGAATTGATAAAATTATTCCGGTAGACGTTTATGTTCCAGGATGCCCGCCAAGACCGGAGCAGATTATTGAAGGCGTAATGCAGGTTCAGGCTTTGGCAGAAAGCGAAAGCATCAGAAGAAGAGATACGCCGGAATATCAGCATTTACTAGACTCTTATAACATTAGCAACTAAGAGAAATGACGAACGAATTTGTATTAGAAGCAATTACGAGAGAATTTCCGGAAACTGTAATTTCAAGTTCAGAACCTTACGGAATGCTGACAATTGAAATTAAAAAGGAAGACATTAAAAAAGTCATTCATTATTTGAAAGACTCTTCATTGGAAATCAATTTCCTTACAGACGTTTGTGGAATCCATTACCCAGAATTTCCTGAAAAAGAAATTGGTGTAGTGTATCATTTACAAAACATGATGACCAACTTCAGATTGCGTTTGAAGATTTTCATGTCAAGAGAAAACATTGAGGTAGATTCTTTGACTGAATTATATGCTGGAGCTAACTGGATGGAAAGAGAAACTTTTGATTTCTACGGAATTAAATTTAAAGGACATCCGGATTTAAGACCAATTTTAAATATGGAAGATCTTGGATACCACCCTATGTTGAAGGAATATCGCCTTGAAGACGGTACAAGAACCGACAAGGATGATGCAATGTTCGGAAGATAAAAAAATATAAATGATTAATGATGATTGATGTATGATCAATTATCTCCTATCAATTATCAATTATATATTATGAAAGATAACTCATTATCTAATATACTTAACCAACACGAAAGTAAAGAACAGATTGACGGGCAGCTTTATACCCTGAATCTTGGTCCTACACACCCTGCAACACACGGAATTTTCCAGAACGTGTTGACAATGGATGGAGAGAGAATTCTTCATGCTGAGCAAACGGTTGGTTATATTCACAGAGCTTTTGAGAAAATTTCTGAAAGAAGAAACTATTCTCAAATCACTACCCTTACTGACCGTATGAACTATTGTTCAGCTCCTATCAATAACTTAGGATGGCACATGACGGTTGAAAAGCTAATCGGTATCAAAGTTCCAAAGCGTGTAGATTATATGCGTGTTATTTTGATGGAATTGGCAAGAATCGGTGATCACTTGATTTGTAACGGGGTAACCGGAATGGATGCAGGTGCAATTACAGGATTGACTTATATGTTCATAGAAAGAGAACGTATTTATGATATGTACGAGCAGATTTGCGGTGCAAGAATGACGACCAATATGGGCAGAATCGGAGGTTTTGAAAGAGATTTCACTCCAAAATTCCATGAGTTGTTGAAAGATTTCTTAAAAACCTTTCCGGCTAGATTTGCTGAATTCGGTCAGTTGTTAGAAAGAAATAGAATTTTCATGGACAGAACCATTGGTGCAGGAGCAATTTCTGCTGAAAGAGCTTTAAGCTATGGTTTTACAGGTCCGAACTTACGTGCAGCAGGTGTTGATTATGATGTAAGAGTTGCAGAACCATATTCTTCTTACGAAGATTTTGACTTTATCATTCCTGTAGGAACTGCAGGTGATACGTATGACCGTTTTATGGTTCGTCAACAAGAGATTTGGGAATCATTAAAAATAATCAACCAGGCTTACGATAATCTTCCTGAAGGACCTTTCCACGCAGATGTTCCTGATTTCTATCTTCCTGAAAAGGCGGATGTTTATCAGAAAATGGAAGCTTTGATCTATCACTTCAAAATTGTAATGGGAGAAACTGATGTTCCGAAAGGAGAAGTTTACCACGCAGTAGAAGGCGGAAACGGAGAATTAGGATTCTATTTAGTGAGCGACGGTGGTAGAACACCTTACAGATTGCACTTCAGAAGACCTTGTTTCATTTATTATCAGGCTTATCCTGAGATGATTACAGGTTCTGTTATTTCAGACGCCATCGTTACGATGTGTAGTATGAATATCATTGCGGGAGAATTAGACGCATAAAAAGAAGACGTCAGACATCAGACTTAAGATGTTAGACTCTTCGCTTTATATATAAATTTAAAATCTGATGTCTGAAATCTGGCATCTGAAATCTTAGATAAGAAATGAGCGAAACAATAGCTTTTAAACCGGAAAGTTTACAGCAGGTAGATAAAATTATCGCTAGATATCCTGAAGGAAAACAAAAATCGGCTCTTCTTCCTGTGTTGCATATTGCACAGAAAGAATTTGGAGGATGGTTAGACGTTCCTGTAATGGATTATGTTGCTGAATTATTGAGTATTAAGCCGATTGAAGTGTATGAAGTGGCAACTTTCTATACCATGTTCAATATGAAACCGGTGGGTAAATATGTTTTAGAAGTATGCAGAACCGGACCTTGTATGGTTTGTGGAAGCGAAAAAATACTAGACCACATCAGAACAAAGCTGAACATTAAAGACGGCGAAACTACCGCAGACGGCATGTTTACATTAAAGCCAGCTGAATGTTTGGGTGCTTGTGGATATGCTCCAATGTTGCAGTTAGGAAAGTTCTATCACGAAAATTTAACCATAGAAAAAGTTGACGAAATCATTGATCTTTGCAGAGAAGGACAAGTTGATTTGGGCTAATATAAATTTCATTTTTAACAATTAAATGCAAGAAGCCAAAAGCCAATTGCAATAAGCATATTAAAATGAGTAAAAAACTTTTACTTAAAGACGCACACATCGAAGGCATCCGCTATTATGAAACTTACCGTAAACAGGGAGGTTACACTGCAGCAGAAAAAGCCTTGAAAATGACACCCGAAGAAATTCTTGAAGAAGTAAAAGTTTCAGGTCTTCGTGGTCGTGGTGGTGCAGGTTTTCCTACGGGAATGAAGTGGAGCTTTCTGGCAAAACCGGAAGGTGTACCAAGACACTTGGTAGTCAATGCAGATGAATCTGAACCGGGAACCTTCAAAGACAGATATTTAATGGAATTTCTTCCTCATCTTTTGATTGAGGGAATGTTGATTTCGTCCTACACTTTAGGTTCAAATGTTTCTTATATCTACATCCGTGGAGAATATTCATGGATTCCTGATATTTTGGAAGAGGCAATTGAAGAAGCTAAAGCTGCAGGATTTTTAGGTAAAAACATCTTAGGAACAGGTTTCGATTGTGAAATTTATGTTCAGAGAGGTGGCGGAGCTTATATCTGTGGTGAAGAAACGGCTTTACTTGAATCTCTTGAAGGAAAAAGAGGAAACCCAAGATTAAAACCACCTTTCCCGGCTGTAAAAGGACTTTGGGAAAGACCGACGGTTGTAAACAACGTTGAATCTATCGCAGCAATCGTTCCGATTATTGATATTACAGGAGCAGAATATGCTAAAATAGGTGTTGGAAGATCTACAGGTACAAAATTAATTTCTGCTTGCGGAAATATCAATAAGCCCGGAGTTTACGAAATCGACATGACCATTACGGTTGAAGAATTCATTTACTCTGACGAATATTGTGGCGGAATTCCAAATGGGAAAAAGCTTAAAGCTTGTATTCCAGGAGGAAGTTCAGTTCCGATTGTTCCGGCAAACTTATTATTGAAAACCGTAAACGGTGAACCAAGATATATGAACTATGAATCTCTTGCTGACGGTGGTTTTGCTACCGGAACGATGATGGGTTCTGGAGGTTTTATTGTTTTGGATGAAGACCAGTGTGTTGTAGAACATACCATGACTTTGGCGAGATTTTATCATCACGAAAGTTGCGGACAGTGTACTCCTTGCCGCGAAGGAACGGGATGGATGCACAAGATTTTAAAGAAAATAGAAAAAGGAGAAGGAAAAATGGAAGACATCGATTTGCTTTGGGATATCCAGAGAAAAATCGAAGGAAACACCATTTGTCCATTGGGTGATGCAGCAGCATGGCCTGTAGCAGCAGCGATTCGTCATTTCAGAGATGAATTTGAGTGGCATGTGAAAAATCCTGAATTAAGTCAAACTCAGAATTACGGTTTAGCCAATTATGCAGACCCGATTCCAGTTGCAGCAAGTAATTAATAGAGATTGAAATTTTGAAGAAGTTAATTGTTGTTGGATTATTGATGTCGAATTTTGTTTTTGGACAAGAACATAATGATCAAAAAAGTGTAGAACTTGGAGATGGAATTAGGGTAAATAATAACAAAACTTTCAAAAAAGGGAGCGTTCTTTTATTTTGGGGTTGGAATTTTGCTAAATACAGCAAATCTGATATTAGATTTAAAGGAGATGGGTATGATTTTCAGTTGAATAATGTGGTTGCTCACGACAGACAGACAAAGTTTGATTGGGGAACTTATTTTAATCCGGGAAGAATTACAATTCCTCAGACGAATGTAAGAATCGCCTATTTTATTAAAGATAATTTGGCAATTGTAGGAGGATTAGACCACATGAAATATGTGATGGATCAAGATCAGACGGTAGATTTTTCAGGACGTATAGACAACCCTGAATTTGCTAAAATGGTAAAAAATGGTCAGATTGATTTATCTGATGAGCAGTTTTTAACGTATGAGCATACCGATGGTTTGAATTATATCAACTTCGGTTTAGAAAAATATAAAAATCTATTACATACGAAGAATTTTGATATCAATTGGGGTTATGGTGCAGGTGCAGGAGTTTTATTTCCGAAGACCAATGCTAAATTATTTGGTTACGAAAGAAGCGACAGATTTCATGTAGCAGGTTTCGGATTAGATGCAAGAACCAACCTTAATTTTATTTTGTGGAGACACATTGTAGCAAGAGTAGAAGTAAAATATGGCTACATTAATCTTCCGGATGTTAAAACAAGATTAAGCGGATTTTCAGATAAAGCAAGTCAGGATTTCACTTTTGCACAAGTTAATTTTGGAATCGGATATACTTTTAATACAGCAAAAAAGTCAAAGTAATTTGATTTTAATTAATAAATAGAACTATTGCTTAGCGCATTATAAAGCGAAAGAATATGAGCGAAGAGGTTAAGAAATTTAAAATAACGATAGACGGACAGACTGCTGAAGTTTTGCCTGGAACTTCTATTTTGGAAGCAGCAAGACAAATCGGTGGAAAATCTGTACCACCAGCAATGTGCTATTACAGCAAATTGGAAGCCAGTGGAGGAAGATGTAGAACATGTTTGGTAGAGGTTTCTAAAGGTTCGGAAGCAGACCCGCGTCCGATGCCTAAATTGGTAGCAAGCTGCAGAACGAATGTGATGGACGGAATGGAAGTGAAAAACCTTTCTTCTGATAAAGCACAGGAAGGTCGTAAAGCCGTTACTGAATTTTTGTTGGTGAATCACCCATTAGATTGTCCGGTTTGTGATCAGGCTGGAGAATGTCATCTTCAGGATTTAGGTTACGAGCACGGAAATCTTGAAACCAGAACTGAATTTAAGAGAAATACATACGAAGCTGACGACTTAGGTCCACACATTAAGTTGAATATGAACCGTTGCATCTTATGTGCAAGATGCGTTCTAGCGGCGAATCAATTGACTGGTGAGCGTGAGCACGGAATTTTGTTCAGAGGAGATCATGCTGAAATTTCTACTTATTTAAATAAAGCCTTAGATAATGACTTTATCGGAAACGTCATCGACGTTTGTCCGGTAGGAGCTTTAACTGACAGAACAGCACGTTTTGCAAGCAGAGTTTGGTTTACAAAGCCAATGAACGCTTCTTGTAAATGTGATAAATGTTCAGGGAAAGCTACTGTTTACATGAAAGGTGACGAGATTGTAAGAGTTACTGCAAGAAAAGATCAGTGGGGAGAAGTTGAAGAATTTATCTGTGACACTTGTCGTTTTGAAAGAAAAAATTTATCCGACTGGAACATTGAAGGTCCGAGACATATTGACAGACATTCAGTTATTTCATTGAACCATTACGAGAAACCTAAAGACGAATTGAGAGTTTTAGACAATCCGATGGCGAAAGAAATCAGCGAAAAAGACGAAAAATAATTTTAAAGACATCAGATTTCAGACATTAGATAGCAGATTTAATCTAGCCTCTAATTTCTAACTTCTAATTTCTAATTTCTAAAATAAAAAATGGATTTACTTACATTTAAATTAATACTTGTACTGGCACTTTTCCTGTTATCATTAACGATAGCGGCCTACTCTACCTGGGCAGAAAGAAAAGTGGCGGCAATCATGCAGGACAGAATCGGACCTAACAGATCTGGACCATTCGGTTTGCTGCAGCCTCTTGCAGATGGTGGGAAATTTTTCTTTAAAGAAGATTTTACCCCTCAAAATGCAGAAAGATTCCTTTTTGTATTGGGACCTGCATTGGTGATGTTTATTTCATTGATTACCGGAGCGGTGATTCCTTGGGGTAAAACTTTGAATATTGGTGGTGAATCTTTCGATCTACAGGTTGCTAATATTGATGTAGGTGTACTATTCATTATCGGTATGGCTTCTATCGGAGTTTACGGAATTATGATCGGAGGCTGGGCTTCCAACAATAAGTATTCATTACTGGGTGCAATCCGTGCTTCTTCGCAGATGATTTCTTACGAATTGGCGATGGGTCTTGCGTTACTTTCTATCATCATGATGTCAGGAAGTTTAGATTTAAAAGTAATTACTGAAACTCAGACTTCAGGGAAAATCTGGGGTCTTTTTGAGATAGACGGATTAAATTGGAATATACTTTACCAACCTTTAGCATTTTTAATTTTCTTTGTATCGGCTTTGGCAGAAACCAACCGTCACCCTTTCGATTTACCAGAATGTGAATCTGAATTGGTTACAGGATATTCAACAGAATATTCTTCAATGAAGTTAGGATTATATATGTTTGGTGAATATGTAAACATGTTCATTTCAAATGCATTTATCGTAGTTCTTTTCTTCGGAGGTTACAATTATCCTGGAATTGAGTGGGTCACTCAGAACTGGGGAGAAAATGCAGCGGGAATTTTAAGTATTGTAGCATTTTTAACGAAAACTATAGTCGGAATTTTGATCTTTATGTGGATCAGATGGACGCTTCCAAGATTCAGATACGACCAATTGATGCACTTAGGATGGAAAACATTAATTCCATTGGCATTGGTTAACCTGATGATTACTGGAGCTGTAATTTTAGCTTTTGGAAATTAAATAAAATTGAATATAAATTAAGATAACAGACAAGATTGGTCTAAAATCTAAAGTCTAACATCTAACATCTATAAATAAATGAAACTTACAAACAGATCAAAAGTTGTTTCGAATAAAGAAATGACCTTTTCTGAGAAAATCTACCTTCCGGCGATTTTCAAGGGAATGGGGATTACTTTTAAGCATGCTGTGAGAACCGTTGTAAAACGTGCTCCGAATGTTTATTCTTATCCGGAAGTACAAAAACCGAGAGCAGATATCTGGAGAGGTCAGCACGTTCTGAAAAGAGATGAAGAAGGCAGAGAAAGATGTACAGCTTGTGGTTTGTGTGCGGTGGCATGTCCTGCCGAAGCAATTACAATGACGGCTTCAGAAAGAACAAGAGAAGAAAAAGATCTTTACAGAGAAGAAAAATATGCATCAGTATATGAAATCAATATGTTGAGATGTATTTTCTGCGGAATGTGTGAAGAAGCTTGTCCGAAATCTGCAATTTATTTGACTGACCGTTTGGTGGATGTAGAAACCAACAGAGGTTCTTTCATTTATGGAAAAGATAAATTGGTTGAAAAAATTAATGAAAGGATTGACATCACAGAAAGACAGTCCGAGAAACAAAAAAATGCGGTAAAATAATGGATCAGTTTTTATTTTTCTTGGTGGCGTTTTTAGCAGTGTCAAGTGCGGTTTACTTCGTATTTGCGAGAAATCCTCTCTACGCTATTCTGTCATTAATTGTTACAATGTTTTCAATTGCCGGAATGTACATTCTTCTGAATGCTCAGTTTTTGGCTATCATACAGATCATCGTTTACGCAGGTGCGATCATGGTTTTATTCCTTTATATACTGATGATGCTTAACCTTAATAAAGAAGACGAAAGTAAGAAGAACAATACTTTAAAGTTTGTTGGAGTTTTTACTGCAGGTCTTTTGTTAATTGGGGTTTTAGGTGTTTTCAGAGGAGTTCAGGAGAAACATTTGGTCGTAGAAAACGTAGACAAAGGTGTTGGTCTTACGAAGAATCTGGGAAGACTTTTATTCAACGAATATGTTTTGCCGTTTGAGCTTGCTTCCATCCTGATTTTAGCAGGGATTGTAGGTGCGGTATTAATCGGTAAAAAAGATTTATAAATTATGGGAGAAGTAAATACTTTTATGCAAAGCGTCCCTCTGGAATATTTCATTATCCTTTCGTCAGTATTGTTCTGTCTTGGGGTTTTGGGAGTATTGCTGAGAAAAAATGCAATTGTAATTTTGGGTTGTGTGGAGCTTATGCTTAATTCTGTAAACCTTTTGTTAGCTGCATTTTCGGCGTACAACGGTAACAGTGACGGACAACTTTTAGTTTTCTTCATTATGGTGGTTGCTGCTGCAGAAGTTGCTGTAGGTTTGGCAATTATTGCGATGCTCTATAGAAATACCCGTTCTGTGGATGTAAGTATATTTAATAAATTAAGAGGATAAAGAATGGAGAATTTAGTCTATGCAATAATACTTTTACCACTTTTAGGTTTTCTTATTAACGGTTTATTCGGAAAAAATCTTCCAAAAATAGTGGTTGGTTCTCTGGCTACAGCAATGGTTTTTATTCCGTTCTGTATTGCAGTAAGCATTTTCATGAATTTCAATTCTGAAAACCAGCCCGTAATCGTAAGAGCTTTTGAATGGTTCAGAGTCAACGGAATTCAAATCAACTTCGGTTTCCAGATCGATCAGCTGTCATTAATGATGGTCATGATTATCACAGGAATCGGATCTTTGATTCACCTCTACTCTATCGGATATATGAGTCATGATAAAGGTTTCTATAAGTTTTTTACTTATTTAAATCTGTTTATCTTCTCAATGTTACTTTTGGTAATGGGAAGCAACTACTTAATCTTATTCATCGGATGGGAAGGTGTAGGTTTGTGTTCTTATTTACTGATTGGTTTCTGGTACACGAACGAAGAATATGGGAAAGCAGCAAGAAAAGCTTTCATCATGAACCGAATTGGTGACCTTGCTTTGTTGATTGGAATCTTTATGATTGCTTCTCAGACAAACGCTGTTGATTATTTAACGGTCGCTCAAAACGCAGGGAAATTTGAATTAGATGGAACGATCATCATATTTATCACAGCGAGTTTATTTATCGGTGCTACAGGAAAATCTGCTCAGGTTCCTTTATATACATGGTTACCCGATGCTATGGCCGGTCCGACTCCGGTTTCTGCATTAATTCATGCGGCGACGATGGTAACGGCAGGTATTTATTTGGTAGTAAGATCAAACTTCTTATTTACTTTAGCGCCCACCGTACAAGACGGAATTTTATTAATCGGATTCTTAACTGCAGCATTGGCAGGTTTCTATGCACTTCGTCAAAACGACATCAAAAAAGTATTGGCATATTCTACAGTTTCACAGCTTGGTTTCATGTTCATCGCTTTAGGTTTGGGAGCTTATACAACAGCAATGTTCCATGTAATGACACACGCTTTCTTTAAAGCTTTGTTATTCTTGGGTGCAGGTTCTGTAATCCACGCAATGAGCAACGAACAGGATATGCGTTTCATGGGAGGTTTGAAAAAATACATTCCAATTACCCACGCAACTTTTCTGATCGGAACTTTAGCCATCTCGGGATTCCCTTTATTATCAGGGATGATTTCAAAAGACGAAATTTTAGTAGCAGCTTATGCTAAAAACCCAATTTACTGGGTGATGTTATTTATCTTAGCAGCTGTTACTGCAACATATATGTTCAGACTGTATTACCTGACTTTCCACGGAGATTTCAGAGGTACGGACGAACAGAAACATCATTTACACGAAAGTCCTACAAGTATGACTTTACCGTTAATCGTTTTGGCAATCCTTTCAGTGGTTGGAGGTTTCATTAACCTTCCTCACTTTATCGGTCACGGTCATTATGCTAAATTAATGGAATGGCTGAAACCAGTATTGACACCGGAAAGCTTTAAGCAAATGGAAACTACCCTTACAGGCGTAGCAGAAAGCACTGAATTTATTCTTTTAGGAGCAACTGTTGCAATGTTTTTTGCAGTTTGGTTTATCGTGAAAAATACTTATGTAAATAAGAAAAAAAGAGCTATCGCTGAAGACGATTATACAGGATGGGAAAAACTTTCTGCTAAGAAACTGTACGTTGACGAGCTTTACAATGCATTAATTGTAAAAACTGTTGAAGGACTGGGACGTGGCGGAAAAATGTTTGACAAAGGCGTGTTGGATCGTTTTGTAGACTACATCGGAGAAGGCGCTGAAGACAGCGGAAGATCGATGAAGCGTATACAGAACGGAAATGTAGAAAACTACATTCTGATCATGTCTTTAGCTGTGGGAATTATACTGATTGTTAACTTTATATTACAATAATGTCTTATTTACTATTAACATTATTACTTTTACCTCTAGTAGGTTCGGGATTGGTCTTTGCATGGAAGAATACTTCCAGCAAATACCTGGCATTAGGAATTGCTTTGATTCAAATGCTGCTTACATTTTACGTTGTTTCGGATTTTGATTTTAATCCAACCGTAGACAGCGTATTGCAGTACGAGATCAACTATCCTTGGTCACAATTTATAAAAAGTAATCTTCATTTCGGAATTGACGGAATGAGCTTGCTTCTTTTATTGCTGACCAATATTTTGATGCCGATCATTATTTTATCATCTTTTAACGAAAATGTAAGCTATAAAAATTCTTTCTACGGTCTGATTTTGCTGATGCAGTTCGGATTGGTTGGTGTTTTCACCGCTTTAGACGGATTGTTGTTCTACATTTTCTGGGAAGTAACTTTGATTCCGATCTGGTTTATCGCCGCACTTTGGGGTCAGGAAAACAAAAGACTGGAGTTCACAACAAAATTCTTCGTGTATACTTTCGTAGGATCTTTGTTTATGCTGGCAGGTTTAATCTACGTTTACACACATTCAGCATCATTTGCTTTAACAGATCTGTATAATGCAGACCTTGGCGAGACTCAGCAAATCATTGTTTTCTGGTTTATTTTCTTTGCATTTGCAGTAAAACTTCCGGTTTTCCCTTTCCACACTTGGCAGCCGGATACTTATACCTACTCTCCTACTCAGGGATCGATGTTGTTATCAGGGATTATGCTTAAAATGGCAATCTATGGTGTACTTCGTTATCTTCTTCCAATTACGCCAACCGCAATCTTCGGAATTTCCGGACAGATTGTAATTATTTTAGCGATTGTAGGAATTGTTCACGGAGCATTGATTGCGATTATCCAGACTGATATGAAGAGAATCATTGCTTATTCTTCTTTCTCTCACGTTGGATTGATGGTGGCAGGTATTTTCTCATCAGCAGTGCTTACTTTAAGAGGAACATTTACGATTGAAGGAGCGGAAGGAGCTTTGGTACAGACATTTGCTCACGGTATTAACGTGGCTGGTTTATTCTTCTGTGCTGATATTTTATACAAAAGATTTAAATCAAGAGACATCAGACAGATGGGAGGTTTGGCGAAAGTCGCTCCGAAGTTTGCCGTTTTGTTTTTGATTATCATATTAGGTTCAATGGGCGTTCCATTGACGAATGGTTTCATCGGAGAATTTATTTTGATTAAATCGATCTTCGACTTTAATGTACTGGCTTCAGTAATTGCCGGTCTTACCGTTATTCTTTGTGCAGTGTATCTTTTAAGATTCTACGGAAAAGCAATGTTCGGACAGGGAGACGATGCAGTCTTAAGCACAGCAAAAGATTTATCAGCAGTAGAATTTTCGGTATTGGCAAGTATTGCAGTATTTGTAATTGTATTGGGAGTTTTTCCTCAGCCGGTCATTGATATGGTAAGTAGTTCACTGAAGTTTATTTATACTTCAATGATTAACTAAAATTTAAATAGTAAAAGATTAAAGAATTAAGAGGTAAAAAGTAAAAAGAGCCGGGTAAAAAGTTCAACATTGAACTGAAAACTTTAAACTAAAAACTTTAAACCTTCTCATCTCAAATATAAATTATGAGTGTTTTAATTATTGTTTTCCTAACTGCAGTTGCTGCGTTATTTTCGGGAGTTTTTGAGCATGGAAAATTCGCAAGATACATTGGGATTTTTGGATTAATCATTGCCTTGTATGTGAGTTTCTTACCGGAAGCTTCATTCTTTGAGCAGTACAGACACATGTATGAATTCAGCGCAAATGCTGCTTTATTCACAAAGATTTCTATTGTAACGACTTTACTCTTGTTCTTTCTGGGAGGTTTTGCATTCAGCAATCACAGAAGCCACCAGTCAGAATTGTATGCATTAATGTTGTTTGCTCTTTGTGGCGGAATCATCCTTTTCGGTTTCCAAAACTTAGTGACTTTGTTCTTAGGCGTTGAGATCCTTTCTATTCCGTTGTACGTAATGGCGGGAGCGAACAAAACAGATTTAAGATCAAACGAAGCTTCTATTAAATATTTCCTGATGGGTGCATTTGCAACAGGTTTCCTATTGTTTGGTATTGCATTTATCTACGGAAGTACAGGAACTTTCGATTTATATAGAATTCAGGAATTTACGATCACGAATCCTAAAAATATTATGTTGATTTTAGGAGTTATCCTAATGCTTTGTGCAATGTCATTCAAAGTAGCTTTGGCACCGTTCCACATGTGGAGCCCTGATGTTTACGCTGGTTCGCCTTCATTGATTACGGCTTTTATGGCAAGTGTGGTGAAAATCTCAGGATTCTTTGCACTGTTCAGATTAATGACGATAGGATTCTCTGGCGTTACCGCTGAATGGATTAATATTCTTGGTGTTTTCTTAATCATCACTTTGGTTCTTGCCAATGTAATGGGACTTGCACAAACCAATGCAAAAAGAATGTTGGCATACTCGTCAGTTTCTCATGCAGGATATATCGGTTTGGTTTTCTTCGGCATGAATGCGCTTTCTACATATACTTTAGCATTCTACTTATTCGCCTACTCTCTTTCTACCGTTGGAGTTTTTATGTGTCTGATCTGGGTAGAAAAAGTGAAAAGAGAAACTTCTTTCGGAGCTTTCAAAGGATTGGCAAAAACAGAACCTTTACTGGCTGTTGTTGCAACCATCTCTTTATTATCAATGGCGGGAATTCCGTTGACGGCAGGGTTTATGGGTAAATTCTCATTGTTTGCTCAGGCGTTGACAAAAGATGACAATACGTTCTTAGTAATCGTAGCGGTTTTAGGTTCGGCGATTTCTATTGCTTATTATTTAAGACTGATTATTGCGATGTTCTTCTTTAAAGAAACCACTTTCAAAACTTCAGAAAAAGTAACGATTACATATAATATCGTTGCAGTAGCGATTATCGTATCGTTGGTTGCTTTGGGGGTTTTCCCTGATTTGTTTGCAAAACAATTCGGATTATAAAATAAGATTTACATTATATACTATAAAACCTTCCAATGAATTGGAAGGTTTTTTTATGATATCAATATTCAATTAAAATAATACGTCACCTTCTGTCGCATTAGATGTTGATATTTGCCATAAAGAATTTAAAAACAATAAATGATATGAAAAACATCAGAAATTAAATTATAATCAATATTTACTTCTTTTAAGGTTTCCCTTATAGCAGGAGTTCAAAATATTTTTATCTTAGCAAAAAATAACTTAAAATAAAAACATAAATCATGAAAAAAATCTACATGAGTGCAGCTCTACTATGCACTGCCGCAGTATGGTATGCTCAGGATGTGGTATGGCAGAAAGACATTAAATCTTCTACTCAGGATTTTCTTTCGCAGGTCACCACAACAATCGATCAGCAATACCTCATTACAGGAAGCTCTATTCAATCGAAAAAAATCACTTCCGAAAACAAACAAAATAACGGTTACGATTTCCACTTGATAAAACTCAACCAACAAGGTGAAGAAGTCTGGGAAAAATATTTCTCCGGACAGAACCATGATTTTCTTTCTGCAACGGTCGCTACTCAGGAAGGTGGTTTTCTGTTGGCCGGGACTTCTTACTCCGGAAAAGGGTTAGACAAAAAAGAGGATGCTAAAGGAGGCTCAGATTTATGGTTGATCAGAATCAATGAATTTGGTGATGAGCTATGGCAGAAAACTTTGGGGACTTCTCAGGATGAAGAAGCCAGGGCGGTTATTCAGACTACAGATTTTGGATTTTTTGTTGCAGGAAATGTGCAGAATGCACCGAAAGGTTACGGATCGAAAGATGTTTTTATCTCAAGAATTGATAAAAACGGGAAAGAACTTTCACAAATCATTTTAGGCGGAAGAGGATTAGACGAGGTAGAAAAAATGATTCCTACAGTTGACGGAGGAGCATTGCTCGGAATTTATTCAAGAAGTAATGCAGGTGGATCAAAAAAAACAGAAAATTTCGGTGAAGGTGATTTTTGGGTGGTGAAGCTGAGCAAAGACGGAAAAGTAGAATGGGAAAAAAACTTCGGTGGTAAAGGAGATGATCATTTAAGAACTCTGGCGATGACTTCTACAGGATTTATTGTTGGCGGAGAATCGAGATCTGAAAGATCGGGAAATAAATCTGTGAGCATTGAAGAAGGTACTGATATATGGTTGATCTCATTGAACGATAGAGGTGAAGAGTTGTGGCAAAAGTCTTACAACTTTAAGAACAGAGATGTTCTGATGGGCATGAATGTGGTAAAAACAGGAGACGATAAGAACTCAAAAGGGATTTTATTGGGTGGTTACACGCAGGCGGAAGGAAGAATAGAAGCAGATGATGAAACATTTTGGATGCTTTATTTGAATCAGGATGGTAATGAACAGTGGAGAAAGCATGTGAAAGGTGAATCAAGAAAAAAGGAGGAAAGGTTATCTGATATTAAATTAAACAGAGACGGTTCTATCATTCTGGCAGGAACAAGTGCTGAGGAATTAGGAAAAGAGAACTGGAAGATTGTGAAGCTTGGAGATAAGCAGTTGGATCAGCTGATTGAAAAACTGGATATTAAGATTTATCCGAATCCTGTCTCTGATTATTGTTATGCGGAGATCGGTTTTGATTTTAAGGAAGCTGATATTACGTTATATGATATGGGGGGAAGACAGCTTCAAAGCCTGAAAACCAAGAATAAAGTGACTAAGATTAATACTCAGAATCTGATTCAGGGAGCGTATCTGGTGACGATAAAAACGGATACGAATAAAACAGCAAATGCTAAATTGATTAAAAAATAGATTATGAGAAAATTATGCATCATATTATTATTAAATAGTTTTTATCTGGTTTTTGCGCAATCTGCAAATCCGGAAATATCTAATGAATTACCTAAAATAGTACCGCCATCTCCTTCTGTAAGTTCACTGATGAAATTTGAGGAAATACCCGTGAGTGGTTATACAGGAACTCCTGATATCAGCATCCCTTTATACAAACTTTCTACACATTCAAAAGATATCGAACTAGATATTTCATTAAAATATCATCCAGGAAATGTGAAAGCTGATAATGTTGCCGGAGATGTGGGATTGGGATGGAGTGTTTTTGCGGGAGGAACTGTATCCAGGACTGTGAGAGGGTTACCCGATGAAGAATTGGTCATGGCGGGAACAAATCAAAGTGGTAAAGTTGGAATGTATCATACAACTGTTAACAATCATAATAATATCTATTACCAATGGATTCAAAATCCGGTAAATTTTGAACAAAACAATCCAAATATTGCTAACGAATATTACTGGGAAACTGTAGAAAACGGAAAGTATGATACAGAACATGATCTTTGGCAATTTAATTTTATGGGTAATACCGGTAGTTTTTATTTGAAAAGGATAGATAACCAATTAATTGTTGAGCCTCTGAATGATTACCGTTTACATATTCAGACTAATTTTGAAACGTACTATAATCAGCCCTATACACCGACAGGTTTTACAATATTTGATGAAAAAGGATACAAGTACATTTTTGATGTTTATGAAACTACTGCAAAATCATCAGACGGGTTGCATCTAACGATTCAAAACAATAATTACGTGAGTTCCAATACACATAGTGATGACAAAGCCTTTAGAAGTTCATTTCATCTAACTAAAGTGATTGATTCTAATAATAAAACGGTTTTTGACATTTCATACGATGACACAGTTTTTAAAGAAAATAATCTGCAATACAATAAAACCCGAAATGAATATGACGATGCTGGCATGAATGCAATGAAATATGCTAACTGCTGGAATGAAATTCCACCTATGGAATCAACAGTAAGCAATAATAATATTGTTACAACAAAAAAAATTAAAACGATCACTATAGCTGACAAAGCAATCATTGATTTTACATACCTCACGGGTCGAGATGACTACTCTACAAACGCAAGTACTCCATTCTTAAAGGAGATCAAATTAAAAAACATCAACCAATCTCTTGTATCAAAGTTTACATTAGATTATGATTATAATCAAATTATTGTCAAAAGAATGTTTTTGAAGTCAATTGTTAAGAGTTATCCTAATCAAAGCGGCACAGAAAAACATGAATTTTACTATAAAAGAAGCAGCTCTTCCGGTAATCCTTCTGTATTTGGCAGAGATTTCTGGGGCTATTTTAACACCTTTAATTCGGATAATTGTAATGCACAAGATATCACTTACATGAGGGAGGCATCACCTCATGTAAGTACTTATGATGTATTACAAAGGATTAAATATCCTACCAGAGGATCTGCAGTCTTTCTTTTTGAAACAAATCAGTATTCTTTTACAGGTAATGAGCCTATTAATGATTTTGCCGAGAATCCTGACAACAGTACTTTTATAGAAACTGTACCCTACTATTTTACGAATAGTTCAAGCACACATAGTATACCTATCTCAACTGAAAAGAGAAAAATAATAGTGTATCCAAGTATTGTTTTGGATAATAATTCTAATTGGACAAGAACATTCCATATTTCTAAAATTGTAAATGGACAAAATATACCTATCGGGTCGATACATTGTATACTGCCCGAAGCTAATTGCTGTAAAGAATTTATTCTGGAGCCCAATACTCAATATGTACTTACAAGACTTAATTTTGAGTTAAATTATACTGATACGGATAATATGACCGTAAACTATCACAGTTTCAATCAAAATAATAAATTTCTGTATGGAGGTGGAAACAGAATTAAAAAAATTGGATATTTTAATGGTGAGATACCTCAAGATTACTATGAGGTACCTAATCAAAATATCAACCCAAATAAAGAAAAAATATATCATTACAATCTCCATTCTGATCGTTTTAAAAGCAGTGGATCTCTTGTTTTTGGAAAGCCAAAGTTCGAAGAATATAGATTTGTAAAACAATTAGGAACAAAGTGCGAATTACCTCCCTATTCTTCATATCAAATTAATAGTCAAGATTACCAGTACTTATCAAAATTTGTTATATCAAACCAGGAACAGGTATTTACACAGGGAAGCAGTGTAGGATATAAAAACGTCAGAATCATAGAAACCGGATTAGGATCTACAGAACAGGTTTTCTCATCTCCTATTGATTATCCTGAAACAGAATTAATTACATATACCAAACCCTATTTGCCTTCTAAAAACATTGATTACAAAAGAGGACTTTTGTTAGAAGAAAGAATAAAAAATGAGTCTGGCAGACTGCTTAATGAAACTCTCAATACCTATTCGTTTGAAAATTATGAAAAAACATATGGGTACAGATTCAATAGGCCAGACGGAATGCTGTTTCAGGGAAGATTGAAACCCAACCATAGTTTTCAGGGATATCTTGCAGCACAGCAGATGGCACAAACTGAAATTTTGGAATGTGGTAATTCTTTTTCTTGTGACTCTTTTTCTAAATCTCATTTATTAGGAACTTCTCCTGTTAATGATATCGATTTTTATCCGTTAATATCCGCATACGGTTGGGCAAAACTCACCAATAAAACTACCAGAAATTATTTTTATGAAGGGGCTACTCAAAAAATGATGGAGCAAAATGAAACTTTTGAATATAATAACACCAATAAGAAGATAGCCCAACATGGGGTTACCACGAGTGATGGAAGTAACATCAAAAAAAAGTTCTACTATGACATCGGGAACAACTCGGGTTATTCTCAAAACCGTATTTCTGAGATCAAAAAAATAGAAACATTCAAAAATGATATTCTGCTCAATACCAAAGAAATAGATTATTCTAACACCTGGTCTGATAATGTATCGTATTTACCAAAATTGATAAAAGAATCTCAAGCCAATAATCCTCTGAAAACCGAATTGATCTACGATCAATATGATGATAAGGGGAATGTATTGCAATACACGACAAAGGATGGCAAACCCACTTCGATCATTTGGGGGTATCATAAAACGCAGCCCATTGCTAAAATAGAAGGTGCATTGTATGACAACATCAAAAACAATTCTCTGATTACTGCCATCATTAATGCATCCAACTCTGATGCTGCAAATCCTGCAACCGAGAGCAGTCTGATTGCTGCTTTGGATGCCCTTAGAAATGATGTCAACTTTAAAAGTTTCCAGATGGCAACCATTACGTATGATCCTTTGATTGGGGTGACGACCCTTACGCCACCATCAGGAATTAGAGAAATCTACAAATATGATTCTGCCGGCAGACTGGAAAAAGTTATTGATGAAGAAGGAAAGATATTAAAGGAAAACACGTACAACTACAAACCATAAAAACACAATGAAAAAACTTATTATCCCCATCAGTATGTTGTTTGTAGTGGGTTTATCCCATGCACAGGCAACGAATACAGAAAATTATATACAGATAAGAGTTTACCTTGAACCTGTTAGCACAAGTAGTTCCACAGCAAAACAAATACAGACCGTTCAGTATTTGGACGGTTTGGGAAGACCGAAGCAGGTGGTCAGTGTAAAAGCTTCACCACAAGGAAAAGATGTTGTCTCCCACATAGAGTACGATCAATACGGAAGGCAGGTAAAAGATTATCTTCCCGTTCCTCAATCCGGAACGATGAATGGCGGAATTATTCCCGATCCGCTTGCCAATGCAACACAGCCTGCAATCTATGGCTCAGAGAAAATATATTCTGAAAAGCTTTTCGAAAGCTCGCCCTTAAACAGAGTTTTCGAACAGAAGCACGTCGGAAATGCATGGAACGACAAACCCGTAAAGTTTGAATACAGTGCCAATGCAGACGGAGAAGTAAGAAAATATACCGCTGCATTTAATTATTCAACTTTTGAATCATCAATCAGCATATCCGGAAATTATGCAGCCAACCAGTTGTACAAAACCACGGTGACTGACGAAGACGGAAACAAGACCATTGAGTTCAAGAACGGTCAGGGTCAAATCTTGCTTGTAAGAATAATGCTGGACGCAACAACGAGTGCCGATACGTTCTATATCTATAATGATTACAACCAGCTCGCTTACGTCATTCCGCCTTTAGCAGTTGCTGCCCACTCTGTAGATACAACTACCTTAAACAATCTCTGCTACCAATACAAATATGACGGTGATAGCAGATTGGTAGAAAAAAAACTTCCCGGAAAAGGATGGGAATATATGGTGTATGATAAAGCAGACCGGCTTGTTTTAACACAGGATGCCAACTTAAATCAACAGGGTAAATGGCTCATTACAAAATACGATCAGTTTGGAAGAGTAATTTATACCGGAATCATTGCTGGAGGAATCAGAGAAAGTATGCAGAATCAGGCAGGAAATTTGGTGATTACCGAATCAAGGCATGCATCCGGTTTTACGAAAAACGGAATGCAGATTTATTACAGCAACGGTTATTTTGCTAATATCGAGACTGTGTTGTCTGTTAACTATTATGACACCTACCCTTCTTACAGCTTCAATCCTGCTTTTCCTTCAACAATTTACGGGAAAACGATCTTAACCGATAATGCCGCCACACTGGGAAAAAGTACCAAGAGCCTTCCGGTAATGACTTTGGTAAAGAACATAGAAGATGATAACTGGACGAAAAGCTACTCCTACTACGATACCAAAGGAAGACCCGTCGGAAGTTACGCCATCAATCATCTCGGAGGCTACACCAAAACCGAATCTGAGCTGGATTTTGCAGGAGCAGTTTTGCAGACCAAAACGTATCATAAAAGATTAGCCACCGATACCGAAAAAGTGATTACCGAAACTTTTTCTTACGACCACCAAAACCGACTGCTGACGCACAAGCATAAAATCGACAACAATATGGAAGAAATTCTGGCTCAGAATGAATATAATGAGCTGTCCCAGCTTAAAACAAAGAAAGTGGGAGGGAAAATTGTAGGAAACGGTCTTCAGACTGTCGATTACCAATACAATATCAGAGGTTGGATGACGCACATCAACGATCCCAATAATCTGGGAAGCGATCTTTTTGGTTATAAAATAAAATATAATGAAAGAGAAGGCTTAGAAACTCCCGATGCTTTAGACGGAACATTAAAAGTGCTTCCGAAATTCAACGGGAATATTGCAGAGGTAGACTGGAAGACTGCCACAAATCCTAATGACAATCTAAGACGCTATGGATATGTTTATGATGGTTTAAACAGACTAAAGGCAGGGTTTTATCAGAATGAAATAAATCCTGCAGCTAAGGAATATTTCGAAAAAATGACATATGATCTGAACGGAAATATTAAAACCCTTAAAAGGTCGGAAGGAATATTACCCGGAAGTGCCACGACAATGACGATTGACAATCTTGATTATAATTATATAGGGAACAGATTAAATAGTGTGACGGATCTATCAGGTCAATACAATGGCTATCCTGATACTTCAGGTATCACCATACCGTATGACCTTAACGGCAATATGACTGCTCATGAAGATAAAGGAATCCTGCAGATAAATTATAATTATCTAAATTTATCGAACTATATTAAGTTTAATGATTTTATTCCCAGCAGAAAAGGAGACAGATATGTAAATACAACACATATATACCGTGCAGATGGAACCAAACTTCGAAAAGTACATGATTATAAGGATAGTACAAATCTTCAAATGGCAACAAAAACAACTGATTACCTTGATGGTTTTCAGTATGAATATGATTACACTCCTTTATCAGGAATACCTTCCTACAATTTTCAATTAAACTTTATGGCCACCTCAGAAGGTTATTTTGATTTTGTAAAAAATAAGTATATTTACAACTATACTGATCATTTAGGAAATACAAGATTAAGCTACCAAAGTAATGGCAGCAGCATAGAAGTTCTTGAAGAAAACAACTATTACCCTTTTGGGTTGAAGCATGAAGGGTATAATCCTCTTGCCGGAAATCTTAGTTATCAGTATAAGTACAACGGCAAGGAACTTCAGGAGTCTGGGATGTATGATTACGGCGCAAGATTTTATATGCCCGATATTGGAAGATGGGGTGTTGTTGATCCGTTGGCGGAGAAGATGAGAAGATGGTCGCCATATAATTATGCTTTTAATAATCCAATTAGGTTTATTGATCCGGATGGAAGGCAGGCAACAGACATATTTATACTAACTGCTAATGGAGCTTTTAAAGCATCTAAAGAAACAATGTATAAGACTCCGGAAGGAAAAAAGTTATGGGATAAGTACGGTAACAGTAAGACCGATGATATATATATTAATTCGAAAGATTTTGGTGTTAATTCTCAGACTGTTGCCGAAACGATTAGTGATGCAAAATCAAAAGGATTTGTAAAATTAAGTACTAATAAAGTGATCATTTCTAAAGATAATCCTACGTTTAAAAATTCTGCTGAATTCAATGATTTAGATGTATCTCAATCCAATGGAAAAAAAATACATTTAATATCTTTAAATGAAAATTTCTTTAAAAAAGATGGTAATAATGAAGGTTATAATACAACAGTTGATGTTGATGGAGAATCTAATTCTGTAAAATATGACAATTATGATTTGGCAGAAGCAGTTTATCATGAAATAAAAGCTCATATAGAGGATCGTCTTGATGCGAGTGCCGAAGAAGACCATATAAATTATGGGTCAACCTACTTTAAACTCGAAGGAAAACGAACCCCCGGCTCTCCTGCAGAAATAATCAAAAAGCAACTTATAAACTTAAGAGAAAATGATAAAAGAAAAGATAATAAGATTGGAAGTAATTAAAAATATAGTTTTTTTAGCAATAATATTTTTATCAAATATGGCTGAAGGACAGATTTTAGAAATCTACAAACCAATTGTTGTAACCTATAAATCAGCAATAGTAAATAATGAAAAAGTTAATATTGGAATCTTTGATCGGTTTAGAGAGGATACATCAAAAATGAAATATGAATATTTGAAGTATGATTCAGACAAAGAAGTTTTGTATAAATATAATGATACAATTAGAGCTTTTCAAAAAATGATTAGTTTACAACCTGATAATTTCGATATCCAAAAAAATATTAAGTTAGGAATATTTGATGAGTTTAGTTTACAACGACAAAGCGAAGACGTCTTTATTGCAAAATCTCCATTTGGAGGATATCCTTCACATCATAGAATTATCAATTCTATTGAAGTTCTTTCAAAAACAAAAGAAGATTTAATTTTAAAGATTAATTTTCAAGATGAATTTGAATGGAAATATTTTGGGATTTTAGTTCTTAAAGACTATAAATATAACTCCTACCCATAAACCCCTGGTAATGTATCAGAAGTGTTGGTTTCCTTTATTGATGGATGTTTAAGAAAATATCACTCTTAAAAACCTTAAAAAAGAGTAACAATTTAGTTACTCTTTTTATTTTTGAAAGAAATTTACTCTCTCAAATGCAGTCTACTTTCTATATGTGTTCCAGATGTGTTGGTGAAAAAAATAAGTTTATAAAGTTTGGAAAAACAAAAAACGGTAAACAAAGATTTCAATGTACCTCATGCAGAAAAACCAGCGTTTTAAAGTATTCTTACCAAGCATACAGAAAAAATATTGATATAAAAATCATTCGTTTAACGAAAGAAGGGATGGGAATAAGAAGCATTGCGAGATTTTTAAGAATATCAACTACTACTCTTCTCAAAAGGATAATTAATATTTCGGATTGCATACGACCACCTTCAGGTAATTCTAACAAAACATATGAGGTTGACGAATTAAGAACATACATCGGAAATAAAAAACAAATAATATGGCTTGTTTATGCCTTAGAAAAAGACAGCAAAAATGTAATATGTTTTAATTTAGGAAAAAGATCCAATGAAACTTTAAATGTGGTTATCAAGACTTTACTCCATTCAAATCCTGAAAAAATTCATACCGATAAACTCAGAAATTATCAATACTTAATTCCAAAAGAAATTCATCAGACCAAAAGATTTGGAACTAATTCTATTGAAAGAAAAAACCTGAGTATCAGAACACATTTAAAAAGACTGAACAGAAAGACAATCTGTTTTAGTAAAAATGTTTTGATGCTTAATGCTATTCTGAAAATATATTTTTGGTCATAAAAACACAATGAAAAAACTTATTATCCCCATCAGTATGTTGTTTGTAGCAGGTTTATCCCATGCACAGGCAACGAATACAGAAAATTATATACAGACAAGGGTTTACCTTGAACCTGTAACTACATCAAGCTCCACAGCAAAACAAATACAAACCGTTCAGTATCTGGACGGTCTCGGAAGACCGAAACAAGTGGTCAGTGTAAAAGCCTCACCACAAGGAAAAGATGTTGTCTCCCACATAGAGTACGATCAATACGGAAGACAGGTAAAAGATTATCTTCCCGTTCCTCAATCCGGAACGATGAATGGGGCGATTGTTCCCGATCCGCTTGCCAATGCAATACAGCCTGCAATCTATGGCTCAGAGAAAATATATGCTGAAAAGCTTCTCGAAAGCTCGCCCTTAAACAGAGTTTTCGAACAAAAGCAGGTAGGAAATGCATGGAACGACAAACCCGTAAAGTTTGAGTATGATGCCAACAGCGTTGCAGATGCCGTTAAAAAATATACCACAACGACTACATCGGTGAATGGAGCTACCCATTCTGTCCTCAGCCAGACTGTTAATTACGAGGCTAATAAATTATTTAAAAATACAGTAATTGATGAAGACGGCAACAAAACCATCGAGTTTAAAAATGGAGAAGGCCAGACTTTACTGGTGAGGAAAAATGACGGAGGCAATAATGTTGATACTTACTATGTTTACAATGAATTTAATCAGTTAGCTTATGTAATTCCCCCTTTAGCATCAGTGGGAGCTGTAAACCAGACTGCTCTGGATAATCTCTGTTATCAATACCGATATGATGGAGACAGCAGATTGGCAGAAAAGAAACTTCCCGGAAAAGGATGGGAATATATGGTGTATGATAAACAGGATCGTTTGGTGCTGACTCAGGATGCGAATCTGAGAACAACCACAAATAATTTTGCCGCCAAAGGTTGGATGTTTACCAAATATGACTCATTTGGAAGAGTGGTCTATACCGGTTTCTTTTCCAATACAGCGACCAGAACGGCAATGCAGACCGCTATAAACAACATGACGGCTAATCCGGGGAACAATGAGGTGAGAAGTGAAACATCATTTAACCTGAACGGGATGGACGTGTTTTACACCAAAAATGCATTTCCTACAGGAAGCATGAAAATCCTGAGTGTCAATTACTATGACAGTTATCCTGCATACAGCTTCAATCCTTCTTTTCCTTCCACGATCTACGGGAAAACGATCTTAACGGATAATGCAGCGACATTGGGGAAAAGCACCAAGAGCCTTCCGGTAATGACTTTGGTAAAGAATATTGAAGATGATAACTGGACGAAAAGCTACTCCTACTACGATACCAAAGGAAGAACTGTCGGAAGTTACGCCATCAATCATCTTGGAGGCTACACCAAAACCGAATCTGAACTTGATTTTGCAGGAACAGTTTTGCAGACCAAAACGTATCATAAAAGATTAGCCAACGACACCGAAAAAGTGATTACCGAAACTTTTACCTACGACCATCAAAACAGGTTAAAAGTTCATAAACACAAGATAGACAACAATACGGAAGAAATTCTGGCTCAGAATGAATATAATGAGCTGTCCCAGCTTAAAACAAAGAAAGTAGGCGGTAAGATTGTAGGAAACGGTCTTCAGACGGTTGATTACCAATACAATATCAAAGGTTGGATGACGCAGATCAATGATCCTAATAATCTTGGGACTGACTTATTTGGTTATAAAATTAAATACAATCAGGTGGAAGGTTTAGTAATTCCAGACACTTCAGATACTGCATTGCAGGTAAAACCTCGTTTTAATGGTAATATTGCAGAAATCGACTGGAAGACTTCTACACAGGAAAATGAGCCACTGAAAAGATATGGGTATGTTTACGATAATCTGAACCGTTTGTCGGCAGGATTTTATCAAGACGAAACCAATCCTTCACTAAGAGAATATTACGAGAAAGCAACATACGACCTCAATGGAAACATCATGAGCATGAAAAGATCTGCTCAAAGAATGGGTGCTACAGCTTTGGTAATTGATGAGCTTTCTTATGAGTATCAAAACAATAACCTAAGCAACAGACTGAAAAGTATTACGGAAAGCAACCAAACTTCTTTGGGTTATCCTTACATAAACATTCCGTCAGATATTGGGTATGACGAAAACGGCAATACAACGACTTTTAATGATAAAGGTATTTCATCAATTCAATATAATTATTTAAATTTACCCAAGCAGATTACTCAGAACGGACAGGTAACAAATTATACTTACCGTGCAGACGGAGTAAAAATGAAGAAGCTCTATGGAACTGTAGAAACTAATTATCTGGATGGTTTCCAGTACAAATACACTCAGCCTGGGGAAGACGAATCGGGATTGACATCTGTTGCAGCAATGAAGTTGAGATTTCTTCCGACATCTGAAGGTTATTATGATGCTTTGCTGAATTTGTACGTGTACAATTATGTTGATCACTTAGGAAATGTGAGAATAAGTTATGCAGATTCTGATCATAATGGTAGCATAAAAGGCAGGGATGAGAGAATCAAGGAATGTTATGACGGAAATTGTATTGACTATTTTATTCCCGGAGAGATTGTTGCCAACAATACCTACTATCCTTTTGGGATGCTTTTCGATCATATTGCACAGGCAAACAGTAGAAACGCTTTTAAGATGAAATATAATGGCAAAGAATTGCAAGAGACCGGAATGTATGATTACGGTGCCAGATTTTATATGCCGGATGTAATTCGTTGGGGAACAATAGACCCATTAGCAGAAAAGATGACTCGTCACAGTCCTTATAATTATGCTTTTAATAATCCTATTCGTTTCATTGATCCGGACGGAAGAGCACCTCTTACGGGATCTGCTGCTCAACAGGCGTTTATGAATTATAGGAATAGTATGCCTTTAACCGATTTTACATTTAATAAAAAAACAGGAGAAGTAAGACAAGTAGGAGAAACGAATGACCGACCTGACAGAATTGTGAAAATTAATAAAAAAGGGGAAGCAAAAGTTGAAGTTGACAATATTGCAAAAGGGATTTTGAAAAATGGTCAAAATTTTAAAGAAAACGATCAAATTATTGATGTTGGCGGAAAAAATCAAGCCACTTTAGAACAAGCAGAAGATTTTGTCGTTGCACTCTCTGATTATGTCGGTGTAGAATTAGCTGGTGCATATCTTTCAAAAGATGCTAGTGAAAATGGAGCAATTAGTAAGGTTTATTTAGAAAAATATAAAAATAATACGAATGGTAGTTCTGTTAGCTCATTATATTGGTGTAGAATTGGAGCTCCAATGTTTGACGGATATTTCCAGAATACCAGTTTTCATACTCATCCAACAATAGGATACAGTAGAACAGATATAGAAAACCCATCTCGTCAAGACCTTGAAACTAAATCTAATTATAGAAAAGAGTTTTATAAATTTTTAATTCTAACAAGAGAAGCTAATTCCAATAAAGTACAACGAATTGATTATACAAATTATTAAAATGAAAAAATACAGTTTACTAATTTTCTTTAGTTTAATGATTTCAAGTTGCTCGACTTGGAAAAAAGAATTATCTCAAAATGGCAATAATGAAATTGCTATCAAAAATGCAATAATAGATTTTTATAATACATCTTATTTGGTGAAAAAAGATAAAGTTTTCAATCTTTATTCTAAAGAGTATAATTCTGGAATTGTGGGAGTAAGCATTATTGGCAATATTAATAAAATATATGTTGTTAATGGCTCTCCTGAAGGTAGGATTAAGGATCAATATATTGAGTATAAAGGCAGATTGTTTTGCTGGTATGATGATGAGAAAGGCAGAGATCCAAATATTATAAAAAAACTGTCTGAATATAAAGTTATTGACTCTGTAAAAGCTTTTACTGAGGATATGGGATATCTAACTGATGACAAAAAAAAAGGTACGAGTTATTACTTCTGCAAAGATAATTTGTTGATTTATAAAAAAGAAACTACATCTATTGCAATGCCCAGAGAAATGAAAAACGATTTAAATTGCAAGTAATTTTCTTGTATAAAAATCGAGGTAATGTATCAGAAGTGTTGGTTTCCTTTATTAATCGATGTTTAGAAAAAAATAATTAATAAAAACCATTAAAAAGAGTAACTAAATTGTTACTCTTTTTATTTTTGAAAGAAATTTAACTATTCAAATGCAGTCTACTTTCTATAGGTGTTTCAGATGTGTTGGTGAAAACAGTAAGTTTATAAAATTTAGGAAAACAAAATTACCAATACAATATCAGAGGTTGGATGACGCACATCAACGATCCCAATAATCTTGGGGCTGACTTATTTGGTTATAAAATCAAATATAATCAGGTGGAAGGTCTGCAAACTCCAGATACATCTGATACAGCTTTACAAGTTCTTCCAAGATACAATGGGAATATTGCAGAAGTGGATTGGAGAATTGGTAATGAAAATGATCCTCTAAAAAGATATGGATACGTGTATGATGGTCTAAACAGACTGTCAGCAGGATTTTATCAAGACGAAACCAATCCTTCACTAAGAGAATATTACGAGAAAGTTACCTATGATCTCAACGGGAATATAAAGACTATGAAGAGGACCGCTCATAGATTCGGAACTACCGCTATGCTCATTGATAATCTTTCCTATCAGTACGAAAACAATAATAAAAGCAACCGTTTGCAGAAAATAACTGATGCCGTTACCACAGCATATGGCTATCCTTATAAAGCTACACCTACAGATATAGGATACGACCTAAATGGAAATATGACCTCATTTGTAGACAAGGGTATTTCGTCAATACAATATAATTATTTAAATTTACCCAAGCAGATTACTCAGAACGGACAGGTAACCAATTATACTTACCGTGCAGACGGAGTTAAAGTGAAGAAGCTCTTTGGTACTTTAGAAACGAATTATTTAGATGGGTTTCAATATAGATATTGGGTAGATCCGTATGGAAATGTAGCAAATAATGGAATGAAGTTAAGCGTTATTCCAACATCAGAAGGCTTTTACGATGCATTAAGAGCTAGATACTATTATAATTATACAGATCACCTAGGTAACGTAAGATTGAACTATAGTGATTCTGATGGTGATGGAATCGTTAAAGGAGACGGTATTAAGAATTGTGATAATTCACCTCCTGACCAACCGTGTATGCCGGGAATAATAATGGGGGATATAGAAGAGGTCACCGACTACTATCCCTTTGGAATGATGCATATGAATATGATGTTTTATAGTTTTAATAATGCATATCAATATAAGTACAACGGAAAAGAACTCCAAGAGACCGGAATGTATGATTATGGCGCAAGGTTCTATATGCCGGATATTGGTAGATGGGGTGTGGTTGATCCATTGGCAGAGAAATATACAAGAATGTCTCCATATACTTATGTTGGAAATAACCCTGCAATATTTGTTGATTATGATGGTAGAGATTATGGGGTTTATGTAGACTTAAAAGCAGGTACTATTACGATAAAAGCTACATATTACGCTGTCAAAGGTGATATGAAATCAGCAAATGGAGCTATACAACTTTGGAATGATAAAAGTGGTAAATATAATTATTCATATAAAGATGCTAATGGAAACAAAATTTCCTTGAAAATAAACTTTCAATTAAAAACATCTGAAGTAACTCCCGAAAAAGGTCAAACAGTCAAGCAAGTTGTTGAAAGTTCTGTTTGGAATGATTCATCTGGCGAGGGTAACTCTTATAGAACGGCACCAGACGACAGTTTTAATGAAGGAATAAAGGGAGTAGCAGGATTAAGTAAATACGTAAGGGTAAAAGATTCTGAATCAGACCCTTCAACGGGCACAGGAGGTCATGAAGTCGGTCATACATTAGGTGTAAGTCATAAATATGAAGATATAATGGGGAATTCAGACTCTACTGAGGTTACTTCAAATCATGTAAAAGAAATTTTAGATGCTATTGGAGGTAGTCCTGATAATCCTAATAATTCAAATTCAACTCAACCTAAAGCTACAATACATATACGGAATAATAACTTAAAAACAGATCAAGATTATGAGAAATTTAGAAATGGTAAGGTTAAGGCTGCCAATTAGTTTCTTTCTACTTATATGTAATATTTTATTGATTAAGTCTCAAGAGATAAAAACATTTTATTTAGTTCAGGACAAAGTGAAAATTGATAATGCTGTAGTTGTTGCAGTAAAAGGAAGTTATGAATTGTTTCTTACTTCAGAAAAGAATATTTCCAGCAATATTAATATCGACAAATTAATTTTAGAAGGAAAAATGTTTTTATTTAATGATAATACTTTGTTTCAAGGTGTTTTTCCAAATGAGAAAAAAAAATTATTAGGAAGTTGTGCAGAATTATCTCGCATATCTACTTTAAAGAATAAATATACAATTTTTAAACTTCCAAAAAATATCACGTATTTTTATTTTGGCTTTACAACATTAAAGGAATATGATAACAGAACAAAAAATTCTGAAGAAAAAAGTTATTTTAAAAATAATCAAAACCAATTTTATCCTATTCTTTTTCCAATATGTGAAAATTTAAATCTTACAGAATAATATTTAAGTAATCTCGTAAAGTGTAAAGGTAGAATGCTTATCAATATAAGTACAACGGTAAAGAACTTCAAGAGACCGGAATGTATGATTATGGTGCAAGATTTTATATGCCGGATATCGGTAGATGGGGCGTAATAGATCCGTTGGCGGAGAAGTACAGAAGACATTCTACGTATGCTTATGCTGTAAATAATCCTATCCGTTTCATTGATCCGGATGGAATGCAGGTGATGGATCCTAAAGATCCTTTCAAAACCTTAAGAGATGCAGCACGTGATTTTGGAAAACTGTATAATGGTCTTTCCATTAATTATAATTTAGAACTTTCTACATTTTTTTACAAATCCACAGATGCAAACGGAGAAACTTTTTATAGTTATACTGTACCAGAAGTTGGTTCACCCGGCATGACAAAAGAATATAAACCAGAAGATATTGCTGAAGCATCAAAACTAGGTGAAATTGTTGCTGACGGACATACACATGGAGGAGAAATAGATATGCAAATAATGGATGGAGGAAAAGAATATAGTAGTACAAATAAATTTAGTAAAAGAGATATTGTTTTAGCAAAAAACATTGCTTATAAGAACGGTAAAAAAGAAGATAATGGGTTCGGAAAACCATTAACCGCATACGTTGCAACAGCAGATGCACCGGAGATATTCTTATTACTATGATAGTTTAAACAGATTGGTTTTTGGTTATTATTCCGAACCTTTTGGAACAGTACCACAGGATAATCATTTTGGAGAATCTATTGAATATGATTTTAATGGAAATATCAAACATCTCTACCGAAACTCAAAAAATACTACTACAGGTTCAGCAATGCAGATTGATAATCTTACTTATGCATATGAAAATAATAATCAAAGTAATAGACTCAGTAGCGTTACAGATACCTCAACCAATTACTTCGGATATCCTGATACGTCAGGAAACACAATTAATTATGATCTCAATGGGAACATGATTAATCATTTAGATAAAGGAATTTTGCAAATTGATTATAACTTTTTAAATCTTCCTAAATATATTAAATTTAATCAATCAATACCAAGCAGAGGTGGAGCAAGATTTGTGAATAGCGTATACATATATCGTGCAGATGGTATAAAGTTAAGAAAGCAATATAGTTATAAAGATGGGATCAATCTCTATCTTGCCATTAAAACGACAGAATATCTTGATAGTTTTCAGTATGAAGGAAATGCGACTTTTGCAAACCCAAATGCAACCGTTTCTTTAAAATTTTCACCCACTGCCGAAGGTTATTTTGATTTTGAAAAAAATAAGTATATTTACAATTATAGTGACCACTTGGGAAATGTGAGATTAAGCTACCAGAGCAATGGCAGCAGCATAGAAGTTCTTGAAGAAAATAACTATTATCCTTTTGGGTTGAAGCACGAAGGATACAATGCTTTAGCTGGAAACCCAAGTTATCAGTATAAGTACAACGGAAAGGAACTCCAAGAGACCGGAATGTATGATTATGGGGCAAGATTTTATATGCCGGATATTGGAAGATGGGGTGTTGTGGATCCGTTGGCGGAGAAGATGACCCGTCATAGTCCTTATAATTATGCTTTCAACAATCCTATACGTTTTATCGATCCTGATGGAAGAGAAACAAAAGATGTTATCATAAAAGGAAGTGGGGCACAAGAAGCATTGAATCAAATGCAATCAGCAGTAGATGGGCAATTAACACTATCTATGGACAAAAAAGGTAAAGTTACTGCAACCGCTGTGGAGGGAGTTACTTTATCTGAAGGAGCAAGTAAGTTATTAGACGCAACTACTAACACAGCTATTGTTGCTAAAATTGAAACTGATTCTGATATGCGTATTGATGAAGATAATAGTAAATATGTAGGTGGAGCATCCAGAGGGTCTAAAACAGATCCCTCGACAGGAATAACGACTGCAACAAATGTAGTCAATCCAGAAATGTTGGGGAATCTTGATCAGGCTTATTATGGATCTAAAACAGGTTATGGAATTTTACATGAAACACTAGAGGCAATTGTTATGGCAGAATGTTTTCCAAATGCTCCAGCAGCCACTTCTGAGGAAAATAACAGTAAAGGTTATAATTATTCACATAAAGAAGCGAATAGGCTTGATCCAAGAAACATCGATCCAAATCCAAATTGGACTTCAATAAAATCTCCAAATTATAGTGCTGGTTCTAGTAAGTATATTGAATATACTGATTCTTATAGAATTCAAAATGTAAATACTAAAGCCGTTAAGGAAATTGGAAATTATAAAACTTTAAAACGTAAGTAATAATGAAAAGCTACAGCTATATAATATTATTTTGCCTGTTATTTACAATAATATGTTGTAAGTCAAAAGGACAAACTCATTCAGAAGAAATTATAGGAAAAGTTACCAATATTGATTCTACTCAATCATGGTATATGATTAATTTCGAATACAAGAATAATAAAAAAGGTGTATTTATTTCTCAGAAAACTAAATGCAAACATCCTAAAAATAGTAAATTAATCATGCTTAATCATAGTTATAATTTTGAATTATCTCGGATGATTCAGAATAATTATAACGAAAAGAAATTGGTTTTTGAAGTTGAAGGTAAAGAAACATGGAATAGTTTTTCTGGCATAGATTATTTTGAATATTCAAATAATACTTGTGGTCTTTATACATGGAAATAAATTAATCCCGCACGATTGTATCGTGGGGCAGATGATAAAAACCTCGTATTTTGCGAGGTTTTTATCAGTATAAGTACAACGGAAAGGAACTTCAAGTGACGGGAATGTATGACTACGGAGCAAGATTTTATATGCCGGATATTGGTAGATGGGGGGTTGTAGATCCGTTGGCAGAGAAAATGAGAAGATGGTCTCCTTATAATTATGCATTTGATAACCCGATCAGATATATTGATCCTGATGGAAGAAGTCCTCTTACCGACTATTATAATTTAAAAGGGCAGCTCACAAAACATGTCGAAGATGGTAAAACTGATAAGAAAATAGTTTTAACTACTAGTAAAAAGGAAGCTGATACGGATGCTGCAATTAATAGCGGTCATATTGTTAATCAGATAACTAATGATCAGATTAAACAGATTGACGATATATATACTTTTGGTAAAACAGATAAAACAGGAACTGAAAAAGGATTTTTATTTGGACAAAATAAGAAATCATCAAAAACGATCACAAGTGAAAAAGCAGGAATATTAGGTTCAAAGCAATGGAGCGAAGCTCGAAAAGACTTAAAAGAAAAAGGTGATACTGTAGCTTCTGATGCACATCTACATCCTCTTGAATATGACAGTGATGGTAAAGTCGTTGCTTACGGAGCGCCAACACCTTCAATGGGGGCAGACAATGATACAGATCCTAAAAATATGCAAGGGAATCAGCCATCTATGGTTTTGGGATGGACAGAAGTTGTTGGATCATTGCCTTTGAGTCAGAAAGGAGGAACACCGCCTCCAAGTACATACTCCCCTACAATAGGATTTTATAATAGTGGAGGTTCTATTATTACAATAGATTATTCAATGTTTAAAAAAGCCATGGAAAAAGTAAATAAATAATTATGAAATATTCAATCTTTGCTTTATTGACTTTGTTGCTTAGTTCTTGTGCTTCTTATGTAGATGTGCCAGAAAATAGTATAAATAATAATACTATGGTGTTTGATTACAGTGGCAATGAGAATAGACTTAAATATGTTAGTAAAGTTAATACTTCAGCTGATCACGATGTATATTATACAACTCATTTTTCAATAACTTTACCTAAAAATATTGTTAATTGGAATATAGCTAGTAATAACTTTTTCTTTGAATATAATGACAAGCAAATCTTTTATATTTACTCTTCTTATAAAAATGAAGTACAGACGTCTAAGAATTGGGAATTAAAAGATATTACTCACAATGAAGTTTTAAAATATATTGGAGAGTATTGGGATAAAAGAAAATATAACGAAAATCATCTCTATAAAGCACATAATGGAAGGGTATCGAAATTATATACAAATGGGAAATACAAAATACTGCTCTATAATATAAAAACTGAAAATCTTCAAACATTTATTCGGAGCGCAAAAACATTTAATACAAATCTGTAAAAACCCTCGCTCCCACACGATTGTATTGTGTGGGAGATAATAAGGTTTTTCGTATCAATACAAGTACAACGGAAAGGAGTTGCAAGAGACCGGAATGTATGATTATGGTGCAAGATTTTATATGCCCGATATTGGAAGATGGGGTGTGGTCGATCCGCTTGCGGAGAAATACCGCAGATGGTCAACTTATAATTATGCTGTGAACAATCCTATGAAATTTATTGACCCTGATGGACGTGGAGTTACTGACGTAATCATCAAAGGAAATAAATCACAAGAAACTTTGAAAGAACTTCGAAAATCTGTAAGCGGAGAATTGAAGTTAACAATGAACAATGAAACCGGAAAAGTAAAAGCAACTGCAGTAAAAGGAAAAACACTTAGTGCTAAATCCCAAAAACTTTTAGATGCGACAACAGACAGTTCTATTCAAGTAC